>JBILTR010000014.1:0-137199 GCA_044371425.1 Pirellulaceae bacterium | reverse complement strand
ATCGAACGACGTTCTTCTTCTATCAGGATTCGCCGATTAGACCACTCTTTCTCTCAGCCTTGTAGCCTGCCCAGCTGCCCTCTGTCATCCACGGATCTTAGCTCTTTGCCCCCTTCGCGCCTTCGCGACTTCGCGTGAGCCTGATGTGTTTCCTTTTTGTTGATGCGATACCGATAGATGGAAGCGTTGTGTAGGTTCGACTGGAGGTTGGTCCTAATGGTCGGTTCCTGGCGAGGGCGAGGAGCACGGGGGTGGGTTAATCGGCGGTGATGGAGTCGATCTTCAGTCGATCGAGTACCGCTGCTGCGTCCAAAAGATCGCGGTAAGGATTTTCGGAATCGAAGTCCATGAAACCCAGCTTGATCCGCCACAATACTGCATCGGGGGAGCGAAGGTAACTGTCGTATGCCTGCCACCGCTTGCCGTCCCATGCCTCCACCCAGGCATGTAGGGCAAAAGTGTCTGCTTCCCCTCGGCCCCGCGTGCCATCGGTCCCCGGCACGGAATCGCCTGCCGGTCGATCACCAGTCGACTGCGGTGCTATCCCCAAGGCGACACGCGCGGGGATCCGGCATGCCCTGGCCGCTGTCGCCAGCAAGACCGCGTGACCAAAACAGTCGGCACGCTCTGCCCGCATCAGTTTCGAGGAACCGATCAGCGTTTTTCCAGTCGGATCCCGCTGCAACTTCCCAGCGATCCCCTCCGCCAAACTCGCCATCGCCGTCTCCACCGTATGTGGTTGGTTCCCAAGCCATGTACGGCACGCCGTCTGGAGATCGGGTTGGTCGGTCGCCATCCAACGATTGCTACCCAACATCGATGGCTCGGAAGGAGCAGAGTCCGAAGGCGTTAAAGCGGTGGTCGCATCCCCTGCACTTCCCTCACGCCCGATCGATACCACCGCAGAGAAGGCGGAAATCGACTGGACGCTCTGGTTCCCTCCACGAACAAAACTCCGAAAGGGATCTTGCCCCTTCATCTTCATGGTGTAGCGAACGGTGCCGGCCTTCGCCACCTGGCCTTGAGGGATGGTGGCCAAGGTAGAAGGCAGGGGGATTGTTTCCCATTGCAACTGGTCGGCCACCGCCTCCGTTTGCTCCGCCGTCGCGCGGAAATACCGCAGGTTGTATCCTCGGATGTACGATTTCCAGAGAATTCCTTCGTCATCCACCCAGTGCACCGTCTCCAGCCCCTTCGCCTCGGTGCCGGAAACCACTCGGATTTCGTGCAGCGATCGGTTGTTGCCATCCAGCGTCGCGGTCTGGACCACTCCCATCCCCTCGATCCGCTGCGGGACAAATTGCATCTCCACCGGATCGAACGAAACAAACTGCCGAGCTTCCAGCAGCTCGGGCACCCGCCGCAAGAAAGACTGCTCCACCGAAAATGGACCGCGAGCTCCTTCGGGCCATACCTGCGATTCCGATTGCGTCTGGTCGCCAGTCCGTTTGTTCAGCTGGAAATGCCCCTCTTTGTCATTGACCAATTCCCCAACGCGTCGCTGTCCACCTGCCTCCCATTCGGCCACCAGGTTCAGCACCGCTCCATCGGGCCGCTCCAAACTGAACAGCTTCCAGCTCTGGTCCACCAGCTGCTCCCCTCGCTGCAGTCGGATCCTTCCCGCTTGCTCCCATCGCAGCATCCCTTCCCCCAGCGACTTGGACGCACTGACCGATCGGGTCTGATAGCCTACCGGATCTCCCTGCAGATAGATCACCTGATGATCGCTCCATGGCAACGTCAATCGATCGGCCCAGGAGATCGCTAGATTCTCCTGGCTGGGCTTCCAGGGAGCTGGCTCCGCAGAGGGGGGCGGCGTCCCCTTGTCGGCTGTATCGGCAGCGACGGCACTGCTAGGAGCCGTCGCTGTTTCTGCCTTCTGCGGGGGCTCTGGAGTCGTCGGGTCGGCTTTGGCCTGTTCCTGAGCGGTTGCAGGCTGCGACGATAGGCCGGCCCGTTGAGTCGGCTCCTTGGTCTTGGAAGGTTCGCTAGGCGATCCACACCCCAGGGAGACGGAGAGCAGGCCCAGGCCCAGCCGCCCGAGGCACCAACCAAGTAGCTTTGGCGTCGGCGATCCGGTCCCAGCCAAGCGATCGAGCGAGGGGGTGTTGATCCGGGGGCGGCAGGCGGGCTGCGGCGACCGGCTGGCATCCTGTTGGCTTGTCGAATCGATCGCTCCGTCCATCACCCACCGTTGCTGTTTTTTACCGACTCATTGGAAGACCGAGCCCGCCTCAGCTTGGTGGAAAACCGAGCCACTGCGGGAGGACCGGGGCGGCGGAGACCGTTCCGGTTGTTCCAGAAATATCGACAGAAACGGTGGTGCGGACAGCAAACTCCCCGAAAAAGTGAAAGCTTTATGGAATTTTTCCCCCAGATGCTACCCCTGACCTAAGTTTCCCCATCGTTTCATCCCCCCAAGCGATGCGGCGGACGCCATCCCTTGGAGTCATCTCATTTACGACTTTGCCTGCCAGGAAATTGACGATGGACCGCTCTTCGCGCCTCCCTCACAGCCAGCATTCGCCATTTCAGATGCAGACGGCTCAGCCCTCCATCGCCAACCAATCCGCCTTGGACGAACGGGCCTTGGAGCGGCATATGGCGATCTCGACCTATGGGACTTTTGAATTGACCGAAGCGGTCCGACCTTCCCGCGATTTGAAGATTCTTCCCAAGCAGGGGTATCGCCACGATACCTACGTCGATTCCAGTCTCGATGTATCGATCCCGGTGGTGATGGCTGCTGCCAGCCGGCAGAACCTATTTGATCTCTTCCTCCAGATGCTTGATCCTCTGGGCACCATGGTGGATGTGGTGCTGGAAACCAGTCACTGCGGAGCGACTTCCCGTCAGCGCGATCTCTATCGCGAGGATATCGATCTGACGGTTCTGAAAAGCATTCTTTGCGATCACGAATCGCTGATTCTGGATGATGGATGCATGGGGATCGCCATCCTGAATCCTCGGCGGCAACTGGAGGTGCAGTTTGATGAGCACAAGGTGCTGATCGCCTACGGCAGCCAGTTGGCTCCCTTTGAAAAAATCCTGATCGATCACGACGTCTATCCCGACCCGAAGATCCGGTTTCTCAGTGAAGCCGAGCACATCCACTCCAGCAGCGATCGCATGGCGGACGAAGTGGAGCAGCTGATTGCCAAACTGGGGATGGAAGTGCCGCAGTTATGGGCTGACTGAGCGACGGGGGAGCTGCTGTGGATTGCTGCAAGGGGCTGCCTGCAGGAGCTGGGTCAGAGAGACGGTGGCCGAAGGTATCGAACGGCTGCTACCAAGACGATCCCGACGGCCCCGATCACCATGGTCTGCAGGACCCCCGTCAATTGCTTTCCATCCAGCCATAGCATTCCGACCGCCGTGGCGCCGATGCCCGCCGTCAGCAGTAGGCTCGCAAGATAATGCAACAGTCCCAGGCCTCCGGATAGGGCAGCGGCCAGAGCGCCCAGGGGCGCGGCTGCGATCGCCGCCACGATCCCCATCGCCATCAGTCGCCTAGGATCGCTGAGGATCGCCCCCGCCATCTGGCTCCAAATGGAGCTCATCATCGCCATCACCACCACCCAAAGTATCAGCTCCATCAGGCTGATCGCGCGCGACTGCTTCTTGGTGGCGTCACCCTCCAATCCCAGGGTGCGCTGCACCTTCTGGTCTGTCACCAGAAATCCTACTGGTTCGATGAAGGCCTTACGGCTTCTTGGTTCCAGGAAAGTGTATCGGCCCATGTGCGTGACGATCCAGTTCCCTTGGGCGAAGCGTTCGCCAGCGCCGTCGGGTCGACCTTCGGGATGCGCCAAGCCTTCGGGCTGTTGTGATGGTTCGTCGGTTGGATCGCTCGACACTTCAGGTGACTCGCTCAAGGTTCAGGGGGTGCCAGGGGGAGGCCATCACGCCGATCGGCCAGCGCCCAGAGGACAGGCATCGACACCGAGCGACCGATGAAGAGCACGCTGCCGTCGGCCATGGCTAAGTGACAACCGCTGGGATGCGCGCTACCCATGCCACCGACCTGAATCGCTCCTTGAGGGCCGTTAGGAAGATCCTCGAGGTAGCCTTTCTCGGTGTAGTCCTTCAGTTCTTCGACGGTGGTTTCGTTGACCATCTGGTTCTTCGGGATGGATGAATCGATTTTCGTCCCGGGCACCAGAAAGCTGCCCCCGAACGTCTGGGTTTTGGTGAGGCTACCCAGGTTGCGAAGCGTTCCACGCGTCCCCGACATCCATCCCAGGTCGACCGACAGCATCTGCTTCTCGGTGATCCAAGCCGTGCACGACAGGCCATCGGTGAGGTCGTCGATCCGGAAGCTTTGGTTGCGAATGAAGACTCCACGGTTGGTGTCGTCGATCGGCCGTTCCCTGGGATCATGGATCCCGGCGTAGTTGGAGACGGGGCTGGAGTTGGGGTCGGAGGGACACCGAAGCACTGGAAGTGGCGTATTTCGCAAGGTGTCGTGAGCCGGGTCGTAGACGCTTTTGGCGGGGTCGATCGCACGATAGGCGTTGGGCAGATCCAGATAGGGAAGGATTCCAGAGATCCAGTTGTGATGGTACCCAATTGGTATGTGGCGAATCGGCTTCTGGGAGTCGACGACGCCGGCTGGAAATCGCCCCATGTGACTTTCGTAGGCATGCACTGCCATCCCGATCTGGGCCAGCCGCGAAAGGCAGCTGAAGCGGCGGGCACTTTCGCGGACCGCCTGCACCGAAGGGATCAGCAGTCCTACCAGGACCCCAATGACCGCCATCACCACCAGCAGCTCCACCAGGGTGAATCCCCGCCGGTGGCTTTCCTGCAGCCATTCGCTCCTTCGATTGGCCTGCGATCTCATCGATTCCATCACGGCACCTCCGATTCGTTTCGTGAATCTCTTCGTCGATCGTCCCTCGATCGCTCTGTCGGCTTCCCGTCCCCTTCCAGGTTCCATCTCCCGATCGACTTTTGGCGACCATAAGCCGATACGATCTCGACGATCCTGTCGCGTTTCTGCGAATCGCTGGTCACCGCCTCGCCAGCTATCGGTTGCCCTGAAGTCGGCTGCCCCGAAGTGGTTGCCTCGGCGAAACGCGCGATCACGCGCCATCCCTTGGTGATGCGTTCCGGGAGATCGCTGGCGTCGGTGACATCCATCGGAAGCGACTCGGGGTTCCATTCGATCACCCCTTTCGGATCGCTGCTGGGGGATTCTTTGTCGGCATGATGCAACCGCAGCATCGCCGCCAGCTGCATCTGTTCCAGTTGCATCGATTCGGCAGCGCGTCGCTGCTGCATCTTGGCGGTGTGGGTCCGCGTGGCGCTGACGGCCAGAAGCACCGCCAGCAGCGATCCCAGCATCATCGCCATGGCCATCGCCAATCCCGATCGTCGGCTTCGGCGCCTCTTGCGTTGTTTGCTGATCCGCTTGCTGCGTTCCCCTCCGGCCAGTGTCAGGTGATTCATGGCGTTCCTGCCTCCTCACTTCCCTGCAGGTCGGTTGCCTGCAGGTCGGTTGCTTGATGCAGGGCGAACGCGCTACCGCCACCGATCGCCCGCCACTGCAGCCACTGCGTGCCCGATCCCAGGGGAGCAATCGCATCCCCGTTGCCAGCTTCTCTTGGACTTCGTTCCAGACGTCCGATGGCGATCGGTCCGGTGCGATCGTTCATCCATCTGCCCAAGTTCGGACTCCATCGCAGGCTCAACCCCGATGGCAAACGATAGAATTCCCGGCGTACGTTTTGCCCAGGTGACTCGATTTCCTCTCGAGCGATCCCAAGGTCCCATCGCCGGTAAAGGACTTCGAATCCTTTGCCTCGTAGCATCACATCCCCATCCGGCTTCGCATCGACTTCTTCCACTCGCTCAAAATCCTTTTCGATCGCCTCACGCAATCGATCCAGATGCTGGGTCACCAGCGCCGTTTCGGTTTGTTTTCGGTTCCACTGCACGATGCGCACGATGGTCGGCAGAAGGAGCGCCAGCGTCGTCGAGAGGATCGTCACCACCGCCATCAGTTCGGTCAGCGTGAATCCACGTCGGGAGGCATTGGCTTTGCGATTTGGCATCATCGCAGCCTCCAGATGCGAAGTTGGCGTTGCTGTGCGGTGGCGCCACTGCCCCAGCGGACATCCAGGTCGATCTGCCAGCCGATCGGCTTCTGGGAAGCGCCGACCCAGTCGCTGCAGGTCGCCTGCATCTGTCCCGATGGAAGTTCGCCGCAGGCATCTGGATCGATGGGGATTTCGCGGATCCCTTGCCAAGGCTGAAGGCCTTGCATGGGCATCGACAGGGCGGCCCATCGCAGCCACTGCTGAGCCGTGCGTTGATGCTGGAGGTCGGCAGCTTGACGCTGCAACGAAGTCATCCAGGGGAGGAATGCCAGGATCAACGCCATGGTGGCGGCCAAACCGGAGATGCACTCAATCAGCATCGCGCCTGGCCGTCGGTGGACGCCAAGGGAGTTGTCGCCGGATCGGCATCCTGCGGTGGTTTGGCCTGTGGGGAACTGAGGGGTGATCATGGTTGCGCCGCCATTTGCTCGATCATCAACTTGATCCATTGGAAAAAGTAGATTGCTGGGAGGCTTAGGTAGAGCGCCGCAAGGACGGTAAGGACAACGTGAACAATCGACAGAACTCGATCGTACCAGAGTTTGCGACGGGACTGCCGCCGATCCACCAGCGCATCGGCCGCCTCCTGCCAGTTTCGGTCGATTCTGCTTCCCTGCTCAGTGGCCAAGGTGACAGCCTGGGGCATCTGCTGCGCCTCGCGACGGGAAAGCCAGTCGACCTCGGCCAAGGCGCTGGTCCAGTCGTTTCCCGATTCCAGCGATTCGATCGCCCTGGCCCCTTCCTCGCGGCATTCGCGATGCGGGTGCTGAGTTGCCAGACGCCGCAGTCGCTCGAGTCGCTGCGGGCTGGGCAGTGGGGGAACTGCCAGGGCAGCCATCGCCAGTTGTCTTTGCTCCCTCTGGTGTCCTGGCCGCCACCGCGACGCAGCCCATCGCCACATCTGTGGTTCCATCCAGATCAAAAACCCCGCAAACAGCGCGAGCCCCACGATCAGGATTGGTCCGCTCTCCAGCCATCGGTTCATCCATTGGGCGATCCAGGGAGATGCGGCTGCCACGCTGAAGGTGCCACCTTTTTGCCCGATGGTCCATGCGCCCATGGAGCGAAGGGATGGAAAGAGTCGCTGTAGAAAGAAAAAATGAAAGATCGTCATCACGAACCAAACCACCCAGTGGTAGGCGAGTCGGTTCAGCAGATGCCGACGTGGCGCCAGGTAGGCTTCCTCCCACTGCACCAACCAACCGGTTCGCGCGGTTGGATGATCGGCGTTTCGCTCCTTCTGCTTCCCGTCTTCGGATTCCATCAGGGCCAATTGCAAGAGATGTGCGGGGGTGAAACCCCTAGGCACTTCTGCGTTATAACTCCCCGAGGACTGGATCAACTGGCTGCCCAGCGCGCCGAGCGATCGACGAATCGACCAGGGGGCTTCCTGAGCCATCGCTCCCAGCCACAGTCGATCTTCGGCTGGGGGTGGATCGACTCGACTTCCTATGGACGGATCGATGTTTCCGCCAAGCCGTAGGGTTTCCCAAGCGTGCAGCATTCGCGTTTGATGCCAGCGCCGGCGGACGTAGAGGCCGCTGAGCAGCATCGTTAGCAGCAGTGGGATGAGTGGCCAGTTCCAAGGCACCACCAGCAGCAACAGCAGTCCTATCCCGGCCCAGGCCAGGAATCCCCATCCCAGCATCTCCAGGAGCCGATGCGAGAGCCCCACCTCTCGCTCCTGGCCGCGCACGATGCGCGCCGCCCAGTGGACCGCCAGTCCTGGGATCACCAGCAATAGCCAGATCGGTGCTTGAAAGAGCCACTGGTCCATCGACTATTCCATCCCCCAATCCCATCGCTTCATCGCAACCCCTTCAATCTTTTCAAGCTTATCTCGCTACCAACCGGAGATCGCCCGAATCCAGCTGATGTACTGAATCACCGGGCCAAAGTAGCCGACCGGCAACCCCAACAGGATCACTCCAAAAATCAGTAGAGGCATCCAGGTCGCCATCGCTCGCCCTGACTGATCGACTTCCAGTTGCAGATAATCGGCCATTCGGTCCATCGACCCTGCCGCCGTGATCTTGGACCGCTCGGCCTCATGAAACCAAGCCGCCATCCAGAGCGGGAACCACTGGTGCGTCGCCATGGCCTGTGCCAGCGATGCACCCTGGCGAATCGTCTCGGCCATCGATCGCCCCAGCCACGGAGCGAAGGGGGCATCGCAGAGCTTGGAGCCTGCTTCCAGGGCCTTGGGGAGATCCCAACCTGCTTCCTGCAGGATCGAGGCCGTGCGAAACAGCTCCAGCGATCCAGCCGAACGAAAGGTGGCGCCGATCCCGGGCAGATTGGCCAGCGACCAACCTGCTGCCTGCCTGCCGGCGATCAGTCGAATCAACCCCCATCCCAACAGCACCAGCAGTCCTACCGAAGGAGCCACCGTCAGCATCAAGCCGGAGGTCGAGGAGACCAACTGCCTGGCGCCCATTAGAAATGGATCGTCCATTCCCTCGGTGATCGCGCGATCCAAGCGCTGCAGGGAGAGCCCCAGCAGACAAAAGGCGACCATGGCGACCAAGCCCAGCAAGAGCGGATAGGCTGTCGCCGAGCTGAGTTGGCCTCGCATCGCTGCGATCTGGTACCTCCCCTCCAACCATCGCTCGGCCAATTCCGGATCCTTGGCCACCATCGCAATGGCCTGTTCCCATCGGTTGCCATCGCCCTCTTCCTGGCCCTCTGCGATTTCCACTTCTTGCGGTCCGGCTCGCCATCGTTCGGCCAGCGCCCGAAGCTCCCTGCGATCGCCGCGCCGGCGCACGGTATCGGCCAGCGCCTCGGCCAGCGTTGCGGCATGGCTTGCCGAGACCACGTCCCTCCCTGATCGACTCACGGGCCACCCCCTGTCGGGATCGATCCCGAGTCGATTCCAGGTATCAACTGCCGCATCACCTCGCGAATCATCACGACCCATGGAAGGGAGGCGGCTGCGATGGCCGTGGCGATCCCGAGAAGGCCCAGCAGCCAGGAAAAGACATGCCCAGCGGCTTGCCATCGATCGCGCCGATAGCGCAGGCCAATCTCCGACCAACGCACTGCATGATGCAGGCCCAGCGCGTCGGTGGGAAGTTGGACAGCGTCGGATCTTCTTCGATGGTCGTTGCGCATCGCAATCGACTGTCTGGCGATCGCCACTGCCTCGGGTACCGAAACATGGTGTTGGAACAACTGTTGTGCAAACAACCATTGCGCGTGGGTGCGCCAGGCGTCGTGGCGGCGTCCTGACAGCCAGCGTCGCCAAAGCCACCCGAGAAGAACGAACGATACCAGCAAGCAGGTTGCAACAATTGGGATCGCCTGCCGCACTTGCTCCATCGCCAAGGGAATCGGCTGGTCTTCCAGATGTTCCCGCATAGCGATGGCATGCAGAATGCCACCGTGGTATTCGATCAGAAAAAGCGCCACGATCCAGATCGCTGCAACCATCCCCAGCGAAAGTCGCCACGGCCTGGCCGTCGGTCGATCTTGCTGCTGCGCCAGCAGCTTCAGCCACGCCACCTGACTTTTTAGCAGCGGCACCGACCATGGGCCTTGCTGGGCCACCTGGCACCAGATCTGGCCCAGCGGCCTTGGGCCTCCGGCGGCAAGCCACGATTGCGCCATCTCCAGTGCGACGGATGGGGGCGAGGGGGTGGAATCGCCAGAGGAGGAGCGGGCAGCAGCAGGTGGCGTTTTCTTCAGCGGGTCTGGAGCGTGACTGGACCACCGACGCGCCCAGCGACTGACCGAATCGCGAGGTTCCTGCGCCCATCTGGCGATCGCTTCACGCCAGTCACCTGGACTTGGCTGGCCAAGTTGTGCCTGCCGACCGTTTGCTTCCTGCCCTCCCGGCTCGATGAGAAGACGGTCCGACGACGATTCGATCCTATCGATCACCTCCTGCAGCAGGTCGCTCCAGCGCCGCGCTGCCTGCCCCGACGGCAAGGGTTCGATCACGTCGTGGCCCCTGTCGAAACGGGATTGTCGCGATAGAGTTGCTGGGCTTCGATGTAGGCTTCGACGGGACGAGGCACTCGGTAGCGGATGCTCTGTCTGGAAGCGACCCGCTGGCGGATATCGCGCGAGCTGACGGCGATCAGCGGCGATTCGATCGCCAGCCGTTTGGCCTCTTCGAGTCGTTGTGGCGAGAGATAACCGGCAAGCAGTTGCCAGTCGATCGGGGCTTCTCCACCGCGTCCGACCACCAGAGGCGTCACCATCTGAAAGATTTGGTCGGGGGTGCGCCACCGAGCGAGATCGGCGACCGAATCGGCTCCGAGGATCAAATAGAACTGGTCCCCAGGTTGTTCGCCGACCATCTCCCGTACCGTATCGACCGTATAGCTGACTCCACCGCGTCTCAATTCCCGTTCGTCGATCGCAAAGTGCGGATGGCCTGCGATGGCCAGGCGGAGCATGGCGACGCGGTGGGATGCGTCGGCGGCTTGCTGATGCTGCTTCAGGGGGGAAATAGCGGCTGGCAGAAAACGCACTTCATCCAACTGCGCATGCTCCCGCAACCCTTCGGCAATCCAGAGATGCCCCAGGTGCACCGGATCGAACGACCCTCCAAAGATGGCGATGCGCATCGCTCTGGGACTCCCTTTTCCTATCTCACGTTCGATTGCTGTTCGGGTGGTTGTACCCGATTTCCAGCGAATGATGCGGGGCGCCTGAGTTTCAAGAAAAGGATCGGTGGTGTTCCATCGGCCCCGGTCGGCTCCCCTGGTCTCCTCCCTGGTGTCTCCCTACGATGCCTGGGTGTGAGGTTGGGGGAACTGCCTGGCGTCGATCCTGAGCCGACTGGTTTCGTGGTACGGTATTAGAGCCGATGGATCCGACGGATTCTGGCCCATGCACGTTCGTTTGGCAATTGGTGCAAGTCGATCTTCCGCGGGGAAATGGTGCCTGACGATCGAGAGAGGGCCAGGATGCTGGGGGGAAAAGAGCGAGTGGTGGGATGAGCAGTCGACAGCGGGATCTATTTGCGGACCAGCTACCCCCCTGGGAGCAGGATGCGGGAAGCGAGGTGCCTTCGGCGACGATCGTCCTGTCGGAAGCGCCCTGGGGTCCGTTTTCCTATCGCATCCCCGACCGATTCGCCGGCTCGCTGCAACCGGGGATGCGCGTCGTGGTGCCGCTGGGCAAATCCAATCGCCCCGTGCTGGGTTACTGCATGGCGATCGAAGTGGCCAAGGTGGCTCCCGCTTCGCTGAAGGAAGTGACCAAGCTGGTCGATGACCAGCCTCTGTGCGACGGTCCGTTGCTGAAGCTGATCGAATGGATGTCGGTCTATTACCTAGTGCCGCTGGGGCAGGTGTTTGAAGCGGTTGTTCCGGCTGGCGTGCGGGCGGCGGCGGGAACGCGTGAGAAATCGGTCTGGCGGCTGACCGATTTGGGAAAGGCCCTGGCCGAAGGCCGATCGCCAATCGGGGACAAAGAACCTGCGGCGGATGATTCTGCCCGTGATGCTAGTGAAGACGGCTTGAGAAAACCGGCAGCGAAGCTGACCGCCAAGCAGCGGGGGTTGGTGGAGATCCTCGATGGGCATCCTGAGGGGTTGCTGCAGGATGATCTGTTGCAGCAGGCATCCTGTTCGATCGCACCGCTTCAGGCGCTGCGCGGTCGTGGGCTGGTGGAGGTGCGTGGGGAGCGGCGGATGGAGTCTTCGGGAGCAGCAGGCGCGCGACCCGTCGGCCATCCGCGCACCGCGCCGCAGGCGCTCAGCGCCGACCAGCGACTGGCTCTCCGGGCGATCGAGGAGGCGATGGAGAGTCGCCAGTCGCAGACGATTCTGCTGCATGGTGTCACCGGCAGCGGGAAGACGGAAGTCTACATGCAGGCGATCCAAAAGACGATTGCGATGCGCCGCCAGGCGATCGTGCTGGTCCCCGAAATCAGTTTGACTCCGCAAACGCGCCATCGCTTTCAGTCCCGTTTCGATACCGTGGCCGTGCTGCACAGCCACATGAGCGATGTGGAGCGGCATCAGCAGTGGCGGAGGATCGCCAGCGGTCAGGCCGATGTGGTCATCGGCCCGCGCAGCGCCCTGTTCGCTCCCGCGCCTCATCTGGGACTGATCGTGGTCGATGAAGAGCATGAATCGTCGTTCAAGCAAGAGACGGTGCCCAGGTACCATGCCCGGGATGTCGCCCTGCATCGGGCCCATCTGTTGCGGATTCCCCTGGTGCTGGGGTCGGCCACGCCATCGCTGGAGAGCTGGCAGAGGGTGCGCAGCGGCGCGTACAAGCTAGTCAGTCTTCCCCGCCGGATCCATAACCGACCGTTGCCGCATGTCGATGTGGTCGACCTGCGCGACCCGCGCGATCGACAGGGTCAGGGATCGATCAGCGGGCCGCTGCACCGGGAAATCGAACAGACGCTGCAGCAGAAAGGGCAGGTGATCCTGCTGCTGAATCGGCGCGGCTTTGCCACCAGCATCCAGTGTCCTCATTGCGGCTATGTGGTTCCCTGCCCCGAGTGCGATCTGCCGCTGACGCACCATCAGGACGGGGGAAAGGCAGTCTGCCATTACTGCGAGTACACCATCGCCACCCCCAATCAGTGCCCGCAGTGCAAGCATGCAGGGATCCGATACTGGGGAACCGGAACGCAGCGGCTGGAGATTGAAGTGCGGGAGAAATATCCTCAAGCGACCATCGCTCGGATGGATTCCGACACCATGCGCAAGCCAGGCAGTCACGAAAGGACGCTGGCCGAATTTCGTGAGGGGAAGGTCGATCTGCTGCTAGGCACCCAGATGATCGCCAAGGGACTGGACTTCCCCAATGTGCTTTTGGTGGGGGTGATCCATGCCGATTCCGCATTGCACTTTCCTGATTTTCGGGCCGCCGAGCGGACGTTTCAGTTGGTGACCCAGGTGGCAGGAAGGACGGGGCGTGGCGAAAAGCCAGGGACGGTGGTGGTGCAGACCTATTCCCCCGACCATCCTGCGATCCTGGCCGCCTCGAAGCACGATTTTCAAAACTTCGCTGAGCAGGAACTGGAGCATAGGGAGCGGTTTGGCTATCCGCCATTCGGGAGCATGGCCAGAATCATCGTGCGGGGGCCTGACCTGGAGGCGACCGACGCGTTTTCCAAGACGGTCGCCAGGAAGCTAAAGAGCCTGCAGGAGTCGATCGCTCCCGAATGTCGGATCCTCGGCCCGGCACCACCACCCTTTGCCAAGTTGCGCGGGAAGTATCGGTTCCATATCCTGCTCTGCTGCCCACACGCCGAACCGTTGCATCGGATGCTGGTGCCGATCGATCGGGAACTGGCGCCACCAGGCGAGATCCAGCTGCTGATCGATGTCGACCCCATCGACATGCTCTGAACACCCTTGGTAGCCAGCCATCGCTAGATGGTGAGTGGACTGGAAAATGGGGCCATCCCGGCAATGCTGTCCGTCCGTAGGCGAAGTGACACACACTGCCACATCATGGGGCCGTACTGAAATTGCGGCCCAATCTAAGCGATGCAGCGCGAGCCGTCCGGGGATCTTCCTTGGGCGATTCCAAGCAGATGCAAGAAAGCGATCGCTGCCCCGAATCATCCATGGAGCAGTCTAAAGACGGGCAGCCGTTTGGCTGCCCGTCTTCTTGCCTGACTCGCGCACGACCCCAGGTTCAGTTTCTGTTGCGTCGTCGATAGCGGCCATAAGCACCCAGCATCCCGATGCCGAAAATCGCAATCGAGCCAGGTTCTGGAACCGGCGAAGCAAAATTGAAGCGGAGATTGTTGCCGCCAGTGCTATCGGTCTCCATGTTGACATAGTAAACGACACGGCTGATCGTTCGCGACGATGAAATGGCAACGCCGACATCGTCATTCGAGTCGTCTTCGGTATCCACTAGAAAACCGCTGACCGCACCTGTCCCCGACCAGGGAGAGTTGCCGCTAGCCCAGTCATTGGTTGGGTTGTAATCCAACCAGAGGGGCATCAAGCTAGAGGCACCACCTGGTTGTTCACCATCGACACGGGTGAGCGTCAAGTCGGCGAAGGGGATTAAGGAATTGTTGACGTCAAACGCGGCGATCGCAACGCCTTCTTCGCTATCAAAGTCATTGAATAGCATGTAGGAAGCATTTGAAAATCGGGTGGAGAAAACAAACTCGATCTCCATCAACTCGCGAGGGCCTCCAGACGCAGAACCGTCATAGTTGATGTTAAACATTTCTCGTGTCCCACCCATCCATGATGGATTCGAGAGACCGGGGCCGTCAAAATCCAGCGTTCGCGTTCCCAGGCTGATTCCGTCGCCAAGAAACTTAACGTTCGCCGTGATCGTACCAATCTTCGGGAAGTTGTAGCTACCCGGTGTTGACGTTGTCTGCGCGTCAAAGCCAGTTGGGTCAACGAACATGTACGATGCGCAAACCCTGTTGGAGCCTATAGCTACCAGTCCAATCATCGCAGTCAAGCGAATCCAGTTGAGCCTTGCCATTCTTTCGACCTTTCGAGAAAAGACTCTGAGCCCAAAAAAGTGAAGTCCACCACCAAGCGCCTCGTGAGAACTTGCGTCGATGGATCCTTCGGCAGGAATATAGTTGAGCTATCGATAACAAGAAGCCGCTCAGAATGGCTCGAAAAGCCGAGTGCGACGGACAGGGGAAAGGGCTGTCAGAGTCGACATGGTCCTTCAGCTTGGCGCCTGTTCAGTAGGTAGGCGAAGGTATCAATCCCATCGAATTTGCTGGTTGTAAGGAATGGAACGGCAAGATGGCGGAGCGGCAGTTTCCAGAGAACTAAGGGTAGGGCGAATCCCACTTCTTATAATGACATTGTGTCCATGGAAGAAGGTGGGGATCTTGTGAGTTATACTCATCGCAGCGATCAGAATAAAAACAACAGAATTGCTCAATTTCTTTTCAGCATTCGCATGTATCTGGTCGCGACGACCGCTGCGCACACCCATCAGGACAGCGGGATGGAGAGGTTCTCTTCGTAGCCAGCCATCGCCAGATGGTCGATGGCCTCAACAAGAGAAACGCTTTCCATTAGGGGATGGGGGCGAGAGCAGGTTCGTTGGTGATGCGGGGAAGCTGCAGTCGGAAGGTGCTGCCGCGGCCCACTTGGCTTTCGACGTCGATCTGTCCTTGCATCGAGGTCACCAAGTGCTTGACGATCGCTAGCCCCAGCCCGGTTCCCCCGGCTTCCTGAGTCCGCGCCTTTTCGACTCGGAAAAAACGTTCGAAGATTCTTGGTAGATCTTCTGCGGCGATCCCGATTCCAGTGTCGCGGACCGTCAAAACCACTTGATCCCCAATCGACTCCGCCTGGACCAGCACGTTCCCACCGGTGGGCGTGTAGCGAACAGCGTTGCTGATGAGGTTGTTGACGATCGTCAGCAACGCATCGCGATCGGTCCGCATTTCCAGAGCGGGCGAGATCTGGAGGTCGAACTCCAGGATGACTCCCTTTCGTTGAGCGATTGGGAGGAAGGCATTGCGCGATTGCTCTAACAGTGGCCTCAGCATCAGCGGCTCGGGTTTGAGCATCGCCGAATCCTGCAGTTGAGCCAACTTCAGGAGATCGAAAATCAACTGTTCCAGTCGCTCCGACTGCTCCGCAATCCGCTCCACAAACCCTCGATTGTGTTCGGGGTCCTCGAGGGCACCGATCAGCAGCGTTTCGGCATAGGCTTTGATCGACGACAGGGGGGTCTTGAGTTCATGGGAGACATTGGCGGTGAAATCTCTCCGGAGGTTCTCCAGCTTGCGCAGCTGGGTTTCATCGGCCAGGGTTACCAGGACCTGAGGCAGACCGGTGGGCTGGCGATAGCGCGTCGCGCGAGCACGGAGGAATGTGGGTTGCGTACTCCCTAGCTCCAGCACCCCCTCCTGCCCTGCTCCTTCGAACGATCGATTGGAATCGTTGGTCCCCTCCTGATCCATCGTCCGTTGCACTAGGTCGACAAGGCCCGGGATGCGGATCGCTTCCACCAAGGGGCGCCCGATCGGCGATTTCCCGCTGATCGGAAGCATCTGCCCCGCCGCTCGATTCAGATAACTCAGGTGCATCTGGTGATCGACCGTCAGGACTCCTTCCCGCATTTCATCGAGCACTTCGCCGGTGGTGCGGCTGGATTGCTGGGATTCGATCAATCGTCGATTGATGGTCAGGAAGGCGGTTTCCAGCGGGCTGGCGACGGGGCTGTCGGGGTCGATGATGCCGATGGGGGCCTGAATTTCCCGCCCCTCGTCTTCCAGGACGGACTGAGACCATTTGGCCATTTCCGCTTCCCGCAGTCTCTCCTGACGCCGTGGCCAGTGGATGGCCAACCACCAGCCTGCAGCGCCCATGGCCCACAGCAGGGTGGCGATTTGCCAGGGGCGAAGGCCAAGCCACGGGGAGGCGGCTACATTCGGATCGGCAAAGCGGACAGCCAGCAGCCGCCGCGCCGCCGGTGCCGCTTCGGGCAGCTCCATCTCCACCGCGACGCGCCATCGGCGGTCCGCTTCTCTAGTCCAGACCGGATCGGAGATGCTGGGCATGGAGGGAGTGCCATCGCGGGCCACACCATCGTCGCTGCTGAGGGCAGGAAGCGGCATCAGCGAAAGCTGTAGCAACTGCTCCAGGCTGCCCCAGGCGCGTCGACCTTCGGCAGAGGGGACCAGCTGCTGGAAGGTGATGAGCTGGCCGGCGGCGATCGCCAGGCGCCGCAGGTGCCCCGATTGCTCTTGCCGCCACGCCCCTTCCCATCGCTGCGACCAAGTCCAGGCTAGCGCCAGGCAAAGCAGACTCCAGCAGGCAATCGCCAGATTCCCTGCAAGCGGCTTGGGCGAAGGGCTGGAACGCATGAGGCGATGGGCCATGAGGTAGAGGAAGCCGATGCGGGGAAGAGGGTCGGGAGACCAAAAGGCGAAGCCTCCACCTTCATTACAATAGAGCGACCGTCGACGTTTTCCCAACCCCCGATCGATCGAAGCGGCTTGTTTTTCATGAGTGATGCGGCGCGACGATTGGGGGGATTCTTCTTTTTTGGAGCGACATTTTCGATGCGCATGCTGATCACCGGAATCTGCGGGTTTGTCGGCAGCCGCATCGCCCTGTGGCTGAACGAAGAGGGACCAGCAGGATTGCAGTTGGTCGGTATCGACAATCTCAGTCGGCCCGGTTCGGCAAGCAATCTCCAGGTTCTCAAGAGGCAGGGAATCGAGGTGCAGGTGGGCGACCAACGCGATGGTGACTTGCTGGAGCGGCTGGGGGGCTTCGACTGGGTGATCGATGCGGCCGCTTACGCCAGCGTGCTCGCCGGAACCGCCGGCCATCCATCTTCCAGCGCCCAACTGGTCTCCAACAATCTTCATGGGACCTGTCAGGTCCTGGAGTTGTGCAAGCGGCATCAGGCTGGACTGATTCTGCTGAGCACTTCGCGGGTCTACTCGATCGATCGGCTGAGTCGACTGCCATTGGTACCGATCGATTCCAGGTGGGAGATCGACTCGGGTGACCCTTCGAATGCGGTGGCCGCGATCGAGGGATGGTCGCTGGATGGGATCGGCACGTCGTTTTCGACGGGAGCACCGATCTCCTTGTATGGCGCCACCAAACTGGCCAGCGAAGTGATGGCGATCGAATATGGTGTGGCGTATCAATTTCCTGTCTGGATCGATCGCTGTGGTGTGATGGCCGGTGCCGGGCAGTTTGGCCGGATCGATCAGGGCATCGTCGCTTTCTGGCTGCATCGGTGGCGCGAGGCGAAGCCGCTGAGGTATCTGGGCTATGGGGGGATGGGGTGGCAGGTGCGAGACATGCTGCACCCAGAAGACTTGGGGGCTCTGATCCTCAAGCAGATCCAAAAGGGAATGCCGCATCCCTGGGAATCGGTCTGGCATGTGTCAGGAGGCAGGGAAAGCAGTTTTTCGTTGGCCGAACTGAGCGGTTGGTGTGGGGAGCGATGGGGGCAACGGGTGGAGGTGGAGCGGCAGGCGGAGGCACGCTCGCAGGATGTCCCCTGGCTGATCCTCGATGCCAAGGAGACTCGCGATCATTGGGACTGGGCGCCGAAGTGGGACCGTCAGGCGATCTTGGAAGAGATCGCCGATCACGCCGATGCGCATCCCGATTGGCTGGCGCAGTGCGAAGGGCACTAGATAAAAAGTAACGCCAACTTCAAACGATCAGGACAAACGCCAGGTAGCCACCGCTGCCAAGCGATGGAAATGGAGTCTCCATTCGCGCAAACGATCCAACCTTCGGCGATGGATAGCTACCAAGAAGCGATGGCTCAGCGTGATGTCACTTCACCTTCCTGCACGGCGATCGGTGGAACTACCTCGCGTGGCGCGATGCGGTCGACGGAAAACTGTGGGGGCCGCGGGTCGTACGGCTCGGGATTGCTCTGGCTGCGACGGTGAAGTTCTTCCAGCAAGCTGCCAAGTCGATAACGCAATTGCTCCAGATCCTTGCCGGACTGAGGGGAGTAGACCTGCTGGCCGGCATCTTCCTCGTTTTTCTTTCTGAGCTGGCCGGACCATTGGGGCTGGTTGCGAATCCACTCCCGCAGGCCGTAGGCGTCGACTTGGGCCACTTGAGCGTAGCGATTGAGATACTCGACCAGTTGCTGACCTGCGCGGAAGGACTTCAGACGCACACTGGGCACGGGGCCTTCCTTCGTTGGGTAAAAGACCGATAGCTCGTCGGCGGCTTCCCACGATTTGGGAGTGCCGATGGTCTGCCAGGGGACCACCCCATCGGCTCCTTGAGCCCACGCATCGATCGACCAAGCGGCGAC
This sequence comes from Pirellulaceae bacterium, assembly GCA_044371425.1. Taxonomy (GTDB): domain Bacteria; phylum Planctomycetota; class Planctomycetia; order Pirellulales; family Pirellulaceae; genus JBEISR01. The sequence goes on along the minus strand of JBILTR010000014.1, from coordinate 118,373 downwards.
GGTTGCGTAGGGACTGTGAAGCGGGTTGGCTCCACCATACATATATGCCATGGTGCCGAAGTTCTTCTTCCGCGCTAGCGCCCGATCGCGGTACTCGCGCAGGTTTCCATTGACGACGTCGACACTGGTGACCCCATCCAGAAGGTCGCGTTGCCATTGGGGGCGTGAGATATCGGCGCGGTAGGTCATTCTGGCCGGTCCCGCATCGGCGACGGCGCGCCAGTATTCGATCCCGAATCGACGCAGGGCCCAGAAATCCTGCGTATTGACCGGTTCGTCGAATATCCAGTAAGCGCTGCTTTGGTCCCCCTTGGGCCCGCGATGGTACAACTTGTTGTTCAAATAGAACTCAAACATCGTCTCCTTCCACCCCTTCTCTCCCAGATGGCGAGCGAATCGGGTGGCCGCATCGCGGAACTGTTCCCAGTACGCTTCCGGATAGGCATGTTCGATCCAGTATCCGCCTTGAAAGAACTTATCCTGCTGCATCGGCCAGTTCTCATTGAGCGGCAGGTAGAAGGCATCGACGGGAGCTCCTGGACGGCGTTGATCTAGAAAGGCAGTGCCATCCAGGAGCGGGCCAAAGCGCGCGTCCCATTGGGACCAGTCCCAAGAGCCATCGGGAAGCTGCTTGGGTCGCGCTGCCTCAGCGACGCGACCATTCCAGTTGTACATGAGGCGATTGAGGCAGGTTCGGTGGCGATGCGCCAGTCGATAGTAGTCCATTTCGTGATCGGGAAGGCTATAGCAGTTCATCTGCGGAATGAAGGTCAGTCGATCCGGGAGTTGCCAGGACCAGATTCGGATCGGCAGTTCGATCTTGTTCCCCGCCACCGCGATCTGCGGCTTGGCGATGGTGTCGCCGAAGTTCCGAGGGATGTAGATCTCCAGAAGGCATTTCTGGGAGGCGGTTGTGGAGGGGATCGCCGAAGCTGGAAAGCCGATCGGGATCAGCGGGTCGTGGTGGCCTTGAATCGTTGGGGCTTCAAACAACTCGCACTCGACGCCACCATCATCCAAAAGACGGACCTCTTGTGCTTTTGCATCGATCCAGAAACAGAGCGCCTCTCCCTTGGCCGCTGCCATCATGTGGGGCTCCAGCGGATGACCATACAGCGACTGGATTGGAAGATCCCCTGGAAGCTTCCAGGCGGGAGGCGGGACCTCGGGAATGGCGACGGTGGCGACAACTGGACTTTGGGGAGAGTCGTAGGGGCTGGCCTCGCGCTGGCTAGGTGAATTCCTGCGGAACCAAACGGTGAAAAAGGGTGCGTGTCGCTGATTGCGCTGTCGGCTAGAGAAAAATCGGTTGGGCATCAGTTGGAACTCAAATCGATCTCCTTCCAACCGGTATTGGCTGCCGACGTCATCGACCACCAGGAAACCATGAGACTGACCGTCGATGCGGGCCTGCATGACCTCCGCAGACACGGGGATGGTTTGCCAGCCGTCGCTGGTGCGCGGGGTGGCGTCGGCAAAGCCCCAGATCGTGCCGGCTTGTCCCAAAGCCGCATCCGTCAGGTCGCCTCCTCCATTGGATCCCCACCGCCGCTTGCCGCGATCGGCCCAGACAAAGCTGCAGCCTGGTCCACCCACCGCGTAACTTTCTCCCTCCCCTTCTTCCCAGGGTACTACGACAGTCGACAACGTCACCCGCCCCAGCGTCTCTTCCCCTTCCGCATGCAGATGAAGCTGGGCAGCAATCACCTCGCAGCCCGCCAGCTGGGCCGGGTCGATATCGACCAGCGACATCTCCTCAATCCCTTTCAGCTTGATCCTCGGGGAGCCGCCGTTGTTCCCCTGACGTTCGGCGGGATAGGCCGACACCCAACTGTCGCGGACCACCGGCAGTCGAATCGACTCCACTCCCTCCCGTTGCTGCCCCGCCACCGAGGCTGACCTGGAGTTGACCGGCTCCTGGGCGGTTGATGGACCCTGGGGGGCTAGAGCCGATGGGAAGGCAAGGGCCAAGGCCAGGTGCAGCCTGGGGATGGAACCAAGGCGGCGGCAAGCGGTTGGGCGATCCATAAGGGGAAACTCCGAATGTGGGGTGATTTCTGACCAGATGGCTTTCGGCTGAGCGGTGGTGAAAACCAATCGGCTGGGACAACGGAAAACGCTCTACCGATCGATCGAGGGGCCCTGAGCCCGCGAGGGATGCGGGACGCCACTGAAATTGCGGTGGGTAAGTGCAGCACCTTTTGGGAGTGGCTGGAATGGACCACTTCCAGCTCGCTTCGGTCCCAAGGTTCCTCGTTAGTTTGCCAGAACACGTCGCTTGGGTAAATGACCGATCCTGAGTGAGCCGGTGTGGGGGAGCCGGCAGTGGCCTCGTTCCGGCCCGATTTGTCAAAGGCGGTAAGCTGTGACGCAGGGAAAGGAAACGATCGAGAAGCGACCAGCAAGTGGACGAAAACCTTTGCAGAAAGCTCGGAAAGCAGCATCCGAGCAACTGGGGACTTGCGAGTGGGACTCGTCATGCCTCCTTCAGGGGCCAATCTCTCGACAAGCATGAGGCATTCGTCGCATGAGCCGGCTAACGTGGTTTCAGAAAATCTATTGGCAGCATTTCTCGAAGCCGGTGGAAGAGCGGGCGCTGATGTTGCATTTGCTGCAGCATCCGGTGGCAAGCGTTCTGGAGATAGGAATCGGCAGTGGTGAGCGGCTCCAGCGCGTCCTTCCCGTGTTGAAGGCTCCTGCTGGCGTTTTGCAGATTCGTTATGTTGGCGTCGATCTCTTCGAAGCGGCCGAAGAGCATGGGGCGCGGCCTACCGACCACCTCCCACTGAAATCGGTGCATCGTTTGGTCTCCGAGCGTGGGATGAAAGCCAGCTTGATTCCTGGCACCCCCGAGACAGCTTTGCCTAGGATCGCTCAGACTCTTCCCCCCAGCGATCTGGTGATCATCGACTCAGGCTGGCGGACCCAAGAGCTGGCCGAGTGCTTCGCGCAATGGTTGCCTCGGGTGACGACCCCGGGCGGTGTTCTATTTGCGCGATCTGGCCGCGGCGAAGAACTGCGGCAGGTGAAGGTGGAGCGATCTGGGGTGAGTGCGGCCAGTAAGGCGGCCTGACCGTTTAGGCTCCCTTGCGAGTCGGATGGATCTGCCGATCATCGGTTGGCATCGAGGCCAGAGGCAAAGCCACCGAAGGAGTCTCGCCAAGGTCCCCGCGATATCGCTCTTGGGAAGTCCGCTGTTGGCCCAGCTTCTTCCTGAGGCTCCGGTACTGCCGCAGGCGATAGACGATGCGCGTTGTCTCGTTGGCGAATCGGAAGGGGAAGACAGTCCAGTAGCGCCGATACCAAGGCAGCTTGTATGGCGTCTGGTAACCGATCGTCGTTCCGAACTGGTGGTCGGTCTGGCCGACAGGAAGAGGAATGACCGCCAAGCTGCGAAGACCCATCGTCCATTCGCGATCGATGGCATGGTCGATCGGAAGCACCATGGGAATCAGACGCTTGAGGAAGACCTGAGCGGCATGACGCGACAGCAGGTAAGCGCCGGTTCCGCATAGCCGCGTGGTGCAGACAGCCAGTTGATACGGCCCGAACAGGCTGGCGACCGGCAATGGATGCGGGTTGTGAAAGCCACACAGCCGCAGCAAGTCGAAGTGATCGCTGTACTCCAAAGCTGCATCGACAATCTGCCGCAAATTGCTGGCCGGGCAACTGTCATCTTCGGCGATGATCGCAAACGGATCTCCCGACTGCAAAAAACGATGGTAGCAGTCGAGGTGGCTCATGTAGCAACCCACCGCGCCAGGATTGGTCCGCTGGCCATGGATTCGCCGATACCGCGCCTCATCGTATTCCGGAATCGGAAAAGGAAGCTTCTTTCCGACGACTGCCGAGACGCGGGAAAAGGGGATCCCCGTTCGCTCATAGTGCGAGCGAACGTATTCCCAACGGTCGACTGCGGAGTCCATGTTGATGATGTAAGTATGCATGGACGTACCTTCGCAAAAAGGGCCGATGCGGGTCAAGAGCATTTGGCCGTCGCCGGTCCCGGTCGTTTCTCAGCACCCGTCGTTAGCTTGCAAACGTATCGGGCGATCCACTGGATGGCTGCCCCGGACTCCTCTTTTCCCGTCGCCACCAAGTTGCTAGCGTCCTGAAGGGGGCTGAAGCGAACTCCTTCAAGGCAACGCGTCCCATCGCGCAGGAATGAATGATGCTCAGCGAGATCAGGCATCGCCAACGAGCAACCCAAGAAGATGCGCCGAAGGATTTTTGCAGCGGACCGGTGCGGCCATGGTGAAAGGGAGCGATTCGATGGAGGGAGGAAGGCTGAACGAAAAACAGCCGGACCGGATCGAGGTCGCGCGGTGGCTTGCCGAGCATGGCCGGGTGGCAGAGCTAGTGATCGCATCGACTCTGGAAAGGGTGGGATCGAGCCAACCGGGGGAGTTGGAGCGATTGTTGGTGGAGGTCGCCAGACGCATGGCCCAACGGATCGATTTCGAAGCAGCTACACCTTCCATGCTGCCTAGCCGAAGTCGGGGGTCCGAGTCGAATTGGGGGGCATGGCATCTGGCGGTGGCGGTCCGTCGCATGGTGATTCGCGAATTGTTGCCGATGCGACGAGATGCGTCGTAGCCCAGCCTGTAGCCACCATCGCCAGATGGTGGATGATCTGTAAGGCGATCGATCGTAGCTCAGCCTGTAGCCACCATCGCCAGATGGTGGACGATCTGTAAGTAGATCGATCGTAGCTCAGCCTGTAGCCACCATCGCCAGATGGTGGATGATCTGTAAGGCGATCGATCGTAGCCATTCACCGCTTGATGGCGCTGGTTATCGAAATCGCCAGAGGGTGGCTCCTTTGGCGCCACTGGGAAAACACTACGGCGCCGTCTCAGGTCACCGCACATCCTCCGAAGGGAGTTTCTCCTGATGCGGCGGACGGATTTTTTTACCGGTGCGGACTAGGTGCGCGATCAGGCTGGTGCACCAAAGCGCCGTGACGGTCCAAAGCAAGATGCGGTGGGCGGTGTAAAAGTCGATTGCTTCCCCTACCCAATCTCCGCGATAAAGCTGCGCTACCCAGAGGCTTTGTGCGATCACGATACTTTGCAATGCAACCAGTGGCATGGCGAGGGATCGCGGTGTGTCGGGGTTGCGAATCAGGAGCGGAAGGAGGTTGGCCAGCAGACCGAGACCGTTCAAATAAGGAAGCACTTCAGCGGTCACACTTCCCTGAGTCTCGCTTCCCAGAACGCGGCCACCCAGCGGCACCACCACGCCGGTGTAAAAAGTCAGGCCACCAAACCACAAGGGCCAGAGGAATTGGTCGAGCCATCGGAGGAAACAGTCCAGGGAGGATGTGGGGAACCACTGGTGGGAAGGAGTTTCACTTTTCACGTTGGCTCCCTGGAAGGCGGCGGGCGACGGTTGGGGCGAGCGATCGGATGGGGGCTTGGCGAATCCGGGGAGTGAGAGCCGATGGGCCCCCTGAGCCGAAGTGAGGGGATTCACTATAATCGAGCCGATCGCCGACCCAAGCGAACCATTGCGGCAGGCAGACTGCGTTGGGTGAGCCGAATGCAGTGAGCAGGCTGGGTCGATGGGCTGGTCGATGCGACGCAACCAGAAGATTCTTCTCCCAAAGGATGCACGATGAAGACAATGGCCGCTTTGGTCAAGCGGGAGTCGAAGCCGGGGCTGTGGCTGGAAGAGGTACCCGTGCCCGAGATCGGAATCAACGACGTGCTGATTCGGGTCGACAGGACGGGAATTTGCGGCACCGATCTGCACATCTACAAGTGGGATGCGTGGGCGAAAAAGACGATCCCGGTGCCGATGGTGGTGGGGCATGAGTTTGTCGGTGAGGTGGTGGAAGTGGGCGCCAATGTCCACGATTTTTTTCCGGGAGAGATCGTGTCGGGCGAGGGGCATGTGGTCTGCGGTCGCTGCCGGAACTGCTTGGCGGGTCGTCGCCATCTGTGCAAAGCGACCGAAGGGGTCGGGGTCAATCGTCCCGGGGCTTTTGCCGAGTACATCGCACTTCCGATGAGCAACGTTTGGCATCACCATCCGAAGATCGACCTGGATGTGGCGTCGATCTTCGATCCCTTCGGCAACGCAGTCCATACGGCGCTTCGCTTCGATTGCCTGGGGGAAGATGTGTTGATCACCGGTGCCGGCCCGATCGGTGTCATGGCGGCCGCAGTGGTCCGGCATGCCGGGGCAAGGCATGTGGTGGTGACGGATGTCAATCCGATCCGGCTGGAGCTAGCCAGAAGGATGGGGGCAACCGTGGCACTCGATGTTTCAGGACCCAAGACGCTTCAGGATCTGCAGGCGGAACTGGGGATGAAAGAGGGGTTTGATGTCGGGTTGGAAATGTCCGGGTCCCCCGCCGCCTTCCAGTCGCTGCTGCAGAATATGTGCCACGGTGGGAAAATCGCCATGCTGGGGATTCCCGCTGAACCATTCGCCATCGACTGGAATGTCGTCGTGTTCAACATGTTGACCATCCAAGGGATTTACGGTCGAGAGATGTATGAGACGTGGTACAAGATGTCGGTGATGCTGGAAAGCGGATTGGATATCCGGCCGGTGATCACCCACAGATACCACTACACCGATTTCGAGAAGGGGTTCGAGGTGATGAAGCAAGGTGCCTCGGGCAAGGTGATTCTCTACTGGCGAGGCCATCCATGAACGACCGTTGGCTAGAGCATCTGGAGTCTCAGTGCGAGGCGATGCGGCAGGCAGGGACTTACAAGCGGGAACGGGTCATCGATTCGCCCCAAGGGGTGAAGATCCGGTTGCCCGATGGCCGGACGGTACGGAATTTCTGCGCCAACAACTATCTGGGACTGGCCAGCCATCCCCGCATCCTGAAGGCCGCCGGCGACTCCCTGGAGCGTTGGGGCTATGGCTGTGCGTCGGTCCGTTTCATCTGCGGCACGCAGGGGATCCATAAGGAGTTGGAGGAAGCGATCAGCCAGTTTGTCGGATTGGAGGATACGATCCTTTACAACTCGTGCTGGGACGCCAACGGTGGGTTGTTCGAGACGGTGCTAGGACCGGAGGATGCAATTTTGTCCGATGAGCTGAACCACGCCAGCATCATCGACGGAATCCGGCTGTGCAAAGCGCAACGCTTTCGATACCGAAACAACGACATGGCCGACCTCCAGGCGCAGCTAGAGCAGACCCGATCGGCTCGCTTTCGTCTGATCGCTACCGATGGTGTCTTTTCGATGGATGGCTACATCGCCAACCTTCCGGAGATCTGCGATCTGGCCGATCGCTACGACGCGATGGTGATGGTCGACGATTCGCACGCGGTCGGCTTCATGGGGGCCCAGGGGCGTGGAACGCACGAACTATGTGGGGTGCTCGATCGGATCGATATCCTCACCGGGACCTTGGGCAAGGCGCTAGGAGGAGCCAGTGGCGGCTACACCAGTGGACCAAGGCAGCTGGTCGATCTGCTGCGACAGAAATCGCGCACCTACCTCTTCTCCAACACGGTCGCTCCCCCGGTGGCGGCGGGAGCCCTGGAGGCTCTGCGGATGCTGCAGGAGTCGACCGAACTGCGGGATCGGCTGGAGGCCAATACACGCTACTTCCGGCAGGGAATGCAGCAGCGAGGATTTTCGATTCTCGAGGGAAGCCATCCGATCACCCCAGTGATGTTGGGAGACGCGGCGCTCGCAGGCCGCTATGCGGAGAAGATGCTGGAGCTGGGGATTTATGTCATCGGGTTTTCCTACCCGGTGGTTCCGAATGGCAAAGCGAGAATCCGAACGCAGATTTCGGCGCTCCATACCCAGGAGGATCTCGACGCCGCGATGGACGCGTTCACCGCCACTCGAGAAACGCTTGGGGGCGGCCGGGCCGGTACGACGTAGCATCCAGAATGCCGGCGATGGTGCCCGCATCGGGCCTGTATTCTCTTTTTCTGCTTCTCTGAGCCCGCCTCTGGTGCCGATATTCCAAGGAGTTTCTTTCACGAATCACCTTGGCAGTGAATCGCCCCTGGTGAAGAATCGGTGCAGAGGCTGGACGGCCGCATCCGATCGATCGATGATCAAGAACAAGCCGATTGGGCTGGATGCCAGCAGGCAGCCACTGGATATCCTTGACGGTCCGAACAGCTTCCAGGCGAGGGAAGATGGTCAATCCAACGGACGATGCGGAAAGGGGGGAGACTGCCAAGGGGACGCAGGCAGTCCAGGTAGCTCCCTGGACCTTGCTCTGGAGCAGTCCAGGGGAGGCGATCGGTCAATTCTGGCAGGCTTTTTACCTGTGGCGGATCAGTCGTCCTTGGATTCGACTCAAGTGGATGGTCCCGCTGATTCTGCTGCTGCTGGTCTGCATCGGGATGGTCGCTTGGGGGGCTCTGCGGCCCAAAGGGAGCCTCTTGCAACGGTATGTGGAGCAGGCCGAGTCCGTGGCATCGATGAAGCAGTGGATGAAGAAGGCGGGAGCTGCCACTCCCGGCGATGCCTCGGGAGGCAGCAGCCAGATGACCGCCCCTCCCTCGCTCGATCAAGAATTCACACCCGAGCAGATCGCGAAGGCCGAACTGCTGTATCAGCGGGTGGTGCAGATGGATCCCAACCATCCGTCAGCAAACTTTTTTATCGCTCTTCGCAGTGTCGCAAATGGCGATCTGGCGCGGGCCCGGTTGATCATGAGCCGTCTGGCATCCGCTTCTGGCGGCGACTTCGCTCCGGCTCACGCCTGGATGGCCGGGGAATATCTCAACGATTTTCGAAATGGCAATCAGGCCGCCAGGGTGAAATTCGCCGAGCATGCCAAGGCGGCTTCCCAGTGGGAACTGGTCAGCCCGGAATTGCTGCTGGTTTATAGCCAGTATCTGGAGCAGACTGGGGAACCGAAGGAGGCGGTGGCGCTGGTCAAAAAAGCCGCCCAACGCGATCCACGACTTCACTTGGCTACCGCCGAATTGGCGATCCGATCGGGCATGCCAGAAGAAGCCAGGCAGGCTGCCGAAAGGTTGCTGCTGCGATTCCAAGATCGTCTAGGGACCGCCCAGGAACTTCCCCAGGATCGACTCCTGGTCGCTCAAGCCCACATGCTGCTGGAGCATGTCCAGCAAGGGATCGACGTCCTGCAGCAGGGCCTGGCTGTCCAGCCCCAGCAGGCTCAATGGCGACGAGCTCTCTCCGACATCCATCGATTGCGTTACCGACGGTCGATCCCCGAAGAAGCATGGAAGAACCCAGCCGATCCGAAAGAGTTCCCCCAGCCACTAGCGATAGGGGATCTGACGGCGCTCGAGGAAGCGGCCCGGATCGATCCCAACAATCCCTCCATCGGCGACGAACTGTCCCAACGCATCTTCCAACACTGGGCCCTCTCCCCTGCCCTGCAGCAGATCCTCGATCAGCAGCTCCTGAAAGACGTCATCTCCCCAGGGGCTCTACTGGTCCTTGCGAACCACGCCTACAGGCAGGGAGACGTCGATCAGGCCATCGAACACTGGGAGCATTGCCTGAAGATCGAACCCAAGACCACGCTGGCGATCAACAACCTCTCGGTGGCGATCAGTCGCAAAGATCCAACGCAAACCGACCGCGCTCTGGTCCTCATCGACCAGGCGATCGAGCAGGCGGGGGCCAGCGCCGAATTGCTCGATAGCCGAGGCACCATCCTGCAGATTGCAGGGAGACACAATGAAGCGATCGGTAGCCTGGAAAAAGCGTTGGCCATCTCGCCGGAACGTCAAAACACCCGTCGAAAACTGATTGAATCGTATCGAGTCCAAGGGCTGGAGAGCCTCGCCAAGGCACAGGAAGCGCTCTTGGAGTCAGGTTCCAAAGAACCCAAAGGGCCATAGCGCACCGCTATCGCTCGACTCTCCCCAAGGTATCTTTAAGCCATTTCCAATCGGAATGTTGCAGCCGCCGATTGCCGCTTGCCCGTAGGGTGGATGGTAAGCCCTCATCGCAACCCGTCCGCAGTCCCCGTCCGCAGTCCCCAGACGCTCTTCGGAGTGCTGGACAAAACCCGCGCCGCCATCTTCTGGCGCTGGCGATGGGGAGCCGGATCCTCGGGAGCTGGGTATCGAAATCGAGCCCAACCGTTCGCCATGGAGGGCTGCCTAGAGACGTCTCCGCCGCGCCGGGAACTCCAGGTGTCCTGCGATTAGCATCCGAATCGGGAGGTTCAAAAGGGGGGTGTATTTCGGGGTGGTACCGCAAAATACCAAGGCTTTTAGGTCGCTCTTTCGGGTGGTTCTCGAAAATTGCGCCGCTTCATTTGAACGAAGGGGCTTGGGGAACCAGACTGGGAGACGGCGCTTGGGAAGGTGCATTGGGGGCTGAAGGATCGGCGCTTTGGGAAAGACGTTGTCAGTGCCGAAAGAGCGGTCAGGGGCCGATGCGAGCCATGCGGGAAGTGAATCAGGCGTACCATCGCGTGCGCAAAGAGTTGGCTGACTTGGGTTTGTTGCTGGATGGTTGGTATCTGGACCATGTCGAATTGTGGGTGGATGGTCAGAGGAGCACCGGGGAGTCGGGGTATGTGTTTGAGAAGACGGGGCCATTCCGCCACCAGGGATACCGTCCCGGCGTGATCTACCTGCCCCGTGATCTTCCCTCCAAGGCCCGAACACCCGGATGCACCCTGACCGACATCATCCGGCATGAATTCGCTCATGCGTGGCACTACCTGGATAGCCACTTTTTCCGACAGGGATGGTTCGAACCGGTGTTTGACGCGTCGTATGGCAATTGCCAGGCGCGGCCCTACCAGCGTTGGAAAAAACGGCTTTCCGAGAGTCGAAGGTATCGGATCGAAACGGGCCGATGCCGATCGGAACAGTCGATGGAGCGGGTGCGATCGCGGTGGTTTCGGGATCATTTCATCACCGATTACGCAGCGACCTGCGCTTGCGAGGATTTTGCCGAAACCTTCATGTTTTTCCTGAAATACCGAAATTCGCTTGATCGCTTCGCCAGCCGACCTGGGGTCTACCGAAAACTGCGGGCGGTGGAGCGGGCGATCGGTGTTGCTGCGCGGCATCGGCGGTCGATTCCGGCCAAGCGGGATAGGATTCGCAGCGCCTGAAGTCCGGCCCGCACCGATTTTTGGCTACGCCGGCGCCGATCCCTCGAGCGTTGTCCGTGCGATTCGACGGCTGAAAATGAAGAAAGGAATTCGCGCGAGATCCTGTTTGCTCGTCCGAAGTCGACTCCGCTAAAATGAGTGGCGGTCCGTTCCACGTCTGTCGTGGTTGGATGACCCACCGTGGCCGATTGGGTTCCGAAGGGGTTGGGGTAGAGGTTGCCGTGGGGCAGCGATGGACGCAGGGAGTCCAAACGGACCTCGCGCCGCGGCCCCCCGATTTGCCTCGGAAACGCCTTCTGCTAGCTCTCGTAAAGGAATGATGAGCGATGGGGGATCAAGGGCAAGGGGATCAGGGGCAGCTGGACGCTAACGTCCTGGTGCTGAATCGTTTCTACATGCCGATCCGAGTGGTCGACGTGCGTCGGGCGATGACGTTGCTTTATCGCAACTGCGCCGAGGTGATCGTCATCGAGGATGGCCAGTACGCCAACTTTGATTTTGAAAGCTGGTGTGAGCTGTCGTTGCTGCATGCTCCCGAAAAGCAGCCAGGGGAAGACTATCTCAGGACCCCCCGTCAGGAGATTCAAGTACCAAGGATCGTTCGCCTGGTGCTTTACGATCGATTGCCCAAATCGGCTGTGCGGTTCAACCGCAAGAACCTCTTTGCGCGCGATGGCCATCAGTGCCAGTATTGCGGTCAGGCGCGACCGATGAGCCAACTGAGTCTGGATCATGTGATTCCAAGGTCTCAGGGAGGGAGGACATCTTGGGAGAATGTGGTCTGCAGTTGCACTGCCTGCAATTCTAAAAAGGGTGGCCGCACACCGCAGCAGGCCAACATGAAGCTGCTCAATCAGCCCCATCGGCCTCGAACCCAGGTCGGGATGCTGACCGTTTCGGATGATCCGAAGTACGCCAGCTGGAAGGCCTTCTTGCCCTCGACGATCTAGCGGTCTTTGGAAGGGTTCCATGAGCCGCTGGATCGCTAGGAAAAAGTCAGAAAGTCGAGGCAAAGCCAACGGTAGGGCAAGCGGCACAAAGCTTGCCTGAGGGCTTGCCGAAGTGGAGCATGGTCGCGATGAATGGCCTGCGAAGCGAAAAAATGAACCATGAGTCGCTCAGGTCTCGTGAGCTTTTTGCAACCAGACCTTATGGATGACTGCGTCCTCAAGGCAACTGGGGTTTTTGGCTGGATGGAGCTATCGACTGCACCCCAAGGAGGCTACCATCCGACCCAACCCGACTGTAGAGACACTAGACTAGCAGCGAAGGAAGTTGCCTCACTTCCGATCGGCACAAAGGATGCTGCCTTCGTCACTGGCTCTGCGTGTAGGATCGACCAAACAGCGTCACCGAGATGCCGTTTCGCGTTGCTTCTGAACAAGTCAGGAAGGGCACTTGGCTGCATCATGGACGACGCGAATAGGACACCAGTGGCTTCATCAACGGTCGTGAAATGACCTTTGCGACCGAACCAAGACATTTCGAACTTTCTTGGGCGGAACAACCGTTGGGACCTAATCACGGCGATAGTTTCTCAATTGTCGAACGGCCTGACTCCGCGACTTGGTTGCATCGCTTGGTTCGTCGTATTCTCGGTTTTCAGCTGGGTGTCGCGTGTTGGAAACCCGTTGCACGATTAACCGTATGGTCACGGCTCATGAAAGTGCGCAAACGCCGCTGCTTCCAATTCACCGTCGCCAGTAATTCTGGCGCCGGATTCATCGCGGAGGTCAAAGCTCTGCTGGGTTCCGCCGATCGACGCCGCACCATCAAGTCCGAGTAGTATGGTGTAAAACGCATCTGTCAGCGCGCCATCCAAGATCTCGCGAAGGGCCGCAAGTTTGGGTTCGTCAAGCTGCATGTCGCGAATTTCCATACTGACTCGGGTGTCAGCACCTGGGGCGAAGTAAGAAGCAAGCAGGGCGTCCTTCTCCATGCGACACTGCCGGGCAAACTTATCTGCATTCATCATTCGTTCCCTAAGGGGATTTGCCTTCATCCGAAGAACGACCGGCGGTGACTAGGCCGCGACAAGTCAGTACGACGATTTTCCCAGACCAGATCGCGATTCGAGTCGAACCCCAAGTTGGGGCTCTAGACCTTCCACACGAGGTAGCCTTCTCCATCCAGTGCTGTTGCGAAGACACAAACCGCGGCCGCCGTCATGTTGCATACAGTTTCTTTGGTCCATTGAGAAGAGCGTCTTGGACAACGTGTCGAGCAGACACCAACGTCAAATGCCCCTGCGGTTGATGCCTGCCGGCGAGCACCATCGAACGATTCTAGCCAAGCCAATTCAATCGGTTCAAATCGGCAGACGAAAAATACGCTGTCATTGTACGATACCCACTCTTCAGCCACATTGGCTAGAAATGGGTCCGTTCGCGACGCCAGCGCGTGCGGGAAGACTACATCGACACCCGGAAAGACGCAGCGGCGCACCTGCCTTGCAAGCAAGTCGTTGCAGTGTCCACCTTCGGCAATTGGATCCGCCGCGATGGCGGAATGGAAATCCGTGCCTGAGTAATACGGGCTCAATTGGAAGTCGACGTCTCGATTGATCTCAGCGGCGTCCATCGCGATAAGTTGGGGTTCCCCGCATTGCACTGGGGGTGAACTCAGCAGCAACTGCGCAATTTCGTCCGAAAGCAGCGACACATTTCTTTCCAAGTGCCGATGCGCTTGCTCACGCAAATCGGCTATGCGTCTCACCTGGGCGCGCATGAATCATTCCGGATAGAAAAGGTGGGATAGGGATAGAAAAGGTGTCAGGTACCTTTTTCGCACTGAATTTGGTGACAGAAAGTCTAGGGGATAGAAAAGGTGTCAGGTACCTTTTTCGCACTGAATTTGGTGACAGAAAGTCTAGGTTCAGCGGGCCTGAGCAATGGACTCACCGCAAGTCAAAGATGTCGAATCCAGGGCTGCGACTGCAAACCTCTGTTATCCCGTACCGGTACGAGTCTGAATGTCGCGGAGTCGTTTTTCAGCGTCACCGTTGTCCAGCGACGGGACATTATGAACAACGTGCTTCAGGTATCGAATGATAGCCGCCCGCTGAGCCGAATTGAACAGCTCGTCGAAAGGAGCATCTTTCATGATGCCCGAGGGCGTTAACTCCAGTCCATGAAGAAACCAAGCCGACAAGTTGTTGGTGGCGTCTCCATGCTTTAATAGCTCCGTCATGATGGCGGGAGCGTAGAAACGAAAGCCTTTTGCATCAAGAAAGGTGATCGCCCAGAATCTTGGCTGAAGTATCGCGATAGGCACGCGTCGCCAATCCTTGCGTTCGGCGGTTCGAGAAAGCCGATCTTCTTCGGGGTTGCCATAGTCGTCCATCGATTGGGCAGCATGAATGTCGATACCACCATCCAATGACACATCGGCAAATGCCTTTGCGATGTAGTGAACGAGCCATTCGACTTGTGTCATTGGTAGGTTGGGATAAAGCTTGCCGTCATCGGGCCGGTCCTGGCGAAGGGGCAACACACCCCGATGAACCAGACCGCATTGTAGCGAACAGCTGCTCGGCCAGCCAAAAGATGGCGGCCGCCTCCACTGGACTGCCTTGTTGTTCGACAATCAGTAATGAACGATGGTGTAGGTCCAACCCGGGACCGACCAACCGATCCCAAGCCCCCAGTCGTGAAACTGAACGTTCTGTGGCATCCAGAACGACATGTACGACATGGAAGCAGATCGAATCGGCTCGGGAGCAAAAATGGCGTTGGTGGCAACCGGTTGGTAGACGTAGAAGAAAAGTCGAGTGACCGATGGATACTGCGAATCTGGAGTATTGAAACGCGCCATGGCCCAGCACGCTGGGCCAAACGTGAGATAGAGGGTGAGTGTTAAGAATGACAGGCCCAGCCCCAAACGAAGCCCAATTTTTCCGGCAAGTGTTTTTCGAATGAAGCTGGAAACAACGGTCAAAAGAATCGCAACCAAGAAGGATGCCGGGCCAATCAATGCCCCGTACGTAGACCACGAAACGACGAACCAGAGACCCACAGCAACGGCGGCGATTGAAGCCATCAATCCGCGGAGAGAGAATCGAATTCGTCGAAGGGCTTTCACGGTCTGACTTCCAGTCGGATAACAGATAGGCTACCGATTCCCAGATATCTCCGATCCAGCCATTTTTAGCATAGCGCGGATCGAGGGGGTAGGAGAATTGCTCCAACCACAAAACCGAATCGACCGGCCTCCGGCTTTTTACACCTCTCTACGAGCTCTTTATCCTTCCTCCGCCAGTGGCCATGCTATGGGGAAGCGGTTCGATTCTTCATCCGTATCGGACCTGCCGAGCACATTGGGAGGAATGAAGTGCCATGGGCAACGGCTAGGGATGCAAGCCTAGGTATCGATCTCATTCCCCTTGAAGCAGAGTCTCAAAGAGGTCTCACCCTCCCCTTGGGAGGGTCGCGAGGAACGAGCGGGGAGGGTCTTTCCCCGCATCGGATTCCAACGTTGAGCTTTTTTTGACCCAACGGGCTGATGAGGCAGCCCTCCCCGCTTCGTCGTTCCTCCTCAGCGACCCTCCCTGAGGGAGGGTAAAAATCGACTACTAGATGGTGCACCAAGCCGCGATGTTCGTATGGGTCTTGGGGCAGGATGCCGACGATTCTGCGGAATGTCGCGATAGGTGGCTAGCGATTTCGTTCGAGACAGTTTCTCGCTCTCCATGCCTCCAGTTCCTCCGGGGTGTTGACCTGTTCGAAGGGAGATTTGTCCGGCGATGGTAGGGTGATCCAATGGTGGCCAAGCGTTCTTTTCAGCGACTGCATCGACCGATCGCCCGCAGCCAGCATCGATTCCATCGTCCCCAAAAGGAAAGTGGAGAACATCCCTGGAAAGGGCTGAAAAGAATCGGCCTGCCAGGTGACCGCCTGAGCCTGGGGGTGGATATCGGCGAGAGGTGGAGGAACGGAAGCAAACCACCACGCTGGGTCGCAGGTCAGCGCGTCGCAGGTACCGACGACAATCCAGCGCGAGGGGCCTAGCTGCCGACCGAATCGGGGATGGTAGAGTGAACGTTGGTGATTCAGCGCGGTGTGGAGTCCCTGCAGTGGACCTTGATCCGGGATTTGGTCGGAGATGACGGGGAGTTCCAGATCGGCATAGTCGTCTGGCGACCTGCTGACGACCCAGACGGATTGAAAGCAAGGAGCCAGCGCCTGGTGGAGTCGCAAGAGGTTCGGAACGCCGTCGATCGGCATCCTTCCTTTATCCGACCCGAAGCGACGGCTTCTGCCTCCCGACAGGATGTAGCAGTCTAGCTTCATCGCGACGGCTCGCCGGAGCCTCTGGCATCGCTGTCTCCTTTGGAGAGGCCAACCGCATCGGGTTCCATGCATTCCCTCTCCACCCGATCCCTCTCCCACTGCACCTTGGCCCAGCTCCAAGCAGCCATCGTCCGGGGGAATCCAAGGGTGGTCATGCCCTGGAAAATCGCCTGGGTGATTTCCTCCTGAGCGATTCCCATCTCCCCGGCTCGCCGCACATGGCTTCTCACCGCCGACTCCAGCCCTGCTCCGACGGCCATGCCGATTTTCACCAGCGCTAGCGATTTGGCGTCCAGTGGCCCACAGGCTTCGGCGGCCTGCCCCATCTGATCGTGTGCGGCGGCCAGTTCCGGGTACCGCACCATCAGCTCGCGGTACAACCCCGGCAGCTTGGCCGGAACCGGATCCGACGGGGACGAAATACCAACTGTCCGCTCCGATTTTTCCTCGGGCCGATGCTCGGTGTCGCCTGATCCCATGGGGGACTCCTGAAAAATTTTATGATTTTGCGCGCGAACCTTTGGCGGAGAGTCCGTGTCTATCTCCATGCACGGAACTTCCGGTTGCTCGGCGGCTCTTCCTATTTTGTCGTGGGGAGCGGTTTGGGGCCAGGGTTTTGTGCGAGCTGGGTGAGTTGGGTGTGGGGGGCGGCCTGGGTGCCGGATAGGGAGACCGATGCAGGAAGTCTCCTCGGTCAACGGGCTGCACCAGTGGTTTCCGGGGGCGATGGCTTTTT
This sequence comes from Pirellulaceae bacterium, assembly GCA_044371425.1. Classification (GTDB taxonomy): domain Bacteria; phylum Planctomycetota; class Planctomycetia; order Pirellulales; family Pirellulaceae; genus JBEISR01. The sequence continues at coordinate 101,300 of JBILTR010000014.1, read as the reverse complement.
CGCTGTTGCTTGCTTTGAGCTGCTGGAGTTCCCATAATTCGCCCTGCGGAAGTGAGTCCCTTGGCTTGCGGATGTGGCTGCCTATTGCTGGCTGCCTGCCCGTAGGCACGATGCCAATAGGTTGCTGGCGATAGGGACGGCCAGGTATTCCGGTTCGGTCGATGGCGGCTTGATCGCTTGCGGTCAAACGTCGCATTGGCCTGATGCGGCAACTTGGCGGATCGCTTGGAACGATCGCGAAAGCTAACGACGAAGGAGTCCGCCATGCGTACACCATCCCATTCTCAGGCGCCCCGACTGACCGGATCGATGAATCTGGTCGGTATCTCGCCACGTGGATTGGTTCCGTGCGGAGTTCAATCTGGCGATCGATGGACTTGGAGTCACGGCTGACCTGCCGTTTTGGATCACTCCAGTCCTTAGATCACCTAAAGCCCTTGCGTGGAACGAAACGCTTCCCAGATGGGAAGCCGTTGGGTCTGCGTCGCCTCTCTGGATCGCCAATCTTGCAAGGTCGGACTTGCAGGATGGTTGGCATTTCGGAGGTGGAGCGATCTTGCCGGGGAAGTGAGGCAATCGTCCAGACTGCTCCCAGCCGTCTGGCCGGAAGCTCTGTCCACTCACGCTCGAACGGGCTGATGGATTGGGCTGATGGATTGGGGAACAAACGTTTTTTCTGAACGCATCCGTCTCGTCTCGTAGGGCTGGCGTAACGCAGCGGACGGATCCCTTGTGGGATCCCGTCCCGCTCGACTGTCCGCTTGCGGAGATGCGGTGGGATGCGAGGGGATGTTCGACGTGGGCAGTTGGAAATCGCAGGGAATCGATCAGCGGACGAGGCGAAGAAGCAACGAAGCGAGCGTGGGGAGTGGAGCGATGGATCGGCAGAAACTAGCGGCAGGAAATAGCGTGGAAGGCGAGCAGGTGGAGCAGCTAGAGCAGCTGGAGTGCAACAAGACGCTTCAGTGGCTAGCCTTAGCGCAGCAGGGAGATCAGGAAGCGTTCGCGCAGATCTATCGTCGCTACAGCCGCTCGGTTCAGATGCAGGCGATGCGCATCGTCCATCAGAGCTGTGAAGCGCAGGATCTGACGCAGGAGGTCTTCCTGAAGGTCTTTCGCCATCTCCATACGCTCAAAGACCTTCATGCCTTTGAAGGATGGCTTCGCCGCATCGTACTTCATGCTGGGATCACCTACCTGCAAAGGTCCAGACGCCATCAGCAGCAGCAGGGGGATCTAACGGATGTCGCCGATGGAGCGATCGATCGCGTGGAAGAGCAGGTACGGGATCGCGAGCGGTCGGAGCAGTTGTCACGATCGATGCAGTCGTTATCGCAGGTCGATCGACAGGCGCTTCATGAATTCTACTTCGAGCATCGGTCGCTCCAGGAAATCGCCAATCGGCTCCAAATTCCCCTGGGGACGATCAAGCGGCGATTGCATGTAGCACGCCATCGCTTGGCAAAAGACGCTCATTCGTACTTCGCAAGCTGATTCCTGCGTGCAAACACGCATTTCGGTTCTGGTATTCGTCTTGATGGGGGGGACTTGCGGTCAGAGGGGTTACCTTACGACAATGTTATCTTTGGATGAGCGAGGTGCTGGCGGAATCCACGATGGTTTCCGCCAGCAGGCCGGGAAATCCATTATCGATCCGTTGTCGAAAGGGGGATGCCGAGCATGTCGATCGAGGAAGTGAAAAGGAATTCTGGTTTTCCGGTTTGGACATTTTTGTCAAATCACGGCCACGTCCTCTTCTGCATTTACCGAGAGGAGAAGATTCGGCTTCGAGAGATCGCCAGTCTGGTGGGGATCACGGAGCGAATGGTTCAGAAGATCGTGACCGACTTGGCGGCGGCAGGCTACGTGAAGGTGGAAAAGGAGGGCCGTTGCAACCACTACTTCGTCAATCCGGCTCACCGGATGCGTCACCCTTTGTTTCGCGGCAAGAGCGTCGGGCAGATGTTGGAGGCGCTCAATTCGAAGGAAGTCTCTTCTCCGATGGTGATTCCTGATTAGATCGGTTTGCTGGTCGTCTCGCCATCTGGGGAGCCCAATCGGTGATGATGGTGGCGAAATGGATTTGAAGAGCCATCGGGTGCGGCGCGGCATCTTCTTGCTATGTCGTCTGCAACTTGGTTTCTTGATGGCCAGGCAGTGCTCAGGGACTTGAGGTTGGCGACGGGGAGCTACCGGTCAGGCGATTGGCGAAGGTGTCGACCCAGTGGAGTTCCGGGGCGCGGCAACGGGTGACCCAGAGTTGTTGCTGCTGCACCCAGTAGATCGCATCTTGTTTTGCCGCGAGGCCCAGTGCGATCGCATCGGATAGAGTCAGATCGCAGGCCCAGCTTGGTTCAAAGTGGCTGGTGGTTGGACTGTAGCCGACGATTCGTACATGCCAGACCTTGCGCTGTTCGATTGCGGTTAGAAGATGTTCGTCACCCAGGCGATTGGCTTCTTCCGACCATCGCTGGCCCGTGGTGGCCAGTCCGCTGATGATGGCGAACGACTGGGGCCACTGGACTACTGAGGGGTAGTCGCGAAAGCGAACCTGAAAGTATTCGGGATGGAGGAGGTGGGATTCCATCGACCTTTTGTCCTTGGCTGCGCCTTGCTTGATGGTTTGGGAACGGAAACGGCCGGTGCGTCGCCACGGGTCGCCTGCCGTCCAGGGGGGCGTCCATCTGCCTGGCGCTGGCATGCGGGTGGTGTCATGCTATCGAGGTTTTGGGGTCGGTACCAAGGTCTTCCGGCCCCTGATGCGGTGAGGGAAATCTGGAGAAACCTGAGCCGAGGGGGTGGGAACCCTTGGAGAAAAAGTGGTTCGGTGGTCTACAATGGACTCCAAGACGCCTTGAAATTTCACGAAGCCAAGGGAAATGGCTTGAAATTTCAGGAATGAGCACGCAGCGAAGGAGTCATTCGATGGCAACTGGCGGCGAGATGGAAAAAATCGTGATCCGCTCTTGGCCCAAGATGGTGTTTCTCTGGCCGACGGCTTTGGCCTCGCTTTTGGCGGCGCTGGGGATGACGTTCGCCGAGCCTTGGAAGAATGTGATCGGCGGGATCTTTCTGACGGTCCTTGCCTTGAATCTGGTGGTGCTGACCTTCGATTTCCCTCGTTCCACTTCGCTGACGGCCTTCATCTCGGTGGTCGCAGTGGTGCTCTTGGTGATCCTGTTGAACCAGCAGTTTTCGATCATCGCGCCGGTCAAAAAGTGGATCGAGAGTCTGCATGTGGCCGCTTCGAGGGATTTCTATTGGGGCATGTTTTTGGTGCTCTTTTTTCTTTTTATGGGCATGATCTTCGTGACCCGATTCGATTATTGGATTTTGACTTCCAACGAGCTGATACGGCATTCGGGATTGTTGGGCGACAATGAGCGATATTCGACGGCGGGCCTCAAGTTGAATACCGAGATCAACGATGTCTTCGAGTACATGCTGGCGGGATCGGGCAGAATTGTAATGAACATTCCTGGGAACTCGCGACCTGTGGTGTTGGACAATGTTCTGCGCATCAACTGGCTGACCCAGCAGTCGACCGAGATGCTCAGCCACCGCGTGGTGGAGGTGAAGGATTCCCGCGACGCATCCGATGGCCAGCGCACCGCGGAAGGGGATTACGAGTGAACCGACGATCGGGTGGGAGGATGAATCGCCGAGGGGCGATGGGGATGCTGGGTGCTTTTCCGGTGGCGCTGGCATCCAGTCCGATGGTGCAGGCTATCGCGTCGCCTAGGCCCGTCGATCGGGATCCCCGCTGGGAGACCGCCATTCGCAATGGGCTCGACTACCTGGTGCGCAACCAAAGCTCGCGGGGTCAGTGGAACACGCCTCCCTATCCCACCGCGATTGCTGCGCTCGCCGCGACCGCGATGCTTTGTTCCGGATCGACGGCGACGCAGGGACCCTATGCCAAAGCGATCAGTCGAGCTGCCGATTTTTTGCTCAGCAAGAGCCGCGACAATGGGTTGATCGGAGAGCCGGTGGCGGATATTCGCTACACCTACGGGCATGGCTTCTCGATGCTCTTTCTCTCCCAAGTGCTGGGGGAAGAGGGGTTCCTGGAACGCCGAAAGGAGTTGGTGGAGGCGCTGCGCAAGGCGGTTCAGTTCTGCGGGCAGGCGCAGACGCCTTCTGGCGGCTGGGGTTACGTCAGCGCACGCGACGGCAACGACTACGATGAGGGGTCGACAACCATCACGCAGGTCCAGGGGTTGCGCGGCTGTCGCAACGCTGGTATCCCGGTTCCTTCTCAGATCATCGAATCGGCAAAGAAGTACATCTACTCCTGCCAGAACCCCGATGGTGGCATCAGCTATTCCAGCAAGCAGATGGGGACCTCGCGGCCTGCCATCACCGCCGCTTCGCTGGCGACGCTTTATAACGCCGGCGATTACGACAGCAAGCATGTCCCGGAGATGCTTGCCTACGCCAAGCAAAAGCTGCACGACATCAATAACGAATCGGAGACCTTCGGTCACTGGCACTACACCTACCTCTACTACAGCCAGGTCGTTTATCGTCAAGGTGATACCGAATGGCTCCCCTTCCGTGATCGGCTCTACAACAAGATCGCCAACGAGCAAAAGCCGGATGGTTCGTGGGATGGTCAGATCAACCCGGTCTACGTCACGGCTTGCAACCTGATCATGCTGCAACTGGATCGCGGGTATCTGCCGATTTTTCAGCGGTGATTCGTGGCCTAGCTGGGGAAAGGCGTTTCCGACCAACTGGCCCCTTGGCTGGAATGCCTGCTCTATCGACAATCAGTGCCAGTCAGGTCTCCTTCGGCTTCACCGAAGGTCGACCGACAGCGATCTCAGGCGTCTCCTTTTTCATGCGATGGATGACATCCGATGGACAGCTCGTTGGCTCTGGTTCAGATCGATGCTCGCGGTCCCCTGCAGCAGGAAGCCTGGAATCGGCTTTGGAAGCGGTGGGTGGGAGAGGGCCAGGTCGTCAGCCAGCGAAGCCGGGATTTGACGATGGCCGTCTTCGGTGAACCGCTCAGTCCTCAGCAGGTGGTGGAGCGGATTTGTCGGGAGGTGCGTTGCGAGGGAAGCGAGGCTCTGGTGAGGTATTCCCAGAAGCTGGATCGTTCCGATCGCTCGGCCGATCAGATTCGCGTCTCGATCGACCGGTTGCGGGAGGCGCATGGGGGAGTGGAGCCAGAGTTTCTGCAGACGGTGCGTCGCATCCGTGATCGGTTGATGACCTTTCAGAAGGCGATTCTTCACCATGATGTGGTGGTGGAACCGGAGCCGGGGTTGAGGCTGCAGCACCGATACAGGCCGCTGGAGCGGGTGGGGATCTGTGTTCCGGGAGGTGCTGCTGCCTACCCGTCGACCGTTTTGATGGCGGCGGTTCCCGCAAAGGCTGCCGGGGTCAAGGAACTGGTGGTCATGGCCCCGCCCACCCCTTTTGGCGCTGACAATCCTCATGTCCTGGCGACCTGCGTCGAGTTGGGGATCGAAGAAGTCTATGCGATGGGTGGCGCCCAAGGAGTGGCAGCTCTCGCCTACGGTACCGATCGCATCCGTGCGGTCGATATGATCGTGGGGCCTGGCAACCAGTTTGTTGCGCTGGCCAAGAAGGAAGTCTTTGGTCAGGTCGCGATCGATTCGATCGCCGGTCCCAGCGAAGTGGTCGTGCTGGCCGACAGCAGCACGCCTCCCGACTACGCAGCAGCCGACCTCCTGGCGCAGGCCGAGCACGCTCCGGGGGCCAGTGTCCTGATCTCCTGGGAGCCTTCCTGGATGGAGGAAGTCAGCCAATCGCTTCGTCGTCAACTGGCGACGCTGGACCGATCGGAAGTGACCAAGCAGTCGCTGGAGTCCTACGGCGCGCTGGTGCTGGTCGATGACCTCCAGCAAGCCTGTCAGTGGACGAACCGACTTGCTCCCGAACACCTCCATGTGGCGACTCGTGATCCCCAGTCGCTGGTGGCTCTCCTGCCGCACGCAGGAGCTACGTTCCTGGGCCCCTTCGCACCGGTGGCTCTCGGCGATTACGCCGCCGGCCCCTCCCACGTGCTTCCGACCGGCGGCACCGCGCGCTGGGCCTCCGGGCTTTCCTCCAACCACTTTCTCCGCAGTTCCAGCGTGATCGCATGCGATGAACCGGCGCTGCGGCGGATCGGGCCGGAGATCGAGCGGTTGGCGACGGTGGAAGGCTTGACCGCGCACCGCCAAAGCGTCACGATCCGCACGCCAAACCATGCCGGCGGCTGACCTGAGACCAACGAAACGGACCTCAGCGACCCAACCCAATCGATGGCTCTTTAGTCCTCCTTCGATCTCATTCCCACGTATCGTACCGATCTGCTCGATCTCTCCTGTCCTCCTACGGATTGCTCATCATGTCGAAGCTGGAACCGATCGATCCTGGCCAACTACAGCGGTGGTTTCGCTCCGACGTGCAGAGCATGACGGCCTATCAACCGGGTGAGCAACCGCCCTGGGGCAAGACGATCAAGCTCAACACGAACGAGAATCCCTATCCCCCCACAACGAAGATACGCGAGGCGATCGCCGAGGCGGCTGGTCGGTTGGAGCGGTATCCCGATCCACTGGGCACTCCATTTCGGATGCAGGCTGCGCAGCTGCTTGGGGTGGAGCCCGATCAGATCCTTTGCGGCAACGGGAGCGACGACATCTTGACGATCGTCACCCGCAGCTTGCTCGATCGAGGCCAATTGCTCCGTTTCCCCTATCCCAGTTACATCCTCTATCGCACGCTGGCCCAACTGCAGGGCGCAGTGACCGAAGAGGTTCCTTTCGCCGATGGCTTTCGACTGCCGGAAGGGCTGAGTGCCCCTCATCCGCAGCTTCGACTGGTGGTGATTCCCAATCCCAACAGCCCCAGCGGCACCTGGATCGCCCCAGAGGCTCTTCTGGATCTTGCTAGGCGGCTCCCCTGCCCTCTTCTGATCGACGAAGCCTATGTCGATTTCGCGCCGGGCCATTGCATCGACTTGATCGCCCAGCAGCCAAACATCATGGTCTCCAGGACGCTCAGCAAGTCCTATGGACTGGCGGGGCTGCGGTTTGGATACCTGGTGGCTAGGCCCGAAGTGATCCAGATGATGCGCAAAGTGAAGGACAGCTACAATTGCGACGCGCTCTCGCTGGCGGCGGCGACGATGGCCATCAGCGACCAGGGGTGGGTGGAAGAAAATCGCCGAAAGATCGTCGCGACCAGGCAGCGGATGCTGGAGCGTGCCCGCGCGATCGGTTTTATCGTTCCAGACAGTCATGCCAATTTCATCTGGTGCACCCATCCGACTTGGAATCTGAAGGAGATGTACCAGAAACTGAAAGATCAGAGAGTCCTGGTCCGCTACATGGACTATCCTGAATGGGGCGCTGGTCTGCGAATTTCCGTCGGGACCGACGCGCAGAGCGATGCGTGCATGGATCTGTTGGAGTCGATGCGATGAGCGGGATGGAAGGGGCAGCGCGACGCGCGCAGGTCGAACGCGAAACCGGGGAAACCCATGTCCGACTGGTGCTGGAGATCGATGGGGATGGCACCCATCACATCGCCACCGGGATCGGTTTTCTCGACCATATGCTCGTCCTGCTGGCTCGCCACAGCCTCTGGAATCTAGCGATCCAAGCCCAGGGAGACCTGCACGTCGACGACCACCACACCACCGAAGATGTCGGTATCGCACTGGGGCAAGCGGTCCGAGAGGCGCTCGGGAACAAAGCGGGAATCTGCCGCTATGGCCATTGCACGCTGCCGATGGATGAGACACTGGTGACCGCTGCGGTCGATCTGAGTGGTCGAGCGGCGGTCGTCTATCGGGCGCCCATCGCCTCTCCCAAAATCGGCTCCTTTGATTCCGAGTTGGTCGAGCATTTCTGGACCTCCTTTGCACATCAGGCCGCCTGCAACCTCCATGTCCTGCTGCATCACGGCAGCAACTCCCACCATATCGCCGAAGCCGTCTTCAAGGGGCTGGCGCGCGCCCTTCGGATGGCCTGTCAGATCGATCCTCGACAAAGTGGCATTCCAAGCAGCAAGGGACGGCTGGTCGATTGAGCGGCTGCTGGAGGGGGCTGGGTTCGAACTTCGGTCGATGCCTGGTGATTGGCAGGGTGTCGGGGGCTCTTTTGGAATGACGGTGGCTTCGGAGCATGAGCTACCGGTTTTTCCTCGTGCTCGTGCTCGTGCTCGTACTCGTACTCAATGAATTGGTACTCGGACTCGCAAAGAAGCGTTGGGACGCTGGGGCATCGAGTGAGAGATCCAGTTCCGCGTTGCGGAGAACGCAAAATCAAAGCCATGACCGACAAAATCAGCCGAAGAGCCTCTTTCGGGTGGATCTGTCCCGGCCCTGTTGGCTCGCCCTTCACCAGGCGGGGGAGGCTCAAGTGACGCAAAGGCAGCGTTTGGATTGGTCTCCATCAGCCATCGCTAGGGCTGTGATTGCGTGAGCGAGGTCGAATCACGACTTGGGAAGCTGCTCCCCCGCAGCGGTGGATCGGGACGGTGGCTTGTCGGATCGCTAAGCTACCCTGAGGAGATCGTCTGGGGTAGAGCTCTGGTCCGAGTCTATCGCGATCTCCATCCTCGCACGGCGGCAGGGTGCCGCAGTCGGATCGCTTCGTATGGAAGCCAGGGAACTTGTCGACAGTCTTCCACCGCATCTTGCCGAGCGGTGTCGATGGATGGAGTCGCCTAGGGGACCCGGGGACTTGATGCGATCGGGCATGGTGGTGTACTGGACCCACCATGCACTGCGCACCTCGGAAAACCCTGCGCTCGACGCCGCTAGGTGGCTTGCTGCCTCCCGGAAGGTGCCCCTCCTGATCTACCAGGGGCTCTCGGAACGCTACCACGATGCGTCGGACCGCCATCATCGATTCCTTTTGGAAGGTGCCGCAGACCTCCAGCGGCAGTGTCGAGATCTGGGATTGGCGTATCGATTTCATCTGGAGCGGCCGGGCCATCGACAGCAGGTGTTGGTCGACTTGGTGCGAAGCGCGTCGGTGCTGGTAACCGATGACTTCCCGCTGGCCCCCACCCGATCATGGGTGGAGCGATTGCGGAGGTTGACGGCGCTTCCCATCCTCTTGGTCGATGCGTCCTGTGTCCTTCCGATGACCAGGGTGACCAAGGCGTACACCCGAGCGTTTGCCTACCGAGATGCATTTTGGAAGGAGTATCAGAGGCGGGTCTCGATGCCCTGGCCATCGCTGGATCTTCCGGATGCGATCCATCCCGAGCGATTGCCGATCGAGGAGATCGAGGTCGATTCGGCGAAGTTCTCCCAGTGGATTGCGGAGTGCGAGATCGATCATAGCGTGGGGCCTGTGTTGGAGACGCGCGGCGGCAGCGGCGCCGCGGAAGAGCGATGGGAGTCGTTCCTGAGGGATGGGATCGATCAGTATGCAGCACGGCGCAACGACTGCGCCGTGCCCGGTGTCAGTCGCATGTCCCCCTATCTTCATTATGGAATGATTGCTGCAACGCGGCTGGCTCGAGATGCCGATGCTCGAGGAGCCGAGAAGTACTTGGAGGAGCTTCTGATTTGGCGGGAGTTGGCTTACGCGTTCTGCTACCACACCGAGGAGGTCGATGACCTTTCTGCGATTCCTGAGTGGGCCAGGAAGACTCTGTTGGAACATCAGAAGGATGCGAGAGAATCGATTCACTCCTGGGAGTCGCTGGCGCGTGGGGGATCCGGTGACCGACTCTGGGATCTAGCGCAGTGCAGTCTGTTGCGGCACGGGGAGTTACATAACAATCTGCGGATGACTTGGGGCAAGGCGATGCTCCAATGGACTCGCAGCCCTGAAGAGGCGTTGCGGATGATGGTCGACCTGAATCATCGCTACGCGTTGGACGGACGCGATCCGGCCTCGTACGGCGGGATTCTATGGTGCCTGGGGCAGTTCGATCGTCCCTTTGAACCATCGCAGCCCATTCTCGGAACGGTTCGCCCGAGGCCGACTGACGAGCATGCTCGTCGGGTCGACGTGCCGCGGTTGGAAAGGCATGTCAAGCGACCTTCAGGCGCTAGGCGATGGCGCGTGGCGGTGGTCGGTGCGGGGCTGGCGGGGCTCCATGCAGCTCGCATCCTCTTCGATCACGGCCATGAGGTCCAGATCTTTGACAAAGGGCGAGGTCCGGGAGGCCGAGTCGCCACCCGGAGGATCGAAGAGGGATTGCAGTTCGACCATGGAGCTCAGTACTTCACGATTCGCGACCGACGGCTTGCTAGGCTCTTGCAGAGCTGGCATCAGATGGGCGTGGTGGTCCCTTGGGAAGGGAAGATCGTCTCCATCCAGACCGATGGTACGGTCGCCTCTACCGAACCGCTTCAGCGATGGGTCGCAGTTCCAAGGATGAGCCAGTTAGGGCGGCATCTGGCTGAGGGGTTGCCCTTGCATGCGCAGACTCCGATCGCTCAAGTGGTGGCTCAGGACGACGCGCAATCGATGTTGATCGATGGCAAGGGGGATCGGCATGGCCCTTTCGATGCCGTGCTGCTAAATCTTCCCCCCAGGCAGATCGGGCCGCTTCTGAGGCAGTCATGCCAGTGGTTGGGGATGTTGGAGCAAACGCAGTTGCTCCCCTGCCTAGCGGCGCTGGTGGCGTTTGCCGAACCGTTTGAGACGGGGTGGGATGGTGCGTTCGTGCAGGAGCATCCGGTGCGTTGGGCGGCAAGGGATTCCAGCAAAGCCGGTCGCCCGAAAAAGCTCGACTGCTGGGTGCTGCACGCTGATGCGAACTGGTCGATCGATCATCTGGAAGAGGATCCGGATCAATCGGCTAGGCGTCTGTTGGGGTGTTGGAACGAGCGATTGGGTGGTGGGGTGCCCGAGCCGATTTTTGTGCAGGGTCATCGATGGCGGTACTCGATCCCCAACCCCTCGCTCGACTGCCAGTCGCTCTGGGATCCCCTTCGGTGCTGGGGGGCATGTGGAGATTGGTGCGCGTCGGGAAGGATGGAGGGGGCTTTGTTGAGCGGGATGGCTCTGGCAGGTCGCGTCCTGAATCACCTGCACGATCCGTCGCTGCGACTGAGCCCACCTCCACAGCAGGCGCTTCTGCCGCTGCAGTGATCTCGATGGGACACCGACTTACTTCGCAAACAGCTGCCCCTCGATATCGGCAAATGCTTTGAATTCGAGTGCGTTGCCGGTTGGGTCGAGCAAAAAGAAGGTGCGCTGCTCACCGACCTGCCCTTGGAACCGGATGGTCGGTTCGATCACAAAACGGACGGCGGCAGCCGTCAGTCGGTCGGCCAGTTCCTGCCAACGGTCCAGGTCGAGCACCACGCCGAAATGAGGCACCGGCACACCATGACCATCGACTCCATTGTAGTGGGAAGTGATGGTGCCATCGCGGCCCAGATTCGGGTTCCAATGGACCACGAACTGGTGACCGAAGAAGTTGTAGTCGATCCAGTGCGAATCGGAGCGACCTTCTGCGAACCCCAGCAGATCGCCGTAGAATGCCCGCGCTTCTTCGAGGTCGCGCACCTGGATCGCGACATGGAAAGGAGTCAAGGTAGCCATCGAGTCAGCTCCATGGGGGGCGATGGATCGCAGCCAGCCATCCTCTGGGAGCGATCGATGCGATTTGGAAGGAAGATTGTTGCCGAGGCTTTTCGGGAATATACCGCATCGACAGATCGAGGGAAATGATCGATGGGGGGCAACCGAGCGGTGCAAGAGGTTCGGCGGGGCTTGGTTGGCGAAGCGTCGCTATCTGCAATCGCTTCGGCATGCGGAAACGGCTGTCGCTCTGGGTGGCTGCTATCGAGCGGTGAGAGATTGATCGGCAAGCTGAAGTCCCACTTGAAGTTCGCCGGCAAGAATCCGTTCATCGTCCACTTGGCGGCCGACGACAAAGCCGTACTGTCCGATTTCCTTCGCGCCAAGTCGCTGGTAGAAGGCCATCGCTCGGTGGTTGCCGCTGTAGCAGCTGACGACCCACTGGGTTGCCTGATGTTGGATCGCCGCGAGAAAGAACCGCTGCATCAACTGGTGGGCGAGTCCTGAACCGTGCAGGCTGCGGTCGACGTAAAGCTGTTTCAGCTCGATCGACTTACCAGGGGGGACTTTCGGGAGGCTGGGGGGCATGGCCTTCATGTGCGCTGCTAAATGCCAGAGATTCTGATCGGGCAGTTGCACTTCCGCTACCCAGCATAGAGCACCGCGATCGAGATCCGAGGCGATGGCTTGCATGGTGTAACATTGGTTGAGGAATACCTCGAGGTCTTCGGGATCGTAGAGGTAGCTCCAAGTCTGAAGCCCCAGGAATCTCCCAAGTTGGGAGAGGCCAGACAGGTCCGACAGCCCAGCCCGTCGGATCCGAAACGGGTTGTCACCTAGTTTCCCCTGCCGCTCGATAGAAGCTGGGTCGATGGATTGGGGAGCGACCGGTAGCATCAAGGTGGGTTTCGAGGGGTTCCTGGTTTGCCCGATGCACCTTTGCGTCCGGGTCGATAGCCACTGGTGTTTCGGGCGCGCCGCTGGCGTTTTCCTTGCGAGGGGGCGGCTGCGGAAGAGGGGGGCTGGTTGTCGGGTGCGGGCATGCGGTGGACGTATTGCCCGGAGAAGCGGGCGTTGGCATCTTCCCGGCGCCGCAACAGCGCCTCTCGCGGTGGCTTGGAGGGAATCAGGGAATCGCAACCATCACCGATCAGGTCCATTCGTCCGGCCTGCCGCAGTGCCTCGCGCACTTCGAAGTAGTTTTCTGGCTTGAAGAATTGCATCAGCGCCCGCTGCAGTTTCCTGTCTTTGAGTGCCTTGGAAACGTAGACTGGCTTTTTGCTGAAGGGATCGATTCCGGTGTAGTACATGCTGGTGGCGACATCCATCGGGGCCGGGATAAAGTCTTGCACCTGGTCGGGCTTGTAGCCATTGCGCTTCAGAAAGAGCGCCAGTTCGATCATGGCATCGATGTCACTACCGGGATGGGATGCGATGAAGTAGGGAATCAGATACTGCTTTTTACCAGCTTCGGCGGAGGCATCGCGGAACTGATCGGTGAAGAATTCAAAGTCGTCGTTGGCGGGCTTGCGCATCCGGTCGAGGACGCCGGGATCGACGTGCTCCGGGGCCACTTTGAGATGGCCTCCGACGTGGTGGGTGGTCAGCTCTCGGATGTACTCCGGAGAGCTTCTCGCCAAATCCATCCGGACGCCGCTTGCCACCAGGACCTTCTTGATCCCCGGGACGGCGCGGGCCTCGCGCATCAGTTGGATCACTGGCTGGTGGTCGACCCCCAGCAGCTTGCAGATCTTTGGATGGACGCACGATTGACGTCGACAGACCGCCTCCACTTCAGGGCGAGTGCAGCGCATCTGATACATGTTTGCGGTGGGGCCGCCGATGTCGCTGACAACGCCTTTGAACTCCTTGTCCCGCGTCATCGATTCGATCTCGCGAAGGATCGACTCCTTGCTGCGCGACTGGATGATACGGCCCTGATGAGCGGTGATCGAGCAGAAGGTGCAACCGCCGAAGCAGCCTCGCATGATGGTCACCGAATCTTTGATCATTTGGTGTGCTGGGATCGGTTTGGTGTAGCTGGGGTGTTGCCGTCGGGTGTAGGGCAGCCCGTAGATTCGATCCATCGCTTCCTGAGAGATCGGATGCTGCGGAGGGTTGCAGACCACCCACTGGTTTCCATGCTGCTGTACCAATTGCCTGGCGTTGAAGGGGTTGGTTTCGTGGTGGATCATCCGAGTCGCTTCGGAGAACTCCATCTTGTCGGTGGAGACAGCTTCGTAGCTGGGTAGCACCAGAGCGGTCTCGGGTGGTTTCTCGGAGGCACCCAGCGCGTAGGCGATGCCGCGCATGTCGCGTAGTTGCTTGATCGTTTCACCGCGTTCCAGTCGCTGCGCGACCTCGACGATGGCATTTTCACCCATGCCGAAGACCACCAGATCCGCTTTGCTATCCAGGAGGATCGAACGTCGTACCTTGTCGCTCCAATAGTCGTAATGCGCTAGGCGGCGGAGACTGGCTTCGACGCCTCCAGCGATGACGGGGACCCCTTTGTACGCTTCGCGCGCCCGCTGGCAGTAGGCCAAGGTTGCCCGGTCGGGGCGCCTGCCGATTTCGCCACCCGGGGAGTAGGCGTCGTCGTTGCGAACCTTGCGGTTGGCGGTGTAGTGGTTGATCATGGAGTCCATGTTGCCGGCGCTGATTCCAAAGAACAGCCTAGGCCTTCCAAACTCCCGCCATGCTTCGCAGTTGTGCCAGTCGGGCTGGCTGACGATTCCCACACGGTAGCCCGCCGCTTCCAACACTCTTCCCAGAATGGCCATCGCGAAACTGGGGTGATCGATGTAGGCGTCGCCAGTGACGATCACCACGTCGACCTCTTCCCATCCGCGCGCCACAGCCTCGGCCCGCGTCATCGGTAACGGGGCTTTCGCCATCGGACCCGTCGGCTGCCGTTTTTCCTCCCCCAATCGGGAAAGATAATCGGGTGTCGGGGGCATTGGGGGGGTGCGATCGACGATCGGCAGCGACATGGAAAAACAGTCCAGTCAGGATTTAGAATTCCGGCATTTCGGGCGAAAAAGATGGTCCAAAAACGGTCCGAAGAATCGCCCGACGGCACTGGTATCCTAGACGTCCTCTGGAGAATCGCCAACCGGAATTCAAAGCCACTTCCCGGGGCGGCACAGCGTGGTCAGAAACGTCCAGCCAGCAAAGCAGCTCCCAACCCAGTCCACCTTTCCATGCCTCTCTGCCTCTCCCCAATCGGTGCCAGGCACATTTTTAACCACCCATTGGGGTTGGTTCTTCGCCAATTGGTGCCACCCACCTTTTGCTGGATGGATGTTTGCGGGGGTCTTCAGTCGGTGCCATGCACATTTTTAACCACCCATTGGAGTTGGTTCTTCGCCAATTGGTGCCATCCTCCTTTTCTGGGTGGATGTTTGCGGGCTCTGGTGTGTGCGCGAGGCTTTTGGGTTTTTGGGTGCTTTGGGGTGAATGTGGTGCCCAAAATCGGTGCCATGCACATTTTTAACCAACCATTGGAGTTGGTTCTTCGCCAATTGGTGCCATCCACCTTTTCTGGGTGGATGTTTGCGGGCTCTGGCGTGTGCGCGAGGCTTTTGGGTTTTTGGGTGCTTTGGGGTGAATGTAGTGCCAAAAATCGGTGCCGTGCACATTTTTAACCACCCATTGGAGTTGGTTCTTCGGCAATTGGTGCCACCCACCTTTTGCTCACCTTTTGCTGGATGGATGTTTGCGGGCTCTGGGGTGTGCGCGAGGCTTTTGGTGGTTTGGGTGCCTTGGGGGTCTTCAGTCGGTGCCAGGCACATTTTTTGTTCAGTCGGTGCCATGCACATTTTTTGCATGAAATCGGTGCCAGGCGCCAATGGGATGGGTTTCCCCCGGTGTGGGTGGTTTGTCTTGGCTGTTCGGTCCTCCTTATCTTTCCACTGGATTTTGATCGGGCTTGGATGGGGTTCTTGGGGCTGTGGGGTTTTTGTTTGGCTGTCTTGGCATAGGGGACTGCCAGTGGATTGGACCCTTCTTTCATTCGTGGCCGTTCGTTTGATTCGCCCGGTGGTTTGGGGGGGCGATTGCGGGTTCTGCCAGTGGGTGCAGAGGGGGGAAATGCTTGGCATTGGAGTCGACAGGCCCCTACAATCGTGCGAAGTGATCAGGTGGCGCGGGCAGGGTGGTCCTTTCCGTCGACCGATTGGCCGAACAGGTATCTGCTAGGAGTTCCTGCATGATGATTCGAAATGTTGGTTGCATCGCCTTGGCGGCACTGGTTTCCTTCTTCCCAGCAGTGGGATCGGGCAAAGAACCGGCCAAGGGGCTGCAGTCAGGCGATGCTCTGGGGGCCTTCACGGTCCAGAAGGTAGGTGGTGCGGTAGAAGATGGAGTGGAGGTAGGTGAATCGCTTTGCTACCGCTGCAAGTTCCAGTCGAGACCGATGGTCTTGGTCTTCACGCGGTCGACTGGTGATGCGGTGGGCAAATTGGCCAAGGAACTCGATTCCGCAATCGCCAAGCATGAGAAGCAGCAACTTCGCGGTTTGGTCTCGGTCATGGGAGCCGACGCAAAGCAAGCCACGGACGTCGCCAAGAAGTTTGTCCAATCTCAAGGGCTGAAGCACCTTCCGATCGCGATTCCCAGCGATATCCAGACAGGCCCTCGGGACTACCGGATCTCCCCGGATGCCGATGTGACTGTCGTGGTCGCCAAAGAAGGAGAGGTGGTGCAGGTCTTCACCTACAAGCAGTCCGAAGTGAAAGCCGAAGAGGTCATTCAGAGCGTCGAGAAGATGCTCAAGGGCTGATTCGAAGCTCTCAGCATCGCTTCGTTGTTCCTAGCCACAGCCCGCCGCAAGGCGGGCTTGGTTTTTTTGGTGACACGCCTTCCAGAGTGGATCGGTCTGCCAGCAACAATTTTTTTGATTCCTCCGAGCGTTCTCATTTTGCCAGTTGGGCAAAAGGGAAAGCCGTGGCCTTTCTTCCCGAGTACCAAATCCCAGTGGCGAGCTGGATGGTGCCAGGGTTGGGAGTAGTCTAGGAAGTACGGGCAAGGCGAGTTCGAGATGTGCCTTGCCTGGAGCGGCGCTCTGCGATCGCCGCTTGGATTCCCTTGCCGATCGAACGCGGAGATCCCCTCATGCCACGTCGCATTCGCCAGATCATGCAGAAGCTGGATCGGCATGTTCAGCACTTCGCTCGCACCAACGAAAACATCGCCAGCAAGACAAATCTCCTTGCGCTCAATGCGGCGATTGAAGCCGCGAGAGCCGGGGATGCGGGAAGGGGCTTTGCGGTGGTTGCCAGCGAGGTGAAGAATCTCGCCGAACAAGCGTCGGGGAACTCCAAGGAATTCCGAGGTGTCATGCTAGGCGAAATCCACCAAGGAATCGAACTAGTCGATCGATTGATACAAGAACTGGAGGGGACCCATCTGGTCGAGATGGCCCGGACGCTGATTCAGTTGATCGTTCGGAATCTTTACGAGCGGACGGCGGATGTCCGATGGTGGGCAACCGACGAAGCGTTGGCCGGCGCGCTTTCCAATCGCACGGCGGGGACGTTGTCCAAAGCTGCCCAACGACTTTCGGTGATCAATCGCTTTTACAGTGTCTACATGAATTTAGCGCTGATTGGAGCGGATGGTACCATTGTCTGCTGTTCCCGCCCCGACCAGTTTCCTACCTGCGTCGGATCGACTGTCCAGAGCGAACCTTGGTTTCGCCGCACGATGGCAACTGCCAGCGGCAACGACTTCGTCGCCGATGAAATCCACAACAGCTCGCTGCATCGCAATCTGCCCGTAGCGCTCTACTCGGCCGCCGTTCGCGCGGACGGGGAACTCCATGGGATTCCTCTGGGGGTCTTGGCTGTCTTTTTCGATTGGGGTGAGCAGTCGCGTTGCATCGTCCAGGATGAACCGATGCTATCGGAAGAAGAGTGGAAACGCAGTCGCGTTCTGTTGCTGGATGGGGACCTTCGCGTGATCGCTGCTAGCGATTCCATCGGGATCTTTCAGACCTATCCTCTGAAGACCCAAGGAGACGATAAGGGAGCCTATATCGATACATGGGGCCACACGGTGGCTTTTGCTCGGACGATCGGCTATCAGGAATACGACGGTCTGGGATGGTATGCAGTGGTCGAACAAAAACCTCCGAAGATGGAATCCGACGAAACGGGCTCATGATTCCTTCTTCCGTCGCAAGTGGTCTGGCCATTCACTTTCCTGCATGCAGCACCAGATGCGCAAGCTCCGGCACGATCAGCTTGTCCATCGCCAGCCGCACACCGTTCGGGGAGCCAGGCATCGTGAGGACCAGTTTGCGACCGACGCGGCCTGCTGCCGCGCGACTCAGCATCGCGGCCGGTCCGATCTCCTGATAGGAAAGCATCCGAAATAGCTCCCCGTAGCCTGGTATATCCGCGTCGAAAAGTCGCTGCACAGCTTCGGTCGTCTGGTCTCGAGCGGCCAGTCCCGTGCCACCGGTCAAAAGCACTGCATCGACTAGGGGGTCAGCTAGCATGGCTTCCACCGCTTCCGTGATCCGATCCTGCTGATCGATCACAATCGACCGAGCCATGACGCGGTGTCCTGCCTGTTCGAGCGACTTTACGATCCATGCACCCCCCAGGTCATCTTGAAGCGTCCGCGTGTCGCTGACGGTGATCACCGCCACTCCTACCGACTGGGGTGCCTGATCGCGATGCGACTGCGACGGGGAATTGTCGGGCACTTCTGGTACTCCTGTGTGGCCGAAAGCGGCCGGCTTCGCGAGGGGGATCCTGGGCGTCTACAATGTTGACGACGTTTCAGCGGACCATTTCCTCTGAAATGACCACCAACGATGATCATCGTAGCGAAGGAGCTGGATTCTTGGATCCCTATCACCCGACAGCCCACCCAGTTGCCTCGCCGCACCGTCTCCCGGAGATGCCTCGCTACCTAGCCCCTTTTCATCCTAAAAGATTGCAGCACGCTTTTGCTGACGTGCTGATTATCGGCGGTGGCCTAGCGGGCCTGCGAGCGGCTCAGGAGATCGATCCTGCGCTTCGCTGCATCGTGGTGACCAAAGACGTTATCGAAGAATCCAACAGCGCCTACGCGCAAGGTGGCATCGCCAGTGTCTGGGACGCGGAAGATCGCTTCGACAACCACATTCAGGACACGCTGGTAGCCGGTGGGTCGCTGTGCGATCGAGCGATCGTCGAAATGGTGGTGAGGGAAGCTCCTCGGCATGTCGAAGACCTGATCGCCTGGGGCACGCATTTCGATCAAAGCGACGGGAAGCTGATCCTGGGGCGCGAAGGTGGGCATTCGCATCAGAGAATCATTCACGCTCTTGGTGATGCGACCGGTCGTGAAATCATGCGCGCCATGATCGAACGAACCCGCAGCAACGGCAACGTGGAGATCTGGCCCAACACCTTCACGATCGATCTGGTGACCCACCAGGGAGCCTGTCGAGGTGCTTTGTTGGCGCCTCACGGAAAATCCCCCATGATGCTTTGGGCCTCGCAGACCATTCTCTGCACCGGAGGCTGCGGGCAGGTGTTCCGGGAGTCGACCAACCCCAGGGTAGCCACCGGCGATGGTCATGCGCTGGCCTATCGCGCCGGAGCCCAGATGCGCGACATGGAATTCATGCAATTTCATCCGACCGTGCTCTACATCGCAGGTAGCTCGCGGACGCTGATCACCGAAGCGGTGCGAGGCGAAGGGGCGTTCTTGATCGATTGCAATGGCTATCGCTTCATGAGCGATTATGACAAGCGTCTGGAACTGGCGCCGCGCGATGTCGTCAGCCAATCGATCGTTCGGCAGATGGAAAAGACGCAGCACCCCAGCGTCTATCTGACAATGCAGCATCTGGACCCCCAGCGTGTCAGGCAGCGATTCCCAGGGATCGCCGAAGTCTGTCGCAAGTTCGGCCTCGATATCGCTACCGACCGCATCCCCGTTCGCCCGGGAGCCCACTACATGATCGGTGGCGTGGTGGTCGATGACCGTGGCCAGACTACGATCCCGGGACTGCTGGCAGCCGGTGAAGTGACCAGCACAGGGCTCCACGGGGCCAACCGACTGGCCTCCAACAGCCTGCTGGAAGGTCTGGTCTTCGGCAAGAGAGCCGGTGGGCTTGCCAGCCAACTGGCCGCTACCACCCAGGGTCGGCTGGAAGTGCCACCTGTCAGCGCACCCGACTTGCCAGCCCCCGACCAACCGCTCGATCTCTCCGACGTGCGAAACGCAGTCCAAAGTTTGATGTGGCGTAAAGTGGGAGTCGAAAGGAACCAGCAGCGATTGGCCGAGGCGGTGGAAGGTCTGGAGGGTTATTGCCGCTATGCACTCGCCAATCCCCAGCAAACCATTGAAGGCTGGGAACTGCAGAATCTCCTCACCGTCGCTCGGATGATGGCCCACGCCGCCTTGGCACGACAGGAATCCCGTGGCGTTCACCTGAGAACCGACTTCCCCAAACTGGATGACCTCCACTGGCGACGCCATCTGGTCTTTCAACGAGACACGATCAGCTGAGAGGCCGGGGCTGGCGGTGGAGCGCGAGCCGGTGGGGCTGTTTTGTTGATGGATCCCAGTCGAGATCGATCGAACCGCAGGCAGGTAGCCAGTCGATCCGTTATCCTTCTCGATAGGCGATTGGTCGGAACCGATGAGCATCTCCGGCGAGGGCAACCGGCCTAGAGAGAAAGAGAGGCGACGATGAACTGGGGAATCTTGGTGATCGCTGTTGCGCTCGGGTTCTTCGCGCTGATCTGGCTGACTCAGATGCTACTTGGCCCCTTCTCCAACGCTTCCAAGCAGCCACCGGAAGATCGGTCGCCGCCGATCCCGTGGATCGATGCCGATCAGCAGGCGTTCATCGAGCAGACGCTGTGGTCGGAGGGAAAGATCGAGGCATGCAAGAAAACGATGGAGATTGCAGGATGCGATCTGCGGACCGCCAAGGCGATTGTCGACAGTCTGGAGGGATTGCGAAAAGGGAACTGAGAGGCGGATCAGCCCTCCCGGAATCGGTATCCGACACCGCGCACCGTTTCGATTGCATCGGCATGCGTTCCTAGTTTGCGTCGCAGCGCACGGATATGAACGTCGATGGTTCGCACCAGCACCAGAGTGTCCCCACCCAGCGCCGCATCGATCAGCTCGGCGCGATCAAAAGCACGGCCCGGCTGACGGATCAGCGTGTCCAGCAATCGAAACTCACTCTTGGTCAGCTCCAACTGCTCATTTCCCGCCATCGCTTTAAAGCGTCTTCGATCGACGGAAATCCCCAGCCGCGCCACCATGTCTCCGTTGGCATCCGGCAGTTCTTCCGTGCGTCGTTTGAGCGCCTTGATACGCTCCATGAGCACTCGCACACTGAAAGGCTTGGTGACGTAATCATCCGCCCCGACGTGAAAGCCGAGAAGCTGGTCGGCTTCTTCGGCCTTGGCGGTCAGCATCATCACCAGCAAGTCTTTCGTCTCCGGATTGCTTCTCAACTGACGACAGACTTCGATCCCGTCAAGACCGGGCAGCATGACATCCAGCAGGACGATATCCGGCAGCTTCAGCTGGGCCTGGGTTAAACCGTCGCGACCGTCCACAGCGCGATGGATTTCATACCCTTCGCGCTGCAGATTATAAGCCAGGATGTCTCCCAGCGAACGGTCGTCCTCGACGATCAGGATGCGAGTCTTTGCCATAACGAGTTCACTCTAAGGGCTTTGCTGCAGGCTTACCCTGCAGCCTGGGTTGGCAGCGCGTCGGACGGCCCGCCGCGCCGGTGCCTGACGATGATTCCTTCCACCATGTAGACGAGGTCGGAGGCGATGTTGGCGGCGTGATCGGCGATCCGTTCCAGATGCCTGGAAACCGAAAAACAGTGTAGAGCGGTCGATATCCAATCCGACCGCTGCGCCATCAATCGCGTCAACTCGTCGATGACTCGCACGTTCATCTGATCGATCGCGTCATCGCCGGCGATCACCTGATATGCCAGTTCCAGGTCTTGCTGCACAAAGGCATCCAGGCTGCGACGCACCATCGAGGTGGTCATGGCTGCCATCCCATTGAGCTGCTGGGGGATCGGAAACTCTCCCTCGCTCCGAATGCTCAACGCTCGCTCTGCAATATTGACTGCAAGATCCGCCATCCGCTCCAAATCGTTATTGACTTTCATCATCGTCGCGATGCGTCGTAGGTCGGCCGCAACCGGTTGGTGCATCGCAAGGATCTTCAGGCACTCCTCCTCGATCCGAACTTCGGTCTGGTCGACATGCTCATCCCTGGCAATCACCCGTTCGGCAAGATCCGAATTCCGCTCCACCAACGATCGCACCGACATCCCGATCATCTCTTCCACCGACGCGGACAGTCCAAGAAGTCGGTTGTAGGCTTCTTCCAGATCATGGATCAAGTGGCGAGACATGCTGTTGGCTTTCTGGGTTGCGACCGATTTCGTGGCTCCGCCCACCAGCGGAGTGCTTGCCTATGCGGCCCTCTCAAGCATTGTGGACCGCCCGCCCGACTTTCGCCTAGGGCCCCTGAAAGACACCGACCAAATCAAAGTGGCGACTGGCAGCCGCCTGTGCAGGTAAAAGTCCTGCGACTTGATTTGCTTGCACAACCGACCGACCGATTTTGAACCAACACCGACTCCTAGCCTATTGAAGAAGCGTGAAGAATTGGTTCGGTTTTCGTGAAGATCCTCACGGAAGGAGACAGTTGGACCGGTCGGTTCAGCGCGACGTGGCATCGAAATGGGTCTGTGGAATCCGCACGTGCATCGTGGTCCCCTCCCCTACCCGACTGGTCGCCTCGATCGATCCCCCATGGGCCTCTACCCACTGCCTGCAGATCGCCAAGCCCAGTCCCGATCCTCCAACCTGACGCGATCTGGATGGGTCCGCTCGGTAGAAACGATCAAAAAGATGAGGGAGGTGTTCCTCCGCGATACCCGGTCCGGTGTCGCTGACCAACCACTGGGCCCACGGCCCTTCCACACCGGAAGTGACCGTGACGCTCCCACCCGCCCGGTTGTACTGGATCGCATTGCTCAGCAGATTATCGAGCACCTGCCGCATGCCGTCGCGATCGATCCAGGCGACCACCGAGCTACCTGCCAGTTGGAGCCGTACTTGGTGCTTTTGCGCCAAGGGCAAAAAGGAATCGACTGCCTGCTTGGCTAGTTCCTGAAGATCCGCCGGCTGCCGATCCAGAAGCTCCCGCCTTTGGTCGCCGCGCGCCAGCTGCAGGAGATCTTCGATCAGACGTTTCATCCTCGCTCCCGACCGAAGGCAGGTTTCCAGCGCCGCGCGATACTCGGTATCGCTTCGGGGTCGGCTGAGCGCTAGCTCCGCCTGCGACATCCAGACTGCCAGTGGGGTCCGCAGTTCGTGCGACGCATCGGCAGTGAATTGCTGTTGCTTGGCGAAGGCTTCATCGAGTCGATCCAGCATGGCGTTGAGCACCAGAGCAAGTTCCGAAAGCTCGCGATCCAACCCTCTGCTGTCGACTCGTTCCCCGAGTCGCTGGCTGCTGACGAGGCTTGCTGTGCGATGGAATCGTTCCAACGGCGCGATCGCTCGCCCAGCAATCCACCACCCCACAGCCAGGCTGCCGACCCAAAAAAGTGTCGCCAGCGCCAGCGTGATCAGCGAGGAGATCATCCAATGGCGTTCGACCGGTCGCATGTCGATCGCAAGCAATAGATCGCAGTCGTCGACCAGAGGGACCCGGCGCGTACGAACCGTCACGCCCTCTGCCAGCGATGGCAGGAACTCCTCGCGAAGTACCCTTCCATCGGGAGCTACCACCTGCAGCGATATCGCTTGCAGACTTGGCCAACCCATCCAGCGGCTCAACCAATCCCCAGGCCAGCCCCACGGAGGAACTGGCTGCCCCGGTCCCAATCGCGGAGGCGGTCCAAGCGGTTCTCCGGTTCGCTGGGGATTGGGGACGCGAGGCCTACCAAAACGGCCAGGCGCCCCTGGGCCAGAACCAGGGCCAGGCGGGGGTCCGGTGCGAGCCATCGCTCCGGTCATAGGAGCACCGCTTCGCGCTGCAGGCGGATCCCGCAGTCGATCTTCGGCTGGTCTTGGTTCCATCGGTTCGATGGGAGGAGGTAGAGGACGTTGGGGTGGTTGCGCGGTCATCGGCCATTCGATGGCGTCCACACCCCCCCAGGCAAACGCATCGGCCGCTCGCCGTATCATCTGATTCCACTGGAGATCGGCCATCGCCATCGCGTGGCGTCGCTGTTGGCTGATCAACAGAAACGCAAATGCCACCATCACCAAGGCCAACAGGATTGCATAGCCGCACTGCAGTCGCCATCGCATCGAACTAGCCATCGATCGAGTACCCCTGGCCCCGATGCGTCACGATCGTGTCGGCTCCCAGTTTCTTGCGGATGTGGGAAACGTGGACATCCAGCAGATTGGAGAGCGTGTCGTCTTCTTCATCGAAGAGATGATCGTACAGTTCGGTTCGGCTGACCACCTTGCCGCGATGCAAGACCAAGTAGGCAACCAAGGCGAATTCCCTCGCCGTCAAAGGAACAATCGCTCCGTCGCGTACGATTCTTCGCTTGGCCAAGTCGACTTCTAGGCCCAGTGCTTCTAGAACCACCAACGACTGCGACTGGCCCGCAGCGCGGCGAATCAAAGCGCGCAGTCTGGCCAGAAGTTCAGTCAACGAAAATGGTTTGACCAAGTAGTCGTCCGCGCCAAGATCCAGTCCGCTGACGCGATCTGCTAGCGTGTCGCGCGCCGAGAGAATCAGCACCGGCGTACCCCGTTCCATCCGAACTCGGCGCAACACTTCCAGGCCGCTTAGTTTGGGGAGCATCAGATCAAGCACCAAGCAATCGTATTCCCAGCTGGTCGCCTTCTCGATCGCTTGCTGGCCGTCGGTAGCGAGATCGACGGCATAGCCCGATTCGCGCAGCGCCTGAGCGATGGTCGATGCCAGATCGGGTTCGTCTTCTACCAGCAAGACCCGCACAGGCTATTCCTTATTCTGCTGAGAAACCTTGTGGTGCTCTCTTCCTGCCAGCCCCTATCAAGACGCTTCCAGTTCCGCACTGCACCATCGGCAGCAACCAGTCGATCGCGCACTAGAACGGTAGGGAAAGTGGGAGGCCGGAAATCATCCCAGGAATTTTCAAGAAAGAAAAACTCCTCACCCGACGTGTGATTCCAGTCGGGTGAGGAGCAGTTGTCCCGAAGGAGCAGCGGCTAAATCTTGGTGGGACCGTCACCAGGAGCGGAGGCATCGTCAGCGGGTGGACGAGCGGGGCGTTCGCCTTCCGCAGGAGGTCCACGTCGCTCGCCCGGACGCCCCGGCCGTTCGCTAGGTCCCCTTCCGTAACCACCAGGACCTCCGGGGCCACCGCGGCCGGCTCCAGGACCCCGACCACCTCCGGAGCCGGGTCCCATGCCGGGTCCCATGCCGGGGCTCATCTGCGAGGCTCTCGCAGACATCTCCTTGGCGAACTCCATGAACTCCTCGCGGTTCAATTGACCATCGCCGTTGCGATCAAAACTGAAGGCGCGTTCGGCCATCCTTTCCGGCGATGGGCCACCGCGCA
Organism: Pirellulaceae bacterium; assembly: GCA_044371425.1. Taxonomy (GTDB): domain Bacteria; phylum Planctomycetota; class Planctomycetia; order Pirellulales; family Pirellulaceae; genus JBEISR01. Next base: position 76,217 of record JBILTR010000014.1, on the reverse strand, counting down.
TGCCAGGACCTCCCGGGCCCATTCCCGGGCCACCAGGACCTCCCGGGCCCATTCCCGGGCCACCAGGACCTCCCGGGCCACCTAAGCCGGGTCCTTGACCCCCAGGTCCACCGAGCCCACCTCGGCCGCCAAGGCCACCAGGACCGCCCGGGCCCATGCCAGGGCCACCAAAGCCGGGACCTCCCAATCCGGGACCTCGCCCTCCAGGTCCACCGAACCCACCTCGGCCACCAGGGCCACCGCGAACCATGCCAGGGCCGCCGAAGCCAGGGCCTCCCAATCCGCCACGACCACCGGGGCCACCGAATCCACCTGGGCCACCGGGGCCACCGGGCCCGGGAGCATTTGGGCCGGGAGGGGGACCTTCACCTGGAGGTGGAGCGGGCCTGTCGCTTGGAGGTGGAGGAGGATTGCCGCCCTCAGGGGGAGGGGGTGGTGGGCCATCGGGCGGCGGTCCGCCCTCAGGTCGACCCCGTCGGCCACCATCGAACTCATCTGGGGTCAAGACGCCATCGCCATTGCGATCGAGCGATCGGAGTCGTTCTGCGGCGGCGGCCATTTCGTCGGCGCTGATTTGATGATCCTGGTTGGCATCGAGTGCGGCGATCAGCGGATGGGGACCGCGAGGTCCCTCGGGAGGTCGGCCTTCGGGGCGGCCGGCCCCACGCCCTTCACCTCGTGGCCTCCCCTCGTCGCGAGGTCTTTCTCCATCACGCGATCCCTCACGTCGTGGTGGTTGATCTTCGGGAGGGCGTCCCTCGGGTGGTTGGGCAAGTGCGATGCCCAGGCCCCCGATTCCCAGTCCCCCGATGCCTAATGCCGCCAGCCATCTCACTCTCTTCTTCATCGCTGTTGCCTCCTGGTTTGAACCGATGATCTGGCAATGAGCGGCGCGGTCGCACCGGCTACTGCCACTGGCATCCTACAAAAGAGAACCTGAAAGGAAGATGAAAGCCAAAGAAAAAATCGATCGATTTTCGGGGCTTGCGAAATCCATGATCCCTGCCAGATCGATGCAAAAGGCAGCAGGTCCGTCGACCTGCGGTCGATCACGGCATGAGGTTGGCTGCGCGACGAGTCTTCTGTCGTCTTCGGGCGGCGATCGGTTGCCACAGCATCCACAGGCCGGTGCCCCACAAGCCCAGCAGGGCAAGAGCAACGGGGAGGAAGATCCCTAATTTGGAATAGTCCCCGGCGAAGAATGATCCATCGTGCAGCGATTCGATCCAGTCGCTGCGTCGGATCGCCCGCTGCAACAGGCGGCCGCTCTCCAGATCGACCTGCAACTCCCATCCATCCTTCATCAGTACCTTAGCGATTCCTTTGGAGGGTCGCACATCGATTCGATCGACCTGTTTCCAGGTGGCATCCTGAGTCGCCGACCCATCGCTGGCGCGCACCGTCTGGAGAATCTGTTCCCAGGCCACGGTCGGCACCCTCACCTCCGTCCTCTGTTCGGGAGGCTGCACCCATGCAATCTGCTTCTTCAGCTGCAGCGAGATTCCTGTGACGATCACCAGCAGCAGGGGCAGAGCGATCGCCATGCTCATCCAATAATGCACCCTTCGGTTTCGCATCGATCCCTTGCCCACGATCGTTCCTTCCCTTTCGCTCGTTCCTCGCTCAATCTGTTCAGCTCATGCCGACTCGATTCGATTTGCGTTCCCCGGTCGCAAGTATCGATCCGCCGACATGCTATACCCGCAGTGGTTCCATCGTCTCACGCCCAAGGGAGTTCCGCCTGCACGCCTCGCATCCGATCCAGCAGCAGTCCCACGGCTTTGACCATGGTATCCAGAGGCATCGATGCAAGGCTGCGTCCACTTTCCCGCACCTGCTGATCGCTGAGCGGCAGGTGGATGAACGCCACTCGCCCCGTCTTGCCATGTGTCTCTAGCCAGTGGTGCGACAGGTAAAGGGCAGCATTGCAGAGGTACGTACCGGCATGGTACGAAACGCGTGCAGGAATCCCTGATTGACGCAGATAGCTGGCCCAGGCTCCTAGCGGAAACTTGCTTCGGTACCCAACCGGTCCACCCACCACCAGATCGCCGAAGTCTGCCCCCTCGGCTTCGGTGACACCCGCCACATTGATGGCGATCGCTTCTAGGTGAATCTGCGAAATTCCGGGTGCCTGCCCCAAGTGGATGATGCTGTCGAACCCCCGCGACAGATCGACCTCCAATCGCTCCTGAAACCTTGTCAGGCTGACTGGATAGCGCCGCGTGATCACGTTGGGGATCGTTCCTCGCACGCGCAGCAGCTCGACAATCGTCTCCCAGCTGGAGTTGCTACTCCATTGATCGTAGGGTTCGAAAGCGGTCAGCAGAATGCGCACGGATCGTCTTCTCGAAAAGCCCCAGAAAGAGCCTGCGGGGGATTGCCCAGCCAGGGCCCCACGCCGCAATCTCCTTGAAGTATAATCAGGGAACCCCCGTGAGAATGGCTGGCGCGTCTTGCTGCTGCCACTCGCTATGGCGGGGGCTGCCAGACCCACCTAGAGACGCGGTTCGTTCCCAACGGACCTTCCTCCCAGTCAAGGTAACCTAGCGATGAAGCTGCTCACGAGCCATTTTGCACGTCTGATCCCTGTCGTTGCCGGCATTCTCTCCTGCGTCGCAGGCCCCCTGACTGCTCAGTCGGTCTTCCCCGACAAGGCTCTCGAAGCCGCCGTCCGGAAGGAAGTGTTTGCCAAGCGATTCAACGAAGAACCGATCACGGCCGATGACGTGAAAAACATTTCTCAGGTGGTCGCCAAGGGAAAGGGAATCACCAACCTGGAAGGACTACAGCACTGCACCGCGATCATGCTGATCGATCTGGAAAACAACCAGATCGCCGATCTGGCTCCTCTGAAGGAACTCAAGCAACTGCAATCGGTGAATCTGGCGGGGAACCAGATCGAGTCGATCGAACCGATGGCGGGGCTCGCCGCGATGCAGTACCTGGAACTCTCCCGCAACAAGGTGAAGGACATCGCCCCCGTCAAGGCGATGACCAACATGCGATCGCTCTATCTTTCCGACAATCAGATCACCACCCTGGAGCCGGTACAGGAACTGAAGAAGGTCTGGACCCTCTACGCGGCGCGAAATCCCATCGCCGACTTTGCCCCAGTTGGCCAACTAAAATGGCTCAGTTCGCTCGACCTTCAAGGCTGCCAGATCAAGGACCTCAGCTTTCTCAAGCCGCTGACCGAATTGCGGTACCTGATGCTGGTCGACAACCAACTAGCCGATCTTGGTCCGTTGGTGGAAATGTGCAGCGCGGACGCCCAGGGGGACAAGCGATTCGCTCCCTTTCTCAAGCTCTATCTCCACAACAACCCGCTCAGCGATGCCGCGAAGAATGAGCAGTTGGCCAAGCTGAAGGAGATCGGAGTTCGGCTGAATCTCGATCCGATCAAGAAGTAGACGAAGTCTCATCGAGACCAACTCTTTCGACCGAATCGCGTGCGACGGACGTCCAGTCCGCCGCACCGCAGGGCAGGCTAAAAGTCGATCCCCTGCAACAGCAACCCCGGACGCGCAGCATTGCTCTTTCCGGGGCCGCTAGGCCCAGTCGGAGAGAAGGAAGAGATTCGTCCACTCCCTCCTTGGGCTGTCGCCTTCTTCAATATCTAAGTCGGCTCAGAGGGCCTGGGACACGCTGCGAGGATTCTTTGGCGGCACTTGCCGCATGCTTCGCATTGAATCGATAGCGGGCCGAAACGCCCCATATGGATCTGCAACACCAGCGCCAAAGGGGCGGCATCGCTCTAGCTGCGTACCGCTGGGCCCCCGGCGCGGAGAAGGAAAAGAGCCGATCCTTCCCTTCTGTAGGCCGTCGCCACCGGAAGTTCCTGTGTCGGACCTCTGGGCGTAAGCTTGGTATGAGCAAGCATGCGACCGACTCTCGGTCGGTCCAGAAACGGGGATGCAGAGGGTGCGTGCCGCAGTCAATCCATTGTCGCTTAGCGGGCAAGAGTGGAATTTGCGCAAACCGTCGGAAAAATTTCTTGCCTTCGGCATCTTCTCCTAGGGAGGATACGTGCGACACCGTCTCAGGCTGGAAGCAAGTGCGGGTAAACGATGCCAATTCCAGATGACTTGCTCTCGGAATGCCTGACGCGTTGGGGCGGTCCACTGACTGCATGGCTAAGGGGGCGTTGCAGCCATCCAGAGGATCTGGTGCAGGAGACGTTTTGCCGGCTGTACACGCTCCCGGTGCTTCCCGACCGCCCTGGAGCGTGGCTGTTTCGAGTTGCGGGGAATCTGTTGCGTGAAGAGTATCGCAGCAATACCCGACGACGGGCCAGAGAACTTCGGTACGCTCCGCAGGAATCTGTCCCCGCTCCTTCGGTCGATCCACGCCTATGGGAAATCCAGGATGCGGTCGAGCGACTGGAGCCGGAACTCAAGGAGGTGGTGATCGCTCGTACCTGGGGCGATCTTACGCTCAGCGAGACCGCCGAAGTCCTCGGCATCTCGACGACTACCGCTCATCGTCGTTATCAGGATGCGCTATCGCACTTGAGAGCCCTTCTGAATCAATCCGAAACGTGAAGTATGGGAATGAGGAGCTTGCAGATGGCGACTTCAGAGGAATCACCCTTGGAGCGATTGCTTCGGGATGCCGCGCCGGGGCTGAGTCTGTTAGAGCGGGATCGAGTGATTCTGCAGTGCGGTCGGCGCGCGGCGAAGCGACGGCAGTTGGGCACCGGAATCGTTTCCTCTCTCGCAACCGCCGCCTGCGTGCTGGCATTGGTAACCCTTGGAAGGCCATCCTCCACGTCTTCGGACACGAAGATCGATCGCGCAGAGGGAGTTGCTGCGGCACCGAAAGGGGAGACTCGCCAAGAGCCGTTTCGAGTCTCTCCAGATCACCCCATGGAGAATTCGCTACCGTCGGATGTCTGGAATGCTCGACTGGACCCCAGCCTCATCGTACCACTCGACAAACGAGCGTATTCATCCGCTAAGCCAACGCATGCACCTGTCGACCACCGAGTTCCTTCGGGGAAGATTCTCAAAGCAACGGACCGCGACTATTCCATCTGGCTTGGAAACATATGAGACGCAAGCTAGTCATCACCTTTCTTCATGGGAGTTGAACATCATGAGACTTCGGGCGATTTGCCTTTCAGCATTCCTAAGCGTTCTGGCGTGGCCTTGTCTGTCGAGCGCGCAGCAAAATCTATCGCAATCAACGACGGGTGGGATGCCGCAGCCTCTGGAGGCACCGAATCTGGTGGTGACGCGAACCTTGCTGCTTCGTCCTGATCCGGCGGATCAGCAGCCCGGCTTCGATCGGCTTTATCCTGCAGCCGACCAATGGACGGAAGGGGACGCAGCTCCGATCTTCTTGCGGATGAACTGGGAGGCTGGTGCTCGTATCCAGTCGTTGCAGGAGCTTCGCCGCGATATCGATCTGGATACACCCCTAGAGCAATTGGATCTGGATCGGATCGATCGCAGTTTTGCGATCAATTTGAAGGAGATGCGGCGAGCCGCCTATCGGGAACGGGCCAATTGGCAGTACCCGTTTCGAGAGGGCCCAGCCGTGGAGGTGCTCCTGCCAGATGTTCAGGAGAGCCGAATTTACAGTCACGCATTGCTTGTCAAGGCGCGAAGTCATCTGGCACGAGGTGAAACGGTCCAGGCCGAAGAATTGATCTGCATGACGACCGGGCTGGCTCGGCATATCGCCGAAACACCCATCGTGGTCTCCCGGCTTGTGGCGTTGTCTCAATCCAAACACGCACTGGACGTGGTCGAAGAGCTGCTTCAGATTCCCTCCGCGGGGAATTACTACTGGGATCTGACCAGCCTTCCACGCCCCTTGGTGGGCTTTCGAACCGCGATCCAGTTTGAACGGGCCTGGATCTGGCGGGGAGTTCCCGAATTGGAGGCCATAGAGAGTCTGGAGACGAAATCGCAATGGGAAAATGCCGCTCGAGCTCTCTACCGGCTGCTGGAGTTGCCTGCCCCGGGGACTCCTGAATCGGAGGTGGTGATTCGGGATTGGATCGATGTCTCTCGCAAGCGACTTCCAGGCCGACTTGAGTCGATTTCCCCGGCGCTGGCCCAATCCGTTCCGGCGATGAGCGATGCGGAGGTAGCCGTCCGCTACTGGATGATTCGACACCAAGAGGAGGAACGTCTGGCGGCCAAATGGGCAATGCTGGAACCATGGGAAGCGATCAAGCGTTGGGAGGAGGAAGCTCAGAAACAAAAGGAGCGGACGGACGATGAGCTACCGGTGCAGAAAGTACTGGGGATGCCACGCCATGCTTTGATGGCGGGAAGTCGATTGGATCAGCAAGTCGCGATGTTGCGTGGTGTCGAAGCGATCCGCGATCACTTGGCGATCCATGGAGCACTACCCGACTCGTTGCAAAACCTGCGCCTGCCCGTCCCTTTCGATCCACTGACTGCCAAGCCCTTTCTCTATCAGGTCGAACCATCAGGCAAGGAGGCGACACTGTCCAGCCCTGTTGTGGAACTGATGCAGTACGACGGCGATGCCCGAAAGACGCGTCTTGGCCGCAAGTACCTTTTGAAAATAGCGCCGTGAGTCGAGCAGGAAGCTCGCACCCCGTTCCTCGCAAATCCGTTCGATCGCTCCCTGAGTCAACCGCAAGAAAAGAGGTCCATCCAACCATACCGCGGCGCCGCGGACCAATCTCCACCCAAAGCTACACTCTGGCGCCCAGCTGGAGTTGCGGCCTAAGCTTAGCGGGTTGGTTGCGAGCCGTCCGGTTTTGTTGCGACAGCCAACGCACAGCAGAGGGCCTTTTGTTTTGTCGATCTGGGATTGTCTGTGGGCGGTGATCCAAGACAGCCAATCATTAGGCTTCTTTGGTCTGCCGCCAGCCGAGGGAAAACTTTTCATTTGGCTACCCAGCAGGGAAGTTTTTTGCCTCTTGATGGACCTGTCGATCCGATTGGCAACCAAAGGTCACAGTCCATAGAAAAATTGAAGGGATACCCAAGCAGAAAGCTCAAATGGGACGGGGCTTTCCTTGGCTTCGCGTGAGCTAATTAGCGGAGTTGCGCGATGTCGCAAAAGTAGTCATGAAGCGGAAAAATTCATCCTTCTGAGATTTCTCCGCATGGCGGTGGAATTCAAGGCATCCCGATCGAATTGCCATTTGCGGATCACCCGATGGGATGTTTGGTGAAGCTGGAATCAGGCTGCACAGGTCCAATGGCAACCTTCGATGGCGGAGTCGATTTGCCGATCAAGGGACTTACAGCATTGTCAGATGGAGCTGAGATCGGGGAGATTCTTGATGGGATGGCGTGAGTCGTCCTGCGAGGTTCCCGAGGCGATTTCAATCGAATGTGTTGAATGGATCGCTGCCTAAAAGGAATCCCAGATGGACCAAAAAAGAACCGTCAGGGGGGTGTTGGATTCCCTGACGGTTCGTTGGATTTGGGCGAGCACTTGTCGCAGGTCTTGACGTGCGACGCAAACGAATTGCTGTCGCACAAGGATTGCCGGTCTGTGGCCGCTCGTTACTTTTTCCGCTGAGCCATTTCATCGCGGAGGCGGGCGGCCAGTTCGTACTGCTCGGTGGCAACCGCATCGGCCAGTCGTTCCGGCAGCGTCTTCCCCAGTTCGTACTCGCTTCGCAGCGACTCGCGGAACTGCTTTAGCTTCTGCACCATCTCATCTTCTTCATAAAGATCCTCCGCTTCATGCTCGGCGAAGAGATCTTTCAGGGTTTGCAACCCCTCGTTGATGGCGTTGACTGCTTCTTCGGCATCTTCGTTTTCCAGCGCCAGGAAGGCGAGTGCCTGGGTGCGATGGAAGAGGACGAAGGGCCGATACTGTTCGTGGCTCATCACCCAATCTTCATCGGGTCCGTGGTCGCGGCAGACATCCATCAGTTCCAAGGTGTGATCGGCATCCTGGACAGCTCGCTGGTAATGCTGCAGTCTCAGCCAGGAGATCCGGCGATGGTAGTACTGCGCGAACTCTCTGTCGGCCTCAAAGCACTGCTCCTCGGACATGGCGAAGTCGGGTTCGTCCGCTTCGCAGTTGAGCAGGTAGGCGAGGTAGGTTTCAAAGCCATCGAACCGACTTCCGTCAGGGCGGCCCGTCGTTTCGATCTGCAGGATCCCCATGTCGATCCGCATTTGGATGACATCACGACCATCTTCGCCTTTGACCAACCGTACCGATAAACTTTGCGGATCGTAGGACCAATCCTTTAGTAGACGATCCAGATGTTTGTCACTCGACATGGAGTGTCGCCTCCGTGGGGGGCTCACAGCGCCAGGGTTCTGGTTTGGATTTCGACTTCCACATTCCATTCTGTTCAGCCGATCTATTGGAAACCAGACCCCGACGGGGCAAGGGATGCCGCCTGTACCTTTTTTGACGATGCCGGACGACTGGCCCGGTATCTGCCAAACATCTTTCGATCCACTCTGTCGAAAGAGAAGAGCCGCCCTGGAAAAACCGCACGAATCTGGGGAAAGCTGCCTGAGACAATTGGAGATCCTCGGCTGGGCCCCATCGCTGGGATGGAAGCTGGAGGTGCATCGGGAAGAGGGCCAGGATCAGCCTTCCCAGCGGGGTGTGGACCGCCCTGATTTTTTGTCGGCCTGGCGCTGCTTGTCCTGCAGGCGGCGGCGGACCGATCCGTGGGTGGGGCGAGTTGGCCTCCGGGGGATGACCGGCTGCATCGCCTGCAGGATCCATTGGCGAAGGCGTTCCTTGCACAGTCGCTTGTTGGTCGCCTGATCGCGCGAGGTCTGGCTGGTGATCAGGATGGAGCCATCCTGCAGCCATCGGCTTCCCACTAGGGCTCGCAGACGCTGCTGGGTCCGGTCGTCCAGTAGCGGGTTCCCCTCTGCCTGCCACCGCAGCGTCACCTTGGAGTTGACCTTGTTGACATTCTGACCACCTGGGCCGCTGCTGCGCGCGATGATCCATTCCAGTTGCGCCTCGGGAATCAGCAGGTTGGTATTGATCGCTATCCCGTCCATCGGTCAGGCACCTCGGCCAAGCTGCTGTCGTCTCGGGCTGGTCGTCTCTAAAATCTCTTCGCGGAGTGCATCGCTGGAGCGGCCGCGGCGGGCCCACCGTCTCCCGAGAGGTCGGTTATCATCATAGCGTTCCATGGTTTCGCTGCATCCCGCCTTGTGAAATGACACCCCTTGCCCATCGTCGTTGCGTCACGCAAGCCAGGAATCCCCCAGATCAGGCTCCTTGCGCCCTGGTGGATCTCTCTGGTCACGATGACCGTTCGGAAGGAATCGCCTCATGAACGCTACAGTTCTGACTTCTTGTTCCCTTCGGAGGTTCGCGCTCCGGTCGTTTGCTGCCAGCGTAGCGACCGCACTGCTATGGGCTGCAGCCCCCCTTCCCTGCCCCGCCCAGGATGCTTCCCAGACCGCCCCTAGACCGGTGGCTCCCGCATCGCTTTGGAGTCGCGATGGCGAAGATTGGCCGCGGATGCTGGGACCACATGGCGACAACCGATCGAACGAAGCGGGGGTGCAGTTGGAATGGCCTGCCGGTAGCGAGCCGAAGATGGTGTGGACGCTGCCAACAGGAGTCGGGTATGCCAACGGCGTCGCTGCTTACGGACGATTTTTTCAGTTTGATCGGTTTGGCGATACCGAGCGGCTGACGTGCGTCCATGCGGAGACGGGTAAGGTGCTCTGGACCGCTGAGGGACCCGTCGATTACACCGACATGTATGGCTACAACAATGGTCCGCGATGCAGCCCTCTGGTCGATGGCGGTCAGGTCTTCGTCCATGGTGTCGCGGGAAGGTTGGCCTGCTACCGCGTCGATGATGGAAAGTTGCTTTGGCAACGATCGCTGAACGAAGAATACAACGTGGTCCCCAATTTTTTTGGGGTCGGATCAGCACCTCTGGTCGTCGGGGATCTGCTCTGGGTGATGGTCGGTGGCTCGCACAAGGATGCCGCCGTGATCGTGCAAGGTCAGCTGCAGGGGGCCAAACCCAACGGGACTGCCTTGGTCGCCTTCGATCGGTGGTCTGGCGAGGAAAAGTATCGCTTGGGTGATGACCTGGCCAGCTATTCAGCGCCGATTCTGGCTACCATCGAGGGGAGGACTTGGTGCCTGGCCTTTTGCCGACAGGGACTGATCGTCTTCGACCCAACCAATGGTCAGATCACCGACACGTTTCACTGGCGATCCGATGTTTATGAAAGCGTCAATGCGGCCAGTCCGATCGTGCGGGGCGACGAAATCTGGCTGACCGAAACATATGGGCCCGGATCGGTCAAGCTGCAGCTGAAGGAGGGGAAGCTGAAGGAGCTGTGGCGCGATGAGAAGCTGCAGAAGACCCAAGCGATGCGGGCTCACTGGGCCACGCCGATTCTTCGCGATCGATACCTTTTCGGCTGCAGTGGGCGAAATGAACCCGACGCCAATCTGCGATGTGTCGACTGGGAGAGTGGGAAGGTCCAGTGGCAGGTGCGCAATCGCGACCGCACCACACTGCTGGCGGTGCAGGATCACTTTTTCGTCTACGGCGAGTATGGTCAGCTTGCGCTGATGAAGGCCAACCCCGATCGAGCGGAGGTGGTTAACGCGTGGGACTACGAGCAGAAAAGGGGGGACGATGGGCGTCCACTGCTGGAAGCGCCCACCTGGTCGCCTCCCGTGCTGTCGCATGGCTACCTTTACCTGCGAGGGGCAAGACGCGTTGTCTGTCTGGATGTCCGTCAGCCGAATCCCTGATCCTCACCGGGTATCCCTAGGAACGCTTCGCGAATCCGCGGTGATCGTTTATGATGAATGGGACTCATGCGGCAAACCGGTCATCGCACGCCGCCTTGAGTTCCGGAGAGGTGGCAGAGCGGTCTAATGCACTGGTTTTGAAAACCAGAGTCGGGGTAACCCGACCCAGGGTTCGAATCCCTGCCTCTCCGCTAAAAAATCGTCGACATGTCATGGTTGATCCTATTTCTTGCCAATTGCTTTGGCGTTCTTTGCACCCTTCCTAATGGCGTGGGTGCATACCGTTCGCAGTGTGGATAGCCACGTCGAGTATCGAAAGGCGGAGGCCGACTTTTGGCGCGGCAGAGTCGCCTAAACGGTAAGTACTTATTCCAATCCACGGCAGTAAATGACGAATCACTGGCAGTCCTGGATCGCAATGAGCGATTCCAGCAAGGAAATCCCTGATCCCCATCGGTGCCCTGTCATGAAGTTTTCCGCTTGGTTGCTCTTCGCGTTGCTGCTTCTCTGGGGATCTGGCTGCTCGCCCCAAACTTCGATCGCGACAGTTCGGATATCGGATCCGGATGCAGGAGGCCCAATCGACGTTCCGGTGCAACGCGATGGAACGTTTTCCAAGGAGTCGAAATCCGGCGATATGGTCGTTGTCGCGTCGGGGAAGATTCAAGATGACCAAGCTGGCGTGTCTTCCGTGAAGCTTGTTTACGATCGTAGCGTGCGGTTGGCAACGGGAAGCACCCGCAGGGAGAAAATTGAGACAACCTTTACGGCGCAATCGGGTGTCGAGGTGCCTATTGGAAGAAATCCATCCAAGCCAGAAGCCAGTGGAAATGCGACGGAAAATGTCACTGCGACCCTCCTTCCTCGCAAGTAGCTAACGGGAGCCATTGGAAATACTCATGAGGCACCCCGGCTCCTGAAGCCAGGCTATTTTCTTCATGGCCACGGCCCTATCGCACGTTCCCTTCGCAAAGCGACTGCGAGTGATACACTGCTTCCGTTGGGCTTGCTGTGGTGAGCGGCCCAGTGAAGAATTCGCTTGGGAGCTGCATCGCAGGAAAGGGATCGCAAGACGGAGGCGAAAGCCAAAGTGTTTCAGTCTGCTTCGAACTGTGTTCTGCCCTTGGCGAGGTGGAGAATGGTTGCGGTGGCCATTTCGAACTGTTCGATAGCCTCGCTTCTGCCAACAGAGGTTCGCTTGTTGGTTCTCGCGACCTGAACGGACAACCCAACCCTAGGATGGAGATCGTCGTGTTTGCTAGGCTTGCTACGATTGCGTCGAACCGATTCCTAAGTGCTTTCCGCAGTCTGCAGGGATTGATCGCGATCCTGTGCACATCGACGCTGATCTGGATTGCTGGCTGTGGGGAGTCGGCAAACTCCACCAAGCCTTCTTCCAGACCCGGGGCTGCGACGGCTTCGCCATCTACCGAGACCAAGTCGGACGTTCTGGCAGAGATCCTTCAGCTTGCCAAAAGCGGAGATACCGATACCGCAATCCAGCGCTTTGTCTCCGGTGTTCCGGACAACTGGATAGAATCCACCTCTCTGGCAGACCTCCGAATGTCTGAGGCCGCTTTTGCCAAGCTGGATCGTTTCGAAAAGACTCGCCTGCAGAAGCAGTTCATCGATCGCGCCGTCGAGATCAAGGGATTCACTCGCGAAGTGATTGATCGAGCGAAAGCTGCCAAGAAAGATGGGGACAACGCAACTGCGGATCGGTATCTAGAGGCAGTCAATCGCTTCGGTCGCCAGCTTCGCGACTACGATACGGTGCTTATCTTCCAGCAGGCAGGGAAGGCTCTGGCGGAGTTGAAGCTCTCCGAGTAATTCTGGTTGGACTGGTAGCAGTCACGGGCAAGCCGTCGCATGCTAGGTCGAAGATTCTTAGGGAAGGCGTCTCCCGCAGGGCATCCGAATCGGGGTTCCATCGCATCCAAGAATGAAGATCCGGTCTTCCTCCGAAGACAGCTTCACGCCGATCGGGTTTTTGAGGTCGACGGAAGTTTCGCTGGTCATCTGCGGGATCTGAGTATCGAATGCGCGCGAAAATCCATCCTGGCGGACACCGACAACGGTCCGGCCACCCAACCTAGGCGATTTCCAACCGATGCCGTCAGGCGATCGCTACCCTCAAGCATCTTTGATGGACCTAGGTAAAGGGAGACTCTTGTCGCAAAGTCATCGACTCACTTCGTCGACGGATGCTGCTCATCGAAGCAGGGGGAATTTCTTACTTATGGGAAGTGGTTGCCATATCTTGGGCAGGGAGAGATCCAGAAGACGTCGTTTCGAAATCGACGTCCGGCAATCGGATGCCAAAGGATGCCGGTAGCATCTTCGCTACTGGGGTGGCGTTTGCAGTGTGTAGTTCACGGAAATCCCGCTGCCTTTGACAGGTCGAACCATCGCGATCTTCATGGTGGGAGGTCCTTCCTTGGGGATGTTGACCGTCACCTTGCTGCTATTGACCAGTTTGGGCCCTAGTAGCTCATTGGGGTCCGGCGAGGTGATCAGTCGAAATTCCACGATGCGATAGTCGCGATCGGTTCCCTCGCACGTCAACAGCCACTGGCGACCCATTTCCCCTTTCATTCGCATCTGAAAACCTTGTTCGGTTCGCGCGGTGATGATCGCTTCGGTGACCGTGTGTCGATCCCTGCCTCCCGGCCCGACGCCGTCCATACGTCCATTCCAAGGGGTGCCCACCGACAGGTAGTCCGGTTGGTTTTCTTCCTTGGTGACTTCCTTTCTTTCCTGCTCCAGCGCCTTCTTCAGTTCTTGGATTTCCTGAGCCATCGTCACGATCTGGGCTCGCAGTTTCTCGTTCTCTGCCATCAGTCGCAGTGTCTCATTTTGTTCCACTTCGCCGGTCCGTTCCTGGGCGTATCCGACGCGATGAAGGCTGGTGGCCAGCAGGCTGGCGATCAGTAGTAGAACGATGGTTCGCATGTGGGAGTTCCTCCTATTCCTGAAGGCGATTGGTAGGTTGTCGTCCGATGGAAGGGGGCCTTGTGGTGCTGGGGCCGCCGAATTCCTGCGCGTTAGCGTAGCAGAGGAGTCCTGCGAATCGGATTCGATTCAGCATGAAAAATAGGACCGGAGCAGCGTGTCGATGGCTGTCGTATCGAATCGAACGCTCAGGTTTTCTCGGGATGTAGTTGCTCTGCGATCGAGCGAAAAGAATTTGCAATTTCTTCTTGGCTTCCTGTCCCGACCACTCACTGCGAAGGCATTTTCCGCCCCAGACTCGTCCTTTCATGCGCCGTCGGAAGGGGAGTGATAGACTTGTGGGCGAATCGCGTCGCGTCGATGTCTGGTTGCTGCGTGGCTTTCGCATGAAGGATGCATCATGGCCAGTCTCGAATCCAACAACACGTACGATCTGGTTGTCTTCGGCGCCACCAGCTTTGTTGGGCAAATCGTCTGCCGGTATCTGATAGGGCGATACGGCGATCCGGGGTCTTTGCGTTGGGCGATGGCGGGGCGGTCTCACGACAAGCTTCAGATGCTGCAGGAGAGTCTTGGAGCGAAGGCGAGCGGAGTCGGCCGGTTGGTGGTCGATGCGCGCGACGGGGCAACGCTAAAGGGGATGTGCCGTCAGACGCGAGTCGTCGCGTCGACGGTTGGGCCTTATGCCCTCTATGGCGAACCGTTGGTGCAGGCCTGTGCCGATTCGGGGACCGACTACTGCGATCTAACGGGGGAGGTGCCGTGGATGCGGAGGATGATCGAACGGTACTCGGACGTGGCGAAGCAGTCGGGAGCCAGGATCGTCCATTGCTGTGGATTCGATTCGATCCCATCGGACCTGGGAGTGTGGTTTCTTCAGCAGGAGGCACTTTCCTGCTACGGTCAAGTTTGCTCGCAAGTCAAACTCCGTTTGGCAGATGCCAAGGGAGGCGTGTCGGGTGGCACCGTCGCCAGTCTACTGAACGTCGTTGAGGAAGCTGCCGGCAGCCGGAAGCTTCGAGAGCAATTGGCAGATCCCTATTGGCTGTGTGTCGAGTTTTCTGGGGAGCGGATCCAGCAGCCCAGCGATGTGCCGATTGCATTCGATCCCGACTTCGATCGATGGATTTCCCCCTTCGTGATGGCTGGCATCAACACGCGCGTAGTGCATCGCACCAATGCCCTGCTGGGGTATCCCTATGGTCGTTCGTTTCAGTACGACGAAGCGGTGCTGCAGCGGAAGGGAATCGGTGGCAGGATTCTGGCCAACGCCGCAGGTCTTGGACAGGGGGCGTTCATGCTTGCCACGGCGTTCGGTCCGCTACGTCATCTTTTGAAGCGATGGGTTCTCCCCAAACCGGGTCAGGGACCAAGTAGGGCGACGCAGGAGAAAGGGTATTTTGATTTGCGGCTCTTTGGTCGAACCTCGCAGGGCCAGACACTGCAAGTTCAAGTGACCGGGGATCGCGATCCCGGCTATGGCTCCACAGCCAAAATGCTGGGTGAGGCGGCTGTCTGTCTGGCGACGGAGCTAGATCGGTCGGAGAGGCCAGGAGGCTTTTGGACTCCAGCTTCGGTATTTGGGGACCGATTGCGGAAGCGACTGGAAGAGCGAGCGGGTGTGAAGTTCGTGCGAATCTAGTGCTGAAGGAGTGAGGGGTTCGGGGGTCAGTAAGCGGATGCCTGAGTCCTTTGTCGCATTGGAGCGGCATGGTATCGGTTGGAATCGCCTTTTCGGGGCCATCCGACAATTCCTTGGGGCGTATCTGTCCGGCCGACCGGAGTCGGTGAGAGGGAGTCATAGAGGCAAGGGCCACGGATGTGAGTGTTGCTATGGATCTCATCCTCCCTGCGGGAGGGCAAAAAAACCGACCTCACCCTGCATCATGGGATGCGAGTGTTGCTATGGATCTCATCCTCCTAGCGGGAGGATAAAAAACGATCTCACACTCCCCCCAAGCAGAATCGCAAACAAACCTCAACCTGGAGAGTCGCTGCGTGCTGTGGCCAAGGGCAATTCTTGAGTCTCGGCAGTGAAGCGATCGTAACCCACACAGTTCCTGAATGTACCTTTGGTTGCCTTTTGAATCGACACGTCAAATCGCGCAGGAAACCAGTCGCCATGTACCGGCAAACGTTATGGGACTTGTTTTTCTTCACGTCTTGACGTCTTCGCGTGCGACCAACCGACTCCCACACCCAATCGAAAGGGCCATCGGGAGGTGAAAACTTCCCCGCTTGGCAGCCAAGTGATAAGCTTTTCCTTAGCCGTCGGCAGACCATAGAAGCCTACTGCTTGACTGTCTTGGATCACCGCCCACAGAGCTGCCAGTTGAAACCCATTTCGGGCTTGCTGTCGGAAAAGTGCATTGTGGGACGTTTTTTCCGCTGATGTGGGTTTCCAAGGTGCGATGACAGAATACGAAAAGAAAAATAGTTTTAGGCCGGGTGATCGAGTCGAGAAGAATCCAGCAACATGGCGTCCCAATACGTTGGATGCTTGGGGGCGTGGCGAGGGAGTTGGGGTGGTGGTGGAGCCGCCATTTGCAATCGACGATCTGGAATTGGTCGATGTGCGGTGGCCTGCGGGACGATGCATGGAAGCAATCGAGGGATTGCAACTGGCTTCCGATGATGGTTCGACGGATGCAGCGGATTCGACTGCGAGTCATGTTCGCTGATAGGTTACATGCGTTTTTCGCGAGGGGTGCTAGTCGAGTCAAGGAGCTAGAAGATGCTTTTCGAGGGGACTAACTTTTATCTAGTTTTTTTGCCAGTGCTTCTGGCATTGAATTTTTTCTTCATGTTCTGGTTCTTCAAGGCGAAGTCGATCGAGGGCCCGGAAAGGAAGTGGCTGTGGTGGCAGCAGGGTATTGCGCTTGGGCTTGGGGGCGTGCTGCTGTGCCTCTGGTTTCTTCTGCCGCATACGCCTGTTCTCTCTACCTTCGGTTATCCAAAGCAGACGGCCGAAATCGAAACTCCGGAAAAGCTATTGCGCCATCTTCAAGAAACCAATCGCGCGTTGGTGCGCACGATTGATGTGCTGCATGTCTTTCTTTTTGTTTTCGTCTGGATTTTTCTGGCGTCGATGTATGGGCAATGCAAATTGTTGGCCAAAGAACTGGATCGCAAGAGGGCTACCGAGGTAGAGCATGGTGGGGAAAAGGAGTAATACTTTTTCCGCCATCGCATTCGTTTTGCGATCGCGCAGCTGATTCGATCCACGACCGCGATCGAAGCGCCGGTTCGAGGTCTGAAGGCTAATTGATACCCGGTGGCAATGTCCTCCAATCGCAGGACCTCATGGAGGTTTGCGGGGCTTGATGAAGTCGCCAAGATTGCAAAGAAGGTTGCGGTAATTCGGGACGGATTGCGTGCAGAATTCGCAACTGGATCGCCATGCATCGCGAAAGTTGGTGGGGGACCAGCGATTCGATGAAGCGGGTGATGGAAGGAGATTTGAAAAGTCCTTGGATGAGTGTCGATCGAGGAGGTTTCCGATGGTAGCGGATCGAGCCGAAAGTAGAAAATTGAATGATTCGGGTTGGACCGCGATGTTGCTCGCACAGCGGCCATTCTGGTCGGGGCGACCCTGCTGGGCGCCATCCTTGGGATGGCGGTCATGTACTACTTATTCGAAGGGCAGCAAGCCGCCTCGCAAGAAGTCGTCGCGGACGTGACTTTGGACGCAACGGGCATTTTGGTCACCGGCGTCATGACGGCGTATCTGGGAGGCGGTGGGGGAGCGATTTCGGGAGCGATTTTGGGCTTCCTGTTTCTGCTCTTCATGACGCCTCGCTGGCTTATCCCTAGGTTGAAGCGTTATCCGTGGCTCTGCCAGTCGGACTCTTCCGACGAATGATGGAGCAATCGTGTTTGAGGTTGGGGTGTCCATTTCACGTTGTCGCATGGCGGCTCTTGAACAACCGAAAGATGGCTACCATGCATCCTACAGCGGCTCCCAGGTAACTGAAGTTGTGCATCGTACCGGCGCGGGAGAACGCCAGATCGTCGTCGATCGCATTGCCGTAGCGCGATATCGGCTCGATCGTCTCCGGATCCCCAGTCATCATCGCCAGCAGCAGCCCCAGCAGGCCGGTGGCGGCGGCTACTGCGACCACGGTAGCAAACGCCTCTCCAGTCCGGCGCGTTCGTTTGATGGGGTGGCTGGTGAAATGAGCGACGGGGAGGATGGATGCCGCCAGAAGTGGTCCCATCCACCAGGAAGCCAGCCATCCGACGATCGACGCACCGACTCGCGGCGGCATGGTGGTTGGGATGCGAAACTGGATGAACTTGAAGCGAGTGAAGTACTCGTGGGAGACGGTGAAGGAGATCTGGTTGTGAATCGCACCGAAGAGGCCTGCCAGCAGGCAGGCGAAGGCGATCCAGAGGAGGTGTTCTGCAAGAAGTCTCGCAAGTTTCATGGTGTTGGAGTTTGGGAGTCGGCCTGAATGTAAAAAGGGTTGGCGAGCACCCAAGGGTGTTGTTCCCGTTCGGTTTCGATCCATCCTTCCACGCGGTAGATTCCGGGAGTCACCAGTTTCCAGGACGCCACGTCCCCGGAGCTTTTTTCGATTGGTTCTCCATTGCGGATCAGTCGCCACTGGCATGGGATTGGGGCATGTGCGTGAAGATCGAGCGGCAGTTGGGATGCGTCGATGCGACTGCCCATCTCCCATCGTTCCAAGGTGCCGTCTTCCCTGGGCTTCTCGATGCCGATTTGGGTTCCCTGGGAGTCGGCAAGCCAGTCGAAGGCGACCCAGCCCCTTCCCTCTTCTAAAGCTTGGAAGACATGGTCGGGGGTAAGCGACGGGACTAGAAGATGGGTGCCGGCGTGGCGAAGGGAGCACTCGTAGGGGTCCAGTTGAGCCTGAAAGAGGATCGCACCTTCGTTTACGTCGGAGGGGATTTTCAGAAAGGGAGAGACGACCAGCCTGGGAAGTTTTGCGAGAGTTTCTCCCAAGGCGTCCTCGATGGCTACCTCGGAGCTAGAGGCTAGTCGAACGCGGATGCCGATGTTCTCGTGGGCATCGTTGGCGGCAATTCCGGTGTGGGGGGCGATCTGGCAGAGTTGGTCCCATCGCTTCAGGTAGTCCTCTGGGTAGGTTTGAAGCGCGGAGAAGGACTCTTGCGGATAGTCTTTGAAGAGCTTGGCTAGAGCGACCAGTTTGAGCGGATCGCGCAAGGCTTTGCCGAGCGATTCCTGTTTCTTGAAATCGGCGTGCGTGTTGTAGATTTCAACGCCCGTGATCCCCGGCACTTGCCACTCCATCCTTTCCTCCAGATGGGAGATGAAGACGTGGCCACCGCGGCGGCGAACGATTCCAGCCAGTTCCTCGGGCGCCGCTTTTGAGAAGGGGCGCAGGCTGAGCGTTGGGTAGACAAGCATCCCTTGCGTTTCGGCTCCCGGAATCAACAGCACCCCCTCATTCATGCCGCGGTGCCCTTGGGTGTAGAAGTCGACTTCGTCGGAAGGATGTTCGGTGAACATCAGCACGTCCGTACCGGCTCGCTTGGCGGCAGCGACGATCGCATCGATTTCTCCACGGCTGTCATGTGAGAGTTTCGAGTGGACGTGGAGGTTGGCTCGAACGTGCTGGAGCGACGAGCGGGAGGGGACATCCTGTCGCTGGTTTGCCAGATGCAGCCGAGTCTGCTGCATCTGTTCCAGCCAGCCCTTTTGCAGTCGGTCGAGTGCCTCTTGGGCGGCGACGATTTGCGAAAGGATGAACCAGAGAGGGGTGGACCAGAGCAAGGCGAGAAGGATGCGGGAGCGTCGGGATTGGGGTGCCATCAAGAAATGGTCCTGCTCTTCTAGGTCGTATCGGTTCCTATGAAACGTATTTCATTTCAAGCTCAATTGGAATGATATCACACCCGCGAAGTCGCCTCGGAGTGGTCGTTTTGGTCAATCTTGGCGTCCCTTCGGAGTAACGATTCGCATGGCCGAGCTACTGCTTTTCATGAATAGCTATCATTCAAAAAGTGCCACCCACCTTTTAGGAACCGGTCGATTGCTGCTATTAGCTCTCAAAAAGTGCCACCCACCTTTCGGGATTTTGCTCGCTTGCGGTAGCCACCAATCGCCAGATGGTGGAGTGCTATCATTCGAAAAGTGCCACCCACCTTTCGGGATTTTGCTCGCTTGCGGTAGCCACCATCGCCAGATGGTGGAGTGCTATCATTCAAAAAGTGCCACCCACCTTTTGGGATTTTGCTCGCTTGCGGTAGCCACCATCGCCAGATGATGGAGTGCTATCATTCAAAAAGTGCCACCCACCTTTTGGGAACCGGTCGATTGCTGCTATTAGCTCTCAAAAAGTGCCACCCACCTTTTGGGATTTTGGGCGATTCGCATGGCTGAGCCGGCCATGGCAGGTGGTGAGTTGACTTTGCTGGCATTGGATGATGGCGATGCAACTAGGTCGTTAGATGCAGGCATTCGCTCCTGCAATCCAACCCTCTTCCTGTAAGACCTGCTCCATCTGCTGGCTGGTCAGGTCCGACGGTGGGGCAAGCCAATCGAGTAACCGCTGCTTGCGATCCAGGTCCCGCAATCGGAGCGCGAGGGCCGCGACCTGCGCTTGATCGACAATCGACTCCGGGTGCTCGTCCTGCCATCGACTTACTTGCTGCTTGACTATCCCTGGCCAGACTTCTGCCAGGACGATTTGCGGCCAGTCCGATGATGGGGTGGTGAGAAAGCCTGTCTCCATTGGCCAAATCCCGATCGCATCCCGAAAGGGCGATTCGAATCGGAATCGATGGCACATCGCCAGCCCCAGCAACGACTGACTGCCGACCGAACCGACTCCCATCAGCTTCCATAGTTCCTGCGTTCCGGGGAGCCGGTTCTCAACGATTCGCTTGCGGTCGACCGAGCGACCTCGAGACGAGAGGAAGGGGAAGGTGGGGCTGCGAGCTGGCAGGTTCGGAAGATCGAGGCGTTGAGGGCGACCCCAGAAGGGGCCTGGCGACTGACCGCCCGATGCGATGGCGTTCCAGTGCGCGGCTACCTGGAAGCGATTGTTCGACTGGTCGGGATGATCCTCGATCCGTTGCCGCGCCTCCTGCCACCATCGCTGCCAAAGGGCGCCTGGCCCCTGGAGTCCCAGGAGGTCCGACCATCCAGCGGGAGCTCCGAGTGAAAAATCGACTCCCAAAAAGACGCGCTGCCGATCTTTGGACCGCCCGATTGCCGTCAGGCTTTGCTGAAGGTGTTGGAAGGCTTGATGGCGCGTCCGAAAGTACTGCGTCTTCACTTCCTGCCCGGCTCGGGTGGCGTCGGCGATCCATATGGCATCGGCACTAGGGTGGGCCGGTGAGGGGCGGCTACGGGCGCTCCAATCAAGCACCCAGTAGCGATCGAAGATCCCTTGAGGTTCCGCTTTTCTACACCTGTTCTTCACATCGATACCAACATGGCTGGACCTCGGATCGACCGGCAGAAAGGTCGATGGGCACTTTCCGACCGCAACAACTCGGAAAAATGTTGTAAAATCGCTTCGAGACCCTAGCTAGAACCGATTTTGACCTGCGATTTATTTTTCTCAACGGCTTGCGTGACAGTCGGTCAAGTTCAACTATACTGTGGGTTCTCGACCAAGTTCCAAAACCTTACCCCTCACGGTGCGAAAAACTCCGAGGTTACTGGATGCCCAAAGCATTTTGTTGGACCGGGTTTGGCGTTGCCGGCTTGGTCTTTCTTCTGTTTTTGCTCGATCTAGTCGCCGGGATTCCTTTCCAGAAGGCGTCCATGTTGATGGACATCCTTTTCATGGTTGGATCCTTGATGCTGGCCTATTTGAGCTGGTCGGCTCTTCGAGAAGTCCGCTGACCTCTGCCGTGCGGAAGCTTTGGTCCGTTTTCCGAGCCTGCGGTGAGGGTTGGAGGATTGTTCGTCCATTCCAACAGTGAGGCATCCTATGTGGAAAGTGGCGACGCAAATCCTCGGCTCGCTGCAGGCCGTGGTCTGCTATCCATCGGAGCGACCTGCAACCCATCTGGTGGTGCTTTGCCATGGTTTCGGTGCACCTGGAGATGATTTGGTAGGGCTGGGAGATCTCATTGCCGAGCGTTCGGACCGACTGGCGATCTCTCCTCTTTTGATCTTCCCACAAGCCCCGATCGATCTGGCGGATGAAGGAATGCCGGGTGGCCGCGCCTGGTGGCGCTTGAACATGACCCAATTGCTGATGATGGCCGAATCGGGTGGGTTTGACGAGTTGCGAGACCAGCAGCCTCCGGGGATGGAGTCGGCAAGGGCAGCGCTGGAGGAATTGGTGACAGTGGCACGAGAATCGTACGGGATGGAACATTCCCCGCTGGTTCTCGCCGGCTTTTCCCAAGGCGCGATGCTATCGGTCGACCTGGCTCTCCGAGGAGCCATTGAACCTCCACAGGGGCTGGTGATCTATTCGGGAGCCCTGCTCTGCGAATCGGCATGGCGGCAAGGATCAGGACGCTTGGCGGGCACGCGTGTTTTTCAGAGCCATGGCACTCAGGACATGATCCTCCCGATCGAGACCGGGAGATGGCTTCATGAGCTGATCCAGGAGAAGGCGATCGACGCCCGCTGGTTTTCGTTCACCGGCCCCCACACCATCCCGATGCAAGGGGTCGATGGGATGATGGAACTTCTGGTGGCGATTGGGCCCGAAAAGGCTTAGCCTTCCCTGCCCCAGCCCGTAACTCTGAAGCCGCGTGGTTCCTTCCGAGGAAACTGCTGCATCGTATCGATCAATCGACTTGGGAACGGCGATACGCATCCGCCAGCGACTCATCCAATCCAACGGTCCAGCGCCTTCCGTCGCTTTCAAATTCGGCATAGTTGGCACCAACAGCCACCACCTTGCCGATCACGCTCCCTAGTTTGATCGGATCTCCTACCGAAAGGAACAACGTCTTTCCTTCCAGCTTGGATCGAATCCATACCTGCGGCTTGCCATCACTGCCGACCAGCAGGGCACTGATCGATGCCTGCGATGCGATGTCAAACGATGGCTCCTCCTTCTCTGGCGGTGGTGGCGGCGGCGGTTCCACCACGTTGATCGTCAGTTTCTGAAGACTGCTTTGGCTGGGCAGACCTTTGTCCGTGATGGCGATCGCCACTTGGTACTCGCCGAGTTCCTTGGGGGACCAGGAGATTTTGCCAGTGGCCTTGTCCAGTCGCATCCCCTGCGGGACCTCGCCATCCCAGGCATACTCCAGTTCGTGTCCATCCGGATCGCTCGCCCCAAGCTCGTAGGAAAGCAGATCATCCTTGGCCACTTCGGTGCTGGCCCTCTCTCGCACGTTGGGAGGGTGGTTGGCGGGAGCGAACAGATTGCGGCCGACGATCTTCTGTTGGTACTCCGCCAGCGTCCTGCCGACGCGATGCGAAATCGACTCTGGTGGCTCTTGCTTCGGATCTGCCGTATCTAGGCTGAGCGCATCGATCGTCATGCCAATCGCAAGTTTGTACGGTTCGTTGGGAACCAGATTGACCTTCAGATTGCTGATCCGATGCAGATAGTCTTTTTCATGGAAGCGATAAAGCAGCATCACCAACTGCTGGATGGTTCCACGTCCTGTGAGGTTGAACCGATGGCTGCGGTAGACCCCCTTCTCCGTCTGCTCCGAAGTGCGGCTCCACGTCGGCTCTGCCAGCCCCGATTCATCGACGACTTCCTGAAGCCAAGTACGGTAGTCGAGGCTTGCCTGCTGGGGGTCGGTCGGCAGGGAACGGCTGGTCAGCTTTTGGAATTTCTCCCGAGCGAACAGTCCGTCGTTGATCGTGTTTTCCTTGTCGGAAATCTGCTTTTGCAGGTCGGCGATCCGCAGGTTCTTGTCATTGAACCCTTTGCGGATCCGGGAGATCATGAACTGGGCTCCCACACCGAAAACCAGCAACAGGACAATTCCAACCAAAATACGTTCGCGCTGGTTCATCGGGCAGCTCCTTGATCTCCAGACTGGGCTTGATCTCCAGACTGGGCTGGATCGGGTGGGGCAGGTTGAGCCTTCTCAGGTGGATCACCTTCCGCTGCGGAAGCGGGCACAGGAGCAGGTCCACTAGCCGCAGCGGGGATCGCCTGCGAAGGCTGCTGGGGAGAGAGCGGTGAGCCATCGGTTGGCGGCTGCACGGGGGTGGACGAGGCATCTGGCGGTGGCTGGGGTGCCGATGGAATGGCATCCTTCGCGGCGATTTCTCCTGGCGGGGCGATCGGGGCCGGATCGGCGGCCGGTGCCTTGCTGTCCTGAGGATTTCCATCCTCCTTACCCTCCGGAGACGTCTCCGATGCCGCCGCATCGCTGGGGCTCACCTGCGCTGCATCGGATGGGGCGATCTTTCCAGATTTAGGTGGCTTTTGAAGCAGGGCATCGATCTCTTCGACCGACTTGGGTTGGACGGCCATGGTCGTGGTGCCAATCCATCGGTACATCGATTTCTTGTCGCGTGTCTCGTTGACCTGTTTGCCGCTGACGACGTGTCGGTCATCGCGTAGCTTTTCTTCAAAATCGGTGAGCAACTCCGGTTCCACCATCGTCACCGGTCCGCTGAAGGTGCCGATGTCGGTTGCCGCGTTGAGCGTGTAGGCCCAGTCGCCGAACATCATCTGTTCGGGCGGCAGCGAGCGTTCCGAGATGTAGACCATCTCGTCGAGAATGTTCGTATCGGCCTGCAGGAACTTCTCTACCTTCTGCCAGTCGCGAATGTACTTGCGCGACAATTCGACCGTCTGGTTCATCTCGTTGCTGGCTTTTTGCAGTCGCGTGATTTCCGAATCGAGTGCGCGATGGCGGCTGAGATAGGCCCATAGCCCGATCGCTGCCAGGAGCGCAGCCGCCGACGCAGCGGCGATGTAGTGCCACAAGGGGCGTTTGACTTCGATCCGTCGACGCGGGTTGACGAAATCGATCGAGTTGCCGGAGGTGCCTGCGGCCTGCGCCAGCAGTCCCACCGCCGGAACAAACCGTTCGGGGTCATTGCCCGCAGCGGAGACGCTGGCCCCAGATTTCCAGGTCACCGCATCGCTCAGCCCAAGCGAATCGACCGCCAGCCCCGTTTCCTGCCTGAGGGTAGCAGCCAGATCCTGACCTAATCCAAGATCGCCCCACAGCACCAGCCGATCGACCGTCGCCTTGGGCTCTTGAGACTCCGCAGCAAATCGCGTCCGCTTGATCTCTCCCAGCAGCGATTTGACAGCCAGATCGACCTGACCGTCGGCGATCCTCGCCGTTCGCATCAAGGTCACGATGCCCTTTTGCGACACGATCAAATCGAGTTCTTCTCCAGTGCGCTGGATCAGCAAGGAAGAACTTCCGGCTAGGTCACCGCGAGCCAGTTCCGCCAGCGCCTGGGAGGCGAGCGGGCGGAGGCGGACTTGCTTGAGCGGAAGATTGGAGGTCGATGCAATCTTCTCCAGTCGCGTCAGTGCGGGGCCCTGCATTGCAGCGGCCAGCACCAGTTGATCGGTCGATCCTTCGGAGGGGAGCGGCAGGTAGTCGAGCGGCCATTGATCCCCCAGCTGTGCGAAGCGGCTTTGGGCGGCAAACCGGACCATGTCGGGCAGTTCATTGGCATCGGCGGGTGGTAGCTGCAGCGAACGCAGTTCCACGCTGCTGCGATTGGCCGTCAGCAACAAATCCCCCTTACCGATCGCCCCCTCAGCCGTCAGCTTCCCCAGCGCCTCGGCGACCGCGGCTTCCGGAGATCCTGCATCGGGGCTAAGAGGCACGGCGCGCAGGAAATCGACCTGCACCGATCCCGATCCTGGGGTGCCACCGACCACCCTCAGTTCCTTGGAGTCCCAATCGACGGCGATGTAGCGAGCCATCCGTTGGTGTCCTTCTGGTTGAATGACCTATAAGTTGTTTGAACAATCGTTGTTTGCACAAGTATTCAGTCGGGCTCAGGGAGGCGGTGGAGCCGTCAGCCCCATCGCGGCTCCTCGAAGCCCCAGAGTCGCTGCCGGGAAGCCTCGCCCCAGGTGGTCTAGTCGCCGATAGGAAATCACCACAGGGGTCGCGTCGGCCGCATCGATCACGGCTTCCAGACGCGCCGCCGAGGCGCCTTCTTCGAAGTAGCCAACCACCTGCGCGCGATAGACATCGCCTCCTCCGGTCAACAAAGCTCCCATCGATCGCATCTGTTCCAAACTGATGTAACCTTCCACCAGCGGCCATGTCTCAAACTTGCGATTCTCCGATTCGCTGCCGTCGCTGCGAGCCTGGAGGATCTCGTCGAGGATCTCCGTGGTCATGCCGGGGAGTCCTGCGAGGATTTCCCTGGGGGCTTCATTGATATTAATTCGGCCCGGCAGAATGGGACTTTCTACCGAGGTGAGTTTGTCCATCAGCGCTGGCAGATAGATCGCCATCGCGACAGGATCTGACGAAAAGGGGGATAAAAACGTCGTCTGCTCGCCGTTGACATCCACGGTGAAGGAGGCGTCGATCAGCTCCAGGATCTGTCCAACTTGACCTTGGGCGGGCTGGGTCAGATCCCAGGCGACCTGGCTGGTGGCTCCTGCAGTCCAGGGGACCATTTTCCCTGACCCACCCGAACCACCTCCTCCCGCCATGCCGCCACCACCCATGCCGCCGCCACCTCCTGGGCGAGTGCCACCGCCACCTGGGCGACCACCACCCTGGCCATCGCCGCCACCGGGGCGACCTCCACCAGGACGGCCGCCGCCTCCCATGCCACCACCAGCACCGGGCCTACCACCCCCTGGACGTCCACCCCCCATGCCACCCGATCCGCCACCCGATCCGCCACCTGGGCCACCGCCAGCGCCAGGTCTTCCACCTGCGCCCGGTCCGCCCGGCCCTCCGCCTTGGCCACCTCCGCCTTGGCCACCTCCGCCTTGGCCACCTCCGCCTTGGCCACCTCCGCCTTGGCCACCTCCAGCGGGCCGACCGCCACGCTGAGCCAGATAGAGTCGATTCGGGTCAAGCCGCAGGGTTGGCATCCGCACGGAATGCTGCCATGGAAAGTCGAATACGACCGTTCGATCCGATGGGAGTAGGGGAATCGCGCCAGTTCGCCCGCCACCTCTTCCGCCGGCACCACCTCCTGGTCTGCCACCGCCACCACCTGGTGGCCCCATGGGGCCACCGCCGCCTGGACCTGGACCACCAGCTCCCGGTCTTCCGCCGCCCCCAGCTCCCGGTCTGCCGCCACCACCAGCTCCCGGTCTGCCGCCACCACCAGCTCCCGGTCTTCCGCCGCCACCTGGCCCGCCGCCACCTTGTCCGCCTCCACCTCCACCTCCACCTACCGCTCCACCACCAGCGTCGCCTGCGCCCCCGGCGGGTGCGCCTCCCTGCTGCTGGCTCTTGAAGAGCCGGTAAGCGATGATGAAGGTTGCCCAGTCTTCATTTCCAAGGGCTGTCGATAGATCGGCCTGCAGCTGCGTCAGATCTTCCGCGTTGACGAAGACGCGCGGGTTGCCTTGTAGGTCCTGATTTTTCTCGCGGGAGTAAAGTGTCAGATACTGGGCCCATCCCAACGAAGGAGCCGACTCTCCTTCTGCATTGCCGGTGGTGTCGTTCATCATCGCCCCTGGGACGTTGGCCAGCACTCCGCCGTTGAGTTCGGAAGCTTCCAGCGAACCATTACGGTTCTGATCGAGTCCAAAGAGCATTTGTGGCGTCACCCCGCGAACCAACAGCAGTTGCTCCACCGACTGCAACGGTTCGTTGAGGGCTCGATAGGGATTGGGCAGCTGGCTGTAGTAATCGCTTTCGGCACCAAACTCCCGTGGCTCCTCATCTTCATCGATCCAATCGAGGATGGCATCGGCGATCTCTTCGGTCATCCCTGGGAGTCCCATCAGCAGTTGTCGTCCGACGTTGGTCAGCGAACCAAGGGAATCGGCTGCGGAGCTGAGTTCGGAGGGGATTCCCATCGCCGAGAGGTCGGCACCCCCGGTCATCTGCTGCAAGCCGCCAAACTGCTTGTCGATGACCACGAGTGCATTGAGATTCAATCGAGCCGATTCGTTTTGGAGACCGAAACGGAGCCCGGAATAGCTCCCCATTTCGTCCAGGTTGGGGGAGACGATCGAATAGTTGCAGATCTTTTCGACGTTCGTGTCGGGAATGACATTGATCGCCTGAAAGTAGTCTGGATTATCCCAAAGGCCTCCTCCTTCTTCTCGCACCTCGCGAGGGCTAGAGAGGAAAAGGCGTACGGCATCGAGTCCCGAGTCGGCGGCCATGCGGGCTTGAAGCTGCCTGCCGGCCAGGACCGACTCTTCGTTGCGCAGCACCATCGACTCACTGAACGAAAGGGCCGATAGAGTCACCACCGAAATCACCAGCAGCACCATCAACAGCAGGAATGCAGGGCGTGGGTTGGAGCGAGTGGAACCGATCGCACGCCCAGTGGGGCGATGCAGTTGCCGTCTCTTCTTCCGTTGGCTCATGTTGCTAATCCTTTGTTCCATCCCTGCTTTGCCGCCTCATAGTCCAAGCGATCCCATGCCGGATGCATCGTTGCCAGATCCATCTTCCGTCGATGGTTTGGGCAGCAGCATGGCACCTGGAATGGCGACCGAAAGCGAATAGATCTGAATGCCGCTGGCCTGCAGGGAGCTGGTATCCAGCCCCGAGAGGACCAAGCCGGGCTGCACGGGATTCTCGACGGCGACGATCGGATCCTGCATGGCGATGGTGATCGAAATGAGCGCTGGGAGTCCCAGTTGGCTGGAGTCCCATTCGGTGAACCACTGAGCGCCATCGAAATACTGGAACTGGATTCCAAGCACCTCGCTTGCCAGGATTTCACCGGTGCGATTGAGCGAATCGCCTTGGCCCTGTTCGGTTGCCCACTGGCTGATCGATCGATCCAATTCGCGTCGCACCAAGCCACCACCATTTCCAACCGCAGCGCCGGTCGCCAGTGGATCCTGGACTCCATAGCTGCTTGGGGCCTGCACGGTGTAGGAAATCTGTTTGATGTCGCTGGGTACATCGGCCAGCTGCCCACTGAACAGGTCGCGCTGTTCCACAAAGTATTGATCGGGCCGCGGCAGGCGACTGACATCGATCTGGAGAATCGCCTGGGTTCCATAAAGTCCCGGAGGGGGCGGAAGGGTGGAAGTATTGACGGTTGAGTCGCCCGTCGACAAATCGGCCGCAGCCGAATCGCCGCCGGCTCCCATCGCCTGCTCGATCAACCCACCCGCAGCACCACCGACCATTCCCGATACGGCACCTGAGAGAACCTGTTCCAGAGCGCTGGAGTCGTAGGGTTGATAGCGGACGACGCTGCGAATGTCTTCGGCGATCGTCGTCAGGATCGTCCTGGCCAGCTGGGCCCGCTGTATCCGCTCCCGAGCTGCTGAGTTTTGCGCGATGTAAAGCTGGATCAGGAAGCCGACCAAGCTGGTCACAAGCACGGTCAGGCCCAGCGACAAAAGCAGCTCTAGCAGCGTGAAGCCACATCGTCGCGTCTCGTGGCGTCGTCGTGGATGTCTGCGCGAATCGATCATGGTGCAGTGCCTCCCGAGCTGGCAGCGGCGCCCGCACCGCTGGTAGCAGAGCCACCCGAGTCGCTGGGAGAAGTGGTGGCTGGGAGCTGATCGAGCCCCAGGGCGGGATCGATCATCCATCGAACCAGCTGGTAGTCGGTTGGTCTTGGCGATTGGCGATTGGGATCGTCGGTCACCTCCAACAACACCCCGATCATGTCGGGGATTTCGGGAGTCAGGATCTGCAGCTGGATGTACCACTGGGTGGAGGAGATGGATGAGCTGACTGGGGTCCATGGCATCGCCTCGGGGAGGATCAGGCCCGCGACGATCTCGGACATCTTCGATTCGGCGATCAGCTGCGCTGCCAGGAGTTCCTGCGATTGCACGCCGCTATCGCTGGCCAGTTGCATCGACTGCACCAGCACCGCTGCCGCAGCTCCAAGGATCACAAGAGCCAGCATCACTTCCAGCAGCGTCAAAGCTGCTCGTTTCTTTTGGATCGATCGGATCACTGGTTGGTGCATCGTTCACAGCTCCCCAGTGCCAACCGAGGCGAGGTCGACGAGTCGGCACTGACCGGTCAGGCCGCGGAGTTGGATCGAGCGTCGGCGACCGCGCGTGTCCTGGAGGACGATGATGGCGGTGGTCGAGGTACCATCGGCGTAAAAGAGGATTGGGGTCGACCAACTGGTGGTGGCGCCACCAGCCATCCCCGATTCCTGTTCGGCCAGCGCTGCTCTTGAGTCACGGACCGACTGAGCCGAAGCGATTGTGACTCCTTCGGGCAACTGGATGGTGGTACCGGAGGTCGGTGCGAGGGTCGATGCGTAGGGGTTGGAGGAGCTGACTTCGACGCGCTGGCCGCTGAGATCGACCTGCGTGGCGCCGGCTGCTGCGTTGAGGCTATCCTCCTGGGACAGCCAAGCATCAGAAACGTACTGACGCCCACCGATCTCAAAGCGAAAGACCTGAGCCTGCCCGGTGCGCATCGCTTCCACGCGCGAGGCCTGCATCTTCAGTTCAATCGCCTCGGCGGATTCTTGCAACCGTCGCTCCACGATCATGCTGTCGTAGGTGGGGACCGCCACCGACAGCGCGGCGGCCAGAATCGCCAGCACCAAAACCAATTCCAGAAGGGTGAACCCCGCTCTGGATCTTTCGATCATCTGGTTTGGCATCACGAAACGGCTCCACTTCAGAAAACGACGTCAGCCGGGCTCCTTGCGGAGCGACCGGCCTGGAGTGGCGGGGCGACCGAGCGGTTGACTCGATCGCCCCAGGGAGCGACCTGCTGCGACCTGTGGTGGCAACGGGGCGATCGCTAGTTGACGATATCGTCCTCGGTCCCCGACTGGCCATCGGGACCCAGGCAACGGATCTCAAAGGTGTTCCCGTTGAGTTTGTATTCGTAAGGGCGACCCCAGGGATCGGGAGCCACCGGCTTTTCGAGCACCGGCGACCACTTCGATCCGTCCGCCAGATCGCTCGGCTTCTCATGCAACGCCGACAGCGAGGAGGGGTAGGAGCCGACCAAGAGCCGGTACTGCTTGAGCGAGTTGGAGATGGCGCTGACCTGGCTTTGCGCCAGCTTCTTGAACGCCTCGTCCTGCGTCGAGAAAATGTTCACCACGACGATCCCGGCGATCACCGCCAGAATCACCACCACCAGGAGCACTTCCAAAAGGGTGAACCCCCTGCGACGGCTTGGCCGTCTCCTGCGCTGCATCATCGAACGATTCATCTTCTGACACCAACTCCTTTCTTGAGCGGTCGGCACCGCTGGGTGCCTCGCGATCCTCTTTTACAAACTACTGGAACTCTTGAGCACGGGAACCATGAGCGCCAGGACGACGAACATCACCACCCCTGCCAACAGCAGCAGCATCAGTGGCTCCAGAAGTCGTACGGCGATCTCCAATTTTCGGAAGGTCGATTTCTCCAGACCTTCGGATATCTGTACTAACACCTTATCGAGCGTGTTGGACTCCTCAGCGACAGAAATCATTTCGACCACCGAGGGGGGGAAGTGGCCGCTTTCCCCTAGCGGCTTGGCTAGTCGCTCCCCGGCGGTGATCGTTTCACTGGCTTTGGCGATCGCGTCCGAGAGGATCAAGTTGCCGGTGGCTTGCCGCGAGATCTCTAGCGAACGGAGGATGGGGACGCCATTTTCCAGGAGGGTTCCCAGCACGCGGCAGAAACGAGCCACTGCGAGATTGAGGAAGACGGTTCCCAGGAGCGGTGTTTTGATTCTGGCCCAATCGGCCAGTCGCTTCCCTTTTTGACTCGCCAAATAGCTTCGCAGGGCGATGAATGCAGCAGCGATCAACCCTAGCACGATATACCAATACGACTGCATGAATCGACTCATCGCAAGCAGCAGTTCGGTGGCGGCTGGCAAGGATCCCCGTTCTCGCATCCTGCCGAAAAGCGGTTCAAATTTCGGTACGAAGTAGACTAGCAGCACGGTGACGACGATGGCGCCGACCCCCATGATGAAGAGGGGATAGGCGAGAGCCCCCAGCGTTTTTCCCTTGAGGTCTTCCTGCTGTTCGATGAAGCCCCCAACCCGCTCCAGCGAGTCTTCCAGGAAACCGCCTTCGGTTCCTGCCTTGACCATGTTGACCGACATTTCATTGAAGACGCGAGGGAACTTCGCCATGGCATCCCCCAGCGACTCCCCTTCCTCAACCTTCGCCTTGACTTCGCCCAGCACCGTCTTGAGGGTGGGGTTGTTGGTCTGCTGGGTGAGGACCGTCAGCGACCGGAGCATCGGGACGCCGCTTCGCAGCAGCGATGCCATCTGGGAGTAGACGGTCGACATGACCGAGCCTTTGACGCGGCCGGTGACGCGAGCCCTGGTTCCCTTGGCGACCGAAAGTTGGATTGGGAAGAGCGATTTGGAGCCCAGCTGTGCGGCTGCTTCCCTTTCGGAGGCGGCCGTCAGCATGCCGGTCACTTTTTTTCCGGCGCGGTCTCTAGCTACATAGGCGAAGTCAGGCATTCGATACGCTTCGTTCTTCTTGGGTGCCGCAGGCTACCGGTCCCCTTTGGTCGCCCGCAGCACTTCGTCCATGCTGGTAGTTCCTTCGATCACCTTGCGCCATCCATCCATGCGCAAGGTCTTCATCCCACCCCGAATTCCCGCCTTCTTGATTTCAAAAGCGCTGGCGCGGTCGTGCGCTAGCTGGCGCACCTCTTCGGTGGTCTCCAGCAACTCGTAAATACCGAACCGGCCCGCATAGCCCACCTGACGGCAGATTCGACACCCAGCCGCTCGGTAAATCTTCCCCTCGCCCAGCTGATCCCAAGGGAAATCATTGGGCGCTTCGTCATGGCGCGGTTGGTAGGCTTCTTTGCAATGCGGACAGAGCCTGCGAACCAGTCGCTGCGCCATCACCCCTTCCACGGTACTGGCTACCAGGAACGGTTCAATTCCCATGTCGACAATTCGCGTGAAAGCGCTGGAAGCGTCGTTTGTGTGGAGCGTACTGAAGACGGTGTGGCCGGTAAGCGACGCCTGGATCGCATTCTCAGCTGTCTCGGCATCGCGGATTTCCCCCACCAGCACAATGTCCGGATCATGCCGCAAAATACTTCGCAGCGACGCGGCAAAGGTCAAACCGATTTTTGGGTGCACCTGGATCTGGTTGATCCCTTCCAGTTGGTATTCCACTGGGTCTTCGGTGGTGATGATCTTGTTTTCGGGCGATTTGATTTCCAGCAACGAACTGTAGAGGGTGGTGGTTTTTCCCGAACCGGTGGGGCCGGTTACCAGGATGATTCCGTGAGGCAGGCGGATCAGTTCACTGAAGATTCGGTAGGTGTCGGGATCCATCCCCAGGCTTCGCAAGTCGAACTTCATCGCTCCCTTATCAAGGATACGCATCACCAGGCCTTCGCCATGGATCATCGGAATGACCGACAGTCGGATATCGATCTCTCGGCCATGAACCTTCAGCTTGATGCGTCCGTCCTGAGGGAGCCGTTTTTCGGCGATATTGAGTCGGGCCATGATCTTCAGGCGGGAAATGATCGCCGCCTGAAAGCGATTGATCTCGACCGGAACGGGTTGGGTATGCAGAATCCCGTCGATGCGGTAGCGGATCACTAGGCCCGACGCTTGCGATTCGATGTGGACGTCGCTGGCTCGGGAGTCGATGGCTTCGACGAGAATCTCGTTGACCAGTCGGACCACGGAGGCTTCCTGAGCCATCTCGCTCATTTCGCTGCCGTCGGTGACGATGTCTTCGAGGAGTTCCACGTCCTCGTCTTCGTCTCCACGGGCAGCCATCAGCCCTTCCACCGTCTCGCTGCCGACCCCCAAGTGCTTCTTGACCAGCTTGGCGATCTCATCTCGCTCAGCCACCACAGGAGTGATCATCAAGCCGGTCGTTGCGGAGGCCTCATCGAGCGGGTAGAGGTCGAGCGGGTTGCTGGTGGCGACGACCAGCGAGGATCCATCGCGACGGATCGGGAAGATCGCATGACGGTAGATCAGCTTCTGGGGGAACTGCTTGAGCAGTTCCAGATCGACATCGATCTGCCTGAGGTCGACGTAGTCCAGCCCGACTTCTTCGGCGAGCGCCTGAAGGGCTGCCTCTTCTTTGACAAAGCCCTGCTGGATCGCCGATTCAATAACCGATCCTCCCTGGGCGCGCTGCCTAGCCTGCTGCAATTGATCGGGTTCCAGCAGTCCTCGCCTTAGTAGAATTTCGCCCGCTTCGGTGATCATAACTGGTCAGCGTCCCCCGCCACGATTGTTGCCACCGCGCTGCCCGCCACCCCCTTGGTTGCCGCCGCGCTGCCCGCCACCACCCTGGTTGCCTCCTCCGAAGCCCCCAAAGCCACCGCCGCCAGGAAAGCCACCTCCGAAACCTCGGAAGCCGCCCTGCCCTTGTCCACCCTGGCCCCCACCGCGCTGGCCACCAAAGCCGCCGCCTCCCGGGAACCCACCACCCCCCGGAAATCCGCCGCCTCCCGGGAAGCCACCGCCGCCAAAACCGCGTTGCATCATCATCTGACGGAATGCATTTGGGTCGAATCCCTGTCCATTCTGATTGCTGTTTTGACGAGTGCGATTGTTGGTATTGGAATTGTTAGCGGTTGTCCCGGTGGCATTGGTTTGAACCTTGGAGCCAAGGATGGACTGGAGAGCCGATTGGACCACCGTCGGGTTGACGTTGCCTCCCAGTTGAACCACCTGCACTTGCTCCTCATTGGCAACGCTTGCCTGATCCAGCATCTCCACCAACTCCCGAACCTGTTCGTACATCTGATTGCTAGAGGTGACGATCAACGAATTGCTCTTGGGATCGGTGGCGATCGTCATCGTCATTTCTTTCACCTTCGACTGCCCGCCGCCACGGCCGCCGCCACCGCGCAGTGCCTGAAGGAACTCCTGTGGCGATGGGGGACGCTGAGCCGCCCCAGACTCGGCTCCTCCGATCCGATCCGAGAAGACGCTTCGCACCACGTTGGCGACTTCCTCGACATCTCCATTGACCACCGGGATGATCCTTGGGCTGCCTCGGGTCTCCAC
The DNA here is from genome assembly GCA_044371425.1 of Pirellulaceae bacterium. Lineage (GTDB taxonomy): Bacteria > Planctomycetota > Planctomycetia > Pirellulales > Pirellulaceae > JBEISR01. Next base: position 41,549 of record JBILTR010000014.1, on the reverse strand, counting down.
CTCCACTTGGCTATCTTCTTGATCGATCACGTCGATCAGCTGTTCGATGAGGTCCAGGTCTAGCGGTGCGGCCTGGACGATCAGAGCGTTCAGGCGGGCATCGGGAGTGATGGTGTAGTCGCCCGAAGCGATGCCTCCAGAGGAGGAGGAAGAACTGCTAGAGGAGCGGCCGCCACCCAGCAGACCACCGATCAGTCCACCCCCCAGTTCTCCCAGCATGCCGGAGGCGACGTTTCCAAGAAGTCCACCACCACTGCCTGAGGAGACCTCGCCCGATAGGATGCTCTCCAAAAGCTCGGCAGCAGCTTCGGCCTTCACGTACTTCAGATAGACCACCGTCGGTTCGGCTGCTGCCGATGCCAGTTGATCGCTAAGCATCCGCGCCAGTTGCTCGAATTCCTCCAGCGCCTGCTTGTCGTTGGAGGTGACAACCCATCCGGTGGGACCTTGGATGACGACGATTTCCTTGCCTGTCGGATCGGTCAACGTGGTGGCTCCATCCTGCGTCGCCACTCCAGCGGACTGGTCGCTGGCGACGGAGTTGCTGGGATCCTCGGAAGGGCTCACCGTTGTGCCATCCTGCGAAGGTTCCTCCTGAGCCGGGGGCTGCGATGCTGCGGTGCTGGTCCAGCGTCCTGCCGGGGCCGCGCGAAATCCAATCTCTGGATTGGCTGGCGCGGCAGGTTCTGGCTGAGGCGCCGTCGGATCGACCTGAGGTTCGGTGGCCGGCGACTGGGAGTCCTGAGCATCACTGTTCCGCGCATCTGGAGGGGTGCTGGACGGCAAGGCAGCAGGCGAAGGCGTTGCACCCGATCGACCGGACGCAATGTTGGCCGGTGCTTGGGTTTCGGCGCCAGGAGCGTTCGGCTGGCGTCGCGCATCGCGCCGTGGATCCTTCGGCTTGATCACCCGGATCCGGTTCGTCTTGCCACCACTCTGCCAAAGCTGCTCCAGTTGCTCCATCACCCGTTCGCTGGAACGGCCCGTCAGGGGCAGCGTGCGAATCGAATCGCCAAAGCTGGAAGCAGCCGGTCCGCTTTCTTCGAGTTTGCCGATGAGCGTCTGGACTTGATCGATCTGGTCTTTTGTACCCTGCACCATGATGGTGCGCGCCAAGGTGTCGCCATAGAAGGTCGGCCCCTTGGAACCGCTTTCGCCTTCGCCACTCTTCTTGCCGAAGAATTTTTCAAGCGTAAGCAAAGCGGCCTGCGGATCGATCCGCTTGAGCGGGATGACGGTGAAGTCGGCGCTGTCTCCAGCTAGTTCTTTGAGCGTCTTTTCGATCAACGCGTGATCGTCGGGGGTGGCGAAGGCGATGATGTGGTTGGTCATCGGATCTTTCGCCAGCCGTACGTTGGGGGCTCCTGCCATCAGCGTCTGAAGCACCTCCAGCGCGGTGTCGGGATCGCTGGAGATGACGCGATGGGTTCTCAGGGCAGGCTGTGCCACTTCGACGTTCGTTCCTGACTTTTCCTCAGGTGCCACGTCGATCGCCTTGGCAAGGTCGCGAAGCTTCTGGAGCTTCTCGGCCGATCCGGTGGCGTAAATCGTGTTGCCAAAAGTATCGGTCGATAGGTTGATGTCGGCCGATGTGTTCGACTCCCCTTGCAGTCCCAGCAAGGGGCGGACGACGGCAAGCAGTTCCTCGGCGCTTAGGTTCTTCAGCGGTAGAGTGATGATCGTGCCCTGGCCGGTGGTGGGGTCTTCCACCCGCGTCAGCATGTCTCGCACCAGCCGAAGTTTCCCCGCCGTCTCGGTCACCAAAACCTGGGAGGAAGATGGCAGAGGGATCACCGATCCCTGCGGACCGATCAGCATCTCAATTTCCTTCTTCGCTTCCTCAGGTGTCATTCGCGAAAGAGGGAAAAGCGACTTGAGCAGTTCGTACTCCCCACGGTCATCCAGTTCCATCGGATCGACCAGCTGGGCGACTTCCCGGATGTAGCCACGGATCACGTCGGCCGACTCGCCTGAACCCAGATCGAGCACCATCAGGACTCGCTCGCGTCGGACCAGGGAATACCCTTTCCCAAGGAGCACTCCGTTGATGATGTCCATCGCCTGCGCGACGCTATAGCGCCGATACGGGTCGCGGTAGGTGAAGGTGCCTGCAGGGTAGAGATCGGTCTGCAGACTGAGTTCGGCTTCCTTGGACAGCCACTTCAGGACGTTCTCCCAAGGCTCGCCATCAAAGTTCAGTAGCAGTTGGGTGTTGGGTGCAGTGGGCAGCGGCAAGGAGGCGGTCGCATCACGCGAGCCGATAGGTGGCTGCAAGGCAGCAGGCATCTCCGCCGCGTCCCCGGGGCTTGAAGCGATGGGAGCCGCCGGGCTGGCTTGGCTCTCGTCTGTTGCGTTGGCCAAGCCGATCGGTTCCTGCTGCGGATTGGATGCTTCGGAAGGCGTGTCGGTAGTTGGCGCTTTCGCGACGGAGTCGGTGGGAGATTCTTTGGGTGCCCCCGAGGCGGCATCGGCAGACTGACCGGCCATCGCTTGCCAAGTTGCCAGTTGGGAGACGGTCAGGACCGACTTCAGGCGTCGTTCCATCTCCGCCGGTGCTTCACTGCGACCTACCTGGCGAATGATTTCGGGACGGCTGCTGAGAATCTGCTGCACCTGCTGGACTTGGCCTTCGCTGAGCCCTACTGTCTCGACCACCTCTTCGTCGGCAAGGCTGAGCATGCCGATGCGAGAGAGCCGGACTTTTTGGAGAGCCGAGCGTTGCTGGGCGTTGAGAAGCTGGAAAGCGGCGCGTTCGGATTCCCGAACGAATTGCCGCAACTTCATGTCGCGATCTTCTGGTGGGAGATCCCGAAGCTGCGCAGCGAGTCCCAGCGCCAGATTTTCGCGTTCCTTGACGATCTGCTGGATAGCGCTCACCTGGGCTTCCGACAGCGCCAGTTGGTTGGCCACCTTGGGCTCATCCACCAGCGCCGCCAGGACTCCCACCGTATTCCAGTCGGCTGACCACAGCGGAGAACAGGACGAACCAACCAGAAGGCAGCCAAGAGCGAACCGAGCGGCGATTTGGGGCAGCGAAAGCTTCGAACGACTCATGCGACTAGATCTCTTTTCTGACGACACGATGCCGGGCAGAGTCTGCAACCAGTTCACCGGAATACAGAAGCGCGATGCCGGACATCTTTTGCGAAGGAATTCGCGATCTCTCTCTATTTTCACACCCTGACAATTGGCTCGGCCTCCCAGCTTGAGGGGGGGCAAGCCGACACCTTTATTCAAACCCTATCGCAACCCTTCAGTTTCGGCGCTCCAGAATTGGATTCCGTCACATTTTAGCTAGCTTTCCGATTCTTCCTTTTTTTCCGTCCTTGCAGGATGCCGAGGAAGCCTCCTTGGGCCACGATCCGAACGCCGCAACCGGCATTCGTTTCCTATTTCGCCATCTTGGAAACCAAAGGATCGGCCACCCAAAATAGCTAAAACCCCAATTGGTGCCACCCACCTTTTCAATTGGTGCCACCCACCTTTTGGATTCGCATTCGACGTAAGTCTATATTTTGGAAAGGTTTGTGAAATCCCTGTGGGTGCCGCTGCAGCTCGACACCAGGTGTTTGCCCAAATTACCAACCCCGGGGAGGGAGGAATGAAAAAGGTTCTTCCTTGCTCCCACCGGTGGCTGTTGCCACCGGCAGTCATTGTGCCGGCCCTCCGGGCCTGGAAGAGGATTCGAGGAAACTTGGTGGCAGCAACACCACCGGAGGTTTACCCAAAACACCAGCCCCGAAGGGGCGGCATTACCTCGTGCCGGGGCCGACAGGCCCCGGGGAGGGAGAAGTGAAAAAGGCTCTTCCTTTCCCCCACCGGTGGCTGTCGCCACCGGCAGTCATTGTGCCGGCCCTCCGGGCCTGGAAGAGGATTCGAGGAAACTTGATTGCAGCAACACCACCGGAGGTTTACCCAAAACACCAGGCCCGAAGGGGCGGCATTACCTCATGCCGGGGCCGACACGCCCCGGGGAGGGAGAAGTGAAAAAGGCTCTTTCTTTCCCCCACCGGTGGCTGTCGCCACCAGCAGTCATTGTGCCGGCCCTCCGGGCCTGGAAGAGGCTTCGAGGAAACTCGATTGCAGCAACACCACCGGAGGTTTACCCAAAACACCAGCCCCGAAGGGGCGGCATTACCTCATGCCGGGGCCGACACGCCCCGGGGAGGGAGAAGTGAAAAAGGTTCTTCCTTTCCCCCACCGGTGGCTGTCGCCACCGGCAGTCGTTGTGCCGGCCCTCCGGGCCTGGAAGAGGCTTCGAGGAAACTCGATTGCAGTGAAATCGTGCCCTTAAAAGTTTGAGGTGGGTTGGTATTTCATTTTTGGTTTGGCGTATCTTCGCGGTGGCTGCATGGGTGAGACGGCCATGCCAAGGGGGGAGAGCGGGAAAAAGCGGCTTTGACTGGCCATACTGGGTAGTACCGAAACCGCCCGTAGGCGTGGGGTTGAGTTGACTGGCGCCGGTTGTTGGGTTGAGATCAGACTTTTAGAATCGAAGACTCTCCTTCGCTGAGCCGACGCATCGGCAATGCCTTCCTTCTTTCGGGAGCCTCCCGCTGTGTCGCTTGATCCTTCGCAAATCCCGAATGGGGATTTCTGGGCAGAGGTTCTGCTGTCTTCATTTCGCAGGCGAACCGGTTTCAGTCTCTTCGATTCCATCCAGTCGTCGTCACCGCTCGCAAGCCAATTGTGGGAAAGCCCATGGGTTGTGGTGGCTCATGGGACGGAACCTGACCCGCTATTTCATTACGGCAATCGCGCCGCCCTGGACCTGTGGGAAATGCCTTTGGAGGAGTTTCTCGGGATGCCATCGCGGTTGACAGCCGAACCGGTGCATCGCGAAGAGAGAGAGCGTGTCCTGGAATCGACTCGCAGGCATGGTTTTGTCGACGATTACAGTGGGATCCGAATCTCCAAGCTGGGAAAACGATTTCGAATTCACCGAGCCTGGCTATGGATGGTCGATCAACAGGATGGACAGGTGATTGGACAGGCGGCCGCTTTTCGGGAGTGGTCTCCATTACCAGCATTGCCGTGACCCAGTTTTTGCTGCAGCAGAAACGCTAATCACGTGATGAACTTCCTGCCTTCCAAGCCATGCTGCGCTACCCCAGTTCGGGCTTTTCGGGCATCGGAAAGCGTTGTCGACGGCGCGGCTTTCTGAGGAATTGGTGCCAGTCAGCTACTTAGGAATCGCAAATCCAAGGCAGGCTAAGCCGAGATGGGCTTGGCAACCATCGGGCTTTGGAATGCCGGTAAGAACGGAGGCGATCTCCGATGGGATCGGCCACAGTACGCGCGGCACGCCCAATGGATAGGGGATGGAGAATCCGGATGCGGTCCATCTGCTCTTGGAAGCGGATCTGAATTTCTCTACGATCCGCGCGCAGGTGGCGAAGTCGCCGTATGCCAATCGATCTTCCAGTCTCCAGCAAAAGGCCCTATCTCATGGCCAGCAGTCCTTTCGGTGTTCGACGGAGTCATTTTCTGTTCTCCGCCTGGCTGCTCGGCAACTCTCTGCTGTTGGTTGGCTGTCACTCCAATCCCAACCCCTATGCCAACCCGTACGGCACCGTGCCCAGTTACGGTGCGACACCCGGCTATGGAGCGGCTCCCGGTTACGGTGCAGCTCCTGGTTACCCAGCGGCTCCCAGCTACCCCTACGGAACGCAGCCCCCGGCGACGTGGGGGACTGCTCCCAGCATGACGAGAGTCCCACCTCCACCGACGGGCAGCTATGCCGTCCCAGGCGTTTACTCCCCGCAAGCTCCCGCCGCCAGCGCGGCTCCAGGAGCCGTGATGCCTTCCACCACCGTTCCCTCGATGCCCGGTGGTGCGGGACCGGTACTGCCCAGTACCTCGTCGCTGCCCAGTTCCGGTGGAGTGCAGCAAGCCTCGGCGCAAGCTTCGCTCCGATCCTCGACTGCACCGCCATCGAGCACTAGCAGCAGCGCTTTGGCCAGCAATCCAACGGTGGTCGATGCGGCTTGGCATGCCAGCCCAAGCGGGCAGCAGGGAGGCGTCATTCCAGCGGGCGGCTACTCCCCGTCAGCCGCGACGAGCAACTCCAGTCCTGTTGGGACCGGAGTCAGCTCATCTTCCTCCCTACCTAGCTCGATGCCACCGCCCAGTTGGAGCAGCCTTTGAGTCGAGTCGACTCACGAATCACCGCGACCGGTTGCCCAGGGGAGCGCCGGTCGGGTGCGTCGCGGGCAGTTCAGCTACTTGACCAAGGTGATGTCGGTCATTTTCTTTTCTTCGCCGCGCTGGAATTCGACCGTCACCGTCTCTCCTACCTTGTGGCTGGATAGAGCTTCCAGGAGCGCATCAGGACCTGTCAGTTCTTTATCGGCCAGCTCCAGTAGTTTGTCGCCTGGCATCAGACCCGCCGTTTCGGCAGCTCCCCCTGCCTCGACACTTTCGATCACCACCCCTTCCGCATCGGTCTTTAGTTGGATTTGCATCCGAGGCCGCCTTGGGACGACCGCCTGCGGGTTGGCTCTTCCAGCCACCTTCACAAACTCTGGCTTCTCAGAGGTGGTCGCCAGCTGAAGGGTCAGTTCGGTCACCATATCGGCGATCCGCACCATGCCATCGATATTGATCTTGTCTGGGTCATCGCTAGGGCGGTGGTAATCGTTGTGCAGTCCGGTGAAGAAGTGGAAAACCGGAACGCCAACTTCAAAGAACGAAGCATGGTCGCTTGGCCCCAACCCTGCCGGTACTTTATCGAGATCGAATTGATGCTTCGCATTGAGCGCATCGACCCAGGCATCAAACTGCTTGGCGGACCCCGTTCCAAAAATCGTCAGCCGATCCGAATCCAGTCGCCCCACCATGTCCATATTGACCATGGCGACCGTCTTTTCGAGCGGGAAACGGGGGTTTCGGCAGTAGTGCCGGCTTCCCAGCAAACCTCGTTCTTCGGCTGAGAACGCCATGACCACCAGGGTACGCCGTGGGGAGGGTGGCTGGATCGCCAGTCGGCGGGCCACCTCCATCAGCGTCACGGTCCCAGACCCATTGTCGTCGGCTCCGTTGTGCACCTCGATGGTGCCTGGTGCCAGCGACCCAGGTCCCCCCATGCCGACGTGATCGTAGTGAGCCCCCACGACCACATATTCGTCAGCCAGCTCGCCCTCTCCCGGGAGCATCGCGATCACGTTGCGGACATTGATCGATGCCTCGACCAGTTCCGTCTGCCCTTCTGCCTTCCATCCGCCAAGTTCCACCGACCGTGGCTTGAGATCGCTGTCGATTTCCACTTCCAAATCAGCCAGGGTTTTTCCGGTGGCCGACTGCACGATCGGATCGACCGCGGCGCGGCGTGCGAAGAGGACAGGGAACTTGTTCCCTGCCCGGGGCGCGCGGCCGGCGCCATCGATCGAAAGCAGGGCGTCATTGGATTCCTCCGAAGTCGCTTTATCGTTCACCAAAATGACCCCTGCGGCTCCATGAGCAATCGCGTTGGTCACTTTCGTCGCGAAGAATGCATAGCGACTGGACTGCGTCCCCTCAAAGGGACTCTCTGGATCATTCGGGCGAGGTTCCTTTCGAAGGATGACGACAATTTTGCCCTGGACATCGATCCCAGCGTAATCGTCATACTGCAGTTTGCCCTCTCCCTCGTCGGCGGAAATCCCGTACCCGACAAAGACCAGTGGCTCTGCAACCGTTGCATTGCTGCCGAGCGAAACGGGGGTGAAATCCTCCGATAGCTTCCAAGGAATCGACGTACCCTGAGGATCGATCAGCGCCATGCGATTCGATTCCGAGGCTCCCATCTTCAGAGGCCCTTCAATGCTGAAGGCCTGAAATGGTGTCCCGTCAAATAGGTCGGTCTTCCACCCAAGGCTCTGAAGACGTCCGGCGATCCAGTCGCCGGCATGCATCAATCCGGCCGTTTCGACGCCGCGTCCTTCCATCGCGTCGGAGGCAAAGAACTGGATGTCTCGCGTGATCCTAGCCGCCGACTCTGCTGCAATCGCCTTGCCGATCGCAGGTCCTTCCTCTCCCATGGCGTCCGGACCACAACTGACCAGCAACCAACCCAGTCCCAACAGCCCTCTGGCTAATCTGGAATGGCTCCAGCGATTCCTCGATCGTTCGATCCCCGACTCGCCGGATCGCATCCCACGATCCAGCAGCCCTTGTCCGTTCGCACCACGCATGAATCCACCCTCTCTGGAACGCTTTTTTCAACGCTACTTTGGCCGACTACAAGAGTCTCGTCGCCAGGTTTTCCCAGCCACTCTCGTTAAGACGTCGATTGTAGCCGATTCCATCCTCGGGCGGCGCTGTACCATGGACCGAAGATGCTTCGTGGATCGACCTTGGATGCAGGCCCCATAGAACAACTCGGATTGCACAATGACTTTTCCTAACCACATCGATTTGCCAAGCTTGGCTAGGCGTTGGACGGTGATCGGTTTGTTTTGGATCTGGCTGTCTGTTTTGAGCCATCCCTGCATGGCTCAACCAGTACCCACCACCCAGTCCACCGCCACCAATGAGGCTCGCCCCAACATCGTTCTAATCCTCGCCGATGACTTGGGTTACACCGACTTGGCTTGCTATGGCAGCGGATTTTACCAGACACCCAACATCGATCGACTGGCGAAGGAAGGAATGCGATGGCTCAATCATCATCATTGCCAGAACTGCACCCCAACCCGCGCGGCGCTGCTGTGTGGACAGTATCCTGCGCGGACGGGAGTCTACACCGTCGGGGGCATCGATCGATTTGACTGGAGCATGCGTCCGCTGCAGCCCGTCGAGAATGTCACGCACCTGCCATTGGATCGGATGCTTGTCGGGGAGTCGCTGCAGCAAGTTGGGTACGCCACGGCCATGTTCGGCAAATGGCATATCGGACAGTCCGGGCAGTTTCACCCCAAGTCCCGCGGATTCCTGGAAGCGGTGATTGCCGAAGGACGTCACTTTCAGTTTGAAACCAAGCCCCCCACCGAACTCCCCGACAACACCTACCTAGCTGACTACCTCACCGATCTGGCAGTCGACTTCATCGACCGCCATCACGACCAGCCTTTCTTCCTTTATCTGCCCCACTTTGGCGTCCATGCCCCATTGCAGGCCAAGGAGGAGTTGATCGCCAAGTATCGAGACAAGGCGCCCGTTGGAGGGCATCGCAATCCTGTCTATGCCGCCATGATCGATTCGATCGATCAAAGCGTTGGGCGGATTTTGAAGAGCCTGGAGACGCACCGTCTCACAGAACGAACGCTGGTGATCTTCGCCAGCGACAACGGCGGGGTCGGTGGCTATCAGCGCGAAGGATTGGACCAAAAGGAGGATACCACGGACAACGCTCCCTTGCGTCATGGGAAAGGAAGCCTCTACGAAGGTGGGATTCGAGTCCCGTTGATCACCCGTTGGCCCTCGATCGTTCCTGCCGGCACGACTTGCAATGAACCGACGCTCCACGTCGATCTCTACCCTACCCTGTTGGATCTGGCCGCCGCACCACCACCCCCACAGCAGCTCGATGGCCTTTCCTTGAAACCACTTTTCAACGATCCAGCTGCAAGGCTTCCGCGAGACGCCATCTTCCACCATTTTCCTGGCTATCTCGGGCAAGGAAAGAATCGATGGCGAACCACCCCAGTCAGTGTGGTTCAGATGCGGCAATGGAAGCTGTTGGAGTTCCTTGAGGATGGCCGACTGGAACTCTATGACCTGGAAACGGACCTCTCTGAGTCACGCAACTTGGCATCGATGGAACCACAGCGAGCCGCCATGATGCGAGGTCGATTGGAGGATTGGCGCCGTGAAATCAATGCTTCCATGCCAAAGCCTAATCTCACTGGCGATGGCAAGTGATCTGAAGGATGGAAGAGGAGCCACTAGGGAGCAAGCGGTGTCAGAAGATTGCGTCCACACGCGATGCGATCTCCCGCACGGAGGCTCGCCGCTGTCGATGAAAAAACCCCCGAGTGCGACTCGGGGGTTTTCGATTTCGCAGAAAGGCATCAGCCGATGCTGTCAGTCGGCTTCGATGTTGGCGACGTTGCCGTCGGCCATCGCGCCCAGTCGCTGGTAGGTCAGGATGTCGATCTGGTCGGACACCCATCGAACCGCCCCGTCGGCCATGGCGAACTGACCACCACCGGTATGGGAGCTGTAGAAGCCCGAGTTGTCGCCCCAAAGAGCCGCGCAGGCCTGCAGATCGCGGGTGCGATTGCCGGTCGACTGGCACTTGGCTTTGTCGTTCAGTGGCGTCAGCGTCGTGCCGGTAGCAAAGTAAGGATGTCCCCATGCGGTTCGATTGCTGTAATCGGAAATCGCCTCGCCCACCATGAAGACGTTCGACTGACCATCTTTGATGTCGGCAAGACGCGTCGAGCAGTCGGTGCGGTCGGGGGTCACGTTGGCGGTGCTGACCATCAAACCAGGGTAGAAAATCCCGTTGTTGGCGCTGAAGGCCCAGACGGAAATCTGCTTGCCGTTGGCGCTGACCGTCCCACCACTGATCGCTGGATTGACAGTTTGGTCAAACGCGTTCTTCTTGGCGGTGAAGGTGCTATCCAGCGGAGGGCTAGCCATGTCGTACCACAGCCATAGCGATCCCATCACCCCCTTGTAACTGGTACCACCCATCGAGATGTCGGCAGGAAACCAAGATGCCTCTCCTCGCTTGGTCTGCGACTCGTAGGATGTCCCATCGCTGGGGCACTGATAGACGGGAATGCGAGTAGCAACAACCGCCAAGTTCGCAGGAACGGACAGCGGGCCTGTAAGATGTTGCATCTGGCCATAGACCGGCACAGTGGAGTCCTGGCGAAAATCGATTTGATCGTAAAGGACATTTTGCTCCAGATGCGGCAGGATGCCGGTCATCCACGAGATTCCATTGGGAGTCTGATTGCCGCTGGGGTCGGGACGCGTGGCGTTTTTGGGAAACTTCTGGGCGGTCGTTGAAAAATTGATCGCTGCCAGCGCGATGTTCTTCATGTTGTTCTGGCAAGAAGCTCGCCTAGCCGCTTCACGAGCCGCCTGAACGGCTGGTAGCAGAAGACCGACCAACACTCCAATGATGGCGATCACCACCAGCAATTCCACCAGCGTGAAGGCTGGTCGAGGGCGAAAACGAACGGGCATATCGAAGCTCCCCAGGATAGATAAGTTGCAGGAATCAGTTCCCAACTGATTTTATGGGATTGGGATTTGCAAAAGCAACCAGAAACCGATCAATTCCCGAGGGGTTGGATCTGAAACTGGGGCCACCGGGGAGATTGGTCCATCCGGGATTTGTGTGGCGTACGATCGATTCCCAGCCGCGACGGAAGAGCCGCGACGGAAGAAACGCCGGTGGCCACAGCACCCAGTCACCCTCCCTCAGGGAGGTTGAGATCCATCGCACGCCTTGTATCCGTAGCCCTTGCCGCTACGACTCCATCCCGCCGACTCGAGCCCATTGCGTTGCTTGCACCAAGAGAATGTCGCTCTTTCCCTGCCGCTGGGGAAAGAGCGACTGATGGCAGGAGGGGCTGGTGGGGTGCAGCCAGCCCTAGGCCGATGCGATGCCTTCCTGGTCAATCTCGGTCGATCGAAGCCTGTTGACCATCGGCCATGGATCCCAATCGCTGGTAGGTCAAAAGGTCGATCTGATCGGAAACCCAGCGGACCGATCCATCGGCCAGAGCGAATTGGGCGCCGCCGACATGGTTGCTATAAAACCCAGAATTATCTCCCCACATCGCGTCGCAGGTTTCGAGGTCTCTTCGGCGGTTGCCAGTCGAAGCACAGCGAGCGCGATCGTTCAGGGGAAGAGCCGTCGTCGCGGTCGACATCACCGAATGGAACCACGCGGTGCGACGCGAATAGGCAGCTACCGCCTCACCCACCAGGAAAACATTCGACTGACCGTCCTTGATGTCGGAGAGGCGAGTCTGGCAGTCGAGTCGTTCTGGTCCGATCGCCGTCCCTGTTCTCATGAATCCTGGATGATAGATGCCGTTGTTGGAGCAAAACGCCCAGAGGGAAATCTGCCGGCCACCGCCGCTGACGTCGCTCCCGGAAAAGACCGGATTGACCACGGGATCTACCAAGCCCCGTTTCCCGGTGAAGGTCGATTCCAAGGTGAGATTGGATGGATCGTACCAGTTCCACAGAGATCCCATGACCCCCTTGTAACTGGTTCCGGCAAGCGGAATGATCGACGGAAACCACTTCGCTTCGCCCCGATTGGTCAACGCTTCCAGACTGGTGCCATCGCTGGGGCAATGAAAGAGCTGTACCCGAGTCTGAGCGACCGCGAGGTTCGGTGCGGTCTGATTTCCAAACAGATAGATCTGTCGACCAAAAAAGCTAAAGACCGGATCCTGGCGGAACTCCAGTCGGTCAAACAGAGCATTTTGTTCGATGTGCGGGAGGATTCCGACCATCCACGAAACCCCCTGGGTTCCGAAGCTCAGCAATCCATTGGGACGTACCGAGTTTTTGGGGAACGTCTGATTGGTCGTGGCGAAATTCAACGACGCCAGAGCGACGTTTTTCAGATTGTTCTGACAACTGGCGCGCCGGGCCGCTTCACGGGCAGACTGAACGGCAGGAAGCAGCAATCCGACCAAGACTCCAATGATGGCGATCACCACCAGGAGTTCCACTAGCGTGAATCCCCTCCGACCGGAACAACGAACACCCATGACTCCTGCCCCCCCTAGAAAGAACCACCCTCGAGAACGCCTACCGGCCAGTCAACTTCAAGGTGGGGCAAGATACTAGCCTCCCAGGCAGAAAATTCTCCTCAGAATTCCTATTCGATTCATTTTTTCTAGATTGCGCGTATTTTGGCGATTTTGAGGCCAGCACTGAAAGGCTGGGAATCCTGGGAAAAGATGGATGGCACACCTCTTGGTAGCCGCCGCAGCAACGCGGTGGAGGTCGATGAAAATCGTCGAGAAATCAGCATCACCAATGGCGATTGCAATTTGGTGTGTGGCACCTTTTAGAAGGCTACTGGTTTTTGCATGCTAGCCCGTCGTCGGCTCTTCGGGCCTTAAAGAAAGCTCCCTTCTCTCTCTCTGCCCTTGGTGCCTCCGCGAGACACCCTCGGGCGGCTTGCCGAAAAATCTCTCACTGAGGCACAGAGATCACGGGTGGAAGAGAAGGCGGCCGGTCCGAGTGGAGATCGTTGGTTGGTGGATTTTGAATGCGATGTCCAAGGAGCATGTCCACCATCTGGCGATGGTGGCTAGTGCAAGCGTGCGCAGAGTCTGGTTGGTAGCTTTGGAATGCTCATGCCGGCCCAGATTCGGCAATCGGTCTTTACTGTGTCACGAAGTCCTGGACCACCGACATCTGCTGAACCAATCCTGTTCCGGGATCTTCCGTTCGCACCAGGACCTGCACTGCCCCCATCGGAAAGGGAAATGGCGCCATCGTGTCGGACTCGGTAGGATCGTCGATCCAGCCGTCGAAAATCCCATTGACCTGATCTTCCAATCCGTTGGATCCCCGATCGGGAACCAAAACGGGATCGGATCGTGAAGTCGACAGGCCGAGGTCGGCTAGCCCGTTGATCCAGAAAGTTCCTCGCCTAGTTGTCTGGTTGACTTCCCGCTGCACTCTACCATCCATCTCGTATTGGTTGGTCCAGGAATCGAAGGTTACTTGGCGCAGCAAGGGGTTGGCACCACTGCCGCCAATCACCAATCCCGATCGAAACAGACCTTCTGCGATATCCAGCCCCGAGCTGGTACTGGGGTTCAACTGCAGTCCGCTTAAAGGTGACACCAGATAAGGTGCGGTCGCAGACGGTACAGCAACACCCAACTGGCCCAAACGGCCTAGTACCTTCAGGCCCCATCCCAGATCGGCGAAGCCTCCGCGGGGTCCAGGTACGGGAGCGGGGGTGGGAAAGGCTGGCGGAGAACTGCTTCGCATCGCCAGAGCAAATCCAGGATCCATGGGATTGAGCAGCAGGTCATCGCTACCGGCGGCTCCCCAAGTCTGGTCCTGTAATCCCGCGGCGCTCATCACTCCATCTGGCCCTGTCACATAAAACGTCGGCAATTTGGGGTCATAGCCGCGAAGATCGAATCCCACCGCATTGGATAGTAGAATATCCTCGCCAGATCGCACTCCCGATAGCGCGAACGAAGGATGAAGGAAACCACTGAATGGCTGGTTGCCAGGAAAGTAGGAAACCACTGGATCGAGCGCAGCGTTGGAAGTGGTCAGCGCCAAAATGGGCATGGTGCAGGAAGAGGCCAAGCCATAACTGTTGACCGATGGATGGGTCGATGAAAGCACCCCATGCGCGAAACGATTCTCCCGTCTGGCAAGATCCTCCAGAGTATTGGCCGCCACGGGGTCGGCATTTGAGGGATCACCATCTGGGACTCGTCGCATCGACAGATCGCAGCGCTGAAAGAGATTGGCCATTCCAAGCAATGGCTGGGATGGATCGGCATACATGATCGAATTGGAATGAGCCGGGTTGGTCAGCAGTCCACTAGCTGCCAGATTCAAATCAGGCCGGATCAGAAGCACGCGGCGAAACAACCTGTACTCATCCGGAAAGCCGGGATTCTTCGAGCTGATCACATTGATCCGTCCAGTTGCAGCATCGATTGGTGTCGTCGCATCCATTGCTGGGAGCATGTAGTAGACGATCTCGGCATACTCCGAGGAGATCGTCACCAGATCGGTCCAGTCGCTGTTGGTGGGAACGTAGGTGGCAGGATCTCGCGCCTGCTTGAGCAGCGCGATTGGTACCTTCCCTTTGAATGGCTCCCGTGTCGCCCTGGCGGTGAACATCAGGATGTCGTCGACGTCTCCGAAGCGACTGGTGGGGATGGCGGCATTAGCGATCGTCGCCGCTGTGTTGACGTTTTGGACAGTGGCGGAATAGTCGGTGATCGGACCTTCAAAATATTCGAAATAACCACTTCCAACCAATTGGTTCTGAGGTGGCTCAGGGCGCAGCGTCAGCCTCTCCAAATCACTCCTCAAGGTTCCGGTCACCGATCGAAGGCGATCGCTGAGCGCTAGATTGGCGCGCCCATCGGTCATGCTGTCGCTCATCCTCTTAAACCCCTCGGCCAGCGCCATCATCATCAGCAGAGACAAGGCCGTAGCGATCAGGACTTCCACCAGGGTAAACCCTGAAAGACCGCGCCGACGGGCACAGCGGCACCTAGTTGGAACGGGAAGTTGCCGGGTCATGTCGCTGCTCTTTTTCATGGTGGATCGCTACCATCGCGATTTTCTACGTAAGGGACTTTCGGGATCGGCAATCGATCTTTTGCTATTCGATGAATCGCCGAAGAAGAATCGCTTTTTCGGTATTGAGGTCCTCGCCTGGCCGGAAACCAACCGGTGCTGTTCGGTCGATGATGTAGAAAGATCGATGGCGCGTCACTTCGCCACGATTCCCCGTGAACTCGGCACCCAGGCCACTGTTCTCGATGTCGAACTCAAAAAATCCAATCGTCATCCAGACTGCGTAGACATTCGATTGCTGCGTCACGAGGTTGGGTAACCGCGTCAGTCGCTGGTAGGCGATGAATGGCTGTTTGTCGCTGTCGCGATAAAGTCCCAGGTTTTGGCCACTGGTTTCCAGCATCAGGGGAATCGCACCATCTGCGATCGGGTCGGAGGCAGGCCCCTCGGCTCGCAATAGCGTGTTGGACTTGCGAACGACGTTTCTCAGACGAGTCGATTGCAAATTGCCTCCACCATCCTCCGCTGATTCCCCTGTCAGCACTGGTCCTACAGCCCCTAACAGCCCTGGCCGGAAGGCACCAGCGAACTGGGTCGGATATTCAGGATTCAGGTTCGGATGCTGTACTGTGGGAGGCAAAAACGGATTGCTCGAGGGAGCATAGCCTCGACGAGACGCCGAAACCTTCCCCCAGTTGGTGTTCCCCACCGCTCCACTTCGGGCATTACCCCGCAGGTAGTTCAGTTCCACTCCCTTCCAGACAGCCTCTCCAGGAATTGTATTGATATTGACCTTCCCCGCATTGACCATCGAAGGGACGACATTCCGCGGCGCGAAATAGTCGGAAAGCATTTCGCTACGGATCTGATCGGACACCGTATCGCCACCAGCATGTGGCTGTTGCAGCGATGCTGGATTCTTCACCACGCCGGAATCGGCATACGGGGCCGGCGTCTCCATCAGTTCCATCAGCAGATAGAACTCCGATTCCCCTTGTCCTTTGGGGGACGATTCAAAGAAGTTCATCAGATGGCCAAATGGGGATCTCAGCCGATCGCTGGCTTGCCGGGCGTACAGTCTCGATCGATCCGAAACGGTCGCTGTTCGGTTCAGTTCGCCTGGACCGACCGGCGGAACCAGCATCAATTCCATGGGGCTGGCGAATGGGCGGTTGAACCAGAACAGCGAACTGACGGTGGCCGCTGGTGCTCCATCCAACCCGTTACCCAGCGCCAAAGGCGGACCAAACGCATCGTAATCATCCCTCGACGTATGGTTCGCTTTGTTCGGATCAGGACGCCCCACGTTCAAGTAACCCAAGGACTCGCTGGAGGCGACCGCAGGGGTGGTCAGGGAGCTATCCCCCAGAAGGAAATTGAAATGGGGGACCTGAGTACCGGTCATCGGCAACCCCGTGTAGGGGCTGCTCTCTTGCAGCCTGCCGGTGGAGTAACTGAAGACCATCGATCCATGGCTTTGGGCCGCCTGGAATCCGGTGCTGATCCCCTTATCCACCTGCGACAGTTCGTTGGCAGAGGCACCATCCTTGTACCGCGTCTGGAAGGCGTACGTTGGGGTGGGATTCTTCCCCTGAACCTTACTCTCGTCGTCCTCCCCAGAAAAGACGGTCAGATCCAGACTGATCCAGTCAATCGTGATGTAGGGATTAGTCACCGGATCGTAGGCAAAATCGGGATCTGCCAGCCGCTGCAGATAGGCGGTGCGGGCATTGTCGTACGTACCGACTTCAAAACAAACTCTTCGGTTATCGGTCAAAACGGGATTCATGTTCTGATCCTCGTCGAAGGGTTCGTCAGGAAGCGTCTTCGCCGCACCTTGATTGAAGTTCTTCCAAGAATCGTTGGGCATATCGCGGAAACCTGGATAGCTGAAACTCCCTGCCGAGCCTCCGGTGTCGCTGGAATCGAGCGGCTGCGTCGGAAGCCGATAATAAGGCCCGCCTTGAATCGGAAGCGGCTCAGAAATGTTCAGCCCCGTCCCGATGATCCCCATCCCTGCATTATCCAGGGTGTTCCAATTGGGAAGTCGCGAAGCCGCCGCAATAATCCCCAGCGCTGGTTTGTTAGAACTTCCTGCCGGAACATAGCGAGTCCCGTTCAATCGATAGACTTCGACGGAGTTGGGATTCAGAACAATCCGCTGAGGACTGGGAAGGTGCTCGGTCGATCCCCCAGCGTTCTGCGATCCTAAGTAGGTGGTTCGACGTGGGCCGACCACTGCATAGGAGCCACCAGGGAGGTAGGCCTGAGCGGGCTGGCGATTGTAGAAGACGCGAGGATACTGCTGAATGCGTGGATTGCCACTGCCAGCTAGATTCGGGATCGGCAAATTATTGCCGCCGGCTGCTGGATCGACATTCGCCAACCAGATCATTCGATCGAATACCAGATTGTTCGACGGTTCATTGAGGTCGAAAAACAAACCAGTATTTCCAGTCGTTGAGGTTTGATACTGGAAGGATGGGCTGGCTACCGTACCAACTTTGTCTGAAAAGAGTTTGTCGTTGGGGCTCTCGCCATCTTGTTCAATATCGCTGATGCCAATCCGCCATACCGGCTGACGACCATGCGCCGGGCTGGCAGGTGCCATACGGCCCAGATCCAGCTTCAACTGGCCATTGTCCTCCACGTAAAGGCTGGGCGAGACCGCTGGCAATTTCTCTGTCAATGTCTGGTCGTCGGCCGTTCCGGTCGTCCGCGTCGCGTGGAGTTCCAGGAAGAGCGAACCTTGAGGCAACCGGTACTGGTCTAAGGTCTTGTCATCATTGGTGCCCATCCCAATCCGCGTTCCGGCGCCAGTGTCTTGATCGGTGTCCTTCGTCCTCTTGTCATGAAACGCCAGCGACTCGGTCAACTGAAGCTCGGGAAACTCCATCCCCCAGACCACGTTGCCAGGTAGCGGCTCCCACTCGAACGGAAGATTGCTGCTGCTGCCATTATCAAAAGGGTTTTCGTCGTAAGGAAAGCGTGTCATCGCGGCGTCACCATCGCGGAAGTCGACGATATTGACCGCCCACTGCGCCAGCATTCTGGCCCGCTTCTGTCGGTATCTGGCATCTCCTGCCGGCACCCCCGGCAGGTCGACCCCCTCTGGAACCAGCAGGGTGGCCAAGCAGTAGAGTTGTCGAGCCAGTTGCTGGCGGGAAGCAAGCCGCCCCAGTTCGCCACCCAGCGACGCGCCATAAACTCCATTGGTTGGATTGACTGCAATGTTCCCGTTCGACTGCACCGACGGGAACCGTTCTTCCTGCGCGACGTTTTGCAGTTCGAAAGGCTCATCGATCACGCCATTGCCGTTGTCGTCTTGACCATTGCCGAGGGCCTGGTTGGGATTCATCCGCAGTCCCTGCCGAAAGTCGGCGGGGAAGAGATTGGCAAACCTCCGCTGACCTTCCAGACGTGCTGCTAAGTCGTTGGGGTTATTGGGAATGTCAGGAAAACGGGTGCTGTCCTGCGAAGTTAGACGTTCCCGGTAGAGCGTATGCAGCCATCCCAGGAGACTTGGACCAAAGGGAGAGTTGATCCCAGAGGGGGTGCTGAGGTTGGCATAGCGCAATTCGGCGCTGCGGGTGGTCATCAGGCGATGGAGTTCCGACTGACCCGATGCCAGCAGCACCTTTTGCAGACGATCGGGGAGTTGCGCGCTGGTGGCGTCAAAACCGCGAAGTACCCTCTCCAATTCGCTGAGCGTAAAAAGCTTATCGCTTCCCGACTCCCTCATCGGAGAAATCTCGTAAGGGTCATTCTTCTGCTCATCCGGAATGCTACCGGAAAACTGGTTTTGCAGCACCAGGGGATTGCCGTTGCGGTCGACTCCTAAAGCAAATCCGCCACGGCGAGCCAGCGGAAGGCCCGCAGAGGATCGCCCACTGCCAGGTCCGTGATAATGTTCCGCCGAAGCTTCCCGTTCGTAGAAACGGCTGATCAGGTCATTGCCATCTGGGTTGAAGGTAGTCTGCCCCAGACCAGGGACGATATCCGGTCCATTGCGTAGATGAAAAGGAGTTTGACCCGCAGCATAGGCTCCCGCAGGAAGGAGATGGCTGAGACTGACTTCAGCAGGACCATAACCGAAGCCTTGCGAAAGCCGGCGCAGCGAGGCGTCCTCGAACTGGGTAAACGCATTGCTGGTGTTCGCCTCCCAGGCCGCATCAGTCTGCGCCAAGTCGCCGGCGGTATTGATATTCAGTCTCCCATCCAGGTCGACGATCATCGGGGCGACCAGTACCTTGAGCATCCTACCATCGGGGGCGGGGACCAAGGGGAGATTGGGGTCGAGCCAGATGCTGTCGTTGACGCCGTCGCCGTCGTTGTCGACATCCCACTCACCATTGATCAGCTGTGCGACATAGGCCTGTAGTTTGGTCGCCTCTGCAGGCGACCAGTTCCCCAGGTCGATTTCCAACGTTGGCACCTGCCCCTGACTGTTGGGCCCGCGGCCCGTGAAGTAGGGGTTTCGTCTTCCATCGGGAGGGAAGATGTGATCTGGCGGCCGTTGGTTCAAAGGAATCTGCGGTGCGTTGACCACGCGGTAGGCCAAAGGCCTTGCCGATACGTAATCGAGTAGATCCAGAAAGCGGACCACCTGCACCGGTGTCATCGAGGTCGGATTTCCGTAGAGGCTCGCCAAGTGAGCTATCAGTTCTGGCCGGTGAAATGACGGGATGATCTGCTGCGAAGGAGTTCCCATGGCGGTTGCAGATCGGTACGACAGAAAGAAGTCGCGATAGTCGGCGACGTCGTACCCTTCGTTCGTGTTTCCCAGTTTCCAAGATGCTGAAAGTCCTGGATCGTTGGTGTAGCTGTGAAACAATCCAGCTGGAATCTTGCGATTGACGTTATCCGGTATTTCCAGCTGGATATTGGCGGGTTGGGCACCGATCGACAGGTCCAGGCCATAGCCACTTCCATTGAACGCGGCATCGTTGATCAGCAAGGGATAGGCAATCCCCTGAGCATCTTGGACCAAATGGAGCGGATGGTCGACCAGCCAGCTTCGCAGCGGCTTGGTCACGGAGACGGCGACCGTACCGGAGAGGATGTCGCCCGAAAGCATGCCACCTTCGTGCGTCGAAAGATCGATCGCGATCGAGTACTGGAGCGCGGCTATGTTGAATTCCCCGATGTAATCGAGGATGCGAAAGGAGTTGCCTTTCAGTGGTCCTGCCAGGAACGTCACCAGCCTGCCGTTGTAGGCATCGCGACCGACCGCCAGGGTGTTGTTGCCCGGATTGTTCATCGCAATCCAAAGGAATGCCAAGTCGTTCGCATCCTTGCCGAGCACCTTGGGTACCTGCCGAGCGGTAGTCCGGATTGGGTTGGGGCCATACACATCCGCCAGAAGGCTGTGACCGAAGAATGCCGAACGGGTGTCGTTGGTGTCTCTCACCAATTGCTGTACCACCAAGTCGCTTATCGCCCGAGGGTCGGGCTGACGCAACTTGACCGTGGCGATTGCCACCGAGGCGCTACGAGACTGGCTGGAGAGCACAAGGAACGTGGTCGCCAGCAAGCTGAACAGCGCCAGCATCCCAAGCACGATCAAGAGGATCAAACCGGAGCGTTGATTTCGATTTACCTGACGACGGATCATCTTGCACCTGCCTTTGCCATCCTCAAGATGGCCTATTCGATCCATCTGAAACCACCAAACCCCACTCACACCCATGCCCTTTGCTGTTTCCACTCACTTCGCTCGCGGGACAGCAAGCCGCCGTCGGATGTTTGCCCCGAGTTTCCCTGTTTGACCCACCTTGGCGAAGAAAGCTCCACCATCCGACCGCTAGCGATCGATCACTCCATCGGAATGTCGACCGTCCGTTCAAAGACTGCCGAGACCCCGCGCACGATCGTCGCCTGAGTCGGACGCTGCTGGGGATCGTTCCAGTTGAGAGGTCCCTGGAAGTACCAGTCTGGCCCTAGCAACTGAACGCTCTGTCGCGTTGTTCGGCGGGGATCTTTCGGGGGGGAGGGTGGAATCGCCACCTTCGCCGGATCGACATGCGGGAGCGCGACAGGCAATGTGTTCTTGAACTCCTGTGGCGTCATCGCACTGACGACTCGATACCACCGATGCAGCTGGACCGTATTCAGTTCATCGAGAATCGTGTTGCCGCTGTTGGCCGCCGTCCGCCAGCGCCGCGACAGCATCACCCAGTCCCCCACCTTCACCGGCGTCGCGTAGGCGCTGTTCCAATAGAGATCGACCGCAAAGCCATTCTCCCCGCAATAGCTGTACTCATTGCTCAGTGGCGCCGCAGGGCCCATCGGGGGCTTGGTCAGACCCGACACGAAATCGGGCTGGAAAGCCCACGCCACCTGCTCCGCATTGGGCATCGATCTCAAATCGGCTATGCCAGGCGCCTGAAAACTACGATCGCGATTAGCGAAAAGAACTACGGACAAGCGGAACTGGTCGTTGACGATACTTCCCGCTTGCTCCAGCGGGGCCAACGTCGCCATCCAGGAAATGCCCTGGGAACTGGCGACCTGCATCAGGTTTTCACCCTGCGCCATGCCGCTTCCTTGAGTGAAATAGCCGCGGATCCCGTTGAGACTTCGGTCCCCGCTGCTGAGCGGATTCGTGACATCATCGGTCGATGCGAAGAGGCTTTCAGCGAACCTCGCTCGGGCTGGAATGTAGGGGGCGAAAGGACTGGCCGCATAGGTAATCCGCGTCATGCGCGGTGGTGCGCCCGCGTCGACTTGAAGTGCGGTCGGGTGCGTGACGATTTCATTGGATCGGTCGACCGAAGCGTTCGCCAAGTCGACTCCATCGATCGGATTGAACCGCTCGTGGTAGTAGGGAAATCGCGACCGTCGGTAGGGAAAGTCTCCGCTGCTGGCGTTCTGGTTGATCGGTGCTGGTGGGTTGCTGGTGGCGGCAGGAACAAACGGCTGACTGGCCCAAAACAGCGGGTCGATGCAGTAGCCGCGGCGACTGGCGTAAGCGCGAGCCATCGGGATGGCGACGGTGTTGGGGACTCCTCCGTTGATCGCCTGCGAGGCGACCCAGGTGGCCTCATCATCCAGCAGACTAGAAAAGCTTCCATAGGCGGTGAATTGCTGCCCGGTGGCATGGGTCGGATCATCCCTCGCGATCAGCCAGGGGCGATCGGTGGAAGGGACGTGCAGGTTGGCAGCTTCGATGGCGCGATAGGAGTTTTGTGCCATGGAGGCTGCCAGCGTCGCCGTCTTGCTGTCGACCACTTGCCGACCAGCCAGAGGAATCAACGCCGCAATCCCCACCAAGCCAACCAGCACGATACCGATCGCAAACAGCACTTCCATCAGCGTCGTGCCGCGCCGCAGGTCGATCGCCACCACCGTTCTGGCATTCTCTGGCTTGCATGGTTGCATGATCGTGCGTCCTTGTGCGTTGGTTCAGCGAGCCGACAGGTCGACGCTTGCCTGCGCCGCGCCGCGACTTTCCGCAAGCGCGGTAGCAAGCGAGACTACCCCTGTTGCATCCGGTGTCAGGCTGGGGGGCAGCACGGGAGCCATCGCTACCTGTCCCCCGGATGAGGATATCTTCAGCCAGTAACTGGTGCTGTCGGCAAGATTCGATCCACCGTAAATCGCTGGATCGCTGATAGCGGCACCAGGAAAGAGCACCTTGTCCGTCTTCCCAACCAGTAAGTAAATGTCGCTGTTAGGTAGTTGGCGGGACATCGACGGCATCCCCGAGAAATTGCCATACAACGACGATAACGACCCCCGGGAATCAAAGACCAGATAGACTGGCCGAACGGTGTTGACACCCAGAGTGTTATTGGGTTCGAACGCTTCCATCCACTGCGCAGAAAAATTGAAAGTGTTCGTGCCAACCACTCCCATGCCGCTTAGCCCCAAGTCGATGCAGGTCCCCTTGGGCAGTTGCATTGGCTTGGAATAAAGCCGCCGCGGCTTGCAGTAGATTCGAAAGGTATGAGGTCCTGAGGTCAGCGGCACCACCGAATGGTTGATTGAGTATTGGTTGGCGGTCCGTTCGTTTTCGAATTCAATCCAGGCAAACCCCAGAGGAGGCTTGGTCGCCGGGGGCATGGAATCGTTCTCGTTGAACTGGGAGATGGGGACCAGAATGTCGAACAGATCCGATCGATCACCGATGGCGATCTTGTCGACGAGTCCTGAGCGAAGCAAAGCGACCAGGGAGGGATTGGCTGCGATGTTGATGATCGCGCGGTTGTTTCCCGAGCCCAGGGATGGACCCTGAACGGTGGAGGGAGCCAGCATGCATGTGCTGTTGTCGAGATCACCCGTGTAGGGAGGCAGCACTTCAGCAAGGCTTAGCCGGAGCACCGTATTGCGATGCAGATCGCGCGCCTCGGTGCTGAACCAGTTGTTGGCGGCAGGGTTGTAATCCCCCGAATCGCTCATCCGATCCAGCACCACCGCCACCTCGCGCCCCTTGGCGATCGCCATCGCCTTGGCCGACTCGATGAAGCCGCGCACCTGAATCGCGGCCTGATTGGTCTTGCGATCCTTCAGCAACGTCTTGACCGACGGCAGTGCCACCGCAGCGATCAAGGAGGTGATCCCGATCACAATCAGAAGCTCCACCAGCGTCACCCCGCGCCGATGGTGGGGCCGATGGTTGGATCGATTACCCAGCAAGCAGGTCATAGCGACTCTCCAAACTGGTCGAAGTTGGTGATGTTGTCAGCCGCTTCACTTGGTAGAAGTACCGACCCTAGACGCTGTAGTTCGCTCAACGGCCGCTCGCGAGGATGATACGGATCGGGATAAAAGAAGGGATTGTTGTTGAACGAGTAGCCAGTCGGCAAAGTCATTCCGGGCCTCGGCCACTGCGGACTGGCAGTGCCAGCCAGCGCGACGCTGGGGAGAAATTCCTCACGCACGCCGCTCAACCCATCCGGTCCCAGCGAATAAACCAGGGGAAATAGACCGGCGCCGGGACGCACAGGCGGATCCGCCGGGACTCCAGCTACCTTTGGCAGGAACGCAGGATCGAAGTAGAGATCCGCATGGAGTGGATCGAGCGGGTCTTTGGAGGTTTCGCCACCTGCGGCATTGCTGACAAACGGGTCATCCAGATCGAATGGGCTGGCTCCTCCATCCAGTCCAGCTGGCCAGCGAATCCACTGGATTGGCTTCCCCCAGGCGTCGATAAACTCCAGCATGTTGTCGCTGTCGGTATCCCCGATCTCGCTGGGCCGAAACAACTCCAAGGCGCTGGAGTTCTGATACGACGTGTTGGCGACCAAAACGTACAGCAGCTCGGCATTCAGATTGGTTGCACTCCACGTGCCGGCGGCCACCATTTCCTGAAGCCGTCGCAGAGTCGCCGGCAAAGGAACCGTGATATCGAAAAACGTCTGGTTCGCCGTCCCTTCGAACAAACGGGCTCGCAAGGGGGTGGGAGGCGACAGATCGCTCAGCCGATCCGGCATCTCCATCCGCATGAGGTCGCGGATAGCCGAGAGTCGAAGCCGAGCCATCTCCCTACCAGAGAGAGCCCGCTGGCCTGTGGTTGGATCGGCCTGAAAGGCAGGGGTGGGCAGCTTTAGTGGCAGCGGCCGCGACAGGTAGCCTTCCCACTTGGAGGCGAGTACTTCGTGGATCTTGGCGATCGTGGAGCGGGTCTTGGATTCGAGAACGTCCTGCTGGGCTCCTCGCATGGCAACCATGGTGAGCGACGCGAGGATGACGATGATCGAGATCGCCACTAGAAGTTCGACCAGCGTGAACGCACCGCGGCGACCAGCCTTTCGGCTTCCTCCGCATCGCGCTATCACTTCTCGCTTCATGGCCCCTACCCTTCCCGCTGCTGCTAACGCTCGCCTGCTCCAACACCAGCTAGCCAGTCATCCCCAAGGGACGACACCCACATCCCGCACATCTTCGGACCAGGTCAGTCGGAGACAGTCGCCTTGCGAGCGACATCCCCGAGTCTGGCCATATCGGAAAAATTGGAAGTGTTGTCGTAGGTATTGGAGGTTGACTTGGATGAGAGATTTAGTTGGTATCGCTGAAGGTCCCCGATACCGATGGCTGGAGTTGATTTCGATGAGAAAATCCCCATCGCATCGCTGTAGATCCCATCGAGCCCGGCGCTGACAATCTGGAACGATTGCTTGTTTTGGAAGTAGAATTGTGATGGCGCAACCGTCGTATTCAGCTCATCCGAAAGATACGGAACGGCGGTTCCGAATTGTTGCGATGAGATCCGGTTGATGTAATAGTTGCCAGCTATCCCAGTCCCATTTGGGTCGGGGATCAAGTAGGTGCGGCTGTCAAAATAAACGATTGGAGCCCTCTGGTATTTGTCTAGGTAGACCGGCAGGAGATCGGGGCGATCCGTCAGGTTATTTGCACTATCGCTGCACTGGAAACGCGCTTCGTCGTTGCTAATGGTGATTGGGTTGCCGTTGTAGGGCATCGTTGTCAGGGACAGCTGGCCGGAGTTGAATTCGTAAAAAGCATTTTCACGTGCGGGGTTGTACTGAAAGACGGCGGTCGTACCGGGAGCCAGGACAAAGGGGCCGCCGGGTCCGGTGAAAGGACGCTGGGGGTTGCTGCTAAAGCCGCCCAAAAAAAAGACTAGTGCCTCTGCTGGGCTCATCACCCGAAAGTCTTCCAGGTCGGAAGCAGGGAACGGAGTGTTGAAGTTTTGGTAGTTGTAGGGCGGCTGGCTGAGGATGTCCCTGCGCAGCAGATTCAATTCAGTCTGCAAAATCTGGGGAAATGCCTTGCGGCAATGTCGCTCCAGAATCGTCCAGTTGCTTCCATCAGGCGGGTAGTCGCCATACTTCGACCGGTACTGCTCGATCGCGTCGGCCAGCCCGTTGACTTCCATCTTGAGGGCCGAAGCCTGCGCGGACTTCAGGGCGTTGAGCGCCACGGGGGTGGCGATAGCGGCAAGAAGGACCAGGATCCCAATCGCCACCAAGATTTCGACCAGAGTGAATGCATGCCGAGGAGTTCGCCGAGTCGCAGTGGATCGCATCATCGCCAGGGTGCCTCCCTCCAGGGGAATCGTCAATGGAATCGTATGGTTTTGGATGTTCCGAAGTCGGTCGCCGTTCCTCGCCTTCCGTCGAGCGCTTCCTGCCGATCGCTCGGCCAGAAAGCAGCTCGACGAATTCCTTCCGCTAGTCCCGCTACTTGCTGCTGAGGCTGGTGATCAGACTGACCAGCGGCATGAAGAGCGAGATGACGATGAAGCCGACCGCGAGCCCCAGGAAGACGATCAACAGCGGCTCGATCAACTTCGTCAATCCTTCCGTCATCACGCGGACTTCTTCGTCGTAGTTGTCGGCGACCTTGTAGAGCATCGTGTCGAGTTCGCCGGTCTCTTCACCGACGTCGACCATGTTGACCACTAGGTCGTCGATCACTCGCTTTTTCATCTTCATCACATAAAAGAGCCCGGCGAAAACCATCCCTAGCAAGATCATGTAGCCGCCCATGTAGGTGAGGCTTTCGGAGGTCCCTTTGTTCTTTCCGGAGTTCAGTCCACGGCCTGCAGTCAATGCGACCGACAGCACCATCACTCCGGGGAAGGAACCCATCAGGGCCCAGAAAAAGAGCGCCATTGGATGGAAGCCGGGGCTGGAGAACTTCTGCATCGGTTTGCTGATCACATCCCCTTCGCGAATCGATTCGATCACCTTGCTGAAAATCCGCTCGAACAACGCGTTGTTGGCGGTTTCCTTGGTGATGTTGAGCGCTTCGAGAATTGGCACACCGCTGGTGACCAGCGTGCCAAGGGTTCGCGTGGTTCGCGCCAGAATGTTCTTTTCGATTAGATTGCCGAAGACCGGCACCTTGAGGATGAACATGTCGTAGCCCATCCGACCATGCCGGAACTTGCGAATCAGCTTCATCACCATCAGGTAGCCGATCGGCACCAGCAGCAGGAGGAACCAGTAGTTGACCACGTAATCGCTCATCGCGATCAGCAGCTGGGTGGGAGGAGGCAGCTTCAGTTCGAATTCCTCGAACATCTTTTTGAAGGTGGGAACGATTTTCCACATGATGAAGGTGAGGATACCGCAGGCGACCAGCACCACCACCACTGGGTAGATCATCGCCCCTTTGACCTTCCGCTTCAGCGATTCAGCGCTTTCCAGAAAGTCTGACAACCGCTGCAGAATCGTTTCCAGGGCACCCCCCGCCTCCCCGGCTTTGATCATGTTCACGTAAAGCCGGTTGAAGACCTTGGGGCATTTGGACATCGCCTCCGACAGAGTCGAACCAGTTTCGATCTCGTCGCAGACGTCCATCAGGGCGTTTTTCAGTTTGCCTGGCTTCTGGTTGTTTTCCAGAATCTTCAAGCTGCGAAGGATCGGCAGACCGGCATCCTGAAGGATGGAGAGCTGACGGGTGAAGGTGCAGATGTGCTTGGTCTTGGCGCCACCGAGAGCGAAGGGGCGCTTCTTTTTCGCACCTGGGGCCGTTTTCGCGTCGGCCCCCTTCTTCATCGAAATCTTGGTGACGAAGTAGCCCATCTGCCGGATGGTAGACTGAGCTTCCTCTTCGTTGGCCGCCTCGATCACATCCTTGATTTCCTGACCGGTGCGGTCCATTGCTTCGAATTGGAAAATCGGCATGGCTCGGTTTCCTGCTGCTTTGGGAAGACTTCACAGGTGTGGGGGCCGTGAAAAGGATCGGCCACCAACAGTTGTCAGTGTATCTGGGACAAGCGATCGATGAGCTAAACCCGGCCTGGCATCAGGGCCCAATCTGAAAAACTGGCCCGAACTGGAGTAGGGACCTGCGCCCCGTGGGGGGGGCTGGTGGCCGTTTCCGGGTGAGCTACGAGTATGGTTGGCAGAATGCCGGAATTCGTCGAATTTTTCGCCGTTTTAGCGCGGAAAGTGGCGCAAAACGGGATCCGACTCCCCTCGGGAAGTCCAGAAGTATCGATCGATTAGCCGTCCAAAACCGTCTCGCGGACCACTTCGTCGGCGGTGGTGATCCCTTCCAGGACATACTTGAGGCCGTATTCCCTGAGCGTCACCATGCCACCCGAAGCAGCGCGATTGCGTAGGTCGTCGGTGGTGGAGTTGGTCATGATCATGTCCCGCAGCTCGTCATTGAGAATCATCAGCTCAAACAGCCCGATGCGCCCCTTGTAGCCGGTGTTGTTGCAGGCGTCGCAACCGGCTCCCCGGTAGAACTTCTTATCCCCCAGATTGTTGGGGTCGAAGCCCAGGTCCATCAGCATCTCGTGCGGCGGATCGGTCTCCTCCCGGCACTTGGTGCAGATGCGCCGCACCAGGCGCTGAGCCAGGATCGCTTCCACGGTCGCCGTGATCAAGAAGGTCGGGATCCCCATGTCCTTCATGCGTGTGATGGTGCTAGGCGCATCGTTCGTGTGGAGTGTACTGAAAACCAAGTGCCCAGTTAAAGAAGCTTGCACCGCGATCTCGGCTGTCTCCAGATCGCGGATTTCCCCGACGAGGATTTTGTCGGGGTCTTGGCGGAGGATGGCGCGGAGGCAGGAGGCGAAGGTGACGCCGATGTCGTGGTCGATCGGAATTTGGACAATGCCATCGATGTCGTATTCGACTGGATCCTCGGTGGTGATCAGCTTGTCTTCGATGTGATTGAGTTCGCTGAGGGCCGAGTAGAGGGTGGTGGTCTTCCCGGATCCGGTGGGGCCGGTGACCAGGATGATGCCGTTGGGGCGTTCGATGATTTTGCGGAAGGTATCCAGGGTGGTGGCGTTCATGCCGACCTTGGCGAGGTCGAGCGAGACGACGGAGCGGTCGAGGACCCGCATGACGACCGACTCACCAAAAAGAGTGGGTAGCACAGAGACTCGCAGGTCGACTGGGTGGCCCCCGACCATCAGTTCGATTCGGCCGTCCTGAGGGAGTCGCCGTTCGGCGATATCGAGGTTGGCCATCACTTTGATGCGGGTGGTGATGGCGAAGGCGAGGTGGCGAGGCGGGGGGACCATTTCGTAGAGGACCCCTTCGGCCTTGATTCGGATCCGGAATTCGTCTTCGAAGGGTTCCAGGTGGATATCGCTGGCGTGGTCTTTGATCGCCAGGAGGAGCACGAGGTTTAGGAGCTTCCTGACTGGGGCGCTATCGGCCAGGGCTTCGGCACCGTCGAGGTCGAAGGTGCCGTCTTTCATCATCTTGCTGGCCGCCGCAAACAGCTCCTCATCCTTCGCCAGGTCGCTAACGATTCGCTCGAAGCTCTCCAGGTCGGACGAGTAATGTTTTTCGATCGCTTGCTTGATTTCCCGTTCGGTGCAGACAGCCATTTGGATGTCGTAGCCGAGGAAGGTTCGCAGTTCGTCTTGGGTGGTTAGGTTTTGCGGATCGCAGGTGGCCACCGTCAGGGTGTGGCCGTCGAATTTCACCGGGATGACGCGGTAGAGTTGCGCCATCGACTCGGTGATCTTCGCCAGGATATCGGGCGCGACCTTGTTGTCTTCCAGCGTGACCACCTGCATATTCATCTGCTCGGCCAGCGCCTGAGCCAGTTGGTTGTCGGTGATCAGCGCCATCTCTTCGGCGACCTTGCCGATCAGCGCCCCTGGCTGCTGCTTCTGCTCTTCCACCAGCAGCACCAGTTGCTCGTCGGTGATGAAACCCATGTCGACCAGGATTTGTCCGAGCTTTCGAACGGCCATGGCAGGAGTTCCTCAAGTAATTCTTGGAGATGGCGAGTGAGAAAAAGGGGGAACCAAGGGGATGCGCGATCGCAGGTCAGGCGTTGCCGTGATCGAATTCTTCCCCTGGTGCGTCATCGGCGATGCCACGGCGAGCGTTGACGATTCGCTTGGCGAGATCGTCGGGGCGGTGGGCTTTGGCGAGGATATCTTCGACGGTGACCTTGCCATCCCGCCACAGGTTGAAGAGGGCATCGTCCATCAGATTCATCCCGAATTTGGCGCCGGTCTGGATGGCCGACGAGATACGGAATGTCTTGTTTTCGCGGATCAGGTTGGCGATCCCGGGGGTGACTACCAGGATTTCATAGGCGGCCACGCGGCCTCCGCCAATCTTGGGGATAAGCGTCTGAGCCACCACGCCCAGCAGGGCGGTGCTCAGCTGGGTGCGGATCTGGTCCTGGAGGTTTCCAGGGAAGGCATCGATGATTCGGTTGACGGTGCCCTGGGCGCTGTTGGTGTGAAGCGTTCCGAAGACGATGTGGCCGGTTTCGGCTGCGCTGATCGCCGCGCTGATCGTTTCTAGGTCGCGCATTTCCCCCACCAGGATGACGTCCGGGTCTTGCCGCAAAGCGCGCCGAATCGCTTCGGAGAAGCTGGGGACGTCGACCCCCACCTCGCGCTGATTGATCGTCGATTTGATATGGTCGTGGTAGAACTCGATCGGATCCTCGATGGTGATGATGTGGTGGTCGTGGGTTTCGTTGATGTAGTTGACTAGACTGGCCAGCGTCGTGCTTTTTCCCGATCCAGTCGGTCCGGTGACCAGCACCAATCCGCGGGGCCGCAGCACCATCTTGACCACCGAGTCGGGAAGCCCCAATTGTTCGGGAGTCAGCTTGTCGTTGGGGATCTGCCGAAGCACCATCGAGACGAAGCCGCGTTGTTTGAAGATCGAGACGCGGAAGCGCGCTAGATCACCGAAGGCAAAGCCGAAGTCGGAGCTTCCGGACTCCTGGAGTTCCCGCTGGCATCGTTCGGGGGCGATGCTTTTCATCAGCGCCATCGTGTCGTCGGGTTCCAGCACCTTGGTTTCCAGCTTGCGCATCCGCCCGTGGAGACGAAAAACGGGAGGCTGGCCGACGACGATGTGGATGTCGCTGGCTCCCTGCTTGACGCAAGCCTGGAGGAGTTTGTCGATAAGCACAGTTGCCATGGGAGATCGATTCCTTCTCGCGATTCGTTTCGAAAAAGCGATTGTTTGCCGATGACTCGACGCACAGGGGGGGCCAAAGGCCGCCGCGGAAGACCTTGGCCGGCCCGCTCCCTGGAAGTCGACTCAGGTGGTGAATTCCTTGATCACATTCTGGACCGCCAGCACATCCTGCTCGGTCCGCTTGGCGGTCTTGTAGACCTCCTCCAGGGTGGTGATTCCCCCCAGCACTTTCCGGATGCCGTCGCAGTAAAGGGTGGTCATCCCCTCCCGGATCGCCTGCTCCCGCAATTCGGAAGTCGACTTGTTCTGGAACATCATTTCCCGGAGTCGGTTGGAGACCACCATCAGCTCATAGATCCCGATGCGGCCACGGTAGCCCGATTTCTGACAATAGGGACAGCCTTTGCCACGGGAGACCTTGGCCGCCGCAGCCACTTCCGGGGGGATGCCTGCATCCGCCAAGACGCTGTCGGAGAGGGTGTGAGGCTGCTTGCAGCGCGTGCAGATCTTCCGTACCAACCGCTGCCCCAACACCGCGATGACGCTGCTGGCCACCAAGTAACCAGGCACCCCCATGTCGGTCATTCGTGTGATGGCACTGGGCGCATCGTTCGTGTGCAGTGTACTAAAAACCAAGTGTCCAGTCAGGGATGCCTGGATCCCCATCGAAGCCGTCTCGGTGTCTCGCATCTCCCCGACGAGGATGATGTTGGGTGCCTGTCGGAGCATGGCTCGGATGATGCGAGCGAAGTCGAGTCCGATGTTGTGCCGGACTTCGACTTGGTTGATCCCCTGCAGGTAGTACTCGACGGGATCCTCGGCGGTGATGATTTTCCGGTCGGGTCGGTTCAGCGCGTTGAGAGCGGCGTAGAGTGTGGTGGTCTTCCCTGAGCCCGTGGGGCCGGTGACGAGGAAAATCCCGTTGGGTCGCTTGATGAGGCCGGTGAAGATCTTGAAGTCTCGATCGGCCAGACCCAACTGACGGATCCCGACTTTGATGTTGTCCTTGTCGAGGATCCGCATGACGGCCGACTGGCCGTGGTTGGTAGGGATGATGGAGACACGGAGGTCTAGCTCTTTTTCGCCAACGGTGATTTTGATCCGCCCGTCCTGGGGGCGTCGTCGTTCGGCGATATCCATCTTGGCGAGAATCTTGATGCGGGAGAGGATGGCCGCCAGCAGACGTCTGGGGGGGCTATCTCGTTCCACCAGCACGCCGTCGATGCGATAGCGGATGCGGACGCGGTCTTCGAAAGGTTCGACGTGGATGTCGCTGGCCCTTAGCTGCACCGCTTCGGCGATCATCAAGTGAACCAGACGCACCACGGGGGCAGCGCTTTCATCG
This sequence comes from Pirellulaceae bacterium, assembly GCA_044371425.1. Lineage (GTDB taxonomy): Bacteria > Planctomycetota > Planctomycetia > Pirellulales > Pirellulaceae > JBEISR01. The sequence goes on along the minus strand of JBILTR010000014.1, from coordinate 9,188 downwards.
ACCCCCTCTTCGATGTCGGCGCCATCTTCCTGCGTTTCGGTGAAGTCGATCTGCGTGTCGGTGAATTCCTGGAGCATCGAGTCGGCCGATTCGCCTTCCACCTGCCCGTAGTAGCGGTTGATCGCCTCGAGAATGTGCTCTTTGGGGGCCAGGGCGGTGTCGACTTTTCGGTTCAGGATGAATCGCAGCTTTTCGACCGTCTCGATGTCGAAAGGGTTGGAAATCAGCACGCGGATCGTGCCAGAATCCTCTGAAATGGGGATGATTGCGTTTTCCCGCGCGACCGACTCGGGTACCAGCTGGATGACTTCGTCGGCAATCCGGGTCTCGGTCAGGTCGACGTACTCCACCTTGTTGAACTTGGCCAGCGCCCGAGTGACCTCTTCCGGGGTGGCGTAACCGAGAGCCACCAGGGCTTCGCCTACGGTTTTGTCCTCCGATTTCCCTAGTTTCACCGCCTCGGTCAACTGTTCGAGGCTGATGATCCCCTTGGAGAGAAGGAGATCGGTGTAATCGCGATTTGGCTGGTTCATCCCAACGCTCCTGGCGACAAGAGACCTGCGACGGGGACAGGGTTTGGCGAAGGCGACGGGACGGCCACCAGGGGAGCCCCGCTAAAGCTCAAGCAGTATACCATATCCGAGAAATCGCCCGATCCCAAGCAAATAACAAGCAAGAGCGGTGATTCGTGCCGTGGCGTGCCAAGCCCTGCGGGAACTGGGGGAGCAATAGGCGGGGGGCGAGCCTGATGGCAAGGGACGGGCGTCCGCCTCGGGATTTTGGCTCGACACCCACGGGCATTCCAGTGGGATCTGCCTAGCGAGTTGCTGCATCATGGCGATTTGATTTGGTGCGCTACCGCACCAGGGTAAGCGGCGCCCCGTCGGATAAGTCGCCCCAAGGAAGTTCGGCCGGTTGGGAGGAGTTTGTTGGTGAAGCGGTCTCGACCATGTTAGGCTCCTTTGGGCCCCCAATAGTCGGTAGGTGACGAGTTGTCCCTCGGGATGGCTGTGAGCGGCTTGAGGGCGGGGCCGCGAGACGAATGGTCAAGTGATTTTCGTGATGGAAGGATGAGCTGTTTTGATCGCATAGAAATGAAAAAAGGAGCGGCATGATGAAGCGGTACGGGTGCGTGGCTGGTTGGTGTGGAGTGACGGGTTGGGCTCGTCGGGTCGCGATGACGCTTACGATCGGTTGGCTGGTTGCAGGTGCCAGGGTGGAGGCAGCGATCACCGGGATCAACACGCCCACTTCCTCGTTCGCCACGATCGCCTTTGACGATACCCAGTCGGTAGCGCCGCCCAATGGGATCACCAACGCGGTAGTCACCGTCAGCCCTTGGAACGGAAGTCTGATCACGCTGCCTTTGACAACCGATCCAATCACCTTGGATCAGGCCAGTGGTGACTTAGTGGCCTCTTTCGCCGGCAACAGCTACGCCTTGACCTTCAGCAACCTCTTTCTTGCTCAACCGGCAATCACGACGACTGGCTTTGCCACGTTGGCATTCAATTTCAGCATTGAGTTCCAGCTCGATGCCCTTGGCCTTCCCTCGCAACCTACTTTGTTTCCAACCTTTTTCCTTTCCGGGACGGTGCAGACGCCTCCTGGAAGTTTTGCCGCTTTCGCTGGTAACCTCGATTACTACGGGGTCAACACCGCCGGCACGGTCAGTCTATTGGACTCGGTTTCGTACGCAGGTTTATGGACGACCCCTGGCCCCTTTACGGCCACCGTGTCTGGGGTGCCCACCTTCGGCTCCACGCCGGCACTATTTCCCAACACCTTTCTTCAGATCGATGGATCGTTCAAGTTCCAGGTCGATCCTGCAAGCATTGGTGGCTACAGTGTGATGGCGGTCCCTGAGCCGGGAACGTTGGGGATTTTGATCGGCGGCACGGGACTGCCATGGATGTCGCGTTGGCGGTCTTCCAGATCGCGACGTTCCTAACGTCGGATGCAGCCTTTCGATCGATCCTATCGGCAGTCCGATGCGAAGTCGTTTTGGGGGCAGATGCAGCGCGGTCGACTCATGATGCAAAGAATCAGGAATCCAGGAACTCGTTTGGATTCCAGTCGGGGGGCAGTTGAGGTGGCTTGCCCGGGAGTCGTCTTTTTCGGGGAGTGGTGGAGTTGGCGGACTCCTCTGCAGGCAGCTCCTCCTTGGCACGCGATCCTTTCTTTGCAGGTGGCTCCTCTGCAGGTGGCTCCTTGCAATCAGCTGACGCGTTTGTCGTTTCCTGGGTCGGCACCTTGGACGACTTTCTGGGGAACGTCCTGTCGGTTGCAGGGATAGGTAATTCCTGGCTTTGGGTGGATGTCTGGTGGTTTTCCAGTCCAAACCAAGCGATCCAGTTGAAGTTCGAATCGGCGGGGGGACGTTTGCCCGTTTCGGACGCGGGTAGTGCCCAGCGATTGCTTGGGACTTGTCGGAATCGGGGTGGCAGGGCCTGGGGCGATCTGGCCAGTAGGTCGTCGATCCATTGCTGGCTGGCTTGATGTTCGGATCGACGGCGCTGGGCGGCGGTACGGATGGCGCGGTCGGAGCTGACGACAAGAAGTTTGGTTGGGTGGCTGTGCTTTCCGATCAGTTCGATCAGCAACTGGTCGGCTTCGGGATAGCCGATCGCGAATCGAACCTCGATCGCCGAGCCATCGGTGCGGTGGTTGCCTAGTTGGGATCCATCTGGTTCGAGGTCAAGCCGGCTTGGCCGTTTGGGTGGATCGAAGACCACCAGCGTCTGGGCCTGCACGGGGGTAGGGAGATAGTGAGCCAGCCAATGGATCAGTCGGGTTCGTGCTCTTTGGGTCCAGCCGGGACCCCGATCGACGGTCATGGAAGGGCTTTGGTGCAGCAGGTTGTAGCCGTCGATCAGGAGTTCCATGCCCGCTTGGTCACTCCGGCGTCGCCGCTTTCAACGTGCCAGTCGACTTCCCTGCATTGTAAAGATACGGATTGAGCGTTGGATCGTTATACATCTTGAATTGCCGGTAGGTGCGATGCCGCTTGGTTCCTGACACGATCGCCTCTAGCAGCTGTCGGAGGGACGTGGCGAGTTCCTTTTGTTGCAGCCGGCAGATCGCAAGTCGCTGGGAAACCTTCCGGCGATGAGCATCGTCGACATCCGACCGCTGCAGTTGCTCGTCCAGATGATAGATCCGCAGGGCGAGGATCGACAGTCGATCGACGATGCTACCGGGGGTTTCCGAATTCTGGCTGGCATCCTCGCGTGGCTGGATCCCTGTGGCCTGAAGGTGTTCGGTCAGCCAATCATCCAGTTTCTCGATGGCGTCGTTGCGTTGTTGATTCAGGCGGTCGATGGCTCGTTTGACTCCAGCGATCGTGCTGTCGTCGGCGTCGGGTGCGCGAGCCTGATCTTCCTGGTGCCAGAGTTCGTAGTTGTAGCGATGCTGTTGGCAGGCCAGTTCCATCCACCCCGACTCCCGATTCTCGATTGGCAGGTGGTGCCAGTCGCTCGTGGTTTGGCATTGCATCGCGACGATCCTCTCGACATCCCAGCTCATTTCGCATCCTTTCGTGTTTGCAGCTGCGTTGGCCCAATCGAGAACGATCCCCACGCGATCCCCAACGGCTCATCGGGCTACCGAAGAGGATAAACGGCCGCTGGATGGATCACCAGCGGTCGACCGGGTCAGTTGACGTGCCAAGTGGGTTGCTCTTGAGCCGCCCGCCGGGGAGAGGGAACACGGCCCGGCGAACCCATTCGCTAACGGAGGATCTCTCTCTTGCGGTCGACGTAGTCCCAGACGACGAAGCGGTCGAGGTCTTCCCCCGAGCTGAAGAAGACGCGTCCCTTGGTGGTTTCGGCAAGCCGATAGCCGAAGCGGATATCCTCTTCCGACTGGGAAAGGCTGGGGATTAGGAAGAGGTTGATGGTGATTCCCGCCTGACGGCATCGGGCCCCTTCCAGCAGGGTCGCCTCTTCGGTTCGCGGATCGGGAGGGTAGAGCATGTAGAGCCACTGGTCTTCGAAGTGCGCGGTCGGCAGTCCATCGGTGATGACGATGATCTGTTTGTTGGGTGTATCGACGGAGGTGAGATTCTGCCTAGCCAGCCGCAGGGCATGCTGGATGTTGGTGAAGTGAGGATGCACCATCGATTCCTGCATCTCTTCACGGCTCATGTCGCACTTCAATCGCACCCAGGGGTCGTGAATCGTCACTGGCTTGGGCATCAATTCGATGATTTCGCCAGAGGTCTTTAACTTCGCGAAGGTGGCCATTTCGATGAACCGCAGAAAGTCTCCTGGGTACTCGCTGGTGATCAACCCCTGAAGCGCCAGCGCCATGCGTTTGACATGGATGTACTGGCCGTCGTAGCGCATCGATCCGCTCATGTCCATCACGACGACCGTAGCGCACTTGGGGTTGTTGCGGGTCTGATGAACTTCCATATCCGTTGGCCGCAGCCTCACGGGGCGTTCGTCGGGACGATTTCGGAGGGCGTTGAGAATCGACTGGGTGGTGTCGATGTTGGCGATCGAATCGCCGAACTGGTACTCCTTCGTCGATGGGAGTTCTACCGCGCCATCTCCCTCCACTCGGGCGCTGTGTCTGCCGGTGCGCGATGGCTGGAGATGCGAGAAGATCCGCTGCAGCAGCTTGCCTTGAAAGAGCCGGTAGGCTTGAGGTGTGAGCCGAAATCCGCCTTGGCCATCCTGTTCCAGGCCTTGTCGCTGCGCCATTTCTCGTGTGTAGTTTTCCAGCTGGCGTTTCAGTTCCTCCAGCGGCGCCATGTCCCCTGGTTCGGCGAACTCCGAAAGCGCCTCCATGTCGATCACCCCTAGCTGGGCAGTCTTGGCGGCTTCCTCTAGTTGTTTGAGCAGTTTGTCGATTTGCTCCAGTTCCTTTTTGATCTCGATGGCCTGGGGCACATGCATCGATTTGCGGCCGGTGAAGTGGTACTTGGCGGCCAGTTCATCGACCTGATACTTTTCTCCCAGTCGTTCCAGGAGGTGCACCATCTGTCTGGCGAAGGGATCCTGGTCGTCGCCGATGCGATACCACAGCCGCTCCAGCAGGTAGATCTGTTCGGTGTCAGCGGCTTTCTTGAAGATCGACCGAAGGGACTCTGGAGGATTCGCCTTGCGGACTGTCTTGTGGTAGCTCTTGGCCGCTTCCTTGACCACCTGTTCGGTTTCGTAGGTGGAGAGAATCCGGCGTTTGCGTTCTTCTAGCATCGCTTTGAGGAAATCGATGCTGGGTCCCAGATTGGCCATCTGGCTAGGGTCCAGCCGCACTGCTCGTGCCAGTTCTTCTTCGGTCAGTTTGCGAAAGGAACCGTACTGCAGCGCCTGTTCGAAGGCGGGGCTGACCAGATCCGGAGGGGGTTGGAGGGGGCTGGGAAACTCCGCAGGGTTGTACTTCTGATAGGTGTGAATGATCCCACCCAGCCTGCTGCGGCGGTTGTTTGGTGAGGTTGCCCCATCGTCAGGTGGCGGGTTGGTAGGCTGGTCAGAACTCATATCGCACCTTCCCATGTTTTTGACTTCGGCTGATGCGATCCATCGCGTAGAGTCCTGCCAGGACGAATTCGACGCAGGAGGCGCGGAGTGCCGGGTGCTGTCCGGCGTTGACTTCGAACGCCTTTTCCCAGATGGCAGGGATATCGCGCATCACCTCCGCATACTGTTCGCTGGGAAGCATGTCCCCGACTTCGACCTTCGCGCCCTTGGAAAAGTGATCTGCGATCGCGTTCAATCCGTGCTCTTCGACATACTGCTTGAAGACAGTCTCGACTGCCCCGGCCAGCAGCGCTTCGAGCACCTGCTTTTCGGTCATTTGGTGGGATCCCATCAGGTCCAGTTCCAGTTTGCCCAGCGACGAGGTCGCCAGATGGCCGAGGTCGCTGATGCGTGGCACGGCTAGCGATTCCCCAAGGACCGCAGCGCGGTGGCGGGCCGAGGCGATCATGGTGCGGTAGTTGGCAAGAGAGAATCGAGCCGACACACCGGAGGCCTGATCGACCCATTTGCTTTTCCGTCCCTGGCGCGTGATCTCTTCGATCACTTCCGCCATGAAATAAGGGACTTGCACCGGATGCTGGCCCCCCATCTCCAGCCCTGCTTCCTGCTGCATGATCTCGATGCCCAACGATCTTTCCAGCGGGTAGTGGGTTTGGATCAGGGATCCGATCCGGTCCTTGAGCTGTGGTATCACCTTCCCGCTACGGTTGTACGTCGAGGGATTGGCGGAAAACATCAGGAACAGATCCAGTTCAAAGCGAATCGGATAGCCTCGGATCTGAACATCCCGTTCCTCGAGAATGTTGAACAGCCCGACCTGGACTAGTTCATCCAGTTCCGGCAGTTCATTCATCGCGAAAATGCCTCGGTGCATCCGTGGGATCAAGCCGAAGTGCAATGCCTCCTCGGCGCCCATCGACACTCCTGCAGTCAGGCGAGATGGATCGATTTCGCCGATGATGTCGGCGAATTTGGTCCCTGGGCTGAGTCGTTCAGCGTAGCGATCCTCGCGGCTCCACCAAGCGATCGGAATCTCCTTCGGATGCCGCTCGGCCAACCATTTCTTGCCTACCGTGGTGATGGGGCGGTAGGGGTCTTCGTGGACAGGGCACCCTGGGATGTCGAGGTATGGCAGTTGCGGATCGAGGAACCGCACCAGCGAACGCATCAGACGACTCTTGGCCTGCCCTTTCTCTCCAAGGAACAGTAGGTCGTGTCCGGCGATCAGGGCGATATTGATCTCGGGAATCACGGTATCTTCATAGCCGACGATGCCCGGGTAGAGCGGTTGACCGGAGGCGAGAGCCTGAAGGAAATTCTCTCGCACCTCCTGTTTGACCGATCGCGACTTCCAGCCACTTTGCCGCAGTTCTTCCAGATTGCTCGCTCGCTCCATCACTTCCCCCAAATGAATTCTTCTTGGCACTGGCTGTTGGCGTCGCCCTTCGATCGTCGGCATCGCTGCGATTCGATCGAACGATCGATCTGCGCGTTCCCGAGCGACGATCTTTTTTCTTGGACTCTTTCGCCCTACCTGACATTGTAGGAAGAGGCACAGAGCCAACGGTGGATTGGAGATCCGGCGGATTGGCGTAGCAGTCGGTAGCGACCGAAACCGAGACGTCGGCTTTCGATTCGGATCGGTTGGGGTTGGCAGTTGACGCTGCAGAGCGCTGCCATTGCCGCGCGATCGGTTCTTGATCGAGGCTGTTGGCGGTGCGGCTGCCATGCACTTAGTGACCATCAACTGAGGGGGCTCGATGCACGGTTCCCCTGCCCTGCCCGACTTGGGGGATGGGGTCGATGGTGCGACGCCTCGTCCCATGAAGATGTCGCTGAGTTCCGCGTCGCTTTGTGACGGGAGGAGGCTGATCGGCCGGCCGAGTTGCTTTGGGGGGCTTGCCGATTGGTGGGACGGGTAACGCGATCACTTAGGGAGAAAATGGCTAGAACCGACCACGGCAAGGAGCCCCGCGTTGTGGCGATCGATCAGACACTTTTCGATGAATCGCGATGAGGATTGGAAAGGCCATCGATCCATTTGGTGACGTTCGAGTCGCGTGAGGAGCGCGATCGGTTGAGGGGCCATCGTAGCCATCGCCACAGCAACTGCGTCCACGTGACCTTTGGGCCGTGGGAGCTGGTTGCAGGTGGGGTCTGGTTCGCTGGAATGGCTGCGAGCGGAAGCGATTTCTTTTTTGCTTTCGCTGCGGTCTTGGTTGAAGTCTGGGTGGAGGCGGATGCGGCGGCTTTCCCCTTGGAAACGGACTGGCGTCCATGACCTTGGGGGTGCGTGGTGTTGGCCATGGGGTGCCGCTGGACTCCCTTTGTCTTCACTGGAGCGGCGGGGCTTTGTGGGCCTGGAGGCGCGGGGCGGATGTTTCGCGCGGCCTTCGATGGTGCGGTAACCGATGGTGCGGGGGCCGATCGCTTTTGGGCCGAGACCGACGGATTGGCCGAACCGGGCGAGATGCCACGGGGAGTGGCTTTTGCAGCCGATGACGACTTCTTGGCTGGTTTGCCTTTGGCCAGTTGAAGCAGCGACTGCACCACTTCGCGCCGTTCCTCCAGCGTGCCGCTGGTTTTGGAGCGACTTTTTTGGGAGTCGGATGGACTGGCAGCTCCTGGAGCGGCCGTTCCGATTAGGTCAACCGGATTGGTGAGAAGGGACGTAAGGGAGCCGCGCGTGGTTCCCTTCGGGCCGCCGTTTCCTTTACCGGTCCGCTTGTCACTTTTGCCGTCGCGAGCATGCTCGGGGCGGTCGGCCAACATCCCGTAAAGCGAAGCGGCATTGGCTTGGGAGGGTTCGTCCGCTTCTGGATCTGGGTCGATCCCCACCAGTCGCCAGGACGCGGCTTCTCCCGGCGAAAGGCCGACGTCCGCCTGCTGCAAGTCGTCTTGTTTGCTGGCCATCCTGCTGATGGCGGACCAGAGACTGGGCCTAGTCTCCGTCAAACCATAGCGAGTTCGTCGCTCGGTTGGATGCGGCCGCTCGGACAAGCAGGCAAGAAAAATGCGTTCCTGATAATTGGGCCGGTTGCGAGGATCCAGAGTGCGATACGCACTGGCCAGGAGCGTCGCGAGATCGGATTCCATCGGTGCAAACTCCGCCAGCTCCTGTAGTCCATACCAGCTTCTTGCAATCTGGATCGATCCTCGATGAATCGCAGATCGCAGTTGGTTGATGCGCACTTCCCCCGAAGCCACGCCAAGACGACGGAAATCGGCCGCCAACTGCTCGGCTGGCGTCATTCCAACGACGGGATGAAGCGGATCGGTCATGTTCACCACCAGAGTCAGGCTGGGAACCGGCTCAACCGTTCCCAAGGATCAAGAAGTCAGAAAACAGGGCGCAGGCTATCCACTCAGTAAAACGCTCCTCGAGATCCTTGCAGGGACCGGACCGGATCGAATCGGTCGGAGAATTCGTCACACGAAGGGGGGGCTCAATCGGATGGCCATCGAACCCGCCTCGATCGATGTCCCGGAGAACCCCAATTCAGTCTGGAATGCTTGCTGGAGGAATCGTAGGCAGAAAAGAGCGGGAGGAAAGAGCCAACCGGAAAAGGTTAACGGTTTGGAAGGATTTAAGGGTTACGACGGCCTCAACCGGGAAAGAAAGGGGAAAGAGCGACGCTAGGAGGAGAGACTTTCTGAGGGGAAACTTAGAGTCACCCTTACTTGCGGAAGGAGTCGATGGGA
>JBILTR010000013.1:0-139332 GCA_044371425.1 Pirellulaceae bacterium | reverse complement strand
CGTTTTCCATGCCTCGCAAAGAAGACCCACTCTGCACGGCTTCGCGCCTTCGCGGCTTCGCGTAAACTGAAACGCTGACAGCCAAAAGACTGACTCACATTCACCAAGGCCAGTCCGATGAAATCGGTTGGCTCCGGATGGCTCCTTCGGTCAGGTACCAGAGTCTTTTGGCCTCTCGCGAAGGCGCGAAAACGCGAAGAGGAGAAGATGCTGATAGTTCGTTTTCCATGCCTCGCAAAGAAGACCCACTCGGCACGGCTTCGCGCCTTTGCGGCTTCGCGTGAACTGAGCAGGCGGCGAGGGGAAGGAGTGAGGACGAAGGGAGCAGATCTTTCTGGAGTGGGTGGTTGGCCGACTTCAGCGACTGGTTGCTTCTCGCCGCAACCACGCCACCAGATCGGCAAGATCTTGAGGCGACACAAACTGCTCGAATCCCTCCGGCATGATCGATTGCGTCGTTGTTTCCATCGATTCGATCTGCTCGCGCGGGAGGATCGTGATTCGTCGGTCGTTCGACTCCAATTCGATCGATTCCTGCGATTCGTGGATCAGCTTGCCAGTCAGCACGGCACCCTCGGTTGAAAGCACTACTGTCTTTCGGAACTTCGGCTCCACCGACTGGTTGGGATCCAGGATCGCTGTCGCCCAGGCCTGATCGTTCCACCCGGCCAGCGCCTGAAGGCTGGGGCCAATCGCTCGACCATCCTCGCCCGGTTGGTGACAGGCTGCGCAATGCCGTTGGAAAATCGCCGCTCCGCGCGTCGCATCGCGTTGCTCTGGCATTTGATCGATCCACTGGCCGACGATGGTCATCCGATGGGGATTCGGCTTGGAAGATGCCTGCGCCATCCAACGAGCGAGTGGCTGGTTGGGGGAATTGGCGAGCGTCTCCAGCGCGTCGGGATCCAGATCCTTCAGAGTCAGTTGCTGCGACTGAAGGGCATCCAGCAGTGCAGGGTGCCATGGCACCTGACGAACCCAACGCGCCAGCAATGCTGCACGGAACTCGGGACGCAGTTCGGCCCAACGTTCCAGCCAAAAAGGAATCGCCAGCTTGGACTCTCCCCGCACCAACCAGTCCATGGATTCCGCGGCGATGCGAGCTGTGGGATCGAGCGACTGCTGGAGGAGCAGCCCTTCGAAGAAGTCTTTTTGCGGACCGGGACTGAGATACCCTTGGCCAACTAGACGCACCGCGACTTCACGCAAAGCAACTTGTTCCCCAGAATCGCCCTTCGCGCCATCGCCCGCCAGAAAAACGACCGCATCCTTCTGAATCGCCAGCAGCGACTTCTCCGCCTCCGGAAGATCGGCCATGCTGGTCCGGTCCTGCATCAGAGAGCCTGCCAGGACGTAATGCCAAAGGGGACGATCGGTGGACTGCTGAAGAGACTCCAGCCACCGAATCCTCAAGGCCTGGGAGCTTCGGGGCAGAAGGGTCCTGAAAAGAGCATCCCATCGCTGCGCAGAGAGAGTGGATCCGATCTGCTCCTGGCTATCGGCCCTGAGCGATTCCAGGACCGGATCGACCATCGCAGGATCGATCCACTGACTGGCTTGCTGGAACCATCGATCGTCGGCGTGGATCGCCATCAGTCGAGCGATGACGGGGGGGGATGGATCCTGTCGCCGCAACTCCAGGAGCAGCAATCGAAGTGCGAGGGCAGGGGAGCCCTGCACCCTGGGATCGTCGGCCATCTCCTTCCATCCAGTTACCTCAGGTGCCTCCGGGGGCAGCCACGGCACAACTGCCGCCACGACGCGTGGATCGGGATCGCTAAGGGCGGCCTTCCGATCCTCCGGCGTCCATCGATCAAGGCCTCGAAGGGTCGCGTGAGCTTGCAGTCGGATTGCGGGATTGGAGTCGCTGCGAGCCAACTGGGAGATGGCGGAGGCGAGATCGACCTGTTGATTCCAAAGGATCAGTTGCTGCGCCAGATCGCGGCGGGCCCCGACGGGAGAGGCCAGTGCCGCGGCCCAGGCGGAAGGTCCTTTGCCCTGCAGATCTTCCAGCCTTTGCGGGGGACGTCCGGTCTGCGAAATCCGATAGATCCTACCGCGTCCGGAGCCGGCCCGAAGGTCGATCCTTTGCTGCCAGTCTTCCGGTATCCACTCCGGATGCTCGATGTAGCGGCGATACATATCGACCACCCAGATCGTGCCGTCCGTTGCATTCTCGACCCGCACAGGCCGAAACCAAGGGTCATCGCTTCGCAGCCACTCCGATTGCTGGTCTTCCGCAAACCGGACGGCTCGGAACGTCGGCCCCGACTCCACCAAGTGATACCTAGTCACCATCTGATGTACCGGCTCGCACGTCAATCCCGCGCCCACCATTGCAGCGCCCATTTCGGGGGTGCGGCAGATGATGGTGCTACAAGCGGAGGTGTATCGATTGGCGGCAAAAAGGTCATTGAAGCGATTTTCATTGCGCTGCAATGGGAATACCGGCGGGGCCAGGGAAGGCTGGTGGGGAAAGTGCTGCAGGCTTCCACCGCGCGTGGCCCCGGGTGGTAGCTCCTTGGGATCGATGACGTAATGAAAAATCGGATGGCTATTGTCGTTGCCGAACCACTGGCCAAAATCGTCGCGTCCTCGAATGAACTGCGTCGCCCCCGGCTCGACCGTCGCCACACCCGAATCGACTTCCAGCGCCAGGTCGCCACCAAAAAGCATCTTCTTTTGATCGACCATGGGCAGCTGGATCGTCCGCGTCTCGTCCCCAGTTCCAAAATAAAGTCGATGGTCCAGCCCGTAGGTAAAGCCGTGCACTCGGTGCTGGGGGTTGGCTAGATGAAAGCCTTCGATCAGCGTCTGCCTCTGATCGGCTTTTCCATCGCCATCGGAATCGCGAGCCAGGAATACCTCCGGCGCGCACGCCACCACCGCTCCATCCTTCCACGGAAAGACCCCTGTCGGATAGGAGAGGTTATCCAAGAACAAAGTCGCATGATCCATCCGTCCATCGCCGTCGCGATCTTCCAGGATCTGGATTCGTCCACTTCCCTCCGGCCCTGTCGGATAGTCGCGCATCTCCACTACCCAAGCGCGGCCTCGCGCGTCGAAGGCAACGTGGACTGGATCCTCGATCAGCGGTTCGCTTGCCACCATAGTCGCTTCAAATCCATCCGCTAGGACCAAGCCTTTCAGGGCGGATTCCGGTTCCAGCGGCAGGTTGGGATCTCTCCGCTGCTCCACCTGCTGGGCGATGCGCCGCACCAGATAATCTTCCGTGCCCGATTCCCAGGGTCCAGGGCGGTTGTAATACAGCATCGATCCAGTCGCTTCGTAACCGCCTTCCCTTCGCACTCGCTCGGAGGCGACGTAAGCGAAGACATCATCGCAATAGCTGGCGACCCAGACCTTGCCAAACCGCCCCAGTTCTTCCTGAAGACGCATCTGGTAATCGATCACCACCTCACCACCCAGGAAAACCCACGCCAGTTGATCTCCAAACTTCCAGACATGGACCGGTGCCGGATAGGTCTCCGGTAGCCGTCCCATTCGCTGGTAGGTATCCAGCATCGATCGCGCGAAAAAACGCTGCTGTGGCTGATCGCTCTCCAGCATCGGCTCCAGCGACTTGGGATCGGGCCGATCGTAGGCCAAAGCCACCAGATCGAACGAGGGAGTGCTTGGGTTGGCAAGTTCTTCCATCGGCTGGACGATGGCAGAGCGGACCACGTCCGCCAGACGCTCTCCATACTCCCGGGAGATCTCTAGGGATCCTCGCGGCGTTGGGTTGGCATCGGCGCCGCAACCGATCACTGGCAGCGCCACGCATCCGGGGATGGCGTCTTGAAGTTTCCGAGCGCTCCAGCCTGGCCAGTCCCCACTGACCCGATTGCGATCGGCAGGGATGGTGGTGGCATGGCAGGCATACTGATAGACCACCGCCAGGGGTTGGCCATCGATCGAGGTCGCCTTGAGCAGAAAAACGCGGTGGTCCACCGGACCGGCGACCGGATCGTTGGTTCCGGGCAAGGGAGCCAGTGGAGGCCGACGGTTCTTGGCGAAGTCTGTCTGGGTCTGTCCGATCTCCAGTTTGGCAGGAACTGCCTTCGAAATCGCTTCGGCGATCGCTGCCACGGTCCGGTCTTCCACCAGTTGGGTGTAGGCGGCTACCTGCAGATTCTCCTGATCGTTCATCGGGACGGTGAATAGATTGGGGATCGCATCGACCAAATGGGGAGCATAGTGAGTATGGGTGCTGGCGATGGCAATCTGATGCCTTCCGATTCCATGGCTGGCTTCGATTCGGGCAACGATTCGTTGGGTCAATGAGGCAGGGACACCGATGCTATCGACCGACACCAAAACCTGCCAGGTTGCCTCCGACTCTTTGGACTCAGAGTCAGCAAGAAGCTGCCGAAAGACGATCGCGCGGACTTCCAGACCGTCGTCGACCCCCTCGTGCGGCACCCCGCGCGATGCATAGCCGCTCAAACGGATCGGTTGCTCGGGAGTGATCTCCTGCCGGGCAGCACCGACGATCCAGTCGGCGGCGTGCAGTGGCGACAGGGAAGTCATCGAAAAGCCCAAGCAGCCCCAGAGGCTCGCCAATTCCAACACCAGCTGGAATGGCCGCCGGGTCGACGACCTTGCCGGCAGAATGCCCCGCATCGTTTTTGTTCCGCGCATCATTCCATTCCTCTCCTGCGTGAGCTGCCAGACTGTCTGCTGCTGAGGAATCATCGTATACGAAATGGACTCAGATCGATCTCTACTTTTTCCCCGCAAATCAGCTGCACCATCAACTCCGCGGTCCCGGTAGAAAGGTGCAGCCCATGCCGAAAATGTCCTGTGGCGACAAAGAGATTTGGGATCAGCGGGTGCTGGCCCAGGTAGGGGAATCCGTCGAGCGTTCCGGGTCGCAGCCCCGCCCAGGACTTTTCTATCGTATCCGCCGGAAGGGGCCCCAGCAGCGACTGGGCCCAGCGATGCAATTGCTCGATCCGTTCGGGCGTTGTGCTCGCATCAAACCCAGCCTCTTCCTCGCAGGAACCTGCCAGCAGACGGCCATCGGCTCTGGGGACCAAGTACAGATGGCCTTCATGGACGATCGAGCTAAAGGGGGCGGCAGGAAACCGGTAGAGAATCATCTGGCCACGAATGGGCAGGACCCCAAGGGGCCTGGTTTCCGGTAGCCCGACATCGCGCGACCAAGCCCCTGCGGCAATGCAGAAAGTGGCGGCCTCATGGTTCCCGCTGGAGGTCTGAACGGCGATCAGACGGTCCTGACGGCGCGTCCAGGAGCGAGCCGGCGAGTCCTCTTCGATCACCACACCGCTCCGAAGGCACGCCGCTCGCAACGCTTTCAGGTGACAGGGATTGCGAAGCTGGCAGTCATCGGGAAAAAACCAGCCGCCTCGGATAGCGGGTTCCGGTCGCAGGCCAGGCAATCTGCCTTGCAGCTCCTCCGGCCCCAGACGCTGGTACTCCATCCCATGCCGATTCCACCAATCCTCATTGGCCGCCAGAGTCGCAAACTCCCCTACAGTCCTCCCAATCGCTACCGCCCCGCACCGTCGGTACTGGGTGTCGATGCCAGTCGCTTCCCGCAGCCTTTCGGCCCAGGAAGCATGCAGCAGATGGGACCGGAGACGTAGCCGCTCCAGCGGTTCCTCCACTCCAATCCGCTGGGGAGTGGGCAGCATCCCAGCTCCCGCCCAGGACGAGGCTCGGCCCGTTCTACCTGCCTCCAAAACCGCGACGCGCAAGCCCCTTCCTGCCGCTTCCCAAGCAATCGACAGGCCGATCACCCCTCCTCCCACCACGATCAGATCATGCATCGGTCCATCCATGCGGCGCCGAGAAACGCAAACAGGGGTAAAAGGGGGTTCTTTTTGACATCCGCCCCGGTTTTCGTACTATCATAGAGGGTTGGTGATATCCCTTGGAGGGTGGAGCTTGATCCTGGATCGGATCCTACGATTGTCGCTCCACGGCGCACTGTCCTGAGCCTGTTCTTTTCGCGCGATTCCTGCAAGGCAACCACGCGCCTTGGAAGCTTCGAAGGCAATGTCGAAAATCACATCCGACCAGCTCCTAGAGAATATCCGCAAAAGCCAACTGGTGGAGGCGGATCAAACGGATGCGCTGGAGGTGCGGCTTCGCGAGACGCATTCGGGCGGCCTTCCCGAAGACCCGGTGGAATTGGCGCTGGCGTTCCAGAAGTCGGAACTGCTGACGCGGTGGCAATGCGAAAAACTGCTCTCGGGTAAGTACAAGGGATTTTTCCTCGGCAACCACAAACTGCTAGGGCACATCGGGACGGGCGGGATGAGCACCGTCTACTTGGCCGAACACCAAGTGCTCAAGCACAAGCGAGCCATCAAGGTGCTCCCCAAAGCCAAGCTGGGGAACTCCTCTCATCTGGCGAGGTTTCAGCGGGAAGCCAAGGCGATCGCATCGCTCTCCCACCCCAATGTCGTCAAGGCCTACGACATCAGCAACGAAGGCAACACTCACTACATCGTGCTTGAGTATGTCGAGGGGTCGGATCTTCAGGTGCTGGTCAAGAAGCAAGGCCCACTTCCTTTCGACCAAGCCGCCGACTACATCGCGCAGGCAGCACGCGGACTGCAACACGCTCATGAACTGGGGCTGATCCACCGCGACGTCAAACCGGCCAACCTGCTTGTTAACCCTCAAGGCGTCGTGAAGGTGCTCGACCTGGGCCTGGCGCTCTTCACCGAGGATCTCGATGCAGGACTGACCGCAGAGTTCAACGACAAAGTGCTGGGCACCGCAGATTACCTAGCACCCGAACAGGCGCTCAACAGCCACCTAGTCGATGTGCGAGCCGACATTTATGGACTTGGCGGTAGCCTCTACTTCCTCCTGACCGGCCACCCTCCATTCCCCGATGGCACCATCGCGCAGCGGATCGCCAAACACCAGAAGGTGATGCCGGACGACATTCGCAAGTCCCGCCCGGATTGCCCAGGTGAACTGGACGGGATCTGCGTGAAGATGCTCCAGAAGGATCCGAAATACCGCTATCCCGATTGCAAGACCGTCGCCGAAGTGCTGGAGGCATGGCGCGTCAAGTATCGAGAGAGCCTCAAGGTGAAAGTGGGAACTGGAGGAGCCGGCGGATCCAGCTCCTCTCTGCAGCTTCATCAGGAACTGCCCAAGCCTGGGGACGCAAGCGAGACCGTCAGCGCCAAATCGCAGGACACCGCCAGCGGAAAATCGTCCACCAGCGATGATCCATACCATCTGGCCCGATCCGACAGCGCCATCCTGCGATCGGTCGCGCAGCGCGAAGCCAGCGCGTCGCTCAGCAGCGCTCTGGATCTAGAAAACGATCTGGTTCGCCGTTCCCTCTCTGGCTCCAACGCTCTGAGCAAAGGCTCCTCTGCCTCCTCTTCTGCATCCAAACCATCCACCGGCTCCAATGCCACCAAAGGGGCGGCCTCCGCGAAATCGCCCGTCGCGCCAAAATCACAGACTCCCAGTCCATCCCCACAACCGGCAACGCCTGGCAAATCGACTTCCCTGTGGCTGATTCTTTTGCTCGCCTTTCTCTTTGTTTTGGCAGTCGCCCTCGGGATTGTCATCGGTCGCTACTCGGCCGTTTCCCAATCAACTTCCTCGCCGCAGTCGATCGGTGCACCCGTGTTTTGCCACAACGGCTTGGAAGCTTCCACCGATCGACTATCCGACTGGTGCTGACCCCAGGTGCGATCGCTCGATCCCCGCTGTCCGCCGGCTATCCAACAAGCCTCCCACAGGGCCGATTCCTAGAGGTCCAATTCCCAAAGGGCCGATCTCGCCCCTGACCATCGCTTGGCCTATCATGAATCGGTCGAGATCGACGATGACCTGGATCGTTGTGGTTCTACACCCGGGAAACCCCTTCTGATGATTCGCTGCACCCCACGATGGATCTCCCTGACCGTCGGATTGCTGGTCGCTTTGGGTTCGGCCCAAAGGCTGACCGCCCAGCCCCCCTCTCTTGCCGATCAGCGTCAGCAGGCGGACGCCATCAGCGCGCTGGTCGACCAGGCGGCCGAGGCATACAAGAAGGAAGACTACGAAACAGCGATGGGGAAGGTAGAGCAGGCGTCCCAGGAAATCCAGCAACTGGCTCCTGCGGTCGATAGCAAAATCGCGAAGGTGTTGGAGCCAACCTATCAGCGGTTGCGTCGCGCTAGGGAACTACTGGCGCTGCAGGGAGCGGTGCTGGAGAAGTTGCCGGAGTGGGATGCGATCCGAAACGCAAAAGCTGGCGACCTGGCGGATCCCAAGGGAGACAAAGAGGCGATGCAACCGGCAGGCGGCATCAGTTTCACTAAAGAAATTCTCCCCTGGATGAATCAGCAGTGCGGCAACTGCCACATCCGAAACAACCGAGGCGATTTCCGAATGGCGACCTTCAACGAACTGATGAAGGGCTCTTCGGCCGGCGTGGTGGTCTTTCCAGGGGACCCCAGGTCCAGCCGTTTGGTGGAAGTGATCGAAAGTGGCGATATGCCGCGAGGAGGCGGCAAAGTCTCGGCAGAGAATCTTGAGAAACTCAAGAACTGGATCGCCCAAGGGGCGCTGTTCGACGGCCCCCTGGCCGACGCTCCTCTGGCACCCGCCAATCCACCAGCCGCCAACAACGACGCCATGATTGCTCTTCCCACCGGCAAGGAAACCGTCTCCTTCGGCAAAGAAATCGCACCAGTGCTGGTCGAACAGTGCCGCGGCTGCCATATCGATGCGATGCAGGTGCGCGGCGGATTGCGGATGGACACCTTCCGACAACTGCTCAATGGCGGCGATAGCGGATCGATCCTCAAGCCAGGGGATGGCGATGGGAGCATCTTGGTGCAAAAGCTGCGAGGCATGGGAGGTGGCCAACGCATGCCAGCCGGTGGGCGTCCGCCACTGAGCGATGAAATCATCGGAAAGATTGTCACCTGGATCGACGAGGGAGCCACGTTCGATGGCGGCAGTCCCGACGATTCGCTGGAACAAGTCGCCTCCCGCACCTGGGCAGCCAGCGTCAGCGAGGAAGAGTTGCGGGAGAAGCGGTGGGAGCGAGCCAGGGGGAGATGGTCGCTGGTTCTCTCCGATGCCAAGCCGGTGGAGCTGGCCGATGAGTCGTTCTTGATTCTTTCGGATCTCCCGGAATCCCAGCTGACCAAGCTGAGGCAAGCGGCTCAGCGCGCCAGCGATCTGGTCGCCAAGCAGTGGAAGATCCCCGACGGTGTTCCTCTGGTGCGCGGCGGCGTGGTGCTTTACGCCTATGGTCAGCGATACGACTATGGCGAGTTTGGCAAGATGGTCGAAAAGCGATCGCTGCCAGCGGAGTGGACGGGGCACTGGCGACGCTCAACCCTGGATGCCTATGCGGCTCTCCATGTCCCCGTATCGGGCCCCCCAGAGGCACTCGATGCGTTGCTGGTGCAACTGCTGGCCAGCCTCCATGTGGCCTCCTACGACGCAGTCCCCAACTGGTTCGCCGAAGGGATCGGAAGGTCGACCGTTGCGATGGCCATGGCCAAATCCGATCCAAGAGTCAAACAGTGGGAACGTCAGATTCCTGCCATCGTCTCCCGGATGAAAGATCCTAAACCCTTCCTCGAGGGGAAGATGAGCGAGGAGGAGACAGCGCTGGTTGCTTTCGGACTGGTGCAAACCGTCATCCAGAAAAGCCAACGCAAATCGCTCGACCGACTCCTGAAGGAACTTCGAGACGGAGGCTCCTTCCCCCAGGTCTTCGTCCGGTGCCTTCAGGTGCCCCCCGAGACCTTCGTGCGCGCCGTGGCCGGCATCCCTGGAGGCTGAGTTCTTCCCAAGGGGCGAAACCAGCCGGAAAACGGGTCTAGCGGAATTTCTGTGGGCAGTGATCGCTTCACTGCGACGATTCCCATCGGTCATCGAACGCCACCGGACGGCTGCGCCACATCCTGGATGGTGCCTCAAGTTGAGCTTGGCAAGTTGGTGTCGCCGTGGGGGGCCATGAAACCCACAGGATTGTCGGATCGACCGGAAAACGTGGCTCGGGGCCTTGGTTGCACCACCAGCGACTCGCCAGTTTCGCCTTGATTGATACAATATCAGGAAGCTTGGTGACTTGACGCCATCCCTGCGGCTCATGCCACGCTCACCCCAGGAAAAGGCCTTTATCCAAGTCGCTTATCCATCGAGCCCACCCTAGGCAGATGGTGCGCGACGCTTTGGAAAGCAATCGCATGACCAAACCCAGCCCGAAGACCCCTTCACCTCCCAATGAATCCAGCGGGAAAGGGAAGCCCGGTTGGAAGTTTCTGCCGCTGGTGCTGGCCATGCTCCTGGCCCTGATGCTGCTTCGTGGAGGGGAGTCATCGAGCACGATTCCGTATAGCTTCCTCAGGCAGCAACTGGATAACGACAACGTCGAAAGCATTCAACTGAGCGAGAGCCACGCGAGCGGAACTTTCAAAGTACCACCGCCACAACCTCCCAGTTTTGGACTGGATGGCCAACTGAGAAACCCTGCGGCCGATCGGGGCACCGGGGTGCCGAGGACCAGCAAGCGGTTTTCCGTCCAGCTACCCCCTGCAGGGCAGGCGCGGGATGAACTGTTCGCCAAGCTGGAGGAGCTACGGCTGCGCAGCGAGGAAGCGAAGAAGTCGGGGCAGACCGGAGGCAGTGAGTTCGTCTACGACACGGTACCTTCCGACCTCGAATCTCCCTTCTCCTATCTGATGTTCCTCCTCTTGCCGCTGGGGATCCTGGCGCTCGGATGGCTGCTGTTTCGCAAAACGCGGGAAAACTTCCTCGGAGGTGGATTTCTCTCCGGGTTTTCTCGTAGCACGGCCAAACGCTACGAACCCTCAGACCAAATCATCACGTTCAAGGATGTCGCAGGGCTGGAAGGGGTGAAGGCCGACTTGCAGGAGATCGTCGATTTTCTGAAGAGCCCCGAGAAATTCCAGCGACTCGGGGGACGGGTCCCCAAAGGTGTCCTGCTCAACGGCCCCCCAGGGACCGGCAAGACGCTGCTTGCCCGCGCGGTGGCTGGTGAAGCGAACGTGGCGTTTTATTCCGTCAACGGCAGCGAGTTCATCCAGATGTTCGTCGGTGTGGGCGCTAGCCGAGTCCGCGACCTATTCCAGACCGCGAAGGAAAATGGACCAGCGATCATCTTCATCGACGAAATCGATGCGGTCGGCCGCCAGCGCGGCGCTGGCTTGGGGGGCGGTCACGACGAACGCGAACAGACGCTCAACCAAATCCTCAGCGAAATGGATGGCTTCTCGCGCAACGATTCGGTCATCATCATGGCCGCCACCAACCGCCCCGATGTGCTCGATCCGGCTCTCTTGCGCCCAGGTCGCTTCGATCGCCATATCACCGTCGGGAGACCGACACTGCAGGGGCGGATCGAAATCTTCAATGTTCACGTACGCGATGTACCACTGGATCACGATGTCAACATTCGCCGACTGGCCGAGGGGACGGTCGGTCTGACCGGAGCGGATATCCGCAACATCGTCAATGAAGCGGCCCTCTGGGCAGCCAGAAACAACCGCGATCGCGTCTTCATGGAAGACTTCGATTACGCGAGGGACAAGGTGCTGATGGGGGCCAAACGCGAAGAGGTCATGCAGCCGGCCGAGAAAAAGAAGACCGCCTACCACGAGGCGGGGCATACGCTAGGAGCCTGGTTCCTGAAAGGATCGCAGCGAGTCCACAAAGTGACGATCATCCCGCGCGGCAGATCGCTCGGTAGCACCCACATCGTCCCCTCAGAGGATCGCATGAGCATCTCGGAAAACGAGATTCGCGATCAATTGGTGGTGCTGATGGCTGGGCGCGCCGCTGAAAAGTTGATCTACGACGAATTGACGGCGGGAGCCGAGAATGACCTGGAACGCGCTACCTCGATGGCTCGTCGCATGGTGGCCCATTGGGGAATGAGCGACAAGCTGGGGCCGGTTTCCTACAAACTGTCGGATGAAGATCCCTTCCTGGGGCGAGAAATGCACCAGCAACGTCAGTTCAGCGAAAAGATACAGGAACTGATCGACACCGAAGTGGGTTCCATCCTCCGAGAGACGGAACAGCGAGCCAGTGCGCTGCTGGCGGATAAGCGGGAGCAGCTGGAGCGGCTGACGGAGGCGCTTTTGGCCAAAGAGGAATTGAGCGAGGAAGAGATCACCGAGCTGATCGGGCCCAGCGTTCATGGGTTGCCGCCAGCGGTGCACGCTGCCCCCGCTGCGGTATCGAATCAGCAGGAACCCGTTCCATCGCCCGCCAGCAGTTCGTAACGCCATGGGCAAAAAGAAGGAACGCAAGGTCCGTGTCGACTTCCGCAAGAATTACGGATCCTCTGCGCGTCCTCCCGATCTGACGCGTCAATATCAAGACCAAGGCCAGGAACTCGATACCCAGAGTTCCCAGCGCGTCAGCGGCAAGGGAGATCGGACACGCCGACGCACGATCCTCACCACCGAAGAGGGAGATCCCCTAGCGGCCTCCGGAGTGTCGGTGGAACGTCAACAGGACCGCCGGTTGGGCCGGGTCTTGCGAGTCCACGGCCTGGAGTGCGTCGTCCAGCCGGAAGGGGAGGCAACCCAGGTTCGCTGTGCCGTGCGCGGCGTCCTCAAGACGCTCAGCACCGATCAGCGGCACGTGGTCGTCGCGGGGGATGTCGTTCGATTTGTCCCCCAAGGCGATGCCCAGGGTATGATCCTTTCGATCGAACCCAGGTCCCACGCGCTGGCCCGCGCCAGCAAAGGAAAACGGCATGTGATCGTCGCCAACGTCGATCAACTGCTGATCATCGTCAGCGCTGCCGAACCGGCGCTCAAGCCGAACTTGATCGACCGGTTCCTGGCCACCGCCGAACAGGATGGTCTGGAACCTGTGATCGTCATCAACAAATGCGATCTGATCGATCCAGCAAGCATCCAGCCACTGGTGGGTACCTACGCACGCTGCGGCTACTCGATCTGGATGGTATCAGCGGCCCGAGGTTGGAATATCGATCCCCTTCGGCAGGTGATCGCAGGAAGGCACAGCGTCGTCGCAGGGCAAAGCGGTGTCGGAAAGTCGTCGCTGCTCAATGCACTTATCCCAGGATGGAAACTGCGCGTGCAGTCGATCAGTGACGACAACCAGAAGGGAAGGCACACGACGACCACCGCCGAGTGGTTTCCGCTGGAACAGGGAGGTGCCCTGGTCGATACCCCTGGCATCCGCCAATTTCAACTTTGGGATATCATCCCCGACGAATTGACTTCTCTGTTTCGGGATCTTCGCCCGTTCGCCAACCGCTGCCGTTTCCCCAACTGCACGCACCAGCATGAAAGCGACTGCGCGGTCAAGGATGCCGTCGCCGATGGCAAGATCGATGTCCGTCGCTACGAATCCTTCAGCCACATCCTGGACGATCCTCAGGGGGAATAAGTCAGGGGCCTGGAAGAGGCGTGGTGTGATCATCGCACGCCAAACGCGAAGCTGCTATTTTTCGCCAGCCCGCTGATCTCTCTTGGGTTCATGTGGCGGTCGCTGGTAGGATAGAGCGATGTGGAGCTGTCGGGATCATCGGTCAAACCGATTGGAAGGAGCGGCGAGAAGATCATGCGCAGGGTCAAGGCGGGGGGTGGCTGGGCGGCGATTCGCTACAGCCTTCAGAAAGCGAAAGAAGTTGGAGGCCCCTGGAAGCTCTACCAAGCCCTGCGCACCAGAAATGCGTGCAAGACCTGCGCCCTGGGGATGGGGGGACAGCGCGGCGGGATGGTCAATGAGCGAGGTAGTTTTCCCGAAGTCTGCAAGAAATCGATGCAAGCGATGGCCAGCGACATGCAGCCAGCCATCACTGGAGATTTCTGGGCCAAACACTCCATCGCCCAGTTGAAGACCTGGACGCCCCATCAACTGGAGACCGCAGGCCGCTTGATTCAACCGGTGCTCTATCAGGAAGGAGCAACCCATTACAAGACGATTTCCTGGAACGAAGCGTACGAACGGATGGTCCAGCATCTGGCGGCGCGTTCCGCCGATGAATCGTTCTGGTACTTCAGCGGCCGCAGCAGCAACGAAGCCGCCTTCCTGCTGCAACTGCTGGCTAGGCTCCATGGCACCAACAATGTCAACAACTGCAGCTACTACTGCCACCAAGCCAGCGGCGTCGGATTGAACATGGCGCTGGGCACCGGCACGGCCACCGTCACCTTGGATGACCTCGAGTCGTCGGATACGGTGTTTGTCATCGGAGGCAACCCCGCCAGCAACCATCCACGATTGATGACCAGCCTGATGCACCTGCGGCGTCGGCGAGGCAAGGTCATCGTCATCAACCCCGTGCGGGAACTAGGGATGGTGCGGTTCAAAGTCCCAAGCGATCCCTGGAGCTTGCTCTTTGGGACAAAAATCGCCTCCCATTATGTCCAGCCACACATCGGTGGCGACCTGGCACTCTTGACCGGGATCGCCAAGGGGGTGGTCGAACTGGGGAAGCACGATCTACCGTTCCTGCAGCAGCATTGCCGCGACTGGAAGGCGTACCTTGAATACCTCGAGCAGACCGAATGGGGCGAGATCGAGTCGAAGTCGGGGGTGGGGCGTTCGGAAATCCTGCAGATCGCCGAAGTCTACGGCAACTCGCGGGGCGCGATTTTCTCCTGGACGATGGGGATCACCCATCATGCCCATGGCGTCCTCAGCGTTCAAGCGATCGCCAATCTGGCACTCCTGCGCGGCATGGTGGGAAGACCCGGCGCTGGCCTGATGCCGATCCGCGGTCACTCGAACGTCCAAGGAATCGGATCGGTTGGCGTCACGCCAAAACTGAAAGACGAAATCTTTCATTCCCTGCAAGACACCTTCGGGGTGAAACTGCCTACGCAGCCTGGCCTCGATACCATGGCCTGCATGGATGCAGCTCATCAAGGCCGCCTCCGTGTGGGACTTTGTCTTGGCGGCAACCTCTTCGGCTCCAACCCCGATGCCAAATACGCTGATGAAGCCCTCTCGAAACTCGACCTTCTGGTGATGCTCAACACCACCCTCAATACCGGTCATGCTCATGGCTTGGCGAAGGAGACGATCCTTCTGCCCGTTCTTGCAAGGGATGAGGAACCTGAACCGACCACACAGGAGTCGATGTTCAATTATGTTCGACTGAGCGATGGAGGGCCGAGGCGCTATCCGGGGCCGCGAAGTGAAGTGCAGGTGGTTGCTGATCTAGGCAAGCGACTGGTGGGCGATGGGAAGGGAGTCGACTGGGATGCGATGGCCAAGACCCATTCGATCCGACATTGGATCGCCAAGGTGGTGCCAGGCTACGAAGCGATCGACGGGATCGAAAAGACAAAAAAGGAATTTCAGATCGAAGGCCGGACCTTCCACGAACCTCGCTTTGGTACCAAGGATGGCTTGGCTGTGCTACACCGTCCCGATCTCCCCCCGCTGCAAGGCAATGCGCCCGGCGAATTTCGGCTGATGACGGTGCGCAGCGAAGGGCAATTCAACACGGTGGTCTACGAGGAATACGATCTCTACCGCGGGCAGGATCGACGGGACATCATTTTGCTGAACCCGGAGGACATCGCGCGCCACGGATGGCAGGAAGGCCAGCGGGTCACGGTTCGCAACGAGACTGGCCAGATGCCGAACATCATGATCCGATCCTATCCAGCGATTCGATCGGGCAATGCGCTGATGTACTATCCTGAAGCCAATGTCCTGGTCCCAAGGAAGCTCGATCCACTCAGCAAAACCCCTGTCTTCAAAGGGGTGGTCGTCACCATCGACGCCCAGTGACTTTTGGAAGGTCTCGCGACCTCCGGCCCATCTGGGATTTTTTTGGGCGCAATCGCTTCCCTTGGCCGACTCGATTCGGTCATGAAAGACCACCGGACGGGTCTTGCCTTGCTGCTAGACTGGGCCGCAATTCCAGCGTGGCAAGGTGGTTCGCAGTGACAAGCCTTAGCCCCACAGAATTGCCGGATGGACAGTCTTTTATCCAACGTTCCTGCAGAAAGCTCATCGCGGTGGCAAAGGCACACCCACGGTGTGCAATGCACTAGCCCGGGGCAACGCCCCGGGTTTGCGGTCCCCCAACCCCATCCGTACCATGTGCCCCAAGGGGGCACGACAGGACAACAAACCTCGCCATCCATTGGGCGATGGATTCAAGAAGGGTGACGGTCAGGATCATTTCCGCGAAGGCTAGGTTCGGATCGTCAATCTCGCTTGATCCCGCGCGATCGGTGCCGCCCCTTCAGGGCGGATGCCATGGCGTCGACTTTTTCATGGGCAATAAAACGGAAAAACGCCCCTAGGGCGTTGCCCTTGGCTATCTCATCGTCGTGCAATTGGCACTGGAAGACAGATTCCGGGGCGTCTGCTTCCCCAACGCAGGAAACACCTCGTAGTGGATCGCACTACAAGTCCAGGCGCATCACCCAAGGCCAATCGAACGACTCAGTCCAAAAAATCTTTTCGAAGACGCAGCAATCCAGCCCTTTTTGCTTGACCTATTGTATCTAAGTATGATACATTGCTTTCATGATCACCATTTCCTTGCACAGTCCGGTTCCTCTCCACGATCAGCTGGTGGAAGCCTTGCGAGGCAAAATCGCCGATGGCTCGATCGCCGTCGGCGATGAACTCCCCCCGGTTCGACAGCTTGCAGCCGACTTGGGGATCAATCTGAATACGGTCGCGCGAGCCTACCGAGAGCTGACCGATGCCGGACTGCTGGCGTCGGTTCGGGGACGCGGCACGGTCGTGATTTCCGATACCGAAAAGCCGGCAGGGGTCTCTGCCGAAGACCGGAAGCGAATCGAGTCGGCGATCGCAGCAGCGCTGGCCAACGCGAAAATCGCTGGAATGTCTCGAAAGACGATCGAATCGATGCTGGAACAACAAATCAAGCGACTCTGGAAGTTCGGCACCTGATCCATCCCAACCGTTTCACCTCACCACGGGAGCCTGCTCGATGAATGACCCTTGGATGCTGATCTATCGTTTGGCACCACTATTCTACGTTTCGCTGGCGATTCTCGCTCCGCTGGCGACTGTGTTGATGGCTCCCAATCGCGCCACCGACGATGCGCGGCGGCTACGGAGCCGATCCCTCACATTGGCTCTTGCGGCCTGCACTTTGGCAGCGCTGTTCATCGCACTCGGACTGTGGCTGCTGTTCCTCCGCAATCCCACCTCCTTCTGGATGCTAAACAGCTCCACCTTTCTCTTCTTTCCACTCTGGTTTCTTCTTGCGATGCCTGCCCTGGCCGCCAAGAATCCGCTCTGGAATCAGAACGGGGCGGACGGACCGGTGCGCACCGCTTCTCTTGTTCCCAGGCAGCAGATCAATCCAATCACTCCGCGATTGCAGGCCGTCCCGTGGATCGTGATCGCTCTTTTTCTCCTACTGATCGCAGTGCGCGGCCTAGCCCCTTTTCCGCTCCATTCGGATACCAACCAACCTCCGTTGGCGGCTCAGCAACAACGTTCCCAGTGGCTTGGGTTTCTCGTCTGCTTTAGCGCCGTGGCAGTCGGTTGGCTGTTCCTGGTGCCCATGATTCAGCGAGCGGCATTGATGGAGCCAGAACCGATGGACGCGAAAGGGTCGCAGGAACTGAGCGATCTCTATCAGCAGTATCGTCAGCGGCGTGTCCGTGGCCTCTTCGGGCTGCTGGCGATCGGCATGCCGTTGCTTTTTGGACTCGCCTTCAGCCTTGCCGTTTGGCTGCCCCGTCTGCAAAGTCAGATCGGACTGGTCTTCGGACTTCTAGGATCGATGATTGGGGTCGCGGGAGCGATTTACGGTTCGTGGATGACGATGGAACGACTGAAGATCGCCGAAGCCAAACAGCGATTATCTCAAGAGGGATCCCACCCTTAAACCGAGGGCTGTTCCAGGAGTCTGTTCCAGAGGGCGATGGCGACCATTTCCCATCTTGCCACGCCACAGCCAAGCTCTGTGCGGCTCACGGAACTCCCGCTTTCGCCTCCGTTTTGTGATCGCTTCCTTGCGATCACGCGGCCCATGGAAAGTTCCAACGGGCCGTCCGGAATTCGGTGAGGACGCGATCGCACCACCGTCCATCGGCATCGTCCGGTGACGAATCGGACGATGCAGAAAACGCGTGCTGGACTAGGTAGTAGTCCACTACGTCGGCGGCTTACTTTGCCGGCCAGTCGGGAAGTCGGCGGCCGGGAGTCCAGGGCGCGCCGGCATCTTCCAATTTCTGCTCCAGCGCCGGCAAATCCTCCGATAGCAGCTTCTTGAGCGACGGATGGAGCTTCCCGAATCGCTCGACCACCAAGGCCAGTTGCTGCCGGTTGGTCTGGGTCGGCAGGTTGGTCGTCGACCAGTGCCCACCGACCACCTGATCCAGGCGGCTCACCAAGCCAGGCATCGCGGGTTCCTGCCGGCTGGCTCGAGTGGGGTCTCCCTCCAGCTGTTCCTTCAGATCGCGCAATTGCAGTTCCAGATCCCGAGCCTCTTTGCGCAAGGCCACATCCAGCCGATGACTCCGTTCGATCGCCGCCTTCAGGTATCCCACTCGCTCCATCCCATCCTGCAGCGCCTGTTGGGATGCCATGACCACCCGCTGGATGCGAGCTGTTTCCTGCTGGAAGCTGAGGCTCTCTCGCTGCTGGTCGGCATTCATCGTCGGCCATCCCAGCGCCTGGCACTCAAACGGCTTCGGCTCCCCAAGCGACTCGATCTCGCCTCGCACCATGCGACTGACTTCCACCGTGTACTTACCAGGAAGAGCCATCGGACCGTTGCCATCTCCTCCCAGCGACTGGGGCTGCAGCCCTGCGTACCGGAAATCCCAGACCACTCGCTGGATCCCGCTGCTGTTGCCCGCTCGCAATCGCCGCACCACCTGCCCCGACGCGTCGCGGATCGTCAGCCAGACCACGGGCGATTCCTCGCGG
This sequence comes from Pirellulaceae bacterium, assembly GCA_044371425.1. Classification (GTDB taxonomy): domain Bacteria; phylum Planctomycetota; class Planctomycetia; order Pirellulales; family Pirellulaceae; genus JBEISR01. The sequence continues at coordinate 120,447 of JBILTR010000013.1, read as the reverse complement.
TCCTCCGCTTTCAGATCCTCCCAGCTTGGATAGGGCGTATCTTCCCGTCGGCGGCTGGCTTGCGATTCCTTCCGCTGCCTTTGGCCTTTCAACGAACTGATCGATTCTTTGAGATAGAGGGTAAAAACGGCGCCGAAGGGGGGATTGTCGGCGGTGTAGAATCCCGACCCCTGAAACGCTTTGCTAGAACCTCCCAGCGGATCGGACTGCAGGTACATTGCCGCCGTCGGGATGGCAAAAAGATGCGACGGCTTTTCCAGCAGCTCGGCGTTCAATTCCCGCAGGGGCGAGTAGTCATCCAGGATGTAGATTCCGCGTCCGAAAGTCCCCACCACCAGATCGTTTTCGTCGCGCTGAATCTCCAAATCTCGCACGCAGATCGTCGGTAGGTTTCCGCCAAGTCCGATCCATTTCTTCCCGTCATCCAGCGTGCAGTAGACCCCAAACTCGGTCCCCACAAACAGCAACCCCTTGCTCAGATGATCTTCCGCCAGGGTGTAAGCCGATCCGCGTTCGGGAAGGTCCCCGGTGATATTGATCCAGGTCTTTCCACGATCGGCGCTTTTCACCACAAACGGCCGGAAGTCGCCTCGCTTGAAGTTCTGCACCACGGCATAGACCGTATTGGCATCGTGCAACGACGCTTCGATGTCGCTGACGTAAGCGAACTCGGGGATATCCAGCGTCTCGAATCGTTCGATCTTCCGCCAGTTGGCACCCCCATCTTCGGTCACTTGGATCAGACCGTCATCGGTACCGACGTAGATCAGCCCTTGGGCCAACGGGGATTCGCTGATCGAGACGATCGTGCCGTAGAAGGAAGTCGACATATTCTTGGCCACCGCATCGACGCTCCAGACACGGTCCATCACCTTCAGCTGGTTTCGATCGATTTGGCGAGTCAGATCGGGACTGATGGCGGTCCATGAATCGCCGCGATCGTCGCTGCGAAAGAGGATCTGCGATCCGTAGTAGAGCCGTTTCGAATTGTGGGGACTCAGTCGGAGTGCCGAATCCCAGTTCCATCGCAGCGGCGGTCCATCGGCCGATTCCTGCGGCTTGATGTCAACTCGCTCACCCGTCTTCCGATCGTAGCGCACCAGCCCGCCATACTGCCACTGGGAGTAGACGGTGTTGGGATCATCGGGATCGACCGCTGGATCGAATCCGTCGCCAAAAACCGTGACAAACCAATCGCTGTTTCGGATCCCATGGACGTTGTTGGTCTGGTTGGGACCACCCTGAGTCGCATTGTCCTGCGTGCCACCGTAGACGAAGTAAAACGGTTTCGATCGATCGACGGCAATTTTGTAAAACTGCGTTAGCGGAAGGTTTTCGGTGAAGCGGTAGTTCTTTCCACCGTCGAACGACTCGTAGAGACCGCCGTCGCAACCGACCAGCAGATGATTGGAATCGGCGGGGTCGATCACCAACGCATGGTTGTCGACATGCTTGAATCGCTCCCCTGCACGCGAAAAGGTTTTGCCACCATCCTGTGTGACCATCAGGTAGGTATCGAGCGAGTAGACGCGATCGAGCACCTGGGGGTCGGCAACCAGCTCCTGGTAATACTGAGGACTGGTGCTGACGTAACTCGACTGGCGGTCCCAAGTCTCGCCACGGTCGCTCGATCGGAAAAATCCGCTCCCTTCTCCCGCTGCCTCGACAATCGCGTAGAGGATATCGGGCTGCAGCGGACTGATCGCCAAACCGATGCGTCCCTTATCTCCCCCCGGCAATCCCCGATCGATCACGCGCCAGGTGTTTCCTCCGTCGGTCGATTTGTGAATGGTCGACTCCGGCCCCCCATCGAGCAGAACCCACTGATGGCGACGTCGCTGGTAGGAGGCAGCGTAAAGCGTCTTTGGGTCGCGAGGGTCGATCACCACGTCGGTGACCCCCGAGTTCTCGCTGATCTGCAGCACCTGCTTCCAGCTTCGTCCGCCGTCGGTCGTCTTGTAGAGGCCACGCTCGCCCCCGGCGGACCAGAGCGGTCCCTGGGAAGCGACGTAAACGGTCTGGCTGTCGGTAGGATCGATGACGATCTTCGCGATGTGCTCGGACTTCTCCAGCCCCACCTTCTGAAAGCTTTGCCCCCCATCGAGGCTTCGGTAGAGCCCATCGCCGTAGCCGACGCTGCGCTGGCTATTATTTTCCCCCGTGCCGACCCATACGATGTTGCGGTTGTTGGGATCGATCGCCAAGCAGCCGATCGAGTAGGAACCATAACGATCGAAGATCGGCTGCCAGGTGGTCCCGGCGTTGACCGTCTTCCAGACTCCCCCGGACCCGGCAGCCAGATACCACGTGCTGGGCTGCTCGGGATCCACTGCCAGATCGACAATCCGGCCGCTCATCAACGCCGGCCCAATGCCTCGGAAGGAGAGCCCGGACACCAGAGACTCATTCAGTTGCGGGAAGGGATCGGTCGGTTGGTCGGTATCCTGACCCCGCAGGGAAGTGCTGCCAGCCTGCAGTCCCAGCGTGACTCCCAAAAATCCCAGCAGGCACCATGGTCTCCAACTTCTTCGTCGCATCGCTCAGCATCCTCCGCGCAGGAACCTCTGTTCCGAGCTGTGGAAAGGGATCGATCCAAACTGGCCTCCGATCCGGCCGGAATGCCACCTCCTTGTAGTGTGATTCCCCGCCTGCAGAACCGCCAGAGTGCGAAAAACAGCAGGTCCCCAAGGGAACAGGACTCGATCTGCAAAAAAGTCCAAACACCGTTTCTTCCGGCCCGCATCGTCACAGAGCCGACCGCGGTGGAATGTCACCGATTAAAATGAGATGCCTAAAACATGTTCCGCCGGACTGGAAAGTTTCCTTGGAGGGGTCTTTCGATGACCAACAGCTCGCACCTTCCTTTTCCGAAGTCGATCGAGAACTCCATCTGGCAGCGCCTCTTTCCAGCCACCATTTGTTCCTTTTTCGGCTTGCTGCTTTCAGCGACCAGTTGGGGGCAGGAGGCGGTGATGCTGCCCCTGGAAGATGCCGCCATTGATCGCAGCCAATTGACTTGGTCGCTGGAAGAACCGGCTGCCAGTGTCTGGCGAATCCCCCGCCTCTACAACGGCATTCGTTCCGCCAGCTGGAGCGATGGGAAGGAAAAAACCGCGTTGCAGGTCCAGCCGGAACTCGACCACTGGCTGCTGAAAAAGGACGCTGCCGTATCGGGAGGAAAGATTGAATTGGAACTGGATGGTTCACCAGCGATCGACGCGTCGACCGCCAACCATCAAGCCGACGGCAGCTTCTGGCTGGCAGCCAGTCAGGGACGTTGCGAAGGGAGGCTGCTTCGCTATGAACCTCAACCACACAAAAATACGGTCGGCTATTGGGCGGATGCCAAGGACCGCGTCTTCTGGACGATCGATCTGAAGCAGCCTGGAAGGTTTTCGGTCGCCATTCTGCAGGGATGCGGGCAAGGGCAGGGTGGCAGCCGCATGAAGATGTCGATTGGCCCAACGGTTGGCGATTCCACCAACCAAGCGACCAGCCTGCTCCCTTTCGTCGTCGAGGAGACGGGGCATTTCCAAAACTTCCAGTGGCGGCACATCGGACTTTGGGAGCCCACCACACAAGGAAGCTACCGCCTGGAGATTGCGGTGGAGCAAATGGCCAAGGGGGCCGCCATGGACGTGCGCGCGGTCCACCTGATTCGACTGCCGTGATGACACACGGAAGCCCACGAGTTCCAAAAGTCCCTCACGAGACGGAGCCCTGACCATGCTCCAAACGACAACGGCAACGGGAGTCGAATAATGCAATGCGACTGGAAGCGGCTGGCTTTGGCGATGTTGATGGCATGTCCCTTCGGCGACTTCATGGCCAATGCGCAAAACGTGCAACCGCCGCAGAAGAATAGGCTCTCCCAGGAGATCCAAACCCAAAACTCCATCGCGAAATTCTCCGTTTCCCTCTCCAATGCCGATGCCAGGGTAGGGGAGGAAATCACGCTTGCGATCCGGGCGACGATCGCTATGGGATGGCATATCGGCGCCACCACGGGCGCCGACGATTCCCTCGGATTTCCGACTCAAGTCGAATTCACCCCGGTCGGCCTTGAGCCGCTTGAAGACCACTTCACACCCAGTGTTGAGCCGCGTGAACTGAGTCTTGAAGTCGGCAGACAGCTCTTCATGCAAGGCGACTTCACCTGGACGCGAAAGTACCGAGTCACCGCGATGGGCTCGAAGTATGGCGGCAAAGGTTCGGTTCGATTCCAAGCGTGCGACAATACGAAGTGCCTTCCGCCCCAAACAGCGAAGTTTGAATTAGGGGATACCCAGCGAGCCAGCACGCCCGCCGATCGACCTGCCGCAACAGAACCGACCACCACCGGCACCAAACTCTTTTCTGAGAAAACCGTTGGCGATTCGATCGTTTTGCAACTTGAACCATGCAACCTAAAACGGACACGGCCACAACTGAACGTCAGCTCGATCGTCGCCCTGCTTCTGGTCGGAAGACCGACCGATAGCATGGTCTGGAAAGGAACGATCCCCACAGGACCGGATGAAGGGATCAGCATTTACCTGCCCAAGGCTGCCACTTATTCCCTCGAAAACACAGGTACCGACGACACGATTGTCGGCAACACGGCGACCTATGTTTCCATCGATCAAGATGGCGATGGGAGATTGGCAGAGTGGGAAGCTGCGGCGGTGAATCGACCGATCCGCATTCGCGACTCCATGTACCGAGTCCAGGAGATCAGCTCGGATAACCGCACGATGACGATCCAGCAACTGGATGTCCCTTTAAAGGGCTCTCTGGTCGGATTTCGCTGTCCGGAATTCGAGCTGACGACTTTGGATGGATCGGTCATCTCAAACCGGTCGATCCTGGGCAAAACAACCGTTCTGGATATCTGGGCGGTGACGTGCCACAACTGCTACGAAGGCTTTCCTAAGATTCGTCGCAGCCTAGAAAAACATGGTCCCGATAAGCTCAGGGTCATTCTCCTGACGGTCGACACCGATCGACAGTTTTACGACAGCCAAGCCCCCCGACTATTTCAAACCTATGGTGGTGGCGATTGGCCTCAGATCATGCTGCCAGGAGGCTTCAATGGGGCGCTGACCTTCGGCGACTACGGCTTTGGTAGCGTGGTGGTTGACGACCAGGGGATTGTCCGAGCGGTCGGTGCGTTGAGCTTCAACATCGAGCCGTTGATTGACCAAGTCATCCGGGAATCTGCCGATCGTCGCTGAGACGACGCTAGGGGGGCGAGCCTGTGGCGGAAATGAGTCCTGCCACCGTTCCTGGTTCACCTTTTCTGTTTCTATCTACAATCGACCTACTTCTTGGTCCATTCGACCATTCTGTCGGCCCCGCGGCGCCAATCCCGCCTGTCGCTCAAGACCGGTGCCATGCTGGAATTGCGGCGCAGTGCATGCGGTAGAACGCGAACGATCCGGTTCGTTTGCGCGATCGGAAGCCCTGCAGGGAGGGCTGCCTTCCGTTACGACTTGGCGAGTCCTGACAACACGGCGTCCATCATCCGGTGACCTACACGAGGCGATTTCCCAAAAGATGCGGTGAGGCAATCGCGCCCCACAATCATCCCAGATGGACGGGATTCGACTGCCGTGATGAACTCTATTCGAATAAGTGGATCACCACTTCGTAAGCCAGTCGGATCGGAACAACCGCCACCAACAACGCCACACCAAGCAAAACATAAATGCGCCCCATCCCTCTCTCGGATAGGTAGCGATGGGTTTTAGGAGCGGAGGCTAGGTATTCGATCGTGGGGAGTCGCGCGCCCGCAACTAATTTTTCCCAGCGACTTAGCTCCGTCGAGGCCACATGCTCATGCACATGCCCGAACTGATCGGTGTATCTGTAGCGGTAACAATAATCCGTCCGCTTGCCGCCTTCTGAGCCTTCGTATTCTCGAACCCAAATCTCCGTGATGGTGACAGAGTCGGTCTGTATCCCTTCGGTTTTGTAGTATTGCTCCATCCACCAGTGACGACTGCCTGCGATCAATAAACAGATACCGACCATCACACATTGAAAAATGACGAGCTGACAAACGGGTACCGGAAACTCAGAGCTGGGGGTCTTATCTGTCCAAAGCCAGCGAAGAAACCGAGACACCATGGAAACACTTCCAGCCGAGAGAGGAGGGGGTCAGAGCGGTTGAGTCACTTGCCCTCTGTTCATGATCGCCAAAACCGAAAGCAAGGTGTGCCCCCTGCTAGATTCGAAATCGATCGTGCTTCAAAATCGACGCATCGATCGATCAAGACAACCACGAGGGTATCGATCATCGCGAAGATTTCGAGGCGCTATCCAGCGCCCGCGCATTGGAAACCGGCAATGATGCCATTTCAACTCCTCAAGAAAGTCTTTTCCGGGATCTTCTCTGTGCTCTCGGTGGCTCCGTGAGAGCCCCAGGGCGGGCGAGCCAGATCTCGCAAACTGATTCGTTCCAAGCCGGAAGTGATGATCTCACAGAGCCACAGAGATCGCGGAGGCAAGAAAAGAGCAATTGGGATGTGGCGCTGGCGGACTCATCTGGTCCATCCGGGGTTTTTATGGTGGGAGACCAACTCATTCAATGCAAAGAAGCAGGCGGTTGAGGCCTGCTTCTGGTGCGTTTGGATCTGGTGAGGCAATCGGTCTAGTAGAGACTCGATTCGCCGCAGTCGGGATCACCCACCATGTGGAAGTGGTTGTGGTCGATGTAGATCACTTCCATCGCTTCCTTGTCCTCCAGCGTGTAGGGGACAGGCCAGCCGTTGATGATCCGCTCTTCGAAGTAAATCGTGCACTTGTAGTGAGCGTGGTGCAACTGAGCAAATCCGATCAGGGGGACGAAGCGAGGGTCGTCGATGTAGTCGGCGATCTTCTCCTTGACGATGCGGACGTTGTTCCTCTGTCGCTCGTGGAACAAAGGAATCCCACCACGGACGGGCCGCGCGTTCTCCAGGGCCTGAACGACTTCATCGTCGCTAGGTGGATCGAGCGCAACCGCAGGACCGCCGGCGGTGATCGGGCCCATGATCGGCACCCGCTCGTACCGCTCATGCATGTGGAACTGCCGCTCTTCCTCATACTGGAAGTATGGGCTGACAGGAATCGGGATTCCGAACGGTCCCAAATTGAACCCTTCCGTGATACCGACGCAACCGGTCTGGGAGACAGCCCCCAGAAGCAGCGCCATTCCCGTCAACGATTTCCAAAGCGAATGCGACATGGATCAGATCCTCAGCACCACTGGTGTCGATGCATTAGCCGGGAGACGCGGGAGCGGCGGGTCCATCCTGCCTGGGATCATGTGATCGCCAGACCGCTCCTTGTTACCCGGAATCCTTCCGGGTTCGTTTCCCTAGGGGTTGTTATCGATGGGAAGGTAGGTAGAACTTGCGGGTTTTTATCGTTAAACCGCGAAAACCGGCTCTTTCGATCCCAACGATCGTAGCTAGCATTCCTTCTAGATCCCAATCGCGCTCAGGTTGCTCGCCAATTCCATTGGCGAAAACTCGCCAAAAGGAGATTCGACCGTCATGCCCCAATCGCTCGACTCTTCCCTGCAAATCCTTTGCGACAGGCTGCGTTCCCAGTTGCCGGTCTGCCGGCAGTGGGTCTACATGGACCATGCAGCGGTCGGTCCACTGACGATGGCGGCTCACGAAGCGATCAGCCAGTGGTCCCGACAGGCGCTGGAGCAGGGGGATGTCAGTTGGCCCCAGTGGTCGGCTGGGGCGGGGCGACTGCGACAGCAGGGGGCTCAGTTGCTGAACGTTCCAGTCGACGAGGTTTTTCTCATTCCCAATACATCGACTGGAATCAGCTTGCTGGCCGAAGGCTGGCGCTGGCGGCCCGGGGAATCGGTGGTCCTGGCCAGCAACGAGTTTTCCAGCAACCGCCTCCCCTGGGAACATTTGAAGCGACGGGGGGTGGAAGTGCGACTGGTGGAAGCCCCAGAGAATGGCGAGATCTCCGTCGAATCGATCCTTCAAGCCATCGACACCACGACGCGCTGGGTGGCGATCAGTTGGGTTGGCTACCTCAGCGGCTATCGCATCGACCTGAGCCGACTGTGCGAAGCGGTCCATGCTCGAGGGGCGCTGCTGATGGTCGATGCGATTCAGGGCCTGGGAGTCTATCCGCTGGATATCGCTCAGATCCCGATCGATTTCCTGGCAGCCGACGGTCACAAGTGGATGCTGGGGCCCGAAGGGATTGGCCTAGCCAGCATTCGCATGGAATGCCTGGAGCGACTGGATCCGGTGCTGGTCGGTTGGGGAAGCGTTGAGCAAGCGGGGCAGTTTTCAGCGACCCAGTGTCGCTGGAGACCCAATGCCTCGCGACTGGAACCCGGATCGGCCAATCATGTCGGCATCCTCGGCCTGTCCGCCAGCCTCCAGCTGCTGATGGAAGCTGGGGCAAGCGGACTGGAGGCCTGCATCCTGGCTCACCGGGAGGAATTCGTCGAGCAACTTCAAAGGCTGTCGACCAAGCGGCCGCAATGGCAGCTTTCCTGGTGGCATCCATCGGCGACAGAAAGGCAGTCGGGCATCGTCTCGGTGAGCATGGCGGTCGACCCGGTCCGGATGCGAAAACAGCTGCTGGAAGCTGGCATCGTGACTTCGGTGCGCGGAGGCCGACTCCGATTCAGCCTGCACGCCTATCACACCTCCGACGAATTGCGACGCGTGGTGGAGGCGCTGGAGCATGCTGGGGGGTGAGGGACCACCCTACCAACGCCGTGGAAGGAGTGATTCGATCGGTCCGGCAGTGAGATCGGGTTGGCGTTACAATGGCGGTAGGCGAGCCGATGTGGCGGGATGGGTCGTTGGTCAGGGCTCTTCATCGATGCGGTCCCCATGAATCATGAAGTCGACTTCGGAGCGCCAAACTCTGACTCGGTAGCAGCGGAGGCTTGGTGGAGGAAGTGGCCTGCTTGGCTGCTGTCTCTTTTTGGAGTTATTGGTCTACTGTTGATCCCAAGCGACCTGCAGGGATGGATGGAATTGTCCAAACGCAGGAACGAAGCGACTGCGACGGTTTCGGAGATCCGCAGGGAACAACCTTATGACTGGTCGCGACCGGAGACGGTTCTCGAGAGGGTTCGCCAGCGTCAGGCGGATTTGATGCTCCTCCCCTGGATCGTGACGGGCACGGTAGGAGCCATCCTATCGGGGGCCATGATCGCCGGTGGAATCGGTCTGATGCGAAACAGCTTGTGGGGTTATGCTCTCAGTCGATGGACCTGCCTCATCGCGTTGCCTTGGGAATGTTTCGTCGGTTGGGTGGGTTGGCAGGCGATGTCGATCGATGCGCCTCGAATCGCCGCCACGCTGGGGTCTAGAGTACCCGATGCGAAAATCCCGCCGCCGGAGCAGTTGTTGCCGATCGTTCGCAGCGGCAGCCTGATTCTGGTAGCGATTTGGACCGCATTGGCCCTTTTGTTTTTCGCAACGATTTTTTTGTCGATGGGACGGCCTTCTATCGGGAGCTCCAAGGGATGAAGGGAAAGACGACCACTCGACCGGTGTCCGCCGGCAAGCCTCCAGGGCGGATCGGCGTCTACACCGGTTCTTTCGACCCAGTCACGCTGGGACATTTGCATATCATCGACCGCGCCCGTCGACTGTTCGACCAGCTGGTGGTCGGCGTTGGTGTCAATGCCGCCAAGGAATCGACGTTCACGACGGAGGAACGAGTCGGCCTTTTGGAGAAGGTGACGCGGTCGTGGCCAGAGGTGCGCGTGGCCGCCTTCGATGGGCTGGCGGTCGATTTTGTCCGCCAACTGGGCGCTGGCACCATGGTACGCGGACTTCGACCTCTGACGGATGTCGCCGGGGAGTTCACCATGATGATGGCCAACCGACGGTTGGCTGAGGAAATCGATACCGTCTTCCTGATGGCCGACGAGGAGTATGCCCACGTTTCCAGCTCGCTGATCAAGCAGATTGCAGCGATGAGCGACGGAGCGGCGCTAGAGAAGTTTCTCCCCAAGGCAGTCATCGCACCGCTGATGTCCAAGCTGAAACCGACGGTCGCCCCGAAACGCCGATGACATTCTAACCAACATTGGAATATCAAGTGACTTGGGAACAGGCCGCTGACGATCCAACCCCTAGACCGCTCCTACGGGCGGAGGACCCGAACACCGGTCCCATTTGGGTTCGCGGTAGCGCCTGCTGGCTTTGGGATAGCGAGGGCCGTCGGTACCTGGATCTGGTTGCCTCCTACGGCAGCCTTCTCTGGGGACACGCTCATCCCAAACTCGTGGCAGCCGCGCAGCAGCAATCCGCACGGTTGCCTCATCTGACTGGACTGGCGACCGAGCTACGAAGGCGGTTGTGCGCGAAACTTGCTGCGATGCATCCGATGGCAAACGGCGATGCCGGACAATCGTCCCCCTGCAAAGCTTGGCTGGTCACCACGGGGGCGAGAGCCGTCGAGCTTGCGATGAAACTGGCTCTTCACCGCAAGCCAGGCCGAATCCTCCACTTCGATCGAGGTTTTCACGGTCGATCGATCGCCACCGGCGCCATCAGCGATACGCGATGGCTGAAGCAACTTCCGACCATTCCCCACGGATCGATCCCCTTTCCCGATTGCAGGCGATGTGGATGGGGACACTTGGTCACCGATTGCCAGACCGCAGACTGCCTGAAGTCCTGGGTGGCTGCTAACGAACCGCTACTTGACGATGTTTCTGCGGTGATTGTCGAACCGATTCCGGGAGCGAAAGGATATCTGAAGGCAGCCGATTCGCTGTTTCGCGATCTACGGCGTCTGGCCGACCAGCGTGGATGGTGGTTGATCTGCGATGAAGTGCAGACCGGCCTGGGACGGACCGGCAACCTTCTGGCCTGCCAGGCCCAAGGCTGGATCCCTGATTTGATCTGTGTCGGCAAAAGCCTCGGGGGAGGCATCGTCCCCATCGCAGCGGTGTTGGGTCCTGCCGCATCGATGGATGAATTCCCGGCAGGAGTCGAGTCGGAGACATTTGGGGGTGGTCCGCTGGCCTGTCGCGTCGCGCTGGCGGTGCTGGAACTGCTGGAGCAAACACCCTGGAAGGTCTGGTCCGATGCAGCCGGGGCGGGGGTGCGCGCGGTGATGACCGATGCGGCCAAAGCACTTTCTTTCCCCACTGCGATCGAAGGGATCGGGGCCTTTGGAGTCCTAGAAGTGCAAGAGGAATCCAGCGAGCGATCCAGAGAGCTGGCTTGGCAACTGGCCTGCGAAGCGCGCAAGGCGGGAGTCCTCTTCCATTGGTCGGGCCCCAAAGGCAATCGACTGGTGGCACTTCCGCCGCTGGTCACTCCGCCACATGCGTGGGATTGGATGCTGGAACGTCTCCAAAAGGGATGGCATACGCCCCGCTGCAACACCCATGAGACTCCCCACCGGGCCGATCAGCGGCACTAGCCGAAGAGAGCCGACCAGCGTACATTGTTGAATTCGAGATCGGAGCCTGGAGCCTTCCTATGTTCGGACAGACTTTCGAATACCACGATCTGGCGGTCGTGGCTCTCTTGGTGATCCTGGAAGGTGTGCTTTCGATCGACAACGCCCTGGTGCTTGGCCTGCTGGCCAAGCGGTTGCCACCGCACCAACGTCAGCGTGCCTTGATGTATGGTCTGGTGGGGGCCTTCGTATTTCGCGTCATCGCCATCATCTTCGCTCAGCTGTTACTGGGCATTGAAGTCGTCAAACTGATCGGTGGTGGCTACCTCCTGTTCGTTGCAGGAAAGTACTTCCTAGAGCAGTGGTTCGGAACGGCGGAAGAGCAAATCGTCCTCGGGGACGAGGAGCAACCGGTGCTGGTGCACGCCGACGATGGAAGTCCCCTGTCGGCGAAGGAAGAAGAAGAAGAACTGGAAGCTCGCATCCCGGTGCCAGCCCCCGAACTGGAAGTGGTCAACGGGTCCTCAGGTCGCGCCGCCAATGGCACTGCCAGGGCTTTCGCGAAATTTTGGCCAACGGTGGTGGTGATCGAACTGACCGATATCGCTTTCGCCGTCGACTCCATCCTGGCAGCGATCGCGCTGGTTGGTCCCAAGGAGGACGACACACCAGGGCTTCATCCAAAGCTTTGGGTGGTTGTCCTGGGTGGCATGCTGGGTGTCCTTTTGATGCGAGTGGCCGCGGCCATCTTCATCCGGTTGCTGGAAAAATTCCCCCGCTTTGAAACCTCCGCCTACCTGCTGGTATCGGTGATTGGATTGAAGCTGGTCGCCGACTGGTGGTTCAATGAAATCGGTGAGGAACATCCGGTGCTCGATTTCCATTCGCTGACCAGCCCTGCCTTCTGGTTCTTCTGGGTCACCATGCTGCTGTGCTTCCTGGTCGGATTCATTCCCAAAGCCAGACGGCAGGTGTCCCATGAAGGATCCTGAGTCTCTCGATCCCTCCCGATCGACGGTGCCGACCGCTACAATCGGTCGGCACCGGTCCGGATGTCTCTGAGCTGAAACCCGGATCTTCCCCGGGAGTTCCCAACACCACTTTCTTGAGTTGGATCTGATGAAGGTTTTGATTGTCGGCAATGGTGGTCGCGAGCATGCGCTCGCCTGGAAGATCTCACAAAGCTCCAGGGTCGATCAGATTTTCGTAGCCCCCGGCAATGCGGGTACGGCACTGGAAGCAGAAAACGTCGCGATCTCCTCAACCGACATCGCCGCGCTGATCGCCCTGGCCAAAAAGGAAAAAATCGGTCTGACCGTGGTTGGGCCCGAGGCACCGCTAGCGCTCGGAATCGTCGATGCTTTCCAGAAGGAAGGGTTGCGGATTTTCGGCCCAACCCAGGCAGCGGCTCAACTGGAAAGCAGTAAAGTCTTCTGCAAAAACTTGTTGCGACAGGCAGATATCCCCACCGCCGACTTCCAGGTCTTTCGCGACGCCGACAGCGCAATGCGCTATATCAAGGCCCGCTATCCCAACGAACGAGATCGGGCTCCCGTTGTCGTCAAGGCCGATGGCCTTGCCTCAGGCAAAGGGGTGATCGTCTGCTCCCGACGTCAGGATGCCCTCGATGCGATCGATCGCATCGCCCGGCGCGAAGAGTTTGGCAAGGCAGGCCGCCAGATGGTGATCGAGGAACGGCTGGAGGGTCCCGAAGCCAGCGTGCTTGCCATCACCGACGGCAAGACGATCCTGACACTTCCGCCTTGCCAAGACCACAAGGCGGCCTTCGATGGCGACACCGGACCGAACACCGGGGGCATGGGAGCCTATTGCCCGACACCGATTGTCGACACGGAGCTTCTGGAGTCGATCGAAGAACGGATTTTGGTCCCCACGATCCACACGATGAAGCGGAACCGAAAGCCTTTCAAAGGAGTCCTCTACGCCGGCCTGATGCTTACCTCGGCCGGCCCCAAGACGCTGGAGTTCAACGTGCGACTGGGGGATCCCGAATGCCAACCGCTGCTGATGCGACTGCAAAGCGATCTGATGGATATCCTCGAGGCCACGGTCGATGGCTGCCTCGATTCGATCGAAGATCCGATCTGGGATCCGCGCCCGGCGCTCTGCGTCGTTGTGGCCAGCGAGGGATATCCTGGAGAGTACGAAAAGGGGAAAGAGATCACTGGCCTGGAAGCTGCCGGACAAGTGGAAGACGTGAAGGTGTTCCACGCTGGCACCCGACTGGAACAAGGACGCGTCCTCACCGATGGCGGCCGCGTGCTGGGAGTGACCGCTCTGGGCGCGACGATCTCCGCCGCGAAACTGCAGGCCTACACGGCAGTCCAGAAGGTGCGTTGGCCAGGAGCCTGGTGCCGCAAGGATATCAGCGACCGAGCCCTCCAGATCAGCTCGTCCGGCAATTCGACCTGACAGTTGCCGGTTGCAGGTTCAGTCCACAGCAAAACCAGCAGCTAGCGGCTCGACGCAATGATCATCTGCGGTTCTCGTTTTCCGTGCGGTGATGTGAACGACGATCGCCTGGGCTGTTTCCTGGGGATCTCACGGAGGCGCGGAGACACTGAGGATTTTGCTACGTGCTCTCTCGAATCTCTCCATTGGCAACTGGCGGTGACTAGCGAGTTGCCGCCAAGGACATCGAGAAATTTCTTTCCCCTCGCGGGGCAGCAACTGGATCGCCAACGACAATCGTCTTACCTCCGCCCGCGAAGCAAGGATTCAATCGCCTTTTCGATCCGTTCGGCATTGACCGACTTGAGCGGTACGATCAGGACGCGAGAAGCTGGTTTCTCGATCGATTGACGATCCATCTGCTCGATGAAATCCGTCACCTCCTTTGCCAGATCCGTCGGCGCCCGCAGCACAATCGAATTGGTCGTCTCATCCACACCGACGGTAAGGAGCGGGCCCGAGGAACTGGCATTGATCTGCTGCATCAGCAATGCCACCTCAGAGGAAACCCCTTCGGGGATCCGAAGCGGTCGACGCCCACCATCGGCATTGATCGACGATCGATAGACATCGCGAACGATGTCGAGCACCTGAGTGGCATCGGCGTGCTGCAGAGGAACTAGTCTCGGCACAATCCGCTGCAGGGAATCGCCAAGCTCCCGGGCGTCGAGCACCGAAAGCAGTTCTTCAATCACCTGCCGATCGGAAGGATTGCTGTAGATCATCAAGGCATTGGTCCTCGCATCGCTGGTGAAGACCGGTCGTGTCCCACCCGAGGATCCGCTGCTGTTACGGCGTTGAAAAAGCGTGTCGAGGATATCGGTCATCTCCTCCGCACCAGCATGCTTCAGCAGGTAGATCGAGTAATTGCCACTCTGCATCGTCGGTACGATGCGAGCGGAGGTGGTCATCTGCAGCAGTCGCTCCAGATCCTCCAGCGCCTGTGCATCCTCCGACGCAATCGTCCATCGGTCGCTACCTGGGATCAGGATGACGGGAGGCAGCGATCCTTTTTCTGGCTGCGGAGCGACCGCCTGCCCCGCATCCCGCTCGATCGCCTCCTGCAACCGGGGATCCGAAGCGATCGCTTCCTGCTGCACCTGCTCCACCAACGACTCTTCGGCATCGGGGGGCTGGAGTTCGCTGGATGGCTCATTGGATCCATCAGGAAGTGCTCCACCGCCTTGAAGCCGCAGCTGGTTGGGATCGATCACCTGCAGTGGGTTGGATCGCATCATCGGCCAAACCCGCTGGATTTCCTGAATCGCCTTGACGGCTTCTCGCGTCATCGGGATCGTTCGCATGTTGGCCGATCTTCCCGACGCCGACACTTCCGATCCGCCCAACTGATCCATCAGCTCTTGAATCTGTTCCATCTGCTCGGCGCTAGCCCCCACCAACATTTTCTGGTTGGCCTCATCCAGATGGATCGTCGGCGCCCGGCTGGCAGGGAGATCGCGGTACATCGCATCGACGGCGTTGCGGAAGGAACCGGGATCCAAGCGGCCCAGCGCGTAGACCTGCCACGACTTGGACGATCCCGAGGGACGATCCAGTTCGGTGATCAGCTTCTCTGCAGCAGCGACTTCCTCTGCCTTGCCCACCAAATAAATCGCACTGGACTGTTCATCCGCCATGATGCTCATCGTGCTGCGCCTTCCCATCGATCGCTCCAAAGCGTTCTCGATCGATTCGGGATCGCCAAAGCGAACAGGGACGGTGCGCACCGCAGCGCCATCGGCCGGAAGCGAGGAGATCTGCTTCAGCAAATCGGTGATCCGTTGATGATCTTCCTCCGAGGCATTGACCAGTAGTTTGCCCGAGCGGGGATCGTAGGCGGTGCGGGAGCGTGGGACTAGGTCCTCGATCAGGTTCTCCACTTCCGCCGCATCCATCCCACCGATCGAATACGTCTTGGGGGTGAATCGCTGCGAACTTCCCTCTCCCAAGGTCTTCAGCAACTGCTCGACCATCGCCAGCTGCTCGGGAGTGCCGCTGGCGGTAATCGTTCCAGTGCTGCTGTTGGGCTGCAGTGTCACACCGGGGGGAAGGGCAGGGCGGAGGGCAGCGGCCGCCGAGGCGGCATCGGTCGATCGCCAGTCGACGCGGAACAACCGAACCGTGCCACGCTGCTGCGTCGACTCGGAGGTCTCCTTCAGCTTCGCCAGCGCCCCAGCCACCTTCTGCAATTCCTCCGCAGGTCCGAACGCCGTCACCGCTCGTCCAATCGGGTCGACACTGACGGTGGTGCGCGGTGCGATTTTTGCAAAGACACTGGGTAGCGTCGTCAGATCGCCATAGGGAGCCGGGTAGGTCTGCACCTCCATCGGTGCCTCCATCGCAGAAGCATGGAAGGCGTCGATCGCCTTTTGGACCGAAGCATGCTCCTGGGCGGTGCCAAGTCCCACGATCTTCCCCGTCGCCGGCTCTACCCCAAACACCATCTCCTTCTGCAATCCCTGCAAGGCCAGCAGCACTGCGGTCGAAGAAACGCCTCGAATCTCGTAGACCCGCATCTCCTGGGCGGACTCCCCCTCGGCCGTCTGCAACTGCTTGACGATCTCTTCAATGCGAGTCAGATCCTCCGGTGAACCGGTAGCGAACAGCGTGCGACTTTTCGCGTCGATGGCGGTGGTCGCTTTGGGGACGATCGAGAGCAAAAGTCGAGCCAGTGAGGTTTCGTCGATTCCTTCGATGGGAAAGGAACGATTGGTCGCTTTCCTCGCCATCCCCGGCGCCATAATCTGCTCTAGCTGCAACGCGACCTGATCCAACTGCTCGGAGGTACCCGTCGCCAGGATGGTGCCGGTGGAGCTATTGGGGAGCAAGCTGACACTTGCCGGTACCAAACTCTTGAGCGCGGTGCTTGCCGAAAGTGCATCGGTCACCAGGGGATCGACAAGAAGTAGCCTCGCCTGCTTACCCTCCCCTGTTGTCCGACTTGCTTCCTGCAGTTTGGCCAGCGTATCGGCCACCACCCGCTGCTCCGACTCCGGACCAAAAAGAGTCAAGGTGCGACCCGTTGCATCCAAGCTGGGGGTACTTTTGGGGGCGATGCGAAGCAGCAGGGTAGGCAACGTCGTCAGATCGCCGAAAGGGACCGCATAGGTCCTCACTTCCATCGGCGATTCTTTCGATGCCAAGTGGAATTGGTCGATCGTCTGCTGGACCAATTGGTGTTCGTCAGGGGTCGCTAGAGCGATCAGTTTTCCCGATGTCGCGTCGACCGAAAAGGTCGCCTTCTTGTAGAGGCTCTGAAGGGACGTCAATAGCGATGAGGAGGAAACCGCCTTGATCTCATAGAACCGCAGTTCCGGCGCCGGGCCATCCCCGACTTGGCGCAACTGCTGCAGCATCTCCTCGACGCGCTGGTGATCCTCCTGGACTCCCAAGACAAACAGGGTGCCAGTCGCTGCATCGACCGTCGCAGTGACTCGCGGCATCATGTTCGCCAGTAGTCTCACAACCGAAGTCCCATCCAGCTGCCCCAGTGGATAGCTCTTCTGAAGCGGCTTCTTGCCCTGCATCCCCGCCAACAACCTTGCCACCAACTGCTCGGCCTGGTCCAACTGCTCGGGAGTCCCCGTCGCGGTGATGGTACCGGTCGAGCTGTTGGGGAGGAGTGTGATCGAGGGGGGGAGGAGCGGCTTGATGGCGGTCGAAGCGGTGATCGCATCGGTGACCGCTGGATCGACCGGGATCAACCGCACTTCCTTGCCGCTGGGATCGGGAGCGCCGGCCTTGAGAATCTTCTCGAGTGCCTCCGATAGCCGTTTCTGCTGTGAGACCGGTCCATAGACCGTCAGTCGCCTAGCGACCGAATCGGGGGTGATGGTGCACTTGGGCGCGATCTGAGTCAGGATCGTAACAATCGTCGTCAGCTCGCCATGCGGCACATCGTAGGTTTGGATCTCCACCGGATCGGCCGGATTGGTGGTGTTCAGTTTTTGCACCATCGCGGCGATCTGCTGGTGCTCTAGCGGCGTTCCCGAGACGATGATTTTGCCGGTGGTCGTATCGCTGCTGATGGTGGCACCAGCCCACATTGATTGGAGCAGCGTCACGACGCTGGTCGCGGGCAGTCCAAGGACCTCGTACTGTTTGACCTCCACCTGAGTCGTCATCTCGCTGGCTTCATCTAGCGGCTGCAGGGCCGCCTTGATCTTTGCATGATCCTCCAGGGTCGCGGTCACCAGAAGCAGCTTTCGCTTGGCATCTGGGACGATCGAAGCGCTCGGGAACAGCCCCGTCATCAGCGTTGCCAGCCCACTGGCCTCTGCATGCTTGAGCGGATAGGTCAGCAGGACGGGCTGGCGATCTGTGGAGGGGGGCTGGATCATCTCCTGGAGCGTCTGGGCCAGCAGTTCATGGCGGGCCGGTGGGCCAAAAGCCCAAACCAGCGATTCGGTCGCGTCATAGGTCCACTGCATCGGTGCTAAGCGCTTCTTCAGGTCCGGCTCCAGCAGCTTCCACTGCGCGGCGGCTCCCTTCGGCAGTTCGTAGCGCTTTAGCACCGAGGGCTCGGTGGACTGCACCTGGCTTCCTTGCAGCTTCCCCAGCAACTGAACGAATTCCGTCTGCTCCGCCTCCGTCCCCCAGACCAGGACCTCGTCCGCCTCAGCGGCGACGGTCATCGTGATTTTCTTCAGCGAATCGGGAAGCGCGGTTCCGATCGCGGCCAGTCTTTCCTTCTGCATGGAGGTCACGGGATGGATCTGCAGCGACCGCAGTTCGGTCTTGGGAATCGCCTTGAACAGTTCTCCGATCACCAGATGATCTGCAGCCAGTGCGGTCACCACCAGCGATGCCGACTTGGGATCGGCCACCACCTTGGCTCGCGGAGCGATCGCTTCCAGTTGGCTGGCGAGCACTGCGGGATCAAGGCCCCCGGCTTGGTAGGTGATCGTCTGCCAGTTGCTGGCCTGAGAATGGTTCTGCACCATCGTCTCAATCGCATTCTTGATCGCCGCCTGCTGCGTCGGAATCAAAAAGGCGCTGACCACCTTCGTCTTATCGTCGACCGTAATCTGCTCGGTCTTCAGAAGCTTCTTGAGCGTCTCCAGCGTCTGCTCGGGATCCAGATCAGCGATAGGGTAGGCGGCGAATACCGGCTGCGGCGGCGGTTCGGGTTGCGGTGGCGGTGGATCCTTCCGTGGTTCAGGAACACTGCTGATCAGGCCGTTGATGGTGCGCATCTTCCCGGCCGATTCGATCACCAGCAACTGCCGACTCTGCGCCAGCGGGACGGCTCGTCCGTAGCTTCCCAGATAGGGTTTGACTTCATTGAGCACCGCATCGATGGGGCGAGCCCCCAGGGGGAACAGGACGCTGACCAGTTCAAACTTCCCCCGCGCCTCCAGTTGTTCCAAGGTCACCCTAGGAATCAGCTCGATCGGAATCGCGTCCGACAATTCCAACACGATCAACATCTTCTCGCGTCGAACCAGCGTGAACCCTCGCGTCAGCAGGACGCTGTTGAGCAGGTCGATCGCCTCGGAGGGGGAATACTCACGCAGGTCGCTGTAGGTGAATTCCCCGGGAGGCACGCGGTCCATCACCAGCGTCAGCCCCTCCTGGCGAGAGAACCACTGCAGCACATCAGCCCATTTCATATCGCTGAATTGAAACCGCAGCTTCTCCCCTGCAGGCGGCGACTTCCACTGCGCCAGCTGATCGGCGTTCAGGACCGCAGCGACCTTCTCATCCCACTGCGCTGTCACGGCTTTGCGGTCGGCTTCCGCTGCCGCCAGGATCGCGTCGTTGCGCTGTTGAAGTAGCGACTGAATCTGCGCCCGCTGGTCGTCGGAAAGGCTCAGCTGTTGGGCGATTTCAGGATGAGCCAGCTGGGCGACATCCCGCTGTTGCCCCCAAGACGCGGGCACTCCGATCGCCGATCCCAGGACCAGTCCGATCGCCATCCCGAAGACCTTGGCGCTGCGCTGCGGTCGAGCCCGAAGAGACAGAGCTTGATTACGATCGAACATCTTCGAACAACTCCTTGGTCGCAGAGGGCCGACAGGCTTGGTCCCCAGGGAAAGGGTCCGCCAGCGAAGCGGATCGTTTCATCGGGGTGCCAGCAGACAGTCGGAACGGTGCCCTGGGTGGGTAGATCGCTCCCCCAGGCGGCACTTCCTGGAGCCAGGCGACCGGATGACGTCCCGGGCCCGCGATCCTTTAGTCAACGATCTGTTTTCGTCGACCCTGTAAGGTCAACTTGAGCGATGCCGACATCGCCCGTGCAACCGTCAACGATGGCACGTGATCGGTCGCGCCATCGACCGGAAGCAATGCAGGGGGCAGGCAAATCCCAACCTCTTCACGCCACACGACGATTCCACCGTCATTATCGACAGAATCCCGCCAGCGGTCAAAAAACCCCCATCTGCCATCACCCGGCCCCGGTCGACTGGGACAGGGAGCCGGGGAAAAGCCTTCGTCGAGAGAAACGTCTGCCTACTGCCCGGACACTTTGGTTCGGATCCGGCAGAGGTTGGAATCGGCGGTGATGAAGAGGGTCTTACCGTCCTCGCCGAAGCAACAGTTGCTGGTCCGCTCCCCCGTAGTTAGCCGTCCCAGAAGTTTTCCGGAAGGATGGAAGACCCAGATGCCGCCTGGGCCGCTAGCCCAAAGATGCCCCTGCTGGTCGACTGAAAGTCCATCGGGCAATCCTGGCAACTTGCCTACCGAATCGGTGGCGTCGTACAAAACTTTCCCCGCACCCAGCGTCCCATCGTCGTTGACACCAAAGGCCATCCAGATCGCCTTTTTGGGATCGCTCTGTGCAACATAGAGCGTCTTTTCATCGGGAGAGAAACCGATCCCGTTTGGCCTAGCTAGCTCGGTGGTCAGCAACGTCAGCTTGCCATCGGTGCCATAGCGATAGACTCCGAAATGATCGAGTTCCCGGCGGGGATCATTCTCGCGATCGGGCAGGCCGTAAGGAGGGTCGGTGAAGTAGATATCGCCGTTGCTCTTGAGCGCCCCATCGTTGGGGCTGTTGAGCCGTTTGCCTTGATAGGAGTCGACCAGCGTTCGCTTGCCCCCCTGCGGTGTCAGGACGCTCAGTCGTCGATCCCCATGCTCGCACATCACCAAGCGCCCTTGCTTATCCAGCAACAACCCGTTGCTCCCAGGCTCTAGCCCATAGTAGGTGACTCCGGTGTATCCCGAAGGGTTCATGAACAGGGAGACGCCCTGCTTGGGGTGCCAGCGGAAGATCGAGTTGCGAGGAATATCGGAAAAAAGCAGATGCCCTCCATCCTCGCCGGCGATCCAGACCGGCCCTTCGGTCCAGGTGAACCCGGTGGCCAGCACTTCGATCTTGGCTTCCGGATCGATCAGCTGACTGAACTCCGGCGCAAACGATTCGATTTTGCCAAGCGTGCGCATCGCCTTATTCTCCTCCGCCAAGCTCCAGGGCGCTACCATTCCGATCATCATGCAAAGCATGAGCAGACGAGACCAATGTCGTTTCATCAGAAAAATCTCCTTCGAACGATGAACCTGGTATGAGAGGGTCTGCCGAAGCGGCAATCCGTCGGTGATGCCGGCAGGCGCATTGTAGAACAAATCGCTGATACCGTCGCGCTGGCTCATGCGGGGCAGGCCGCTGGAACGCTGGGCCTGTCCTGTGTGGACCTGAACCAGCCTCCTCAACTGTCGCAGCATACGATCGACGCGATGCCCTCGCGGATGGAATGGCTAGGCGATGTCGCGCTGGATGGAACTGCGATCTGGCGCGCTGGGCGATTGGGTCAGCGGGAATGCGGGGAGGCCAGTTGGCGATAGAGATCCAAGTAGCGATCGAGCTGTTGGGGGAGCTGAAAGTGGGATTCGATCTGCTGGCGATTCTGGTTTCCTAAAATCCTGCACCGTTCCGGGTCGCTGGCCAGACGCACCACCAACTGCTCCCATCCGTCCCAATCCCCACTGGCCACCGTTTGCTCTTCCCTCCCATGGCTCAGCAATTCCCCGATCCCTTCGACTCTCGTCACCGCCACCGCCATCCCTTCGGCCATCGCCTCCATCACCGCATTGGGCATCCCTTCGTACCGTGCTGGAAGAATCAGCAGCTGGCTGGTCGCCATCCAATCGCGAGGTCGATCGACAAAACCAATCGCATGGATACGGCTGCCGATCTCCCCATCCAATCGCTCTTGAAGCGACTGCCATTGGAATCGTCCGCTTCCATCCCCCAGCAATACGGCATGATGTTCGGGAAGACGTCGGAGCATGCTCGGCAGGCGATGCAAAAGGATATCGAACCCTTTCTGCGTCTCCCAGCGCCCCACAAACAACAGCAAAGGTGACTTGGCGGGGATCCCGTGGGATTTGCGAAGCTCCATTTGATGGGGTAGATCGACCTCCGACCGAAGAGCGATCCCATTGGGGATGACATCGATTCGGTCGACTGCGAACGAAGGGTAGCACCTGCAAGCTGCCGCTACTGCTTGCGATACACAGACGACGCGCTGCATTCGACGCGAGGCCCATGCCTCCATGCGCTGCCTCAGGCGACGGGGATCGGCGACGCGAACCCCGCCCACCCACGGCACCCGAAACCGGGGATAGATCAGGCTGCCCAGAAGGTTGGCGTGGTAGAGGAACCCCTGCGCGACATCGGGGCGATCGCTGGCGACCAGGTGACGCCAGCCGACGAGCACTTTGGCAATCTGCCAGGAAGAGCGGCCACCGAGAAAATGGAGTGGGATCGAATGGGAAGCCAATTGCAGCGCCAATCCCTGGCGGCTGGGGGGAGGAGGCGGTCCCAAAGCGATGACGCGCACCTGGCAGCCTCTTTTGGCGAGATGACAAGCCAGCTCCGTCGCGCATCGCTCCGCGCCCCCTACGTCCAGTTCGGTGATCGTCAGATCGACCCGCATGGAGTCCCCCACCAGGATCCGTTCCATCCACCTCGCAGCCCGCTTCCCCCTGTATACAATAGCCGGTTGCGAAAGGATGGGTTGTATCGTTGCCCAGCATCGTTGCTCAGGGGGCGACCGCAGCGCGCGGTCCCAGGATCCGCCCGGTGGCAGACAACCGGCCTGGAACTGCTGGATCAGGGAGGATCGTTGCTCGATGACCAAAACGACGGGTAGGGAGATCGCCAACCTGGCACCGTCGCTCCGGTCGGCCATGGAATTGGTCGGGCGATCCCCCTGCATGACCGCTGCATTTCGAAGCGGCCGCAAGGCGTCGCCATGGGTCGGCTGGGGTGCATGGCAGGGTGCGGTGGCGCCCTGGGTGGCGGCGATGGCATGCAACGACACACGCCCCCTGTTGGTGGTCGTGCCTCAACCGCCCGATGCAGAAACCATCGCCGCCGACCTCTCCTGCCTGTTGGGTGTGTCGATCGAGCTATTTCCGGCACTGCTGGAGGAAATGGGAGTCGATGCGCTGCGCGACCAGGACTTCCTAGCCCGCCTGCAGGTGCTCAACCGACTCCAGGCATGGCGACGTCACAGCCAGTCCAACTCAGGCTGCACCACCTCGCCCCACGCTCCCATCCTGGTCACCACGCTTCCAGCTTTGCTGCAACCCGTCCCCAGCCCCCGTCAATTGACCGAGGAGCGGCGATCGATCGCGACCGGACAGCGGTATCCGGTCACCGAGCTGCGAGGTTGGTTGATCCAACAGGGGTATCACACGACGACGGCGGTCCAGTTACCTGGTGAATTCACCATGCGAGGGGGGATCGTCGACGTCTTTCCGCCGGATGCCGAGCATCCATTTCGGATTGAATTTTTTGATGACGAAGTGGAATCGATTCGTCAATTCGATGTCGTCACCCAGCGCAGTCTTCAGAACAGTTCGGCAGTGGAGCTGACTTCGGCCGCTAGCACCACGCAAGAAGATGGCTGGCTGATGGACTATCTTCCCGACGATGCAATTCGAGTGCTGTGGGAGCCCGATTCGATTCGCCACGTCACCGAGTCGTTCGTCCAGAGGGCCCCCTTTCCCGATCGATTTCGGTCGATCGATGATGCGCTGCAAACACTTGTGCGTCGCGATGCAGTCACCCTGGTTCAGGTGGCTCCTGCCGATGGCAACTGGACAGGCGATCGCATTCCGCTGGGAGATGTCGATCGCTTTGGAGGGGACCTGGAGAAGCTGGCTGAGGAGTTGACGCAGGTAGCCGCATCGGGACGCCAGACGACGCTGCTTTGCGTCAGCGAGGGAGAACGCCAGCGACTAGAAGACCTGCTCGATCAGACGAAGGTGGAGCGGCGTGAGAGGATCCATCTGGCGGTTGGTTCGCTGAGCCTTGGGTTCGAACTGCCGCCCGATGGCCCTCTGATTCTCACCGTCCATCAGATGCTCAAGCGATCCCAGCTGCGTCGTCATGCCAAGCGGGTCCAGTCCCGCGCCATCGACAGTTTTCTCGATCTTCGCGATGGCGATTTGGTGGTCCATCTGGGCCACGGGATCGGCGTCTATCGCGGGCTGAAGATGATCGAACGATTGGGGAAGAAGCAGGAGCATCTGGAGATCGAATTCGCGGAGGGCTCCAAGCTTTTCGTCCCCACCACCAAGATCGATCTGGTGCAACGGTATGTTGGAGGAACGCAGCTGCGCCCCAAGCTGGCCAAGATCGGCTCGGGAAGCTGGGCTCGTCAAAAGCAGGCGGCCGAGTCGGCGGTGCGCGACATGGCGGCAGACCTTCTGGACCTTCAAGCCCGCCGCAGAAGCCTGATCGGGATCCAGTTCTCTGCCGACACCGTCTGGCAACACCAGTTCGATGGTTCGTTCCCCTACCAGGAAACCCCGGATCAGTGGACGGCGATCGAATCGGTCAAAACCGACATGATGTCCAAGCGACCGATGGATCGCTTGATCTGCGGCGATGTGGGATTTGGCAAGACGGAGGTGGCGATGCGCGCCGCCTTCAAGGCGATCGACAATGGGTATCAGGTCGCTGTCCTGGTGCCGACCACCGTGCTTGCCGAACAGCACTACCGTACCTTCCGAGAGCGGATGGCGGAGTTTCCGGTGGAGATCGGCAAACTCAGCCGCTTTGTGCAGACATCGCAGCAGCGCCAGACGCTGGCAGGACTCGCGTCCGGACAGGTCGACCTGGTCATCGGCACCCACCGCGTCGCTTCTCAGGATGTCCGCTTTTGCAATCTGGGACTGGTCATCATCGACGAAGAACAGCGGTTTGGCGTCGCCATCAAAGAACGCCTCAAACAGGTCCGGCCGAACGTCGACGTCCTGACCCTCTCCGCGACGCCCATCCCTCGTACGCTCCATATGTCTTTGCTGGGTGTCCGGGATATCTCCAATCTGGAAACCCCACCCGCCGACCGGTTGTCGGTGGAAACCCGCGTGGTGCGTTTCGATGAGAAGCTGATTCGGCAGGCGATCCAGCGGGAGCTCAACCGCGACGGCCAGGTCTTCTTCGTGCACAACCGGATCAACGACCTTCCCATCCTCGCCGATCTCCTGCAACGCATTGTCCCGGAGGCTCGTATCGGAATCGGCCACGGGCAGATGGAAGAAGGCCGGATGGAAGAGGTCATGCTCGACTTCATCGAACACCGCACCGATATCCTCCTTTCGACAACCATCATCGAAAGCGGACTGGATATCCCCAACGCCAACACCATCTTCATCAATCAAGCCGATCATTATGGCCTTGCGGAACTCCACCAGCTGCGCGGACGGGTCGGCAGGTACCATCACCAAGCTTATTGCTACCTGCTGGTCGAAAGGAATAAGCACTTGGAATCGGACGCAGCAAAGAGACTGCATGCCATCGAGGAATTCAGCCAGATCGGGGCTGGCTTTGGTATCGCCATGCGAGACCTGGAGATTCGAGGCGCCGGCAACCTGCTAGGGACCGCCCAAAGCGGCCATATCGCCGCCGTGGGATACGAACTTTACTGCCAGCTTCTGGAACAGGCTGTCCGGACCCTGACCCACCAACCCCCCAAGCTGTCGATCGATGTCGAAATCCACCTGCCGATCGATGCCTATCTGCCGACCGAGTACGTTCCGGAGATGCGTCACAAGATCGATCTCTATCGCCGGCTAACGCGTCTGGAAGGGCTGGAGACGCTGGTGGCCATTCGCGGCGAAATGGTCGATCGATTCGGGGAGTTACCGGAGCCGGTGGAGCGGTTGATGCGGCTGGCGGAGCTGCGGATCGATGCGACGCTGTGGCAGATCCGCGCGATCCAGGTCGACGACAAGCATCTCCAAATCGCCTTTGCCGATCGCCGAAGAATCGAAATGCTGGCCAAACGTCACGGCGGGCGGTTGCGGGTGCTGGATGATCAGAACGCCTACTGGCCACTATCCGAAGGGGAGGTCGATTACCTGCTGCTGCTGCAAGAGCTATTGCGGCCGCCAAGCGAATCTTCTATAGCCAGCAGTCCGCAGGAGACGACGACGCCCCCCAAGCCGTTGCCCAAGCCGCCGCGCCCCTCGGCCGTGCCGCGACCAGCGACAGGCAGCAAACCGGGCTTGCGTGGTTTCCTCCATCAGAAAAAGGACGGTCCGCCGACCGCATGATGCCCTGAGCCACAGCAGGGATCGATGCCCTCTGCGAAATGCCGTCCGCCGAACCATCACCCCGTTCCGGCGCCAGCCGCAGGATGCAGTGTCACCCATGGCGACTCGTCCACTTCCATGCCGATTCCCTGATCGTAGAGGGCCGAGCCTATCGGGGAACCCTTCGGTCGCGCCCCATCGATTGATGCTGGCCATCCTCGCCCTCCTGTCGATCGTTTGGCCCGCTGCAGGCCAAACGCTAACCGATCCGTTCTCGCCTCCCGCCCAGCTTCTCACCCCCATCCCCAGCGCTCCAGCTCCAGGGACCATGCCCCCTACTACCCAGACTGCTCCTATCGGCCCACTTGTAGATGGCAGTGGTCCGCAGGGGGGCGATCCATCGGTCCAGCAAGCCAGCAGCTCGGTCCGCATGAGCCTTGGCGACGATCGCGCCCTTCGCGATCCCGCCTGGACAGGAAAGCTCTTTCGTCCAACGCGCGTCCTGGCGATTGTCGGCAACGAAATGATTCTGGAAGCCGATGTGCGGACGATGATCGAGCCGATGTTGCACAAGAACAAGGATCGGATCCCCGAAGAGCGGTGGGATGAGATGATCGAGCAACTGTTGCGACCGGCACTCTCCGAACACATCAAGCAGAAAAGTCTTTCGCAACGCTTCATCCGAGACATGGTGGGGGCGAAACCACCCAAGGAGTACCAGGAAGCGATGAAGAAGATGAGCCCTCGGTTGTCCGAGGCATTCTATGGAAAGTACCTCCCCAAACTGATGAAAGACTACGAAGTCGAAACGCAGTTGGAACTGGAATACAAGTTGCGCGACATGGGCAGCTCCCTGGCGGCTCAGCAGAAGATCTTCCGCGATACCGTCCTGGCCCAACAGGCACTGGAACAGCATGTACCTGAAAAGCCATCGATCGAACTGGCCGATTTGCGCGACTATTACGATGCGCACCAAGAACAATGGGATCGCAAGGCAAGGGTCCGTTTTCGGTTGATGTCGGTCCATTTTGAAAAACACTCCGATCGCCAAGAAGCGTTTCAGCAGATCGCCGACATGGGCAATGAGGTGGTTTTTGGTGGAGCGAAGTTTGAGGCGGTGGCCAAGCGACGTTCGGAAGGACCGTTCGCCAACGAGGGTGGATTGTTCGCCTGGACATCCAAAGGTTCGCTTCGCTCCCAGGTGATCGAATCGGTCGTCTTCGAGATCCCCCCAGGACAGCTCAGCGAAATCCTCGAAGATGAAGATGGATTCCACATCGTCGAGGTGCTGGAGCGGGAGGATGCACGGACCCAGCCGATGGAGGAAGTGCAGCAGGAGATCCGCAAAACGCTGGTCAAGCAGAAACGAAATGACTCCGAGAAAAAGTTCGTCCGGGAGACGATTCTAGAGACGAACATCTGGACCCGCTGGCCAGCCGACATCCCTGGCTCCAGGCCCCTGGAAGAAGCGATCCCGGATCCTTGAGTCGACCGGCAAACCGGATCGATCATTCCTATCGCTCGGTGCATCGTTCCTTCGATTCCTCGATCTGCATGGCCCACAAGAGAACGGGTTCGGCTAAACTTCGAGAATTGCCTCGATCAATTCGCCAACAGCCCCTTGGGTCACCCTCCGATGGATGCACGTGTCGAGCAGCTCAATCACCCCCTGGTCCGACATCATTTGAAGGCGCTGCGCGATGCCACTTCGCCCCCGGCGGTCTTCCGTGAGCAGGTGAGGCGGCTTTCGGTGCTGTTGGCGGTGGAAGCCAGTCGCGATCTGCCGCTGGTCGACCAAGAGGTGGCGACTCCCATGGAGACGACGACCGTCCAGCAGCTTCGCGGTCGGCTGGCGCTGATCCCCATCCTTCGCGCTGGACTGGGGATGGTTCCCGCCATGCTGGACATGCTCCCCGAGGCAGAGGTGTGGCATCTGGGGATGTACCGGGATGAATCGACCAGCCTCCCGATCGAATACTACTGCAAGCTCCCTGATCACGACCCAGCCGATGTCGCTTGGATCCTCGACCCGATGCTGGCTACCGGAGGGTCGATCTGCATGGCGCTCGATATTCTGAAACGTTGGGGGGTGCGCGACATTCGAATTCTCAGCCTGCTGGGGACTCCCGAAGGGATCGCGCAGGTGCATCGCCAGCATTCTGAAGTGCGCATCTGGGTTGCATCGATCGATCGCAAGCTGAATGCCGACAACTACATCCTTCCAGGTTTGGGGGACGCCGGTGATCGACAGTTCAACACCTTGATCGGCTGACCGATAGCCTCATCCCCCTCGCCCTCCACTCGCTAGGAGACACCCACCATGCAGCAAGCGATCAGCGCCCTGGGACTTCTGGTGATGATCGCCATCGCCTGGTTGCTTAGCTCCCATCGGAAGCACTTCCCCTTGCGCATCGTACTGGGAGGACTGGCTCTCCAATTCCTCCTCGCGATTCTGGCTCTGCGCACCCAAGGTGGCAGGTGGTTTTTTGAGTCGATCAATTCCCTGGTCAGCCAGTTGGTGGGGTTCGTCCGCGAGGGGTCGCTTTTTGTCTTCCGCATGCATGGCTTGCCAGCCGACCACCAGTCGCTCGCCGAAAGCCTGGTCGGTTCGTTTGCCTTCGGGGTCCTGCCGACAATCATCTTCTTCTCCAGCCTGATGGCGATCCTTTATCACCTGGGGTGGATGCAATGGGTGGTGCGCCAGTTGGCCTGGGGGATGCAAAGGACGCTGCGCACCAGCGGTCCAGAAACGCTTTCCGCTGCGGCCAATATCTTTGTCGGCCACACCGAAGCGCCGTTGGTAGTCAAACCCTACATCGAACGAATGACGCGGTCGGAACTCCACGCGATGATGACCGCCGGCTTTGCAACGGTCACCGGAAGCCTGCTGGCAGCCTATGCCGGCTTTGGCATCGATGCAGGTCATCTCCTGACCGCCTGCATCATCTCCGCCCCGGCAGCGCTGCTGATTTCTAAGGTGATGGAACCGGAACTTCACCCCGAGCAAACGGAGCAAAGCCTCCGACTGGATTTGCCTCGCACCAGCCCCAACCTGATCGGTGCCGCTGCCGATGGCGCCAGCGAAGGGCTGAAACTGGCGCTCAATGTCGGCGCGATGCTGATTGCCTTTCTGGCGCTGATCGCCATGGCCGACTGGATGCTCGGGCAACTCGGAAAGGCTCTGGGCGCTGTCACCACCGATGGCAAACCGCTCTGGTCGCTACCGGCCGCCTTGGGCTATGTCTTCGCGCCGATCGCTTGGGTCATGGGAATCGCAGCAGAGGACTGCCTGGCCGCCGGTAAATTGCTGGGAATGAAAATGGTCGCCAATGAATTCATCGCCTACCAGCAACTTGGGGAGCAGATCCAACAGCAGATGGTATCGGAGCGAACGCGAACGATCATGACGTACGCCCTGGCAGGGTTTTCTAATTTCGGAGCCATCGGGATCCAGGTAGGCGGCATCGGCGCCCTGGCCCCCGGCAAGAAGGACGACATCGCTAGGCTAGGACTGCGCGCGATGATCGCCGGTACGCTAGCCTGCAACATGACCGCCTGCGTCGCCGGAATGCTCAGCGACTGACACCAGCGGGGACTGCACCTCCCAGATGGAGCGATGCACTTGGTAGACCCTTGAGAAAACAGACGCTGCCAGTTCCCATGCAGGCGAAGCGCCGCGAAGGGTGTCAAAATGAGGAATCTCTGAGGAAAAAAGGGGGCTTCGATCCGGCTCCCTAGTGACGTTTTGCCCCCTTGCGGCTACCATGCGGTGTCGATCGTTCAAGGCCAATTCAGGGCTCGGTTCGCTGCAGATATTCCGATGTCTCCCAGAAAAGGCTACCCCTGCCATCCAACCGATTTTCCTGGGTTTGGCAGAGAGCGGCGATCGAAGGCACCCACGATTTGGGGGCACTTTTCCCGACTCACTCCATGTATCGCGACTCCAGGGAGACCCTGCTGAAGATGACCGCCACCCCAAGCTCCATCGAACAACTGGCCATCAATACAATTCGCACCCTGAGCATGGATGGTGTGCAGGCGGCCAACAGCGGGCACCCAGGTACCCCCATGGCCCTGGCACCGGTTGCCTATCAGCTTTGGACCGCCAATCTCCGATACGATCCCAACGACCCTCTGTGGCCCAACCGCGATCGGTTCGTCTTGAGCTGTGGTCACGCTTCGATGCTCATCTACTCGCTGCTCCATCTAGCGGGCGTCAAGCAGGTCGACCACCATGGGCATCTGGATCGCAGCAAACTGGCGATCCCGATCGATCAGATCAAGCAGTTCCGGCAGCTGGGCAGCTGCTGTGCGGGGCATCCCGAGTCGTGTGAAGCGGCTGGGATCGAAACCACCACCGGCCCGCTGGGGCAGGGAGTCGCCAACTCCGTCGGCATGGCGATCGCCTCCCGGCACCTAGGAGCGCGGTACAACCAGCCCGGTCAGACGCTGTTCGACTACCGAGTCTACGCGCTTTGTGGCGACGGCGACTTGATGGAAGGTGTCGCCAGTGAAGCCGCCTCCATCGCCGGCCACCTGAAGCTGAGCAATCTGTGCTGGATCTACGATGACAACGGGATCACGATCGAAGGACATACCGACCTAGCCTTCAGCGAAGATGTCGCCCGACGATTCGAAGGGATGGGATGGCAGACGCTACGCGTCACCGATGCGAACGATCGCCAGGCTCTCCAGAAGGCTCTCGACACGTTCCACAAGACCACCGACAAGCCGACGCTGATCCTGGTCCGAAGCGTGATCGGCTATGGAAGCCCCAACAAGTCGAACACCCACGGCGCCCACGGTGCCCCCCTGGGAGAAGATGAAGTGAAGCTGACCAAGGCTTTCTACGGATGGCCAGAACAGGAGAAATTCCTGGTGCCAGAAGGGGTTCGCGAGCACTTCGCCGAAACGCTGGGAGCCCGCGGCGCCAAGGCCAGCAGCCAGTGGCACACCACCCTCGAGGCCTTCCAAAAACAACATCCCCAGCAGGCCAGCGAACTGGAAGCGATCCTGTCTGGCAAACTGCCCGCGGGCTGGGACGCCGGACTGCAGCCCTTCGAAGCCAGCGACAAAGGACTGGCCACCCGCGTCAGTTCGGGCAAAGTCCTCAACGCCCTCGCCCAGCACTATCCCGCTCTGGTCGGAGGATCCGCCGACCTAGCCCCCTCCACGATGACGCTTCTGGATGGACAGTCGGGGATGTCCGCCACGAATCCGGCAGGTCGCAACATGCACTTCGGGATCCGCGAGCACGGCATGGCTGCAGCGCTCAATGGCATGGCCCTTTCGGGGCTGCGTCCCTTCGGCGCAACCTTCTTTGTCTTCACCGATTATCTGCGGCCTTCGATGCGATTGAGCAGCCTGATGCGACTGCCAGTCCTCTATATCCTCACCCACGATTCGATCGGACTGGGAGAAGATGGGCCGACCCACCAGCCCGTCGAACATCTGGCTGCCTGCCGTGCGATTCCCGGACTGGATGTCTATCGTCCCGCCGATGCCAATGAGGTGCTGGAGTGCTACCGCACCCTGATCGGTCGCCTGCGACGCCCAGCCGCCGTGGTCCTCTCCCGGCAGAATGTCCCAACGCTCGATCGCAGTCACTACGCTCCCGCCGCAGGCGCCGCACGCGGCGGCTACGTGGTCAGCGATTGCCAGGGTACGCCCCAGGTGATTCTGATGGGCACCGGCAGCGAACTGTCCCTATGCCTCGAAGCGCAGAAGACGCTGCAAGCCAAGGGGATTGCAACCCGAGTCGTCAGCATGCCCTGCTGGTCGGTCTTCGAGGAACAGGATGCCGCTTACCGGCAGTCGGTGCTCCCACCAGCCGTCAAGAACCGAGTGGCGTGCGAAGCCGGTGTGGTCCAGGGCTGGGAAAGGTATCTGGGAGAACGAGGCAGATTCGTCGGCATGTCGTCCTTCGGGGCTTCGGGACCCTACCAGAAGCTCTATGAGCATTTCCAAATCACATCGGCGAAAATCGTCGCCGAGGCGGAGAGTCTGATCCATCACCTTGCGTAGGTCCCTGCGATGAATGCCTCCGATGTCTACCTAGCGATCGATCTGGGCGCCTCCAGCGGTCGCGTCCTGGCTGGAATGCTCGATCATGGGCGGGTGGTGCTGGAAGAAGTCCACCGATTCCCCAACGGTCCAGTTGCTGTCGGGAATCGCCTAGCCTGGAATCTGCTTGGACTGTGGCAGCAGATCGAACAGGGTCTGACGCTGGCAGCCCAGAAATTCGGCGATCGAATCGTCAGCGTCGGAGCCGACACCTGGGGTGTCGACTACGTCCTGCTCGATCGCAACCAGGACTTGGTCGGTCCCGCTTTTTGCTACCGCGATACCAGAACGGTCGGCATCCTGGAGAAAGCTTGGCAGCGGATGCCCAGGGAAGCGATGTTCCGCGAAACCGGCCTCCAGTTCATGGAATTCAACTCCGCCTTCCAGCTCCATGCCATGCGGCTGGAGAACTCGCCCCTGCTAGATGTTGCCGATCGCTTTTTGATGATCCCCGATTTCCTCCACTGGATGCTCTGCGGCGTCGCCGCCAACGAAGCAACCAACGCCAGCACCACGCAGCTGATCCGCCCCAGCGACGGCAGTTGGTCGCAGACAATGATGGACGCGTTGGAAATCCCACCTCATCTTTTTGAAAAGACGATCCAGCCGGGGACCGTGCTGGGACAGATCCGGCACGATTTGGCCGATCGGACCGGACTTCCGAAGAAGGTCCAGGTGACTGTTCCAGCCACCCATGACACCGGATCGGCGGTGCTGGCGGTCCCCGCCTCCCAGTTCGCTCCCCAGCAACCCGACTGGTGCTACATCAGCAGCGGTACATGGAGCCTCATGGGGGCTGAGCTGCCCAGACCACTCCTGACCGACGCCTGCATGGCTCGCAACTTCACCAACGAAGGAGGAGCCTTGGGAAGTGTGCGACTGCTGAAGAACATTTCGGGACTTTGGCCGATCCAGCAATGCCGAGCGATCTGGCAGCGTCAGGGCAAAGACCTGCCTTGGAAGACCATGGTCCAACTGGCCGAATCGGCGCTGCCCCTCCAAAGCCTCTTCAATCCCGATGACGCCCGCTTCGTAGCCCCCGCCAACATGGTCGAGGAGATCCAGGCCTACTACCGATCGACCGGCCAAGAGGTGCTCGAGGACCCAGGAGCGATCGCCAGAAGCTGCTTGGAAAGCCTGGCGCTTCGGTATCGAGTCTGCTTGGGATGGCTGGAGGAACTCCTGGGCAATCGACTGGATGTAATCCATATCGTCGGAGGCGGTGTGCAGAACCATCTGCTTTGCCAGATGACCGCCGACGCTTGCAACCGCACCGTGGTCGCCGGTCCGATCGAAGCGACCGCGATTGGCAATGTGATGATGCAGGCGGTGGGGCGAGGCCAACTGGCCTCCATCCCAGAAGCTAGGCGCCTACTGCGGCAGAGCGCTGAAGTTGTCGAGTACCATCCAAGACAAGCCGCTGCCTGGAACGAAGCCGCTTCTCGTTCGTTCTGACCGATGAATGGAACCGCCTCGCCGGGTTCCATCAGACCACTGGCCGAGCGGTTCTCGGAACCGCCTGCCGCCGCATCGCGATTTTCCTAGCGGGCCAGCAATCAGATCGCTTCCCTGGAGGCAATGCCGATCCCGCACCTCCTCAAATCCTGCGTTTCAGGATTGGGAGGAGAGCTGGATAAGTGCATGCTTCACTTGAGATTGCATCCACACCAGAGGGAAACAAATCAACCGGCATTCTCTTCGGCCGGTTGGTCCAAGGCCCCTGTCAAAAGAGAATATCGAAACCTCGATGCGGACCCAGCCTCGCAGCACGAGCCAAGCCGTCCGGCGGCATTCGATCGTCGCCTCCAATCCTGATGCCGTGAAGCGATCGCTCCCACAACCATCCCAGAAGAGCACAAAAAAAGGGGGAGCGAATGCCCCCCCAAAGTCATAGCACATTACTTCCGTCTTAGCCTAGCAAGATCGCTGGGCAAGACGTCGTCGTCGACGAACCCAAGTGGCCGCAGCAGCACCGATTCCCCACATCGCCATGCTGGTCGGCTCCGGCGTCGCCTGAACCGTGACCGACTTGGCATCGCTACCAAGTACACCATCCAGATACCAAGTCCCAAACACTTGGGTCGGCACCATCCCCAAAGAAGCATAGCTCAGGTTGGCGTAAACCGCCGATCCGCTGACCGGAGTATTGCTGACGTAGCCGGCAGGCAGATAGAGGATCCACTGGCCGTAGCCACTCTGTCCAAACTGAATCAAATCCCCTTTTGCGGTTCCCGCCATCGGTTGGTTGAAGCTCCATGCCATCGAAGGAAAAACCGCCGTTGTGGTGGCCCCGCCCGAAACGGCCTGCACCGTACCGTCGACCCGCTGCTGAGGCCCAATACCTGCTGCAATACTGTCCTGTCGGACGTAGGGGTTGGACGCAGCCACACCCTGTAGGCTCCAACCCGTGGTGTCGATGCTACCTGCCACGGTGATCTCAATATTTGGACCAACCTCCTTCACAGTAAAAACTAACCCTGCCTGTGCAGTGCCTCCGAAGAGAAGTCCGACGACAAGACCGGCACACAATTTCCAGAATTTCATACTCTGCCCCAAGAAAAAGTTTTCCAAACTGAAAATCAAACCCCAACGAACATCAGAAACTACCAAAGCCACCCATTTTACGCAATCACTACAAACCCTACTTTCACCCAATGCTTCTAGGCCCCCCCAGGCCACCAGCCACGACAGGGAAGTTCCCGCCCTGGCCGTCTTCACACTCACCCGCTCCAATACCGCAGCAACAGACAGCCGGAGGGACGGGAACCCCCCCCCGAATGAATGGAACAGGTAGGTCAAGCCGATTCCTTCGCGTCGCACTCGCCCCTTCTCCATCCGCAGCAATCGATGGATAGTGCCGCTGACCGCACCAAAACCGAAACACCACCACTTCTGGTGGGAAAAAAGAGAGATCCGCGAGGATCCCGCAGATTCTCGAGGGCGAATCCTGAAGATAGATGTCCCCAGATCCCCATGCGCGGGACCCAGCGGGTGGATTGAGCAATACCGTTCGTTGGCGAGAACCGAGCCGAAGTCGGTCGGATTCAACCGGGAGCCGAACTCGAAGGCCAACCGTTTGGTCAGCGGGTCATTTGCGCGATCTGCTGATCGATCTGCAACGCTTCCTCATTGGCTTGCTGCAGAGAAACACCCTCGGGAATCCCGGGGCGCAAATGGCCTGTGGAACTCAGCCAAGCCAGCTGTAGCAGACGCTGCTTCTGTGCCACTAGCTGAAAAAGCCGATTTGCATCGATCGACTTGCCCTGGGGAACTTGCGGATTGCCTTGGTCATCCAGCTGCAGCCCCCAGTCCCTGGCAAGCGGTCCGGCGACGACCGCCTGCCCCTCCTCATTGGGATGAACCCCGTCCGCAGCGAAGGTGAATTCGGGGGTGGTCTTTCTGCGATCCAGCACCGCCTGCTTCATCGCCCCATGCAGATCGATCACCTTCCAGCCTCGACTTCGTTGCTCCAAAAGCCACTCGGAATAGGCCTCCAACACCTCGTCGTAGCCAGCGTACGGTTGACGATATTCGTCCAGCCCAGCGGGCAGCAATCGATCCTGGATCGGCTGGGCATCAAAAAAGGCTGGGGTCAAGTGGATGATGATCGCGCCCGACGCCTCCACCTTCCGGTGCAGCTCTTCGATCCCTTCTCGGAACTTTGCCATCCGATCTTCCGAAAGCGGATAGTAGATTCCATCGTTCATCCCATAACAGGCGACGACCAAATCTGGCTGGGTCTGCTGGAGGATTCGGTCAAGTCGTTCTCGGAGCACAGGTCGGGGAAACTGACCACCGGCATGCCCCGGTTCACTTAATCCCGACACCGTCTCGCTGGGCAAACCAAGATTGAGAAACTCCACCTGTCGCTGGGGCAACTGCAGTCGCATGGCCGCCTCCAGCCTCTGCACATAGCCACCCGCATGCGTGATGCTATCGCCAAGAAAGACAATGCGTCCCACCTGCGGAAACTCACCCGCTGTCGCCTTCGGCAGCGCCATGGCACCGGCAACAAGAGAAACAGAAAGAAGGTAAAGCCTGGAGAGCCAGAGGCGGCGATGAACCATGTCGAAAGCCCTCGAGGGAAAAGAAGGATGCACGGGGAGAAAGAAACAGAGCAGGGGGGGTTGATTCGAATCGACTTGGCACCAAGCGATCAATCTTCGTCCGATTCGATGACAATCCGATCGAACCAACCGAGAAGGCCAATGTCTTCCAGGGTCGCCCAACGATTGGGTGGCTCCCAGATCGACTCCCCCGTGCGAGGCGATTGGGCCACCTCGGAAGAGGAGTAGATCGGCGGCTTTTCCAGATCAGGATTCAGCCAGATCGCTTCGCATTCGTCGCAAACCACTAGCCCATGCATCTGCCGCGTCGCGACGCCGCAAAGGCGAACCCGAGCCAACCCACTACCGCAGCGAGGACAACTGCCGACGTAGGTCCAGGGATCCTGGCTACCATCCCGACGATCTGGTCGGTCCTCATGGGATTCATCTTGGTCCATCGTCGACTCTTCTTGCTGATAGAAGGGGTAGCGAGATTAAGCAACGCAGGGAACAGGAAGCTGACTTCAAAATGGAAATGCAGTGATCACGCGCTGGCCATCCAGTACCATCCGCATGCGTTTGGTCGCTGGATTGCCGGATCGCTTCCCGTCTCGGCCACCGATGTAACCAATGGTCTTCTCGAAGGTGGCTTCATAGACTTTCCGCCCGTCTTCCTCGCGGATGCGGACGTTTGGATTTTTCTCGCGCCCCATCCGATAGGCCTGATCGATCCGACGAAGCACCTCATCCAGCGTTCCGTGAAACACACCGTGTCTTCCCGGCCGCCCCGGTTCATCCTGCAAATGCTTTTCAATATGCCGTAATCGATGTCCCTCCTCGCTCCCCGGGGTATAGACCAGCCCCTCCGGCGAGAGGAATCGATCACCCGGCTGCGGCAGAAGGAACGGGGTGTCATCGGACGGTGCCGCTCCCGAAGCATTCTTGCCCCCCTTTCCGGCAGCGAGCCCCGGTGAAGATTCCGACTTCCCATTGGATTGCGTCGGATTGTCCTTCTGCTTCCCGCCAAACAGATCACCTGGCTTGGGAGGCGATGGCGGCGATGGCCTGATGGATGGCTGAGGGGGAGCAGCAGTGAGTTCCGCCGAAGCCGCGCCGCCCGGCCGCAGCGTCACCGGAGGCAATGGGTCTTCCGGAACCAGCTCCCCGGCCTTGGACGGCCCTTCACTAGGCTGTCTCCAGCCCATCCGCTGATAGATCCAAGGCTGAAGAACGGAGTAAAACCAAAGTAGCAAGAGCAGTCCGATCAACCACCGCAGTGGAAGTCGTCGAATCAGTACCGACCAGTCAGGTTGCCGGTTCATCGCGGTCGACCCCTCGCATGTTCGTCCCAGCGACCCAATCGCACTGAGCTATCGCTTTGTCCCAATTGTACATGAGGCATCGGCCAAGGGGGCACGATCCCCAGACCCAGCCATTGGACTCGGATTTTTTGCCCTGCGGCTACCCCAACTCCTGCTCAAAAAAACCTGCCGACTGCCGACGCTTGATTCCAATGTGCTCGCAATCCGTCGGATCGTGCTGTGGCCAGACCTGCATCACCGAGACGGCCATGCCACTGGAAGACAAGCCACCTCATCAAAAACCTCGAAGGGAACCATCTCCTCGTAAGGTGTGTGAGGCCGTCGGTCGGCGGCGGTCGATCCCATGCGATCATTCGCCATCAAGAATCGGACTCCCCAGGTCGTTCATCGCGACGGCGGAACACACCACTTTGCCCGATCGACGCTTGATTCCGATGTGCTCGCAATCCGTCGGATCGTCCTGTGGCCATGCCACTGGAAGACAAGCGACCGGCAATCACACCCTCCATGGCTTCGATTAGCTTCGGCTCGTCTTACGCTCTTTCCCCTACCAAACGAACGCTAGCACACTTTCGAAGCCTGCGTTCGGCCGCCGGCTCAAGTCGTATTGATTCCAGCCAAGCCGAGGGGTTATACATTTCGCAAGTCATGGATTGACAACGGTAAATCGGCGAGACAGGGAGGTGCCAAGGTGGTTTCAGAAATCAAACATTGCAGAATTTGTAGCAATCGCCATTTGGTTCCGGTCATCCATCTGGGGTCGCAAGCTCTTACCGGAGTTTTTCCGAAAACGATCGAAGAGCCGGTTCTCGAAGGCCCACTGGAATTGGTTCAGTGCGACACGCGCGAGGGGGGATGCGGGCTAGTCCAGCTCCGTCACTCCTACCCACTGGATGCCATGTATGGCGAAAACTACGGCTATCGAAGTGGCCTGAACGCTTCCATGGTCCGCCACCTCCACCATCGCGTCGCCACCGTGCAGCAATGGGTCCAGCCGCAAGCCGGTCAGATCGTCCTGGACATAGGCAGCAACGATTCGACGACGCTTCGCGCCTACGGGAATCGTGGCCTGAAACTGATCGGAATGGACCCGACCGGGGTGAAATTTCATACCTACTATCCTGAATGGGTGGACCTGATCCCCGACTTCTTCTCAGCCCAGGCGTTCCAAGACCGATTTGGATCGCAGAAAGCAAAAATCGTCACCTCTTTCGCGATGTTTTATGACCTAGACGATCCAACCGATTTCATGAGGCAGATTGCGTCGATCCTGGATGACCAGGGAGTGTGGGTGTTCGAGCAAAGTTATCTGCCTCTGATGGTGGAGCGGAATGCTTACGATACGATCTGCCATGAACACCTCAGCTACTATGGCGCGGCGCAGATCGCCTGGATGGCTGAGCGTGCTGGCCTGAGAATCATCGATCTGGAAGCCAACGACATCAACGGCGGCAGCTTCTGTGTCACTGTCGCTCATCGGAACTCCCATTTCCCCGACGCAGCCGCCTTGGTTCAGCAGTGGATCGACCGCGAACAGCGGGAAGGGTACTTGGATCTCAGCCGCATGCAGGCCTATCGACGCGAAGTGGAGAAGCATCGGGATCTGCTGTGCGAGACGGTGCATGCGATCGGTCGCGCGGGAAAAAGCCTCTACGGCTATGGCGCGTCGACCAAGGGGAATGTGCTGCTGCAGTACTGCGGCTTCACCTCCCGCGATGTTTGGGCGATCGCCGAAGTCAACTCGGAGAAGTTTGGGAGATGGACTCCAGGCACCCATATCCCCATCTGCTCGGAGGCGGAAGTACGCGCTGCAAGGCCGGACTATCTTTTGGTGCTGCCATGGCACTTCCGCGAAGGAATCGTCCAGCGGGAAGCCAATTACCTGCAGCAGGGAGGCCGCTTGCTCTTCCCGCTCCCTACCATCGACTCGGTCGAGTCCACTCCGGCTCGCCGCGCCGCCGCTTGATCTGGCAGTCTATCGGTCTAGGCCAACCGCGGATCGCACATCCGGCAGGATTTCCCCGGCACGTGCGATTCCGCGGCGCGCTAAGTTCGGCGGATCGATGGATCGGATCCGCGCGGCCTCTGGTGCATGATCGACATGCTTCCTGCACCTTGCCCATCAGGGTGGCGAGTGCACTCCAAAGGGATGCCATGCGATCGCCCGGGGCAACGCACCGGGGTCGCTGGTCCCCCAATCCGATCGGTACCATGTGCCCCACCTGGGCGCGACATCACCACCATGAACGCTAAAAACTAGGCGATCGATTCAAGAAAGGGGCGAGACGAGGCGTGTTGCCATTCAAGCTAGGTTCGGATCGGCAATCTTGCTGGATCCCACGCGATTGGTGCCACTCTTTCAGAGCAGGCGCATTTGGGGCGCCTTCTTCATGGGCGATGCGAAGGGGAAAACAGCCAAGGGCGTTACCCTAGGCTGTCTCATTGTCGTGCTGTTGGCACTTGAAGAACGTTTCCGAAGTGTCTGCTTACCCAACCTATGGCCACGCGTCAGCTCCCGCTTGAGCTTGGCGTAGGGCATCGCTGCTTCTTGGGGGATCGCATCGAAAAACAGCCTTCGCGAAGCCGTGTGTCCAGTGGTTCTGGTGTCACGCGAGCGGTCCTTCGACGAACGGCATCCATCACTCAGTCGTCGGACAAGACGGATCAAGAGCAACCGAGTCGTTCGGCGGAATGGGTAGATCGCTTAGTTCGGACGTCCATCTCCGCGGCGGGTCAATCTCACGGTAGCTGTGCTCTGGCATTCCAGACCGATTCGAAACCAAACCTGTCCAAAACCATCCACCTTCGCTTTCTCTCGATCTCCGCGCCGCGGTGGCTTTGTGAGCCCCCATCTGGAAGCAAAAAAAGATGTTGCTGAAGGATGATGTGGCGGGCGTTCAGCGACCATCGAGCCACCTGCTGGCGGCCAAGTCCGTCCGACTGCGTGGCGCGCCCTATTCCATCTCGCCCGCATTCCCCCTATCTCAGCCGCCGTACCACTCCGATGACCACCCCGAGAATCGTAGCGTTGTCGACATAGATCGGTTTCATGTTCCGGTTGGCCGGCTGCAACCGAATCCTCCCCGACTCGGGAAACCAATACTTCAGCGTCGATTCCGCTTCCTCAGTCTGTGCCACCACAATCTGCCCGGGGTAGGCATACGACTGCTTCTGGATCACCACCCAATCCCCATCGGCAATGTGCGCATCGATCATCGAATCGCCGCAAACTTCCAACGCGAATCGATCCTCTCGCTCAAACAGCTCCGCGAAATCAATCGTCTCCCGCTGCTCAAACCCCATCGTGCAGACGCCAGCCGCTACCCGCCCTGCCAAAGGAAGCCCCTTGGTCTCCCGCCGCCGCATCGGCTCCACCAACTCAATCGCTCTCGATTTGTTGGCGTCCCGCCGAATCATCTTCTTTCGCTCCAACGCCCGCAGATGGCACATCACCCCATTCGGACTCTTGATCTCCAGATGCTCTCCAATCTCACGAACCGTTGGCCCGTAGCCGCGATTGAGAATCTTCTCGCGGATGAATTCGTAGACCTTCTGCTGGCGTTCGGTCAGCGGGCGTCCCATAAGAGCGAAATCCTTTCCAGGATGTCCATTTCACACGACCAAAGGGGCCGCCGAAACACCGGCGAATGTTGCCCTTTTGTCCATTCCTTGGCACTATACGCTGATGTACAAAAATAGTCCACCCTCGGAGTTCAATTTTCAGTGGACGGCCGTTCCGCAGCGAGCGGTTGCGGTTCCTGGTTTGTCGCTGAGGGAGACTCTGGGCTTTGTGCTAGGCGTTTGGCCAGTTCGGCAGCCTCCGGGGAATCCTTGTAGTGGCGATCGAGCGGGTAGCAGCCGCTGATCAGTCCTTTTCGAGGGGCGGTGGTGCAGTCGCTGAAGGTGCGGCAGACCAGCTTGCGCTGCACGGCGATGCCCGACAGGGTATCGACGGGA
The DNA here is from genome assembly GCA_044371425.1 of Pirellulaceae bacterium. Classification (GTDB taxonomy): domain Bacteria; phylum Planctomycetota; class Planctomycetia; order Pirellulales; family Pirellulaceae; genus JBEISR01. The sequence goes on along the minus strand of JBILTR010000013.1, from coordinate 78,719 downwards.
AGATGGGGATAGGAAAGGACCATCCGACCCAATCCGACGCAGTCGATTGCACCGCTTCGCACCGACCCCTGAGCGACATGGGGGAGAAAGTCCTGCAGGTAGGTATAGCCACTGCCGACCATCACCAGCTGGGGAATCGCTTCCTTGCAACGCTTGGCCATTTCCAGGTGCCTGGCGACACCAGCGAGCGGATCTTCCGGGGGCGGATAGCCGTCGGAGGGAGGAAACGCCGCTGGACGCTGAAGATGAGGGGTGTAGTAAGGGCTACCACTGGTCAGATTGACCATCTGCACCCCCGATTCCTGCAGCAGTCGCAACAGGGCGATCGGCTCGGTCAAATCCGGCTTGGTAGGATCCTGATGATCGACTCCAAAACCGAGTTCATACGGCCTCCCCGATTCCCAAGACATCGGCGCGCCCTGGTCTCCTTGCCGTTGGAATGGAATCGCATCGTAGAGACTCAGCCTCACCCCGACGATCAGCTGTGGGATCTCCACCCGAATCCTCTCGATGATGCTTCGCAGCAGACGGCTCCGCCCTTCCAAGTCCCCACCAAAACGCCCGGCGCGATTCCGGGCGCTGAGCAGTTCGTGCATCAGATAGCCATGGCATGCTTTGACGTCGACGAAGTCGAATCCCGCTGCCCACGCCACCTTGGCACTGTCGACAAACCGATCGCCCAATGCCTCCAGCTGCTGGTCGGTCCACACCAAGGCATCATCTCCTGGATCGATCCCCACCCGCTGGTCCAGCAGCAGATGATGGAACGCGATGCGCGGCTCCAGTGCCTTCCCATGAGGGCGCGCGTAGCGACCGCTGTGCGTCAGCTGCAGCCCAACCAGCAAGTCATCCGGCTCCCCGGACTGCCCCAGCTTGTCCATCGCGTCTCGATGGCCCTCCTTCAGCAGCCCAAGGAGCTGCCGCCAAGACTCCAGGTGCGACTCCGTCGCCATCAACTGCTGGGGATTGGCGCGGCCATCCGGCTGGACCGCCGCCGCTTCCCCACCCCAAATCAACTTCGCGCCACTTTCGCCAAAGCGACGCCATCGCCTACGCGTCCAGTCGGTCGGATGCCCGTCGACGGTTCCATCCCAACCTTCCATAGGATGGATGCACCACCGATTGCCTAAGGTTCGCTCCCCAACCTGCAGGGGCCTGGCCATCGGCGACCCCTCGGCAGCCGTCCAGATCCTGTCGTCGACGGGCCAGGAAAACCCTAGCTTCTGCCAATGCGACAAGAGCCCTGCAGGGGTTCGTAGCTGCGCTACCTTCGGAAACTGCATCGCCCCTTCCTTTCCAACTACCTGAATGAATGTCGATCCCCAACTTCCCTCGCCGCTTCGTTTTCCACCATCCTACCATTGGACCAGCCTTTGCCGTTGCCCCTCAGTGACGGATGCCCATCCAGCACTTGGTCCCATGGTCGACGCCCCGGAAGAGTCGAGAACCGACTTTGCCAGATCCATCCTCAGACCCCTTTGACATTCGAAAGTCGACGATCCGAGTCCCCTGGATACATGGCGAAAAGAGCCAGTAGGAAATAGACGAGGTACAGCCGGATTGCGGTCAATCGGCTGAAAGGCCAGGTAGCCGGATCGGCAGGCAAAAGAAATGTGAGAAACCACCAAGCATCCAGCAACAGCAAAAGCCCGATCGCCACCAGCAGCGCTCCCTGCTGGCATCGTCGCAGCCCTTGCCCAACCTGATGTCGATCGATCGCCTTGCGCCCAGCGTAGTATCGCACCAGCACGGCGATCACCGGCAAGACGAGCAGCGCGATCTCCGCCAACCGACGATTCCCCGGGGCGATCGCACGAATCAAAAGGGGAGTGGCCCAAACGATCGAGGGAAGCACGCCATCCCATCCGACTGCTCTCACCAGCCAACGGATCGACATGTGGTAGCACCCCCCCGGGCTATTCTCCAACGCCTAGGTGTCTGACCGATCCGTTCCCCGCGGCTGCTGCTTGAGAATCTGCCATGCGGCGACCATCTGAGCATGGGTCGCGCCTGGGTGCTCTTGATGGTACCGACGGACATGCTGGTTGTATTCGAACTGCCGTCCGATCGGAAGCTTCGGCCCCCGAATGGCATCTCGATACACCTCCATTGCCTCGGCAAGCGACCGGCCTACACCCTCTCGCAAAAACTTCCGCAGCGGCTCGTTGAATCGAAACGACTTCCCCAATCGCTCCACAAAGTAGGCTCGCAGCGCGGAGGTGCATCGCCATCCCGGTCCGATTGTGGTCTGGTCACTGAAGCTAGTTGGCATCTCCCTTGTACCACTTGGAATCGGTCTGGCCGACTTGCGCCTGCGGTATTTCGTCGGGTGGCTAAGGGAGCCGCCTTGCAGCAGAAACACTTCAATCCGCTGGAGAATCTCTTCCTTACTCCCTCCACATACCATCCCTGCCGATCGGCAAAAAGCCTGGAGCTGATCTTTGCGCCAACGCCAGCGCTGAAACTCCTCGAACGACAACTGCCTCGTCAGCTCCGGCCTCTGCAGCTCATTCCTATCATCCATCCCCAACCTCCATCCTATCTAGCGCTCAGCGCCTTACCGCGTCCCCTTGCTCACTGGATAACCTGCCAGGCAAATCGTCCCGCGAGATTTGGTCGCCTGACGAATCAAAGCGATTCCTCTCCTTCTTCCACCAAAACACAACACGGCAGCATCGGTCCGACCTGTCGGAAGCTGTACCATCCAAGGCGACCGGGAATCGGTTTGGTCCAATCGAAACACAGAGCCCCCTCTTCGACCACCATCCTCAGTTCCATTCTCATGCGATTTGGCGGTTCCAGCCCCTCGGCCGCCATGGCCCTTCGCAGCGATCTCCAACGCTTCCCCTCTCGCATCGGCAAATGGCAAGCCGGCTCCATGCAGCAGTATGCCGAGCGACTGAGAAAGCGCATTTCGATACGAAGTAAATCTTGCTGCAAACTGGCGGTGATGCCATAGAGCGATGGGGTCTTTTCACCCAACCTGGAGGGATCAGGGCTTTGGTTGCGTCCCAGGAGTCGGACGATCATGTCCGTCAGGTCGGTCGGCATCGCTCCTCCTGCCACTCCAGAATCTCCCGCTACGGCGGCTTGGGGAGCTGAAGCACGTTGCCCAGCAGCTCAGGTTGCCCAGCAGCTCAGGTTGCCCATCGGCTCACGTTGCCTGTCCGGCTTGATCCAGCAGGGCAAAGACGGCATCGCGAGCCCCTTCCGGATCGGCTAGGCTGAGCACTTCCAGTTCCTTCCCCTGCGGACTCCAAATGCGGCGATCGACCCAGGTCATACCCCGTGTCTTCTCTCCCTCCAGTTCGATCTCCACCGACACCTCTTCACTGCGGAACAGCTCCGGGTGCAGGATAGCAAGCAGGCCGGTGATGGCTGGCATCGGAAACGACTCAACCCCCAAAGAGTGTCTCGCTGCGCGAAAGAAATGGGTCGCCATGGGATGAAGGATTCGCCCGGCTCGCGTCCACTTCCCCGGAAGCCGTTCCATCAGCTCCCATCCGAAGGCCAGCTGACGGCTGGTGTGTAGCGGCACCAGCGATTTGGTCGTCGACGACCGGAAGACAGCGGACGCGCTACCCGGATCGAAGTGTGCATTGAATTCGGCAACCGCCGTGACGTCGCCGATCCCATCCAGAGAACCAGCGCAGACCACCAATCGATCGACGGCATCCTGGAGGGCCGGATCCTTCTGAAAGACTTTGGCGATCGATGTCAGCGGGCCGGTGGTCAGGCAGGTGATTCGACCGGCATAGGTCCGCAGTTGCTCGGCAATCAGTTTTTCACTGGCAACCGCATGATGCCGTCCAACCGGCGGCAATTGGATATTTCCCAGCCCATCTTCCCCATGCAATGATCGCCAATCCCCTGTTGGCGCTCCCTCCGGATCGCTTCCGACAGCCAGTCGCGGCCGCTTGGGGGGATCGAGCGATTCGATGAGCGACAGGAGGTTCTGGCCACTTCGATGCGCCTCGACGATCCCCGCGCATGCGGTGATGGCCACCACCTCCAGTCGCGGATCGAAAAGAGCCATGGTGATCGCCAATGCTTCATCGATCCCAGGGTCGCCATCGATCAGGATTTTTCTGGTCATCGACAATGCTCCTGGCGGATGGTAGGCGGGTCGGAGCAAGGCAGCAGAACGCCTCGGAGAGTCGCTGCTCCGGGCTACCGATCCTTGCAACCGTTACCGATTATATTCATCTTGCAGGAAAACGACCTTGCCAGAATCCCAACAGTCCCGCGCTTTTTCCCTCAGGGAGATCCCGAGAGATGACGAATCGATCATCGCGTCGCACCTGGATGATGGTCTCCGGTGCCAGCATCCTGGCCGGTGGCCTGGGGAGACGATGCCTTGGGGATCTGGCCCCCAGGCCGAGCGATAGTCGGTGGTCTTTGAACTCCCGTGCCGCTCAAGGGAAAGCGGCAGCTGCCACCGTGCACCCTATCGCGACGCAAGCGGCCATCGCGATGCTGGAATTGGGGGGATCGGCGGTCGATGCGGCGATTGCTGCAGGGCTTTGCCTGGGGGTGGTCGATGGCCACAATTCGGGTCTGGGAGGTGGTTGTTTCTTTCTCATCTACCACCAGCCGCAGGGAGCGGTCGCGATCGATGGTCGTGAGGAGGCTCCCGGGGCAGCGACGCGAGACATGTTTTTAGAGGGAGGAAAGGCGAATGGTCTCAAAAGCCAGACCGGCCCCCTGGCATCGGGAATCCCTGGGCAACTGGCGGCCATGGAAGAAGCCCACCGGCGGTTCGGAAAACTCCCCTGGAAATCGCTTTTCGCTCCCGCCATCCAGGCGGCTCAGCACGGCTTTTCGGTAGGACCTGCCACCGCCCTGGCGATTCAGTCGGAAGCGGCCGACCTGGCGCAAGATCCCGCCAGTGCAGGGCTGCTGCTTCCAGGAGGAAAACCGATAGCGGTTGGACAGCGATTGCTCCAACCCGAACTGGCGCAGACCCTGCGTCATCTCGCCGAGGAAGGGAGCGGTTACTTCTATCGCGGCCCTTTTGCCGCCGCCTGCTGCAAGGCTCTAGGAGATGCTGGCGGCATCGTGACGCTGGCAGACTTTGAACGCTACCGGGCGATCGAGCGGCGGGCGATTGGATGGCGCTATCGCGACCAGATGCTCTATGGTTTCCCACCCCCCAGCTCCGGCGGTCTCCACATCGCGCAGATGCTGCAGATGCTGGAACGGTTTCCCCTGGCTCAGATGCACTCGGAAGATCCGATACGCTTCTACCATGTGGTGGTCGAGGCGATGAAGCTGGCTTTTGCCGACCGCGCGCATTGGCTGGGAGATCCCGATTTCGTTCGCGTCCCTTCCGGCCTGGTCGATCCCACCTACTGCCGCTCCCTCTCCGAAAGAATTTCGCTCGATCACGCCACCGAAGTCCCCGGCCCCGGCACCCCCGACGACCTGACCGAGTCGTTCGAGAATCGCAAGCACACCACCCACCTAACTACCGTCGACTCGCAGGGGATGTGGGTGGCGATGACCGCAACCATCAACACCACCTGGGGCAGTAAGGTGATGATTCCGGGAACAGGGGTCATGATGAACAACGAGATGGATGACTTCAGCATCCAACCTGGGATTCCCAACGCTTTTGGGCTGGTGGGGGCCGAGGCGAATTCGGTGGCGCCAGGCAAGCGCCCTCTATCCAGCATGTCTCCCACCATCGTTTGCGATTCTTCGGGTCAAGCGATCTACACCTGCGGTGCGGCCGGAGGCCCCAAGATCATCAGCGCGACGCTGCTGAATCTGCTGAGAGGCATCGATCTGGGCATGTCGATCGACGCCGCACTTGCCGCCCCGCGGATCCATCATCAGTGGCGCCCCGACCGCACCGAAATTGAAGCTCACATGCCCCGGTCGATCGCCGAAGGTCTCGCAGCCATGGGCCACACCACCCGCATCGTCCGTCATCTAGCCACCGCACAAGGGGCTCAGGCAGTTCCGATGGGTGTGCGAGCCGCAAGCGATCCCAGAAGCTATGGATGGGCCAGAAGTTCTGGATAGGAAGGCACAGAGCAATCGCCCCTGCGGCCATCCAAGCGTCCAGACTTTCCGTCAGTGGTCTCTCCATGACAACCTAAAGAAGGTTGCTCATCCAGCCACAGCAGTTCCTACTAGCCCGATCGATCTGGGGGGATCCGGTCGCTTCACTGCATCGATTGGGAATCGCCCATGGAAGGCCACCGGACAGTGAAAAACGGGCTACTGGCCCGACTGCCGAGCGACCCATTTGGCGTAGAGGTTGCTTCCTGCCATCAGGCTCTGATGGTTCCCTTGATCGACGATGCGCCCCTGGTCCAGCACGAGAATCTTCGTCGCGTGCCGAACGGTGCTTAGACGATGAGCGATCACCAGGGAGGTCCGTCCCTGAAGCAGATGCTTCAGGCTTTCCTGAATCATCTGTTCGTTGTCGCTATCCAGGTTGCTGGTGGCTTCATCGAGGATCAGGATGCGAGGATCCGCCAAGATCGCTCGTGCGATCGCCAGCCGCTGGCGCTGCCCTCCGGACAACTTGACCCCGCGCTCCCCGATCACGGTCTGATACCCATCGGAAAGCCGGTCGATGAACTCAGCGGCACAGGCCCACCTAGCGGCTTGCACCACCTGCTCCATCGACGCTTTGGGGGCGGCATAGGCGATGTTCTCGGCGACGGTCCCGTCGAACAGAAACACCTCCTGCTCGACGATCCCCAGAAGCTTTCGATAGTTGTCGACCTGAAGATCTCTTAGATCGATTCCATCGAGCAGAATGCGACCAGCGGTGGGATCGTAGAATCGCGCGATCAAATTGCAGAGAGTCGTCTTTCCGGCGCCACTTGGTCCTACCAGCGCCACCGTCGATCCTTCTGGAATCTCGCAGTGGATCCCATTGAGGACCGGGTGATCGGACTGTGGATAGCGAAAGGAAACATCCTCCAGGACCAGTCGGCCACGCACCTGGGCGCGATCGAGAGCGATTGCGCCGGAGTTGGTGGCGAACTCCTTGTCCTCCTCCAGAATATCGAGGACGCGGTCCAGGCCTGCCAGATTGTTCTGCAGCGTCACGGCGGTGTTGGCGATCGTAGCGATCGGCCCCATGAGCATCGCGAGGTAGACCAGAAACAGCATCAAGTCACCCAGCGTCAGCTGCCCCTGGAGAATCTGCCAACCACCATAGAGGAGCAACACCGCGGATGCCGCAGGCACCAAAAACTCCCACACCAATTCAACCACCCGCATCCGCATCCAGACTCGCACTTGCTTACGAATGAACAGGTGGTTTCCCAGCACGAACTTCTGTGCTTCGGCCTGCTTGCGACCGAAGGTCTTCACCACGCGAATCCCACCAAACGCCTCGGTCGTCGCCGCATCGATCCGCTGCCGCTGAGCCCGTACATCCCGGTGCAGTGGCCGTATCTTCTCGATCCAGTTGCGATGGGAAAAGTAGACCAGCGGCAGCAGCAGGATCACGATGGTCATCAAACGCCAATCGACCATCACCAGAATCACCAGGCTCCCCAGAAGCTGCACGATCGCCTGCCAAGGCTGATTGAGCATGGTGGTGATCAATTCACCAACCCCCCCTGCGTCCTCGCGCAGGATGCTGTTGACCCCTCCACTTTTCAGCTGCTGGATCCGATGCAGCGGGAGATTCATGAACTGATCGAACAGTCGCGTTCGCGTCGACGACTGCACTCGCTGAACAGTTCGGAAACTCATCCACCTAGCCCAGAGGTTGACGAGCAACCGGACCAACGACACCATGCCCGCAAGCAACACGATGGCTACCAACAACCCCATCTTGGGAAGTTGCTCTAGGCGAGCAGGCATCCAGTCGGGCATCGGGCGTGGGGGCAATGTGAGCACCAGGTCGATCGCCAATTTGGTGCTGTACGGGGGGATCAATGCGAGCAGCGTCGTGATGGTCAGAGCCACAAGGACCAAGATGATGTGGAGATGAAAACCATCCAGCAATCGCCAAAATTCGCGAAGCAGCGTTCCGAAGGGACGCGTTCGACGCCCCTCCAGCATCGTCCTCTCCGGGCTACGACGGTCGACACTCGCCCGTTCTTCCAGAAGGCGAGTGGTCGGTTGCTTCAGTTCCTGAAGATAGTCCTGAAATGCTTCACGACTCGGCTTTCGTCGCCCGATCATCGACACTCCCGCAATTCCACCGCCCTAAAGCGACAACATCGAACGAAAGTCGGTCATTCTCCGATCGAGATCCTCACGCTCGATCGACTGCATCCTGGAGAGGCTGAAGTCCTCGACGTTGTAGCTGGCCACCAGGGTTCCGTAAGCCAGAGCGCGACGAAGTGTCTCCGCATCGGTCCGGTCCGCTGAGGCAATGTATCCCATCATCCCACCGGCAAAGCTGTCGCCGGCACCCGTTGGATCGACGATGTGAGCGGTCGGGTAGGCTGGCAGCGCCTGAACCCCATCGGGCCCAAAAAAGATCGCTCCATGCTCCCCCTTCTTGACGATCACCAGCCTCGGGCCCATCGATTGAATCGCCTTGCCAGCAGCAATCACATTGCTCTGCTCGGTCAGCAACTTCGCTTCGCTGTCGTTCAGCACCAGCCCGTCGACTCGCTTGAGCAACGCCATCAAGTCGGGGTGCGCGGTCTGAATCCAAAGGTCCATCGTGTCGGCAACGACCAACTTGGGACGACGCACCTGGTCCAGCACCTTCATCTGGACCGAAGGAGCCGCATTGGCGAGGAACAGATAGGGAGAATCACGGAAGGACTCCGGGACCTTCGGATCGAAGGAACCAAAGACATTCAAATCGATCTCCAGCGTCTCCCGGTCGTTCATGTTGGGAAGATAACGCCCCTTCCAGTAGAACGTCTTGCCCCCAGGGATTACCTGCAGTCCCGCCGTGTCGACACCGCGCGTCTGAAGCATCTGGGTGTGGTTGTCGGGCCAATCTTCACCAACCACCCCAACCAGTCGAACCGGGGTGAAGTAACTGGCGGCGTAGGAAAAATAGACCGCGGATCCCCCCAGAACGCGCTCCCGATGCTCTGTCGGGGTCTGGATCGAATCAAACGCCACCGAACCGACCACCAATAACGACATCCAGATCCCCTTTTCCCCTGAAAATTGAGCAGTTCGTCGAAAATCAAGCCCCCATTCCATCCGCTTGGCCAGCTTTTCGCAAGGCCTAACGCGTCATGGCAAGATGGCTGGTGGCTTCCTCGCAAGCCCCCTTCGGTCTCCCCCCTCGGGGGGCCGACTCGCCTTTTCACGCAGGGCGGCTCCCTGATACGATCGTTGCAGCCGACGTGGGTTGCAAGTGCGACACACCTGCGAAAGCTTTTTTTCAAATCAACCCCGCGCAGGGCGCCAGGTGTCGCCGCCGTTGGTGCCCTCGGTTTCCCCTGACATGGCCGTAGAACTTTCCAACAGAGTCGACAGCAGATGCATTGCCCAGTCCAACTTCTCCCGAAAGAATCTGCCGCCGTGGGAACCAGTTACCAACCGAGATGGTATTTGCGCAACGGCCATCTCCAGACGATGCTGGTGCCTTACACGCTGAAGCCCGAAAGCCGCTTCGCCGTCGCGGCACACCAAGCCCCCTTCGGTGAAAACAGCGCCACCTGCCTCTACGAATCGCATGCCCGATCGGCTCCCAAGTCCGACCAAGCCATCCTGCTGCTCCATGGACTAGCAGGCAGTCATGCCAGCCCCTATCTGGTCCGAATCGCCGACCACCTGACGGCTCTCGGCCACCGCGTGCTCCGCATGGACCTGCCGGGTTGCGGCCCCTCGATGACGCTCAGCGACCTCCCAGCCCACGCCGGCTGCAGCGACATCATCCGGCGTGTGATGATGTGGTCCAGCCAGCACCTGGGGATCGCTCGCTGGCGCGTCGCAGGATTCTCTCTCGGGGGAAACATCCTGCTGAAGATGCTGGCCGAAAGTCGACAACAAGCATGGTCGGCCCAAGTGGAACGCGCCGTGGTGGTCGCACCGCCGATCGACCTGGCCCGCTGCTGCGACTCGATCGAATCCCGCCGAAACTGGCTCTACAACCGCTTCTTCGTCCGGATGCTCCGCAACGCCGCTCAGCAACGCGCTTCGCTCTGGCCCCGCTGGCAAGAACGTTTCCGATCGCTCCACAAACCAATCCGTTCGATTCGCGATTTCGACGATCAGTTCACCGCCCCCCTGATCGGTTTTCAGGACGCTGCCGAATACTACGATCGATGCTCCAGCGCCCGCATGCTGGATCGCATCACCGTTCCTACCGAAATCCTGGTCGATCGCAGCGATCCCATCGTCCCGGTGTCGATCTACGAGGATGCTCCTTGGTCCTCCAGCTGCCAAGTGACCGTCACCAAACACGGTGGCCATCTGGGCTATCTGAATCACTCGAGGTCCGAGGGACTGGGATGCTGGATGGATCACTGGGTGGCCGATCACCTGCTGGATTGACCTGAAAGCGATCGGCGGACAGCCCCCAAACGATCAGAAAGCGACCATCTTCAAGGTCACTGGCCAGCATCTCCTGCCGATCGCTCGATCAGACGCATGCATAGCTCCTGAACCTGACGCGGGTCGGCGTTGGGATTGGCTTTGCGAGCCTGCCCGACCAAGCTGCCCAGCGCCTTGGCGTTCCCCTGCCTGACCTTGGCGACCACGTCTGGATTGTCTGCCAGCAACTGCTGGCAAAGCGACTCAAGGGTGCCCTGATCGACCGCTTCCAGCCCCAGCTGGGCAATCGCCTCTTCGATGGTCAGTTGAGCCGACTTCTGCAAGAGCTGAAAAATCTCTTTGCCGCGTGTCGTATCGATCTTTCCCGACTCGATGGCCCCCAGCAGCATCGCCAAGCGCGCCGCATCGACCGGAAACTGGTCGATCGCCACCCGTTGCTCCTTCAGATACCGAAGCACATCCTGCTGCATCCATGCACTGGCGCGGCGCGCAGGAGCCCCCAACTGCACCATCCGATCAAAGTAGTCGCAGACACCTCGCCCCTGCGCCACGATCACCTGCGCGTCGTAGGGCTTGATCCCCAGCTCCCCGATATACCTCTGCCGCTTCTCCTGCGGCGACTCGCCAATCTCCCGTCGCTGTCGTTCGATCACCTCGAAAGTCAAACGGACGGGCATCAAATCGGGACAAGGGAAGTAACGATAATCCGCCGCCTCCTCTTTCTCTCGCTGCAGCGTCGTGACCCCGGCCTCGTCGTCCCAGCCCCGAGTCTGCTTGGGCACCTCTCCCAACACCCGTCCGTCTCGCTGCCACTGTTGCCACTGACGCTCTGCCTCAAAGGTGATCGCTCGCTCCACCGCGCGAAAGCTGTTGAGATTCTTGATCTCGGTGATCGGGGTGGCGACCACTCCGTGCGGACCCTCCAGGTGCAGGTTCACGTTCGCATCGGCTCGAAGACTCCCCTCCTGCATGTTGCAGTCGGACACATCCAGGAATGTCAGCAGCAAACGCAACTCTTCGAGGAATTCCTTCGCCTGCTGAGCGGACCGCAAATCGGGCTGCGTCACGATCTCTAGCAGGGGAGTCCCCGCGCGGTTCAGATCGATCCGAGTGTCCCCTGTCCCGGTTCGTTCGTCATGGAGACTTTTCCCAGCGTCCTCCTCCAGATGCGCACGCACCAAACGGACGGTGAAGGAGTTGGCTTGGTCCCCTTCGCCACCTCCCCCCACAGTCAGCTGGCCTCCCTGGCAAATCGGTTGGTCGAACTGACTTGTCTGATACCCTTTGGGAAGGTCGGGATAAAAGTAGTTTTTGCGGTCCCAATGCGTCTCCTCAGGAATCCGGCTCCCCAACGCCAAACCGGTTCGGATCGCCAAACGAATCGCCTCCTGGTTGATCACGGGCAAGGCACCCGGCAGCCCAAGACAGACGGGACAGACCTGCGAGTTGGGCGGCGCGCCGAATTGAGTGGAACAGCCGCAGAAGAGCTTGGTCTGGGTCTTCAACTGCACATGGACTTCCAGTCCCACCACCATCTGGTAGTTCATCCCCGTCTACTCCCTCTGCCCAGCCTCAGGATTGTCCAGCCCGGATCCACTCAGGAAGCCTCTCAACGGCCCCTTCTCCCTGCTGCAGCCAATGCCCGGCCCGCAGCAACTCTCGCTCGGCCCATCGCCTCGACTGCAACTGAACTCCTATCGGAAGCCCTCCATCCGCCGGCTCGATCGGGATCGAGAGGGCAGGGATCCCAGCCAGATTGGCACCCACCGTAAATAGATCCTGCAGATACATTTCGATCGGGTTATCGACTTTTTCCCCGAGCCGAAAGGCGGAGGTGGGAGCCGTTGGTCCAAGCAGCAGATCCACACGCTCAAACGCCTTCCGGTAGTCGTCCGCCAAAAGCTGCCGCACCTGCAGAGCCTTGCGATAGTAGGCGTCGGCATACCCCGAACTCAGCGCATAAGTCCCCAGCAGAATCCGCCGCTGCACCTCTTTGCCAAACCCCTCCGACCTGGACTGGCAATACATCGACTCCAGGTCGCCACTGGCCCCTGCCGAACGGAAACCAAAATGAGCACCGTCGTACCTCGCCAGATTGCTGCTGGCTTCACTGGGAGCGATCAAATAATAGACGGGGATCGCATAGCGAGCGTGGGGGAGGTCGATCTCTTCAACCACCACCCCCTCGCTGCGAAAGAACTCCGCCGCTCGCTCCACCGCCTCCCGCACCCGCTCGTCCACACCTCGACTAGAAATCGTCTCCCGCAACAACCCCACCCGCATCGCACGATCGGGCCGCTCCAGCGCATCGCCCAACTCAAAACGACTCTCCGGGTCGCTGGTGGCGTCCCGAGGATCATGACCCGCTATCACCTCCAACAGCCGCGCCGCTTGTTCGACTTGACCACTGATCGGCCCCACCTGATCGAGACTGCTGGCGAACGCCACCAACCCGTAGCGGCTGACTCGACCATAGCTTGGCTTGAGCCCCACTAGGCCGCAGTAGGAGGCAGGTTGCCGAATCGATCCACCGGTGTCACTCCCCAGCGCCACCGGGACTAGGCCTGCAGCAACCGCTGCGGCCGATCCGCCGCTACTGCCACCAGCCGTTCGCTCCAAGTCCCAGGGATTCCGAGTCGGCCCATGGCAACTGGTCTCGGTGGATCCCCCCATCGCAAATTCGTCGAGATTCGTTTTTCCCAGAAGCACCATCCCCGCCGCACGCAGCTTGGCTACCGCCGTCGCCTCATACGGGGATCGATGATCGGCCAGCATCCTCGACCCGCAGGTGGTCGGCAGCCCCAGAGTGCACAGGTTGTCCTTGACGGCGACCGGTACCCCATCCCAATACCCAAGCGACTCCCCTGAAGACCTGCGGCGATCACTTGCGCGAGCCGCCTCGAGGGCCCCCGTCGCATCCACGGAAACCATCGCACCCACTCTCTTGTCGACCGCGTCGATTCTGGCCAAACAATAGCCAGTCCACTCTTCGCTCGACACTTCCCGCCGATGCAACTGGTCGATCGTTGGTTCGGTCATGAGCTCCCCACATCCAATCGAGCCTATCGATTACGATCCATCCCGCATTGCCATTTCCAGCCGATCGGCTGAGCCCGCCGACCTCAGGCGTCGCCACCCAGCACCGGGGGGACCCGAAAACACTCCCCATCCCCTCGCGGCGCATTGCTCAACGCCTCCTCCGGTCGCAACGATCCACCCACCCGGTCCTCCCGCAACCACTCCAGAGGGACGGCTTGATGAGCCAACTGCCCCAGGCCTTCGCAAGACAGCTCACTCAACTGGTCGACCATCTCCAAAATCGCGCGGAACTGCCCCTCCAATTCCTGCAGTTCCCTTTCCCTTAACCGAAGCTTGGCAAGGGAAGCGATTTTTCGTATCTCCTCTGCGTCGATAGGCATCAGCCGACTCCCTAGTGGTTGCAAGCGATCGGAGCATCGATCCGGTTGGTACTGTCGATCCGGCGGCAGCCGCCCACGCGCCCACCGCTCCCTCGGAACGATCGCCGAGGATCAGCGGGCTGCGGGAGTCGATCATGATCTGGCGAAAAAACGCACCGCCGCCCTTCCGTTGCATCCCATGGTTCTGGCGCCTTTTGGGCCCCCGATTCGTGATCGTGCTCAGCGCAGCGGTGCTCGTTATCGTAATCGATCTCAACACCCCTCGATAAACGCGACGCGTCGCGTCGTTCGTGATCGAAGGATTGCGAAGTCATCAGGGCTGGTTCCGATTGCAAGCACGAGCACCGTCGGCACGTGACGGAGCAGGTGCGGGACGGCTGGCAGCCAGTTCTCCTTATCGACCGAGCTAACTAAAAAAAGGCGACCCGATTGGTCGGATCGCCTTCCCTGTGGACAAAATCGTCCAAGCTGCAGCATGCACAAGCAGGATCGGGAAGCTTCCCGATCGGCCCCTTGAGGCCACGCCCCGCATGACGTTGTCGATCGACGGTTTACTTCGCTTCGGTGATGGCAAATGGCTTCTGACGAACCGCCTTACGGACGCGTCCGCTGCGAATGCACTGAACGCAGACGCGAATCGTCTTCGTCTCACCACTGGGCAGCGCCGCTTTGATCGTCTGAAGATTGGGCTGGAAGCGACGGCGAGTGATGCCAGTGATCTTGGTACCGACCCCACCCAGGTATTTCGCCTTCCCTCGGGTCTCCACCGCATTGCCAACACCAGCCGACTTGTTGCAGACCGAACAGACTTTCGACATCGCTGACCCCTAACGCGATTGGATCCAGAGACCACCTGGGCAAGCACCCAAAGGCCATCCCAAAAGCTTCTCGCCAAGAATGACTTCCACCATCCACCTAGCTCATCGTTCGGCCAAGCCGCCCTATGGCTCGGGAGAAAAATTTCCAGACCCGTAAGGATAATCTTTTCCCCAGATGGATCAACGGCAAAACCAAAAGGGAAAGTCGCTATTTCTGGGGGATCCCCGCCTTGGCTAGCTGATCCAACTCCTCCAGCCGCAGACGGATAGAGACGATGAATGGCGGCTCCCCTTCCACCCAGTGCCCGTAGGTGGTGGTGACGATCGTCCCGTCGGGGAGCACTTCAACCCCAGGGTAAGCACAATCGGCCCCCTTTTGATTGTCCATCAATCGCACTCGGTACTGCCCCTGACGGCCACCGACCAGATCGTCCCATGTTCCCACCCAAGCCACCCAGTCGCCTTGGGTGGAGGATTGGCGCGTTGTATCGCGAAAGGAGATGAACAGTCTTCCGTCGGGTGCGTAGACGGCGACGTGACGATCGCCGGAGAGTGCGGCCGGCAGTTCCCTGGGCGCCGACCAGGTGGCTCCTTCGTCGGTCGACTCGATCAGAAAGGAATTGCGGCGGCGGGAATTTTCCCGCAGCAAGACGGCCCATCGCTTGCGATCGGGGGAAACGACCAGCCCCGGCTCACAAAGATGCACCTCCTGACTCCGAAAGATCCCCCTCGGCTCACTCCATCGCAACCCGCCATCCGTCGACTCCGACTGATACAACGTAAACGTCGGTGGGCGAGTGGGGGTTGATCCTTTGTGGATGAACCGCCCATCGTCGTGAAACAGCGCGATGTAATGCCCGGGTTCCCGCCGGGCCTGAAGCGATGCCATCACGACGATGCCACCCCAAGCCCCCGCCGGCTCCAAGGGGCTCCATGTCTTCCCGTCATCCTCGCTGAGACTGGTCCGTGCCGGATAGAGCCCCGACCATAACAGCAGTCGCCTCTTGCCTTGCGGGTCGACCACGCGATGGATCGTCGGGGTTTCCTGACTGGTCGCCCAGTTTTCCGGAACCGGCAAAGGCTCCCCCCAACTCTTCCCGCCATCCTCACTCCGCTTCATCCGAATCTTTCCCTTCCCATGCCCTTCCGGATAGACGCACAGGATCGTCTTGCCATCTTCCAGCAGCACGGTGGTGGGATGCCCCAGATACTGACCGGCCACCCGATCGACGATCACTTGACGCTCCCTCTGCTCGCTCAAGTCGATCACCGGAATGGAGTAGTCGCCAGGCAGCGGTTGGCCTTCGGCCAGCGTCTGAGGAATCTCCTGAGGTCTCCCCCAAGTCACCTCCGCGTGGAGCTGCACGATCAGTAGGGAGACCCATCCGATTCGCACCATCTTGGTGGCCCAGGAAGCCAGCCAACCATCGGGCATCGACCGATTCATTTTGCAACTCCCAAAGGAGGATTGGAAACAAGCCGCTGGCGATTCGAAGCAGAACAACAGGCGAAGGTGGGGGAGGGGAGTCTCTGGCGCTTGCCCAGCCTTGGCGGGTTGGGGGTGGATCAAGCTACCAGTCGCAAAGGGATTCGACGTAGTCGCAAGATCCATCGCGCACCCAGCCATCCAGTTGCGCGGGATCCTTCAATTGCTGGCCGCGCCGCATGTCGACTTCCATGAAGTGGCAATCGAGGTCGGGCAGCATCGTCATGTCTCCCCATAGTTTCTCAAACTGCAGGACGGGGAAGATATCTTCCTGCCCCTTGCCCCACCGTCGCTTGACGTCCTTGATCGTTACGTAGGTGGGCATCCTCTGCGCGGTGTTTCGGACCGCTTGGTCGACTCGGGCTGCATCGCACAATGCTTCTCGGTCCAGCTCGAACACTCGCAGCAGTTTGTCGATGTCGATCCAGGTGGTCATCGAATTGTAATAGCTCAGTTCGAACTCCAATCGCTCGTCGGGCATCGCCAGTCCTTCCAGCAGTCGCAGCCGTCCATGGACTCGGGCAAGCCCCCCACCGCGATCTTCCAGCCGGCGTGGAATCACCTCAAACGTCAGAGCTGCCTCCGACTCCAGATGCTCGCCCAGCAATTCCGGGTCGACGCTGGCACCCAAGGTATCGATGTTGTGCAGCAGCAAGGTGGTCAGCTGAGGCCGATCCTGCAAAAGCTGTGCGAGCGTGCCGTTGCGGAGCATGTTGGGAATCTCGTACCAATGACCGACCGGATGCATGCACTGAAAGGGGAGGTTGTCGGTGTAGTCCGACCCTTCGCCCATCTGCATGGCCCATTGGCATAGCGACTCTCGGGCGCTCTCCAGCACCTTCTGCTTCTGTTCATCCAACAGCTGCTGCGGCATCTCATTCCAGTAGAAACGCAAGTCCCGCTGGGTCGGCACCATCCGCAAGCCAACCGCTCTACCTGGCGAGAGAAGGACAGGGCCGGGGTAGCCATGATTTCCGGAGGCGGCCATCGCGGTAGCGATCGGCTGGTGGGTGAGATATCCGGTGGTGATTAGGTGAGGTATTGGGTTGGCGAATTGCCGAGCGGTTCGTCGGGACTTGGCCAGATGGACTTCCAGGAAGGTGCGATGGCGACCGGCGATTCGGCAGAAGGGATGGAGTCCCTTGACCACCCCTGCGCCTCCCGTCCAGCGGCTGCCGACCCCGGCGGCCAGCGTCACCACGGCCACCTTCCCAGCGCGGATCGCTGCCGCGCCCAACGCCTCCTGCTCCTGACGCCGCTGGCTGGGCATCTGCCGTCGGTCGGGCAGTTGGACATTTTCGATCGGAGTCCCCTGTGGCAGTCGGTTCTGAGCGATGCCGATTCGACCTGCCAAAAGAGCGGTCCGAATCTGTTCGTGCTGCTGACGATCAAAGCCGTGCGACCGCAACAACTCCTGCAACGGCTCGGGGGCCACATGGGAAACATTCCCCTGCGGCAGCAAGCGTTCCAGCAACCAATCGCCGGAGACTTGCCCTTCTTTCATTCGGTTTCCCAGTTGCTGCAGTTCGCGCTGCGTCTGTTCGCTGCGCCCTCGCACTTCCTGGCGGATCCATTTGGGTGCCATCAGAGCGTAGTAGCCGATAGGAAGGAGCGCGTTGTGACCTTCTGCCAGAGTCGCCCAGCTACCTCGATCGTTGATGGCAAAGTCGTAGACCACCGGATCGATCGCGAAGGGCAACTGCTGCTCAATGCGCCTCTTGACCTCCACCATCTCCCGCTGCAGCCACGCCTGCGCCTGGGGCTTGATCGCTGGATCGAAGAGGAACCCCATCCCGCCACCCGACATGCCTCCCAGCATCCAGAATCCCCAGAACTGATCTCGGTACTCCTTGCGACAGCCTGCGATCAGCGTGTCGGTGAAAAGGTTGGTGCACCAGGGGATGATCTGCTGCAGGGGTCCTTCAAAGTTTCTAGTCGTCAGGGCCCCTAGTCGCCGGAGGTCCCCTTCCTGAAGCGCCTCGACCATCTGCTGCAAAATCGCGATGGCTTCCTGTCGCGCCGACCACTCCCGACTGCATCGCAGCAGATACTTTTCGGTCACCATTTCCAGGATCGGTCCAACGTTCTGCGCCATCCCGCCATGGACCAACACCAAGCTATCCTGCAGTCGTTTCCTCGCTTCCGGAGACACGCTCTGGGAGTCGAGCACCGTGTGCTGGGGAAGCAGACGCCCTCGACTGACCCCGAATTCCGGGTCCCCCGGCACCGCCAAACTGCCTCGAATCCACTTGATGCCAGGCCACACCCCCCCGGAATCCTGCCATCCGCCACCCGATCCCCCCAGCCATTCCCCGAGAATCGCGCGGGCCGCAACCTGTCTGCGATCCCGCTCCACCAACCCACCTTCCAGCGATTCGGTCTGCCCCGTGGCTCGCATCAACACGGCGATCATGGCGCCCAGCAGGTTGGTGGAAACCGCAAGGCGGGAACCTTTCGGAATATCGTTGACGCTGCTGACCAGCTCCAGCCCCAACCCTCGCCTGCCCAGCACTCGCTCCAGCAACCGCTCGATCGGCTGATGGCAACCTTCCATCACCGGCGGCACCAATCCCGATGCGATCACGGCGGCTTTGAGCAACCCCAAGTGGTCCTTAGCGAAATCGAACAGTTCATCGATCTGATCGATCTCCGCCTCGGCTCCCAAATCGACGCTCACCAATCGCAGCACCGGCCGATCGATCACTCGCAAATACGCCTCGACCGGTGGTCGCGGCGCATCATCGCGTGGATGAATCCCCAGGTCGATCGAGGCATTGATCACCTGCGCTCCCTCGGGGTAGTCCATCCCGAGAAAAAAAATGTCGCTCCACCCAGAATGCGAAAAATCCATCCGCACTGGGGTCTTCTCGATCAGCATCGGGAACTGGCCACTTTCCTCTCCCGTTTTCAGCAGTCGACCATCCAGTCGCAGCGGATGGTCGCTGGGATGGCCAATCCGAAACATCCACTGGTTGCCTCGCACGCTGCGCACCGAACGACGCACCTGATCGGCCAGGGTCTGCATCGCCAGTTGGTAGTAGGCTTTGGCAAGACCGCTGGAGAGGGCTTGACTGGGCCCCTGCGACGATTGAACGGCAAGCATCCCATCGATCGCTTCGACGAACCGCCGATGGAGCAGATGCTCAAAAGACTGGTAGGCGATGGCGGCGCCGGGCCGCTGGGAGAGCAGTGGAGGAAGTTGGTATCGATGGATGGCCGACAGCATCAGCATCGCTCGGACGCGATGATAGAGATTATCGGTCCGACGCCAGAAGGGATCCAGCTGGTTGCATGCCTCCAGCAGTTGCTCGCGATCCAACCCCGCCGCCAACGACTCGACGCTCCGATCTCGCAGCCTTGCGTCCTCTGCGAGAATCGTTTCGGTCCAGGGGTCGCCGGCTCCAGATCCCATCGAACGCGTTCCTTCCCGGCCTGTCAGCGCAGGCGGCCAGATGCCTGAACCGCCATCAATTCCACAAGGTCCGCCAGCACCCGCTCGCGATCCACCCCTGCCAACGACAAGCCCAACTGAGTCCATAGGAGGCCATACTGCACCCCGAGATTGAAGCGCGTCCCCTCCAGTTCGAAGGCCAGATACCTTTCCTTCCCCGCCAGAGCATCCAAGGCATCGGCCAGCGTCGCCTTGCCAGGCCGATGACCAATCGCTGACTCCAGCAATCGAAAGACCTGACCGTGAAGCACATGCATGCCGAAGAAGCATAGGTAGTAACCGCTGCGCAGGCCCGACACCGACAACTCCTGCTCTGCCAGCGTCGGCGTCGGCTTCTCGACGACGCGATGGACTTCGTAGAGATGATCCTGCTGCGGTAGACGCGTGGCTCCCACCGCCCCGAAGTGCGGCAGCATCGTTTCCCGCGTCGGTTGCACCGCGGAGACGACGCACTGCTCGCGGACCGCCACCTCCACCAGTTGCTGGGCGCACCGCGCGGCCGTGCGACTCAAGTAAAGATGATCCCCCACCAGATGAAGAACCGGTTGATCTTCTGCGAAATCCCGACCGCACAGGATCGCATCGACGTAGCCTCGTGGTTCCTGCTGCACGAGAAAACAAAGCCGATCCGCATGCGTGCCAGCCGCCATCCGGTAGGCTGCCTCGTCCCCAGGACGGATCACAATCCCCACCGACTCGATCCCCGCCGCCAGGACCTCCTCGATGATCATCTGCAGGGCGCTTTTCTCCACTCCGTCACGATCGACCAGACGCTGCAGCGGCAGGGTGTTTTGCCGAGGCCCTGCCGCGGTGATGAGCGCTTTGTGAATCGCTGGCATGAATAGACTCTTGGGACTGGGCGAATTCCGGGAGCTTCGTCGCGTCGTCGATTATGATTTGCTCCGGGAACCTACGCAATCGGTTCCATCGCTTCCTTTCAACCGATTCCGATCCCCCCGCTTCCGTTTCTCGCTACCTTCGTTCTCCATCCAGCGGATCGATCCGCTCCCCAAAAGCAGCTCGCCTCGGCATCGACTTCGCCAGGATGCTACCTAGCAGCAAACCGCCGATCCCGGTCGGTAACATCGCCAAAGGGAACCAGAAAGGACTGACCGAGTACTCTCCTGCCTCCGCGAAGGAAAGGGTGGCGATGGTCTTGCCTTCGGGCAGCTTTCTCATCGCCCCGCTCCGCGAACCATTCCACGTCGCCACACCCCAGACCACCAGGAGCCCCAATAGTATTCCAATCGCGATCGGCGATCGGCTCCCCGCCAATCGCGTCGCTCCCCAACCCGCCAGCAGACACCCCAGTTCCACACCCAGCAGCATGCCGATCGTCCAGGGAACGCTGGCCATCGGCCCCTCTCCCTCGAAGGCGAAACGTGGCCCCAGGCCGAACCACATGAAAGCCAAAGCTCCTAGGAACACTCCCAGCATCAACACTCCACCCACCAGCACCGCTATTGCCAGACGCATCGCTCGCTCCTTGTTTCTTCAACTATCTTCCGATCGGTCTTTTCGCACCGTTCGCAGGGCGCGCCGCACGATGTACTGCGTCGCCGAGGTGGGAGACTCCCTTTGCCACCGA
The DNA here is from genome assembly GCA_044371425.1 of Pirellulaceae bacterium. Taxonomy (GTDB): domain Bacteria; phylum Planctomycetota; class Planctomycetia; order Pirellulales; family Pirellulaceae; genus JBEISR01. The sequence continues at coordinate 57,514 of JBILTR010000013.1, read as the reverse complement.
TGGGTCACTTCCAAAACCCAACCTGGCTGGCTCTTGCTGGCATCATTCAGCCAGTTGGCAACCGAATTGGCAACATAACGATCCCCATCGGACTTCAGCGGCTCCAAAAGCATCAGCCCCGGTGATGGATCTTCCTTCAACGCCGTGACATGGGGAGCCCAGACACCTCGAGGCCGCGTGATCTCTGAAGCATAGCGCCGCAACCGGGGATCCGCAGCTCGGGTCCATTTCGCCAGCCGCTCCATCGCAAGAGCCAACTGATCGATCACCTCCTGTCGCAGCGCGATCCACGCGATCTCACGCACCCCAGGGTGATGATCTTGAGCCAACGGCTGGATCCACTCCAGTCGCTTCTTGAAGCCAACCGCTGGATGAAGCCCCACCAGCAAAGCGGCCCACTCCCGTACGATGTCGCTGGAATGGCTCACCATCCGCTGCCAGGGTGCACTTCCTGCAGTCCATCGATCCCCAAGATACTCCGCCACTCGCCAGCTCTGTTGCAGCGCCGATCCACCACCGATCTGCTGGGAAAGCTCCCTGGCACCTGGAATCGCCCCGCCAGGGTCGATCTGGCTCCACATCGATCGCAGCAGCACCGCCCGCTCGACGCTCAACCACTCCACTAAATTGCGAGTCGGCAATCCACCCTCGCTCATCGCCCGCCTTGCTGCGGAAGAAATCTCCGACATCCGCCGCGGAACCGGCCGGTCCTCCAGATCCCTCGACGTTTCTTTGTCGGCTCCACTGCGTCGCGCCATCCTGCTCCTCTCCTGCAACCCATCGCAGGCCGTTGGGTCCGAAATCGCTGAGTCACCTTCCCGCCATCAATGGACCTAGTGCCCCGAACGTGGCGGGAGGCCCGACCCGACCTGCACCGGAAGGCTAGCCGATGCGATTGTAACGGTTGGCCACTCGGGCTGCTGCATCTTCGCAAGCCGCTCGCCATCCAGTACAACCAATCGTCCACGGTTTCCAGACAACCCGCATCAGGCGAGCCGCCGAGGGCCCTCCCGTAGGGATCGGCCACCCCGCTCCGATCGCCCCCATTCCCGCATCGCAAGGAGTCCATCTTGGCCGCTTCCTCCAGAAGCTCGTCCCGTCCTTCCCAACCGAAGGAGGAAGTTCGAAAACCAACCCGCCGCCGCAATATCCAGGACGAGGGGAAGACCTGGTATGACTACCCGCAATACTACGACCTGGGCTTTGCTGATGAATCGGAACGTGAAGCCAACTTCCTTCACTTGGTCTTCAAGCAACTGGTTCCCGGCAAGACCAGGAAGATCTTCGAGCCAGGTTGTGGAACCGGCCGATTGGTGCTCGAGATGGCTCGCCGAGGCTACAACGTGACTGGCCTGGACCTGAACGAAAAGGCGCTGCAGTTCTGCCGCAACCGCGTTGAAAAACAAGGGGTTGGGAAACTGGTGACACTGGTCCAGGGAGACATGACCAACTTTCGATTCCCCCATCGCTTCGACGCCGCCTTCAATACGCTCAATACCTTCCGGCACCTGACCACCGAAGACGATGCGGTGAAGCACTTGCGCGTGGTCGCCGAGCATCTGAAGACCGGTGGCGTTTATGTGCTCGGGTTCCACCTGCTTCCCCCCGACGCGGATCTCTATGGCACGGAACGGTGGTCTGCCAAAAAGGGAACCACCAAAATCAATTACGCGCTGACCGTGCGGGAATCGTCCCGCCAGACACGCGTCGAGCACCTGCGGATCACGATGTCGATCCACCGCCCCCAGGGAGTGCTCAAACTGTACGATGAGTTCCCGCTGCGCACCTATTCGGCAGCGCAAGTCCGATCGCTGCTGCGGAAGGTCCCCGAACTGGAACTCAAGGGTGTCTACGACTTCTGGTACGACTTGGAAGAGCCTCAGAAACTGAACAACGATCTCTCCGATGCCGTCTTCGTCCTCCAGAAGAAATAAAGGTAGCCGATGGCCCGACGTCGCATGGGGAACGGCGGTCCCATCCCCAATCCCGCCCCCCGCTTACTCGATGCCTCCCAGCGGCTCTCCCAGAGCCTCCAGCAACTCGATTTTTCCTCGGTCTGCCCCTGGGTCTACAACCCTTTGGATTATGCCTGGGACCCCTACCAGGAATACGTCGAACGCTACGCAAGAGGCGGCATCCGGTTGCTGTTTCTTGGCATGAACCCTGGCCCCTGGGGAATGATGCAGACCGGCATTCCCTTCGGTGAAGTCACTGCCGTCCGTGACTGGCTCAAGATCGCTTCCCAGCCAAAGACACCCAAGCGATTCCATCCCAAACGCCCGGTCCTGGGAACCGCATGCACCAAGCAGGAGGTATCGGGAAAACGACTTTGGGGACTCTTTGCCGATCGTTTCGGGACGCCCGATCGGTTCTTCGACCATGCCTTCGTCGCCAACTACTGCCCGCTTGGCTTCCTGGCAGAAGGAGCCCAAAATCTGACCCCCGATAAATTCCCCTCTCCCCTGCGCCGCTCCCTGGAAGAAGCCTGCGACCAACTGCTTCATGAGACCCTCGATCTCCTGCAGCCCCACCACGCCATCGGCGTTGGAGGCTTTGCTGAAGCCTGCCTCCAGCGATGCGCTCAAGATTTCCCGAAGATCCAAGTCGGGAGAATTCTCCATCCCAGCCCCGCTTCACCAGCCGCCAACCGCGGCTGGGCTCCCCAGGCCACCCGGGAGCTGATCGGGCTGGGAGCCTGGTCAAGCGATCCACAAGCGATGACATGAGAGCCGCCAGGGGAACGTGGTAGGATGGTCGCTCCATGTGCCTCCAGCCTTCGCGGTCGATGCCCTTGGCCAGCCGAACGACACAGCCGAACGACACAGCCGAACGACACAGCCGAACGACACAGCCGAACGAGACGACGCGCCGACACTCGATGCCCAAGCCTCCGAACCCAAACATCAGGAAAGGAAGATCATGCGGACCGGCCCGATGCTCCCCGAGGACCTTAGAACCAGCGTGATTGCCGTCCCCCCTTTGGCGCGCGACGCACAAGGGGTGATCTGCCCGTCGGAGAATCGGCGGCTGATCCACTACCTGGAAGCTGGTGGTGTTCGGTCGCTGCTATACGGAGGCAACGCCGTCTTCTACCATCTCCGCCCCTCGGAGTTTGCATCGGCCCTCGAACTGCTCGCCCAGGCCACCAGCCCCGACACCTTCGTGGTCCCCTCCGTCGGCCCCTCCTACGGTCTGATGCTAGACCAAGCCGACATCCTCCGCGATTTCGACTTCCCCACAGCGATGCTGTTGCCGCAAAAAGAGATTGTCGATCCCCAGGGCATCGCGCGCGGCATCACGGACCTGGTCGCTCGCAGCAACAAACCTGCAGTTCTCTACCTCAAACATGACCGATGGCTGCCAGTCGATCTGGTCGGCAAGCTCCATCGCGATGGACTGCTCAGCTGGATCAAGTACGCGGTGGTCCGGGATCAACCAGAAGTCGATCCCTATCTGTCGGAACTCTTGGAACAAGTCCCTGCCGAAACCATCGTCAGCGGCATTGGCGAACAGCCTGCGATCGTCCATCGAAAACTCTTTGGCTTGGCAGGCTTCACCACCGGCTGCGGTTGCATCGCCCCACGACGCTCCATGCGCCTCCTGGCCGCAATGAACGATCAGGATTGGGATCTAGCCGAATCGATTCGGCTAGAGTTCGAACCGCTGGAATCGCTGCGCAACAGCATCCACCCCATCCGTGTGCTGCATGAAGCCGTCGCCGAGGCGGATATCGCCAAGACTGGCCCCATCCAGCCGCTGCTGGCCCCCCTAGAGCCGCTCCAGCGGACGCCGGTCGCCCAGGCAGCGGTCGCCTTGCGGCACCAGGATGAACGGTGAACCTATCGCTTGCTATCCGAACCCGTCGATCCATTCGATGACCATCCCCGTAGGGTGTCTGAGCCGGTGGTGGGACACCAAACCCGATGGCGCCCTGCAGCGGTGCAGGGCCACAGCACGTCCAGGCCACCGCGATCCGACCGCGAACACACCACAACCAAGCGATCGATCGAGAACGGGGTGGTGTGTTCCGCCGTCGTGACCATTTGTATGGAGCGTCTTCGTGCCCGATCGATTCCACCCCTGGAATGTCCGCCGCGCTACCGACGGCCTCACACACCCTACAAAGCCCGATCCAACCGCGAACACACCACAACCAAGCGGTCCATTCGATGACAAGCACAAGCACGAGCAGGCAAGGGGAGCGAGAGACCTAGAAGATATCGGGCTCGACCCCAGGGCTTCGACCTTCGAGGAAATCAAAATCGCACCCATCCTGAGCCTGGGTGACATGATTTGCATAAAGCCGATGGTAGCCGCGTGTGGGGGAGGGACCGGAAGGACGCCACGCCTCTTTGCGCCGCTGTGCTTCCTGGTCGCTGACCTCCCATTGAATCGACCGATTGGCCAAATCCAGTGAAATCCAGTCACCGGTGCGAACGCAGGCCAGCGGTCCCCCCAGGTGGGATTCTGGGGAAACATGCAGCACGCAGGTCCCATAGCTAGTGCCGCTCATCCTTGCATCGCTGATCCGCACCATGTCGCGCACTCCCTGCTGCAGCAGTTTGCGAGGGATCGGCAGCATGCCCCATTCGGGAAAGCCGGGAGCCCCAAGTGGCCCTGCCGATCGCAGGACCAGCACATGGTCGGCCGTCACCTCCAGATTCGGATCGTGGATCTGCTGCTGCATCTGTCGATAGGAATCAAAGACGATCGCCGGTCCGCGGTGCCGCCGAAGTCGCGGGTCGGCTCCCAGCGCCTTGGTGACACAGCCCTCTGGGGCGAGGTTGCCTCGCAGCACAAACACCCCACCTTCCTCGGACACTGGGTTGCCGCGACTGCGAATCACCTGGTCGTCAACTCGACGCCCCCGCTCGATCGACTCCCTCAGCGAATGCCCAGCCACCCCCATCGCCGCCGTCTCCAGGAGGTCTTCCAGTTGCTGCAGCAGCGCCATCAAGCCGCCCGCGCGATGAAAATCTTCCATCAAGAACTGGCCGCAGGGACGGATATCGGCCAGCACCGGAGTCGTCCGAGAAAGCTGGTCAAAATCCTCCATGCTCAGAGCAATTTCCGCGCGCCGCGCCATGGCGATCAGGTGGACGATGGCATTGGTCGAACCACCGATAGTCAGCCATGTCCGCACCGCGTTGCGGAACGAAGCATCGGTCAGCCATTGCGACGGTTTCCATCCTTCCCATGCCAGTTCCACTGCCCTCCTGCCACTTTGGACCGCCAGCCTCGAATGCTCCGAGACCACCGCTGGGATGCTCCCCGCACCTGGAAGAGTCCAGCCCATCGCTTCGACAATGCAGGCCATCGTCGAAGCGGTTCCCATCGTCATGCAGGTCCCGGGAGATCTGGCGATGCAATCTTCGATCTCGCACCAGTCGCTCTCACAAAGATTCCCCGCCTGCCGCTCATCCCAAAACTTCCATGCGTCCGATCCACTCCCCAAAGTCTTGTCGCGCCAGTGCGCTTTGAGCATGGGGCCAGCAGGGAGAAAAATGGAAGGGATGTCGGCCGAAATCGCCCCCATGATCAAAGCGGGCACCGTCTTGTCGCATCCCCCCATCAGCACTGCCGCATCGATGGGATGACTGCGCAGCACCTCTTCGGTCTCCATCGCAAGCAGGTTGCGATACATCATCGTCGTCGGCTTCATCAGCATCTCACTGAGGCTGAGCACCGGCACTTCGACCGGAAAACCACCTGCCTGCAGAATGCCCCGCTTGACCTCCTGAACGCGCTGCGGGAAATGCGAATGGCAGGTGTTTAGGTCGCTCCAGGTATTAAGAATCGCAACCACCGGACGGCCTCGGTAGTCCAGATCGTCGTAGCCCATCCCCTTGAGCCTTGATCGGTGGCCAAAGCCGCGCAGGCTATCGGGCTGAAACCAACGCGCCGACCGCAGGGAAGAGGGATCGCGCGGCAAGGGTTTTGGGGAGCGGGTTGGGTCGGTCGGCCTGTTGCCTGCCATCCTATCGATCCTTGCAAAGTGTGCTCTATCGCAAATCGACGACGATATCGGTGCTGGCTCCAAACTTGGCCGGCAGCGGCATCTGGGTCCAAGAAACATCCTCCCCCAAACGCACCTGCCAGGCTCCGTGCAGCGAGCGTTGCATCGCCCCGATCGACAGAGCCACCTCGGTCGCCGTCGGCCACTGCTGCTGCTTGCCATCCAGCTTCAGCACCAGCAGATTCGCATCCCCATCGACTCGCACCCCCTCGGGGATCGAGGCCGACCAGGTCCCGCCAGCCTCCGACTCCAACACCACAGGCTTCCCCTCCCACCAGCACTCCACCCGCACCTGAGGCTCTGTGCGGACCGTCAATCGCAACGAACGACTCTCGCTGCGATCAGGAAGCCGAAGCGCACGTCGGTACCAAGCCGTCTTGCGATACGATGGCTCTGCATCCATCGATTCCCAGGAAGAGGGCCACTGCCGAACAAGCCATTGCTTTGTCGAAGGAAGCAGGCGATCGGCCACCCGATCTTGAGATCCCTTTTCCACCGCGTCGGCCCCCTGCGATACCGCCGCTCCAGGCAACGCCTGGAACTCAAATGGCTCCCCCCCCAACACCATGTCGCTGGTAATCGTCGGCGAGACATACCGCTCGATATGCTCGATCACCAACCGCGTCCCGGTGTGATGATCGACATAGGGCCAGCGTTTGGGGTTGTACATCGCGTCGGTCAAATCTCGCACCAGCACCACGTCGATGCCATGCGATGCCAACTGCCGAAGGCCGAATGGACGCCCCAGCACGCACATGTTGACGTGCACCCCGGTCAGCATCACATGCTCGATCCCGCGCGCTCGAAGCACATTCCAGACTTCGTCCCCCTTGTCGCTCAGATAGTCCCTCTGGCCATCGATCCGAATCGCTGGCGACTGCATCTTCCAGGGCAGGGCAGGGTTGCGCCCCAGGGAGGCCAGTTTGGCCGACCACTGCGCGTGCTCGGCCGGATCATCATCCTCCCCGCCATCCGACTGGTCGATCGGATAGACCGCCTCCTCCTCCGACGGAATCTTCGAGCACCAATGAACGATCTCCTTCGGAAGATCAGACGCCTTGGAAACCTCCATCGCACGACGCCGCGCGGGGTGCTCCGCATAAGCCTCCATGCAGTCGCTGGGAGCGTGGATGATCACCGCACCTCGCTCCCTGGCAGCCGTCAAAAGGTCATTCAGCCTCGGGGCGAACTGGTCCAACCGTCGAACGGCATTCAAGCAATGGTGGTAGTCCCAGACATCGCACACGATGATCGCGGTCTTTCGCGGATCCCATCGGACCGACTGCTCCGTCCGCTCCCAGACCCCCGCCTCGCTCTTCTGCTGTCGCGTCTTGGTCAGCAGAAATGGCTCCTCCCCCAGCACCTCGCCCGATGCCCCAACCACGACGCCGCCGATCGACGCCAAAAGGAATAGGTAGCAGACCAAGGGAGCCAACTCGGTAAAGCATGCAGCCCATTTTCGATGTTCCATCGCTTCGTCTCCCTGCGGCTTCCCACGGCATGCACCCGGACTCACCTGGCGACCGATGCCCAAGTTTCGCCCATCACAAAAAATCGCAACGACCCCTCGGGTCGACCCCATCCACTCCGCGGGCCATGATACCCCATCGGGTCGGACGATTCGACAGGTCGCCCCCTGACGGTCCACGCCTCCGGTCATCTGCGATTTGCAGCAGCCCCCAGGCCAGCTACCATGAAGGCCATTCGACTCCTGAGCCCCAGGGCCCTATGGGAGTCGAAAGCCTAGCCTTGGTACCTAGGGCCCCCTTTGCAAACGGCACAAAGCCCCACCGGAGCCGCTCTACTTCGATGACGCCCACGGAACCGCGTATCCCCGCAGAACCGATTCCCATGCCCGAACCGCAAAGGCCGACGTGCGATGACCACGAGGCTGTCGAACGGTTCCGCAAGCGAATGAAGATCGACCCCAAACGGATCGGGAAGATGCGTTACTCCGCCTACCAGATGCATCAGCCCTGGGAGGTGGCGCTAGCGAAACTGGGAGATGCGGAAGCAGCCGAAGCAGCAAAGTGCTTCGACCTGGCCCCCTTGCGCCTTGTCTGCGAAATGCCTTCAGCCATCGATCCCTCGGTCAAGTTGGTCTTCGAAACCAAAGACCAGCACAAACTGGAAACCGTCTTGCTGCGAAGCGGCCCCTCGCGCACCGCAGTCTGCGTCTCCACCCAAGTCGGATGTCAAGCCGGTTGCCCCTTCTGCGCTACCGCCCGCATGGGCCTGCGCCGCAATCTGACGGCTTCGGAAATCATCGAGCAGATCCATGTGGCGGCTCGCTACACACGCAGGGAAGGCCGGAGGCTTCGAAACATCGTCTTCATGGGAATGGGAGAACCACTGCACAACGAAGAGGAACTCTACCGGGCGATCGAATTCCTGCAGGACCTGAAAACCTTTCAGATGCCTCAACGACGCATCACCGTTTCGACGGTAGGAATCCCCGATGCCATGCGCCGCCTGATCGACCGATTTCCCGGAATCCAGGTCGCGCTCAGCCTCCACAGCGCTGTACCGGCCAAACGAGCCAAATTGGTGCCCTGGTCTAGACGTTACTCCTGGCAAGAAGTCCAGGACGCCCTTCGATACGTCGCCAATCAACCCAAGACCCACCGTCATCAAGGTCCCGTCATGATCGAACACATCATGATCGATGGCGTCAACGATTCCGACGAAGATGCCGACGCCCTGATTCAATACCTCGATGGGATGTACGTCATGGTCAATCTCATCCCCTACAACGCCACCGATTTCGTTCAACAGTGGCAACCCACCCCACGCACACGCCGTGGAGACTTCGCGACGCGCCTGCGAAACGCGGGGATCTTCACCACCATCCGCTACTCGATGGGCTCCGATGTCCAGGCCGCCTGCGGTCAACTGATCCAGAAGATGGAGTCCCTACAAGGCATCCCTGCCAACCCCTGATCTACCACCGACGACGCGAATCGAATCCACGACAATATTCTAACATCCATTAGAATGTCTTTTGATCGACCAACCTGTTCTGGCTTCCCCCTGATCAGCCTACCGCCTACAGCGCGCTGGCATCCTTGTGCAGCTGCACTACCGAGCGTCGCTGGCCACCGGGTGCCATCGACGAGGCGACGGGATAGCCTGGATCCGGTAGGTGCATGGTCCACCCGGCTAACCTCTTCCGACCCCACCCCTGGAGAGGAAAGCCTAAAGCCAACGAGGCACGCCAACGCGAGAGATGAACGGACGATGCATCCTGCCCTGGACCAACTGCTAGCCATCTTCCTCACCTTGCTGGCAACCGGTTCGATCGCTGCCACGCTGCTGGGACTTCCAGGAACCTGGGTCATGGTCCTGGTCGCCGCTCTCCTTGCCTGGCTCCCCGATCCCCAGATGCGCATCCACCTACCCGTCTGGAATGCAGCGGCCGTCCTCGCGATTGCCGCCCTGGGGGAGGTGATTGAGTTTGCCACGGGCGCCCTGGGAGTCGGGAAACTGGGAGGCTCTCGCCGGTCGGCCGCCCTTGCCGTCTTAGGCTCGCTGATGGGAGGCTTCCTAGGGATCTTCATCGGAGTCCCCATCCCGCTGGCAGGCAGCCTCATCGCGTCGCTAGCAGGAGCCGCACTGGGGGCTGGCCTGGGTGCCGTATTGGGGGAAACCTGGAAGGGAAAGAAACTGCCAGACAGCATGAAAGTTGGTTGGGCGGCGTTCTGGGGCCGACTGATCGGCGCCGTCGGCAAAAGCCTCTGTGCTGCCCTCATCGCCATCCTGATGATCTTCGAATGGTGGCTTCGGTAATCCGAAGACCAGGCCACCGACCAAGCGATGCAAAGGCCACGCCTCATCGGCGGTCCGATGCATCCCCCGGATTTCCACCTGCGTTCAGTCCAGCCCGCTCCCTTAGATCGCACAGCGCGTAGCCATTCAACGAAGAGGGGGCAGGATTTCTCCCGCCCCCTCGCTTATCGAATCCGCATCACGATGGAATCAAGCGATCAGCCGCGTACCGCTTTCCCCGGCAACTTGGCTGGCCATTCGTCATTGGTCAACCAGACCATGCTGGTCGAGGTCGCGCCCAATCCACCACCATCCTTCCCCTGAACCACCGACAAGTCGGGGGCATTCCCGCCGCTGACAGAGACGCGCAAAGGCTGCAAGTCCCCATCGGACGTCAGAACACTCTGGGGGAACGAAGGACGGAAGCCGGCCGGAATCTTTCCGAGGACCGCATTCAGTCGCTTGGCACTCCGCAATCCACGCAGCGACAACTCCACCGTGTCGCCGACACGTCGCAAAATCGCAGAATCCAGCTTGGATCCGGTCGGCAACTTCAGACCGTCCACGATCTCGCGAGCACCGCTGCGTGTCGTTCCGCCCGCAGGGCCTGCAGGTCCCATTGGACCGGCGGGACCCGCTGGACCTGCCTTGCCGTCTTTACCCGCTGGACCCGCTGGACCTGGCAGTCCTGGCTTGCCATCCTTACCGGCTGGACCCGCTGGACCTGGCTTCCCATCCTTACCCGCTGGACCGGCTGGACCCGCTGGACCCTGCAGACCTGGCTTGCCATCCTTACCGGCTGGACCCGCTGGACCGGCCTTGCCGTCCTTGCCCGCTGGACCGGCTGGACCTGGCAGACCTGGCTTGCCATCCTTACCGGCTGGACCCGCTGGACCTGCCTTACCGTCCTTACCCGCTGGACCGGCTGCACCTGGCAGACCTGGCTTGCCATCCTTACCGGCTGGACCCGCTGGACCTGCCTTACCGTCCTTACCCGCTGGACCGGCTGCACCTGGCAGACCTGGCTTGCCATCCTTGCCCGCAGGGCCCATCGGACCAACTGGACCAGCCTTGCCAGGAAGTCCATCTTTGCCCGCTGCACCTGGCAGACCTGGCTTGCCATCCTTACCCGCAGGGCCCATCGGACCGACCGGACCAGCCTTGCCGGGCAGTCCATCTTTGCCTGCTGCACCTGGCAGACCTGGCTTGCCATCCTTGCCCGCAGGGCCCATCGGACCGACTGGACCAGCCTTGCCGGGCAGTCCATCTTTGCCCGCTGCACCTGGCAGACCTGGCTTGCCATCCTTGCCCGCAGGGCCCATCGGACCGACTGGACCAGCCTTGCCGGGCAGTCCATCTTTGCCCACTGCACCTGGCAGACCTGGCTTGCCATCCTTACCGGCAGGACCCATCGGGCCGACTGGACCCGCCTTGCCTGGCAGTCCATCTTTGCCCGCTGCACCCGGTAGACCTGGCTTGCCATCCTTGCCCGCAGGACCCATCGGGCCGACTGGCCCGGCCTTGCCATCCTTACCAGCAGGACCCATCGGGCCGACTGGCCCGGCCTTGCCATCCTTACCAGCAGGTCCCATCGGACCGACCGGACCAGCCTTGCCTGGAAGTCCATCTTTGCCCGCTGCACCCGGTAGACCTGGCTTGCCATCCTTGCCCGCAGGACCCATCGGGCCGACTGGCCCGGCCTTGCCATCCTTACCAGCAGGTCCCATCGGACCGACCGGACCAGACTTGCCTGGCAGCCCATCTTTGCCCGCTGGGCCAACTGGACCCGCAGCACCTGGCTTACCTGGCAGCCCATCTTTGCCCGCTGGGCCAACTGGACCCGCAGCACCTGGCTTACCTGGCAGTCCATCTTTGCCCGCTGGGCCAACTGGACCTGCAGCACCTGGCTTACCTGGCAGTCCATCTTTGCCCGCTGGGCCAACGAGTCCTGCAGGACCGGGCTTCCCTGGAAGCCCTTCTTTTCCATCCTTGCCGTCCTTGCCCGCTGGACCAGGAGGGCCAGCGGGACCCGCAGGGCCCGGCTTCCCTGGCAATCCGTCTTTTCCATCTTTTCCTGCCGGTCCAGGAGGTCCGGGAGGACCCGCAGGGCCCGACTTCCCGGGCAATCCGTCTTTTCCGGGCAATCCCATCGGGCCCGGAATCCCCGGCTCTCCTTGCAATCCTCGCACCCCGGCTTCTCCCTTGAGCGAGGTGAGCTGAGTCGCACCAGTGAGCGACAGACCCTTCGGACGGTAATCGACCCAATGCCGATGGTCGTCGTCCCAAATCCAAAGAATCCCCTGGTTCTCTTGATACCAGGCATCCCCCAACGCACCCACCTTCGGGAGATGATCCCGCTCGTCAACCAAGCCTTGGATGGTCCGCACCGGCGGCAGCTTCTTGGTCACCACATCTAGCTCCAAAGAATAAAGATTCGACTCATAAGAAAAGTGCCACGAGGAAGATCTCTCACGATGATGACTCGCGCAATTCGCTGCCGGACCGCAGCACAAACCGTAGAACGCGAAAGATTCCTATATCCCCCTCAAATTAACTTCCGGCACCGCAATTTCAACATAGGTAACATGGGAGGGTGGCGAAAATTAGCAAAATCTGCCTGCTTGGGGCTGCTTGAAGGCGTCCCCGATCCGAAAGAGCTGGAAACCGATCGCAAAGAGCTATCGATGGTAGAGAAACTCTCGACTGCTCATGAGGCTCCAGTAGAAATCCTCTACAGCCTGCCGCCGTTCTTCCTGAGGTACCTGCTGCAATTCGCCCACCAGTTCCCGAAGCTCCGCGTCGGTTGGCGGACGACTCAAAGTTTGCAGAAAAGCCATTCGGACCATGCTTTCGGGATTCTCTGCCAGTCCGGCCATCGCCTGATCGACCACACTACCGGTCTGCGATAGCTTCTCGTTGAGCGTCTCACCGTTGCTCAGGTGCAACACCTGAATGACACTCGGTTCATTGCTCCGTTCGCAATCGCAAGTGATTCGCCGCTGGTGTCTTCCGAAGGTCTTCAGGAAGGTGCTGCGCACTGCGGAGTCGTGCAGCTGGATCGCGCGAGTCCCCTTCGGGTAGGCATCGGTCGGTTTGCGGTCCGCCCCAGAAAACTCGATCTCCTTGAATTCCTGTGGGACACCCGTCACCTGGCAGATTGCATCCAACAGCACCTCCGCCATCAATCGGCGAGGATAGTAGCGAGTGAACTGCTTGCGATCCTGATCGTTGTAAGAAGTTGCTTCGCTGGCCCGCTGGTAGGTCTCCGACTCGAGAATCAAACGCATCAGCGATTTGAGATCGTAGCGATGATCGATCAAGTGCTTTTCCAAAGCCGCGATCAGTTTGGGGTTGCTGGGCGGATTGCTCGCCCGGAGGTCATCCACCGGTTGGATGATACCGATCCCGAAGAAGTTGGCCCAAACGCGATTGACGATCGCTTTGGTGAAGTAGGGATTTTCCTGAGAGACCATCCAGTCGGCCAGAGCAACACGGCGATCGGCTGGACTATCGGGGTCGATCGGGGGAGCGTCTAGGGGCGCTGGCGGTTGCGGCTTCCCCTTGGAGGGTTGAATCACATCCCCCTGTTCCAGCACCACCACCGTCCGTTTACCGTCTCCATCACGACCATCCCCACCCCAGCCTTTGGCGCGCACCCGAGCGAACAGGTTGGCCATGGCGTAATATTGGTCGTTGGTCCATTTCTCCAAGGGATGATTGTGGCACTTGGCGCAGCCGATCGAGAGTCCCAAAAAGGCTTGGCAAGCGTTCTCCGTCATCGACTCGGGATCCTGGTGGAGCGCGTAAAAATTGGTGGCTCCCTGCGTCACCGATTCCCCCTGAGCGGTGAGGATCTCGCGCACCATCGAGTCCCAGGGGGTGTTGGCGGCGACATGCTTTCGAATCCATCCGTAGTACGATCGGATCGGTTCGGGTCTCAAGAGGTTCCCGTTGAGCATCAGCAGGTCGGACCACAGATAACTCCAGTAGTCGACGAACTCCGGCCGCTCCAGCAACTGCTCGATCAACTTCGATCGCTTGTCGGCCCCTGGATCCTCTAGGAAGGCAACCACCTCCTGCGGCTCGGGAATTCGCCCAATCGTATCCAGGTAGGCGCGGCGCAAAAACTGTTCGTCGCTGCACCGGGGAGAGGGTGCTAGGTTCAGCGCTCGCCACTGTTCCATCACCGCCTGATCGATCGGGTTGGTGATGGGAAACTCCGCCAACAACGACTCGGGCGGCTTGTTCGCATAGGGCACCATCACCTCCGCCAGAACGATGCGGCTGGCAAACCAGACGACCACCGAGCCCACCCCAGGTCCGACGATCGCCACGCGTCCCTGGGGATCGACTTTAGCCACCGCCTCATCGGTGGCGCTGAACTTGGCCCAGTGCGTGACATCTTCCATGCGTCCATCGCTGTAGCGAGCTCGCACCACCAGCGTCTGCTCGGTCGATGGCCGCCCCGCAAACCGTGGCGGCCAGACCTCCAGCGCCTCCACCTTGGGCTCCTCTTGAGAACTCGGGGGCGCGCCGGCGGCGATCCATTCGGCTAATCGAGCATAGTCCCTGGAGTCAGGGGGTAGTCGCAAGCCGCCTTGATGCGCCACAGCGCCGGATGCTTTCGCCAACAGCAAAGACATCGAAGGTTCGGCCCAGTCGATCCGTCGGCCATGATCGGCGCGCGTGATCTGATGGTAGTCCGCCGCCGGGTCGTAGCCTCGCAGAGAAAGCCGGAATCCACCTTTCCCCGCCAACGCTCCATGGCAAGCCCCCATGTTGCAGCCATGGCGCGAAAAAATCGCTTCGATCTGGTTTCCAAATTCTGGCACCGGCGATTCCTTCGCCCGACGCACGATCACCAAAACGCGAGATTCCGCCTCCTGACCGCTAGGCTGGGTTGATCGAGCCACCACTTCGGTCTGTCCATCGCCGATCGCTTCGACCAGCCCATCCCGAACCTGGCAAACCGATTCATTCAGCGAACGCCATGTGACCGGCCCTTCCACCTGCCCCATCAGTTTGCCGTCGCCGGAAACCTGCTGCACCAGCAATTGCTGCGAACTGTTGGCGAAGGTCAATTCCACTCGTTCTGGAAGCAGCTTGGTACCCTGAGCGAAACATGATGGGCCAAATGCCCCCAGCACCACCATCGACACCGCGATGCATCCCAGTGGACTCAGCAGCCATCGTCGCCAACAGCAGCCATCATTTCCAAAACGATTCATCGATCCAGTCCTAGAGCAAGGCGGGAAGGGTTGGGAAACGGGCGGAGGATCAGGGCTCCGAAGAAAGTCCCAGATCGCAATCAGAACAGTTCGCGTATCGGATGGAAACCGGCGTCCACCAGCGGAAAGGGCCGACCGGCCGGTCCGGGCAAGACGCTTTCAACATCCAAACCGAGGCTATGGAAGATCGTCGCGATCACTTCGGGCGGTTCGGTGGGCCGGTCCGCCGGCACTGCACCAATCGGGTCGCTGGCACCAATCGCTCGACCTCCCTGCACGCCACCCCCTGCAAAACCAACTGTGAAACATTGCGGCCAGTGATCCCGGCCACCCGCCGGATTGATTTTGGGCGTCCTGCCGAATTCAGCGAGGTTGCAGACCAAGGTATCCTCCAGCAATCCTCGCTGATGCAGGTCCTCTAGCAAGGCCGAATACCCTTGGTCGTAGGTGGGCGCCACAATCGTTTTCATCCCCTCCACCGACGTGAAGGGCTTGCTGCCGTGGATATCCCAAGTCAACTCATCGAAGACCGTCAGAAAGGTATTGATCGTGACGAACCGAACCCCCGCTTCGATCAGTCGCCGAGCCAGCAGGCAGCATTGCCCGAAGCGATTGCGGCCATAGCGATCCCGCACCGCTTCCGGTTCCTTCGAAAGGTCAAATGCCTCGCGCGCCTGCGGGCTGGCCATCAAACGGTAGGCGCTCTCAAAGTTTTCATCCATCAATCGCGCCGACTCGCTGGTCTCGAAATCTTTCAGCGTCGATTCGACCACTTGCCGCATCCGTTGCCGACGGCTCAACCTCGCTTCTCCCAGTGTCGCAGGAGGCAACAGATCGGGAACCTTGAAGTTGGGCTGCGATGGATCGGCCATCAAGGCGAAGGGATCATAGGCCTTCCCAAGAAAACCACCCGCCTGGCCGTTGGGCAGATTGCCACCCCCTCGCCCCATCGTTTCGGGCAGCACCACGTGACCAGGTAGATCGGATCGACGAGGCCGAAGGTAGGTCACCACCGAACCTGCATGAGGCGTGTTGACGCCTCCGTTGAATTGACGACCTGTTTGCATGATCTGCCACCCCGCGTCGTGCACGGCCGCCCCGCGATGGAAGCAGGATCGCACCAACGAAAACTTGTCGGCTTGCTCAGCGTGCAGAGGCAGAATCTCAGAAAGCTGAAAATCACCGCGCGTCGCTATCGCCTGAAATGGGCCTCGAATCTCCGAAGGCGCCTCAGGCTTCATGTCGAAGGTATCCAGTTGGCTGGGGGCCCCCAGGTTGAAGATCATGATGCAAGACCGCTTGTCCTTCGCCGGATCGACCGCCCCTTGGGCCTTGGCGAGCAAGTAGTCGGGAAGCCCAAGCCCCACCGCTCCCAATGCCCCCACCTGAAGGAAATCTCGACGCGTCGTCCCATCGCAGGTTTGAGCGATCGCGCGACTGGTGCAAGTCAACATGAGCGGGACCCTGTCGTAAAAGGAGCTAAAGGGGTGGAAGAGGCTACCGGGGGTTGTCGCCGTCCATTGCGAACCACCCGTTCGATCCCCAGTGTACCCCTCTCCCTGCGCAGGTGCAAAGAGACTGCAACTTCGCTGCCACCAATCCCGCCGCCCCCTTCCCCCGGCACCCCAGCAACGTCGATGGCTCAAGGGATCGTTCTTTTGCTCCCAACGGGCCGCAGAGCAGCGATGCGATCGAGAATTCCCCTGCTGGCCGCTTTGAGACCAAGATCCCACTTGGGGAGCACCATGCCAGAGTGAAATGGTGAGCTGCTGGGTGGATGCTACCGGTAGCAACAGGACAGTCGTAGTCGCCAGCTCGGGGCGCAAGGAGGGAATTGGGGGCGTTTTCAGCGAACCAACATCGCTCCGGAAGGCAACTCTTCGGAAGGGACCATCGGCATCGCCAAGTGTTCGAAGCGGAGATCGAGCGTCGAGAGGAGTCGGCTGGCCGATTCGTTGTCAGGGAACTCCTGCAGCAAGCGTCCCAAGGTCCGCCGCGCAGCGACCAATTCTCCCAACCGTACCTGCGCTTCCGCCAGCTGCAAGTGCCGATCGGGTCGATCCAAAGGCAGTTGATCGCTCACCCGATCCAATAGCGCGATCGCTTCCGAATGGCGTCCAAGTGCCGCCAGGGCTAGCCCTCGCTGCAACAGCAACTCGGGATTGGCGATCGCATCGGGATGGAGATCAACCATGTGGTCGAGTGTTGCCAGCGACCGGCGCGGTCTCCCAAGCTGCAGATACAGATCGCTGACCGAAAGCTGAACCGGCGGGTTGTCCGGCTGGCTGATCAGGGCTCGCTGGTAATGCTCCAGCGCCTCTTCCCAACGCCGCTGCACACGAGCTCCATCCCCCATCAGACGCCAAGCGCCACTCGACCGATGATCTTTGACAATCGCCGATCGCGCGCACTGAACCGCCATCTCCACATCCCCCCGCTCCAGATGGATCCGCCCGAGATCGACTAGGTAGGATGGGTTGTTGCCCGACAATTCCACCGCGCGCGCCATGTGGCTGGCGGCTTCATCCAGTCGTTTTTGCAAGAGAAGGGTCTGAGCGTACCCCCAATGCGCTCGCTCATCGGTCTGGCTGAAATGCAACGCTTCCGAAAAGAGCGCCTCGGCATCCTCATACCGCTGCCTCTCCAGCGCCTCAGCCCCCCGCAGCGAAAAAGCACGCGCATCGCGATGGGGCTGCGGATCAGCCCGGCGCGCCAGAGCGCTGCAGCCAAGATTCCCTGCCAAGAAAACCAGGCACAACCAAAGCAGTCCCTTTCCGGGCGCGATCGACCGACCCATCGGCTGCAGCCTTCGGTCCATCGATTCCACTCCCCGAGCCTCAGTGACGGAGCCATGCCCCCAGACGCTGCACCTGCCCGCAGCAACTGCGGCTGGCGCGGACTGTAGAAAAACCGCGTCTCCGCGACAAGGCTGGCCGATCCACACGCCAAAGACAGACCTTCCCCAACGGTTTCCGCTCTCGCCAGGAGCCCCGGCGCCCATTGCCAGCATTCCTCGGCCCCCATGCCTCCGCCTCGACCAAGGAAATCGGAAAGGTGGAAATCGTTCTCTGGATTGGTTTCGCTGGTTTCGAGAGCCCCCATCCAAGAACCACCCTGCATCGACGACGATGACGACGGTGGCGGCGTCGATCGGACAAGCGGCGCGGCATTCCGGTGGAGCCGCCCGACGGGTCCCAACGCGGCAGGGAGCGGAAGGTGGACCGAAACGCGGTGGCGGGGCTCCCTGGCAACGCACCTTGGCCCCCAGGTACCCAGCCGCAATCGCACCACGGCGCTGGCGGCGGCAGGCTATGATGAGTCGACCACGAGGATGCCCGGCGGAGCTTCCCAATGCTTCCAGCCACGCATTCACAACCGAATTTCTCGATGGAATCTCCAGGGAGCATGGCTATGGCAGGCAGTGGCTGGTGGCGCGAATTGACCCGATACCATTGGATCATCTTCATCGTCGCCTGCCTGGCGTGGCTCTTCGATTGCCTCGACCAACAACTCTTCATCCTGGCTCGCCAAAACGCCATCACTTCGCTGCTGGGCGAGGGAGCCGATGCGACGCGAGCCAAAACGCTTGGAGGCTATGCGACATCGATTTTCGTCGCCGGCTGGGCCGTCGGAGGGCTGATCTTCGGTAGCCTCGGCGATCGCTTTGGTCGCGCCAAGATGCTGGCGGTCACGGTGCTGCTCTACTCGATCAGCACCGGCCTGAGCGCCCTGTCGAGGGACTACACCGAGTTTGCCATCTACCGTTTCATCACCGGCCTGGGAGTCGGTGGAGTCTTCGGTCTGGCAGTCGCTCTGATCGCCGATGCACTCCCCGAACGCGCCCGCTCCAAGGCACTCGGTTGGCTCCAATCGCTCTCCGCCGTCGGCAACGTCACCGCTGGACTGATCAGTCTTTCTCTGGCGTCGGTCGCTCCCAGTGTCAGCTGGAAATACATGTTCTGGATCGGCGCGGTCCCTGCATTCCTTTGCCTGTTCATCATGTTTCTGGTCAAGGAACCAGAGAAATGGGTTCGCGCCAAGGAGATCGCCAAAGCCGACCCCAAGCTTGGCATGGGATCGTATTCCAGCCTCTTCGGTCATTCCCTGTGGCGACGCCACGCGCTCCTGGGGATGATTCTCTGTGTTGCTGGGGTTGTCGGCCTTTGGGGCGTCGGTTTCTTCAGCCCCGAGCTGGTCTCTTCAGCTCTCGAACGCTCGCTGAAGGCCGAAGGCCTAGAAGGTCCTGCACTCTCTGCCGCCAAGGGACGCTGGACCGCCTACAATCTGATCGCACAAAACATTGGCGCCTTCGTCGGGATGCTCGCTTTCGCAAGACTCGCCCAGTCGATCGGCCGCCGCAAAGCCTTTGCGATTGGATTCCTTCTGGCGCTGGCCTGCACGATCTTCTTCTTCCGCAATTTCAACGATCGATCCGATCTTTGGATGAGCTCCCTCATGGGTTTCGCGCAACTGGCACCCTTTGCGGGCTTTGCGATCTACCTTCCGGAACTCTTCCCGACTCGACTGCGAAGCACCGGAACCAGCTTTTGCTACAACGTCGGTCGTTTCATCGCCGCCAGCGGCCCCTTCACGATGGGCGTGCTGCAGGAATCGCTCGCCAAAGCCGCCATCAGCAAGTTGCCACCTGCGGCCGATGCGGTCTTGCAATCGCAAGCCAAGCTCGACGCTTTTCGCAATGCAGCCTGTTGGATCAGCCTGATCTATCTGGTCGGCTTGCTGGTTCTGCCTCTGCTCCCCGAGACAAAGGACCAACCACTTCCTGAAGACCAGCCAAACGGCTGAGGAGAAAAAAGGTGGGAGAAAAAAGGTGTCAGGTACCTTTTTTATCAAAAAGACCCTCCCCGCTCGTTCCTCGCGACCCTCCCAAGGGGAGGGTGAAATCAGTTTTTGTATTCTCCCTCAGGGAGGGTGAAATCCATCGGGAGAAAAAAGGTGTCAGGTACCTTTTTTATCAAAAAGACCCTCCCCGCTCGTTCCTCACGACCCTCCCAAGGGGAGGGTGAGATCAGCTTTTGTATTCTCCCTCAGGGAGGGTGAGATCCATCGCAAGCCTTGTGTCCGTAGCCCTTGTTGCTACGACTCCTTCCCGCCTACCCCGGACGGATACGACCCACGGAATCGCCGGATGGACCACAGACAAGAGAATGGTCCTTCAACCAAAGAGTTCCAAGAAGCAAAGCCCTAGCTCCACCTCTCGCGCGCACCCCGCCTGAGGTCCAGATCGAACAACAAAAAAGGGGTTGGCTCAAGCCGCCTAGTGGCTGAGCCAACCCCTTTTTACCGTGAAAGTGGGCCTGACCCTCGTGGGTGAGGGATGTCTCGCGGCAGGGTTGCTGCCTGACGCCTCTAAGGTCACGGTGCTTCCGTGTCTTGTCGTCCTAGCGAAGTCTACTCGCTAACCATCAGAGCTACTCCACTCTGATCTTTGGGGCGATGGATGTTTCTATGGCAGCGGGTGTGCTGCATCGGTTGGAACTGGTTATCCAACTCCCGGCCATCCGACCCGACACAAGCCAATCATTGCACTCCGCATGCCAATGTCAAAGCAGACGAAAAAAGTTTTTAAAGAGCCTCAAAATAGACCGCCTAGGCAAAATAGAAGACTCCCTTGCACCACCATCCCGCCGTCGCCTTGTAATCTTTGCAACTCACGGAATGAAAAAATTACAAACCGACTCAAGAACCAGCCGCCACCTGAATGAATATCGCAATGCTAGCGATTGCGACCAAGCGTCCGGTTACGCAGGAAACTCCTCTAGGGAAGGATGTCCTGGCAGAGTTTGCAGGCCGTGCAGGACCATGGCACGCAGCAATCCGCGATGCTTTTCAAATTCCCGATCCTCCGCCTGCATCTGCACCAGATAGGTGTGCTCCCCAAGCTGAAAACTGAGCAGCCGGGAGGTGACGATCAGATCGAGCACAAAAAAGGTCAGGTCGCAGCCAAACGACTCGCTGTCCCCGAGATCAAAAAGCAGATCCTCCTGCTCCACCTCATCAAACTCTTCCCGCATCGACCGAACCGCATCCTCCAGAAGCTGATCCGGCTCCCGACTGGCCGGATACCTGGAGATATGCAGCACCGCCGTCTCTGGGCTTTCAAACGACACCGCATCAATCGCCTGAGGATCCTCCGCCATCTCCACAATCCGCCAATTATCCGGGTAATGAAAGCTCATCCCCAGCCCCTGAAACGTCTTTGGCATCCTCTGCTCCCAAGTCGTATCCCAACCACTCCGCTCCACAAAACCCCGCCCAACCAACGACATCGAATTCTACGCCTCAAGGTCCCGTTCCGTCAGCACCTGACGCCCCCCCCAGCACAGGCCCGACGAACCGACCCAGCAAATGCCGAAGGCGACAACCACCGGTTAGGCAGGATCTTTCGGCCCTGGCATGTCGCTGGACGCTCCACCGCGCCGGATCCAAGATTCGCACCTAACGCCAAGGGAAGAACGATTCCAAGAGAATCACGGGCGGGACGCCCGTGCCACGAAGAGATGCTAGCCAGTCCCTCTCCGTGACTCCGTGCCTCTGCGAGAGGCAAATAGGCGGTCTGGATCTCACGGAGTCACAAAGGCACAGAGATCCGGAAGAAATCGATCGGTTGCCACAAAGAGACCGGGTTATCGCTAGCTCTTTGATGTCCGAGCCGATATTCCAACGGTCAGAGTCATTCGCTATAAGCCTCTCCGACGCACCGGCCAAGGCGGCATGCCGTAGCGCCCATCCCCGCCTCAAAACCGGTCGCCTGCCGACCTGTTCGTTTTCCCATCCACCGACGAGGAATCCATGGAGCCCAAGCCCAACGAAGCCCATCGCGCACCGGGAAACCAAGTCGCCATCTCGCTTCCACCCACCCTGATCACCGCGTCGATCCTCACCGCTGCCTTCTATGGCATCTTGGCCGCCGGCTGGCTACCGGTCGCCTGGATCCATCGCTACGCAACGTGCCACGCCGTCGCCTACGCTACGGTCTTCCTCTTTGTCATCGTCCTGGTCCACCTCATCCGCAAATCGCTCTACTTGACCCAGCAGCGCCATGCCCTGGAACGCGGCTCGGTGGCGATCGGAAAAATCGTCGCCAGCTACAGCGACAGCAGCCGCGACATCCCTCCCCGATTCTGGCTCCAGCAACTCTGGATCACCCAAAAGCAATCGATCCTCCAAAGCTGGCTTGGAAACCGCATCTCCCAACTGCTCGATCGCCAGTCCAAACGGCCTGAAGGGCAGGGGGTCGAACAAGACCTCCGCGACCTCTCCGATGCCGACCACGACCAGCTGCACGACAGCTACGCCTTGCTCCGTATCGCCTTCTGGGCCATGCCGATGCTCGGCTTCCTCGGCACCGTGCTTGGGATCTCCGAAACTCTAGGCCAGATGGACATGGAAAAGCTTTCCAGCGGCTCCCAGGAAGCCCTCAACGCGATGACCTCAGGGCTCTACGTCGCCTTCGACACCACCGCCATCGCGCTGGCCCTGACCATGGTCGGCATGTTCCTTCAGTATGCGGTCCAGCAAAGCGAAACGCGTTGCCTGCAGACTATCGATCGATCCTGTCAGCACCATCTGATGGGTTGGCTGGATGGCCACAAGGAACTCGCCCACCCCGACATCCGCCAAGTCGCCGACCAGATGGCCAGCCAGCTCAGCAAAGCCCTCCTTCAGGCGACGGCTCACCAAGCCGACTTCTGGCAAAACAGCATCGAGCAGGCGAAAGAGCGATGGACCGGCGGCGCGCAAGCCACCTCCGATCTCCTCCGCTCCCAACTCGATAGCTCGCTCCACAACAACCTCTCCCAACTCCATCAGCATTTCCTCGAGCTGCAGCAGGCGACCAGCCAGCGATGGATGGAGCAGCAGGATGCGATGGGAAAGGTGATGCGAGAGCCGCTAGAGCGACTGGCTGACTGCATGAAGGCGATGGAACAGCAGGCCCAACTGATGATCCAACTAGCAGATCGTAGCGGCCAACTGGAAGAACGCAGCCGCCAACTGGCACAGCACTCCACCCACCTGGAACAACTCGATCAGTCGATGCAGCAGACGCTCAAGCGACTGGTCGATGTCGATCGCTTCCACGAAGCCGCGATGGCGATGACCGAAGCGGTCAGCTTCCTCTCCTCGCAGCTGGAACGGTACGGAAAGGTCGATCCCACCGCCGACTCCACGAACACTTCCTCCACACCCAACGTCCTTTCCATGACCCCTAGGAGGCGGGCTGCATGAGCGGCCGAAATGGGCGTCGTGAGACGCTATCGCCTTCGCTGTTTCCTTTCCTGGCGGTGCTGCTTTGCACCGTCGGTGCGCTGATCGTCATTCTGGTGCTGTCGGTCTTCCGCGCCAAAGCCGCCGCGCGGCAGGTGGTTGAGTCGCAGCAGCAGCAACTGGATGAAGAGGTTGGAACACTGGAAGTGGTCGCTGGGGAACTGGAAGGCCGTCGCCAGAAACTGCAGGAAGCGATCGATCAGCAGCGGGCTCTCTTGGCGCACTTTGAAGACCACCTGCGACGGCTCAACGAGCAGTGGGAGGCGATGCAAAAGTCGAAGCAGCTGGAATCGCAAGACGCCCAGCAGCGACTCGACAAAATCACTCAGCTCCAGGAAACGATCGCTGCCACGCAAGCGGAAATCGACAAGCTGCGGGAGCAGCTGGCGGAGAAAGAAAAGCAGGGCAAAAAACCCCCAGCATTCGCGATCCTCCCCTACAGCGGTCGCCAGGGAACCACCCGCCGACCGATCTATCTGGAATGCACGGCGCAAGGTGTTCTCCTCCAGCCCGAAGGAATCCTGCTGTCGATGGAAGACCTGGCGCCGCCTCACGGACCGGGCAACCCGCTAGACGCTTCCCTCCGCGCCATCCGCACCGAATTCGATCGAATCGCGCAAGCCACCAGCGACCGCAGCTCCCCCTACCCATTGCTGCTGGTTCGCCCCGACGGCATCGCCACCTACGCACTGGCTCGCTCTGCCATGCAAGGCTGGGACGATCAATTCGGCTACGAATTGGTCCCCGCCGCGATGCCTCTGGTCTTCCCCAAAAACCCACCTAGCATCGCCCAGCGACTGGAAGCCACCCTGGCCACCGCGCGACAGCGCCATCGCCAAGCAATCGCCACCATGCCCGCCCGCTACCGCGATGGCCTGGAAGAGCTGCTGCAGCAAGCCGACCCAAGAGAACCTTCCAACGACTGGGGAGACGAAGCCCTCGAATCGGCGCTCGCTTCCCAAGCCTCCGGCACCTCGCCGTCGGATCCTACCGGCTCTAGCTCTTCCCGAGGCAACTGGCAGATGGTCCAAACCGCTAACCTTCCCGGCGGAGCCAGTCCCAGTGGAACAACGACTAGGGGAACCTTCCCTGGTGGAATCATCCCGAACGGCTCCCCGCAAACCGATGGAGGCTCTTTTGGCTTCCCCGCTCCAGGCACCTCAGACCTCGCCGATGCGACTTCGTCCGCGCCGAACGCTCCGATCTTCTTCACACCCTCCGCACCAGGCGACCTAGTCGGCGGATCCCCCACACCTGGCAACTCGTCCTTCTCAAGCCTACCGGGCACCGGCAACCAAAACCCATTCCCCCCAGGCGGTTCGCCTAATTCCAGCCAGAGCGGCATGGGCTACATGCCCTCGGACACATTGGGTGGAGAGGAATGGAGTCAACCGAATCCCGGCCAATCGAATCCCAACGGATCAGGTGGCCCCTCGGGCCTTTCCGGCGGCGGGAGCTTCGGGGGCGGTCAGTTCGGCGCCCCAGGAAGCGGCCTGTCTGGCGGCAGCGCATCGGCTGGCGGCGCGGGCGGCGAGAACTTTGCTGGCGGCTCGGGCGGACCCAGCCCATCTGGCAGCGCCAATCGCTCCGGCAATGCTTCCGGTTCCAGCTCCCCCAATCCACTGGGCCTCTCCGGCAGCTCCTCCCCAGGCGGCTCCAACTTCAACCCCAACGACTCAATCGATCCCGAACTGGCCAAGGAGCTGAAGGAAAAACAGCCTCAGGATGCGATTGGCTACCGCGACCGAAGCCCCGTCGGC
Source organism: Pirellulaceae bacterium (assembly GCA_044371425.1). GTDB lineage: Bacteria > Planctomycetota > Planctomycetia > Pirellulales > Pirellulaceae > JBEISR01. Next base: position 32,459 of record JBILTR010000013.1, on the reverse strand, counting down.
CGATCACCCCTGCTGCAGTCCCCCGAAGACGACGACTCCCAGACGCGTCCCCTTTCGATCACACGAGGCCGCGGCTGGGCCGAAGCCCGCGCCGAAGGAAAAAGCACCCCCGTCGTGCGCGAGATGTACCTGGTCGCCTACCCCGATCGCTGGATGCTGCTGGAAGAGTCGAATCCGAAACGAAGCGAACGAACGATCGAACTGGCCGCTGGTCCCCGCGTCGCCGGGGAGCAACTGGGGGACGCCATCCGCAAACGCGTCGACGACTGGGGGATCGCCGTGGCACGCGGCTACTGGAAACCCAAACTGATCGTGCTGGCCGCACCCCAGTCCGATGCCAGCATCCGTCGCCTGGAACGGATCCTCGATGGCAGTGGGGTACAGATCGAAGTGCGCCCCCTGCCACCGGTCGTCCCCACCCCACCCGCTCGTCGCTGACCCCAACAACCCAAAACCAAAACCAAAAAAACCCTCCACTTCGGAACGCATCGAATATGGCACGCCAACGAGAACAGGATCAGGGCATCGGCGAGGACTCCTTCCTCGATACGATCGCCAATCTCGTCGGCATCCTGATCATCTTTGTCGTGATCATCGTCACTCGATCGCAGTCCAACGCTCTGGCCGTCGCCCAAAAGGAAGTCGCCAGCCAGCAGGCCCTCCGCGACCAACCGCTTCAGGATGCCATTAGCCTCCAGAAGGATCTGCAAGAGAAACAAAAACGCTGGATGCAGTATGTCGAGGAATCAGAACGCCAAAGACTCCAACGCGATCAACTGCTCCAGCAGATCACTCAGGCCCAGGCCCAATCGAGCCCCGATGAAGATCCCACCGTCGCACAGCTGGCTCACCTCGAAACCACGGTGACCCAACTGGAACAGATGCGCGAAGACTTGGTCAGCCAAACCGAGGCAGAGGATAAACCGGCCGAAGTGGTGGCTTTGCGCCACCTACCCACGCCGATGGCCAAGACGGTCTTCAACAAGGAAGTCCACGTTCAACTTGCCGGCTCCCGTATCGCGGTCATCCCCTGGGACCGACTGGTCGAATCGCTCAAGCGAGAAGTCGAACGCGTCGTTCAGGCGAACGCTCGCAAGGAAGTCCTCGAAGGTCAGCTTGGCCCCGTCGGCGGCTTCCTGATGCAATACAAACTCTCCAACAAGACAGGGATGATCTCCGACGGCCGAAGCGCTGGTATGGGCCGCATGGTCGAACTGATTCGCTTTGATCTGGCTCCCACCTCCGGCGTCGTCTGGGAAACACTCGACCAGGCGATCGGAGAAGGAGGCCGATTGAGGATGGAACTGGCGGGCCGCAACCCGAAGGAAACAGTGACCACGGTCTGGGTCTATCCCGATAGCTTCGATGTCTTCCGCCCTCTGCAGGAACGACTCTTTGAACTCGGCTTCCTGACCGCGGCCAGACCGCTCCCCCAGGGAGTCCCGATCGGCGCCGCCCCCACCGGCGCGGCCAGCGTCGCCCAATAACGAATCTGGGAAACCCAAGCCACTACCGGCGCACAGGGTTCGCTAGGTCTGGACCAAGAAGAACCTTCCTCTGCCTCGCACACCGACCTTCCACCTCACGGCGTGGATCTCACGGAGGCACCAAGGCACAGAGATCCAGAATAAATCGATCGATCCAGTCCCTCTCCGTGACTCCGCGCCTCTGTGAGAGGCCAATAGGCGGCATGAATCTCACGGAGGCACCAAGGCACAGAGATCCAGAATAAATCGATCGATCCAGTCCCTCTCCGTGACTCCGCGCCTCTGTGAGAGGCCAATAGGCGGCATGAATCTCACGGAGGCACCAAGGCACTAAGATCCAGAAAAAATCGATCGGTCCAGTCCCTCTCCGTGACTCCGTGCCTCTGTGAGAGGCCAATAGGCAGCGTGGATCTCACGGAGGCACCAAGGCTCAGAGATCCAGAAGAAATCGATCGGTCCATTCCTTCTCCGTGACTCCGTGCCTCTGTGAGAGGCCAATAGGCGGTATGAATCTCACGGAGGCACCAAGGCACTGAGATCCAGAAGAAATCGATCGGTCCAGTCCTTCTCCGTGACTCCGCGCCTCTGTAAGAGGCCAATAGGCGGTATGAATCTCACGGAGGCACCGAGGCACTGAGATCCAGAAGGAATCGATCCGACCATTCCCTCTCCGTGACTCTGTGACTCTGTGAGAGGCCAATAGGCAGCGTGGATCTCACGGAGGCACCAAGGCACAAAGATCCAAGGAAATCGATTGGTCCAGTCCCTCTCCGTGACTCCGCGCCTCTGTGAGAGGCCAATAGGCACGACCAGGGCTTCTTTGGGTCCGGCGTCTCCCAGTAAGCTAAGATGAAGAAAGCGAAACACAAGTCGGAAGCAGCGTTACCGGCACACCATCGCTGCCCAAGGGAGATTGCACCCCATGCCGAAGTGGAACCGCCGAAAATGGATCGCTGCGGCTACCGCTACCTCCGCGATCGCTCTTCCGCTCTACGCTCGCTTTCTGGAGCCCCACTGGTTGCAGGTGCTCCACCACACGATGCCGATCCGCAATCTGCCTCCCCACTGGCATGGCAAAACGATCCTCCATGCCAGCGATCTCCACATCGGTCCGCCAGTCGAAGACCAATACCTGCAGCGCGTCTTCGCCACCATCGATGCGCTACACCCCGACTTGATCGTCTACACCGGAGACTTCGTCAGCCACTCAACCCAACTGGATGATTCCCACAGCAAGTCGCTCGATCGCCTCCCCCTAGGCCGAATCGCCACGCTCGGCATTCTCGGGAACCATGATTACGGCCCCTCCTGGATGGATGCAGCGCGGGCGCAAGCCTTGGTCGATCGACTGGAGGCCCGCGGCCTGCAGATGCTGCGCAACGCTCAGATCCAAATCGATGGCCTCCACCTGCTTGGCATCGAGGAACTCTGGTCGGGACAGCTGGATCTAGAAGCAGCGATCGAGGGCTGGCAACCTGACTGGCCCGGCCTGGCGCTGGTCCACAATCCCGACATCGTCGACCTTTCCGGCTGGTCGAGTTTCCATGGCTGGATTTTGGCGGGCCATACCCATGGCGGTCAGGTCAAACCGCCTTTCCTTCCCCCACCGATCCTGCCGATCAAGAACCGTCGCTACACCTACGGCACCTTCTCGATCACTCCTGAACGGACGCTTTTTATCAGCCGAGGGGTCGGCTACCTGGCCCCCGTGCGATTCAACGCTCGCCCCGACATCACCCTCTTTCGGCTTGCCCCCGCCCCACCCGTCGCCTGAACCGCTCGCGTGCGATCGCTCCCCATGCGCAGGCGGGTTTCTTGCTAAACTGGGGGACGCCAAAAGATCGGCTCAATTCCGATCAGGATGCCATGGAAAGAGTCCTGAGTATCCGCTCTCCCCATCACTGAAACTCGAAGGAGTTGTCCCTGCCATGCGGCCAACCTACCTCGCCTCCCGCTCGGCCCTGCGATCGGTACGCAACAGCCTTTTCTCCCTGGCCGCCTGCATGCCTGCCAGCGTTCTGGCCGCTCAGCCTCCAACCCCCTCTAACCCATCCGGTACTCCCGTCGCCATGAAGATGACCCCCGAGCTGTTATGGGATCTGGGACGCATCGGGGAAGCCGCCACATCGCCTGACGGCAAGCAGCTGGCCTACACGGTCACGCGTTACCGTTTGGCCGAGAACTCCGGCAGCGCCGATCTTCTGTTAGCCCCCGTCGACGGCCCCGATGCCATCGAAGGACTAGCCACCGGCCTCGGTACTGCGATGCGATCCGCCCGCACACCGCGTGCACTGCTCACCAGCATCTCAGGACTCCAGGCGATCCAATGGGTCGAACGTCCCGAAGGCCTTCGGCTGCTTTACTTGGCCCCAGGGAAGTTGCAATCGACCGATCCTCAGGCTTGGTCGATCAATCCAGCGACTGGAGAATCTCGCCAGCTGACCGATATCGAAGGCGGCATCGGAAACCTACGTTCCACACCCGATGGCAGCCGCTTGGCCTTCACACGCGATATCCCGCTGGATGACTCCCTGGCCACCCTCCACCCCGACCTCCCCAAGGCCGATGCCCGCATCATCGACAGCTTGATGTACCGCCACTGGAATGCGTGGCATGACGGCGCCTACAGCCACGTCCATGTCGCTCCCTGGAACCCCGATGGCTCGATCGGACCACCGATCGATCTGATGAAAGGGATGAAGGCCGATTGCCCATTGCCGCCACTGGCCGGTAGCGAGCATCTGCAGTGGTCTCCCGATGGCCGCCAGATCGCGCTGGTGATGAAACCGGTGGAGCGACCTGCCGAGTCGACCGACAGCGGGATCTTCACCTCCGACCTCGCCGACCAGCTCGACCCCCAGGGCCAACTGGTCGCCTCCCCGCTGGTCAACCAGACCCCCGACAATCCCGGCTACGATGTCGACCCAACCTACTCCCCCGACGGCAAGTGGCTGGCCTGGATCGCCATGGAACGACCAGGCTTCGAAGCCGATCGCGCACGGATCATGGCAAGGCGACGATCGGATGGGAACACCACGGAGTGGACTTCGGGCTTCGATGCGTCAGCACACAACCTCCGCTGGAGCCCCTCAGGAGAACGTCTGGTATTCGACAGCGAGCAGCGAGGTACCCAGCAGATTTTTTCGATCGATGTCGCCAGCGGCAATCTGGAACAACAGACACAAGGTCCTCACGATCTTCACACCCTCCAGGTCCTGCCCGATGGCCGTATCCTGGCGACTCAACAGTCGATGGTCCGGCCGGTAGAGCTGGCGTTGATCGATCCGGCCGATGGAAAGATCGAAACGGTGACCGACGTCAACGGCGAGACCTTCCGCAAGCTGGCACTACCCACCTTGCAGGAACGTTATGTGCCCGCCACCGACGGCCAGAAAATTCATAACTGGTTGATTCTGCCACCAGGTTTCGATCCGAAGAAAAAGTACCCCATGTTGGTCTTCTGCCAAGGAGGTCCTCAATCGCAAGTGGGCCAGTTCTTCTCCTATCGCTGGAACTTCCACTTGATGGCCGCCAAGGGCTATGTGGTGCTGGCGGTCAATCGTCGCGGCCTACCCGGATTCGGCCAGGCCTGGAACGATCAGATCAGCGGCGACTGGGGTGGTCAGGCGATGCGCGATATCCTGGCATCGACCGATGCCTTGCGGTCTGAACCTTTCATCGATGCCAAGCGAGTCGGCGCCGTGGGCGCCAGCTTTGGCGGCTACACCGTCTACTGGCTGATGGGCAACTCCGGCGATCGCTTCTCGGCGATGATCTCCCACTGCGGGGTGTTTGATCTGGAATCGATGTACGGGACAACCGAAGAGCTCTTCTTTGTCAATCACGATCTGGGCGGGCCGTATTGGTCGAGCGAATCGGTGCAGAAGAAGTACGACCAGTTTTCGCCGCACCAATTCATCGGCAACTGGAAGACGCCGCTACTGGTGATCCATGGCGAGAAGGATTTCCGCGTCCCGGTCTCGCAGGGAATGGAGGCGTTCACGGCGGCTCAGGTTCAAGGCATCCCCAGCCGTTTTCTTTATTTTCCAGGGGAAGGACACTGGGTCACGAAGCCGCAAAACAGCGTCCTCTGGCAGCGCGTCTTCTTCGATTGGCTCGACCAGCATCTGGGCGAATGATCGAGGCGTTTTCCCTACCACGCGAACTACTTGGCGATGTATCCTGGAGGGGGATTGTCCCGAGCGAATCGCAATTGGCGATCCGCAGGCACCGAAGAGATTCGCAAAAGAACAAGCCCCTTTGCCATGGCGTCTTCCCCCTTCGAATCGGTTCCACGCGAAGAGTGGCTGGCTGAAAACCAGTTTGCCTTCGCCTTCTTCGACCGATTCCCCGTCAGTCCAGGACACACGCTGGTCGTCACCAGGCGTGTGGTTCCCACCTGGTTCGACGCGACGCTGGAGGAACAGCACGCTTTGATGCAGCTGGTCAACGAGGTGAAGCGACTCTTGGAAGAACGCTGCAGTCCGCGACCCGATGGTTTTAACGTCGGCTTTAACTGCGGCGAAGCCGCGGGGCAGACGGTGATGCATCTGCACCTCCATGTGATCCCGCGCTACCATGGCGACTTGCCCGATCCACGTGGGGGAGTCCGCCACGTCATCCCGTCGAAAGGGAACTACCTAGCCGACCGCTCCAGCTCTGCCAACGATCCGGCGACAGCCCAAACGACGCAGTTATCTACCGGTGCGCCCGACTCTCCTCTCTGGAATGCAATCGCTCCCCGTCTACCAGTCGCTCGTTCGGTCGATATCCTCGCCTCCTTCGTCCAGCGTTCAGGACTTGAGGTGATTGAGCGGCCGATCTTCAGTGCCCTGGAGCGAGGGACGAAGGTGAGAATTCTGGTCAGCGACTATCTGGCGATTTCAGACCCGCTAGCGCTGCGCCGACTGCTGGGATGGTCGCAGTCGGCTGAAGAAGATCGCCTTGCTGGATCGCTGCAGTCACGGTTGATCGAAATGGCCAAGCTGCCGGCGAACCTGGATTCGTTTCACCCCAAGGCGTGGCGCATTATCGACGATCAGGAAGCCTGGATCGCCGTCGGCAGCAGCAATCTTTCGCGCGCTGCATTGCAGACGGGAGTCGAATGGAATCTGCTCGATCGGTCCACCGATACCGATCGCGCCTCGCATCGCCAGTTCGACCTCGCCTACCAGTCGCTCTGGCAGCTCGCCACACCGCTCGATCGTTCGATCATCGAAGCCTATACCTTGCGCGCCCAGCGGGCGGCTGATGAGGATTTGCCCCCGGAGGCGATCGATCCACGCCTGGTCCCCGAACCGCGTCCTTGGCAGCGCGAAGCATTGCAGGCACTTACCGATCTGCGGAAGCGTGGTGATCGTCGAGCCTTAGTGGCGGTGGCGACCGGGATGGGGAAAACATGGCTGGCTGCTTTTGACACACAGCAGTTCGGACTAGAGATCGCTCCCAGGCGGCCTCGCGTTCTGGTGATCGCCCATCGCGCCCTGATCCTGGCGCAGGCAGAAGCCACCCTCTCGCAGTTGCTCGATCAACTCTATGGCGATGGATCGACCACCTGGTATCTGGGCGATCAAGACGATCTATCGGGGCAACTGGTCGTCGCCTCGATCCAGAAACTGGCACGCCCTGAAGGTCTTCTGGCTCTTGCCGACCAGCACTTCGATTACACGCTGGTCGACGAGGTGCATCATGCCCATGCCCCAACCTATCGCCGAGTTCTTGCCCGCCTTTCTAGTAACTTCATCCTAGGCCTGACCGCCACGCCCGAACGGTCCGATGGCGTCGATGTGGCGTCGATCTTCGACGACAACTTGGTCTATCAGGCGACGATCGGGGATGGCATTGCGGAAGATGCGTTGGTGCCATTCCATTATGTCGGCCTGAAGGATACGGTCGACTTCCGGCAGATCCCGTGGCGCAATGGACGCTTTGAACTGGAGGCGCTGGAGCGGCAGGTGGCGGCCAGCGAGCGGATGGAGCGTCTGTGGGGGGCGATGCAGCAGCATCCGGCACAGCGGACCATTCTCTTCTGCTGTTCCAAACGTCACGCGCTCTTCGCACGCAACTGGCTGGCGGCGCGTGGCCTGTCGGCTGCAGCGGTCTTTTCGGGGACAGGGGGCGATCCTTGCGGTCCCTCCTTGCAACGACTGGCCGACGGCAAGCTGGATGCCCTTTGCGCGGTCGACCTATTCAACGAAGGTCTGGATCTGCCAGCCGTCGATCGCATCGTCATGCTGCGGCCCACCGAATCGAAAGTGCTATTCCTGCAGCAATTGGGGCGAGGACTGCGATCCAGCCCCGGCAAGTCGCGATTGCTGGTGATCGACTTCGTCGGCAATCATCGCATCTTCGCACAGCGTCTGGTGCACCTACTGTCGCTTGGCGGATCGTTCGCCACCCCAACCACGCTCCGTCAATGGCTGGAAGGTCAGCCGCCTACCCTTCCCGTTGGCTGCCTGCTGGATGTCGATCTGGAGGCGCGGGACTTGCTGCGTCAGTTCCTGCCACGCGGAGCCGAAGCCAGCCTCGAAATCTATCGCTCGATGCGAGAAGAGCAGGGGAGGCGACCGCTGGCCGGTGAGCTGCAGGTGCGTGGCGTGCTGCCCAGGACACTGGCTGGAAAGACTGGCAGCTTCTTCGGGTTTGTTTCCGAAGAAGGAGATCTTACCGAGTTGCAGCGGGAAGTTGCCAAGCAGTTCGCCGGATGGCTGAGGACGGTGGAGACAACCAGCCTCAACAAGTCGTACAAGATGGTGGTGCTACGAGTGCTATTGGATCTGGGGAGGATGTTCCAGCCGATGGAGTTGGGGGAGCTGGCCAGGGAGTGTCGTCGGTATTTGCTGCGTCATCCTGTGTTGCGAAAGGATTTGGAGGGAGAGGGGCATGCGATCGATCATCACCACGCGGATGATGCCTCGTGGGCCGAGTGGTGGGCGAGATGGCCGATCGATCGCTGGTGTGCATCGACGAAGACAGAGCCATTTGCTTGGTTTCAGATGGATGGCTCGCGGTTTCGTTGGCGCGGCGACTGCCCCGTCGCGATGCAATCGGTGCTGGAATCGCTGACCGAAGAGCTAGTCGACTGGCGACTACTCTCCTACATCCAAACCCGCCTGACGCGAACGCCTGCATCGCGCGCAGATTCCTTCGTTGGCAAGGTGTCGCATTCAGGCGGCCGTCCAATCCTCTTTCTTCCAGATACAACTCAAGCTCCCGGACGCCCGGTGGGCCCCATTCTTGCAACGCTACCAGATGGAAAGATTTGGGAGTTCAAGCTGGTCAAAGTCGCGTGCAACGTAGCGAGACCCCAGGGCGAGAAGCAGAACCGACTGGGAAAATTGCTCCAGCAATGGTTTGGTGAGATGGCGGGACTTCCCGGAACGAATTTCCAAGTCGAGTTCCAGCAGAGCGAAGGACAATGGCATGTTAAGCCGCTGAGCTTCGAGCCGATAACTGACGCTAGCAAGAAACCCGTTACTCCATCCCTATCAAAAGCAACTGAGAGTCTTTCACCGATTGAGGCATCGGTGGCGCCCGGCGCACGATACCGAACCCATTTGCCGGTCTACGACCTTGTTGCCAGTGCGGGAAGTTGGGGACCTGCCGGGGCCCCACGCGAACTGGGGTGGATGGATGCACCTGGCTTGCCGCTGCAGAAGGGAATGTTCATCGCCCGGGTTTCAGGGAGATCGATGGAACCAAAAATCCGGGATGGTTCATGGTGCATCTTTCGACCCGTTCCTGCAGGTAGCCGCCAGAACCGTTTGCTTCTTCTACAGGTACACGAACAGATCGACCCGATGGATGGTGGGCGATACACCGTCAAACGATATGTCAGCCGCAAAGAAGTATCAGGCGATTCCTGGCAGCATTCGCAGGTTGAGTTGCAACCGCTGAACCCAGACTATCCCGCGATTTCTTTGACGGCGGACCAGACCCCCGATCTGCGCATTCTCGGCGAGTTCGTGAAGGTGATCGAGACGACGCCGTGATAAACCCGCGCCGCATGCGAATCGATCACGGCCGATCCACCTTGCGACAAGCCGCTAACCGTCCGTCGGCCTTCGATGTTCGATTCGAATCGGGACAAAGTACCCGGTGACGTTGCCCCGGGCTATCGCATGGCACACCGTTGGTGTGCTTATGCTGACGTGTTGCTGTTGGTGGTGGCGCTGAAATGAAAAAAATCCGGTGACGGCTCTGTGGTTCCCTACGTTGTGGAAGCACACCCTTCGGAATCTGTCTTCCAGTGCCAACGGCACGACGATGAGAGAGCCCAGGGCAACGCCCTGGGAAATGTTTTCCCATTTCATTGCCTACGAAGAATACCTGCCTCCCCTCCTTCTGGAATCCATCGTCGAATTGCTAACGCTCGTGGTTGTCATGTCGTGCCCCGTTGGGGCACATGGTGCGGATGGGATTGGGGGACCGAGCGACCCCGGGGCGTTGCCCCGGGCTATCGCATGGCACACCGTTGGTGTGCTTATGCCGAAGTGTGGGTCGTCGTGCATGAACCATGAGGAAAACACAGCCCAACTGGTGATTTCTTTGTCGGCTCTCCTGGCTTCGTCTGCGGGCTCGTGGACGGAGATCCTGTCGCGATGGCTGCTCGTTCGCGGTGCAGAAAGATTCTCAGGAAACCCCTCTCCCTAGGATTGGGTGTGCCGATGCGCCATCGATTCTGGCAGCATACTACCCGGCCGATCCTCAAGGCTGCCGATCACTCGCTAAGATGCGTCACGCGCAGGTGATGGTCGTGATGAGAAGTGCAGACGCGCAGGCCGTCCTGGTGCAAATCGAGATCCCGTGCAATGTTCGGCAAATTGAACCGATGGATCGCCGGATCCTTCTCGGCATTCCAAAACAGCAGCATCCCGCCACTGGATCCACCACTGACTCCCATCACCGTGCCATCGGACAGAAATCGCAGACCCCACAGCACGCCGCCCGTCACCCCTTCGGCCACATGCGACTTGGTTACCTGACCACTCTCCAGATCAATCCGCAAACAAAGCGGTTCATGCACCGCACCCAATGGATTGGAGGACTTGTGCAAGCCACCAGCCACCAGCGTCTTACCATCGGATGAAACCGCCAGCGCGCGCACCCCGCCAAAGTCGACTAGCTGCCCTCCGTTGAAACTATGCAATGCCTTGGCATCGATCGCCTTGACCTGCATCCGCGTCGCGCGATCCCAGACGATCACGTTGCCCAAAAGATCGCCGCTGAGAATCTGAGTCCCCGAAGGATGATAGACCACTGAATACACATCCCGAGGATGCGCCTGCCAGCGATGAATCAGCTGACCTGACTCGAGATCCCACAAGGCAATCGTCTTGTCGTTCCCGCACGTCGCCAGCTCCTTGCCATCCGGCGACAACGCGATCGCTCGCACCCATCCCTGATGCGCATCGACCTGCCGGTGCAAGGTGCACTTGTCGTCTGCACTGGCCCACCAGATCAGGCGACCGTCGCAACCGCCAGACAAAAAATACTGCCCTTGCGGCGTCCCACACAGGGCATGAACCCAGCTTTCATGCCCCTGCATCACCAGCGGCTGCGGCTTTTCCTCCGCCAGATTCCATCGCTGCAGCGTGTTGTCTTCCGAGCTTGTGAAAGCCCAGCGACCGGTGGGGCAAAAGCGAGCCGCCAGGAGGGGACGGGTGTAGGGTACCTGCAGCCCCAAACGACTCTTGGCGATCTCCAAAGCTGCCATCGCGACTTTGCCTCTTTCTCGTACTCTTCTCCGACCGGCCTATTCGTCCGCCTCCGGTCAGCTCAACACGCTCCAGACCGGCTGTGCGGCAGGATCGCCCAGCGGCATATCGCGGCCATCGACATCGATCGATGCCGTGGAATCGACTCCCACCGCCTGCAGGTAGGTATGGAACAGCTCCCCATGGTCCACCTGGCCATCGATCACTTCCGTCCCTTGTTCGTTCGTCTGCCCGTAGGCGGCACCGCGCTGCACCTTCGCCCCCGCCATGACGACGCTCCACGCCTTGCTCCAGTGATCTCGACCGTAGTAAAGATTGATATTGGGCGTCCGCCCGAATTCACTAAGCACCACCACCAGCGTTTTCTCCAGCAGCCCTCGCGCCGCTAGGTCTTCGATGAAGGTGGCGAAGGGGCGATCGAATTCCCCCAGCTGCTCCAGGTGGAATCCAAAGTTTTCATTGTGCGTGTCGTAGTTGCTATGGACCACCTGCAGGAACGATACCCCTTGTTCCAGCAGCCGCCTGGCCAACAGGCAGTGACGGCCAAAGTCATTCGATCCATACCGATCCTGATCGGCCTGCGACTCCTTGGTCACATCGAACGCGTCCCGCTTCTCCATCAACCTCTGCGCTTGCTCAAAGGAGTGCGTGTAGGCTTCCGTGAGCGCCGTACGACGCTGGTTGAAGAATTGCTGATTGAGCTGCTGGCGGACCTGATGCCGCCGCGCCTCGGTGGCGTCATCGATCTGCTGAGGCTTGACCGAATAATTCGGCGGCGCACCATTGCCCAGCACAATGCTGCTGAACTGTGGCCCCAAATAGGCCGCATCGGCGCTCCGTCCACCACCGCCTGATGGTGTGATCAGAATGTGTCCGGGGAGTGGATTTTTTGGATCGGCCAGCATCTTCGCAGAAACGGCACCGATCTGGGGGTAATCGGCTGCCGGGGTCTGCCGACGGCCCGTCATCATCATGTACGCCCCTTTGCCATGATCGTCTTCGGCGGTATTCACCCCGCGCATCAGGCAAAGATGATGCATCTGCTTGGCAGTGAAAGGGAGTAGTTCGCTGATGTGAATCCCAGGCACGCTGGTCGGAATCGCTCGGAACGGACCTCCCGTCGGCGTCGATGGCTTGGGATCCCAACTCTCCAGTTGGCTCAAACCCCCATGCAGGTTGAACACCACCACCCGATGGTCGCTCTGCTGGATCGACTGAGCGGCGCGACCCTGCGTCACTGCACCCAGCATCCCGCCGATGGCACCTCCCGCCAGCGTCCCCAAAAATCTACGGCGCGCCTCGCGATGAGCCTGTGACTGGCAAGCGTAACTGGCATGCATAGTGCATCACTCCTGAAAACTATCGAATCGCGCCAATTCGAAAACTGCATCCACCGATCACTGAACAAACCGAAACTCGACTCCACAGAGAATCGCCCAGACCAATTCCTGAGCTCTTTCGGGTCGCTGTTCTGCTGGACCGTTCCAATACTCGGCAACCAACCCCTTTTCCTCCACCGTCGGACTGCGGGCCAGAAGCGACTGGTAGAGTTCCTCCGCCGCCGCATCGGCATCGGCTGCCAGAATGACTCGAGCCGTGGCATTGCTTCCATTGGAACCAGACCAACCATAGACCGCGCCGCCATTGGCCAGGAAGAGCGCCTGTTCGGCCGTCGCGAAAAACGCCTCGGGCTGCCCCGCACCGGCCGAATAGAGCGTCGCGAACTGGTCGAAATTGCCTCGCAGCTTGTCGATCGCCCGCCGCGTCGCCAAGCGATCGCGACGTCGTTTCTCCTCCGGCGATAGCTCCATTCCCTCCGGCACCTTTTCTGCTTCGTCGATCGCCTTGCGTTCCTGCAGCACATGCTGCTCAAGATGCCCGCTGATCTGCAGGCAACTGGCGCAGTACTGCTCGGGGCTCAGCGGCCGCATGGGACTTCCCACCCATGCCTCCGGCGCCTCTTCGATCCACTTGCGATTGGCCTGCAGCAGCGATCCCCGCGCGGCATCCCATGCGGCGCGATGCTGCTCGAGGGTGGTCGCCAAGGCATCGATCTGCGGCTGACGGGCGGCAAGAGACTGATCGAGCTGCCCGATCTGCTGCTGGTGCTGCAGGATCGTTGCATCGATCCCCTTCAGCTCTTCGGCCAAGGTCTGAGCCTGCAGCTGGGCGGTGCCCAGTTGGGTGTTTGCAACCTGCAACTGCTGGTTGATCGCAGCGACCAAAGGCTGGAAGTCCGAAACTTGTGCCAACAACTGTTGCGCCGACTGCAATTGCGTCAGCGAAGCCTTCCACGCGTCGGCCGCGCGCTGGAACTGCATCGCCTGCGACTGCGCGGTCTGAAGTTTTTGCTGCATGGGATCGCGCTGCGCAGTGAACTCGGCCAATTTTCCAGCAAGGCCTTGCCGCATCGTGGCATCGTTTGCCGAAAGCCGTTTAAGCTCCTCCAGCGGCCGCTGGATGGGAGCGACGGTGCGCGCGATCTGTTGGTACGACTGCCAAGCACTCTCCCATGCCTGCCGCTTGGCCAGCACCCCCGCCTGGCGTTCCATGCGACGCATCGCCAGCGTCGACTGTTCCCAGCGGCGACGCGCTGCCAGGAGGGACTGCTGCGCCGCTTCGTAGGCCGATCGCTGGGAATCGAGTTGGGTGGCCAAAGCGACTAGATGTTTCTGAGCGGCATCCTCGGCGGTGCGGGCGGTATCGACCGCTTGCTGCGCCGGAACCCGAGCTGCTTCGGCAGCCGTTGCTTCCGTCGATGCCGTGTCGCGCCGCCCTCCAAGTTGCTGCAAGGTCTGCACCAAAGCCGCATCTTCGGGGCTGGTCAGCGACTGAACGACCTCCAGTTGCTGGTAGGCAGCCTGTAGGGCAGCCAACTTCTTGGCCGTCTTGTCGGCAGTCTCCGCCAAAGGCTGCAAAACCTTGACTGCCTCGGCCGTCTTCTTGACCGTCTCCAGATAGGCCGCCTCCCCACCATCCCGTTCCTTCACCAATCGCACGCACTCTTTCTCAATCGCGGCAAGCGCCTCCCTAGCGGCGATCCAACCGTCGTTCGCCGCGTCGATCGCCTCTTGGATCGCTTGGCGATCTCCCTCTGCCAACGCAGCAGCAGATGTTCCTGCTGCTGCCGCAATCGACTCCAGCGCCTCTGGCTGTTGCGACAGCGTCTGCTGACCTAGGCGATAACGCTGCGTCATGACCAATTCCCGAAGGAACGGTTTGACCTGGAAGCGATGATCGATCAGCCCCTGAGTGATGGTCGCCATCAGAGCCGGTTCCGAAGTTGGATTGCCGGGGTGATGCATGTCGAGCGGATGGACTAGGCCGCGATCGAAAACGAGGGCCCAGAGTCGATTGGCCCAGTTCTCAGCGAACGGCTGGTAGCCTGGGGCCAGCAATGCTGCAGCCAATTCCTTCCGGCTGCTCAGCCTGGGTAGCCTGGGGCTTTCCGCCACCGTGCCGGCGATCGCCAGATCGCCATAGCGATCCGAAGGCAACTGATAGCCAGACCACTGCGGCACCGCATCCCACAGCTTGCGTCCCACCCAGTGCGGTTTGCCCTTATCGAAGACCGATTCAAACGGTGCGTCGCCAGGTGCTTTTTCGATGTAGTACTGTTTCTTGACTTCTTTTCCCTCAGCATCCTTGGTGGCGATTTCCACCATGCTGCTGGGGGCGAAGAAAGCGAGCAATCCGTGGTAGTCCTGCTGGCGGTAGCCATCGACCAGCGGATGATCGTGGCACTGAGCGCACTGGAGATCACGCCCCAAGAAAATCCTCCCGAAGTCGCGCGTGATGCGGTGCGGATCGCCACCGCGATCCAGATAAAACCGCTGAGTTGGCCTCTGGGCATCAACAGCCCACGATCCTTCCAAGAGTTCCCGCGTCCAGCGATCCAGCCCCCAATCCTGCTCCACCCCCAAACGCAGCCACTCGATCCACTCGGGACGCCCCACCTGCTGTGCCGCCCGACGCTCCATCAGCGTGACATCCAGCCACGTGACTAGGCGTTCCTCGAACAGCGGGTCGGCTAGAAAGCGATCGATCCACCGCGTCTGGCGATCATCCACCGCCGTATCTGCAAGAAACTCATCCAGCTCCTTGCGCGTGGGGACCGTGTTGCGGAGATCCAGCGACAGCCGTCGCAACCACTGACCGGGTGGTAGCGGCTCCGGGGTCCAAGGAGATGCAGGATCGATCGGAGCCACCTGGTCGATTCGCTGATGCAGCGCCAGCACCCCTGGTGCTACTTCCTGAGCGGCCAGGGACGCCACGAACGAACCCAGACAAAGGGTGGCATAGAGAACAGCCTTGAGGGCGGGAACCATCGAACTTCCTCCCAGGTAGGCGGGGTGGAGGACTGCAAGCTTCCTGGCGGAGCTGGATCGGATCGAGTGGGTAGGCATCATCTCATTGTAGTTGGTCTGTCGAATCGGGATGCAGCATCCCGCACCACAACAGGCCACTTTTGCCGCTTGTCGGCTGGACAGTTAGGGTACCATGAGCCACAGTGAGGGAAACAAGAGCGTTTTTGGATCCAGGGGCCAGAAAGATGGAAAAAACAAGAATCGTGCGGCAGACTTTTTTATGGCAACTGCCTCTGGTTTTGACGCTGTTTCTGCTGGGGCAGGGGATCGCGGAGGCGCAAAGCCCTGCAGGTGTCTGGAAGGGGCGATGGCAAAGCCAGAGCACCGGTCATTCCGGGCCGATGCGTGCGACCATTCGGCAGACGGGTCCTGGCCAGTATGAAGCTCGCTGGGTAGGACGATTTGCCGCCGTCATCCCTTTCGTCTACCGATCGCAACTGACCGAGGTTGCCTCTCCCGATGGGCAAATGACGCTGTACAGTCGCAAACAACTGGGGCCTCTGATGGGCAGCTACGAAATGACCTCGAGCTTTCTCGGAAGTTCGATGGACAGTCAGTTCCAGACGCGACAGGACCGCGGCACGGTCCGCATGCGCCGCATTCGCTAGGACTCACGATCGCTGGATTGATGGTGTGTGAGCCGGTCGTAGATCGAACCGCTTGCTGGGCGATGGTGGTCGAACTCGCGACCCACCGTAGGGTGTGTGAGCCGGTCGAAAGACCGAACGACTTGCTGACGGGGTTGGAGTGTCCTACCCCATCGCGACCGATCGCCTAAGCGACGCGACCGCGAACAGACCAGAACCAGACGTTCCATTCGTATGCAGGCACCGTAGGGTGTGTGAGCCGGTCGAAAGACCGAACGACTTGCTGACGGGGTTGGAGTGTCCTACCCCATCGCGACCGATCGCCCACGCGACTCGACCGCGAACAGACCAGAACCCAACGCGGATGGTCCATTCTGGTGTGTTCCGCCGTCGCGACCTGCAGCAAGAAACACCCTCTCTCCCAATCGATTTCATTCTTGGAAAGTCACCCAAGCCATCGACGGCCTCACACACCCTACAACAGCCTCTTGGTTCGACCCCGTCTTCATTGTAGCGCATGCTACATTTCAAGAAGAACAGGGCAGTGAGGAACGAGGCGGAAGGCGGGGAGCGGCGGGAGGATCAATCCAGTTTGCCATAGACGATCTGCGCCACATCGAGCGCCTGCGTCAGGTGCTGCTCCAGCTTGCTGGACTGGAGTGTCTTTTCCGGGAGAACGATCAACGCGTCACTTCCCTCGATGTACAAACGCAGGTTGGGGTGTCGGGCCAAAGCCTGACTCCGTTCGGAGCTCAGCCACTTCTTGACCTGATCGGGACTGACTCCAGCGATGCCGAAAAGATTGTTGAAAGCCTGGTCGTCGATCGTCAGGCCACCGGAGGAGAGACCAAGTCGCTGCGCCATGGTTCGGGGTTGAATCATCATCGAGGGAGCGTTGGCGATCGAAGAACGCAGGAGAGCGAACGCCTGCCGCTGGTAAGCAGCTTCCTTCCCCTTACCGGATCGATACTCGTAGTCGACCAGTGCGATCGTCAGTCGTTCGGTTTCGGCAAGAATGGCGGGTGCCGCCACCCCTTCGGTCATTTGCTGAACGATCGGAAAGCGTGACAGAACGCGCCAATGCCCATTGGCCAGCCGATTCTGGTACTCGATCCCCAGCTGTTCGACCTTCTCCTTCAAGCTACGAAGACGCAGTTGCTGGCTGATGACGCCGAAGACCTTCTGGATCGCCAGCAGGGCAAAGATCACCAGAAGAATGTAGAACTGTCCCATGGCCACCTCGAACCGTCGCGTCGCCAACTTCTTCTCGCACTGCCAGCTCCATCCAGTCCGCGTTAGTTTAATCGGGTCGTCACTCCACCGCACCCCAATCCATGCACGATCTTCCGTCCACGGCCACCCTTAGAGGGTATCCACCAGTTGGAAGGCTTTTCCTGGCAGTCGCTTGGGTTGATGCACCATTGCATTAGATCGCCCTGACCGCTCGACCGCGAACACACCAGAACCCAACGCGGATCGACCATCCTGGTGTGTTCCTCCGTCGCGACCTGCAGCACGAAACACCCTCTCTCCCAATTGACTTCCTTCTTGGAGAGTCACCCAAGCCATCGACGGCCTCACACACCCTACGAAGCGGGACTCGACCGCGAACAAATCAAAACCAAACGCGGGCCTACATAAAAAAAGAGCTGCCTTGGAACCTGCGGTGGCCATCGCAGGCTCCAAAGGCAGCTCATCCCTCGGATATCGGTCGACTGGTTCTTCCAGCCGCTCAGCTGACCAGCGCGGTTCCCATGCTGATGCCAGGGGCGGGGAGGACCGATTGGCCCTGCAGATAGAGATCGATGGCTCGCGCCGCACCGCGTCCTTCATTGATCGCCCAAACGACCAGCGACTGACCTCGGCGGCAATCGCCGGCAGCGAAGACGCCGGGCAGGCTGGTCGCGAACCGACCATGTTCGGCCTTGTAATTGGATCGCGGATCCAGTTCGATCCCCATGGTCTGAGCCAAATAGTGCTCGGGGCCGAGGAAGCCCATCGCCAGCAGCACCAGATCGGCTTCGATGAGTTTCTCACTGCCCGGCACTTCCATCATCTTCAATTTGCCGTCGACCTTTTCCCAGTGGACAGCCACGGTCCGGATCCCCTTCACATTTCCCTTGCCGTCGTCGACGAATTCCTTGCTGAGGATGTTGTAGGTGCGAGGGTCGCTGCCAAACTTCGCTTCGGCCTCCTCATGCCCATAATCGACGCGGAAGATGCGAGGCCACTGCGGCCAGGGATTGTCGGGGGCACGGCCCTCGGGAGGCCGGTCCATCAGTTCAAAATTCACCAGTTGGCTGCACCCATGCCGTAGGCTGGTAGCGATGCAGTCGGTGCCGGTATCGCCACCGCCGATCACTACCACCTTCTTCCCCTTGGCCGAAATGTAGTGACCGTCGGCCAGATGGCTGTTGAGGTAGCTGGCGGTGTGTTTGGTGAGAAACTCCATGGCGAAGTGGATGCCATGAAGCGACCGACCGGGGATCGGAAGATCGCGTGGCTGGGTGGCGCCGGTGGCTAGCAGCAGGGCGTGGTTTTCGGCGAGCAGTTGTCGGGGGTCGACGGTCTTGCCCACATCCGCGCCGGTGACGAACTTGACGCCCTCGGCTGCCATCAGATCCAATCGACGCTGAACCACCCCTTTATCCAACTTCATGTTGGGGATACCGTAGGTCAGCAGACCACCGATGCGGTCGGCTCGTTCGTAGACCGTCACTTGATGACCGACTTTGTTCAGCTGGTCGGCAGCGGCTAGGCCCGCCGGTCCACTGCCGACGATCGCGACCGACTTGCCGGTCCGCTGCGTCGGCGGATTGGCCGTCACCCAGCCGTTCTTGAATCCATAATCGATGATGGCATTCTCGATATTCTTGATCGTCACCGGCGGGCTGGTGATTCCCAGGACGCAAGCTCCTTCGCACGGGGCAGGGCAGACGCGCCCCGTGAACTCGGGGAAGTTGTTTGTCTTGTGGAGTCGATCGAGCGCCTCGCGCCACCGACCGGTGTAGACGAAGTCGTTCCATTCGGGGATCAGGTTATCGATGGGGCAGCCGCTTGCCGACTGGCAGAAGGGGACCCCGCAGTCCATGCAGCGCGCCCCTTGCGTCTCTAGCTGCTCCTTGGGCGGTTCCGTGTAGATCTCGCCGTAGTCCCCAAGGCGCACCACCGGCAGACGCCATTCCACTTTCTTGCGATCAAACTCTTTGAATCCAGTCGGCTTGCCCATGGCACAGTTCTTTATTGACAGAGTCGGGAGGATAGTGGGAAACAACAAAGCGGGATCGTTCGCTGCCGGACCTTTTCCAGGGGGACCAGCAGCGAACCGGTCGATCGATCATTTGGAGGCAGCCAGCTGCCGATTCTCTTCGAGGACCCGCTTGTAATCGGTCGGCATCACTTTGACGAACTTTGGCAGCAAGCTGCTCCATTCGTTCAGCACACGTCGGGCGACGGTCGATTGGGTGTACATCGCATGCTGCTCGATCAACCCCTGCAGCTCTTCCTGGTCAGCTGGATCTTCCACCGCCTCCAACTGAACCATTTCCAGATTGCAGCGGATCGGCAACTGATCTTCTTCATCGAGCACGTAGGCGATCCCGCCGCTCATCCCAGCCGCAAAATTGCGGCCTGTCTGACCAAGGACCACAACGCGACCACCGGTCATGTACTCACAGCCATGATCGCCCACCCCCTCGATGACCGCCGTGGCACCGCTGTTGCGCACCGCGAACCGCTCCGCAGCACGCCCTCGGAAATAGGCCTCACCCATCGTCGCCCCATACAGGCAAACATTGCCGACCAGAATATTCAGCTCCGCCGCAAACGGACTGTTCCTCGGTGGATAGATGATGATCCGGCCACCCGAAAGCCCCTTGCCGACGTAGTCGTTGGCATCCCCTTCCAATTCCAGGGTGACCCCATGCGCCAAAAAGGCGCCAAAGCTTTGCCCTGCGGAACCATGGAAGTTGATGTGAATGGTGTCGTCGGGAAGTCCCTTCTGGCCGTATCGCTTGGCGATCTCATGGCTGAGAATCGTCCCGACGGTGCGATTGATATTGCGGATCGGCAAGCTGAATCGAACCGGTTTGCGGTTGTCGAGGGTCGCGATCGAACGAGGCAGAATTTCGCGCACGTCGATCGTCTTCTCTAGGCCATGATCCTGAGGCACGATGCAGCGGGTGACGACCCCTTCATGCTGCCGCTTGGCGGGTTGCAAAATCGGCGTCAGATCGATTCCATCGGTCTTCCAGTGATGGATGGCATGATTGGTCTCCAGCACATCGCTTCGACCAACCATTTCATCGATCTTTCGGAAGCCCAGTTTGGCCATCCACTGCCTAGTGTCTTCGGCGACCATGAACAGGTAGTTGACCACATGCTCTGGCTTGCCCGCAAACTTCGCGCGTAGCTCTGGATCCTGGGTGGCGATTCCAACGGGGCAGGTATTCAGGTGGCACTTCCGCATCATGATGCACCCCAGAGTGATCAGTGGCGCGGTAGCGAACCCGAATTCTTCGGCCCCCAGCAGCGCTGCGATCACCACGTCGCGTCCCGTCTTCAGACCGCCGTCGGTCTGCAGAGTCACGCGGCTGCGAAGGTCGTTGAGCACCAGAGTCTGATGGGTTTCCGCGATCCCCAACTCCCAAGGCAAACCCGCGTGCTTGATGCTGGTCAGCGGCGAAGCCCCCGTGCCACCGGTATCACCGCTGATCAAGATATGGTCGGCATGAGCCTTGGCGACTCCTGCCGCTACCACCCCCACTCCCACTTCGCTGACCAACTTGACGCTGACCCGCGCGGCGGGATTGGAATTCTTCAGGTCGTAAATCAGCTGCGCCAGATCCTCGATCGAGTAGATATCGTGGTGCGGCGGAGGGCTGATCAACCCGACCCCAGGGGTGCTGTAGCGGATGCGAGCGATATTGCGATCGACTTTCTTGCCAGGCAGTTCTCCCCCTTCGCCAGGCTTGGCACCCTGCGAGATTTTGATCTGCAGTTCGTCGGCATTGGCCAGATACTCGATCGTGACGCCGAAGCGCCCCGATGCGACCTGCTTGATCGCCGACCGCTTGCTGTCCCCGTTGGGCAGCACCTTGAAGCGCTCGGGATCTTCCCCGCCTTCTCCCGTATTGCTCTTTCCACCCAGACGATTCATCGCGATCGCCAGCGTCTCATGCGCCTCGGCGCTGATCGACCCGAAGCTCATCGCTCCAGTGCAAAATCGCTTGACGATCTCCTTGGCCGGTTCCACTTGGTCCAGAGGCACCGCAGGTCCGGCGACACCTTCCTTCAGCTCTAGCAGTCCTCGCAAGGCGCATCGCATCTTGGCGTCGCGGTTGATATGTTCGGCGAATCGCCAGTAGGCATTCTTGTCGCCTTGTCGAGCGGCGACTTGGAGATCGGCGATGGCGGCTGGATCCCATCCGTGGTGCTCCCCTTCGGCCCGCCAGTGAAACTCTCCCAGATTCGGGAGCGTCGGCATCCGCTGAGTTGGCTGATCGGGATACCCCAGGCGATGGCGCCGCAGCGTCTCTTCGGCCAGAACATCGAAGGTGCATCCCTGGATCCGGCTGTTGGTTCCGGTAAAACACTTCTCGATCACTTCGCCGGCCAGCCCCAGCGCCTCGAAGATCTGCGCCCCCTTGTAGGATTGGAGGGTGCTGATGCCCATCTTGGCCATCACCTTGAGCATCCCCTTGTCGACGGCTTTGCGGTAGGCGGTGACGATCTTGGTATCGTCCTTCAGCTCGCCCGACAGACGGCCATCGCGCGCCATCTTCCAAAGCGACTCGAAGGCGAGGTAGGGGTTGATCGCATCAGCGCCATAGCCCACCAGGAGGCAATGGTGATGGACCTCGCGCGCTTCCCCCGTCTCTAGGACCACCCCGATCCTGGCTCGCTTGGCCTGCCGGACCAAGTGGTGATGCACGGCGCCGCACGCTAGCAGCGAACTGACAGCGACGCGGTGCTGCGACACCTCGCGATCGCTGAGGATCACCAGCGTGTACCCTTCGTCGATCGCTCGTTCCGCCTCTCCGCAGATGCGATCGAGCGTACGGACCAAACCGGCTTTTCCAAGGGTGCGATCGAAAGTGATGTCGATCGTTTTGGTGCGCCATCCGCGCTGCGACATATGCTTGATGGCCGCCAGCTCTTCGTTGGTCAAAATCGGATGCGGTATCAGCAGCCTCTGCGCATGCTCGGGCGTGGCATCCAGAAGATTGCGTTCCGGACCGATGTAGCATTCCAGCGACATGATCACCTCCTCGCGGATCGAATCGATCGCGGGATTGGTGACCTGAGCAAACAGCTGCTTGAAGTAGTCGTAGATCATGCGGGGCTGGTCGCTGAGGCAGGCAAGGGCGGCGTCGTTGCCCATGCTACCGATGGGATCGCGAGCCTCCTGGATCATCGGCATCAGCATGAAGTGCATCGTTTCCGCGGTGTAGCCGAACGCCTGCATCCGCTCCAGTAGCGTCTCCGGGTAATACCCATGCGACTCCTGATCGGTGGAGAGGTCCTTCAACGTGATGCGCTGCTCCCGCAGCCACTTTCCGTAGGGACGCTGGCTGGCGAAGTGCTTTTTCAGCTCCTCGTCCGGTATCAGTCGCTCTTCCTCGAAATCGACCAGGAACATCCGTCCTGGTTGCAGTCGCCCTTTCTCGCGCACCAGAGTCGGATCGATCGGAAGCACCCCGACTTCGCTGGCCATGATGACCCGATCGTCGGTGGTCAAGTAGTAGCGGCTGGGCCTCAGGCCGTTTCGATCGAGCACTGCGCCGATGCATTTGCCGTCGGTGAAGACGATCGACGCCGGGCCATCCCATGGCTCCATCAAGCAGCTGAAATACTCGTAGAAGGCACGCTTGTCCTCCGGCATGCTCTCGTGCTTCTGCCACGCCTCGGGCACCATCATCAAGACCGCTTCCTGGACCGTCTTGCCGCTTTGGACCAGGAATTCCAGAACGTTGTCGAACGTGCCGCTGTCGCTGCAATCGGGTTCCGCGATCGGAAACAGCTTGGCTATCGCATCTCCGAAACGAGGGCTGGCCACCAGACCTTCGCGAGCCTTCATCCAGTTGATGTTGCCGCGCAGCGTGTTGATCTCCCCATTGTGGCTCATGTAGCGCAGCGGCTGGGCGCGATCCCAACTGGGGAACGTGTTGGTGGAGAACCGACTGTGGACCATGGCCAGATGGGTTTCGTAGTCGGCGTCCCCCAAATCGGAATAGTAGGGCAGCACCTGGTCGGGGGTCAGCATCCCCTTGTAGATGATGGTCCTGGTCGACAGGGAGCAGATGTAGAAGAGCAGGCGTTGGCTGAGCGAATGATCGCCGCGCAGGCGATGGCTGGCCTGCTTGCGGATCTCAAACAACTTCCGCTCAAACGTCTCCTGATCGATCCCGTCCGCAGCCCCCACGAACATCTGCTCAATCCACGGCTCTGCCTTCTTGGCCGTCGGTCCAATGTTGGCCAGCGCCGCACTGGTCGGCACCCGTCGCCAGCCAATCCAGCGCTGCCCGTTCGCCTCGACAATCGACTGAACCACTTCCAGGCACTTGGCTCGCTCATGCCCATCCTGAGGGAGAAACACGTTGCCCACCGCGTAGAGCCCCGACTTGGGCAATTCGACCCCAAAGCTGCGCTTGGCGGTCTTCCGCAGAAACTTGTCGGGCAGCGCCGTCAATATCCCCGCGCCATCCCCCGTATTCGCCTCACAACCACAGGCTCCGCGATGGTTCATGCTCCGCAGGATATGGTCGGCGTCCAGAACGATCTGATGGCTGGGAATCCCCTTGACGTTGGCGACGAAACCGACGCCGCAGCTATCCTTCTCCAGCGAAGGGTCGTAAAGTCCTTGGGCTTCCGGAAAACCGAAACGATTCGA
This sequence comes from Pirellulaceae bacterium, assembly GCA_044371425.1. Classification (GTDB taxonomy): domain Bacteria; phylum Planctomycetota; class Planctomycetia; order Pirellulales; family Pirellulaceae; genus JBEISR01. The sequence goes on along the minus strand of JBILTR010000013.1, from coordinate 8,411 downwards.
CATGAAAGAATACCTTGAGCGAAAATCAACAGAGGCGGGAAAACATGCGACGGGACCAGCCGACTGCCGGCCACTCTCCTAAATCGCCGTCGCAGGGGGGTCACCAACCGAGACTGGTTGAGCCCTCGATTCGGGCGCGCGAGCCGGTATCTCCTGGCGGGCATCGCCAAGCGACTGCATCATCAACTCCAGAAAGGCTCGCGCTGGACGACTGAGCGTCGCGTGGCGGCGCTGGATGATGCCCAAGGGACGGGTCAGAGCCAACCCGGGACAGGACAGCTCCTGCAAAGCACCCGAGGCAAGTTCGTTCGATACGCTAGGCTTGGGGACAAAGGCCAGCCCACGATTGACCATCACCGCATGCTTGACCGAATCGATGTTGTCCAATTCCACCACCACCCGCATCGTGATTCCCCTGGATCGAAGATGCCGATCAATCTCCTGGCGTATGCGGAGGTTCGGAGCGAACGCGACGAGACCACATTGGTTCAGCGATTCAGGAGTCACCTCCCCCTCGCTGGCCAAGCGATGGCGTGGCGATGCCACCAGAACCATCGGTTCGTCCTGCCAGTGCGTCGCCTGGATCGTCTTGGATGCCTCGGGATAACTGATCAATCCGAAATCGACCGTCCCCTGTTCCACCAACTTGTACACTTCGTGCGGCTGTGCCAACTGAACCCGACTGGTCGCCTTGGGAAACCTCTGCTGCAACTCCTGCTCAATCGCCGGAAGGTAACTGAGCCCCGCCGAATAGATCGAACCAATCGTCACCTGCCCCTGCACCTCGTCCCCCGACTGCCGCACCTCCGCCACCAACGTATCGAACTGCCGCAGCATCGTCGAAAGACCTTCATAGAATCGCTGCCCCTCAGCAGTCAGGACAAAAGGCCGACGCGATCGGTCGATCAGCTGCACCGAAAGATACTCCTCCAAATTCTGAACCGTCTGACTGGCTGCGCTCTGAGTCATCCCGTGGTCGCTGGCCGCCTGAGAAAAGCTCCTGCGACGCACCACATCGCAAAACACCTTCAAACTTCGAATCTGGATCGAGACCATAGAACTATAAGCCGAATTAATACAAGAGATTTGTTCATTATGCAAAGCGATCGGAGAACATAACGTTTGCAACACCTTTCGTCAACAGAATTAGATCCGCTCAACCCAAATTCTACACAATCACCTTCACTAATACCAAGGCACTCTTCCCTTGTCGGTCTGTTAAGGGCTACCGATCTTCCCTTGGGCAGGATCTGTGCCTACGAACCCTAGGCTGCCGAATGTTCCGGCGACAGCCGATCCGGGAGGCGCTGTCACCGGACGCCACCGCCAGGCACCTTAACAGCTAGGCTCCTCCACCTTAGATTCAACTCCAGGTGATGCTGGCGCCAAAAGCAAGCCGCCTGTGGATCGTAGGGCGCGACAAGTTCTTGGTTTCGTTTCTGGAGTGATGTTCCGATGGCGAAGGACGAGCAGGTGCTATGCGTGCCGGAGTCCCACCTCCTGCAACTGGGGTCGTTCTCTGGATTCCTCCCCATCAACGATCAAGCTCGCCACTTGGTGCTCGATCGCGCCAGCCAGTCCTTCCTGCCTCGTAGCCAATGCGAGACCGACCCGCGGTTCAAGCAATTGATCCCCTATGTGCTGTTCACTTGCGCTAAGCCCGATGGTGAGATCGAAGTTTTTCGGTACACGCGGGGCAGTGGCCAAGGGGAGGCGCGCCTGCACGCCCTTCAGAGCATTGGGATTGGAGGCCACATCTCCACCGAAGACACCTCCGGAGACCATTGGTACGAAAGTGGGATGAGGCGGGAAGTCACCGAGGAACTCCACTGGGTCGGGGCGGCCGGGCAAGCCGACCCATGGGAGTCACTGCTGAGCGCCCAGGCGATGGCCGGCCTGATCTACGATGATCAAAGCGAGGTGGGGCGCGTCCATCTGGGAGTCGTCCATCACATCCATCTGTCTGGTCCCTGGGTCGCAGCACGAGAGGACCAGATGATCGACAGCGGCTTTGTGCCGCTGACGCAATTGAGGCGTGAACGGGCGCGACTGGAAACCTGGTCGCAGCTCTGCCTGGACCGATGCATCGACAGCTGGCTGGAGCGTCATGCCTGAGCGTCCCAGACCAGACCGACGATCATCACCCAGCTTGGATGACTCAGCGAGAAAGCCCTACGGTGAGCGGCGCGAAGCCGCAAGTCGCTGAAAGCATCATGCGGTCAGCGGCGTGTGCCTCTCAGAAGGACGCCGCAACCGAAGGTTTCCTCGAACAGATTGCCGCTTTGCCGCAACGCCAGTTGCTCCAGCGACAAGTCTTCCACACCGGCGACGGCGATCACCCAGCGGTCGGACTGCTTTCGGCATCGAAAACTAGCGATCCTCTGGCTTCGCGATTCATCCAGCGCAATGGCCAGCCGCAACAGCGAAGCTAGCTTCGCCACGGCGACGCGATCCTGCCGATCCAATGTGGCATACCCTTCATGGCTTGGCTGCGGCGAACTGCGGCGGTGGTAACGAGCCACCAGGGAGACCAGCAACGAGTCTTTTCGACTGAGCCCGAAGATTTCGCTGTTGCGAATCATGTACATCGCATGCTTGTGATTGCTTTTGACGTTGATGAAAAGCCCGATCTCGTGGAGCAGGGCGGCCAGATAGAGAATCAGCTCCCACCGCGAATCCAACGAATGCTCGGTCTGCAAGTCGGTGAATAGTTTGCGGCTGAGCGAAGCGACATGGCGAGCGTGCTTTTCGTCGAAACCGAAGCGGCGTCCCAGGTGGATGGCCGAACGGATGATTTGGTTGCGAAATTCGGCGGTCCAGCTGTCGCGGTGTGCCAGATCCTGTAGCAATCCATCTCTCAAATTGGTCGTCGCGACGCGGACCAGCGAACAACCCAGGCGCGAAGCGAGGATGGAGTAGCTGAGCAGCGCCGGACCGATCGTTTCCGCATCCTGAAAGCTGATCCCATAGCGATGCACAACCGCCTCTTCCGACATCGGTAGGATCGATCGCGCGAACGCCTCGAATTGATGGATCGGTATGGAGGCGAGCGATTCGCCATCCCAGTCCTCCAGAAGATTCGATGCCGCAAACCGCACATCGCCCCCCATCGCAACCATTTCGACGGGACCATGAGTGTCCAGCTGCTCGGTGATTTGATCGACAAATCGCTCAATCTGTCGCTCCATCAACTGATGAAGCTTCCCTTGGGGTACCGTGTACGATTCCAGTTGACTGAGCAACCTCAAGGAACCAAGTCGGTAGGTGTTGGAGAAGATGACATTCCCGCCTCGCACCATCAGCAGCTCGGTGCTTCCACTGCCGATTTCAACCACCACCGTCCGGCTTTGCGCCAGCGACGGATCGGACTGCAGGAAAGGCTGGATTCCCAGGTAGGTGATTCGATTGACTTCCGCCTCGTCCAGCACCTCCACCTCCAGACCTGTGGCGATGAAAATGCGGTCGATGAAGGCGAGTCGATTCAGCGACTCCCGCACCGCGCTGGTGGCGACGACGCGCATCTGGTCGGGGCGAGTGATCCCGTACTCTTGCAGCAGGCGACGGTAGCTCTTGAGGACACGCACGCAATCTTCCATCGCCGGCTTGCGGATCCGCCGGCCGGTGAAGGTGTCCTTGCCCAATGCGACAGCCTGGGTGAGCGATTCGAGCGATCGAAAGGATCCAGAGGAATCGATTTCGGCAATCGCCATGCGGATGCTGGTCGCTCCGATATCGATCACCGCAACCGGGAGTTGGGAAGGAGTTTCTGAAGGTGGAGGGGTGTTGGAGGATGGCTTGCTGGACATAGGAAATCCGAAAGAGTCGACAGGAGCAGCCTTGCTTCAGGAGGGCACATCCCACCCAATCCGATGGCTGCGGTTCAGCGTAGGCTCAAAGGTCGGCAGTGAAAAGCGAGATTCGGCAGGCCGAGCCATTTTTTGGGGCCATCCGCCCATTCCGTCGGTCAGTGTTTCACCATGGAGCGAAAAAACGAATCGCAACTATTTGCCACTCACGGAGACACCGAGCCACGGAGAGTGAACCTAGCGGTGGACTTCACAAGAATGTCGGAGAGGGAGGGCCTTTTCTTTCAGCTCAAATCAACCCAGACCATGCAGACTCAATCGAACTTTCATCTTGCCCTCCCCGCTTCGTCGTTCCTCCTCAGCGACCCTCCCTGAGGGAGGGTAAAGAACCGACATCTCCCTCCCCGTGTGAGGCAAGGCATGCGACCGATCTCACCCTCCCCCTGGGAAGCAAAGCTTGCAGTAGATCTCACCCTCTCCCTGGGAGGGTAAAGAACTGACCTGCTCCTCCCGATGGTGGCGGAAGGGCGCCATCCCTACGGCCTGCGACACTTGCCACACGGACTTACGGCGTGGTTGGAGGCCCCCAATTTTCGCTCGATTGCTCCCCTGAGCTCGATTCCCGCAAGGTCGATCCTGCGACCAGAGGCGGGAGGAGGGGGTCGAGTTGTTGATGGAGGGTGGAGGCGTCGACAAAGAGGGTCGCTCGCCAACCAGCTGCGCGAGCTCCTTCGACATTTTCGGGTCGATCATCAATGAAGAAAATCGATTCGGGCCCGACGCCCGCCATCCGCTCGGCGCTGCGATAAATCGACAGATCTGGCTTCATCGCATGGACACGGTAGCTCAAGACGATCGGATCAAACCAGCCGACGACTGTTTCCATTGGATGCCGCTGCAGCCACTCCCAGTGGGCTTCGCATGTATTGGACAGGAGGCCCATGCCGACTCCTGCCTGTCGGCACCGCTGCAGCACCGGAACCATGTCTCGCTGGACGGTGAACATCGCCCCTGCGGCATCGAGCAATTCGTCGTGATCGACTGGGTGGCGTCCGATGGCCTGCAACCGAGCCGCGAAGTTCTCGCTGGTGATATCGCCTCGTTCGTAGGCATCCTCCAAGCCCTGATCGAACAGCAGGGCCCGCACCGACTCGCCCGGTACCCCCAGCAACCTTGCGAGATTCTCCACCATGACCTGATGGTCGAAGGCGACCAGTACCTTACCGAGGTCAAAAAAGAAGAACAGGTCGGCTTGATGAGTTGGAGGCATAGTGGAGCGGCGAAATCGGAAAGGGGGGGAACCAAGGGAATGGGGCTCAGGCGATCCACCACTTCCTCCAGTGTACTAGCGGGAAGCGATTCGAAGGGAGGTCGCGTGCGTCGATCCCCGGCTGGACCTTCTTCGCGGAGCCGATGGGAACGATTACATTAGTTGGTTCTGGCTCAGGCAGCACCTGCAGCCACTGCCCAACCGGGTCCCCCTGGTCTGGCTCTCCCATAAGATTCCCCTTCCTACCAACAGAAGGAAAGCAAGCACGATGTCCCGTCCGCTGAATCCCTATAGCTCCCGCATCACGCAACCCAAAAGCCAGGGGGCTTCGCAGGCGATGCTTTATGGGACCGGGCTGACACCGGAGGACATGAACAAGCCACAGGTGGGGATCGCCAGCATGTGGTATGAGGGGAATACCTGCAACATGCACTTGAACGACCTAGCTGCCTCGGTCCGTCAAGGGGTTGTGGAGGCGGGTTTGGTTGGGATGCGCTTCAATACGATCGGTGTCAGCGATGGGATTTCGATGGGCACTGACGGGATGAGCTTTTCACTGCAGTCTCGCGACCTGATCGCCGATTCCATCGAGACGGTCATGGGAGCGCAGTGGTACGACGGCCTGATTGCGATTCCAGGCTGCGACAAGAACATGCCGGGATGCCTGATTGCCATGGGCCGATTGAATCGGCCTGCCCTGATGGTCTATGGAGGAACGATCCGGCCTGGAAAATGGAATGGGCAGACGCTGGATATCGTCTCCGCCTTCCAATGCTTCGGCCAGTTTCTCTCCGGACAGATCGACGAAAAGGAGCGAGCTGAGATCGTGCGTCACTCCTGCCCGGGCGCAGGCGCCTGTGGTGGAATGTATACCGCCAACACCATGGCCTCGGCGATCGAAGCGCTCGGGATGTCCCTCCCTTACTCCGCATCGATCCCTGCCGTCGACCCGGCCAAGCATACAGAGTGCATCGCGGCTGGCCACGCCATGCGGAAGCTGATGGAACTCGATTTGAAGCCGCGGGATATCATGACCCGCGCGGCGTTCGAGAATGCCATGACGGTGGTGATGGCGCTGGGCGGCAGCACCAATGCAGTGCTTCACTTGATCGCCATGGCGCACTCGGTGGATGTTCCTCTTGGACTGGATGATTTCCAGCGGGTTTCCGAGCGCATTCCCTACCTCGCGGATCTCAAGCCAAGTGGCAAATGGGTTCAGGAGGATTTGCACTCGGTCGGTGGAACTCCTGGGGTGATGAAGTACTTGCTTCAGGAAGGGCTGCTGGATGGTTCCTGCCGGACGGTCACCGGGAGGACGCTGGCGGAAAACCTCAACGACCTCCCTGGGCTCAAAGAAGGGCAGTCGATTGTTCGCACCGTGAACAACCCGCTGAAGCCGACCGGACACATCCAGATTCTGCGCGGCAACCTAGCACCAGAGGGTGCGGTCGCCAAGATCACCGGGAAGGAGGGGCTGGTCTTCTCGGGACCTGCTCGCTGCTATGACGGCGAGGAGGCAATGCTGGAGGCGCTGCAGCGAAAGGAGATCCAGAAAGGGGACGTCATCATCATTCGCTACGAAGGACCCAAGGGAGGTCCGGGGATGCCTGAGATGCTGACCCCCACCTCGGCCATCATGGGTGCCGGGCTAGGCTCCGACGTCGCCCTGATGACCGACGGCCGATTCTCGGGTGGTTCCCACGGCTTTATCGTCGGCCACATTACACCGGAAGCCCAGGTAGGGGGTCCGCTGGCTCTGGTGCAGGATGGGGACAGGGTGACGATCGATGCGGAGAACAATCGGCTTTCAGTCGATGTTTCCGACCAGGAACTCCAGGCGCGTCGCCGATCCTGGACCGCTCCCCCACTCAAAGCGACTCGGGGTACCCTCTACAAATACATCCAGTTGGTCCGCAGCGCCTCCGAGGGATGCATCACCGACGGCGGCCCACATTCCTGATCGGCAGCGATCCGGCGTGCTGATCGCAAAGAGATGGATGGCTTTTACGACAAATCCAATCGGTGCCACCCAACTTTTGCATCGGTGTGCTAGCACTCAGAAGGTGCCACCCACCTTTTGAAGCGCTTTGCTAGCTCTTGAAAGGTGCCACCCACCTTTTTGGGAACTGGTCGATTGCTCAGAAGGTGCCACCCACCTTTTGAAGCGCTTTGCTAGCTCTTGAAAGGTGCCACCCACCTTTTTGGGAACCGGTCGATTGCTACTATTGGTCGGTTAAGGTGTGGAGCGACGGGGGTTTACATTGCCGGGACGGCCATGCCAAGGTGTGCTAGCACTCAGAAGGTGCCAGCCACCTTTTGAAACGCTTTGCTAGCTGTTGAAAGGTGCCACCCACCTTTTTGGGAGCCGGTCGATAGCTACTATTGGTCGGTTAAGGTGTGGAGCGACGGGGGTTTGCATGGCCGGGACGGCCATGCCAAGGTGTGCTAGCACTCAGAAGGTGCCACCCACCTTTTGAATCGCTTTGCTAGCTATTAGCACTCAGAAGGTGCCACCCACCTTTTGAATCGCTGTGCTAGCTATTAGCACTCAGAAGGTGCCACCCACCTTTTGAATCGCTGTGCTAGCTATTGAAAGGTGCCACCCACCTTTTTGGGAATCCAACGACTCGCTCTTCATTCGGATTCGCACCAGGCATCCCATCGACTCCTTCCGCAAGTAAGGGTGACTCTAAGTTTCCCCTCAGAAAGTCTCTCCTCCTAGCGTCGCTCTTTCCCCTTTCTTTCCCGGTTGAGGCCGTCGTAACCCTTAAATCCTTCCAAACTAGCACTCAGAAGGTGCCACCCACCTTTTGAATCGCTGATTGGTCGGTTAAGGTGTGGAGCGACGGGGGTTTACATTGCCGGGACGGCCATGCCAAGGTGTGCTAGCACTCAGAAGGTGCCACCCACCTTTTGAATCGCTTTGCTAGCTCTTGAAAGGTGCCACCCACCTTTTTGGGAACCGGTCGATTGCTACTATTGGTCGGTTAAGGTGTGGAGCGACGGGGGTTTGCATGGCCGGGACGGCCATGCCAAGGTGTGCTAGCACTCAGAAGGTGCCACCCACCTTTTGAATCGCTGTGCTAGCTATTAGCACTCAGAAGGTGCCACCCACCTTTTGAATCGCTGTGCTAGCTCTTGAAAGGTGCCACCCATCTTTTTGGGAACCGGTCGATTGCTGCTATTGGTCGGTTAAGGTGTGGAGCGACGGGGGTTTGCATGGCCGGGACGGCCATGCCAAGGTGTGCTAGCACTCAGAAGGTGCCACCCACCTTTTTGGGAATCCCTAGCTCTTGAAAGGTGCCACCCACCTTTTTGGGAATCCAACGACTCGC
>JBILTR010000012.1:0-140857 GCA_044371425.1 Pirellulaceae bacterium | reverse complement strand
AAGGCACAGAGGGAGATTGGAAGGCTCGTCAATCGCATTTCAATTTCAGAATCTCCGTGTCCCCAGTGCCTCTGTGAGAGGCTCATGTTTCGGCTGGGGCCGACTTGGTTCGCCCAGTAGGGTTTGTCCGACTTGGTTATCTCACGGAGGCACAAAGGCACAGAGGGAGCTTGGTTGGCTCGCCAATCGCATTTCAATTCTCAGCATCTCCGCGTCCCCAGTGCCTCTGTGAGAGGCTCTTGTTTCGGCTGGGGCTGACATGGTTCGCCCAGTATGGTTTGTCCGACTTGGTTATCTCACAAAGGCACAAAGGCACAGAGGGCGTCTGGGTGGCTCGCCAATCGCATTTCAATTCTCCGTATCTCCGCGTCCCCAGTGCCTCTGTGAGTGGCTTGGGCTGGCTAGGGAGCAACGAACCGGCAATGGGTGACGTGAGAAAGGCCAGCCCGGGGCGTGGTGGCGAGCGAAGCTTAGACGAGCGGATGGTCGAAGAGCCAGATTCGGGATCGGACGGATCGAGCGATGTAGCACTCGTGATGAGCTTCTTGGTGGATGCTTTTTAGAGCGATGGTATCTGGGGCAGGCCCATCAAACACAACGGTGGGGGCAAGGCGGACGTCGCTGAGCCATGGTTTGCCTTGGGCATCCTTGGTCAATACTCCCTCGGCGTGATCGGCGTAGGAGATGACCTTCCAGGGGACGTGTCGAGCGACCCAGAGGAACGACATCATGTGGCAGCTGGCGATCGCGCCGACCATCGCTAATTCGGGGTCGATCGCTTTGGGATCGGACCAGGGTGGTGGGATCACCAGTGGGGAAGAGGATGCAGGGAGGGAGGACTGCTGGTCCCAGTGCCAATGATGAAGTCGACTGAATCGGCGATCGAGCGACGTTTGGGGGGAGCCTTCCCAATGAATGGCGATCTGATGCCTGGAGCGGCGCGAGAACTTCGCTTCCCAGCTCTCCTGCGACGGTTGGTGTGGGTCCATCGAGATTCCCTTTTTGGCGAGGGACGGTCTGACCCGATGCTACGGACCGCCATCGGGTTATTCGGGGAGGCGGCTTTAGAATTCAGCCGATCCTGGGTAGCGTGGGAAGGGAATCACGTCTCGGATATTCGTCATTCCGGTGATGAACTGGACGGCGCGTTCCAGGCCCAGACCAAAACCGGAATGAGGCACGGTGCCGTACTTGCGCAGTTCCAGATACCACCAATAATCCTTTTCCGAGAGTCCCATTTCCTGCATCCGCTGCTGAAGGACTTCCAGGCGTTCTTCCCTCTGGCTTCCGCCGATGATTTCACCGACACCGGGGACCAGCACATCCATCGCCCGCACCGTTTTGCCATCCTCATTGCGGCGCATGTAGAACGATTTGATGGCGGCCGGGTAGTCGTAAAGAATGACGGGGCCTTGGATGTGTTGTTCGGTCAGGAAGCGTTCATGTTCCGCTTGCAAGTCGCTGCCCCAGGCGACTGGGTAATCGAACTTCTGGCCACTGCGAGAGAGGATGTCGATGGCTTCGGTATAGGAGAGCCTCACGAACTCTTTGTCGAGAACGGCCTGTAGTCTCTGGAGCAGCCCATTTTCCACCCACTGGTCGAAGAACGCCATGTCTTCTTCGCAGTCGTCGAGCACATCGCGAACCATCCGTTTGAGATAGGCTTCAGCAAGCTGCATGTTGTCCGAAAGTTCGTAGAAGGCCATCTCTGGTTCGATCATCCAGAACTCGGCCAGGTGGCGACTGGTGTTGGAATTTTCGGCGCGGAAAGTGGGGCCGAACGTGTAGATCTTGCTGAGTGCCGTGGCATAGATTTCCCCTTCCAGTTGACCGCTGACGGTGAGGAAGGCGGAGCGTCCGAAGAAGTCTTGGCTGTAATCGACGCGTCCATCCGCCATGGGGAGTTTATCCATCGGTAGCGTGGTCACCCGGAACATCTGTCCCGCACCCTCGCAGTCGCTGGCGGTGATGATCGGGGTGTGGATGTAGAAGAAACCGTTCTCCTGGAAGAACTGATGGGTGGAGTAGCTGATGCGATTGCGAACGCGCGCGACGGCCGAGATGGTGTTGGTGCGAGGGCGAAGGTGAGCCCATTCGCGCAGTTTCTCAAGCGTATGCCGTTTCTTCTGGAGAGGATATTCCTGGGGGTCTGCATGCCCTGTCACCACCACGCTGCTGGCCTTCAGTTCGGTCGCCTGTTTGCCCCCCTGACTGGCGACGACTTCTCCTGCCACCTTGACGCTGCTACCGACCGAAAGTTGCAGGATCTCCGATTCGTAGTTGCGCAGAGATTGGTCGGCGATGGCCTGGATGTTGCCCAGACAGCTGCCATCGTTGATCTCGAGGAAGCTGAAGCCACCCTTGCTGTCCCGCCTTGTCCGGACCCAGCCCCGCACTTCTACCTGCTTGCCGATGGATTGTTCCTGTCGAGCTTGAGAAACGGAGAACCAAGGAAAGTCGGACATAGTGCAAATCCCCTGAAGGTCCGGTGCATGGTGCTTGGCCCTCGACGGTTTTGCGCCGAGGACTCTCGCTAATCTACCCGCTGGTCGATGCATTTCGTATCATGGCGAAGAGCGTTTGGCGAGTCCATCTACGGAATCTTAGGTTCGGGGTTATCTTCATGCTCGATTTTTCCAGGGGTGCCCTAGGTTTTGGCCGGGGCTTTCTGACGCTTTGCGTTCTTGCGTTTCTGGGGGCTGGCGGGTGGGTGAAGGCTGAGCCGCCACCTGGGGGCAAGCTGACGGCATTCGATGCGTACATCGCCAAGCCGGACGCGAGCTATCGTTGGGAGGTGACCAAGACGATCGATTCGGGGAATTTGAAAGGGGCGATGATTCGATTGACGTCCCAGACTTGGCGCACTACCGAGGATGTCGACAAGCCGCTTTGGGAGCATTGGTTGACCGTCGCGATTCCCGCCGAAGTGAAGTCCGATAGAGTCTTCCTTTTCATCGGAGGCGGAAGCCACGACACCAACCCTCCCAAGGGTATCGACACCATCATCTCAACGATCGCTCAGTCGACCGGAAGCATCGTCGCGGAACTGAAGAATATCCCGAACCAGCCTTTGGTTTTCCATCAGGATGGCACGCAGCGGAAAGAGGATGACCTGATCGGGTATTGCTGGTCGCAGTTCCTGGAGTCCGGAGACCCGACCTGGCTGCCACGGTTCCCGATGGTCAAAAGCGTCGTGCGGGCCATGGACTGCATCCAAGAGTTCAGCAAGTCCGAGGCGGGGGGGAAACATGCCGTCAGTCGGTTCATCGTCGGCGGTGGATCGAAGCGTGGCTGGACGACTTGGTTGAGCGGTGCGGCCGATGACCGGATCGAGGCGATTGTGCCGATCGTGATCGATGTCGCCAATGCAGGACCGTCGCTGAAGCATCACGCCGAAGTCTACGGGTTCTGGTCCGAAGCGATTGGGAACTACTACCAGCACAACATTCTGCAACGATTTGACCACCCCCGCATGAAAGATTTGTACGCTCTGGTCGATCCCTACTCCTACCGCGATCGATTGACGCTGCCCAAGTACATCGTCAACGCCAGCGGCGACCAGTTTTTCCTTCCGGATTCTTCTCAGTTCTATTACGACGAACTGAAGGGCAAGAAATTGCTTCGGTATGTTCCCAATGCCGATCACGGGCTAAAGAACTCCGATGCCGTCCAGAGTGTCGCGGCCTTCCATGAAGCCGTTTTCGCGAAGAAGGAGTTGCCGGAGTACTCCTGGAAGTTTCTAGACAATGGAGCGATCGAGGTGCGGCCCAGCGGCCGACCCTTGTCGGTGACGTTGTGGCGAGCCAACAATCCAAAGGCTCGCGATTTCCGCCTGATGACGATCGGCCCCGCCTTCCAGTCCACCGTGCTAGCGCCGCAGGCCGATGGAAGCTACTTGGCGCCACCCCCCTCCGACCAGCCCGGATGGACCGCGTCGTTTGTGGAACTCACCTATGATCTGGAGTGTGTCTATCCACTGAAAGTGTCGACCGCAGTCTTGGTGACTCCCAAGGAAAAACCGTTTGCAGGGATCAATCTGGTCGAAGTCCCCTACGAACCGCTGATGGAGAAAAAGGACCCTGTCGGCAAGTGATCGAAAGATCCAATCGCATGTCCGTAGAGAAGTTTTTTCTCGGTGCAGGCTTGATCGTCAAAGGATGAATTGGAATGTCGTTGCAGATTTATATCTCGGGTAACTTCTATGCCAAAGAAGATGCGAAGATCAGCGTCTACGATCATGGACTGCTGTACGGGGATGGCATCTTCGAGGGGATGCGGGCGTACTCGGGAACGGTGTTCCGATTGAAGGAGCATTTGGAGCGACTCTACCAGTCGGCACGCGCCATCCACTTGGCGATCCCTATCGATCCGAAGGCGATGGAGAAGGCGATCTATGCGACGCTGCAAAAAAATGGGTTGACCGACGCCTACATCCGATTGGTGGTCACACGAGGGGCAGGGTCCCTGGGACTGGACCCCAACCGCACCAGCAATCCCCAGGTGATCATCATCGCCGACAAGATCGCCCTCTACCCAGAGGAGTACTACAGCAAGGGATTGGAGATTGTGACGGCGAGCACCATCCGCAATCACCCTGCGGCGCTCAATCCTCGCATCAAGTCGCTTAACTACCTCAACAACATCATGGCCAAAATCGAGGGACTGAAGGCTGGATGTATCGAAGCGCTGATGCTGAATCATCAGGGAGAGGTGGCTGAGTGCACAGGCGACAACATCTTCATCATCCACAAAGGTGTCCTGCGGACCCCTTCGATCCATTCGGGGATTCTGGAGGGGATCACCCGCAATGCTGTACTGGAACTCGCTTCCCAGCTCGGAATCCCGTCGGAGGAATGCACCCTCAGTCGGCACGACATCTACATAGCAGACGAGTGTTTCTTGACCGGAAGCGCCGCCGAAGTGATCCCCGTGGTGAAACTCGATGACCGACCGATCGGGGATGGTGCAGTCGGTCCCGTCACCAAACAACTGCTCGAAGCATTCCACAAGCTGGTGCGATCGAATCCTAGGTGAGTCAGCGAGTGGCGATTTGCCGACGGTGAGCAATTGACTCTGACTTATGCCGGACATCCAAGGAGCCGAAGGCAATGGCGATTCAGATCCCTCAATGCAGCAACCGATTGCGATTCATTCCATGGTTTTTCGGATCGCTGCTGGCCGGCTGGCTCCTCTGCGCCGCAGAGATCACCTCGGTAGTCGGGCAGGAGAAGATCGAGCAGTTGCCGGAGGCCGGCTCGGTCGAGGAGCAGCAAGAGGATTTGGAGATTGGGGGTGTCAACCGGACGAAGTACATGGGCCGTCGAATCGCCGACACCATGGGCTATCTGGGAGCACCCTGGCTGATTCGCGAAACCCGCGAACTGGAAGAAAATCCTTCGGTGGTGCTTGAACAACTGGGGCTCAAGCCAGGTATGTCGGTCTGCGATTTGGGCTGCGGCAACGGCTTCTACACTCTACTGATGGCTCAAAAAGTTGGACCGACCGGCAAAGTCTATGCGGTCGATATTCAACCGGAAATGCTTCAGCTGCTCAGTCGCCGCGCTGCCGAGGCGAAGATCGAACAGATCGATATGATTCACAGCACCGTGAAAGACGCCAAACTGCCGGAGGGGAAAGTCGACCTGCTGCTGTTGGTCGATGTCTATCACGAGTTTTCCCATCCTGAGGAGATGCTGGCCTCGATCCGCAAAAGCCTGTCGCCCGAGGGGGTGATCGCCCTGGTGGAGTTTCGCGGAGAGGATCCACGGGTTCCGATCAAGCCGCTGCATAAGATGACCAAGAAACAGATCTTGAAAGAGTATCAGGCGAATGGTTTTCGCCTGGTGCGCGAATTCGATGGACTTCCGATCCAGCACCTGATGTTTTTTGGAATCGATGAAACATGGAAGCCTGCCGACAAAGAAACGAAGCGCTGAGCTCCTGGACCGTTTGCTTGCTGATGATGCCGGTGGCGTTCTTCAGTTGGGCCATACCGGCTCTTCAGGGTCAGGACGCTTCTCCCCGGGCCATCGATGCTGCGATCCAAGCTGGGGATCTCCAGCAAGCGATTGCCAACGTCCGAAAACTGCCAATGGAGCAACGCCTCGACTGGATCGACCCGCTATGGAATCAGTGGCAAGCCAGATCGAGCTCTTCCTCTGGGTCGAGTTCCTTCGGTGCGACCGGGGAAGGCGATGCGGGAGCGCCTCAGCCGATGGGAGGAGCTGCCGGTGCCGATTTCCAGTCGCTGATTCAGCTCATCACCAGCACGGTAGAAGCGAACTGGGAGGCCGATGGCGGGACCGACACCATTCAGGAATTCGCTAGCGGTGTTTGGATCGATCCCCAAGGGGTGATGCTGGAGTCGGAAGTCGCGCCTGCGTCCTTGGAAAGCCAGGTGTTATCGAAACAAGTTGCCATGCAGTCGATCGCTCCCTGGCTGAAAGATTCCCACTTGCGCTGGGTGTCGCTGACGGCGCTCGTGGAGCGGCAGAAGGCAGATGGGTTTGGGGACCAGTTGGAGCGGGCTGGGGGCGATCTGCTGGGGGGGCTGGCTAGGATCGAATGGGTGATCTGGGATCCGCAGCATCAGCAATGGCTACTTGGGGGACCCGCAGGTGGCTACCAATTGGATGCCATGGGAAGGATGCGGCGCCCTGAAGATGGGATGGAACCGTTCCCAGCAAGATTGTTTTGGGACCTCGCTTCGGTCATCAACAAACAAGCCGGTCCCTTTGGCTGCTCGATCGATCCCGATCCCCAAGCGTTGGTGCAAGCCAGCCGATTGGCTTCCCGGTCCGAAACCAGGCAGTTGCTGGCGCGGTCTCCTGATTTGGTTCGGGACCAGCTGATCGAAGCGTTGGGTCGACAAGTAGTCAGCCTTCGACAGCTACCTGAAAAGTCGATGACGGGGCTGGATCTTCTCATCGCCGATCGGCACATGAAGCGAGTTGGGTTAGGGCTGGAAGACAAACCTGATGGGATGAAGGACTACTTTGAGTGGTCGGGACATCATCGTCGAATTCCAGCGCAAAGCTTGGTGCGTTGGTGGTTCACCTTGTCGCCTAGCGCCATCGTTCGCTCCCCGGATGGGCACGCGTTCCGCATCCCTGATTCTTCTCTTCAGGTGCTAAGCGATCACGAGTTCTTGGATGCGACGGGTCAGCGTACATCCAGCCAAAGCGAAGATATCGCAGGAAAATCGTTCGCCAGCGACTTCACAAAGCACTTTCCCGAATTGTGCCGCATGCATCGTTGCTACGGTCGAATCCAGCAAGTCTTCGATGCAGCGCTGGTGCTGGAAGTGATTCGGCGAAGTCCTCAGGGAGAGAGGCTCATGGAGCAGCTGGTTCAGAAGCAGGCGACCCAGTTGGCACAACCAGTCCGATTCACTCCGACCATCGGGGCTCAGGAGGCAGTTGGCAAGCAGCACGTCGTCATCGTCAGCGGTGGCGTGCAGGTCGATCCATCGCGAGCCAGGGTGATTCCCGCTGCCGCAGATTGGAAGGAACCGCAGCGCCCCCGCTTTGAGTCGCCAGCCAGTCGCAATGCGCCATGGTACCTCGATTGAATCACCGCCAAAGGTAAAAGAGCCACTGAGCGGTTTCGGCGCGATCCCACT
The DNA here is from genome assembly GCA_044371425.1 of Pirellulaceae bacterium. Classification (GTDB taxonomy): domain Bacteria; phylum Planctomycetota; class Planctomycetia; order Pirellulales; family Pirellulaceae; genus JBEISR01. The sequence continues at coordinate 133,236 of JBILTR010000012.1, read as the reverse complement.
GGCGAGGTCGGCGGACCTGGGTACCCAGCCATCGTCCGATCTGCTTGGCAGTTCGTATCCAAAGATCGTTGGACGGCGGTGTCTGACGGCGATCGGCACCATGGACTAGCGACTGTGGGTCGTTGGTGGATGTCGCCGGTCGGTAGCTTGGCAGGCTGGCGGGCAGGGTCAGGTGCCAGCGATCGGCGAGCGGATACTCCACCCAAGGAAGCGATGCGATTTTCGATGCGGGCAGCTGGTAATGCCAGGGCATCGGGAGGCGGTGGATGTTCTGGATCGATGGCAATTGGTCCAGAGTTGGGATCTGGCTGTCGATCTGCAGATTTCCCGATGTGCATCGCTCCCACAATCGACGCATCTTCTGAAGGATCGTCGAGGCAGGTCGACTGCGAAGGGCAGTCCGCGCGATCGGGCTGGGTGGAGTTCCTTGGTCTGGCTGAGCGCAGGCGACGGTGCTGGTTTCACTGGGGAGAGTCTCCGCCTTCGGCGCGACTGTCTTGGGCGTCGACTCCATGCTTGGCTGGGTGGTGGCGGCTGAAGGGATCGATGGCGCTGCCTGCGGCCCCGCGACTGGCGAGCCGGGTGCGGGGGGAGCGATTGGTTTTTCTATTGGCTCGCTGGGGGCAGGGGCTACGCCGTCCTCCGGTGGTTCAACCAGGCGTGGGAGGTCGCTTGGCTCTACGACTTGTGGGATCTTAGGCTCTCCCTGCGGCTGGGTGATTTCCGAGCTTTCGGGGGTCGGAGTTGGGGCATCGTACGATCGATACTCCTCTTTGAGCCGGAAGGGAGGTTGGGCTGACGGTTCTCCCCCGCCAGTCACTTGCGTGGAACTTGTAACTGCCTGGCTACTGTCGGGTGAACTTTCCTGCTGAGGGATCGCGGCACCCGTCAGTTTCCCCAAAGGTGCTTCGCCAGGGTTCGCCATCGGCTCTGGCTGGCTGCCCCCCGGTATCGACTCCGGAATCCGCTGGATTTCGAGCGGGCAGGTCGGGCTGGCATCAAGGCCGCTCAGCAGTTGCGAACCGGCTACCGGTTCGACTTCGGAAGGCGATTCGGCCATTGGAAAAGAAAGGTCGATTCCGCTGTATGCGATCGGGCAGGATTCGTCGATGCCGCGGCGGTGATCCAGTTCCGAAGCATTTCGCTCCTGGTCCATGAGGCCAGGGGATGGTGGGATACCGGGATCAGGGGAAGTGGTCTGGAAGGGTGGCTGCTGTTGGCCGCGAAGGAGGGAAGCTGGAAGGAAGGTAGTTAGCGTCAATGCGGAAAGCGAGAAAGCGAGATGGAACTTCCATCGATGTGGGATGCGAGGCATTCGCACTATTCCTTATATGGGCAGTCCGGACACAGCAGCATCGACTTGAGATCGCTAGAGCGAGTCGGGGACCGCAGGATGGTCCAGTTACTCTCTTCCCACCGAAAGCGGTGTTGAAGCGTTCGTGGTCGTTGCCGTGGGATGAGTCGTCCGTGACGCCAGGAATCCTTGTGTTTAGAAAATCGGCTTGGCTTTCGGAATCGCTCCGTCAAACTCAGCCCCACCCGATTTTTTTCCCCGGACAGCAATCTTTGCGCACGTTGTAACAATTCTGCCGACGGAAGCATCCCACAGCGGCTAGCTGCTGCCTTGCGCGCGGCTGGGAGTTTGGCGATAGGAAACGTCAAGAAGGCTCTTTTGGACCCAGGGGTTTGTACTTACAGCCTGCAGGGTGGCGACGAATACACTTCCGTCGCCATCGTGTGGCAGTGGCGATGGGGCGATGGCGACGGGGCGATGCAGATTGGCCATCGATGGGATTCATCGATCCTGCCAGCGCTGCAAGTGGTTATCTTTCTTGGCCTGTTTGTTGTTCCAGTTGCTCTGGCGAGAGCGCCCTGGAAAAGAGCTGTACCTGACCGATGGTTCCCTGCAGGGTGCCGTGTCGTCCTGAGCCGATTTTCAGGTTGGACTGGCTGGTGAGGTCGTAGGCAGGCAGGTCGGGTTGGTTCTTCCGTGCGACCATTCGCCCGTCCAGCCACAATTCCAGGTCACTTCCGCGACGGACAGCGGCAACATGGTGCCATCGATCATCGATTGCATGAGCGGCTTGGACTGCGGTGCCTGCGGCGGCAGCGAATACTTTTCCGGAAGGCAAAGTGCTGGCCACCAGTTGTCCGTCCCACTCCGCCATCGTCCAAACGCGCCGATATCGGACATCGGGGGTGGAATCGAGCGTCGCCAGTTTCTCCCACCGTTGGTTGGATCGGTACCGATACACCTCGCCCGATGGAAGGCTGCCGGCCACCACGGTGCCGTTGTGCACCATCATTCCCATGACTTCCAGTTCCTCGCCAAGACGGCCCAGATCGACCCAGGCATGGTCCTGCCCCTTCTGATAAACGCGACCGCTGGGCCAGGTGCCAACCAGCAATCGATCTTCCAAGTTGGCGAAGGAATAGGTCTGAGTATTGGGTTCGATCTTTCCGACGTGTTGCCACTGATGTTCGTCCCACTGAAAGACATTGCCGCCATCGTAACTGCTGGCATAAAGTTTTCCTGCATGGATCGCCATCGCTTCCACGCGTTGATCGGTCGGCGGCGTGGTGTCATCGGTCGCGAGGGCGGGCAGTGGCAAAGCGGTCCAGCGGTCTCCCCCTTCGTAGCGAAAGAAGCCGGCTGGCTTGTAGAGCGAGGAGGCATAAAGATGGTCGCGGTAGACCACCAGTGCCGCGACCGCTTCCGTACCGGGCAATCGTCCGCAGGAGGTCCACTGTTTGTTTCCTTCATACCGAAGGACTTCTCCACCCAGTTCCAGGTTCTCGCTTTCCGGAAGACTGGATCCTGCCAACCGGTACTTGCCGGTGCCGATGTACAGCTTTCCTTCATGAACCGCCATGGCCGTGATGGCATTGCATGCGACGGGGGCATCCAGATCGATCCACTGATGGTTCTCTTTGGAAAAGCGGTAGGCTTTACCTGTTTGGGTTTTCCCTGGTTCGCAAGTCCCTGCGAAAAGTTCCCCTTCGAGGTTAGCCAAGCAGAAGGTCATGATCGCCTCGCCTGGGCGGCCCATGTCCCCCCATCGGCTCCATCTGTCATCGTCGATGCCGAACTGAAGATGGCGATGGTTGGGTGAGCAGGAGGTGACGCCCGTGGCTGATTTGACCGAGAGATGGAAACCGCGATGAAGGGCTGCATCGTACTGACTGATCAAGTCGCCGGTCGGGTACGCGGTTTGATAAGGGATTTGAAATCTCAAGGTGATGGTAAAGTCGGCTTTGCCAAAATCGATCTCCCCTGCCCCGCTTTCCAGGTAGCTCTCGGTTCCTTCGCAGATCACTCCCTTTGTAGCCTGCGCTACATTTCCACGCATCTGCAGAGAGCGAGAGGAAACCTTATCCTGGGCGTTTTCAGTCAACGGCCACGATGCGACTTGATTCGGGAGATCGAGCGATTGACTGGATGCTGATTGCGGGAGCCAAGCGACCAGCAGAAGAACAAGAAGGGAGGCGACAGTCAGTCGACTCATCCTCCTGAAGTTGATGCTGGATTCGATTGCGACTCTGGGCCTCGATGCGTTTGGAGATCGGGTGTGGCGGGCGATCGAAATCATGGCAGGTACCTTGTCGATACAATGAAGGAATGTCAGATCTTGCCGTTTGGATGATGGGGGATTGCAAGATGCGAGGCAGCATGTGCCGATTCGAGTGGATTGCCGTATCTTATCTGACGGTGTGGATGCTGGTGGCAACCACCGTGATACCTCTCCAAGCTATCGAAGAGGGTGCGACCGAGCGATGGAAGGTGGTGACTCCGGGTGAGCCGGTCAGCTACCGTGCTCTCCATGTGGTGGATGATCGAGTCGTCTGGGTGGGCGGGTCGAAGGGACAAGTCCTGAGAACCCAGGATGGAGGCGCGACGTGGGACTCGGTTGGGCCAGCAGGACGTGGGGAGGCAGATTTTCGGTCGATCTGGGCTTGGGATGCAAAGACGGCCTGCATCGCGATCGCAGGGACGCCGGCAGAGGTTTATCGAACCGAGGATGGCGGGCGTCAGTGGACCAAAGTGTATCAGCATCGATCGGAAGCTGCTTTTTTCGATGCGATGGTTTTCGATGCGCGCGGAAGAGGGTGGATATTGAGCGACCCGGTCGATGGGGTGTGGCGGATGATCGAATCGAGAGACCATGGGAAGACTTGGCAGGAGTGGCCAGGGGAGAATCTGCCCAATGCGGAGCCTGGGGAAGCGGCCTTTGCAGCCAGCAACGGCGCCATGGCGTTGGATGATGCCGGTCATCTTGTCCTGGTGACCGGAGGGGAAGTGGCCGACGGAAGGGCCAGTCTGTTGAGGGCTTCGATCGAGTCGCCTTCGTGGCATCGCCAGAAACTGGAGGCTTCTTCTTCGGCCACCAGTGGACTTTTTGCGATCGGTTTGGGTCCGGAAAATCAGGTGGTGATGGTGGGGGGCGATTACCGTCCGGAAGAGACGAATCGAGGAATTGCACTAGTCTCCCAGATGCGATGGGACAGCATCTTGCCGGCCGTCGAACCACCGGCTCGGTATTGCTCCAGCGTCGTTCACCTACCCGATAGCTCGAGCGGATTTTGGATGGCGGCCGGGCCGGAGGGGACTTTCCGTTCTCGCGATGGAGCGAGCTGGCGGCAGGTCGCGACCGAGGGCTTTCATGTGTTGCGCGTCAGTCCGTCCGGGAAGCTTTGGGGGGCCGGTTCTCAGGGACGCATCGGCCAGTGGCTGGTTCCTTGAAACAAGCCGGTGGTTGGGGTTTGCGGCCGGTTTCCGATCCATGCGCTGGAGCCGATCAACTGCTTGTGTTGAGGTCGCGATCAGGGGGCCAAGATGTGTTTGCCGTTTTCGAATTGGCGATGGCAGGCGTTGCAATGGTTCAGCATCGTCTCATACGAAGCCCGCGCCTTGCTGAAATCTTTTGCCTTTCCAGCCAGCACCACCTGCTCTCCCGCCTGTCGCGCCTCGATGCTGTGCTTCTTCCAGTCTTCGATATCTTTCTCAGGAAGTCGGGTCAGTAGCAGGTTGCATCCTTCGGCCAGGATGAGCGCATCGGAGCGGAGCGACTTCCATGCCGGTGGCTCCATCGGTTCCTTTTCCATCGAAGTTTTCAATCGACGATAGGGGGCCTGGAACATCCCTTCCATGAAGTCGTGCATGTTGACATCGACCGGCTTGATCGCTGCATCCGTTTCTACCGTTAGTTTCCCGCCAGGGGTTGGGGATGGAATCGAGCTGAACCAAAGCATACAAATGGCGGTCAAAGCTAAACTGATAGTGATAGCCCGCATGGCGATTATCCTCCTCGGTGCGAATCGATACCGATGGCCTGCTGTGCGACGACGACGCCCCAGGAATACCATCGGATACTCAACCCTCAGTTTAGCAGGGAGTCGAAATTCGAAGGATGCTTTGCCGAAGGAGCCGCAATGACATTTTGGATATTCGCCGTTTCTCTCGCGTTCCTTTTGGTCGCTGCGCGAATTTTTACCGTGGCGGCCGAGCAGGTGGGGAGAAAAATGGGGTTCAGTCCCCTGGTTACTGGACTGGTCATCGTGGCGATTGGCACCTCCCTGCCCGAATTGGCCGCCAGTGTGTCTGCGGCAAGGTCTTCGCAGTCGGAGTTGATTTCGGGCAACCTTCTTGGCTCTTCGCTTTCCAACATCCTGCTGGTGCTTGGCCTGACCGCTTTGGTGGCTAAGCGTCGGGTCGATCTAGGGGACCATTACCTTTACATCGATCTTCACTTTCTGATGGCGACTGCGTGGATCGTCATCGTCTCCTTCTACGATGGCAAGGCGAGCTTTGGAGAGACGCAGGTGGGCATGTTGGCTTACTTGGTGTATCTCTTCTATTTGCTCTCTACAGCCAAAGAGGGGGCGCCCAACAGCTTTGAAGCACAACCTGGAATCTGGAATCGTTGGTCGTGGTTGTTGTTGCTGTTGATTGGATCGGGAGTGGTGATCGATTATTCCTCTAGAGCTGCCATCGATTCACTAGGGAAAATTGCTTCCGCAATCGGCATTAGCCCAGCGGTGGTGTCGATGACGCTGCTGTCGCTGGGAACCACTCTTCCGGAAGCCGTGGTCAGTGTCCTGGCGGCTAGGCGAGGGAAGGCGGAGTTGGCAGTTGGGAATGTCTTAGGGTCTTGCATTTTCAATGGCTTGGCGATTCCAGGCATTGTCACGTGGCTATCCCCGATATCCGTTCCTTCCGAATTGATTGGATTCTCCTTGCCAGTTTATGCGTCCGCTGTTTTGTTCTTCTACCTGTTGACTCAAGATAAGAAGATCTCACCCTATGAGGGTGCGGTGCTGGTCCTGATGTACCTACTGTTCCTCGGCAAGGTCGCTCGCGTCATCTAGCGACCAGTTTTCGACTTGGGCGAGTTGATTGGAAGGCGATGTCGCCAATGCGAACCGGCGGCCAACCTCCGGGCATGGCAAATGCGAGGAGCTTTGTCGGCAGCAGATGTTTTGGAAAAACGGATACCGGGTTGATTTTCGGGGAAGTCTCTGGAGAGGGGAATCGATCGTTTGGCCCCACTCGATCGCATGATTCCGTCGATTCTTTGAATTGCTCGACGCATTCGGGTACAACGTAGGATTGCCGACTGGTTTTGCAATGAGGACTGCGAAAGGGACACCAGATGAACCGTTTTCTTCCAGAGCAGATCGAAAATTCGGGACGATGGACGCGTCGCAGGGTGCTTGCGGCCGGTGCGATGCTTCCGCTGGTGCCGGTTGCGGCCGGAGCGGCTTCGGTGGATCTGGTGGGGGAGGATTCCCTGGTGGTCGATCTCTATCGATCGCTGTCAGACGATCAGAAAAAATCGATCTGCTTTCCCTATCAAGCGGCGGATCGGAGCAAGCTGAATGCCAACTGGCATGTCACCAAGATCAAGATTGGGGATGCCTTCTATTCCGCCACTCAGAGGGAGTTGGTTGAGCGAATCGTCGACACGGTGATGTCGCCGGAGGGATTGGAGCGATTGAAGCAGCAGATGGAGGAAGATGACGGTGGGCTGGAGGCCTACAGCGTCGGTTTGTTCGGCGACCCAACCACTGGTCCTTTCCAGTGGTTGCTGACCGGTCGTCATGTGACGCTTCGCGCCGATGGGGCGAGCGACCCGAAGGTGGCGCTGGGAGGGGGGATCGTCTACGGTCATGGTGAGGAATCCAAGCCACAGAACAATCTGTACTTCGATCAGACGCAAAAGGTACAGGCGCTGTTTGAGGTCCTAGACACTTCCCAGCGGGAGCAGGCGCTGTTGGCATCGATCCCAGAGGAATCGAAGTTGCAGTTGCAGGGTCCGAAAGGTCGTTTCGACGGCTTGGAAGTGGCTGCGATGAGCGATCCGCAGAAGGAGCAGGTGCGAGAGACGCTGCAATACCTGCTGAAGCCATTCCGTGTATCGGATGCCAAGGAGATTCTCTCCAAGATCGATGCGGGCGGGGGAATCGATCGCCTCCGCTTTGCCTTTTATCGGGATGGTGATCTCGAAGGAGATCAGGTGTGGGATGACTGGCGAATCGAGGGGCCCAACTCCATCTTCCATTTTCGTGGTGCGCCGCACGTGCATGCCTTCATCCATGTCGCGGATCTCTCCTAAAGCGATCGATTGGCGTCGCCTTCCCGCATTGTCGACAGTTTGGTCCTAGACCTGGAGCGATTGTTGTGCAGTCCCCTGTCCGTCTGATGGCATTTCGGGCGGCGTCCTGGATCGCCGCATCTGCCTTTTGCATCGCATTGGCTTCCCTTTCCAAGGTGGGATCCGCATCGGAGGTATCGCCACCCGAGGGGAGCCGACCGAACGTGATCTTGATCATCACGGACGATCAGGGATACGGCGACCTTTCGGCTCACGGCAATCCGATCCTCAAAACGCCCCATCTGGATCGGCTTCATGGATCGAGCCGCCGGTTTACGGACTTTCAGGTTAGTCCTACCTGCGCGCCGACCCGGAGTGCCCTTCTGACGGGAAGGCACGAGTTCCGTAACGGTGTGACGCACACGATTTTGGAACGAGAGCGATTGAGGCCGGATGCGACCACATTGGCTGAAGTGCTTCGCTTGGCAGGCTACGGCACCGGTATCTTCGGGAAGTGGCACTTGGGGGATGAGGATGCGTACCAGCCCCAGCGTCGCGGATTTGACAAGGTGTGTATCCATGGCGCGGGCGGCATCGGTCAGAGTTACGCAGGTTCCTGCGGCGATGCACCCGGCAATCGGTATCACGATCCCTATCTGCTGGTCGATGGTGTCTTTGAGAAGACGGAAGGCTACTGCACGGATCTCTATTTTTCGAAAGCGATGGATTGGATCAAGAATCGCCGTGCCGATGCGCAAGAGAAACCTTTCTTTTGTCTCATCGCCACCAACGCTCCGCATAGCCCCTATGTAGCCAGGCCGCAGGATGCGGCGCTCTATCAGGGGAAGGCTCCCAACGTCGAAGTGGAGAATTTTTTCGGGATGATCCACAACATCGATCAGAACGTCGGTCGACTGCTGGATTTCTTGGAATCCGATGGACTGCGTCAGCAGACGTTGGTCGTCTTCATGAACGACAATGGTGGCACAGCGGGCGTTTCGGTCTTCAATGCGGGGATGCGGGGAGCGAAAGGGACTGCGTGGCTTGGGGGAACCAGGGCCACCAGTCTTTGGAGCTGGCCTGGGCGCATCGAACCTGGCGACTGCGATCGCCAGGCGGCTCATATCGATTTCTTCCCGACGATCGCACAGCTGGCAGGAGTCGATAGGGAAGCTTCGCATCAGGGGCAGGTGGAGGGAAAAAGCCTGCTACCACTGCTGCAGGATCCCAGGGCACCGTGGGAGAGTCGCCGTCTGGTGACCCACCTGGGGCGCTGGCCGGATCGCGACCGGATGGCTCAGTTCAAATACAAACAGTGCAGTGTTCGCGATGGAAAGTGGCACCTAGTTTCCCCCGATGGCGGCCTCAAACCGGCTTGGCAGCTTTATGATCTCCAGGCCGATCCTGGTGAAACCAAGGATGTCGCGGCGGAGCATCCCGAAGTGAAAGAAGATCTGGCGGAGCATTTTGAGCGGTGGTGGGAGTCGATTCAGAAGGATTTGGTCAATGAAGGGGTCGAGGGGCCCCCAGAGAATTCCTTCCGGAGGCGTTTTGTAGAGCAGTATGGCGTTCCGGTCGCCAAGCCACAGGCGCCAGCCAGCAACATCCTTTTCGCATTTGCAGATGATTGGGGTCGGTATGCGGGTTGTTATCGCGGCCTGACGTCCAAGCCTGGATTCGAGACTTTTTTGGCGACACCATCGATCGATGCGATTGCGCGCCGCGGGGTCGTCTTTCGTCATGCGTTCGCTCCTGCCCCCAGTTGCACTCCTTGCCGCAGCAGTCTCATCAGCGGGCAGTATTTTTGGCGGACCAGTTCGGCGTCGATACTCCAAGGGGCCAGATGGGACGATCGCATCGAGACATTCGCGCAAGGCTTGCAGCAGCGGGGCAGGTATCAGCTTGGCCGCAGCCATAAAGGGTGGAGCCCTGGGATGCCTGCCGATGCGCCGCTGGGAGGGCGGAAAAATGGTTTTGAGCAAGCGGGTTCAGCGATCAATAATTTTTCCGAAGAAGTGACGCGCCGGATGAACGCAGGGGCTTCCTTGGAGGCAGCTCGCGAGGAAATCCTCGGACAGGTCGAAGCGAATTTCGAGGCATTTCTCGCGCAGCGCGATCCGGATCGGCCATTCTTCTATTGGTTTGGTCCTACGCTGATCCATCGCCTATTTGTCCAGGGATCGGGCAAGTCGCTGTGGGGAATTGACCCCGACCGATTGCAGGGGCATCTACCAGCTTTTTTGCCCGATGTTCCTGAAGTGCGAGAAGATATCGCCGATTATCTCGGGGAGATTCAGGCTTGGGATGCAGCCGTGGGAAGGCTGATGGTGGTGCTGGAGAGGCATCATCTGACGGACGATACCCTGGTGATGCTCAGTGGCGACCACGGGATGCCGGGGATGCCTAGGGGGAAGTGCAACCTCTACGATTTTGGAACGGCCGTACCGCTGATTGCGGCCGGACCCTCGGTACCGCCAGGACGCGTTGTGGACGATCTGGTTTCACTGATGGACCTGGCGCCGACTTGGTTGGAATGGGCTGGGGTGGAGGTCCCGGAATTGATGGCCGGCCGCAGCCTGATGCCGCAGTTGATGGCGAGCCATTCGGGGCAGGTGGAAGCGGATCGCGACTTTGTTCTGACTGGTCGCGAACGTCACGTCGCCGACGCTCGCGAAGATGGGCTTCCCTATCCCCAGCGCGCCCTGAGGACCTCTCAGTTTCTTTACATCCGCAATTTCCATCCCGAACGCTGGCCGATGGGGTCGCCCGACCTAGCGGAGGATCCGGCCGCTGTGGAGAGGCTGGCCAAGGAGACGATGGTGGGGTACGCCGACATGGATGCTAGCCCGACCAAGGCGTGGTTGATCGCCAACCGCGGAAGTGAGATTGGCAGCGAACCGTATCGTCTAGCATTTGGCAAGCGGCCTTATGAAGAGCTCTACTTGCTAGAGAGCGATCCAGATCAAGTTCACAACGTTGCGTCGGAACCAGAGCACAAAGATCTGCTCGACCAACTGCGCAGCCGGATGGATCGGGAGTTACTCCGATGGGGAGACCCGCGAATGGTCGGTAGGGAAGACTACTACGAAACCCCGCCGATGGCTGGCCCCCTGCCGGCGAAAAAATAGGAGCACCTTCATGCGTACTTTTCTGATCTCCTGCTGCATCGGGTTCTGCTGCCTTTGGTCTTGGGGGGCGGAGGTACTGGGAGACGAGCCTTCGATCGATCGGCCGAATGTCCTGATGATCGCTATCGATGATCAGAACGACTGGATCGGGTGCATGGGAGGGCATCCCCTGGCGGATACGCCGAACATCGATCGGCTGGCGGCGCGAGGCACGCTGTTTCTCAATGCGCATTGCCAATCCCCACTCTGCAATCCGTCGCGCACCAGTGTGATGACCGGGTTGCGGCCGTCGACCACCGGGATCTATGGACTGGAACCGTGGTTGAGAACGGTGGAGTCGCTAGCGGGGCATGTGACGATGCCGCAAGCCTTTCAGAGGGCAGGTTACCAGACCTACGTCACGGGGAAGATCTTTCATGGAAATGCGGGAGGGGAACCGAAGCGTCGGGAGGAGTTTCAGCACTGGGGGCCTGGCAGTGCGATCGGGCGAACGCCAACCAGCAAGCTCATCGGGCCGACCCCCATGGGAAATCATCCCTTGATGGACTGGGGAGCTTTCGACCATCGAGATGAGGAAAAAGGGGATTGGGCGATTACAACTTGGGCGATCGAGCGATTGCAGCAGATGCCGAAGGACGGACCCTTTTTCCTTTCGGTTGGCTATTTCCTGCCCCATGTGCCCTGTTACGTGACCCCAGAGGACTACAACCACTTCCCAGATGACACCCGTTTGCTTCCCAAGCTTCTGGAAGGTGATCGCGAAGATACTCCAAGGTTCAGCTGGTACCTTCACTGGAATCTTCCCGAGCCGAGGTGGAAATGGGTGGCCGAGCAAGGGGAAGATCGAAATCTCTGCCGATCGTACCTAGCCAGCACACGCTTCATCGATCGACAGATTGGTCGGCTTCTTGATGCGCTGCAGGCGAGTCCCTGGGGAGAGAATACTCTGGTGGTGCTCTGGAGCGACCATGGGTTCCACCTGGGGGAAAAGGGAGTGACTGGGAAGAACACGCTTTGGGAGCGGTCGACTCGCGTTCCTTTGATCATGGCAGGCCCGGGGGTTTCTTCGGGGGCCAGATGCTTGCAGCCGGTCGAGCTGCTGGATCTCTACCCGACCCTGGCGGAGCGATGTCATCTGGAAGCACCAGAGAATTTGGAAGGCCATAGCTTGGTGCCACAGTTGCAGGATGCGGGGCATTCACGACGCTGGCCGGCGATCACCACGCACAATCCCAACAACCATTCGATCCGCGATGAGCGTTGGCGCTGGATCATCTACGCCGATGGCAGTCAGGAGCTCTACGATCTCCAGGAGGATCCCAACGAATGGCGGAATCGTATCGACGATCCGTTGGCTAGTCCGGAAGCCCAGCGGCTTGCCGAGTGGCTTCCCAAGGTCAATCTTCCACCTGTGCCCGGCAGCCGTTCTCGAGTTCTCACGTACGATTCACTGGCCGATGAAGCGACTTGGGAAGGGGTGACGATCCGGCGCAGCGATACGGTTCCTGAGTGACTTCAAAGGGAGGCGGAGGCAAGCACTTGGTAGATGCGATAGCCACGCTCCTTGCCATCGGCGATCGGACGAAGCCAATCGGGAGGAGTCCCCGACTGAAGTGCGGCTCCAAGGGAACCTTTGGGAAATCGATTGGCCTGAAAGACCAGCACCAGACTGGCACCGGTTCGGTGGAACGACTGGGGTATGAAGGCCCACTGTCTCTCCTCAAAGGCATCAAGCGATTGGGCCATTTTGGATTCCGCGCGATGGTAAGGGCCCGACGTGCAGATGCAACGCGAATAGTAAATCACCTCGGGAGATTGATTGATCGGCACCAGAGCGATCTGGCCGGCGAAGGGTTTAAGGTCACTCGTCAGCATCGAGCGACTCCAGTGGCTCGCCAGTGGATCGCTGGGAGCGGTGGAGCGCAGCCAAGGGACAACGGCGATCGGTCCAAAGATCAGCAGAAGGCAGGCCATGCCTATCATGACCTTGCGCCAGGGGCCGGTCGGGGATTGCGTCGCCGCGTACCATCCCATGGCGGCAAGGATGGCTGCCCAGGACTGCAGGTAAACTGCAAATCTCACATGTTTGGCTGTGATCGCCACAACGAATAGTAGCAGCAGACAGTGCAGCACCACCACGGGGCGACGGTACAGGCGGAGCGGAACGGCAAAGAGGGTCAAAGCGATAGCGAGGCAGGGGAAAAGGCCCGATTCGGCCCAGGAAGACCAGCCATTCATCGGCTGCAGTTCTGCCAGTTTGCTCCAGACTCTTTCCGTCATCTCTTTCGAAAAAATGCCCTGCGTCCCTCGGGCAGCGTCGGGGTAGATGGCGAGCCAAAGTCCCAGGAAAACGCTTCCCAAAACGCCATGCAGAACGCTCGATCCCCAGACCGTCCATCGCTGGCAGTTGGGGCGCACGATCGCCGCGCCAGTGAATGTCAACAGCGCCAGTCCGGCCGCCAGTTCCACGTAGGGTTTTGAAAGGCGATCGATTTCGAGGGCTGCCAGACCACCACTGGGGGGATCGGCGATCCAGGCAGCCAGGATGGCGACCAAAAAGCCGAAGGTCCAACGACGAGACGATGCGTGCCAGCCCTTCACCTGCTCGACGTCGATCAGTGTCGCCATGGCCCAGGCTGCCATGGCAAAGGGAAATGCTTCCGGGCTGATCCAGATCCCGATGCCTCCCAGTAGACCGGAGAGCAGGGGCCCGAAGTGGAAGGTTGCTGGCTTTTCAATAGGTCGATTGGGTGTCGATGTCGTGGTGTTCGATGAGGGGGGCGGTATCAAGAGAGCGAACATGGCGATGGCGACGGCGGGCAACAACACGTGGTAGTCCGCGCGGCCCAACGCTCCATAGCTGGCGATCGCCGGGGATGCGGCAATCAGAATTCCCGCCAAGAGAGCTTCTCGCTGCAACCCGGTGGCTCTCTGCACCAGGCTCATCGCAGCCCACGCGAGGGCGAGAACGCTGAGTGGGCCGATCACCGCGCCAGCAGCAAGTACGGCATCGGACGAATGCACCAAGGGAGCCAGGCATCGGCTGAAACCGACGATCCATCCATCCAGCGCATGGCTCCAATGGATCGGTATCGTTTCCCCACCGTTGTCACGCGGGACATGATGGAGCCATCTGCCTGTTTCAAGGATCGCTTCCACTCGATTGACTCGATTGTACGAATCGGTATCGATCAACAAGTGGTCCTTGGCGCCATGTTTCCATCCAACGAAAAACGAGGGAGCCGGTATCAGGCAGAACAAAAGCCATTCGATTGGAAGGTTGGGGCGGTCTAGCGGCTTATCTGTCTGGACCATGAGGAGCGTGCCATCCTTCCCACATCACCTGCCAGATGGTCTCCCATCGGTTAGCGTCGCCGATCGCTGTCGATGCTGGGTAGGTCTTCCACTTCGCCGGAACTGAAGCCCTTGGGCTTGGTGTCCTTGTCTTCCAGCGTCGTGAGATCGGACGCGGCCGCCTGGACGACGGCGGATCGATCCGATGGGGCGCTAGGTTCCCCTCCTAGACTCTCGAGAGTCTGGAGGGTCTTTAGCGCGAGCTGGGAGGGCTGCCGCGACTTGGCGGCCAGTTCCAGATGCGGGCGGGCTGCATCGATCGACATGGCCAACATCATGGCATGGCCGAGATTCGATTCGCACTGAGCGTTGGAGAGCCCCGCTTTACGAAAGGCGTGAAGCGCATCTTTCTCTTTACCTTCCGCTGCCAGCACTAGCCCCAAATTGTTGTGGGCGCGACGATGATGCGGAGAATGTTCGATCGCGCGTTGCAGGGAAGATTGCGCCTCTTCCAGTCGTCCTTCCAAGTAGTGCAGGTATCCAACGTCGCAAAGCAGTTCCGCATCTTCCGGGGCCGTCTCTTCCGCCTGCTGCAGGTACTCCCATGCCTCCTGGCGATCGCCACGTTTGTAGAGGAGAAGGGCAGAGCGATGGAGAGCGGTGGCGTCGGGCGCATCGTCCAAGATCTGTTGATAGACGCGCAGCGCTTCGCTGTCGTTTCCTTTCATCTCGTGGCTCTCCGCCATCGCATACTGGATATCGCTACGGCTCTTAGCGATTTCCTTGGGGCCGATCTTGCGGATCTCTCCCTGGGGTTCCGTATGCTTTTCGGGAAACCAGTTGCGGATGGAGCTTTTCATCGAAAGGCTTTCGCCCCAAGCTCCAATCTTGGAAGGAGAGGAGTTCTTGCAACCGGACAGACCAACGGAGCAGCAGGCGGCTGCTAGGCAAGCAGCAGCGATCCGTCTTTGCATCGGACTGGCATTCATGCGATTGACCCTAGCTTTTGTTTCCCAGTGAATGGATCGAGTGATTCAGCGCCCCGCGCCACCCCCTTGTCCAGCTCCCGTCGAGAACCCAGCGCTGGGAGCGACATTCATAGCTCCTCCAGCTCCCGACGCGTCACCCATGCCTCCGGCGTTTCGATTGATCATGCGTTGGTAGATCGAAGAGGCTTCTTGCGCGTCCAAGTAGGGGACCGAACGGGTGAAAACGATTTGCTCCTCCGGAAGCTCCCAGCCCCGCTCGATTGCCCAGGCCCGTACCGACTCGCGTCGCCGTAGGTCGAGGCTTGGGTGGCGAGGATCGGATTCGATCTTCAAGGTCTGCGCTGCTAGGTCGGCGTCCGATCCCATGCGAACCAGTTTGGTGATGCCATGTTGGTTCAGCCGGTGAGCCAACTCGGGCGGGTCGTTGTAAAAATCGATCCGATACAACGTCTGTCGCTCGATCTGGCCTAGCTCGATCTGTCGATCCCAAACCTTGCGACTGGCTGCACCAAATGGTGGGTCGCAGAAGCGTTCAGGATATCCCCAACCCTTGGCCTGGAGTTTTCTTTTCCACTGAGCGTGCCAGGATTGCCGTTTCGCTTGGCATGTGGCGCAATCACATCGATGCGTATCGCCGCAGCAGTCTTTATCGAAACCTCGTTCGACGAGATGTTGCATGCGGGGGCGAGCCGATACTTCCATCGGCAGTTCCACTTCCTCTTCTTGCCACGGTTGCTGGATCGCTTCCACGTCGGGAGACGCTTTTATCCCTTCCAGTGGAAGAGGGGAAAGTGGGCGTACCATCGGCCGCGGCGGCTCAATCGACTCACTTCGGCTTTTGGCCACCTGCTGGTTCAGTGAGTCAGTGGGGGGAGACTGAGCTGCCGTTGGGTAGCCGAAGCTCAGGGCGCTCAGGCCACCCATGCCGCTCAGGAGCCACCATCGCCGACTGGGAACCGAAACGCATTTTCTCAATTGCATTGG
The DNA here is from genome assembly GCA_044371425.1 of Pirellulaceae bacterium. Classification (GTDB taxonomy): domain Bacteria; phylum Planctomycetota; class Planctomycetia; order Pirellulales; family Pirellulaceae; genus JBEISR01. The sequence goes on along the minus strand of JBILTR010000012.1, from coordinate 117,249 downwards.
AAGTCTCCTGCGATCGATTCCACGTTCAGCGAGAGAGGCCCACAGGTCCATGCAGGCACTGCTGTTCGAATTCCATTTTCTCGATGATCCCCAGGGGATCGTCCCAATTGGTCGTCGACCTGTGGTTGGCACCCGTTCGACCTTCGATGCGATTGAGCAAATAGAATTCGTAGTCGGTAGGTTCTTCGATTTCTTCGCCAGGCAATGCAAAGGTTTCGCCGGGTGGAGCGGGAGCGACCAGGAAAGGGGTGACCAGAACCAGCAATTCCTTCTCGATGCGACGGTGGCTGGTATTGCTGAAAAAGGGGCCTAGGTAGGGTAGATCACCCAGCCCCGGGACGCGCGCGGTCTGGGCGTCGAGCGTGATTTGGAGGAGGCCGGCTAGCGCGAGCGTTTCTCCTTGACGCATCTCGACCGTCGTTGTGACTCGGCGTGTATTGATGCCAGGCACTGGATTTCCGCCAGCGACTAGAACCGTGCCCAGCGCATTGTCGATCGTGCTGACTTCCGGTGCTACTTCCAATCGAATTCGATCATCATCAAGAATATAAGGCACAAATCGCAACTGAACCCCAAAGTCCTTGAACTGGATACCAGGCTGCGCCAACGCTCCGTTAGCGACCGGGATCGGGAATTGCCCACCCGCAAGAAACGATGCCTCATGACCGCTCATCGCCACCAAATTCGGCTCGGCCAGAACCGAAAGCAGCGAGTTCTGTCGGAGGGCGCGGATGAAGATATTCAGGTCCATCGAAGGGAAGATACCAAACACCGTGGTGTTGGCCCCCAAATTGTTTTCCGCCGTTCCGATCAAACCGCCGGCGGCACCGGTGCTGTTGGCGGTGACTGCAGCTCCGCCGATCTGTGTTCCAATGATCGTCCCGTTGGGAGATGCGTAGAGGAAATCAGCGCCAATCTCACGCAGGCCGGTCCGATCGAGTTCCGCGATGCGGACCTGTAGCGTTACCTGCTGAAGGCCAGGTACCCGCATGAGATTGATGACTTGAGCTCTGATTCCTTCCTTGCTGCCCGAGCCTTTTTCTTGCTGTGAGTTGGGGGCCTCTGCGTCGCGGGACTCGGGCGATTGTTCGCCCTGGTCGGCGCGCCCTTGTTCGGGTGCTCCCTCGCCGCCGTTCGCTTGTTCCCCACCGTCCGCGGGTTGTTCGGACGACTCTTCCCCTTCCACGGCGGGACCGCTTCCTCCCAAGTCTCCGCCCCCCTCAATCCGCGTCGATTGCTCGGATAGTAGGAATGCCTTTAGGGTCTGTTCGATCTGAGCAATCTGTGGGAGGGAGCGGGCTTGTCCTTCCAAGACGACATGCTGCCGCAACTGATGCAACTCGATGCTCGCCTCTGGAAACATTCTCAGCAGCTGCACACGAACGGTTTCTAGATCGTATCCAACTTGCACTTCAAAGGAGAATGCATCGCCGTCCGAGGTGAGAATTGTAAGGTCGGTGACCCCCGATCGTTTTCCGATCAAACGAAGCATCATCGGGTTGGGTAGCAATTGAAAGTCGACGATGCTGGGATCGCCTACCGCTACCACGCCCGATTGCCGCACGGTGGAAATCGGTTTTTTCAAGGTGAGCAATCGTCCTTGTCCGACGACCAATTGGATCTGAGCGTCCAAAGTGGAAAGTGGTTCCAGCAGCGAGCTAGTCGGTGTCGACACGCCATCACTCCGTGGCTCGATCTTGCCGAATTCCCTAGGCCGGACCGACGGAACCACAGGAAGCCGGGCAGATCCCGGTTCCAGCAGTTTCGCGGTGTAACGGGTCGGAGCACCGCTGACCGGAGCCAAGCCTTGGGGCAAGTCGTATGGAGGCCGAGCGTTGGTGGGGTCGGAGATAACGGAGGGCTGCGATGGACCGATTGGGCCTTGTCCGAAGAGTGAAGTGGACGGTGCTGCAACCTGCCATCCATGAAGCAACAGCGCCAGGGCTAGCGGCATCGTGCCACGCAAGAGGCGAATAAGTCTTTTGTGGTTCATGCGTGTCGGTCTCCGCCAGCAGTCTTCAGCCATTGAGTCGTGGCATGGACGTTTTCTTTCTTCCGCCAGGTAGCTCGGGGACAGCCTGAGCGACTGGGCAGGGGATCGGAAGCCCGGATCCTGAAATCAGCTGAAATGGGGATGTTGTTGTCAGCATACGCACGCCAACCCGGATTTATGGATCGGCCAACAGAACAGGGAAAACCGCTTTCTTTGGTTATCGCACTACATTCGTTACCATGCGATCGACGGGAATAACCGTCATATTTTGCCCAGCCCTTCGACTGGGGTAGTCTGCGGCGCGGCGGCAGCCTGCGACCGAAGGGGCGTAGGATGCTGGTGGTGTCTTGCGCAAGGCCGAGGGCAGGCGGCAAATTCCGTGGGGATTGAGGGGACAGGTTGGTTGGAAGCCGCCAGGCCCGGTAAGCTGACGGTTGCGTCTGGCGGGCCACACGGTTCCCACCCGCAGAGGGGTGGATGATGGGAAGCAGCGGGTGCAGGAGTCGATCCAATGATGCGATGGGTGTATGCGATTTTTAGCGTTGCTGGGTTCTTACTACCCAGTTACTGCTTTGCAAGGCATTTCACGAATCCCGATGCTGGTGGATGGGGAGCCTTTTGGGCGGCTCCTTGGTCCAGTTGGGTGCAGGCGGGGTTCAGTTGGGATCTGATCCTTACGGCGATGGTGGCGCTTACTTGGATCGTGACTGGTTGTGGGGGTAGCCATCCAGCGCGACGGTGGCTGTATGTGGTCGCTGCGTTTGGGGTTGGAATTTGTTTCGCGTTGCCGCTGTTTCTTTGGAGCGAAGAGAGCCGCCGGATGCGGGAACCAGAGAAAAAGTAAGTGGAATAGGTGGATGATCGACCACCGTTTCTTTTAGAATAAGGGGGCTCGGGTAACCAACCTCCTCTCCCCCGAAGGCTTCCCACCTTGAATCCAGAAACCCAATCGCTTGCACTTGAGCGCGCCCGCCGCAAAGCCTACTGGCGGCTGATCCCGATTCTCTTCATCTGCTACATCATCGCGTACGTCGATCGAACCAATGTTTCGATTGCCAAGTTGACGATGTCCAAGGATTTACCGGCGTTCACGAACGACGTGATCGGCTTTGGCGCGGGGATCTTTTTTCTCGGCTATTTCCTTTTGGAGATTCCTGGGTCGATCCTGGTGGAGCGATGGAGTGCGCGGAAGTGGATCTGCCGAATCATGGTGACCTGGGGTATCTTTGCTGCCCTGACTGCATTCGTGAAAACGCCCTTCCAGTTCTATGTGGTCCGGTTTCTTCTGGGGTTGGCCGAAGCGGGCTTTTTTCCGGGCATCATTGTCTATCTGACGCATTGGTTCCCAGCCAAGGATCGCTCGAAGGCATTGTCGTTTTTCTTGATCGCTTCGCCGATCGCAATGATCATTGGACCGGCGATTTCGCGCGTGATGCTGCCGATCGGCACCACCGAAGTGGTCGATGGGGTGGTCAAAAGCGTGCCAGAGTTCTGGGGGATGGAAGGCTGGCAGTGGATTTATATTTTCTGGGGGATTCCTGCCGTCCTGATGGGGCTGGCCGTTTTGTATTTGCTACCCGACAAGCCGCATCAGGCTTCGTGGTTGTTGCCAGAGGAGCGAGATGCACTGGAGGCGGAATTGGCCAAGGACAAAAAGCATCATGGTGCGGGGCATTTGCCGCTGGCCAAGGCGCTGACGGATCCGAAGGTCCTTCTCTTGGCAGCGGCCTACTTTGGGATCGTGACGGCCAATTATGGGATTGAGTTTTTCCTGCCGAGCATTCTTGAGAAGTGGTATTCGCTGAAGTTGGATCAGGTGACGGTGCTGGCGATGCTGCCGTCGATTCTGGTGATCTTGGGGCAGCTGTTTGTTGGATGGAGTTCGGATCGCTTTCATGAGCGGCGTTGGCATTCGTCGCTTCCGGTTCTCCTGGGTGCTGCAGCCTTGCTGTTGGCGACCTTTTCCGAGGGAAACCTAGCGCTGACCGTAGGCTGCTTTATCATTGCGGCGACCGGCATGAAGGCATACATGCCTGCCTTCTGGGCGCTTCCCAATCTGTTTCTGACCTCGACTGCCGCCGCAGGGAGTGTGGGCTTGATCAATTCGGTTGGCAACCTAGGGGGATTTCTTGGTCCCACGGTGGTTGGCTATCTGGAGAAGAAGACCGGATCGTTTGCCTTTGGACTCTGGATCATCACCGCGACGGCCGTCATTTCTGCGCTTATCATCGCGATGCTTCCGATCCGGCAGATGATGGCGACGTCACAAGCAAACCGCGACGACGGTTCGACCGACATCGAAACCTAGGTCGCATCAGGCTGCCGAGTTGCCTCGACGCCAGCGAGGATCACTGGAATCGGCCATGTAGATTTCCCGTGTGGGATGGGAGATCTTGATCTGGGCGCGGTGGAAGGCCTCTTGGATCTCCGCCAGGAGTGCGTGGCGGATCTGCATGCGGTGGTCGAGAGTCAGGAGGAAGACGCGGGTGACCAACAGCAATCCGTCGGGCTGGATATCTTCCAGAACGGCTGTTGGTTCTGGGTCTTTCATGATCTCCGGGTGCGCGTGACAAAGGTCCAGCAAGATGCGGCACGCCTGATCGACATCGGTTCCAAAGGCAACCTGCACACGGAGCGTTAGGCGATTGGTTGCATCGGATAAGGTCCAGTTGAGCAGTCGGCCGGTGATCAGGTCCTTGTTGGGGATGATCAATTCCTGGCGGTCCCAGTTGGTGATCGTGGTGGCTCGCATCCGAATTCGGGAGACGCTTCCCGTCGTTTCGCCCATGGTGATGACATCGCCGACGCGGATCGGTTGTTCGAATAGGAGAATCAGACCGGAGATGAAATTGGCGAAGATCTCTTGCAATCCGAATCCAAGACCGACGCCCAGTGCCGCGACCAACCACTGGATGCTGCCCCACCGGACACCCAGGCTGTTGAATGTGGTGACGATTCCAAGGAACGCGATCAGGTACGTCAGCAGCGTGGCGATCGCATAGCGAACCGCGTTCTCGATCGGCAGATGCTGAAGGATCGCGATCTCCAGAAGAGCCGGAAGATTCCTCGCCGCGACGATGGTCATCAGAATCGTTGGGATGGCGATCAGCAGGTTGGCCAGAGTGATTGGGATATTCTTGTCGGGGGTAGTCCCCGCGACTTCCCATAGCTTCACGGAATCGAGAACGCCGACTGCTGGAAGGACACCCGACCAGATGAAGGCGATCGATCCGAGAGCGGCCAGGAGTACGACGCTGGAAAGCAGACGCATCGTCTGCGCGTTGATCTCCGCTACATCGATCTGGGGGAGATTCTGCAGCATCTGGCCAGCGCTTTGCACATCCCGTTTCTGGGCTTCGGTCAGTCGCATTTTGGCCTGCGCCACCACCAGTTTGCGGCGACTGAGCATCATCCAGCGTTGAAGCAAATAGTGGATTAGTTGCAGAGAGACCAGGCTGATGATGGTGGTGTGGAGGAGGGTGGCCAGTCGCTGAGCCGTGTAGTGGAATCCAAATAGGCTAAGGGCGCCTAGAGCCCAGGGGGCCAGCGAGATACCGAAGTACCAGAGGTAGCTGAGCCGATCGGCCCAGCCGCCTGGATGGCTTGCTAGGTAGGAGGCAAACACACCATGTTTTGGGTTGAGGATTCTCAGGAGGAAAAATCCGGTCAGCAACGCCAGGGTGGCAAATGCAAGACGGCCAAGCGAACTCTCCCAGGCGTCCACCTGAGCGGCATGAAGCATGGCGACGCAGGTCACCGATGGGATTCCCAGATCGATCAGCCAGCGCAGATTGGTGCGCAGGTATTTGGTGGTCTGGACGGCCCAGCCGAAATGGTCTTCGGCCAGTCCGTGGGGGCGGCAGATCTGTCGTAGCAGCTCCAGCGGAAGCAGGTACCGTGCGGCCACCAGAAGGCCAACACTTGCCGTCGCCAGGAAGTCGTCGCGAGTTCCTTGACGATTCAAACGCCATCCCAGGAAGGCCAGCAACAGCGGAATCGGCAAACTGATCGCAAGAGTCCAGGCGATCGTCTTGGCGGTTGGGACAAAGGAGACGTTGGCGCTTCGCATCGCCTGTTCACCCAGCGGCTTGATCCTTCGACGCAATGACGGTAGCTGGAAGACCAACAGCCCCCAGAGTGCTGCAAAGAAGATCCATGTACTCGTTTCTTTCTTTGCGTCGCGCCAGAGACTGCTACCGACCAGCGACCAGTTGTCGAACGAAGCAAGCCACTGGATTGCCTGCGGCACTTCTTTCCATTCGGATCTCTGAAACGTTTCGGAAGACCGGATCCAGAGGATATGTTGATCGACAAAGGATCGATACTGTTCTACCAGCTGAATCGTCTCTTTTTTGGTGGAGGCAAGCTGAAAGAGATTATCGAAGTAGTTGCTGGCATCCAGACGGTAGCTGGCCAATTGCTGCTTTTCTTCAGTCAGCCAGCGGATGGCTTCTTCCGAAAGTCCTGTCGAATCGGTCGCGCCGCTGGAAGAAAGGGAGTCGCTAAAACCATCCAGTTGGGCTCGTAGGTCATCCAGTTCCAGAATCAGCGTTTCGGTGGCCATCATCCGCTGTTCGTATTGCTGCAACTCGGCATTCATCCGCTTGGGATCAGGGAGATCGCCGCGTTGTCGCCTCAGCATCAGTCCCACCATGGCGTTGTAACCACCGAAGGAGCGACTGAGACCGGGTTGGATGCGGTCGGTCATGATCGAATAGCGTTCCTGCCACAACTTCTTGGAGGCTTTGGCGGATTCGATGTCGCGTTGGATCGCTGAATTGTTGGTGGCCAGAACCAGCCAATCCCCAGCTCGCTTGACCATGCGATCCGCCGAGGCTTTGAGTCCTTCTGGTGCCTCCTCCCGCAGCCGCGTCAGTCGACGCAGTTCATTTTTAATGGCGCTTTCGCGTCGCTTGTTCAGTTCCTCGGTAATTCCTTTGACCAGTGCCTGCCACTGCTTTTCTTCCTGAACCAGAAGTTCCTTCCGAAGCGGTAGCAGCTCCGATTCGGCTTCGTAGGTCCTCGCCTCCAGTTCCAGTTTCTTCAGCCTCTCCTGGCTGGCATCTCGCTTGGCTTGAAGCAACCATCGTTGAGCTTCGGCAATCCGCGCATCCCCTTCGGGAGGCTGGAAGCTGGAAAGTTCGTCCGCTTGCTTCTTGAGCAGTTCCTTCTCTTCATTGATCAGTCGGGGCAGGTCCTTGCGGCGCGCTTCCCGCGAAGTGATCGCGGTCTCCACTTTGGTGCGCTGTTCGATGACTGCCTGCAGGCCGGTCTGCAACCGCTGTTGCTCCACTTGCAGTTCCTCGATCGGCATGAAGTCGAGAAGGCGGGTAGAGCGAGATTCGATTTCGGGTGGGCGGTCCTTTTGCCGCTTTGCTTCCTGGATTGCGGTGGGCGCGGCTTCCGCGCTACTGGCCAGTTCCCTCGCCGTCCGCTCCAACTCGGCCTTGCTTCGCAGTTCCACCTGGACGGCTTCGTAGAGCGATAGCAGGGCGGTGCGTAGATTGGTGTCCAGGTCGGTCTGAGCCTGCACCTGCTGAATCAGTTTGCTGATCGACTCCGCCTGCAGCGGTACAGGATCGACGGCGATGACCGGGGCGTCTTTCGCAGAGGAGGCGGTACCGGAGGGGAGACTAGATGAAGCCGCATTGGCTGGTTGGTTTGCGGAGGCAGGGGATCGCGGTGCGCTGGAGTCCTGGGGGCCCGCCGGATTTTGCACCACTCGGATGGCGGGGAATGGATCGGAATTCCTTGGGGCCTGGCCCAAGGCAGATCCGAACATCGCAATCGATCCCAAGGCAGCCCATGCCCACGGCAATGGTCGAAGCATTACGAAAGCCCATCTTTCCAGCAAAATCTGCTCGTTCGTCCGCGTCCGGCCGATTCCCAAAGTCGCTTCAGAAGGGCTTTACTAGAATTTGGCGTTGAATTCCAGATCGTCGCTGGGGATATTCCCCGCCGGGGGGAGGAATTCGTGGCTTGGCAAGCCTTGCCCGGGTTGTTATAAATTGGGGTTCTGGAAGACGCCCGGGCGTTTGTTATCGTCCGCGGTGAAAGGTTGTAGTCACCAACTGTTACAGGATTTGCAGGCGATATGTCCACTGTGCGCCGCGGGCCCGCTGCCCGGAAAACCAGCAAGAAACGGACCCGGGTAAGGACCAAGACCAAGAAGAAGGATCCGCTCTTCGTCGAAGGCAAGCGGCCGCGTCCGATGTATGTCGACTACAAGGACGTGGAATTGCTTTCCAAGCTGATCAATCGTCATGGTCGAATTGTGGGCCGTCGCAAGACCGGTTGCTCGGCCATCAGCCAGCACGCGGTGACCCAGGCGATCAAGCGGGCGCGATTCATGGCGCTCCTACCTTACGTCGCTGACTGATCCTTGAATCCAAGTGGATCGATCTCAAGCCGATAGCTCGCAGGACGAGCGTCGGCTTTTTTTCTAAACACGCGCGAACTCCAGTGCGATGAGGAGTCGACTGCCGTGGCGAAATGGACTTTTCGGCGACGCGTGGAATTTGCGGAGACGGATGCGGCGGGCATCGTTCACTTCGCGTCGTTGATGATCTACATGGAACAGGCCGAGCATGCGTTTCTCAGGGCGATGGGGCTATCGGTGTTTCCGAAGCCAGGGGACGCATTTGCTGGGACTTGGCCGAGAGTCCAGGTTGCCTGCGAGTTCTTCGCCCCAGCCCGGTTTGAAGACGAACTGACCATCTTGGTCCAGATCGATCGCATCGGCGGATCTTCGGTGACCTATCGGATGGAACTGGAACGATCGGGCGAGCCGATTGCCAAGGGGACGATGACCTCCGTCCACTGCCTGCACGAAGGGGATCGGTTGGTACCTCACCCCATTCCTGAGGAGATTCGCCGAAGGCTACAGCCTTACCTAGTCGAGTCGTCAACGAGGGGCTAGAGCGACTTATGGGTCGATCCAGACCGGGGCCCAGAGGCCAGGTTTGAGCTCGATCTTTTCTCCCGATTGAGGCATCGTCGTTTTCACCGCCTCGGCTAGCTGTTCGGCAAGCTGCTGTGTATCGGCCGCGAATTCGGGAAGTCCTGCGAGATTTCTCAGTTCTTTTGGGTCGGATTGGTGGTCGTATAGTTCGCGCCCCTTAGCTCCATTGTCCCATTCGGTATAGCGCCATCGCTGGGTACGCAGCGAATAGCCGAAGAAGCGGTTGGGAGGTTGGCCTCGCGAGACTTGCGTCAGCGCCCAGCCCCGGCCAGGGTTCTGAGGATCTTTCAATATCGGCACCAAGCTTTGCCCCTGCAGCCGAACCTCTGGGCGTATCGCCGCAAGTTCCAGCAGCGTTGGGTAAAGATCGATATGCGATACCGGGGAGTTCGAAACGGTCCCTTGGTCGGTCCAGCCTGGAACGCGCATCAAAAGAGGGACGCGAGCACTCTCTTCAAAAAGGCTCATCTTCTGCCATAGTCCATGTTCCCCTGTGTGGTATCCGTGGTCGCTGGTGAAGACGACGATGGTCTTGTCTGCCAATCCCGACGACTCCAGGGCAGCCAGCACTTTACCGACCTGTGCGTCCATGAACGAGATGCTCGCACGGTATGCCTGAAGTGCTTCCTGCCGCTGTCGGTCGGTCATGGCTGCCTGTTCCGGTTTGGCGCTGGCCAGAGCAGGCTGCGGAATGTCCTGCTGCTCGGCTACGACGTCGGGCACCACTGGGATGGAGTCAAGCGGGTGTCGATCAAAGTACTCTTTGGGGGCCACATAGGGCGTGTGGGGACGAAAGAAACCGACGGAGAGAAAGAAGGGGTGGTCGGGCCGCGATGCACATCGCTGGAGTGCCCAGATGGCATCCTCGGCCAGCAGCGCGTCGGTATGCAACGACTCTGGATGATCCGACGCCAGCCAGCTGAGTGTTCCGCCGAATTCGCGTTCTTTAAGAGAGAAGATCTGCGAGTGCTCCCTGGTGCGATCGACTCCCGATGGATTGAATTCCACCTCCCAGGAGGCAGGATCGTCGTGGCCATCGGTACCGATCGAATTGGGGACATTGTAGTGATACATTTTTCCAGCCCGGACCACCCAATACCCCTCCCGGCGGAATGCTTGGGGAAGCGAGATGTGCCTGGGAATAGTTTGGCGGAAAATCTGACCATTGTTCCAGATGCCGGTGCTGTTGGGGTAAAGGCCGGTCAGGATGGAATTGCGACTGGGGCCACAAAGTGGGAACGCGCAATAGGCTCGATCGAACCGCATCGAGGAGCGGGCGAGGGCGTCTAGATGGGGAGTCGATGCGCTGGGATCGCCGTAGCATCCGATCTGGTTGTTGAGATCGTCAGCCATGATCCAAAGGACATTCCAGCGTGGCTCTTTGGCGTCAGTTTCCACCGACGTTTGCAGGAAGAGCATCGTAGCTAGAGCGATCCAGAAATAGGTTCGGCGTTGGTGCATCGAAATTGCCTCTCGAGAGGTAGTTGGATTTATCGAATGGAGTTCATGGAATCGGAGGACTCTCGATCCTCCGCAAAAGCCAACCACTGGCTGAGGCGGCCTGGAGCGTTTGGTCGAAATCTCCCTCACGCAGGATTGCAGGGAGTGGGAATCGGTCGGCGTAGCCCGCTGGCAACTGGTCGAATCGGATTTCGCCTCCCCTCAGTTCGCTCAGCCACGCCCCGTGCAGCGCCACCATCGCACCGCGACCAGGTGAGTGAACGATGATCTCTTCGGCCCCAGTTTTTCCCTTCAGTGCGTTCAGTATCTTGCGCAGTGATTCGATTTGGAGTCCTTCTAAAGATAGACCTGTAAGGAGGAGAGAGCGTCGGAGGCCAATCCAGTCCTTCATGGAGACGTCGATCCGATTGCTGCCTGTGTGGATGGGATGAGCGATTGCTAGAGGCAGGTCGGATGGGATTCCAGTCCATTGGCTTACCCGCTGGCTTATTGAATCACCTGGATTCTGTCCACCGTCGCCATCCAAAAGCGGCTTGAGTTGATCCCACAGCGATGCATCGGGAAGGACGACGGCGATTTTCCCTGGGTTCGATTTCTGTGTGGGGTGGATCCAGTCGAATCGAGTGCCATCCAGGCAGTTGGGGCTGGACCAGTGGAACGACGTGAATCGTTCCCTAGCGGTTTCCTTCCAATGGCCTACGTCGGTCCACGCCTCTTCCGCAGCTTCCGAGGTCCATGGTCTCCGGTCGGAGATCGCCTGTTGGATTCGGGCTTTCCAGCCGGCAGCATCGATCGGAATTGCTTGGGTCGCTGGGGTGGTGAACCAATCCTGAACGTTGGTGACTCGTTGATCCACAGGCGCAAGATCCCATACCTTGAGCGATTGGGGTTCGATCGATTTGCTGGCGACGCCTTCGATCGGATCCTTGATCCCTTTGAGATGTTTTTCGAACCAGACGAAGCAGCCAACCTGCAATTCCTGGGTGTCATCGTGGCCACCGGTGGTCCAGTGGATTCCCAGGTTCTCAGGTTTTCCTAGGACCTGATAGAGATGAGCGACCGACCGGTGGACCCGTTCGACCCCGTCGATCGGGAAGATGGGATCGCGGTCGGTATTTCCGATCAGCAAAGGTCGAGGTGCGATCATTGCAGCGAGGGTGCCAAAGTCCCAGCCGTACCGGTTGTTCATGAACATGCAGTCGCAATGGCCATCGATGCATCGATCGACGATGTGGTCTTGAAGGTCGGTGATCCCCGCAACCGGGACCGCCACTTGAATCCTGGGGTCGAGGGCTGCTGCATACCAGCTGTAGGCGCCTCCACCGCTCCGTCCGGTGATACCGATCCGCTGTGGGTCGACTTCAGGACGCTCTTGCAGATAGTCGATGGCACGTATCGCATTCCAGGCTTCGACTCCAGCGGGCGTGTAGCCTCGGGCCACCCAGTCCCAGCGTTGGTACTGGTAGAGCCCATGATGGATCCCCTCGATTTCTCCTAGTTGAATCGTGTCGATCGCCATGCAGACGTAACCATGCTGGGCGAACCACAGCGGGTGGTGCTGATAATGCGTCTTGTTCCCCAGACTGACTCCTTGTGGCTTCACTTGAGCATGGCCGCAGACGTAGAGGACGGCTGGCAGCGGCGATTCCACCCGTTTGGGGCGATAAAGGTTGGCGGTGACCCAAAGTCCCGGTTGCGACTGGAATGCCAGTCGTTCGACAACCACTTGGTCGACTTCAAAATGACCCTGCTCCATAGGTTCCAGCGGCGTTTTCTGGGGCCAGGGATCGAGCCCCAGCATCGCCTGTAGTTGACGCAGGAGTTCTGGTCGGGCATGGTCCCATGAGGTTGCGTCCTGGAAGAATTTCAGATCGTTGCGTCGCTGGAGTTCAGCTACGCGATCCGCCAAGCCGGCTCGCAGGCGCTCGGCTGCCGTCTGGGCTTTCAGGAAAGAGTCTCCTAGAATGGCGACCGTCCACCAGCAAGCCAGGAGAGCCCAATGCCGGTAAGGCCATTTGGAACTCGGCTGGATCGGCTGGTGTCCGCGGGGTGCGACCGATGGGGTAAGTTGGGCAGGGGGCATGGCAAAGCTTCCTGGGGTGAGGTCCACGGGAATCGCTAGGAAGTCACGAGCGGGCAGGGAAGGAACCAGCGGATGATACCGATACGGGATAACATACAGCCTCGCCGATGGCCGTGGGTGAATTATCTCATGATCGCCCTGTGCACGGCCGCCTTTGCAGCGCAAATGATGTCAGGCGATGGCGGAGCGGCGTTGGCCGAACGGTGGGGGATGATTCCCGCGCGCGTCACCAATCCAGGGAAGGCGGTGGTGGTGCCGGCGGAGCGAGTGGTGTCGACGATTTTCGGACCGCAGGTGATCAAAGGGATGCGGCAATTGCCACCGGCTCCCGTTTCCGACTGGCTCACTCTGCTCACCTGCATTTTTCTCCATGGAGGGCTGATGCACTTCCTGGGGAACATGTGGTTTCTGCATATCTTTGGCGACAATGTCGAAGATCGTCTGGGGCATGGAATCTACCTGCTTCTGTACCTGGGGTGCGGATTGATCGCCAGCCTCACGCATCTTGCATCGGATCTCCAGTCACCCATTCCTACCATCGGTGCGAGTGGTGCGATTGCCGGCGTGATGGGAGCCTATCTTCTGCTTTATCCCAAGGCGAAAGTGATGTCGGTATTGCCGCTTCTGATTATCTTCCCCGTCATCATTTTGCCCGCATGGATTTTCCTTGGACTGTGGTTTGCGTTTCAGTTCTACAACGGCTGGGCATCGATGAATGCAGCCGAACAGACGGGGGTCGCTTGGTTTGCGCATGTCGGTGGTTTTGTAGCGGGGATGGCGTTAGCGGTCGGCATGAAGTTCGCTCACCATGTTTCGCCTCCCGTCGATGGGGTGCTGGCGGGCACCGAGAAAGATGGTTTCTATCCACGCGGGGGGTGACGGAGTCGGATAGAAGACTGCGAGGTGCGACTTTTCAAGTCGACTGTTGCAGCGGGGAATTGGAACGCTAGGGAGCGAGAAGAGCGATCGGGCCAGGTGGACTCAAAGCGAGGGAGCCATAGATACCGATGGAGACAGAAGAAGCGTGGCCTGGATGCAGTCCCGATGAGCCGATGTCGATCGGGCAGTTGCATGCATGGGCTCAGGCGGCACTTCGTGAATCGATCCCTGATGCTTGGGTGCAGGGGGAGATCTCCGATCTTTCGCGGCCTTCCAGTGGCCACTGCTACCTGACGCTGAAGGACTCCGAGCACCAGGTGCGAGCCGTTTTGTGGCGTTCCTCGGCGGCTCGCATTGCCTTCGATCTGCGCGATGGTCAGGAGGTACTTTGCTACGGTCGGCTGGATATCTACGCGCCGCGAGGCACCTATCAGTTTGTCATCCAGAAAATGCAACCGCTGGGTATCGGTCCCTTGCAACTGGCCTTCAAGCAGCTTCATGCGCGGCTGGAGAAAGAAGGATTATTCGCCGCATCACGAAAGAGAGACCTCCCCGCTTTTCCTCGCCGCATCGGTTTGGTGACCAGTCCCACCGGCGCGGCCGCTCATGACTTCCTGGAAGTGCTGCGGCGTCGCTGGCGAGGGGTCCATGTCCTCTTGATCCCAGTGCGCGTGCAGGGGGAAGGAGCGGCGGAAGAGATTGAACGAGGGATCCATCTGGCGCAGCGCATCCAACCATCTCTCGATATTCTGGTGGTTGGACGCGGTGGTGGTTCCATGGAAGATCTGTGGTGCTTCAATGAGGAACGGGTGGTGCGCGCGATCGCAGGCTGTTCGATTCCAACCGTCTCAGCCGTCGGCCACGAAATCGACGTTACCCTAGCCGACCTAGCCGCCGACGTGCGGGCCCTGACCCCTACAGAAGCAGCCGAAAGAATTCTGCCTGATTCCAACGAGTTGATGAGCCGATTGGTGGAGTCTCATCATCGACTGAATCGATCGGTGCTGCGGCGCGTCCAGGAAGCCAAGCAGCATCTTCGACTGCTTGCGGAACGTCCGATCTTGAAGGATCCGATGGAACAGATGCAACTGAGAAGGCAACGGCTGGACGACCTTCAGGATCGCATGGAGCGGCATTGGTCCGTACGGCTGGAACGAGCTCGTAGTCCGATCGATCGATTGGCGGGGCAATTGGCGGCGCTCAATCCTTTGGAGGTGTTTCGCCGAGGATATTCGGTAGTCCGGAGGCAGGACAACCAGCAGGTCGTCGACACGATCGAATCGACCACAACTGGAATGCCGATCGAAGTCCTTTTGCGCGATGGCCGATTGATGGCCAAGGTGGATCAGATCGATGCCAAGTCGTTGTTGCGGGAATGGAACGAAAAGCTATCGGCGAACGATCGACAATGATCGAGCGAACTAGGTAGTGGATTCACCTTGCTGGGACGAAGACGATTCGATCCGTCCCAATGCCCAGCGAATCGCCTCTTGGGTCGAATCTGGATGCGCATGCTTCAGTTGCTCCATCAGGGGTTTTCTGGTCGACAACAGCTTGCGATTTCCTGCAGCTAAAGCGGCATTGCGCACCATGCCACTCCATCCGGCTCGCAACATCGGGGAGTTGGCATAGCGAGCCCTGAAAGTGGTTTCGTCGATCGATAAAAGGTCGACCAGATCGCTATGTCGGACAGCGGGGGCTTCCTGCAGCCAATCGGTCGGGGTAGGAATCGGTTTTCGATTCCACGGACAGACTTCCTGGCAGATGTCGCATCCCCAAACCCAATCTCCTAGCGCAGGGCGTAGCGATTCGGGGGCGATGCTACGGCTTTCGATCGTCCAATAGCTGATGCAGCGAGTTGCGTCCAGTTGGTAGGGGGCGGTAAAGGCCTGCGTCGGGCAGGCATCCAGGCACGCGCGGCAGGTGCCACAGTGTTGCGTCGCAAAGGGTGCATCGGGCTTCAGTTCCAGATCGGTGAGCAGGGCAGCGATGAAGGTGTAGCTGCCCAGCTTGGGATGGATCAGCATCGTGTTCTTTCCGATCCAGCCAAGCCCTGCCAGTCGCGCGAAATCGCGTTCCAGCAAAGGAGCCGTATCGACCGCTCCGCGGCACCTGGCCGATGGTTCCATCCTCTTCAGCCAATCGGAAAGCTGACGAAGTTGCTGCCGTATCCGATCGTGGTAATCGATTCCACTGCAGGCGTAGGAAGCAACCTTTCCACAGCCAGCCCTGTCGGTCGATCCTCCCGGTTGTTTGTACGACACCAGCAGCATGACAAGGCTTTTGCAACCGGGCAAAACGCCATCCGGATGCCGATAAGCGTCGCGGCGTCGATCCAGGTAGGTCATCGACCCCGCATGGCCTTTCTCCAGCCATTGCAGGAAGGGTGCATACGTCTGCGCCTCCTGCGCGGCGACAATCCCCACCGCTTCGAATCCCAGGTCGACGGCATGGTGCTTTAGCGCCATCGTCATTTCGTCGGTTGGAATCCTCAGGTCGCTCATCGCAGGCTGGTGGCTCTCTAAAGGCCTATCGTTCTAAGATCGATCGCCTAACACGTTTCCTCCCTTTTATTCTATGCGATCGAGGATCGAAGCGATCGTTCTATCGATTGGGTCGGATGAGAACGGCCCGTCCGCGGTAGTGGTCATCCACGGCGGTACAAGCGTTGCCAACCGAAGCGTCTACGCGTCGAAGGGGCCAAGCAAACCAGGGAGTGTCTGTGTGGCGAACCAAGGTCGGACTTCGGATTGGTGGGCAGTCGACATCATGTCTTTCTTTTGATTGAGTCGCCGGGATGGTATGGAAATGGAAGGCACGGTTGAAGAAGCATTCGTTGCGGATGGGGTCACAGCGAAAGCCATCTTCGGATCGACTCGTTTCGGCTCAGAATGCATCGTTCCAGAAGTACAACGAAAAGGGCTGAGGCACCGAACATCGGGATGTAGAGGCTCAGGAGCAGAAACAGCACCACGAAGGTGGCTTGAATGCGAGGTTGCACCAGGGGGACCGGTGCCCCTAGCGTCCCCGGGATGCGTCGTCGCCACCACATCCAAAGGCCACTGAGTGAGAGCAGGAGCAGTCCAAGTGCCGTCAACAAGCCGAGAAGCTGATTCAGGGGACCGAAGAGCTGGCCTTCGTGAGCGGCGATGCCCGCCGAGACAGCTTGATCGATCCAGTGCTTTTGGGCGAAACGTTCGTCGCTGACGACTTGCCCCGTGGCGGCATCCAGTTCGGTGGTGCGGCGCAGCAGGCGATTGGGCGATTCCGCTTTGATGGTCCAAGGTCCGCCCGATTTCCCCGGGGGCTCGATCAGCACAGGAGGCGCCATCTGCATCGAGCTGGCATGGGATGCGACCAGTTCCAGGTGATCCCAGTTTTCGATCATGCCACCGCTGCTACGACGAAAGCCTCCCTTGCGTTTCTTCGGCTGGTTGGAATCATTCGTATGCCCGGCATGGTCCCCCGCGGATTGGCCGCCAAGGGTCCAGTCCTGCTTGGAGAGATCAGCACCCACCAGAGCGCGCGCCTGCCGAAAGTAACTGCCCCAGAACTTCGCCCAAGGAAGACCAGTCGCAAGGAGAAAGAACGCAAACGCAGCGATCCAAAATCCTGTGACTCCGTGGAGGTCCCGCATCCATCGCCGTGGTCCACTGCGCCAGCGAGGATAAAGGATGCCTCCCCAGCCCTTTTGGCTCCGCGGCCACCAGAGAAATAGACCGGTAGCCAGCATGACGATCGTCCAGGAGCTAGCAAGTTCCACGAGATTGCTTCCGCGAGTCCCCATCAGCAACTGACCGTGGAGACGCTTCAGCCAGTTGAAAAAGCGACTGTCATCCGACTCCCACCCCAGAACTTTGGCTTGATTGGGATCGACGTAGACTCGCTGCAGTTTTCCTTCGTGCATCACCAGGAAACGGGACGCCTTCCAGCCGCATTCGGGGAGCAGATAGGCGGCCGGTTTGGATTGCGGGAATGTTTCCAGAGCAGCTTGGAATTGCATTGCAAGAGGTTGAGCGATTCCGCCCGAGACCTTTTCATCCCAGGAACGATCGAGCCATGGTTCCAACTGCGGGCGATAGAGGTAGAGGGCTCCGGTGAGCGACAGAAGGATGACGAAGGGGATGCAAAACAGCCCTGCGTAGAAATGCCATCGCCAGACAGCGCGATAATCGGGCCATGAGGATTTGCGGTGGAGCATTGGGGTAGCGATTCCATGAACGAAGTGAGATGTCGGGGACAGAGGGGGAAGGAAAGAAAGGGCAGGGGCGTCGTCCATCCAAGGATGACGCCCCATGCCTTGGAGAAAGCGATCAGAACTCGCCTACCGTTTCGCCTCCATCGATGCTGTGGAACGCGCGATGCAGCGAAGCATCCATGCCATTGCTGAAGAATTGCACCGACCCGTCCGCAAGTCCTATCATGGCACCACCGGTGTGGTAGCTGCGAGGAGCGAAGTAGCCGGTGAAGTGGGTGACTACATCCGGGATAACGGAGTTGGGAGTGGTGTACCCGTTGGTCAATGAGTTGATGGCACCGCTGAAGGCCCAGGACTGACCACGTCCCCGCAAGGCAGGACTGTTGCCCCCGCGCCAGCCGGTGAAGGTCGGCCAGAGAACCCGGAGGTCAGGGTTGGAAATCATCCCAGCTGCGTTCCTGTAAGCCGACCAGCCACCGCCCGTCGCTGCCAGGCCAGGCACTGGGTTGAGCGAGCTGCTGACCCCTCCTGAACCGTTCAATGTGAAAGCATAGGGAAATTTTGGCAGCTTCCCTGCTGGAAGTGTCATGTCATCGCCCACACTGCGCACGGTTTCGCTGAACGCGACCGTATTGGAACTGCCGTCGATGATGTCGCGGAAGGCGCGGGTGGACCTTTGATAAACGATCCCATCAGTCGGCCAGCGGAGGTCGTTGTTGGTTCCCTGGCCACTCCCGAAACTGACCATGTAGTTCAGTCCGCCGTAGGTGTAGGCAGTGCCTCCAGCTACGACTCGTACGGTCGAGGGCGCTGGATCGCTTGGGCAAAGGAAGATCGCCACGGGCGTCGCGAACGCCTGTACAAAGGAAGGGTGCGGGACCTTGGCGTTAAATGGGCCAGTGAAGGCCGGAAGTGCATAATCGAGCATCTGATGCAGATTCACCTGCTCCACATAAGGTAGAAGCCTTGCCTGCACCGAAAAGTCGGAGTCGACTGCTCCACCCATTGGAAACTTGCGAAAGGCCGATTCGTAATTGAGCATCGCAAGGCTCAGTTGCTTCATGCTGTTGCTGCACTGCATGCGACGCGCCGCCTCGCGCGCCGCTTGAACCGCAGGCAAAAGCAATCCAACCAGAACGCCGATGATGGCGATCACCACCAGCAGTTCCACTAACGTAAATGCGCACCGATGGCGCTGGAACCGATTGGAACTCATGATTTGTCTTCCTGGACTCGATTGGTTTGGCAAAAGATAGAGTCCCCCTACGAAAAACCCGGCGGTCTACCGATCCGGGTGGTTCAGGGAGATTGGATGGGGACAGCTGCCGCTGGAAGCTGCCCCGAATCGGCGCTAGCGCGCCACCAGGATCAATCCAACTTGCCGACTCGCCTAGTTCGTGTAAGGCGAATCAAAAAGGATCGATTGAGAAGGGCCTAAAGCAAGCCGGCAATCAGCACTGGAACGGTGCTGGGCGCCACGTCGGCGGTTGCAACGTTCCAAGATGCTTTGTGAGAGAATCAGCTTTCGGAAGCGATGTCCGTACGCAGGGCCGTTGCGGATGGGGCCTCTTCGTCCAACCAGGGCTCCTGTAACTGGGGGCTCTGTGGATTGCAATCCTCAATTGCTGCTTGCTTGGTCCCTAGAGAGCCGAGAACCTTGGCGGGGGCGTGTCGACTTCATCGTTCCATGAAGGCCATCTTGGAGGAAGCAAGGTAGCGACCGGGAAGGAACAGATGTCGAATGATCGGGTTTGCCCCACAAGAACGGGCAGATACCAGGGGGTGGAAAGGAAAGGGGAAGGACCGCCTCGGCAATCCAACGCCTCAAACGCCGAGTCGATTGGAGATTTTTGCTCTTTCCCACAGCAGGTCTTGTTTTTACTCTTTGGCTTGCTGTTCGCTTCGCTTTTGCAGCAAGCGCTTTTGGCATCGGACATTGGCGATGGAGGGCAGCAGGAGGCGGAAACCACGCTGACCGGTTGCTTTCCTCTTTTCGTTAACGCCAGCGTCATCGGCTGATCGATCACACCGGACTCGCTAATAGCCAGCGAGTACTTGGGACTTCGCCCCTTCCGCGCCGCCCAAGCCGCACGCTCCACTGCGGTATAACAACAGCAGCGAGTCTTGCACTGCTGGGCACTGCGGCAGCCGCACCGATGCCCGCGGCATGGAAAATCCTCGATCCCGTCCAGAGCCATCTGCCATACAGGGGAGGGCAGCAGTCCCAGCAGAAAAGTGGCGAGCACCAGCCACTTCAAACATTGCAATCTGTGGAGCGACAGGGGATGGAGCAAGGGAGTGCAAACTTTTGTCGAGGAATTCAGCGATGGACGTTGGAAGTCGGGCCGCTCCCATCAGAGCGACTCACGATGGAATCATGGAAACCTAAATTGGCGGCAAATACAAGGAGGCATCGAACGATGAAGAGCAATTCAAACGTCCCGGAATCCGAACTGGACTCGCAATGGACGGTCCCTTCCGGTGCAGACCGTCGGCCCCGATTCTCTTTGCTCCTCCAGCTTTTGATCCTCTTTCTCGCCATATTCGGGGGTGTGGTTCTGGTGTTGGGGGGGCAGGACACAGGGGCAGAAAGGTGGGGTGAGGCGATTCGTCGCGTTATCGATCAGCAGCAGCGCGCATGGAATGAAGGGAGCATTGAGAGGTTCATGGATCACTACCTGAGGTCGGACGATCTCACCTTTTCCTCTGGGGGGAAGACCACCCGAGGTTGGACGGCCACTAGGGACAGGTACCTGACTCGCTACCCAGATCGGTCTGCCATGGGAACCGTCACATTCACGGAGATCGAGCCGTTTCCGCTGGGGGATTCAGCGGCCTTTGTCCTGGGGCGTTGGAAGCTGGACCGTTCCTCCGAACCGATGGCAGGTAACTTCACCTTGGTCTTCCGCAAGACCGAGGAAGGTTGGAAGATCGTCCACGATCACACGTCGTCGGACCCCAGAGATTGATCGTCCAGGTGGTTTTTTCGAGGGAAATGGGAGAAAGGATGATGCCCGATCGGCCTGACGCCCGATCGGGCACACCAGGAGTCCGACTCGGAACGATCGCTTTGGGGACCGCCGCTGTCGGGCTCGACCGCGGTACTTTGCCTTTGGGAACGCCCGATGAAATCCTTCTTCCGCAGTGGTTTGCGACATCGCGAGGAATCGCTCGGGGGGCCGAAACCAGCCGATCGGTCGCCAGGATCCCAGGGAGTGCATGGGGTGAGCGGCTCATTTGGCTGGCTGGTGTGGAGTTCGGTGGTCGTCGTTCTTTGGTTCGCTCTCCACCCCCCCACCGCTTACGCTCAAACTTCCCCCTCGGTTCCGGAAGATCCTTTCGCGATCGACGACGATTTCTTTTCTCGCGAGAGCAGCACGCAGAGCGTCCCTACCGACAAGACTTCTCCGTCAGAAACTCGATCCGATGTCTGGGAGGGTGGTGAACCGGCACCGTGGTTGGTGGCATGGCTTAGGCAGCAGGCCTTGCGGAATCTTCCAGAGCAGATTGAGGAAAGGAAGGACTGGGGTGGGCAGGTCGAAGTGCTGGATGGCTGGAAAGTGGATTGGGATGACAGTCGGCTGAAGACCAAGCGACGCTGGAAGATGGCAAACCACGGGCTATGGAAGCGGTATCTGGTCCGATGGCATGATCCGGAGAACGAACTGAAGTTGCAGGTGATGCGGTTGGATCCTGTCGGTCCGACCGAAATCCGGACGGAACTGAGCATCGAAGCGCCTCTGGAGCTTTTCGCGCGTGCGTCGCAATATCGCTGGGATGTGCAGATGTGGAGTCTCTCGTTGCAAGCGCGAGCCCGCGTGCGAATGGATCTAGTGACCCGGATCCGCATTCAGTCGATACCAACGGAGGTACCTCCTGCGATACGGATCGAGCCGCATGTGGAGTTGGCATCGGCGAAGCTGACGGAGTGGCGCGTGGAGCGAATCAGCCAGATTCAGGGACCGATGGCAGAAGCCCTCGGGGAATCCTTGGAAGGCTTGATCGAGCAGAAGATTGCGGAATCGAATGAGCTTCTGGCGGAGAAAATCAATCGAGCCATCGCCAAGAAGTCGGATGGTTTTCGCTTTTCGTTTCAGGAGTGGCTGAAGCAATCGGCAAAGAAACACCCCTGATCCCAAAAGTCATCCTTTCGGTGGTTCCTGGAGCCTCTGTCGATACTGCTCCCATGCGGACCGAAGCGAATCGAGCAGCCGGTGGATTTGTCCCGCCGCCAGGAATACTCGGGACGATACGGCAAACTGTGGGTAGAAATTGGTGATGAAGTCGAGGCTGAACTCATGCGGTCCATGGCCGATGACGACTGCGTTGGCGTAGGCGCCGCTGAGCAGTTCATCGGGCAGTTTCAAGTCGTCATAGACTTCTTGCGCGGTCATCTTGCGGGTGAGGTTGGCCGGGGCTTTACTTGCCGGCGGCTTGGCCGTGACCGGCGGTTCCGGTTCAGAGGAGCCTGGGGTGGCGGGAGTCGCCTGGGCCGACCCAAGGACATCGATCGTTCCGCTGGCAAGATCCACCGGTGGTCTGCTGTGTGGAGTTGGCGAGACCTCTCGAACATTGCCATGCAGCGAGCCCGTCACCAACGTCGTCGACTCGGCAACCACCGGTAGCTGTCCATAGCGCTGAGTATAGAGATCGATATTCGTCTTCAGCGCTTCGGCAAACTGTGGCAGGACAGGATGCGGCATCACGATGCGGGCGACGATCTGATGGGGACGTCCCAAGTTCTGTACGAAGTCGATGATGAATTCGGTCGCTCCCGTCATCACGATCACGCCGGTCGAAAAGACTCCTCGTTGCAGTCCGTCGGGAACTCGAGCCCGAATCGGGGGTTTCGAGTCGTCATCCGAGAGGGGGCCTGAGGGAGGCTGAGTCATGTTGCAGTTTCCAGTCGACTGGGCGGATGCATCGAAGGGGGGCTGAACGGATCGGTATCCACAACCTTGGATGTATCGTACGGGGGGAGTGAGCGGACGGCTACGTCAATTCCCTTCCCAGACGAGCCGCTGATGGAGTTCGGGAGCCGAATCTGAGGGGCTGAGGGGCATGCGCGTCGGCGACGGAAGGCGATTGCGTATGGGATCGACGTCGCTGCAGCGGCTTATCGATCCCAAGTGGACTGCATCCGCGCTCCTGGTCCATCTGGGATCACTGTGGGCGTTGATCCAGGAGAGCCAAGGGGGGGATTTTGGCGTCTGCCGCAAGCCATGGGAAAACCGGTCACTGGGCGATTAAGCGGAGAGGTCTTTGCCTTGCCATGGCCCTTTCGATCGGGTGTGGAAGTCGATGGTTCCCACGCGAAGACGCCAAGAAGCGGTGAAAGAAAAGGGCCAGATCGTGCGTCAGAACACGACGACTGGTTGGGGCGCGATTCGACCTTTCGATTCGATTGCAAACCAAAGGTCACCGCCCACAGGAAATGCCGACGGGCTCTCCAAGAGGGACTCGCAATAGGGGATGGGGCTCTCCCTGACTTCGTGGCTTCGCGAGTACCGAGGAAGTGGCGCGACGTCGCAGCAAGTCATGAGGGCGAAACAGATCATCCATCTGGGACTTCTCCGCATGACGCTCGAATGCGAGGCGGCCTCCTGATCGATTTCCCCTTTGCAGGTCACCGGACGGATTGTTTGGTGACGTTGGAAACAAGCAACCTATCTCTCTGGCGGCAACCTTCGAGTGGAGGTTGGATAGGGAGGGCAAGGGACCTACAAAATGATCCGATGGAGCGTTTCCGCTCAAAAGGAGATCAGCCATCCTTGAGTGGATCGATTTGGGGCGGCTTGGATGGAGGGACGAAAGTGGGGGTGGCGGGAGGCGTATGCAACGTCTTGGCCGCGTTGCGCAGCACCGCTAGAAAAACGGCCAAGGCCGCTAGGATCAATAAAGGCAGACTGCCAAGCACGACGGAGTTTTCCTGGAATGCTTCCAGCACCGACCACATCGGATTGAAGATCGAGTAGGGCTCAAAGGAGTAGTTGTTGAAGCCGTTGAGCACCAAGCTGATGAAAATGGGGAGGACGGAACCCAGTGCCAGCAGCAGGATCACGATCAAGAAGCCGGATATCCTTGGATTTCGTTTCTGTATTTGCAGCAGAAGAAGCCTCGCCAGTCCAAGGTAAAGCACCAAGTGGCAGGCCATCAGAACAGCACCGATCATCGTCCAGTCAAACTGTGCGTCACTACGCAGTGCGACGAGGCTTATTCGGCGATGGGCTTCGACAACCAGCAACGCGGAGCCAAAGCTGACGACGACAAATATGTAGCCCCACGACCCACCCGGATTCAGCCAAGCCGATGCGACCCGCTGGAGGGGCGAGCGGGCGAGGGATCGACGGGCGCGCAGCGACAGGAACTGAGGTTCCCTCAGCATCAGGCTACCGGCGACAAGCCACTGGCAGGCCAGCACGATCAGGATGGTTGCCCAAGCTTCCCCCTGGAGGCTTTGGCCGGCGATGGTGATCGCGATGCCAAGCGAAAGCCAGACCCACTGCGTGGCGAGCAACCAATATCGGATCGGTTTCGCATAATTTTCCGCCAAGATACCGATCTGAGCAGCCGCTGTGTTGAGGGCCAGGAACATGTAGGCCAGTCCCAGGCCCCAAATCGGCAGCATGAACAGCCAGAATCGATAAGACTCACTTCCCAAAGAGAAAAAGTTCGAGGAGTTCAGGGCACTCATCCCCCAACCCATCCAGGTGAGCGCCAGGGGAATGCAGATCAGCATCAAACCTAGCATCGAGATAACGGGGCGTTGGCCCTGGCGATTGGTGCTGGCCAGAAAGATTGCAATGGCGCTGGTAGCGCCCGACAAGACGATGGTGGTGAAGAGAATGACAAAGATCGTTTCGATCGACAGTCCACGGAGAAGGTAGGTCAAAACGATACAAGGCGTGAGGGTGGCGAGGTAAAGGAAGGTCTGGAGCATGGCGGCCAGCAGTTTTCCGCCGACGATCTGCCAGGGAGTCAGCGTGGAGATCGCTAGGACATCCCCAGTCCCTTCGTCCATCTCTCCAGCCATCGACTGGTATGCTGCCAGTGGGACGCTGATGCAGGTGGGAAGCAGGAACAGGACAAAGTACCCACCCATCATGAACGGGCCGGTTGATTCGTAATAGATCGCCGGCATGTTTTCGGCGATTCCGTAGATCGTCCAGATCAGGATAAAAATCAACACCGCCCAAAAGGTGATGACGAATTGCCGGCTCTTCAGTTGCTGTCGCGTTTCGCGCACCAAAATGGGGCTGATCCGATCGCTCCACTGAGCCAACAGTTGCTCCCAGCGCGAAGGGGCTTCCAGGATCCGATCCATGGCAGCGACGTTGCGTTGATCGAGTTGTTGATCGTCTTGGCTGATCGCTGTCATTGGACGGCTCCCGTCGTGATCTGCATAAAAAGATCTTCCAGGGATTGTTCCTGGGACATCACTTCCAGAAGAGGGAAGTCGGCATCACATAAAGCGCGAACCAATTGAGCTTGTTCGTGGGCGTCCCCTGTGAATACGAATGTTGCCAACTCCTTGTCGACCTCGACTTGGTCGACTTGTGGGCGTCCTTCCAACCAGGATGCGAGTTCCGGTTGAGGCTGGTGGGTTCGAATGCGGATCTTGGAGTGTCTTCGGAAGGAGTTCTGGATATCCTCCAGTGGCCCGACCGCCAGCAAGCGTCCTCGCTCGATGATGCCCACGGCGTTGGCCATCTCGGCCAATTCCGTCAGGATGTGGGAAGATACGAGGATGGCTTTGCCACGGGCGGCTAGGGCCTGAATCATCTGCCGCAGCTCGATTCTGGCTCGGGGATCCAGCCCGTTGGCAGGTTCATCGAGGATCAGTACCGCAGGATCATGGATGAGGGCGCGTCCCAGGCATAGTCGCTGCCGCATCCCCTTGGATAGTCCCCGGATCGGTTTGGATGCAATCTTGTCCAAGCCGGTGAAGCCCAGGGTTTGGCGCACGGCGCCCGTGCGATCCCGACCGACCAGTCCGTAGGCCCTCGCGAAAAAGTCGAGGTACTCGACACAGTCCATGTTGCTGTAGGTGCCAAAGCCGTCGGGCATAAACCCCATGACGCGCCGAACCAGTTCCGGGTCGTTGACAACACTATGCCCCTGAACCAAGGCGTCGCCGTAGGTTGGCGTATCGAGCGTCGCGAGGATGCGCATCGTGGTGGTCTTACCGGCACCATTGGGACCGATAAACCCAAAGACATGCCCCGGCATGACATCGAAGGTGACGTCCTGAACGGCGGCCGTTGGCCCAAAAAAGCGATGCAGTCGCCTCAATTCCATTGCAGGCTGTTCGGAAGAGTGCAGTCCTACCATCGGCCTACCACCAGATGAAAGTCGTGTTCGGGATGTTTTTGAGCAATGGTCGAAGGGAGGTGTGACGCCGTGCGACTTTGGATCACGAACTGAGATCGGGGTGGCGTGTTGCCGCGTCGCCACGCCACGTCGACCGCGTGGTTGAAGCGGGTCGACAGCCATGCCGCGCCACCGATTCGAGGCATACCCCCAGGCCCGGCGACCGGAGCCTGTCCCGCCGATTTGGTGGCAGTCCAGGCTTGATCGAGTTGGGTCAGTGCTGCCGCGGGTCCGATCTCGGAAAGCGTTCCTTGGGTTTTCGGATCGATGCTTCCGTGCCATGCCTTGCCGGAATCATCCCAGACCCACACATTCTCCCAGCGATCCTCGGTGGGGTTTTCCAGAATCATGTTCCCCTTAGGATCCGACGTCGGGTTGCGCCAACCGGTCCATTCCACCGGCTGCTTTCGAAACAGGGATACGACGTTTCTCGTTGGGATCGCACCGACGACGCGTTGATCTTTCCCTTCCTCGCGGATCACCTTGCCACGCCAGGTGTTGTAATCCTGCGGGTACTCCAGAATCGCATCGTCCGGTAAATCGATCCCACCCCTGGGCGGCAGTGGGCAGAACAAGGTCTCGCAGGCCGAGCTGAAGGCAGTTCCATGCTGCGCGTCTACAAACGTCACCGAGGCGCGGCGAATTCGATTGCTCAGGCCTTCATAGCCCAGAGCGTAGACGACGATCATCGCGGTGAACAAAAGGGAAATCAGCGGCAGAACAACAAGGAGCCAGTATGGTTTTTGGGTGCGACTGGTGCGAATCGCAAGCCAGGGCCCGATGAGTCCTGCAAAAATCCCTATGAAGGCAGCGAAGCCCAGCACTGGAATCTGTCCCACACCGGGGATCAGCCAATCGACGGGGATCGGCGCTTCAAATCGCTCCAAGATGGAGGGTGAATTGGAACGCCCATTGATCAGTCGCGGATTGGTCTGATCGATCATTGCCTCGACTTCGGCCCAAGTACGATCGGTGTCGTCGGACAGATCCGAATCTGTTGGCACCGTTGGTATGGCTACCGTCGGCAGCCATGCGACGGAACCGATACCGATCGATTGCCACTTGTTCGTCGGGTCGGTTGGGGGAGCGATTCCAAATAGCAGTTGCATCTCCTGATCGCTCGCACCCAGGAAGATGCAACGTCCTCCGGAGAGAATCCACTGTCGCATCGCTTTCTGCTGAAGGTCGTCGAGCATCGCCCAGGAAGAGAGAGAAAGGACGACCAGAGGATAGGAGGCTAGGTCGATCCACCTTCGAGGAATTCGAGTTGGGGTTGTCACCCACTGATCCAAGTCGGTGATGTAAACCCGATTGACCTTTCTCCACGGCTCCAGCGACGCATCTTTGAAGCTTTTTAGCTCTTGCAGCGGTTTGGTCCAACCGGTTCCCCGCTCCAGTTCCTGTTTCATCGATTCCAGTTGTGCTGGGTCTCCTTCCCATCCCAGTGCGTCCCACCAGGAGGCATCGAGCACGAGCAGTTGGGATTGGAATTGAGGTGTCGCATTGCCGCTGGGCATCATCTGCCAACGATCGGTTCGAAGGCCTGCCAGTCTTCTGCCCTGCACCGAACAGGAGATAGCCCAGGTGAACTTGCGTCCGGCAACTGGAATTGAGATCGACTTTTCTATCGCTCCCTGGGGAAGAGTGATCTTCTGCACGGTGGTGGCTGGCGGGCCATACCGGCTGACGTAGAGTTCGATCTCCATCTCGATATCGGCGGGGAACGGAAGTCCGTCTGACTTTTTGACTTGTACCGCAAAGACCGCTTGGTCCAGCGTCGAGTTATCGTAGACCAGAACATCCAGACCATCGGTAGGTCCGAGTCTGCGGTTGCTGATGAGCATGGGGTTCGACGCGTTTGTCGCCATGCCATAGCTGGTGGGTGGCTGTGCATGGAGATGGCCTTGCATTCCAAAAGCCAGCAACAGCCAAACGCAGTGCCACATCCTGGCATACTGACCTGCCAGCGTGGCGCGATGCCCGACCGCCCGACCACCGCGAACCGTGGAACCAACCGGCACCATAGTGCAACCTTTCCTAATCGGCGACGTCGGGTCTTGAGGAGTGAACGACCTGGTCCGGAAGCCGCTCTTCTGCGAAAGGGGACTGCTTTGCTGCCTCTCTTGCTTGCGGGGCTACCAGGCCGGCAAAAAGAGCCGCCAGAAAACCGATGGCTCCAAGAGCGACGATGGGGATGACTGCTGCAAGCATTACCTGAAAAGCGAAGGACGCCCAGCTGTTTCCCTCCATGGACATCTGGAAGAGGGCCATTGCGACCGCCACGCAAACAGTCATCGCCAGCAAATGTCGGATCGTCCAAGGGGATGGTGCGGAGTTCATAGCTGTCTCTTTGGTCCGCTTCCAGTGGCCGTCGTGGTATCTCGGTTTGCGCCCGAATATCTGAGATTGATTGTAAACCTCCGATGCCATGCATGGGGCAATCGCCACCGTCGCGATCGCTATTTCTCGAAGGTAAACCTCCGCAAGAACACGCCGGCTTCCCGTCTTCGGAGTCGAACGAATGGGGCAAGACCCGCTTGGAACCGCCAGAAAAAGCTGGGGGAATGTGCGATGCGATAGCGATTCATCCGGCGGCCTGGCATCTCGCAGCCAGCCCCTAATGGCTCATTCCAAATCGGAAAAATGACTCCGTTTACACCTTCCTGTGTCTCAGTCTCATTTTGCTCCGGACGTGATTTTTCGCCGTAAACAGGTTTGCGCATCGGTGTATCGGAGGCATGCCTTGGGTGCAGATGCCTTTGCAGAATGGGCAAGATGGTAAGCCGTCTTCTCATTCAAAAACCAGTTTTAGAAAAATGTCCTGAAAATCGATCGCTGTCCGATCGGTTGGTCCGCAGCTTGCAATGAACCGCTTGCATGACCGGTAGCGGATGCAGTTCTCGGTTATCGAGCTGTGATGGGCCGGATGGCAAAGATCATTTTTCTTTTCATTGTTTTTGTTCCTGAAGGAGTTTGCGATGTCGAAGGCTTGGAAAAATTTCCTGCGTCGTGACGAAGGTGCCAGCTTGGTTGAGTACACCCTGTTGTTGGTGCTCATTGCGGTGGTGGCGATCACTGCGGTGTCGACCTTGGGTACGACGGTCAGCACCCAGATGAACAACATCGAAGACAAGATCGACTGATTGGACGGGTGGTTGGGGGAGGCGGGTCGCCTCGTCGGTGGCCTGCGGATGTTTGCTAGTTCGCAACGAATTGCGCTGATCTTTAGGAGTTGATGCCATGTTGAATCGTATGAAGAGTTTCCTGCGTCGTGACGAAGGTGCCAGCTTGGTTGAGTACACCTTGCTGTTGGTGCTCATTGCGGTGGTGGCGATCACCGCGGTGTCGACCTTGGGTACGACGGTCAGTACCCAGATGAACAACATCGAAGACAAGATTGACTGACAACTGGCTTGCTGTCGCGGGGCAGGGTGGTTGGTCGGTGAGTGGTTGATGAGAAATCGCTTGGTTTTTTTATGTGATTTGATCTCTAGGAGTTGATGCCATGTTGAATCGTATGAAGTGTTTTCTGCGTCGTGACGAAGGTGCCAGCTTGGTCGAGTACACCTTGCTGTTGGTGCTCATTGCGGTGGTGGCGATCACCGCAGTGTCGACCTTGGGTACCACGGTCAGCACCCAGATGAACAGCATTGAAGACAAGATTGACTGACGGCACCCTGGGGGATGTCGGGAAGCGAGGCGGTGTAGGCGAGAGAGCGTGTAACGATTGCTTGAGTTGGAGGAGTCGTGAACGCAATATCCTGGGAAATCGGCGGGATTGCCTTGCTGGCGATTTGGCTCCTGGTGCTCTCGGTGTACGACCTAATTTCCTTCCGTCTGCCCAATTCGGGGACGTTGCCGTTGCTTGCAGCGGGGCTTGGCGTCGCGATGTTTCGCTGGGGCTGGACTGGCTTCAGCTGGGCCCTGTCTGGTGCTGGGATTGGATTTCTGTTGGGGCTTTTGCCATTCCTTCGTGGTGGCTTTGGCGCCGGGGACGTCAAGTTGTTGGCTGGTTGCGGGTCGATCGTCGGTCCGGAGGGCGTGGTTTACGTTTTCTCTGGGGCAGTCGTTCTGTTGGGGTTGTGGGCGTTGGTGATATGGATGTTGGGTCCACCCATCAACGCGACATCCTTTCTGGTTCGATTGGCTGGAGGGGATGACGCATCCGGGGTGGCGAAGGTGATTCGCGATCCGCATCGTCGTTGGAAGGCGATTCCTTTTGGCCCGTTAGTCGCTGTGGCGATGGCTGGTTTCTGGTGGTGCTCTTGATCGCCATCACTGGCGGAGAATCAACTGGAGGTCGAGGGCATGTTCAACGTTCGGAGCATCGTGGTAACCCTTCTTGCTCTGATCTGTGGCGGCATCGCCGTCATGGGTGCTCAGGGGATGGTGGGCGCGAACAATCGCGGTGCGGCTGGGTTGAAAACAGTCCGGGTCCTAGTGCCGAAGACGACGATTGAGCGAGGTGGGGTGCTGAATGAAACCCTGCTGGAGTGGGCGGAATGGCCGGAGTCGGCTGCTACCAAGCATATGCTCACCGACCTGAAGGCTGCAGCGTCGCGTCGATGCCGAGAGGAGTTGGTGGCTGGGGAGCCGGTTTTGGATGGGAAGTTGGCGCCACGAGGTGAACCGTTGACTGCGGCTGACATGATTGGAGAGGGGATGCGAGCGATGTGCGTCCAGTTCCAAACGCCAGCAGCGGCCATGGCCGGATTGATCTTTCCGAGAGACCGAGTCGACCTCTACATCAACGAGTCGGCGCGGGACGGCAGATCGAATCCGACAAGTCGGCTTCTCCTGGCCAATGTGGAAGTGTTCGCCATCGGAGATCAGCTAAGCGCGAGGAAGGACAAAGACAAAGAGAAGTCGAAAGAGCTTCAGTCGACCTCGGTCACATTCCATGTATCGGTGAAAGACGCCGCGATCCTGGACGCTGCGAGAGCCGATGGGCAGCTCAGCATCGGACTGAGAAATCCGAACGACAAAGAGCTTGCTGGCGTGATTGTCGAAATGGCGGCGCCGACTACCGATTTGGATCAGCCAGCTACCCCGGCAGTCCCGCTCAAGCCACAGCCCAGGAAGACGGTCGCCAAGCCGGCCTCTGCCAAGCCGATGCTTTTCCTGCGTGGCAATGACTCGCAGCTGTTCTCCCACTCGTGGGCTTCTGGCCGATGAGTGAACCGTTGGCGATGATTGGTTGCGATGATGATTCGCTGGCGGCGTCTTTGAGGCAGCAGTTGGTGGACAAGGGGATCCGTGTTGACGCTCGGCACGTAGTCCCCCTTTCGGAACTTGCTGCCACCGCCGTGCTGGAATCACCCGCCCTGCTCTTTGCCGTGTTGGGGGGGGATTTGGCATGCAGTGTCCAAATGCTCCGCGAGCTATCGATGACCAGTCCGGCTTACCTGGTCGCTATTGGTCCTTCGGATGATGCAAAGAGCGTGGTTCGCGCGATGCAGTCGGGGGTGCAGGACTATATTGACGTTCTTCAGCTGGAGAACGGGTTGAATGACACGGTTGGCCGGTTTCGCGCACGACGCCAGGGGGCGGTTCAGGAAGCCTCTGGCGGAGCGATATGGGGTGTGATCAGTGCATCTGGAGGGGCGGGGTGCACCTCGATCGCGCTGAATCTGGCGACGCTTCTGGCCAAATGGCAGGCCAATGGTCTGGTTTTGGATTTTGAGAGCGTCTGCGACATTTCTTTGTACCTCGGGATTCAGCCTCGCCACACGCTGGACGATCTTTTAGCCAGTTGGTCCAAGTTGGATGACAACCTCTATGGTCGAATTTTGGCACCGACTCAGCGAGGTTTTTCGTTGCTTCAGGGGGGCAGTCAAGCAGCCAATCTCTGCTTTGGGATCACCGATGCCATGGTCCGCCGCGTCCTTTCGTTTGCCCGGCTGAGGCACCCCTGGATCGTCATCGATCTCGGGAAGATCGGTCATACGGCGTTACGGGAAGCTGCGATGCGATGCAGTCGCCTCGTGTTGGTGACTCGCCGTGAGTTTGTGGCGCTCACCAAAGCCAAAGGTCTTTTGGATCAATTGGACTCTTTGGGGGTCAAGTCGCATCAGATCGTGGTGTTTGCCAATCAGGACGGAGAGCCTGGGCAGTTGTCGGTTCGGGAGTCGGAGGAATTGCTAGGGCGAAAAATCGATCTTCGGCTCCCCTATGCATCGCGCCCCCATTTGACTGCGATGCATGGTGGTGTGCCACTGGTCACCTCACAGCCCTGGTCGATCTGGGCTTGGCGGCTGATCAGCTGGTTGAAGAAGGAAGTTTCCCGTTCGCTGGCGCGAACCTAGGAGTGGGTATGGCGCGCTGGTTGCACTGACGCAAAGAGTGAAGTGATCCGGCTTCGTTGTGAATAGGCTCCCAAAGGGTATTGAGCGATGGCATGGTTGCTGAGACCAAAAAAGAATGATGCCAAGCCCGACGAAGCGGTCCAGGTGCCAGAGGCTGAGTCGCCACAAGCGGGCGGCGGAAGCATGGGAAATGGAGCGGCGGTTGGATCGGAGAGCAGTCCAGCAACTTCATCACCTACCGCTAACGCCCCCAGTCTGCCGTCGAGCGGCGCCTTGGTGAAACCATCGGAGGAGGCCTCCGAGTACATCGAGGACCCGAAGTTTGTCGCGCTGAAGCGGGAGCTGCACCAGGAGGTCATCGCGCAACTGGACCCAGTCGCGATCGGGAAGGCGACGCCTGAACAGTTGAGGGCAGAAGTACGGCGTCAGGCAGAAATTCTCTGTCGTAGTCGAAAGGATTTGCTGACGTCGGCGGAGCATGAGCGTTTGATCAAGGAAGTGATGGACGAGGCGTTTGGGTTGGGGCCGCTGGAACAGCTGCTGTCGGACCCGGACATATCGGACATCCTGATCAACGGTCCGAAAATGATCTACATCGAAAAAAAGGGGCGGTTGCAACGGACTCACGTCACCTTCCACGACGACCGCCATCTGGTGCAGATCGTTCAACGAATTGCGGCGCAGATCGGTCGGCGAGTCGATGAAATGAGTCCCATGGTCGATGCCCGGCTCGCCGATGGCAGTCGCTTGAATGCGGTGATCGCACCGGTCGCTCTCGATGGGGCTCTTGTGTCGATTCGTCGCTTCGGCGCCAAGCCGCTGCATCTTCAGAAGCTGGTCGAGAATCAATCGATTACTCAGGAGATGGTCGAATTCTTGATCGCCTGCGTGAAGGCCCGCGCGAACATCATCATCTCCGGGGGGACCGGTAGCGGGAAGACCACGTTGCTCAACAGTCTGTCTCGCTTCATTCCCGAAGACGAACGGGTGGCGACCATCGAGGATGCCGCGGAATTGCGGCTGCAGCAACCCCACGTCGTCCGGATGGAGACGAGGACAGCCAATCTGGAAGGGCTCGGCGAGATCACCACGCGGGATCTCGTGCGAAACGCTCTGCGAATGCGGCCCGACCGGATTTTGATCGGCGAGTGCCGCGGTGCTGAAGCCCTCGACATGCTTCAGGCGATGAACACAGGGCATGAAGGAAGTTTGACGACCATTCATGCCAACACGACGCGCGATGGGGTCAGTCGCCTGGAGATGATGGCCAGCATGGCGGGATTCGATATGCCGATCTGGGTGATTCGTAAGCAGATCGCTTCGGCCGTCAACATCATCCTCCAGGTCTCGCGGCTCAGCGGCGGCGTAAGAAAGGTAACGAGGATATCCGAGATCACCGGGATGGAGGGGGAGGTGATCAGCATGCAAGATATCTTTGAGTTTCGGCAGATGGGACTCAACAGCGACCGCGTGGCGATCGGCCAATTTGCTGCCACGGGTATTCGACCATCGATCATCAACCGGATTCAATCGTATGGAATTGATCTGTCCCATGAGATGTTCGAAAAACGCATCCTCATGGACTGCAAGGGGAGGGTCTGATGGAACTGAATCTCCTGAGCGTCCTCGCCTTCCTTTCGGGGTTTCTGATGGTTGCAGGGATCAACTGGGCGCTGTCGGACATCGTCGATGATCGTCGGCGAAGGACGCGAGAGAAACTCGCGGCCGAGTTGATCGAGCGGCAGGCGGATCGGGCTCGCGCGATGATGGTCAACCAGCAGGTCTACGAACAGGCGGCCGCTGGGACAGTCGATCCCGATGCGGGGATGAGTGCCGCCAATCGAATACGTCAGATGCTGCTCCAGGCAGGATTGCAGATGCGATTGCAGCAACTGGTGCTGCTGAGCCTGATTCTGATGGTGGGCTCCGGATCGGTCGTCGGGTATTTGTCCCCCTGGCCTTGGGTCTTCCTTCCCGTCGGCTTGATGACGGGAATTATCCCCGTCGTGGTCATCCGCTTGGTGCGAAACCATCGCCGCAACAAGCTGAAGAAGCAGCTCCCGGAGGCATTCGAGATGATGGCCAGGGTGCTTCGCGCCGGCCAGACGATTACGCAGGCGATGCGCGGGGTGGCTGAGCAGTTTCCTTCACCGATCGCAGAGGAATTCTCACTTTGTTGGGAGCAGCAGAACCTAGGGCTTTCGCCAGAGGCATCCTTTCGTGAACTGGGGAGAAGGACCGGACTTCTGGAGATCAAGATTTTTGTGGTGGCGCTCTCCATCCACCGACAGACTGGGGGAAACCTATCGGCGTTGCTGATGAAGCTGTCGAATGTGATTCGAGAGCGTATGAAGCTGGAAGACAAGGTCGGGGCATTGACTGCCGAAGGCAGGATGCAGGCTTATGTGCTGCTTGGTCTGCCCTTTCTTGTCAGCGCGCTGGTTTACTTCATCCATCCCACCTACTTTGAGCCGATCCTGGCATACCCTCAGATTTTTGTCTTCATGTTGGCGATGCTGGGCACCGGTTGGATGTGGATGCAGAAGATCATCCATTTCGATTTTTAGAGATTAGGAGGGAACTGTAAGTTGTTTGATATTTCGGTCTTCTCGCGATGGCTTTACAACCCGGTCCTTCTGATTCTGGCAGCGGTGGGGCTGTTGGCGGCTATTGTCCTGTTGATGATCACCAACAGCGAGGTATCGCTGTCGGGCCGCAATGGATCAAAGGAACAGGAAGGGGACCAGGATTCCGTCTTTGGAAGGCGCCTGCGAGCCAGGGTGGAGAAGGATGAGAAAAGAGAAGAGTTAAAACTACGACTGATCCATGCCGGGCTTTACAGATTCGCGCACTCCCATGGATTTCGCATTCTGCAAGTGGTCCTGATCCTGTTCCCCGCAGCGATAGGTTGGAGCGTTGCTAGTTACCTGAAGGTGAGCAGCTATCATGCACTGCTGGCGGGGCTTGTATGTGGAGTGGTGGGTAAGCTGGCGCCTTCTTTCTGGCTGGACTACCTGAAGGCGAAGCGCCAGATGATCATTCGTCGCGCTCTCCCAGATGCTTTGGATGTGGTCAACATTTGTCTGGAAGGTGGCATTAGTCTTCCATCCGCCCTGGCGCGCGTCTCTCAGGAACTGTCGTCGGCGCATCCCGAACTGGCGATCGAACTGGCGATCGTGGTTCGCGAGACGCGACTGGGCCGAAGTGTCTCTGAATCGCTGAAGGCCTGTGCCGACCGGTTTGATCTGGAGGAACTTAAGACCATGGCCTCGGTGATTTCGCAGTCGGAGCGATTTGGTGCCAGTCTTTCCAATGCGATGACCGTCTTCGCCGATTCGATGCGCACCAAGCGAATGACGGTCGCGGAAACCAAGGCGCAGCAGGCGGTGATCAAGGTGATCTTCCCAACCCTGTTCTGCATTTTTCCGGTGCTCTACGCGGTACTGCTGGGGCCGGCGGCCTTGCGGGTGATGGACTTGTTCGATCAGTAGTTAATCGATCTGTGGAAGGTGGGGTGAAGGATGGTACTGCGACGGTCGACACGATCCTCGGTCCCCAGCCATCGTCGCCTGCGAACGGAAAGAAGTCGCAAGGGTGCGGTTCTCGTCGAACTGGCGATCGCGCTTCCGATTCTGCTGGCTGTTCTCGGCGGAACGCTAGATCTTTGCCGCTTCGGCTACTACTTCATCGCACTGGGCCACGCGGTGGGATCTGGGGCGAGGTACGCAACCAATCATCCTTTCAGCGGTGCCACGCAGGCGTGGTGGCAGGAGAAGGTAAGGCAGGTGGTGAGAGATGAAATGTCGGGGGTTTCGAACTTCAACCCGACCGACTTTGCGATGCCAGCACCCACCTACAGCGCCGCGTACTCGCAGAACGTCAAGGTGGTGCGTCTGGAAGCCTCCTACACGTTCCGCACCGTGGTTTCTTGGCCACTGCTTCCCAATGTCATGGTCGCCAGGCGGGTCCTGTTGGTGCCGATTGTGCGGTGAGGAGTGGAGGTGCGCGATGGATCGGACAGTGCGGCATCACAGGCGATCTAAAATCATGGCCCAGGGAAGAAAGTGCGGGCGGCGAGGAGCCGCCATTTTGGAGTTTGCGCTAGCGATTCCTCTGTTCCTGATGGCGCTGCTGAGCATCGTCGACTTTGGCTTTATCAACTTGCGCCATCAGCGGTTGACGGAGGCTACCTGCTATCTCGCTCGCCAAGCAGCGGTGCATGGGGTTCTATCGACCGAACCCTGGGGACCGGAAACGATGACTGAACTGGATCGCACTGCAGGCGGTTGGGCCGCAGTATCCGCCGACGCTGATGACAGGTTTCTGATTTCCTCGTTGTTTCTGAAACGACTTGCGGGAATTCCCCCGGAAGATCTGACATTGAAGCTGGAGTGGATTGACGGTGGCAATGACGTTCGGAAGGACCATCGTGTTCGTGTCACTTCTAGCGTGCGATGCCGAACTTTGCTGAGCCTCGGTCTATTCGATCGGACCATTCAATCTGTATCGTTGTCGCCGATTTCGCATTAGGAGCCAATCCGATGGATTCCAACAGATACGCTCGGAATTCTCTGAGTTCGGCCACTTTGCGCCGGGGAAGAATCCCTGGGAAGTCACGGCGGGGAGTCATCTTGGTACTGGTCGGGATGACTCTGGTGCTAGCGCTCAGCATGCTGGCGTTGGTCACCGACCTGGCGGTCAAGATGGGGCAGGTTCGGCACGGTCAGACGATCGCGGATTCGGTCGCCCTGGTGGCTGCTAGAACCTATATGAAGACCGGTAATGCAACCCAGGCTCGCTACGATGCCATCCAATTGGCAGCACAGCATCCGCAGGTGGATGTGTTGACCAACGCCGATGTTCGAATCCCTCCCTCAGGCGGAAAGTATCTGGGGAAAGAGAACTACATCGAAGTGATCGTTCGACAACCGAGGAGTCAGTTTTTTGGGTTTCTGGTACGGAACGCCAGCGGAGAAAAAGTGGTCTCCCGATCCGTAGCCGGTTTCATCGCAATGCCTTCCGGCGATGGTGTCTGCGCGCTGAATCCCACGGCAATACCAGGGCTGAGCGTTGCAGGTCAGGGACGCCTTTTTGTCGCCGGGCGGATCGTGGTCAATTCCGAAGGAGGAGGTCTGGACGAAAATGGGCAGCAGGTGATTACGGGAAACAATGGCGTCGCTGTCTCCGCCGGCAATTCGACCGAGAATGGGATCTTCGCTGCCGATATGACGGTTGTGGGGGGCGTCGACAATCCATCCAATATCAAGCCCTATGATCCGACGCTACTGGCACCCCTCAGAGCTGGGCAGCTTCCCGAACCGGATCCTATGTTGGAACTTCCGACTCCCACCATCGCTCTTGGAGTCGATTCAAGACTACGAGGTGCACCGAAGGTCACCAATCAAAATGTTCAGGGGATGAATACAGATCGAGGAAACCAGAATCGGATTGCTACCGCCGGGGAGTCGATCGCCGGTGGACTTTATACCGCCACGGCAGGCGCTGCAATCCTTCATCCGGGAATCTATGACGATATCACGATCACTGGTGGAACGGTCTATTTCATCCCTGGTATCTATGTCATTCGCCCGCAGCAGAACAACCAGGACGTATTAAAGATCACCGGGGGGGATGTGAAGGCCGAGGGGGTCATTTTTTATAACACAGGCAGTACCTACAACGCGACGACGGGTTGGCCGGATGCGAACGACCAGGACAATCCGATGCCCGCTCTGGATAATGCGAAGTTTGGCCGTGTGGCATTCAATAGTTCTGTGATGATGAGCCCCATTGATACGGCGCGGTTTGCCTATGCCTCGCTTTATCCGGGGGCTCCCTCGGTCAGCAGCAAATTCGATGGCATGCTCTTTTTTCAGCGTCGCCGAAACCCTAATGAGATCACCGTAACGGGCAACTCGGGCAACTCCCTGCTATCCGGAACGCTGTACGCCAAATGGGGTGGATTCAACCTCAGTGGACAAGGCGCCTACGATGCGCAGTTCATCGCCGGAAAAATGACGACTTCGGGGCAGGGAGACATCACGATCACCAGCACCGGTGGGAAGAAGGGACGAGCCGCCAGAGTCTTTTTGGTCGAATGATCTTCGTCGGATACGTGGTTTCCTTTCGAAAGACAAATGAAATCGAAAGATCGCTGCTAAGCCTAGCCCAAAAGGGCATCTGCAGTAACGCTTCGGGGTCGCGCCTTCCAGATTCGATGGGGAGTCGGGGCTTAGGGGAACGCAGATTCTTTAATTTAACCATTTTGCGAAGGTGTTAAATCTTTCCAGGCAACCGACGTGGGTGAATCGGTGAAATCTACTGGGAATGTTGATGGCTTTCTTTGTTTGGAGGTCACGGAAACCGTTACAATGGAAGTTCTCTCGCTTTTTCAGCATGGTAGTGAGGTAAGTTTTTTCATCCCCGGTGGCTGGGAACTGCCGCCTTAGGGTCCCCCATGACGATCATCTATGCCCTCTGGTTTCCTGAAGAACTGTTTAGCCAGTTGAGGCAGATGATGGCGCTGCGCACCAATGTGACGATGGTGGCCAGCGAGTCGGAGGCTTTGGCGCTGAGTGAGGTTCAGGAAGACCGTCTGGTGATTGTCTCGGGGATGCAACCTGGGGCACCATCGGACGATCGGCTGGCGGCTGTCGGGCGGTTGCATGGTTTCCGCGTGCCGGTGGCGGTGCTTACCGCATCCCATAGTCATCATGCAACATGGTTGGCCAGTGGCGCTAGCACCTGCATTCCGATGCAGCAAGCGGTGATCCAGCTTCCGATCTGGCTGGATCGCTTTCAGCATAGGCTAGGTGAATCGATCGGAACGTCTCAGGAGGCTACCAGCAACGCGCTGTGGGAGGTGGCTGATCCCGGATTCCTGGCCGATCAAAAAAGAGATTTGATGCAGGAGTTGGCTGGATCTGAGGGGTTGGGGCCCTTCATCAGCCAGATTCAGGCTCTGGTTGGTCGAAGTGGACCGGTTTGTTTGGTGGGGGAGCGAGGGGTAGGGAAATCGCTGATCGCCCGATGGATTCACCAGCAGTCGCCCTGGTCGATTTATCCGTTCATGGGATCCTCGGTTGAGTATTTGGATCCCGAGCGGAGTGAGAAGGCGATCTTCGGTGGGATCGTGGAAGGGGACGGGGGAGCGGATCAGCAGCGATACCTCATGGGGTGGCTTGACTTTATCCAAGGCGGCACTCTGTACATGGAATCGTGCCAGCTGCTTGCACCCCTGCTCCAGAAGCGACTGGCCGACTGGTTGGAGCGTCAGAAGTCATTGCACGTGGATGGAGCGAATGCGGGGCACTTGGTCTTTGGATTGCGGGAGCAATCGGGGGCGTTTCCTTGGGAATCGATCGATTCCGACTTGCTTGCTTGGATGGTCCCCACGAAGACGACACGGATCCCTCCCTTGCGTGAGTTCGCTCCACAGATTCCGACGATCTCTCGCACCGTTTTGTCGTGGCTTGCTGTTCGTCGAAACAAGCCAGTTCCGAGGCTGACCAAAGCCGCCAAGAGGTTGCTGATGCAGTACCCCTGGCCGGGTAACCTAGCGCAGCTTCAGGAGGTGCTGGAGGCGACGCTGGACCACTGCGATCACCAGATCGAAGAAGTGCATCTGTCCCTATGGCTGGACTTGGATGACCAGGATCCAGACAACCCACAGAACTTGGACGAAGCGGCGGGCGGGGTGGAGGAGCCATCAGCGGGCGAGGGAGCTGCGGGGCGGTATCGGCTAGACGATCCCCCTTCTGGCAGCACGGCGATCCCCTCCCCTCGCTTCTTGGCAGATCCCGTCAAGCGGGAGGAATTTCAGCGGATCCATGATGCCTTGACGCGCTGCAAGGGGAATCGCAGTCGTGCCGCAAAGGAGCTGGGGATCTCTCGAGTCACCCTCTACAAAAAGCTCCGCTACTACGGCATTGTCTCCAGCGATGAGGGGCCGGAGGCTGGCGAAAGGCTCTGCTGATCGATCCCAAAAACTGGCGTACGAAAAAGAACCGGGCAGGGTGGGGATAGCGATTCCGCAAGCCGACGTTAGCCACCTAGTTGAGCAACGACCTGGAGAAGGCCGTTTAGGTGAGCCAGTCGAGGGCCATACTTGTCGACAAACTCCTGAAGCACGAACTCCCCATCCAGGAGTTCTTCCTGGTTTTCGGCGATTTCTTCGGTCATGCTTTCCAGGAATTGGGTCTGTACGCGAGAAAGCGTCTCGGCCGCTTTGCGACAGGCTTTGGCCAAATGCGGGTTGGCATCTTTCCACTGCTGGAGT
This sequence comes from Pirellulaceae bacterium, assembly GCA_044371425.1. Taxonomy (GTDB): domain Bacteria; phylum Planctomycetota; class Planctomycetia; order Pirellulales; family Pirellulaceae; genus JBEISR01. Next base: position 76,721 of record JBILTR010000012.1, on the reverse strand, counting down.
TCGGTCTGCCGCTGCTTCTGGATTTGATTGGTGGCAGAGATCAGCTGTTCCAGCAGTTGATTCTGTTTCTCCTGTTGCTGGATCATCTGACGCATCAAGGCGACCAGCGTCGCGACCATCAACGTATCTTCGGGGCGGCTGGGATTGGCGGCACTTCCAGGCGCCTCAGCCGAAACGTCGATCCGAAACATCGGGGAAAGATTCTGAGGGTCTTGCGACATCGCGGGGTCGGCTCCATGCCATCAAGGAGAGAAGGTGTACAAATTCAAACACCATCCAAGGGGGTGGCGTCAGGCAGCTCACCATTTTCTGATCGATCTTCCCATTATACGCTCCAAAAAATCCCGAGGAGTGGGGAATTTTCACTTTGTGCCGCTTGATCTGAAAGTAGGGGGTCCGGCGGTAACTTCTCAATGCCTCAAGGCACACCGCGAAACTGCCGAATTGATGGTGCATCGCAGTTCGACTCCTCGCCGCTTGGGGTGAGGGTTTCTGTTTCCGGAAGGTGAGTATCGCGTGGAATCCATCCCATCGGCCATCGGATTTCTAACTGTCCGCGTCCACCAGGATTTGGGATTTGTCGGAGGGCTGCTGGTGGTCAATCCCTTGGGGAGGCCACTGGAGTTCTACTGCACACTTCCCGTAAAGCCGACGCGGGCTCAGGAGATCCTGTACGGATCGACTTTGGAGGGGTATCTGTGTGGGGAGCAGATTGGTCGGGTGTTGTTGCAGAAGGCGAAATCGAAGATGGCGATGCTGGTAACCGATGCCCCGGGGGCACTGGGCACCTGTCGCTACACCGACTTGCCAGTGGTTTGGATTGAGATGCCGATCGCTGATCAGGGCTCCGATAGTCAGCGACACTGGGCTCGACCTTCAGGAGTGCCGGCGGTTTCCGAACCAGTGACGATGGGTGGCTGGAAAGTGGTGGCTTTGGCCGAACGACCCAATGACGCGGCAGAAGCGGCGGCCCGTTGGCAACAATTGACGCCGACGATGGATCTTCCAGAGCCGTTTGGGAGGATCGAGGAAGCCTTGGGGGAGGCGAATCCATCGACGAAGGCGGCATAAAAGGGGATGAGGAGGGCGTTGTGGGGCTTTCGATCGGCTGAGGCGTCGTCGTTCAAAAAGGGACGTGGCTATGGAAGGCCCAGAGTCGTCGATAGAGTTGGAAGCGGTGGGCGCGGCTGGTTGGGCTGAGTCGAAGGGGGAGCCTGCGGTCGAGTGCTGGAGCACGGCGATCGATCCGGTGCGAGCTGTTGCGATCCAGTGCGCCTGGAATAAGGAGCCGATGATTGGAGTGGTCCCTTCACTGATCGAAGGTGACGGCCCGGCGGTTCTTTCGATTCAGGTCCGCAGTCAAACCCCTCGCGCCATTGGTTTCACCTTCCCGGAGATTGGGCTGCTGGCCGGTCAGGCCGCCAATCCAGCCCCGGCGGCCCCGAAAGGCAATCCCAGCAGCGAAGCCGTCCAGGAAGAGGGGGCCAGCACTCCGTCGGTCGAAGCTGGTCCGCCTCGCAGTCGCTGGACACGCATTCGGCCACCAGGCGATCTGGTGAAGCTGGAGGATCGACTCTATTACCTTCTGCAGCCTCCCTTGGAAACGCTGGTCAGCTCGGCGAGGCTGACGTTTCCGTTCGAGCCATTTCCTTATCAGATGGAGGGGATCGGATTTCTCTTCTCTCGTGGGGCTGCGATCCTGGCTGACGAAATGGGGCTGGGCAAGACCATGCAGGCAATCACCACGATTCGGATGCTGGTGATGGCAGGTGAGGTAGGGAAAGTCCTTTTGGTATGTCCCAAGCCGTTGGTGACCAATTGGGTCCGGGAGTTTCGTCTTTGGGCACCGGAAATTCCATTGGCGGTGATCGAGGGGGATGCTGCGAAGCGCAACTGGATATGGCAGCAGGCCACCACGCCGGTCAAGATCGCCAACTACGAATTGATGATGCGGGATTGGGAAGCAATGCAGGAAAGTGGAGTGCAGTTCGACTTGATGGTTTTGGATGAAGCGCAGCGAATCAAGAACCGCAATAGTTCGACCAGCTCCATCATCCGATCGGTTCCCAGGCAAAGGTCGTGGGCATTGACCGGTACCCCCATCGAAAACTCTTCGGATGATCTGGTCAGCATCTTCGAATTCCTTTCCCCCGGGTTTCTTCATGATGGGATGAGCTTGAGGGAGATGGGGGAGGCGACGGGTGATTTCATCCTTCGGCGGACCAAAGACAAAGTGCTGACGGAGATGCCTCCCAAGATGTACCGGGATGCGATGCTGGAACTGACCGGGGACCAGTGGGCCAGTTACAAATCGGCCGAGGAAGAAGGGGTCATCCAGCTGTCGGATATGGGAGATGCGCTGACGATCCAGCATGTTTTTGAGCTGGTGCTGAGGCTCAAGCAGATCTGCAATTTCGATCCGTTGACCAGTTCCAGCGCCAAGCTAGAGCGTCTGGAGGCGGATCTGGAGGAGGTGGCGGCCAGTGGGCAGAAGGCGATTGTCTTCAGCCAGTGGGTCGATACGCTCGACAAAATCTCGGATCGGCTCCAGCGGTTTCAGCCTCTTCACTACCATGGCCGAGTCCCTTCCAACAAAAGGGATGCGGTGATTGAGAGGTTTCGTTCGGACCCGAAGTGCCATGTGATCTTGATGAGCTATGGGGCGGGGGCGGTGGGGTTGAATTTGCAATTCTGTCGCTATGTTTTTCTTTTTGATCGATGGTGGAATCCTGCGGTGGAAGATCAGGCGATCAATCGAGCCCATCGGCTGGGAGCCGCCGGCACGGTGACGATCACTCGCATGACTTCGGTCCAGACGATCGAGCAGCGGATCCACCATGTGTTGGAAGAGAAAAGGTCCTTGGCGGAGACTCTTTTTGCGGAGGGGAACGGACCTGCCAATCTGGGGATGACTTCCGAGGAAATTTTCGGTTTGTTCCGGCTGAAGCGACCTGCGCGTGCCGCCTGAGAAACTCCCCTGCTGGGAAGGAAATTCATTTCCTCCTTGGAATCGACTCGGCGTTTTCCTTTAGAATGAAGCGACAGGCTGGCGGTGTGAGGGGAGGATTCCTTACCACGGCTTTTGCCTTGCCGAATGGTTCCTGGGAGATCCCGGTACTTTGTCGTCCTCCACGCCTCCGAACGATTCCAGTGCTTCCAACTTGAACGGTGGTTCGCCGGCAGCAAGCGTTCGCGTTGCGACCCTCAGCGAAACAGGGATGCGCCGCAGCTACAACCAGGATTTCGTCTCCAGCGTGCTTGCCGAAACGCCGAGTGCCTGGCGACATCATGGGCACCTTTTCCTGGTCGCCGATGGGATGGGTGCGCACGCCGCCGGGGAGATCGCTAGTCGGCTGGCGGCGGAGACGGTGGGGCACTACTACCTGAAATCCAAACGCCAAGATCCCGGCTCTTCCATCGTCGATTCTTTCCATGAAGCCAATCGCGAAATCCATCGCCGGGGTCAGGCCAACCTCGATTTCCGAAACATGGGTACGACGTGCAGCAGTTTGGTGCTGTTGCCGCAAGGGGCGCTGATCGGGCATGTCGGTGATTCCCGTGTCTATCGGCTGCGAGGATCGGTGCTGGAACAGCTGACCTTTGACCACAGCCTGGTGTGGGAATTGGAGGCGTCGGGGGAACTGAGTGAAGCGGTGATTCGAGGGGGAGCGATCCCGAAGAATGTGATCACCCGCTCGCTGGGCCCCAATCCCTCGGTTCAGGTTGACCTGGAAGGCCCTTTTGCCGTGCTGGAGGGGGATCAGTTTCTCCTTTGCAGCGACGGGCTGTCGGGGCAGGTATCCGATGAGGAGATCTCGCATCTCCTTCAGGTGCTTGATGTCGAACAAGCGGCTCGCGTTCTCGTCGATCTGGCAAATCTCCGGGGTGGACCGGACAACATTTCGGTGATCATCGTCAAGGTGCTGGGATTGCCGGTGGTCGATGAGCAGACGGAACTGGTTCGCAGCGGCGAAGAAGTCGGGGCGGTCTGGTGGCAGCAGCCCTTGCTTGTCACTTCCGCCATCTGTTTTCTATTCGCCGCGCTACTGGCCGCCGTGTCGCAATGGCCGCTGGCGATCGTCGCTTCGGGACTGGGGCTGGCAGGTCTCCTTTTTCAGTCGCTTCGCTGGCTAGGTCCATCCACTGAAGATCCTCCAAAGGGGCAACGAACGGGCCGTGCTCCCTATCGCGTCTGCCGAACAGCTCCTGGGGAAGCGACGCTGCAACAATTGCTTGATAAGCTCGAAGAACTGGGCGAGCTGAAAGAGAAGAATCGTTGGTCGATCGATTGGCCAGCCATACCGCCACGGTCCGGCAAAAGTCGCAACACGCCTGAGACGAGGTCGCATGCGGTTCGCCAAGCCGCTCTTGCGATCCTTTCGATCATGACGCAAATACGATCGCGCGGGGTCCCTGCGAGCGATTCGGCGATCGATCTTTAGCGGGGCGATGCCGGGCTGGACTACATACCAGCGCAGTGGTTCACTCCGGCGTTGGACTTGCTGGCACCTCGGGGTACCATCCAAACAGCACATTGGCTGGTGGATACCGCCTGGACTCCCATTGCCAGGGATCGGATGGCAGGTTGTGGTCGACGCGACGCTCAGGCGACTCGGCCACCAAGATCGAACCCGCTGGGGCGGATTGTGCCCAAAGTTGGATCAGGCGTTCCATCTGAGCCGGGTCGGCATCCCACAGAGGATACGGAGGGCAAAAGAAGACCACCCACGGCTCCCCAGTCGGAGCCGCCTGTGCGCCTTTCAGCCAGCGTTCGGACCAGGCAAAGGCATCGGCGGAAACGACACGCAATTTGGGGGTCAGCAACAGAGTTCGGCCTGCTTGATCGATCGCCTTGGCTCGGCGGTGGTCCAGTTCCACCACCGTGGCACTGATCGCACCCCGCGACAAGGACTCCATCGCCAAAATCCCTGTTCCGCCGAACAGATCGAAAACCAGATACCCCTCCAGGCTTGGTCCGATGATGTTGAAAATCGCCCCCCTGGTTTTATCCTTCATCGGCCGCGTCGCTTCGGAGACCAGAAACGGAATCGACCGTCCCCGCAAGGAACCGGCGATGATCCGCACCGATCCACGAAGGTTGGAGTTTCCAGCGGGTTGTGGCGAACGGCTTTTGCGTGGCATCCATAGCTCCGAGGGGATTCGGCGGCGAAGATTCCAGGTGCCGCATGGCAGCATTCTACGCGATCGACAGCTGGCGCGTCGCACGTCGCCCGCATTTCCAACCATCGGCACTTGGTGGAATTCCTCAAACGGCCCCTTGGCTTCCCAAGCCAATTGCCATCCAGGGTGGATGCGACGTACCATGAATCCTCCATGGGGGCCGTCCCGGTGTCCGAACCGAAGCGGCAGCTGGCGCGTATGGAAGTTCAGGTGCGCTTTGTTCGATTTGCCGAAGAGGATGCTGCGAATGCAACCGGGAAAGAAAAACGAACCAGTCCGAAGCGAGATCCGGATGAGGATCGAACGAGCCAGCAAGTGGATGGCGATGGCGGCCTTGGGGATCCCGGGGTTGCTTTTCGCTTGGATGGTAGGCGGTATGAGCCCAGTTGCCTTCGGACAGGATGCCACGGCTTCGGAAGTGCCGCTTCCTGCGATTGCACCAGACGCAGGTGAGGTTCCCGAGAGCGACACCAGCCCCCTGGCGCAAGCCTACCGGGTGCAGCTGGCGGAATTGAAAAAGCAAATGAAGAATCTGCGTCGAAAGATCGTCGAGCATCACACCGACCTTTCTGCCGATCGCGATTCGAAGTTGCAGGAATGGCAAAAGGTATCGCAGGCGGCCCGCGAGGCAAGCCAGCAATTCCGCAAGGCAGCCATCGATCTGTATCGCAGCGATCCTCAGCGCTACTCCACCGTCGGGGATCTCCTCTTTGGGATGCTGAAAGAGGAATGCGAAGCAGACCGTTTCGAGGGAATGAATGAAGTGGGCAAGGTGCTGGTGGAGCAGAAGTATCCGAATCCTGATCTCGATGGAATCGCCGGATTGGCCGCTTTTGGAGAGCACGACTTTGAATTCTCCGAGCAGTGTTTGCGGCGAGCGATTCAGACTGGAGTCGATACGGCGGTCCCGCCCCAGGTGCTGCAGTCGATCGAGCAGTTGAAGGAGGATTGGAAGAAGGAGCTAGAGTTGCGGGCCGCTGAAGCGCGAGCCGACGATCTGCCGAGAGTCCGCATCTCCACCACCAAAGGGGTGATCGTCCTGGAGCTTTTCGAAGACGATGCCCCGGAGACGGTAGCGAATTTCCTCTATCTTGCAAAAAATGGATTTTACGATGGACGGCCGATCTTCCGGGTGCTCAAGCATTTTGTCGCGCAGACAGGTTGCGAACGAGGGGATGGGAGTGGATCGGCGGGCTATACGGTGCGGGGGGAGATGAAGTCTCCGAGAGCCCGCAAGCATTTTCGCGGTAGCGTTGCTGTCGCGCTGGGATCCGATCCGGTCACCCAGGCGACCGATTACGATTCCGGTTCAGCGCAGTTCTTTTTCGACCTGCTCGCCTCGCCACCGATGAATGGGGAGTACTGCGTCTTCGGTCGCGTCATCGAAGGGATGGAAGTGCTGGGGGAGTTGACCAAAATCGACCTGAGTTCCAAGGATGCCAAAGAGGAATACGCGGGGGTCAACCCCGACTCCATGGTCCGCGTCGAAATCGTGCGCCAACGGAATAGCTCCTACATCCCCAAGCCTTTGACCGGAAAACTTCCTTTCTAACCGTTGAAAAAGGTGAAGCCTTTGGGCTTTTGGCTGGTGGAAGAGTAAAATCAAGGCAGGATCTTCGGGGTCCCTTTTTTGCGTTTTCCCAGCCGTGATCGCTATGTCACTTGATCGTCCGCCGCTAAATCCAACGAATGATCTGGGGGCCGTCACCAGCCCCGTGCGCAACCTTCCGATGCTGATCCTTCGCTTGGTCTTCATCGCGGTGGCGGCAGGGGTGGCAACCCTTTTTGTCCGTAGCAACAACCAGGGGCCAGAGTGGATCCCTTATCCCATCTTTGGGGGTGTGATCCTGTTGGCTCTTTCGGTGATTGCGATTGATGTTTGGACGCCTCGCAAGCGCATCGAAGTGATCTCTGCGATTTACTTCGGCCTGCTGGTCGGGATCCTGCTGACCTACCTGCTCTCGGTGGCGTTGACCCCTTTGCTGCAGGACAATCCCAATCAAGGGAACATCCAGTTGTTGTTGGCGGCTGTTTTGTGCTACGGCTGCATCAGTCTTTTGATCCAAACAAAGGATGATTTTCGCTTCGTGATCCCCTATGTCGAGTTTGCTCGCGATCTGAAGGGGAGGCGGCCGCTGATCCTGGACACCAGCAGCGTGATCGATGGCCGACTGGCCGACTTGGCGGACACCGCCATTCTGGACAGTCAGTTGATTATGCCGCGATTTGTGTTGGTGGAATTGCAGGCCATCGCTGACAGTCAGGATCGGCTGCGGCGGGTTCGGGGGCGGCGCGGGCTGGATATCCTCAATCGGCTTCGATCGCACGAGCGGCTAGATTTCCAGATGTACGATCGCGATCTTCCGGAGTTTGCAGGGCAGTCGGTCGACATGAAACTGGTGCTGCTAGCCAAACAGATCGACGGGAAAATCGTTACTGGAGATTACAACCTGAACAAGGTCGCCAAGCTGCACAATGTCGATGTGATCAACTTGAATGAAATCGCCAACGCTTTGCGTCCGCAGTATATGCCTGGAGAGAGTTTTCAAGTGCGGGTGGTCAAGCCGGGGGAAGGCCACGATCAAGGGGTTGGATACCTGGACGACGGTACGATGGTGGTGGTGGAAGGGGGCCGGGATCGGATCGGATCGACGGTGCCGGTGATGGTGACGACCACCTACCAGACGAATGCGGGACGGATGATTTTTACGAAAATCGACGAAGAGTCGCGCGCCAGCACCTGAGCCCCCATCCTGGGGTTCGATCTTTTGACTGCCTCGACGAAACGCTACGCGTCGTCTCGCAGGCAGTAGAGCGCCTTGTTGGACCGCAGCAGCAGGTCGCCGCCATCGATCGCCGGCGTGGCGTTGAAATCGCTGGCATCACCCGGAATTCGATTTTGTGCTAGAAGCTGGAACGTGCTGCCAAGAGAAAAAGCGAACACGCCGTCCCACCGACTGGGGACCAGCCAATAGTCGCCGGCAAGAACGGGAGAAGCGTAGACGGGGCGGCCGGTGGCCTGAAGTCCCTCGACCCGCTGACGATACAGCTCCTTGCCATCGGAAGCGCGGATGCACCAAGCGATTCCGCGGTCGTCCAGCCAGTGCAAGTGATCCTCGTGCAGCAGGGGAGTGGCGACGTAGGAGCTGGCGCGGCTTTGCCAGAGAAAGGCATCGTTCCCCAGTTCGCCACGGCCACCGAGTTTCATCGCGAAGGACCCGGAGGAGCGGAATCCTCCAAAACCGAAGACGATCTGATCGCGCACCACGACGCTGGGGCAGACATTTCCAGTCAAGCGATGGGATGCGTACCAACGGAGTTTTCCGTTGTTGGGGTTCAGCCCCCAGATCTCCCCTGGGGCGATGACGATCAACACGTCCTGCCCATCTGCATCTCTGGTGATCAGCGGAGTGCCGTAGGCGAGTTCCAGGATCCCTCCCTCAGCTCGCCATCGGAGCTTTCCCGTGTCAGCCTCCAGCGCGAGGATCGCGCGCTGCTCCTCGGAAGCGTTGACGATCACGAGATCTTCGTGAAGGATCAGGCTGGCTGCCGATCCCCAGCGCCGATTGCTGGACTGGGTGCCTACCGAGGTCTGCCATTGGCGATTGCCTTCCAGGTCGACTGCATGAACTCCCTCTTTCCCAAAAAAGGCATAGACTCGCTGGCCATCGGTGGTGGGTGTGCTGCTGGCGTAGCCGTGTTCGGTCAGATAGCCTTCGAAAGGATCCTCTGCGTTCTCTGGAGGCACTTCGTATCGCCACAGTTCGCTACCTGACTTGCGATCGATAGCAACCAAGTACCGGACCAGTTTCGATTGACCTTCCGGGGTCGGACGATTGGCAGGATCACCGGAGTAGCAGGTGACCAGCGCCACATTTTGCGTCACGATCGGACTGGAGGATCCGGGGCCTGGCAGCATGCATTTCCAAGCGAGGTGTTTGGGGAAATCCCAAGCCGCAGGCAGTGAGATCGGAGCGGTTCCCGACCCTTGTGGGCCGCGAAATCGATGCCAGGTGGAAGGAGGTGCATCCTGTGGGCTGCAATGGGCACGGGGAATCGATAAAGCGGAGCACGCTAGAAGGCTGGTGACAAAGGCCCGACGGGAAGGACCGATCGATCGGAATTGAGGCATGGCAGCGACTCACGGAAGTGGCCGAAACAGATCATTCTTTTTGATCGCGATGGGGCGACCTGCGCGACCTGGAAATTCGAGGTGAAGATCGAGCAGGATGCCGGCGGCGAGGTCTTTGGGGAGCGATAGATCGGCTTCAATTTTCCTCCCGTCCCGCCGAATGGATGTCGCTTCCACAGGACCGACCTGCAACCAAGAAGGGATATCGGGGACTGTCGTTGCAAAGGTCGATTCCAGGGTTACCGTGACGGTGATATCGGTTCCCGCTTTTCCACTCCCAGGTTGCATCGCTTCGATTTGCCAGCCGATGCGACTGGCGCCTTCTTGGTTGTCGACGATGGGGCCTCCAGCCAGCCCGCGTCCGATCCCTCGATTGTTCGACGGTTCGGGCACCCCTCGGTACCCTCCGATGATGTAGGGAAAGCGATTGGGCGTGACATGATAGTGATAGCCTCGCACCGGATCCTCGTGTCCATTGCAGACATCCAACGCCATGTCTCCCTGGCAGTCCCGCGCGTATTGCTGCTGGCTTTCGTAAGGACCATGGATCGGGAATCCGTCAAACGCAAAGCCTAGGATCGGTGAGTGGTTGGCTCCGTCATCTTGGAAGGGACTCTTCACGCAAGCTGGATACTTGTGGTAGTGATAGACGCCGCTTTGCTGTGGGTGACCGCAGCAGGAGTCCAGCCAGACTTCAGAGTACCCTTCGACCGCGTTCATGCCTCCGACTTCAAATGGATTGAAAAAGACGACGCCGTTGTTGGCCATTCCGATCGGTCCCATCGGCAACCGACTGATCGCATCGGCTTTCTTAGGTACTAGCGGCAGGCGAAAGACAAACTGCTGGACCAGAATGGAATTGGGGTTGGAGTCGTTGGGGAAGATCGCGGTGGGGTGATTCGGATAGCCCTGGCTTTCGATCGTCAGAAATTGCTCGTCGTGCGTGATCCGCACGTTAGCGATTCCATCCTCATTGGAGTCCTGCTGGTGATAGGAAAATAGATCGCACATCCGATCGCCATCGCGATAGAGATAGAGCGGATCCTTGTCGGGGGACTTGCGCACGTGCCATCTTCCACCGATGGGTTCCACCGCGTCATCCTGGCTCACCGAGCACGCACGGATTGTCCGCGGTGCTATGGCCAAGGGCATGGCAACGATGTGGGAAAGCTTCTGCAAAGCTTCTCGGCGTTTCATCTTCGGCTAATTCTCCTCCCGCGGTCGGGGGCGATCGCGCAAGATTCCAACAACTCAATTCACCTTCGGCTTCACGACGAGACCGGCATCGCGGATTTTAGTGGATGAATCCTGAAGAGAAGATGAAGCGATTGTGTAGTTCCCCATCCAACCACCGGGAGACTTGGCGGTCGCATCCGATCGACGTGCGCTCACGCAAACGATTTTCTGAGGCCGAGGGGGCCGCAGCGAGGGAACAGGTGCGGGGGTACGCGATGAGTGTGCGCGGAGGGGGTCAGGCTGTCTGGAGCGAGGCATCCTGTTGCTCAAAGCGATTGCGCCAGTAGGGGACGGGGCAGACCAGCAGTTTGCCGGTGCCGCGATAATGGTACGAAGGGCCGTCGCCGCTGAGCCAGTGGGCGATGAGCGATTTGGCGGCGCGACCAATCGTGAAGCGGATGCCATCGGTTCGGGCGATTACGTAATCGCTGGAGACGACCAAGTGTTCGTCGTGAAGCTCCACCACCTCGATGGGGCCAGGTGTGGCGAGAACAATTTTTCCATTGCCTCTTGCCGCCGTCTGCCACCAGAACAACCCCTCGTCTGCCCAGAATGCCGTCAGCATTTTCTCGCGACGCAGCGTCAGTTGGATCGATTCCTCCGATGCCCAATAGGTGCCATCGCGGAAAATCCAATGCTCGTCCTCCGTCGCCTCCAGCACCTCAAACCCACCGAGGCTTGGTTTCAGGTGGACTTCACCGGTTCCTACGAACCTGGGACGCCAGGGCGATTCCTTTGAGATCAGCGAGACCCAAAGGTCCATGAAACGAGGGAGTGGCCATGTCATGGCGACCTTGCCGTCGATCCGGTTGAGGTTTCCTTTGCGAGTCCGAATCGATTCCTCCTCGAGAATCGCGCGGACCCAGCGGGTCCCTTCCGATGACTCGATCTCAAACTTCGCCATAGTTTCGCTGCCTTTCGCATCCTTTCCCAGCCGCTGGTCCAGTTGGTAGCTCGCTATCCTATCAAAAGGAAGGTGATCGAGGGTGGCGCTGGCAAGTAGGAGAGATCACCAATCCAGCGTCTCCTCGATGGCGCGACGATACTCCTCTTCGTCATAATCGAGCAGTTGTTGGCACTGTTTTAGCGTCATCAGGCGATTGGAAGATAGCGTCCCGGTGCTGCTGGCACAGAAGAACATCGCCTGGAGCATTTCTTTGCGCCTCTGAAGATTCCATTGCCGGTAGCTTTGCTGCAGCCAGCCGAGCGAGTGGATGCCGGCGGTCTGGACCCATCCGCACCAAGCCCCCAGTTCGTCCCGAGAGAGCGGTTCACCGGTCAGTTTTTGATAAGCGATTCGCGCCGCCCGTATCTCCGACTCTTCCACCTTCCCATCATCGCAGAGCACTGCGGCGATCCAGACGCAAAGCTCCTCTTCCGGGCTATATCGTGCGGGAGCCTGTTCCGTGAGTCCCGTCGGTTGCTGGTTGTCTCCCAGTACGTGGGGGGCGAAGAGATTCTTGCAATGATCGCATTGGATCGAATCGACCACCGATCCCAGGGGAAGGACCGGCACTAGGTAGAGCGTCAGGTAGGTGCGGCATTGTCGCCACCCGTAGGGTTGCGAGAATTTGCAGTGGGGGCATTCGAAGTGCCCTCGTTCCTTTGTGGAGCACCAATTCCAAGTTCCGATGAGCACCATCTGGGTACCTACCTCAGGCTTGTCGTGGTTCGTTCGAATGATCCAGTGAGATCCAGCTAAGCGACGGGGATCCAGAGAAGCAGTGGTCGACGTCGCTTCCTGAGCGCCTTGGTCTTTGATGGTAGTCGCCCGCTGCGTGCACACTGTCCGCATCGCGCCTCCAGACCAACGGGCGACGGCTGGGGTCGACGGTGCACTGGACCATTTCAGGCAACGGCAACGAGGGGGCGAGCGCGGGGAGGTTGAGATTCCAAAGACCGGTGCCAAGTCTTGATCTGGAGTAGATCTGGCTCAGCAATTGGCTTGCACGGACTGCGGACGATGGCCAGTCGAGATCGATGGAAGGGTGACGATACTGGGAGATGGCGATGGCTGGGTATCCATGAAGCGCCGCCTCGCGGGCAGCTGCCACCGTTCCGCTTTCCCAGATGTCGGAGCCGAGGTTGGCGCCGGCGTTGATTCCCGAGATCACCCAGTCCGGACGCAACTGCAATGCCCCCAGGGCGACACGAACACAATCCGCTGGCGAACCTTGCAATCGATAGCGGTCTGGCTGGGCCTCCCATAGCTTCATTGGTCCACCCGCCGTCACGCTATGCCCACAATGGCTCCAGCAGCGATCCGGGGCCACCACGGTGACCCGCAGGGCCAACTGCGATAGCGTGGTCGCTAGGTGCTGGAGGCCAGGAGCGTCGTAACCATCGTCATTGGTCAGGAGCAGATGCATCAGTTACTGAGCCTCCCATGCCAGGATCGAATCGGCGATCGATTCAATGTTCGACTGGTAGTGTCGCAAGATGGAGTGATGGATCAGAATCGTCTCCGAGGCGGCTCGCGATGCATGGACCAGCGGTCGCCAGCGGCGACATCGGCTGTCGGAACGTCTGCCAAAACCTGCGAATCCGTCGCCCAAGGAGATGCCTTTGCTGGCAAGAAAAGCCCCAAGGGAGCGACGAACGTCGGCGAGCTGTTGGTCGTCCTCTGCCAGCAGTCTAGCTCCCCAATGGTAGAAGGCTGGGGAGTCGTCCGGGGAACGACGAGCCAGACGCAGGCGTCGCGATTGCCGCAGTCGCGACTCCAGTCGCTCGACCGTCTCCCGTCGCTGCGAATGGAGTCGATCGAGCGATTCCAGTTGTGGAGAGAGGACAGCCGCCTGCAGGTTGCTCATCGGATACGCATCGCTCCCCTGCCCCACGACGCTCTTCATTCGCTGCGCGATTCGGGCATCGTCGGTCGCGACAGCGCCACCTCGCCCCGAGGTGACCAGTTTGCTTCCGCCAAAACTCCAGGTCGACACATCCCCGTAGCTGCCAGCAGATCGGCCCCCATCGAATGCCCCCTGGGCTTGGCAGGCATCTTCGATCACCCACAGCCCGCGTTGCCTGGCGAGGTCGGTTCGAAATTTCATCCCCGCCGTCGTGCCATGGAGGTGGGAGAGAATGACTGCCTTGACGCTGGGGGGGTGGCTGGCAGCCAGCGAATCCGAGGCGATGCGCCATCCTTCCTCTTCGAGGTCGACCAACACAGGTCTGGCCCCCACCCTCTCGATAGCGCGAAAATTCCCTGGATAGTCATAGCCAGAAAGCAGCACCTCGTCTCCCGAACCCACTGGCAGAGCGCGCAGCGCCAGTTCCATCGCCACCGTCCCGCTGGCGCATAGGTGCACATGCGCCATCCCCAGTCGCTCGCTCAACACCCCCCTCAATCGCTCCAGTGGCTCCCCTTCGTAATCCCCCCAGCTTCCGGAATGGAAGGACTCCTCAAGAGCCGCCAGGATTGCCTGGGCCGTCGTGCTTTCCAGGTCAAAAGGAAATCGACTCCAGCTCATATTGGCTAGCATTCCTTTGGGGAAGAAGTGCGATTGTCTTGATGCATCGCAATTGTTAGCGTTCCGCCGATGGGGATGATGGGGATCATGCGCTTTAGTTCAGGAACGAGGGAAGATGCTTGGCGAGCGCGTTTCCGAGACGTTGCGCGTGCGCGAAGAGCCTGAGCGATTGCATGGCTACAGGTGGAGATCGCTCCTCGGACTCCTCCTGATTGTAGTCGCTACCAGCTTGGGAGCGGGTTGCTCATCGGTCAAGTACGCTCGGGTTCGCGACAACCCGCTCAATCCTTTGGCAGGTCCACTTGGCCTTCTCTCACGGTCCGGCCCGAAGGTGACCGAGCGGACGGAATCGCTGCTTCGGCGTTACGCTTTGAAAGAGTTGTACGAGGGGCAGCCGGAGGAATGCCTGGAGCGATTGGTGGAGTTGGCGGGGAGTGAGCCGGCGGCAGAGACGACCTACGCGGTCGCGGAGTTGAGCTACATTCTTGGGAAGCGTGCGGAGCGGTTGCATCAGGCTGGTTCGGCACTCGACTACTACAGTGTCTGCTGCTCCCATGCTTACGTCTATCTTTTTTCGGGCCAACTCGATCCGGTTCGCAATCCTTACGATCCACAGTTTCGGGGTGCCTGCGATCTGTACAACGGAGCCCTGGAGTCGACGCTGCGTCTGGTGCTCCAGCACAAACCGATCCGGCCGGGGGCTAGCTATCAGGTTCACAGCGGCAAGTTCTCCTACGATGTGATGGTGGTCTCCCGAGGAGCCTGGCGCGAAGAGGATTTTGCAGGGATGGAATTCTGCAGCGATTACCAGATCGAGATGCTGGATAATCGCAATGAGACGTACGGGATCGGAGTGCCCCTGATCGTCCGCCGCAGTCGGCCAGCGGCCGAGGATCCCGCTGCCTGCTACTATCCCCAAGGGCTCGCCTTCCCCATCACCGCAGTGCTGCGAGTGGTCCCGGTGGATGGCGGCGATCTGTCGCTTCACGGGGAACGGCATCAGTGCGTTCTGGAACTTTACGATCCGATGGAGGAGTCGGATATCTTCCTGGCCGACCGCCGGGTGCCATTGCAAACCGACCTGAGCACACCACTGGCGGTGTTTTTGGACAACGAGGAATTCCAGGAGCAGACCGATAGCACCTTTGGCCTCCTGTTTTCCAATTTGGCCCAAGAAAACCGAGGGCTTTTCATGCTGGAGCCCTTCGATCCCAATCGCATCCCTGTCCTCATGGTGCATGGGCTCTGGTCGAGCCCTTTTACCTGGATGCCCATGTTCAATGACCTGCGAAGTTTTCCCGACCTGCGCCGCAATTACCAGTTCTGGTTCTACCACTACCCGACCGGCCAGCCACTATGGATCAGCGCCGCCCAGTTGCGCGAGGATCTAGCAGTCCTTCGGCAGCAATTGGACCCTCGTCGCGAATGCTCCAAACTGGACCAAATGGTGATGGTAGGCCACAGCATGGGCGGGTTGATCAGTCACTTGCAGACGATGGACAGTCGAGAATCGTTCTGGCGAGTCCTCAGCGATTCCCCTTTTGATTCGATCGAAGGCACGGAGGAAGAGATACAGGGCCTAGCCAGTCAGATCTTCTTTGAGCCGAATCCATCGATCCGACGAGTCGTCACGATTGGGTCGCCTCATCGTGGAAGCGAATATGCCAACGACTACACCCGATGGCTGGCCCGAAAATTGATCAGCCTGCCATCGACCATGACGGATCGAGGCCACAGCATTGCAAGGAAAAATGGGGCGATACTCAGAAACTCCGATCTGCTGACCACGGCAACCAGCATCGATTCGTTGAGTCCGGAGTCGCCCTTTTTCCCCGCCTACCTGCAGGCCAGCCGAAGTCCGTCGACTCGGTATCACAACATCCTTGGCTTGGCGCAGCCGCGACGACTGCTGCAGCGGTGGACTCAGGACAGCGATGGCGTGGTGACCCTGGCCAGCGGTCATTTGGAGTATGCCGAAAGCGAGATTGTCGTCGAAGCGATGCATCAGAACATCCATCGCACGCCGCGTGCGATTCTGGAGGTTCGCCGGATTCTGAATCTCCACTTGGCGACCCTGCGCGCCGCGGAGACCGCTGCCGGTCAAGCCTCCTTGCCCCCTTCCCTACCGTCGGCGACGTCGCCACCCGAAGAAGTCCCCGCCACCCAAGCTCCCGATCTTTTCTTTCGCTTGCCGGGCAGTGCTTCACCGTGGCCCGGCACCACATCCACTTCCGATCTTCTCCCGTCGCAGCAAGGTGTGCTGTTCGAAAGGGGGCGTGGGGTGCCTTTGACTCCCCAGCGCAGCCTCCTCCCTGCTCCGCAGGATCCGGTGGCGGTTCCCTGAACCAGAGACGCGAAAACGAGGTTTTTCCATGGAAAAACGGAGGAGACTCCCCGATTCCTTCCCGCCGTTCCCCAATCCGCGAGGGGTTATCGAAGGGTATACTTGACTGATTGGGTCAAATTAATCTAAATTTAGAGAATCTGCAGCGTTGCCAGTGCCGATGGAATTGTGTCCGAGGCCGCGACATGGAAAGCTGCGGCGGTATGATGCCGACTCAGGATCGATTTTTTGGGGGCCCAAGGCTGCCATGGAAACGGGGCTTGCAGGGAGCAGCAAGGAGCCGGACGCCGGGCTGCTAGAGGAATTAGCAGATATCAGTAGGCATTTGGAAACCGCCTCGGCGGAACAAATTCTGGAGTGGGCCTGGCATCGGTTCTCCGACCGATTCACCTTCGCAACGGCTTTTGGTCCCGAGGGGATGGTGGTGTTGCACTACCTCGCCAAAGTGGCTCCTTCGGTTCGTGTCGTCAATATCGATACGGGCTACCAATTCCCAGAGACCTTGCAATTGCGAGACCGCGTCTTCGAGCGGTATGGGATCGAGGTGGAGCTGTTGCGGCCGGAGTTATCGGTGGAGGCGTACGAGGCGGCCAACGGAGGGCCGGTCTATTCCAAGGATCCCAATCGTTGCTGTGGAGAACGCAAACTGGCCGTGCTGTATCGAGCGGCTAGCGGGATGCTGGCCTGGGCCAGTGCGATTCGCAGACAGCAGAGTCCGGATCGGGCAGTGGTGCCGATCGTTGGCTGGGATCGGAAGTTTGGATTGGTGAAAGTCAGTCCTCTGGCCACATGGACCAAGCAGCAGGTTTGGAAGGTGATCACGGACGAGCAGATTCCTTACAACCCGTTGCACGATCAGGGCTATCCAAGTATTGGGTGCTGGCCCTGCACCCGTTCGGTTCTGCCTGGCGAGGATGAACGAGCGGGGCGCTGGAGCGGTTTCGAGAAGAAGGAGTGCGGGCTGCATACGCAAGGCTAGTTGTCGGGGTGTCGTAAGGAGCCAAGGCCGTTGGATGGATCTTCGGTCGTTTTGAGTCTGCTTCCAAAGGGTTTGGAATCGATGATCGTTCCGATCAAAGTCCACTATGCGACCTTGGCGCTTTTCTCGCTCGCCGACCGTTCCCCCAAGGACGATCCGCTCTCCCTACGCAGCATCTCGGAACAGTACGACATTCCCCTCCCTTTTCTGACTCAGATCGTCCAGCAGTTGCGAGCGGCGGGATTGGTGACCAGCACGCGTGGTCCTGCAGGTGGTTTTCGACTAGCCAGATCGGCTCATCGGATCCGCCTTGTCGACGTGGCGGAAGCGGTAGGGTTCCAACCTGACTTGCAGGGTGAGCGGTTGGGGAGTTCGGCCGCTCAGCAATTGCTTGCCAACCAGTGGCTGCAAATCGAGCGCGATGTGTTTCGCTCCTTAGAAGAAACGACGCTTCACGATCTGCTTTCGCAACGAACGCCAGTCGCGACGATGTTTTACATTTAGAGTGGGGAAGTCGTTCGATCGGAGACGGCGAGGCGTGATACAATTCGGCTAAGGCCGTGCTGCGGCTTTCTCGGGGTGCCGAGTTGTTGGTGAGCGCTTGGGGGGGCAAACCCATGAAGTCCCGTTGGATGCTGGTGGTCGCGATCTCTTTTCTCCCGGTTGCTGGACTGGCACAAGGGCCAGCGATTCCGCATTCCAACACGCATGCCCTGAGCGCCACGCATTGGATTGAGCAATTGTCGGCCTCTAGTTTCGGGGCTAGGCAGATGGCGAGAATCCAGCTGCTGCGGCAGCAAAAGGATGGGTTGCCGGAGCTGGAGGCTGCGCTGGCGCGAGCGGACGCGGATCTCTCCTGGCAGCTGATTTCGATCCTCAGCGACTTGGCCGCCGATCCCAACGCCGGTCCCGGCCCAGACGCCCTTGCTGTCCTCCAACGCACGGCCAAATCCCCCCGTAGCCATCTAGCAGAACTGGCTAGACGCTCCCTGGAGTCGTTGGGGTACCAGCAGCGTATGGTGGTGGAGCGGGAGTTGGTGCAGATGGGAGCCTTCGCAGGCTACGCCAATATCCAGGTCATCACGGTCGCCAATCAGGAGCTGTTTCATCTCCGTATCGATGAGGATTTCACAGGGAACGTGGAAGATCTGCGACGCCTGCAGTGGCTCCACGGCATTGAAATGCTGATCCTTGAAGGGGAGCAAGTGGATCGTCAGTGGTTGCTGCAAGCCTCCAAGATGCCGAATCTGAGAATCCTCCAGTTGCGCCGAACGCAGCTGAATCAGGAGGACCTGAAGCAACTCCATCAGTTCCCTCGGTTGGAAACATTGGAGCTGATCTATTCGCCGATCGGGGACGATTCGATCGATACGCTAGTGGAGTTGCCGGTTTGGGGGAACCTGCGGCTTTTCGGAACCAGGATCAGCCCGGACGGATTCTCGCAGCTTGCCGAGAAGCTGACCGACATCGAACTGGTCTACGGCCGTGGAGGGTATCTTGGGGTTTCCATTCGCGATCTCAACGGAGTCGTGATCAGCGAGACGATAGCGGGAGGAGCTGCCCAGCAGGCGGGGTTGATTCCCGACGATCGATTGCTGGCCATCAACCAGCAACCGCTTCTGCGTTTCGAAGATCTTCGCAAGGAGCTGTCGAAGTTCGCTCCTGGGGATTCGATTGAAGTGCTTTACGAACGAACGGATTTGGGAAGTGGAAGGGTGGCCCAGGACACGGCGCTGGTGATCCTTGGGGAGCAGCCGTGAGGCAGCGGTGACCGTTCGCTAGGCGATCGATTGGTTGCGAATTGCCATTGGGTCGCCCTTCGACTGGAGTTAGAGCCAGCACGTATCGGCGACCAAAGGGCGCCGTCGAGATGCATGGCTTGGCGTTGTCTCCCCAACAGAGTCTCAGTTTGGAGGCGGCTTGGGGGGGCCGGAAGCTGGCGTAACGGGAAGGATCGCCGGGCCGGCGGGCGATGCGGCTTGGGGAGCCGTGCCGCTGGCAGGTGCTTCGGCACTGGCCGTCGTAACTGGCTCATCCGGGGCTCCCATTTCCCCTAATGCCTCTGCAAACAAATGTCGCTCTCGCAATGGAATCCCAGTCTGGACATCTTCGCTGATCGAGTCCTCTGCGGTCCCTTGATAGAGCCGACGCCCGGCAAAGCGGGGCGCTTTGTAGATCGTCCCTTGCTGGATAGGTCCGACTCCGAGAACCCAGGTGTCTCTCGCATTGCTGTTGGACTGTTCGATCCCTGACTGCCATACCGCTTCGTGAGTGTCTCGCCGAAATGCAAAGACCGCGACTTTTGCGGCTCCCGACTTCAGTTCGCGCTTGGCGATCGATATCTCAGGGATGGTTGGAAACGGGCTGACACCGTTGACGAAGGTCGAGGCGCTGTTGAGTGCATTGTTGGCGGGGATACCGTAGGTGACACTGTGCCCGTCCGTCCCCAAAGCTCCAATGCGGACTTCCGCCACCAGCTCAGCATCTTCCTTTTTGTCCTCGATGAAGCAGCCCGCTGCGATCATCTGTTGGCGAATGCTGCTGACCACATAATCCGCGCTGATCAGATTTTGCGGTCCGAGCATGGGGTTCGGCATTCCAGGAACGCTGCGCGCCGAAGAAAGGTAGGAGGTGTCCAGGTAGATTCGATGCCCAGCCAACGGGCGAAAGTCGATCTTCGAGACAGCGCTATCGACCGCATCGGACATCAGGAGCTGTTCGGTTGCCGTGTACGATTTGGTTGTTCCACACCCGACGCACATCGCCAGCGTCAGCCAGGCCGCGGCGCTTCGGATTCGCCTGAGAGACCGGACGGTGGAAGATAGGATGCGAATCATGGTGCCAAGGGGTTGGAATTCAATTCGTAAGGTGGGGGGCGACGGGCCGGGCCGCCTGGAAGCACTCGCGTGCGCGAACCATACCGAAAACCACCGCTGGAACGCAAGTTCGCTCCCAAGACGAAATGGAGGTTTGGGTTGTCTGGGGGGAAGGGGCGGATGCAATCTCTCATCATGCCCGCTGCGGCTCCTTTGAATCGAGAGGAAACCGAAGCATCCGCCCCCTTCTGCATCCCAAGCCGATTGCAAATGGGCAGCTTGGCAGTCATTGAAACCACTTAGCCGAGAGCTCGAGGATCGCTGAGGAGCGAAAGATAGGTCGATCCGACCATTCGATGGGGTGGTGAGGCAAGGCCCCCTACGGCGTCCCCAAAAAGCCATGCTGCAATGCTGGCTAATCTTGGTGTTTGGTGGTGTGAGTCTGTTGGTTCTATTGGACCGGCGGGCGCCGATCGGGGAGCGTGCGTCACTGGCAGATCAGGATGTTCCAGAGGGTTGGGAGCGCGCCGTCCGGAGGTGGTACCATGGGCGCTTCCAAATGGAAGCAGTGCAGCGATTGCCACCCGAAGCAGCGTGTGCGACCAAAAAAAAGGCTGCCTCGCGAGAGGCAGCCTGGAGTTTGAAAGCGGTGGCGGTTCGAGCGATTAACGCTTCGAGAACTGGACACCACGGCGGGCGCCGCGGAGACCGTACTTCTTGCGTTCCTTCATGCGGGAATCGCGGGTCAGGAAGCCATCGTCCCGGAGCGGTTGGAAGAAGTCTTGATTCATTCCGACCAGAGCGCGGGCCAAGCCCATTCGCACAGCACCGGCCTGCCCCATCGTGCCGCCGCCGGAGACGCGGACAAGCACGTCCACCGACTCCGTCTGGCCGACGCGATCCAGGGTCTCCTGGACTTGGCGTCGCTCTTTGTCTGTTGTGAAGTATTCCTCAAAGGGGCGACCATTGACGACGATCTTTCCCTTGCCTGGGCGAATTCGGACTCGTGCGATGCTGGTCTTGCGACGTCCGGTGCCCAAAGCGTCTCCGTTGACCCGATCTTTCTTCTGAATGACCATGCTGAGAACCAATTCCCGTAATCAAAGATCAAAAAATGTTTCGAAGATCAAGAAACCAGACCGAAGTCAGGACTTTGCACCCGCATCGAATGGTTCGGGTTGCTGCGCCTGGTGAGGATGCTCGGGGCCTGCATAAACCTTGAGTTTCTCAAGCATCTTGCGCCCCAGGGCGTTTTTGGGAAGCATTCGCTTGACGGCGAAGATCACCAAATCCTCAGGCTTCCGCTCCAGCCGTTCCTGGTAGCTTTCCATTTTCTGGCGAGGATACCCATTGTACCAGGCGTAATGGCGTACCGACAGTTTCTTGCCGGTCATCACCACCTTTTCCGCATTGACAACGACCACGTAGTCCCCGGTGTCGACGTGGGGAGTGTAGGTGGGACGGTGCTTGCCCATGAGAATCATCGCCAGTTTGCTGGCCAATCGACCCAAGACCTGGTCGCTTGCATCGACCACGAACCAGTTCTTTTCCAGTTCACCTGGCTTGGCCATGTACGATTTGGTCTTCGCTACCACGTCAATCACCTCGAAATCATGCGTCGCAAGTCGATCCAACGATAGTCCGGCCTGCCGTCCCGGCAGGTCGTAAGGAATCCAGGATTTTAGCCCTCTGGGGGATGGCCCGCAAGTCGAATTGGCCTTTTTGTCGCTAGGGAGCTCGTCCCCCGGCTTACCACTTGATTCGATTTAAACCCGGCACAACTCCACCGCCTCCCTCAGACTGGTCATCGGATCCCGGGTCGGTAGAAATTCATGAGCGAGAAAGCCATCAAAACCACTTTCTGCGATTGCCGTAGCAATGGGGGGGTAATTGATTTCTTGGGTCGCGTCCATTTCGTTTCGTCCGGGATTGCCGGCGGTATGGTAATGGCCGAAGTATCGGTGGTTTTTCTGGATCGACCGGATGAGATCTCCCTCCATGATTTGCATGTGGTAGATGTCGTAGAGCAATTTGAAGTGGTCGGAACCAACCATATCCACCAGTTCGATCCCCCAATCCGATCGATCGCACATGTAGTCGGCATGGTCGACTCGGCTGTTGAGCAGTTCCATGTTCAGGATGACGCCATGCTTTTCGGCGATGGGGACGATCTGTTTGAGTGCCGCTGCGCAGTTTTTCAATCCTGTCTTTCGATCGATACCACGCGCGTTCCCAGAAAAGCAGATGACATTCCGCCAGCCTTCCTTGGCGGTTGCTTCAATCCTCTCTTGAAGGGTTTTCAGGCAGCTTTCGTGGAGCTTCGGTTCGCAAAGACCGTCGGCCAGCCCATGGGACTGGACCATGGTGCAGACAAGACCATACTTTTTTACCGTTTCAAAGTCTTCAGGACCGAGCAGGTCGATTCCGGAGAGTCCCATTTGAACTGCTTGCTGGCAGAGTTCGTCGAGCGACAGTTTGGGGAAGCACCATCGGCATACCGACTGGCGAATCCGGCCTGCTTTGCCAGCAGGG
Source organism: Pirellulaceae bacterium (assembly GCA_044371425.1). Lineage (GTDB taxonomy): Bacteria > Planctomycetota > Planctomycetia > Pirellulales > Pirellulaceae > JBEISR01. Next base: position 54,031 of record JBILTR010000012.1, on the reverse strand, counting down.
GGAGCGGCTTGGATCATGGCAGAAGTGGTGGCGATGGCGGCTGAACCTGCCACGGCGACGCTGACAAAGTCCCTACGTTTCATTCGAAAGTGCCTTTTCAATCGAGTGGTTCCAACGTTCGATGCCGAGGTTCGATCGGACCCGGCCATCGGGCGGTACCACTTCCCTGAGGTCGGTAAAGCAAGTGCTTGGTTGCAAGGTGGGCCCTAGTGGGGCGTCGGACTTCCGTTTGGCCACCCCGCTTCCTGAACGTATCGTAACGGAACTTGCTTTGCCGGACCAAGGTGGGGGAAGCGAAAGTCTGGGGCTGAGATCCCCATGGGTGGGCCTGGCGAAACAGACTTGTTGTTTCCCAAGGCGATTCCCTTGGCTCTTTCTGGAACGAGCTCACAACCCGCGATGGGCCTCGCAGTCCAGCAGAGCCGCCGATCCTCATGAAGTGGATTTCCCAACCTTTCCCGGTGTGGGCTTGGATGCTGGTGGTCCCATTGCCGATCTCCCAGGAAGAATGGCTCGGCGTCGTCGAAACGTACGTCGGCGGGCTAAGCTCGTTCAATCCGCGCCAAAGTGAATCGCCGACTGCGATGGCTGATGGGGGCTTTCAGCGGCAAGCCGGATCGGGTTGCCAACCATGGGATACAGCGCCTCCGAGTTTGCGACACGGGGTAGCTCCATGGCTGCCGCAGCATTCGCAGGCATCACGAAGCGGCCTTCCGCGATGCGATCTTTTCCAGGGCGAGCGATGGTTCGAGGCGAGCGGAGGAAGCTTCGGTCCACGGCACCTCGCCTTAGATCGTGTTGAAGGCAGGCTAGATAGCAGTAATCGAATGGCTGCATGCGCAGTTGGTAGATGATGTTCAGAACGCGAGGATCTTTCTGGATATCTTCCACTCCCATGGTCACAACGGTTTTTCTGGCAAGCTGACGGCCAAAGTACATCAGCAGATGGAATGCACTACCGGCTTCTCCGGCAATGACACGCGCTCCTGCCAGTATCTTCAATTGCTCGCTGACCGGTAGCAGTTCTGGATAGACGATTTTCCACCCTCGCTCGATCAATCGCTTCTCCAGTTCGGGTTCCTCATGGACCATTCGCAGATTTCCTGGCAAGCGGGAGCGACTCAAATAGACTTTGTCATCCGAGTCGGGACTCTGGGCTTGCGGGATACATTCTGCTTTGTCTTCTTGCGAGAGATTGAAAAACCGATCGACGGCAGCTTGGACATGCGCAAAATGATGCTCGGAGATCCCCCGTCGATTGACCATGCTCGGATATGGCAGCAGCACTTTCTTGCAATTCACAGGTCCGGGAAGAAAAGAAACTCGCAGCAAACGATCGATCGGAACGTCGGTAAGCCGTGCGATCGAAGGAACGTTTTCACGGCTGTATTCTGGAGCAACAGGGGGCGCATTTTCATCTGCCCGGGGGCTTGTTGCAGGATCGAGTCGGACCTTCTTGCGGTAGGCTCGATCTGCCACAACAACCTTCCAATCGGCGTCGCCCTCCAGTCCTCGCTGAAACTCCCTCGAAAGAAAAGGCCACATCCACGCGACACCTTCGGTCAGGAGGTGGCCGAAATGAGAGATGTCGCTATACGGCAGAAAAACCACGGTTTCCCATGATTCCATTCTCTCCGTTAACTCGGCTTGTGTCAGCCGTTGCGGGGCACCGTTCGGATAGTCGATTTTATGTTCCGTGCCACGTTCCAGAAAGGAACCGCGATCGGGTTGCCCAATCGATCATAAAGTCCATTTACCGATGGGAGAAGGATGCAGTTTTCGAGAGCGCGGACTTGGTGTGGGCCAATCTTCCCCGCTGCGGGAAAAGCGTCGGCAGGGAATTCGCGAATGGAACGAAAGAAGTTGAATCTCAATGCAACGGTACTCCCGCGGCACCTCTTCGACACCGGTATCGGAGCGAATAGTCGAAGTGGCCGGAATGTCCTCTCAGCCGATCTAGTCCGGCGCAGCCAGTGGCTCTTGGCTACCTTATTGAGGCTCATGACCGACCTTTTGGTCGTCAAGCGAGCGAGGTCGCCAGATCGATGCGCAGAGCTGACAGTGGACAGCACCGATGCATGAGCTGATAGGTTCGAGGTGAGGCCGGTTCCATCAGGCGATCGTTGCAATGCATTGCAATCGCACTGGGATTGGATTAACGCGTCCGCACGACGCGATCGGCGGTGATCTGACGCGCTGCGTATTGGGGTAGATAGCCTCTGGCGCCATAGAGCACCACATGCTGGTTGACGTATCTTCGAAGATTCAGACCTGGCGCGGGATAGACATAGGCGATCAGGGCCCCAGAGCTTTCCGTGATGGCAAACTCCGGCTGGTCGGCTCGCGAACGATGGACTTCCCGCAACCAGCCCGAGGCGTCTCCTGGTGGCGAAACCATGCCGGCAAGGTTCGTGGTGGGACCGACGGATGGCGATGGGGATGCAGTTTGGCCGTAGAGCGTTTTGACGCGCAGGCGTTCGAACTCCTCGATCCTCTCCAGCAGTCGCCTCGCTTCAGCCTGCTCCATGGAACTGCCGCCTCGCTCGATCCGCTCGCGACTCCATCGGTGCAGCTCGCGGAAATCCCATTGTTCGGTAGGCTGCGAAATCTCCTGTGTCAATCGAAGGAAGGCCTCGCGATAGTCTGGCAACGCAAACGGATTGGGTTCGACCTGCGATTCCTGAGGCAAACTAGCGCCAGCCAGTTGGATCCCCTCCATCTGCGCGGCAGGTGTGTCGGGCAGGGTGTCGAGCTGCATCAAGGGGGCTTCTGCATCGTTCCAGCCGAGGATTCCGTCCGGTGTGGTGAGCAGGGGATCAGCACCGGGTGGAACGCTGGTGTCGATGTTGGCATCGATCATCTGCTGCAGGTACTCCCCGCGGTAGCGGCGAACAGGTCTTGGTAGCCGATCGATCCTGGAGTCGATAGGGATGCCGGCGGATCCGGATGCCGCGCGCGACCCGTTGGGCAAGGAGTTGTGCCTGCCGGTAGCATGGCCTAGGTGCGGTCCCGCGTATTGACTTGGGCCTTCGTGAGGAAACGGCCCCATGGAATGCCCAGAGGCCACGAGGCCTGGGGAGCTGCAGGCGCCGCAACCGCAACCGTCAGTTGCCCAGTGCCCATGGCCCTCGACGACCTCTCCTTCAGCGATGGAAAATCCAATCAGCCCTAGAATCCCATTGAGTGGGCGCACCAGGATGCGTGCGGGATGGCTGCTGGTGGCGCTCCACCCGGCGAAATGCGGGTCGATGCCAACACCTGGATGCGGATCCGAGACCACCACCTCACCACCACCGATCCCTGGCGTCCCAGTCTCCCATGACTGGTCGACAATCCATTCCCCTTCCGCCAGAGGAATGTCCCCGCTGTCAACTGGTAGTTCCCCCAGCACGAACTCCTCGGGCGGCATTTGGCTTTCCGAGATCGACTCATGCTGCGACGGTTCCATCACCTCTCCGGGTTCGATCTCTTCCACCAACAGCGACTCCTGTCGCGAAGGTGGCTCCGGAGCCGCATTGAGCTCCAGTGGTTCCTGGAAGTCGGCGATGGTGATCGATCGTTCGGTGCGGCTATGGGTGCCGGAGGCGGGGACAACGGCGGATGGTCGAGCCGTGAAGGTGGATTGGACGGACTGGCCTACAGGCGCGAGTGGACGCGGGGGATTCTGGGTCAGTAGGGAAGATCGCACCCAGCGGAATTCGCCCGGGGGAGGAGCGATACGGTACCAGAGCGTCTTTTGGCCCCCTTGGTCTTGCCGTGTCGCCTCTCCCAGAATCTCCACTTGCTGGCCAGGAATCAGTTCCACCTGCCACTGCCACTGGTCGGCGATCGCCTGGTGGGATCCGATCCAGGCCGGAGTTCCGTTCTGGACAATCTCCGCTCGCTTTCCTCCTGGCAGGAGGTAGGCGTGCTTGGCTTCAATCCAGCTGAAGGACCCAGCGGGTGGTTGAATCGCGGACCAACCGCTATCCAGCGATTGATAGACTTCAACCAAGGCGCCTCGATCCAGACGCTGGGTAGCGTAGCCTTGATCCTCGGGGGCCGAGCGGCAGTCGGATGCCTCCTGTAGGTACGCGGTCCTCGCCGCCGTGGGGCGTGCTGCAGGGTTCTCAGGAGCATTCTGTGATAAGGCTGCTGGGAGGTGGACAGGCCCAACCATCAGTGCCAACAGGAAGCCTCTCATGGAGATCCGACCGATCAGGTTTCGCAGGGATCGACGCATGACTCTCCACTCCTGTGTGGCCATTAAGATCGGCTCTTTGGGTCCTCTTGCGAGATTCACTGCATCCCCTCCGACATGGAAACGGCTGGAATCACCCACGCATCAGGGCGCAAGCCCCATGGCGAATCACCCCAGGAAGCTTGGCAGGTGGTGTACCAGAATGCAGTGGGAGACCAAGTCGGCTCACTTGGCCCAATCGATAGCAACGCGTCCGAGGCTTCAGCGCAGAAGTTGTTGCTTGCATCGAACGGCAGGGCAATGAACTCTTGAGCTGTGGGTAGGAAGAACTCGGGCGTGGTAGATCTTGCTCGCTCCGTGGGCGAATCCGCGAATGTGACTTGCGGAAATGAATCCGTATCGGCATTGGTGGTGGTGGCGAGAGCTTTGGCCCGTTCCATTTGGTTGCCTGGAATCCCACTGCCATGCGCATGGCGGTTCGGTCCTACCAAGGGGGCAGATGACGATTTTTGGAGGGCGGCCTTGTCGCCTTCACGACGTGCAGGCTTCTTGGCGGCTTGCATCGCGGGACCGATGCAGAACAGCATCACCGCAGCGGCCAGGAGCCCCCAGGAACGCCGATGGGTAGATCGCGGGGCCGTTCGTCTTCCCAGCAACCAGTCGGCGTCGATCCAGAGTTCGTTGAGGCCAGAGTGTCTAGTCACCGTTGTCGCATCCCAGGGGTGTTCATCCTTGAACATCCGCCGTGGTGCACTCGACCAACTCTCCGGTCCTGCATCGGTGCAGGCAATCCGGAGAGACGCATTCACGGCGAGCCCTTGTCGGAAAGAGCCGCGCGGATCATCCAGAATCCTGCCCCCCAGCTCAAGGGCATCTGACACAAATTGGAAGGAGCCGGCGCGGCAGAATCATGCTAGCAATTCGATTCTTCGCTCCCTAAGCCTCGGCAGTTGCTCGCACGAAGAAGTGCATGCCTGTTGGTTCTCGTCGTCCCGGTGAGCTATCGGCGGTTGGGTTGGATGGCTGAGCCACCACGGCAAGAAAGCGGGGGCCCGCGGCCGTTGGGGATCCGATGGCGCGGTTATGGGGCAAGCCAAACCGCCAAGAAGGGGAATCGTTCCTCCCGCAGCAGCTTTCTGGTGTCCGTGGCTGATGGCCGACGGACCCAGAGCAACGGCCGAAGGAGGCTAGCTGCGAAAATTAGGTCAAATCGGAATCGAAGACGCGAACCTGTTTCCAGGTTGGCTTTTGCTCTTCGATGAATTTGAGATGCCGGGGCGCGGTCTGGTAATCGTCATGAGCCTGGCGGCTTTCGAAGACCACATGCAGCGCGACGTCGAACTGTCGATCATTGACCGGCCTGGCCAGATCCGGGGTGAGGGTCCCGACGGAAAAGTGGATGGTCCCCGGATGATTCGATAAATCTTGATGGCAGGCCCTGACCAACCGCTGGATGTTCTCCTGCGTTGGTTCATGAAGCGAGAAAAACACCATGTGACCTAGTCCACGTTTCTCCACGATCGCTCCTCTGGTAACGATGGTCCATGGCCGACGGGACACGGCGATTGGCCAAGCCGCTCGGTCCGCTAGCCAGTTCACTGAAAATCATCCGAAGGCAAGTGTGCCAGTGCTATCGCCGAACTGATTCGCCTCGACGCCTGCCTGTTTTAGCATCCAAAGATAAAGATTGCACAGGGGGGTGTTTTCCGCGAATCGATAGTGACCTGCAGCGGGTGCTTTGCCGGAGCCGCCTCCTGCCATCACGATTGGCAGGTCGTTGTGATTGTGTCGATCTCCATCGGAGATGCCGCTGCCGTAGATCACCATGCTGTGATCGAGCAACGTGCCGTCGCCTTCGGGGATCGAGGCCATGAGATCCAGAAGGTAGGCCAGCTTGGTGACATGGTAGGTGTTGATCTTCTCGATTTTCTTTTGCTTCTCCTGGTCCTTTCCGTGGTGGGAAAGGTCGTGATGGCCTTCGGGCGCACCAATCTCAGGATAGCCGCGATTGCTTCCTTCATTGGCGAACATGAAGGTCATGACGCGGGTGGCGTCTGCCTGGAGTGCCAGGGCCATCATGTCCATCATCAAACGGCAGTGCTCGTCCCATTCCCTGGGGACCCCTGCGGGTCTGGGGTAGTTGGGGATGCCATCTTCGCCGATCTTTAGTTTGTCGCCTCGCACCAGACGATTCTCGACATCTCGCACGGCGTATAGGTATTCATCCAGCTTTCGCTGATCGGAGATTCCGAGTTGACTTTGCAGCCGCTTGGCATCGTCCATGGCGAAGTCGAGCACACTTTTGCGGCGCTGGATTTTGTCCCCTTTGGCCGCCACCGCCAGCGATTTCTCCCCCGTCCCGAAGATCCGATCGAAGAGTGCTGAGGGATCGATTTCTTTGGAAAGTGGGCTATTCGCGTTGCGCCACGAAAGGTTGCTGGAGTAGGCGCAGCTGTAGCCGCTATCGCAATTGCCGGACTGGGCGCTGCCTTCCAGTCCCAGTTCCAGCGAGGCGAATCGAGTCTGCTGGCCTAGTGCCTGAGCCGCGACCTGGTCGACCGAGATGGAATTCTGGATGTCGGCACCGTCGGTCTTCTTGGGATGAGCCCCGGTGAGGAAGGCAGCGCCGCTGCGAGCGTGATCGCCACCGCCATCGCCATGGGCATGAGCTCCATCCAGGGTCAGCCCCGTGAAGACGCTCAAGAGCTTCCGATGTTTCTGCAACGGCGCAAGGATGGGGCTGAGCGAGTATTCGGGGCCTTCGGTGCTGGGGGTCCAGGATGCCATGTGGGCACCATTGGGAACGTTGAGGAAAATCATCCGAAAGGTATCGGGTACCGTGCGGCTGGAAGCGATCAGCTTCGCAGGCTGCATCGCTTCTAGCCATGGCAGTCCGATGGCGACTCCTGTTCCTCGCAGCATCATCCGACGAGAAATTCTACGGCGCATCATCATTGCCTCTCCCCTTGCTTGAGAAACGGATCGCTCAAGACGATTTCCCGCACCAGTCGGCTGAAGCGGTACTGATCGGATTTTACACGAGCACTGATTTGGTCGACCGCGCAGCGATCAAAGTATTCCATACCCCGGCCGGTGGCGTAGGTGAGCATTTTTTCGGTCAGGCACCGGAGGAATGCGTCGCCCTGCTCTTTTTTCAGATGCTGGATCAGTTCTCCTGCGTTCCGCACGATGGCTCCGTTTGGAAGCTGTCCTGATGCGTCGATCGGAGCCCCCTCCTCCATCGTCCTCCACCGGCCAGTGGCATCATAGTTTTCCAATGCGAACCCCAGCGGATCCATCAACTGGTGGCACCCCGCGCACGCCGGATCGACTCGGTGCTGCTCCATTCTCTGTCGAAGCGTTCCTTGCAGCGGGCCTTTTTCCAGCTCGGGTACACCCGGTGGGGCTGCAGGAGGGGACTGATTGAGCAGATTGTCGAGGATCCACTTGCCGCGTTTGACGGGGCTAGTTCGCGTGGGGTTGCTGGTCACTGCCAGAATCGCCCCCTGGGTCAGCAGCCCTCGGCGGGGTAAATCGCGAACCGACACCTTGCGGAATTGCTCCCCTTGGACCCCAGGGATGCCGTAGTACTTCGCTAGTTCCTCGTTGACGTACGTAAAATCGGCATCCAGAAGCGTCAGTACGCTTTGGTCTTCTCGCATCACTCCGGCGACGAACGTGAGGGTCTCCCTTTGCAGTAGGGAGCGGATCTGGTCGTTCCATTGGGGAAACCGCTGTGGGTCAGGGCGAAACTGATCCAGCTTGCGGAGCGTCAGCCACTGGCCAGCGAAGTTTTCCACCATCGCACTGGAGCGACGATCCTGGAGCATCCGCATCGTTTCTTGCTCCAGCACCTCCTTGCGAAGCAACTCTCCCGACAGAGCCTTTTGCAGCAACGGATCGTCGGGCATGGAACTCCAAAGGAAATAGCTGAGTCGTGTCGCCAGTTCAAAGGCATCGATCGAAGCGTAGCCAGAATTGCCCTCCGGCGCCCGCCGCTGCTCTACCTTGAAGACGAAATGGGGGGAAACCAAGATGGCTTGGATAGCGGAGCCGATGCCTTCTTCCAGCGACCCACCGTCGTCGGTGATCGATACCACGATGGCGACGAGGCGATCTAGCCGTTCGGGTTCGACTGGTCGTCGAAAGGCTCGGCTTGCCAGCGGCCTGAGGATGGTCTTAGCGGCTTCCGCAACCGAACCAGCCGTATCTTCATCGGTCGTCATGATCTTGCGGTGGCTCTCCGGCAGCTCCTCCAACGCAACCGCTGGCGGAGGTTTGCGACCGACGATTTCGCAGTCATCGACGTAGAGGTTGCGGTCTTTGGCCGGTTGGCCGTCTTTGGCTTCGATGTAGAAGTCGTTGGTAAACTGCACCGCAAAACGATGGCTGCCGGCCTTTAGTCGAATGGTAAAGCTAGTCCATTCGGGATTCTGTCGAGGCGCCTTCGTTTCCAGCTGCTTCACCGGCTTGTCATCGACGTAGAAAGTCAAACGGGCTCCTTCGTCACCCGCCTGGTCTCCTCCCAGCAACAGCTTGACGGTGTAGAGTCCGGGGAACGGAGCGGAATCTTCCCAGCGGGCGGTGCCTTGGCTGTAGAACATCACCCGGGGGCCTTCTGCCTTGCCCCCTCCCTCCACTTGCCATCGGCTGCCTGGTTTCAGTTCCGCCTTCACCCCAGCCTCTGGAATTCGGAGGACCTGCCCCGTGATGGACTCCGCCGCCTCCAAGTATTTTTCCAGCAGCAACGGTGGCAGCGTCAGCACATCGCCGATGTTATCGAAACCATACCCGACGTCATCACCGGGGAAGTCCTTCGCGGGTTCGTAATCGACACCCAGAAGGTCGCGGATGGTGTTTCGGTATTCGACACGATTGAGCCTTCGGAGGGTGACAGCGCCGGGATTGGGTGTCTTCCCGCAATCGATCTCGGTTACCACCTCGGAGATCCAGTCGGCCAAAAGCTTTCGATCCGCTTCGGATAGTTCCGGGCCATCCTTGGGGGGCATGTCGCCGATTCGGATGCGCTGCTCCGCTTTCTTCCAAAGTGACCGCTCCTTGATCACTTGCGGATGGCTTTGAAAATGCTGGAGCGCCAAGCCTCCCGCCGGCTCGTTCCCCTGATGGCAATCGATGCAGGCGCGCTGAACCAGTGGCAGGATGACCTTTTGAAACTCTTCCTCTCGTTTCTGCGGGTCGACGGCCAACACGAAGGGGCTCACCCAACTCATGGCAACAAGAAAGAAGACGGCAATGCCATCCGATCGCGGGATCATCGATGCAACCATTGAGCGACCTCGCACCCACCTGTTATTTCGGGAAGGACAACCAACCAATCCTTCAGGACGCCCAACACCTTCGAGACACCGGGCGTGGTCCGCGATACCGCATGAAGACCAAGCTTTCGACCCGTGGGCGATCGGATCTGTCCCCAAACCCGGTCGTCAGTCGGTCCGTGCGCCTTGCTGCAATACCTTCCCAACTCGAAGCCATACCCAAGTATACACCCGTGATTCGGTTGTCGCACCGGCTCTTTTTTATGCTGAGTCGATCGGGCGAGCGGACGGCTGGTACACTGAAGCGATTGCCTGGTATGGAAAGGAGAACCGCCAAGGGGCGGATCGATTCACCAGGGGCTATCTACGAGCTTTGCGGAGCGACCAGAGATGACACAGGAGAGTTTTCGGCAGCGGCGATGTGTCGCCTGCGAGGGGCTGACCTCACCTATGGCGGAAGAGGAGGTGCGGCGGCACCTGGAGTCATTTCCTGGCTGGCAACTCGATCCGACCGGCAAAAAAATCTGCAAGTCCTATCGGTTTTCTAACTTCGTCGAGGCCTTTGAGTTTCTGAAGCAAGTAGCCGAAGTTGCGGAACGGGAGCAGCATCATCCGGACCTGCATTTGGAGCGGTATCGGCACGTGGTGATCGATCTGTGGACCCACGCGATCGGTGGCTTGAGCGAAAATGACTGGATTGTCGCCGCCAAGATCGATCAGATTTCGGAAGGATCGGGTCGCTGACCGATGCGGATCGCAACGATTGGGGGTGGGATCTCCGGGCTGGCAACCGCTTGGCACCTGCAGCAGCAGAGTTCTGCCGCGCTTTCGCTGTGGGAGTCCCAGCAGCATCTCGGGGGATGCATCCGGACCGAGCGAGTTGGGGACTGGCTTATGGAGCTGGGGCCTGACAACTTCGCGACGATGATTCCCGACGCGATGGAGTGGTGTCGCCAGATGGGGCTGGAGTCGGAGTTCATCCGTCCCAATGTCGAGCACCGACTGGCCAGGGTGGTGCATCGAGGCAAATTGCAGCCGATCCCCCAGGGCTTTTCGTTGCTTCAGCCTACACGTCTGGATGCCATCGCTGCCAGTCGCTTGCTGACGCTTGCAGGAAAGTGGCGGTTGGTCCGCGAATGGTGGGTGCCGCGCCGCACTGACGGCCAGGAGGAGAGTCTGGAGCAGTTTGCGGTCCGTCGTTTGGGAAGGGAGGTTTTCGAGCGGTTGGTGGAGCCGATTGTGGCGGGGATCTTTACGGCAGACTCCAAACAACTGAGCATGCAGGCGGCGCTGCCGCAGTTTGTGGAGATGGAGCGGCGGCATGGAGGTTTGCTGAGGGCAGCTTGGGCGGCGCGGCGCCAGCGGCGGGGCAAGGAGAATCCCGATGCGAGTTCCTCCCGCAGAGCCCACGGGGCGCGCTATGACCAATTTGTGGCACCTCGGGAGGGAATGAGCTGGTGGGTGGATCAGATCACGCGTCAGTTGGATCAGACTTCGATTCATCGCCAGACCCCCATCACTCGCTTGATCCATGACGAAGGGGGGTGGAACTTGCTAGGGCCGGAGGGGCAGTTGCTGGCCATCGCCGACCAAGTGGTTGTTGCATGCGGCGCACCGGCCGCCAGCCGCCTGCTCCAGGCGCAAGATCCCCATTTGGCGCAGGAATTGGCCGCCATCCCCTATGCATCGTCTGCGGTCGGTCTTTTCGTAGTGCGTCGCAGCGAGATTGCAACGAAAGATCTCTGCTTCGGGATCGTCGTTCCGGCGGCGGAGAAACGCCCGGTACTGGCGATCAGCATGACCAGTGAGAAGTATCCGGGCCGCGTGCCGGAGGATTGCTGCCTGCTGCGGGTTTTTATGGGTGGGGCACTGCGCGGCGATTTGCTGGTCCATGATGACGCGCGGCTGCTGGAGATGGCTTGGCGTGAAGTGCAGCAGTTGCTGCGGCTCAAGTCGCCGCCGCTCCATCAACAGATGGTCCGATGGCATCAGGCGATGCCTCAGTATTGCCTTGGGCATCTGGCTAGGTTGCAGCGGATCGAAGAGCGGCGGATGCAGCTTCCGGGGCTCTATCTAACAGGCAATGCCTTTGAAGGAGTCGGCATCCCGCAGTGCGTCCGGCATGCCAAACGGGTGGTCGCCCAGTTGACCGCGGCCCTTCCCGATCAATTGAAGAAAAGTCGTTAAGCTCAGGACGCAGCAGCAAGAGCCGTCTCTTGGGAAACCTCAAAAGGCGTTAATCCACTCAGTACCCTTTCGAAGTTCGCATCCAATGGTGCCTCGAAGGCGATCGGCGTCTGATGCTCTGGATGGATCATCTCGATTCGGCTGGCCGATAGCAGCAGCTGATCGTTCCCCAGGTGATCCGCAAAGTGCCGATTGTGGCGGCTGTCTCCGTGCCGTTTGTCGCCGATGATCGGGTGTGCGATGTGCTGCAGATGCCTGCGGATCTGGTGCCACCGGCCGGTCCGTGGTTCAATCGTCAGAAAGCAATAACGACTGGTGGCAAAAGGTGCGAACCCCCAAGGGGCCTCAAACCAACGCATCGCGCGGTAGTGGGTGCAGGCGGTCTGCAGCGGGTGGCAGTCCAGCGTGTATCCCGCAGCTTCCTCACCAAATCGTTCGCGTAGTGGGATCTCGATCGTTCCCTCCTGGGTCAGATAGCCCCGCACCAGTGCAACGTACCGTTTGCGAATCGTCCTGCGGGTGAATTGATCGACCAAGTGGGCTGCCGATTTTTTGTCGAGTGCAAAGACCAGGACACCCGAGGTGGGACGGTCGAGTCGGTGGACGGGAAAGAGTCGCTTGCCGATCTGATCTCGCACCTGCTGCAAGAGGACGGGATCCTCTTTGGCCATTTGTGGGACTCGGTGGACCAGCCACCCAGCCGGCTTGTGCACCGCCACCAACCAACGATCCTCATGCAGAATCTCGATCGATCGGATCGCCCCGCCACTCTCCCTCTCCTGCGAATCTCCCTCGGGTTGTCGTGGTTCCATGATCCGGCGGCTCCGCTGGTCCATTTGGGGAGGGGAATCCCTGAGCGATTGGCGAACCAATCTGGGGGCGATCGGCGATCGTGGTTGGCCGGATTCCTGGCGAGCCAAGGAAATGGCGCCGGAAAACCGTCTGGCGGCAATGATCCCAAGGGTCCGCAGCTGGATGGTCTGCACGAAGTCGACCCATCAACCTAGTCGTTCCCCCTGGTCGTTCAAAGGGGGGCTCCTGCGCGGTCGACAGCTACGGCAGCGACCACCACCGCTCCAAAGTGCCCACCTGGTCCCGGTTGGGCAAAGGAGATCCAGGATCGAACGAAGGGGAACTTGTTATACTGGCAGGAGACCATGCGAACGGGTTCATCGGTGTTTGCGAACCGCCGTTGGCGGATGTTCTTCCCGAGGGCCTGGTCGCGGGGATGGTTGGTAGCTATCTGCAGGATTCAACGCCGATAGACAGTGCCCGATGAGAAAGCGATCCCAAGCGAATCCAGCCGATGAACCATGGGGCTTTCAGTCCGGGGGCTCCGACGCAGGCTCGCGCGGCGAGGGGGCTAGCGAGACTCCCTCCGACGCGTTGGTCGATTCAGCGGTGCTTCGAGGGAACGGTGGATATGAAGCCTGTTTGGCGGGGGTCTCCCAATCGGAACGGATCCCCACCCTAGTGAGGCTCATCGAGTCGGATTTGGCCAGTTATTTTCGACCGAACCGCCGCAAGGTTTCGATCTCGGAAGACGACCAGAGAGTCGAGCCGCGTTTGGACCTGCTACTGCTCAGGTATCCGGAATTGCAGGAAGATCCACAGGTCCTGATGGGACTGGCGGTCAGCGAGTATACGATTCGCCTGCATGCAGGCAATCCACTCGAATTGGCGCATTATGAGCGACTGTTTCCCAGCCTAGCAACTCGCTTGATCCCGATGCTTCATCGCATCAGCGAATTCAATATCCATCGCCTGTTGAAAGAATCCTCGAGCGCTCGGGTCGATACCAGCAAGAAGACGGAGTGCGAGTTCGATGAGCAGCCGGAGGAGCTTTGGAAGCTTCCGAAGCAGCTGGGGGTCTATCATTTGGTAAGCCTTCATGGGGCTGGGGGGATGGGGTCGGTCTACCGCGCGATCGACCTAAGAACCGGAGCTCTGGTGGCGGTCAAAGTCACGCGGCGGCAGGACGCTTGGAGCAGCTATCGGTTCTTTCAGGAGTTTCAGACGCTATCCACCTTGGAGCATCCGAATTTGGTGCGGTTGCACGAGGCATTTTCGGTTGGAAGCTACCGTTGCTTTTCGATGGATTTGGTCCGAGGTCAGACGTTGTCACGCTGGTGGATGCGCGTCAACAAACTGCCTCAACGATTCGAACTTCTGCGAGGCATACTCGACCAGCTGGCGGGGAGTATTCATTACTTGCATCAGCAGGATGTGGTGCATGGCGACATCAAGCCAGCCAACATCCTTGTGTCACGGGGTGGGCGGTTGACGCTGCTGGATTTCGGTCTAGCCAGCTTTTTGTCCGACCGGTCTCTGGAAGGGGTGATCGCTTTCAGCAAAACAGCAGCGGGGACGGTTGGGACCACGGCACCAGAAGTACTCGCAGGTCACACTGGAACCAGGGGGAGTGATTGGTTCAGCTTTGCAGCGATGACCTTGGATTTGTTGCAGTCCGTGAATCTTGCTGAGCCGTTCGAGTCGGTTTCGGGGGAGCGGGAAGGTGGCGGGACTTCGGTGGGGTGGTGTTCGTCCCTGTGGGATCTGTGCCAGCAAACGGTGAAGGCTTCCCCCGTCGATCGTCCAGACGCTCAAGCGTTTTTCAAATGCCTCCATTCGGGCTCTTCCAGGCCGTTTCCCATCGCCAATCCGGTTCCCTCTCCACCTTTGGTTTGGTTGCCCAGATCCACCGACGAGATCGAGCAGCGATGGTGGGATCGGATGGGGGTAGATCGAACCGCTGGGGGGTGGGTCCTTGCCGCGCATGGGCCGCAGGGCTCAGGGAAAAGTTTCTGGATCAAGCGGTGGCAGGAACGACTTGCGGCCGAAGGTTTTCAGGTGGTGGCTCTTCGCTGCAATCGGCGAGACCACACCCCAGGGGCGCTCCTGCATCAGTGGCGACAACGCTGTGCGCAGATCGGTCTGCCACTGGATGCCGACTCCCCATCTGCCACCATCGACTCCATCACTCCCTTTCTCGAACCGAACGCTTCCCAGGAGCAAAAGCATGGAGCGAGGCTGGCGCAGACCCTTGCGTCTGCGTGGAGGCGATTGGCGGAATCGCGATCCCTGGTGATTGCGATCGATCAGATGGAGTGGATCGATCCGATCAGTCGCTATGGGCTGGAGTTCTTCGCATCGCAGCGAGGCATGGGCCGGGCAGGGATGTTGCTTGCGTGTCGTGACCGATGCTCCCATCTGGACTCCGTCTGGAATGTCCTCAGCCATGGGACGCAAGCGATTGCGGCTCAGCGACTGCTGCGGTTGGCGATGCAGCCGGTGGCACCGCAGTGGATCCGCGCGTGGATCCAGCAATGGCTGACACGATTTCAGGGGCACCGTCCGGATGCGGAGCTTTGGATCGATGCGGTGTCGCGATTGGCGGAAGGGTATCCGGGGCGGGCTGAACAGTTGGTTCAGTGGGAGGCCCCAAGTCGCGACTGGACGGCCGATCAGTGGAATGACTCTTTCGATCGGCTGAACCGTTCCACCTTCGGGCAATGCCAATACCGTTCTTTGGCTGCCGACTATCGTCACACACTTCAGTATCTTGCTGCTTCTTGGTCGCCATTGGAGTTCCAGCAGTTGCAGATGGTGACTCGGTTTCCCCCCGAGCATCTGGCTCGCATTCTCGACGGGTTGGCAGCGAACTGGCTGGAGTGGTCAGAAGATTTCTCTCTTGGGGGAATCCGGATCGCCAGCGATGCGCTGCGCGTCGTGGTGATCGACAGCACCGATCCGGAGCTGATGAAAAAGAGACACCATCGGTTGGCCGCCGTAGTGGCTCGCGAAACACCGCCCCAGTGGGATTCTATGATCTATCACTATCGCCAGTTGGAGCAGCCGGTCCTGGTTTCGGTCACTCTCTTCCAGGCGGCCCAATCGGCCTTCCAGCAAGGCAACCTCGCCCAAGCCGCTCTATGGGCTCGGCAAATCGACTGGCGGCTGCTTCCTGCCCGTCTGGCGAAGGAGGCGGTCGAACTTTGCCGTGCATGTGACATCCCAGCCGGCAGGTGAGCAGTTGCCTGAGTTTCCCAGGGAGCGATCGGTAGCCAAGCGAGCCTCATTTCAAAGCTAGCAATCGGCTATCGGCAAATCGTGTTGCGGTGGCGGCGGGGGGGACTGGGGTCGACCTGAGCGTTAGATATCCGTTAAGTTGCCACCTTCTGGCTGCAGGGAGGTAGTCAGGCAGGCTTCAGGGAAGAGGTAGCATACGTGATCGCTCGGGATCTGCAGGGTGCCCTGGAAATCAGCCAGCTGGTGAAGAAGTATGGTGCGCGGACGGCCCTGCAAGGCTTGGATCTATCGATAGCTGCTGGCGAGTCGGTGGCGATACTTGGGCCTAATGGAGCTGGAAAGACGACGCTGATCCGGTGCTTGTCCGGTCGAAGTCGATTGGATGGTGGGTCGATCCGCCTTTTCGGGAAATCGCTCCGTTCCCGCAGCGCCACGCAGAAACTGGGTGTGGTCCCCCAGGAACTTGCGATCTACAGCGATCTGACGTTGCTGCAGAATTTGCAGACATTCGGAAGGTTGCATGGTCTGCAGGGAAGTCAGTTGCGGCATCGTCTGGAATGGGCTTTGGAGTGGATTGGCCTGAGCGATCGAAGGCATCATCTCGTAGGCAGCTTTTCAGGCGGCATGAAGCGCCGCGTCAACATCGCTTGCGGTGTGATGCATCGCCCCGAATTGTTGGTGCTGGACGAACCGACGGTAGGGGTGGATCCACAGAGCCGACAGCGCATCTTTCAGATGCTGCAAGACCTTCACTCCGACGGCACCGCGCTGCTGTTGACGACTCATCACCTGGAAGAAGCGCAGCAGCAATGCGCACGCATCGTCATCCTTGACGATGGAAAAATCATTGCAGACGGATCGCTTCAGCAGCTGATCGATCAAACGATTGGAAGCCAGTGCCAAGTCGACGTCACCATCGAAGGGGAGCTCCGCAATGCGCCTCGCCATTGGATCTGGAACACACAGACCCGTCGGTGGACGGCGAACGTTCAGGATATCAGTGGCGATCTTCCGAGATTGCTTGGCGAGATCCGGATGCTGGGGGGTAGGGTGGGCGAGCTGCGGACGCACGCTCCTAGCCTTCAGGATGTCTTTCTGCATTTGACCGGAAGGATGCTGAGGGAATGATCGCGACCGTTCTACGGATCAGCCTCTTGAGGCTGCTGCACAATCGCCCCGAGCTGGTGCTTACCTTTGTTGTGCCAGTGCTCTTCTTTAGCGTGTTCGCGCTCATCTTCGGGCACCGAGACGCGGGGGGCGCAGCCCGGCTGCGCGTTGCGTTTGTCGATGAGCCACAGACGGCGCAGTCGCGGCGTTGGATGGAGAAGATTCTCGAATCGAAGGCGGTGCGTCCCGTCCCAGGGGTGGACCCTGTTGCAGGACAGGCAGAAGGCCTCCCGATCCTCTCCAGTGCAGAAGCCCCTCAGTGGATTCGACTCGGGCGAGCCGACGCGGTTTTTCGGATAGGCGTCCAGAAGGATTCTGCCTCAGAGGCCCCTCTTCGAGTCCAGGTACTGACCGACTCGTTCGATCCGATCACCTCCAATATCGCTGCCGCATTGGCTCAAAGTTCCCTGATGGAACTGATTTCGCTTGGGACCACCGATGGCCTTCAGCGAATGGCTCCTTCCGCCTTGGCGATGGAGGGGGACCCTGCGAACCCATTTTCGGAAGGCCCTTCGGATTCCGGATCCTCCGGCCATTCGGAGGCTTCCGCGTCGCTTGCGGTGTGGAGTGAACCATCGGGGCCGGTGTCGGCCAGATTCTCCGACCATGGAGATGCCCCCAGTGCCATGCCGTCCGACTCCACTGCCTTGGCAACACACCTGCAATCGCAGGGCTCGGCGCTGCCTGGCGATCCCGCAGCCTTGGCGATCGCGTCCAGTCTGCCGATGCCCGAAGGTCGTCTGATGGACCGATGGCCAAACGGTCAGGGTGCGGAGAGCCAAAGACTGCCATCGATCCCGATGAGTTTGCCAGCGGTGGAGGTGGTCGATGTGCTGGGCAATGGGAAGGCCAATCCGATTGTGGCGATGTACGCGGCGGGGATTGCCGTGATGTTTCTTCTTTTCAGCGCGACCGCTGGCAGTGGAGCTTTGCTGGAGGAGCGGGAGCAGGGAACGCTGGATCGTCTGCTTGGAAGTCGAATGACGATCGACCAACTGCTGCTGGGCAAGTGGCTATTTCTCATGGGGCTTGGCCTAGTGCAAACAACCGTCATGTTCGCGTGGGGGCAATGCGTCTTTGGCGTCGATCTGGTTGGGCATTGGGACGGCTTTCTAGCGATGACAACCGTCACCGCTGGCGCGGCCGCCAGCTTGGCATTGCTGCTAGCGACGCTCTGCCATTCCCGAAATCAGCTCAACTGGATTTCCGTCGTGCTGATCCTGTCGATGAGCGCTCTTGGTGGCAGCATGGTGCCGCGGTACGTCATGAGCCAGACCATGCGGGAGATCGGCATGGTGACGTTCAACGCCTGGGCTCTAGAAGGGTACAACAAAGTCTTTTGGCGCGATCTTCCCGTCAGTCAACTGGCAACCGAATTGGCGGTATTGACGGCCAGTGGATTCCTGATGCTCCTGGCAGCGCGATTGGCAGCCCAGCGATGGGAGCGGAGCTGAATCGGCAAGCACGGCCTATCTCCCGCCATTCGCTCCACTTGGCAGCGATCGATCGCCAGTGGGCGACTGTAGGCTGCCATGCGAGTGCGGTGCCCTCCTTCCCGTGGCTCGCAGGCCCTTCCAAGGCGATTGAACCTGCCTGGATCGAATTGGGCTACTTCGTCGGGGGTAGCGCAACCGCCGGGACAAGGCCCTCTGGAAAACTGACTTCATCGCCCCGTGGTTGGCTACTTGGCTTCGGATCGACTTCTCGCCAGCACCCGGTCCAGCAGGCTGGGGCTGACGCGATTGGCCCATAGCAGGAGATTGCCTGCGGCGCTGAGCACCACGTCCCGTTTGCGTTGCCGGATGGCGGCTAGCAGGGAGCCGGCAACACGATCCGCACTGGCCTCGCCGATCGAACGGCTACGTGTTCCTGTCGGTGTATCGATCAGGCGATCAAAGAACTCGGTGCGCGTGGTGGAGGGATGGACCAGGATCACCTCGACCCCCAGTGGACGCCATTCGACGCGAACCGACTCACACCAGCCCCGGAGGGCGAATTTCGCCGCGCAGTATTCGCTTTTATCCGGAACCGCGCGATGCGCCAGGACCGAACCGACTGCCAGGAGGAAGGGCTGGTCGCCAAGCTTTAGCAAGGCGAACAGTTCCCGGGTCAGGTCGGTGACGGCAAAGAAATCGACCTCCATCACCTTTCTGGCGCGTTCGGCAGGCGCCTCCAGAAACGGACCGATGGCGCCCGCGCCAGCGTTGTGCACCAGGCCGTCCAGGCTTCCCCAGTGGGCTCCGATCCACTCCTGCCATCGCTGGCGATCCGCCACTTGCGTCACATCGCCAGAGAGAATCGTCAGCCGTCCGGCTCGATCCATCCCTAGCTGATCGGCCTCCTGCTGGAGTTGGGCGAGCCGTTCTTGGCGGCGAGCGGTGGCGAGGACATGAGCACCCTGCTGAGCCAGACGCAGGGAGAGCGATCGGCCGATGCCGCTGCTGGCGCCAGTCACCAGAATCCGCTTTCCCTTCAGACTTCGCCTCGCCACTTTGGATCGCCCCCTAACGAGCCGAATGCGACTCCATTTGCTAGACAGCGTGCCGCGCGCCGACAACCCGATCGCATCGCGATGGATCGATTACTCCATCAAGCACTCAAACTCATCCAAAAGCGAATCAAACTTTCTCAACGCCGCTTCGATCGGCGCTGGCTTTTCCATGTCCACTCCAGCGTCTCGCAGCAGGTCGAGTGGATCCTTGGAGCAGCCGCCTCGAAGGAAGCCAAGGTACTCGTTCAGTTCCTTGTTCCCACCCTTCAAAATCCGCTCGGACAGCGCGATCGCGGCTGAGAGCCCAGTAGCGTACTTGTAAACGTAGAACGCATTGTAGAAGTGGGGGATTCGGAAGCACTCTAGCGACAGCTGGGGATCGATTGCAAACTTGGGACCGAGATAATCTCCAAGAAGCGTTCGGTAGATAGTGCGCATCGAATCGGCCGTCAAAGGCTGGCCTTGCTCAGCCGCCGCATGCGTTCGCTCTTCAAACTCCGCAAACATCGTCTGCCGTACGATGGTGGCACGGATGCTGTCGAGGTCGTGATTGATCAAGTAGGCTCGTTCCAGGCGATCGGTGGCCTGCTGTTGCAGATGGTGCGAAAGCAACTGTTCGTTGACGGTGCTAGCTACTTCCGCAACAAAAATCCGATACGAGAAGTAGATGTAGGGCTGTGTTTTCGCGGAATAGTGGCTGTGCATCGAGTGGCCGGCTTCGTGAGCCAGGGTGAAGATGTCATCGAAGACATCTTCCTTGTAGTTCATCAGGATGTAGGGGTTGGCGTCGTAGACTCCATAGCTGAACGCCCCGCTTTGCTTCCCAGCGTTGGGATAGCGATCGCACCATCCTGATTGCAATCCTTTTGCAAGTTGTTCGCCGTAGTCGGCCCCCAGCGGCAGTAGGGCTTTCAGGATCATGGAGACGGCTTGATCCCAGGAGGTCTTCTTCTTGGCAGCTTCGACCACCGGAACGTAGGTGTCGTAGAAGTGGATTTGCTTCAGCCCCATCAACCGTCTTCGAAGATCGAAGTAGCGATGCACTGATGGAAGGTGAGCCCTCACGGTGGAGATTAGGTTTCGATAGACGGAGATCGGTACCTGATCCGGGAAGAGCGCTGCCTCCAAGGCGCTGGGGAAGCGTCTAGCGCGAGCCCGAAAGACGTCGCCGTGGATGCTGCCGGCCAGTGTGGAGGCGAGTGTGTTTTGCAGCCGTTCGATCTGACCGTAGTAGCTGTGAAATGCCTCCTTGCGGACGTCGCGATCGGGACTGTAAAGGAAAGAGATGAAGGTCGCATGCGACAGCTCTTTTTCCTTGCCGCGTTCATCGCGGACCGTCCCAAATTTCATATCGGCATCATGCAGTTGGCGGAAGGTCAGCGACGCGGTGGCCGCAACCTGCCCCTGCATCGCCATCAACTGCTCTTCCTTCTGCGACAGGGTGTGTTTCTTGGTGCGCAGGATTCTCTGCAGCATCAATCGGTACGGACGCAGCTTGGGGTGCTTCAGCCATTGTTTGAGCGTAGCACCGGGGATCTTCAAGATTTCAGGTTGGATGAAACTGGCAGCCTCGCCCGCTGACACCGCCACCGCCCGAAAACGTCCCTTCATTCGTTGGGCCGCGTCGTCCCCCTGGTCTTCCGAAGCTCGCAGCGCGGCGTAGGCTCCCAGGCGATCTGCCAGCCGATCCACCCGTTGGTCATGGTCCAGACAGGCCGCCAGTTGCGAAGGCGACTCTTTCAGCTTCCCGCGATAACCGGAAAACCGCTCGATCGATCGTTGCAACTTCGCTAGATCCCGTTCCCATTGCGATTCGTCTGCATACAGACTGCTGAGGTCCCAGCAGTCGCTTGTTGCCACCTCGCTCCTCTTGGGAAGCTGCTGCTTGGATTTGGCCATAGTCCCTTTTCCTGAATACTTCGTGCTAGTGGCGACCGTGTGGCCTTCGTGGGGAAGCTGGCGGAGACGGACAAGCGGCGGACAGCTGGCGCGGTAGCGCTAGATTTCTGGGTCCATTTCGCGTGGTGCCCCCATCGCATCGGCAGCGCGTTCCTTCTTGTGCCGGATCTCATGGGCGATGAACATCAACCCAGCTACCGCAGCCGGAATCAGATAGTAGATGACTCGATAGACCAACAGGGCGCTGGTCACCGCGACCTTGACCGGTTCGCCATCCGCATGATCGCTGGATGCCAGCATCGAGAGAACAACGGTCTCCAGAACCCCCAGGCCGCCCGGGACATGAAGGAAGACCACCACGATCATGGCTGCCAAGTAGCTGACGAGCACCGTACTGTAGTTGACGATTCCGGAGGGAAGCAGCAAATAAAGCACCAGGGATGCTAGAACGAAATCTGCAGCCGATACCAGAAGCTGCACCAACGACATTTTGAAAGGAGGGAGAACAAACGTCTGCTTGCCAATCCGGATCGGCCTGCGGATGAAGATTGTCGCCATGACATAGATCCCAACGCAGACCAGGAAAAGGTATCCCAGAGTGTGCAGCGGAAATGGCATGGCATCTTCGTAGGCTTTGGGAAGCTGCACCGGAAGCATGGCAAAAGAGATACCTGCCAGAAGAAACATTCCCAGCCAAAACGTCACCGAAAGAATGGAGACAAAGGCGACGACTTCCGAAAAGCGAAACCCCCAGTTGGTGTAGAGTCGAAAGCGAATCGCTGTCCCGCCCAAGATCCACCCAAAGACATTGCTCAGGGCATACCCCATCACCGCACCCTGCATGATCTTGGAGATGGACAGGTTCTTCTTCAGATACTTGACCGAAATCCAATCGTATCCGGTGAGCACCACAAAGTTGATGCAGGTCACCAGCACCGCCAGGGCGATCTGCCACGGTGGGATTCGTTGAATTCCCTCCCAGATCTGCCCCCAGGTGATGCCACCCAGCTTTTTCTTGAAGAGCATGCCCGCCACCACCACGATCGCAATCATGCTGGTGTATTTGAAGGCCTCGCCAGCGAACCCCCAGTTGGGGCGGCTCATGCGGCTGCTCTCCGAATCTTCAACGTTTGCCATGAACAACCATCGTCTGTCGCTCCATCGCGAGCCCCGGAGACTGCCTCCGGGCAAAGCTCAGGCGATTCATCTTCTTAGCTTTCGTCATTCTGTCCACTCCCCTTGGATCCCGCGCCTTGGGTTCCTGAGGGTTTCGGGGAGACTACGTCGACCATGGCAACTGCTTGCCATGGGATTTTCCTAGGTCAGGGAGAAGGAAAAGCGATCCAGGTTTCCAGTGTTCCATCGGCAGCGACTCCCCATACCTTTCCGGCTCGAGGATCGACAATCCCAAGGCGATCCCCTTTCCAAAAGAGACCCACCGGGTGGTCTAGCCCCTGGCCATCGAGCATCTTGATGGGGGCACCATCGCCACCAGCGGCTTTCCAGATCGCCTTGGAGTACCCATCTGCGACGAAGGCATTTCCCTGCGGGTCGACGGCGACTTGGCTAGGGAACGAAAAAGGGCGGCCTGCGCAGATGACTTCCAACTTCCCGTCAGGTGTTGCCTTGAGCAACTGATCCTTCCCCTGGGAGACAATCCATAGATTGCCATTGGAATCGACGCTGACCCCTCGAGGGTTGCAATCCAGAAATTTTTCCGCAGTGCCGCCTTTGGGAAGTTTCCAGAGAAAACGGGTTTCCAGATCAGCGATGTACAGTGTCCCGTCGGGGCCAAAAGCAAGGTCGGCGGGGATCCCAATGGCACCCCCAGTCATCGGCTCTGGCTTTCCTTCACTAGGGATGCGGTAAACGTCACGCGTGGCCGAGTCGCCGACGAACAGCTGGCCATCGGGGCTGAGAGCGATGCAGCGGGGCGCGTTGAGCGGTTGTCGGAGTTGTTTGGTGCCTTGGATGGCCACATCGAGCTTTCCATCCACCGACTTCCAGACTCCCGGAAGGTTGCGATCGACAATCCAAATGGTCGATCCGTCATCGACCGCATCCAATGGGTAGGGGGCTAACTTCGCCGAGGGAGGTTCTTGGGCAAGAAGGGGGGCTGTCCAAGCAATCATCAGCGTGATCGCGATACACCCGATTCGACCCAAAAGATTGACCATCGCAGGTGCATCCTCTTCAGCACATCCCAGTCCTGGTTCCCGTGTTTCCTGTCCCGTTAATGTACTTCCCAGAGGCAGGCGTGGGAATTAGCGGGAAGGGGAGCAGAGGTAGTTCCGGGAGAGTGAGTTTTCTGAAGCCTGCTGGGCAAGAATCAGAGCCGGGAGGGGGTTTTTTCGGGAGCAGGCTGAAGCAATTGGGCGACTTCTTGAAAGACAGCGGCACAGTCGAGTGAGAAGCGGGGGTTTTCTCCCGGTGTCTCGGTCATGCGACGCGCGGTGGATTCCCAGCAGTCGGCGTACAGCCCCATCGCCAATGGGGCATCGGACAGTCCTTCCACGGCGGACAGGATTGCATCGGCGGATTCAATCAACCGTCGATCGTATTCTCCTTCCGGAAGATCGCTCGGCTCCTTTTCCGCCAAGTTCTTCAATCCCGCCAATCCTCGCCGCCATGCGTCGCCGCGTTTGGTTCCTTCGGCCTCTCGGTCCGCCTCCAAAACCACCTGCGTCAAGATCCACTCGGTCGCCTTTCTCGCTCGATCGATATGCCCTGCATCAAGGTCTTTGCGAACTTGCACGATGGCTTTGGACCATCGGGGAAGCGTTTGTGGCTGGCCCTTGGAACCCTCCAGGGGTTGGTTTGAATGGGTTGCCGTTTGCCTATCAGGACTGTCGATCACGATCTCCGGAAGCTTGGAAACCCGTTCGCCTGACCCCACGCCGTTGGATGGAAGGTCGATGTTCCGCAGTGGGTTGCTGGCAGACGTTTCGGTCGGCAGTCGGAGTGGGTTTTCAGAGAAGCCTGTCTGCGGTACCTCTTGCTGGCCTCGCGAAACCAGAGTCCCCATAGGAACCTGACGGTCATTCAGATCGCTGGAGCCGTTACCGAGCCGTTCCCATGGGTCGAGTGCTTGGCCACTCGCAGGTAAGCGTCTCCACGATTCGTCGGAAGTCGGTGAGGGGCTTGCCGAAACGTAGCGCGTCGAAAGCCCCTTGCTGCGAAGGAACTCGGCAGCCGTCTTGGGGGCTGGCAGTTCTTCGACGGGGCTTGGCGATGGTTTGCCCGGTTCGTAAGGTCGCCATCCGTTGGAACTTGGCCCGATGTTCTGGGGTTCCAGCCGCAAGCCTCCATCGGCTTTGGGCTGCGCGATGGGAGCGGAGCTATTGGCTGCCCGAGGCAAGTTGGCAGGTGGCGACGAGGGAGTCGCACGATGGGCCCAGGGGGATCCAGGAAGCTGACCCTCGGGACTGCGACGGCTTGGCACCTCCGGTTGCCCCGGATTCTCTCGCCGACCTTGAGCCGGTAGGTCTTGGCAAGGGATGCTCCAGATCCCCATCGCTAGAAGACTTTTCCACAGGTCGAAGCGTGTCATGACAGCGGTTCCCAGGGTGGCCTCGAACGATCGGGCCAGCGAGAGGTTCACCACCCCGCACGATCCGTTCTGCTCCTATCGGGAAAATCGGAATCGCAGGAACGACCGGCACAACTGGAGCTTCGATTTCCAGTGGAACGGCTGGATGCCGGCGGTGTATCTGGCACAGGAGATACGGCAGGCATTCTTGGAGCAACAGGCAGAAACGCTACGGTTGCCGCAGGCGTCACAAACTATCACCGGGTGAGGTCACGTCCAAGCCACGACGGCGAGAAAGCCGAATAGCAACCAAGCCGAACGCTAGCGAGATCTAGCGGTCGATCCGGCTCCCAGCGAACTGCGACCAGGGTAAGAAAATATGAGGGCGGAGGGACTCGAACCCTCGACCCACGGATTAAAAGTCCGTTGCTCTACCGACTGAGCTACGCCCTCATGGTTTGGCAGGCGAAGAATTGCCCACCGAAGTTTTGGCTACTGTAGCATTGACCGGCAACTGTGCAACTGGGTTCACCACCTGTTTTTCACAAATCGTCTGAAGATGGCTGGTCGTTCGGGGGTGGGGCAGTGTCAGGAAACGCTGGGCCTTGGCGGCTTCCTTTCCCACCAGACCGATATTCCACATGGGCCAGCACCAAGGCGATGTCGGCTGGGGTAATCCCGCTGATCCGACTGGCTTGGTCGAGATTTCTGGGGCGAATCTGCTGGAACTTCTGACGCGCTTCGTTGCGGAGGCTGGTGATGGTCGCATAGTCCAAGTCGAGGGGGATACGTTTTTCCATCATGCGATGCTGCCGATCGATCTGGATCTGCTGCCTGGAGACATAGCCCGAGTACTTGCAATCCCGCTCGACCTGCTCGGCGACCTCCAGTGAAAAAACCGCAAGTTCGGGAAACCGTTCCACCAGATCGCTCCATAGAACCTCTGGCCGTTTCAGATACTTGTCGGCCGGGATATCCCCGACGCGGAGGCTGCCCAAAAGGCGTTCGGCGCTCTCCACCTGTTCCAGTTTCTGCTGTAGGCGTTCCCAGCGTTCGGGGGAAATCAGTCCATGGGTTTGCGCGATGGGGGTCAGGCGTCGGTCGGCGTTATCGTGGCGCAGCAGCATCCGATGTTCGGCGCGGCTGGTGAACATGCGATAGGGTTCATCGACACTTCGGGTCACTAGGTCGTCGATCAGGACACCGATGTAGGCTTCATCCCGGCCAAACACTAGCCCTTCTCCCCCTCGCAGTCGGATTGCGGCGCTGGCACCTGCCACCAATCCTTGAGCCGCTGCTTCTTCGTAGCCGGTCGTGCCGTTGATCTGTCCGGCAAAGTAGAGGCCACGGACCGCTTTGGTTTCCAGCCATGGGAAAAGCTGATCGGGAGGGCAGTAGTCATATTCGACAGCGTAGCCATAGCGCACAATGGTGGCATTGGCCAGTGCAGGGATCATCCGAAAAATACGATCCTGCACGTCGCGTGGCAAGCTAGTGGAAATGCCGTTGACGTAGACTTCCAGCGTCTCGTAACCCTCCGGTTCCAGAAAGAGCTGGTGCGTTTCCTTGTCGGCAAATCGAACCACTTTGTCTTCGATGGATGGGCAGTATCGAGGGCCTCTCGATTGGATCTGCCCGGTGTACATCGGGGCTCGGTGCAAATTCTGGCGAATCAGTTCGTGCACCTCAGGATTCGTGTGGGTGATCCAGCAGGGGAGCTGTTGGCGATCGATCGAGTCATTGAGGAAGGAGAAGGGTTTGGGGTCGGAGTCTCCTGGCTGGATGGTCGCCTGATCGTAGTCGATGGTGCGGGCATTGAGCCGTGGTGGGGTACCGGTCTTGAATCGTTCGACGCGAAATCCAAGCGACCTAAGAGACTGACTGATCCCTGCGGTGGTCCCCTCCCCTGCTCTTCCACCTGCGGTCTTCGCTTCTCCGGTGTGCATCACGGCTTGGAGAAAGGTACCCGTCGTCAAAATGACCGCATCTGCCTCGTAGATGGCATCGCCGCGGACTTGAACGCCGCGTACGGTTGGACCTGCTTCAAGCTGTTCCACCCAAAGCCCTTCGACCAACTCCTGCCGAAGATCGATCCCAGGGCATCGTTCGATGCGATGCTTGATGTCGATCTGGTAGCGCCGTTTGTCGGCTTGCGCACGGGGGCTGTGCATCGCCGGGCCTTTGCTGAGATTCAGCATCCGGTACTGCAATCCGGTCGCGTCGATCGCTTCTCCCATCAATCCACCGCAGGCGTCGATCTCGCGGACAATTTGTCCTTTGGCAACGCCGCCGATCGCCGGATTGCAGCTCATCTGCCCCACCGTGTCCAGGTTCGACGTCAGGAGGGCGACGCGAGCGCCAGCGCGAGCGGCGGCGGCGGCGGCTTCGGTACCGGCATGGCCAGCGCCTACCACGATGATGTCGTAACGATATCGGCATGCAGCTTCTGGGATCATGGAATCCTCAAAATCGGAAAAGCCTACCCCCCTACCTCCATGCTGGTGCGGCACACCTTGTCGTTACGGTGGACTGCATGGAGCTGTCACGCGGGTTCATGGTTGCGCCGGGTCGCTGGTGGAGCTCCTTTCCGGGACGCAAGCCAATGGACGGTGCGGTCGCACCGATTTTAACGCTCCCCTTTCCCGACAAAATGCCAATCCAACAACTTCGACTCGATTCTTCAGCGGCAATCCTGGGGCACACTTGCAGCGAAGGGTGGGGGCGGCAGCAACCGGCACCGGGGATCGCCCCGGATCGCTTCCGGAAGTTAGACGCCGCCTCAGCCGATCGTCGCACCAGAAGGAAGAGGTTATGTTTGAAGCCGTGTTGGACGGATCCCAACGATCCCGAGTTCGTCGGTATTGGGCTAGCCTGTTTCTGGCGCTGCAGCCCGCCTCGCTACTATGGGCCGCCGAAGAACCTGAGCCTGTCAGCTACTACTGCCGGACGGCATCCTTCACTCTGCCATTTCGCGTCGCGGATGCATCGCGCGTCGGAGAGGTGTTTCGGCTGGAGGTTTCCACCGACCAAGGAAAAACCTGGGGGTTCGTCGACGAATCGTCTCAGGACCGCCATGCGTTTCAGTACCGCGCCCCAGGAGACGGGGAGTTTCTTTTCCGCGTTCGCGCTGCCGAGGATTCGGCAAAGAGCCCTTTGGCTACGATGGAGGTGGTTGTCGATACCCAATTGCCTCGCGGACGGGTCCTCTTGGATACCGATTCTCAGGGCCGGATGGTCGCGGATCTCTCCGTAGAAGACCCCAACCTCGATGACGATTCTGTCCGATTGGAGTATCGACTGGCACCCGAGGAATCCTGGATTTCGGTTCCGATTGAAGGGCCTTCTGGAGAGGCGGGCAACCTTTGGCAGGGGGAAGCGAAATGGGATCTTCCTGCATCCACGCGATCGATTTGGGTTCGGTTGACCGCACGTGACTTGGCGGGGAACGTCCTGGAGATACTCCGTTACCCGCAACTGCCCAGGACAGCATCTGGGGGTAGCCCCTGGATTCTGGCCAGTCAGCGCACCCGTGTCGCACAGCGGCCGGCAAGCGGTCTGACCGATCCTCGTGATCGCCTTTCCTGGGGAGCCGACGCGTCCAAGCGAGCTGAGGCGACGGGCGCCTTGATGCGGCGAAGTCCTGCAGAGCCAGTCGGCCCCGCGCCAGCGGCCACCAAGGCGCTTCAGCCACCTGTCCCGGCCGGCATGGAAACAAGCATGGAAACAAACGGTGCTGCGGCTATTTCGTTCCCTGCCCCGCCAGCTTCCGAAGCGGCGGTTTCGGGAGTTCTTTCAGGAAGAACTTCTCCCGGCTTGGTTCCAGGACTCGTCGGCGCACCCTCATCCGGTATCGGTTCCCCAGCAACCCCTACCGCTTCCCCTGCCGGCTCGGCCTTGTTTCGGCTCGAAGCAACGCCCTCTTCCCCGGCGGCGGATACACCCAAAGTGTTTGCCCCGACGGAGAGGACTCCTGAAGGGCGCTTTGTCTTCAAGGAAATGGTGGAGTTTGCACCAGCCAGCGACAGCCAGCTGATTCCCGGTGCAGGCGCTGCAGCGACTCCCTGGTCGACGCCCGGCACTGCTTCCGCATTGCCAAGTTCAGAGGGAACTAAGGGAGTTGCCAATCGGCCTAGTTCACGGGTCCTATCCGATCGAGCCTACCATGTGGCATCCCGTGCTTTTGAGGTGGACTATGATCTACAAGCTCATGCGGCCGTTGGTGTCGCCACCGTGGAATTGTGGGGGACGCTAGATCAAGGTGCGACTTGGGAGAAATGGGGTGAGGACCCCGACAAGAAAAGTCCGATGGAGATCAGCGTGCTGGAAGAAGGGCTGTTTGGATTCCGAATGGTGGTTGTCGGAGGGCATGGTCTGGCGACACGACGCCCTGCCCCGGGCGATTCAGCGGATGTCTGGATTCAGGTGGATACCACTCGGCCAACTGTTCGTTTTCTAGCAGCGCAATTTGGCACAGGTGACGAAACAGGGGCCTTGGTGCTCCGCTACCAAGCCGAGGACGATTATCTGGCCGATCGCCCGATCAAGATCCTGATGGGACCCACCGCCGAAGGGCCTTGGTTGACGGTTTCCGCCGATCAGCCAGTCCGGGATAGCTTTCTCCTTCGCGGCGATCCCTCGATGCCCCCTAGTGTCTACCTGCGCATCGAAGCGGTCGATCGTGCCGGCAACGTGGGAGGACACACTCTGGACGCTCCGGTGGATCTCGAGGGCTTGGTGCCTCAGGGTAGGATTCAAGGAGTCCGCGCCATCGTTCCACCCGCATCGAGTCCTTGAGCGGGCTTGGCGTCTTTTCTTTCGCTGATCGGTTGGATTTCTTTGCGCTCGACTTCGCCATCCCAAAGCGAAGCGTAGAGGGAGGCTTGACGCCAACGGTTTGTGTTTGGTCGACCGCTATACTAACGAAGGATTTGGTTGTTCGTACCAACACTTCGTTTTCGATCGGTGATCGTTGGCCATGCTGTACTTCCTGAGTCAGTCTCGCACTCCCCTACTCCGGCCACTTCTCGCCTTGGTTCTTTCCGTTGTCGGGCAGATGCCTTCGCGCCCTACTCTGATGGCTCAAGAGGCGTCGGAGACGGTGAGCCGATCGGGGGACGGGAAAATCCTGTCGGATGCCACCGAAGGTCAGGCGAATCCCGTTTCTGTGCCGCGCAGCAAGCTAAAGGTGCAAAAAGATCTTGTCTTCCATGAGGTGGCGGAGGAGGAAGTGGCGGCCGACTTCTACCGGCCAGCCGGGGAGAAGGTGGTGCCACTGGTGGTGATGATTCACGGGGGAGGCTGGATCTCAGGCGACAAGTGGAATGTGATCGATCATGCCAAAGAGCTGGCCAGAAACGGCATGGCGGTGCTGGCGATCAATTACCGACTGGCTCCCGACCATCGCTACCCAGCCCAACTGGAGGACTGTCGCAAAGCGCTCGCCTGGGCCGCTCAGCGGGCCGGCGACTGGTCGGTCGATTGCGAGCGGGTGGGGCTGTGGGGGTATTCGGCCGGTGGCCAACTGGCGTCAATGCTTGCCACGGATGCTCCGGAGACGCATCCAGTCAAGATCCGCTGTTTGGTTGCCGGTGGGGCTCCCAACGATTTGACTTATATCCCCGAGCGGAGCAATGTTCTTGCGATGGTCTTCGGCGGATCGCGAAAAGAGCTGCCGGAGGTTTATAAAAATGCTTCTCCCATTTACCGACTAAATGCCCAGTGTCCTCCGGCCTTGCTGTTTCACGGTACGAAGGATCTCCTGGTCCCATTCGATACGTCGGTTCGATTCCAGGAGCGGGCGAAGGAAGTTGGGGTGGAATGCGAATTGATTCCGATCGAGGGGCAAGGGCACCTAGTCACCTTTCTCCATCCGAAAGGCCGAAGCTCTGCGATCGAATTCTTGTCAAAGTATCTGAAGGCCGAGCCGCTACCATGATGCATTGCATGGGTTCTGACACCCATGCATTCCTCGCCTCATCGTACTCGTACTCAGTGCAACGGTACTCGTACTCGTGCTCGTACTCGTACTCGTGCTCGTACTCGTACTCGTGCTCGTACTCGTGCTCGTACTCGTGCTCGTGCTGGCAAGGACTTTGATGAACGAACCCGCCTTCGAACATGAAAGACCGAGCCTGCGATCGATTTTCGATTGGCAGCGTTCGTTTTTCTCGTCGCCTTGCACACCTTGGGTGTGCCCTTACCGCCGCGTTGGTTGTTGCGCTGAAGTGACGAAGATCGTGTGACTGTTCCGTGGTTCGCTACGTTGTGTGAGCAAGTCCTCTGGGGATCTGTCTTCAAGTGCCAGCGGCACGATGATGAGATAGCCCAGGGGGTACGCCCTGGGAACGTTTTTCCAGTTTCATTGTCGATGAAGAAGTCTTCCCCGGAGCACCCTTCCGTATGGGGCCATCCGGCAATTCCGTGGGGCGTATTCGTCCGGCCGACCGGAGTAGGCGGGATGGAGTCGTAGGGGCAAGGGCCACGGCTACGAAGCGTGCGCAAGATCTCACGCTCCCTGACGGAGGATACAGGGCTGCTGTGGCCACTGGCATTTTTTACATCGCGGCAGTGAATCGATCGTAACCCACACAGATCCCGAATGGCCCTTAGTCTGCCTTCCATGTGCGTCATCATTTTGCTTGTCGGATGCATTCTGCTACAATTCGCTTCGGAGGGAATGCTATGCCGATCGACTTGCCGCTCAATACGATGACTATAGAAGAGAAAGTCCAGCTGCTTGAGCAGGTTTGGGACAACCTTTGTCGTCAATCGGGTGATGTCCGCTCTCCAGAATGGCATAACGTGGTTTTGAACGAGCGAAAAAGACAGATTGAAGATGGAACGATGACGGTTTCGCCCTGGTCTGAGGCCAAGGAACGACTTCAGAAGCTTGGGAAATGAAGATCGAGATTTCTTCCTTTGCGGAAGCCGATGTCGCTGATGGCTATTGGTTCTACGAGCGGCAAAGTATCGGGCTTGGTGACTACTTTCGTAGTTGCATCTTCGTTGACGTGGATTCGCTACGATACTTTGGGGGAATCCATGAAATTGAATATGGATTCCATCGATCTCTTTGCAAACGATTTCCTTTTTGCATTTATTACACCGTTTCCGGTGATTGTGTTACCGTCGTTGCGGTCCTCGACCTTCGACGCGAACCTCTCTGGGTCCGCGAATTGCTCGACAACCGTAAGTAGATAGAAGAAATGAATCCCAGAGGTCGATCGGGCGTTGCCTGAAGTCAAAGTTTTTTGGCGACAACCTAGCGAGTTCAGTCGCTCACTATGTTGTGTAAACACTCCTGGGGGAGATCTGTCTTCAAGTGCCAGCGGCACGATGTTGAGATAGCCCGGGGGAAACGCCCTAGGAATGTTTTTCATTGAGATGATCCTGGACCTTACCCTTTTTGGATTCGTCGCCGAAATGGTGGCGACGATTGTTGTCATGCCGTGCTCCGGTGGGGCACATGGTGCGGATGAGGTATTGGGGAGCCGAGGATCCCGGGGTGTTGTACCGGGCTAGTGCCTTGCACACCTTGGGTGTGCCATTACCGCCCTGCTGGGCGTTCTGCATGAAGCATGGCGAAAGATCGGCTTACACGGCAATGCAGAGGGCTCATGGGCCCTCCCCGCTCGTTCCTCGCGACCCTCCCGGGGGGAGAGTAGAGACGATTTCGAGCCGTCGTCCCTTGTGATTCACTCGCAATCCGGAATCGATAGGCGGTTGCCAGTGGTGCAAAGAGTTCATGCGAGGCGGGCTGGGTTGATTCGTTGTTCGTGATCCAGCAACCAGCGCTTGGTGGGAATCCCGTCGCCGCCTGAGTAACCGGTCAGAGCACCTTTCGCACCGACGACGCGATGGCATGGAATGACCAACGGGATTGGGTTGGTCGCCATGGCTCTCCCTACCGCTCGAGCCGCCTTGGGGAAGCCTGCGTGAGTTGCCAACTGCTGGTAAGTCCATTGGCTTCCCGGCTTGATATGAAAGCAGGCGTGGCGGATCTCACGCTGGAAGAGAGTCCATCCGGCCGTATCGAGTTCGTCCCAGGGGATGCCGAAATCTCCCGACATGAAAAAACGATCGATTGCCTTGTGCCACATCTTCTTTCTAGAACCGCAAGGTGGCATCTGAGTAAGCGAGATCGACTCAGGGGACTGGGGGCGAAGGAGACGGACGAGAGCCAGCCCCTTGGTCGACCAGCCTCCTGCGATCAACCAGTCGCGATACTCCACGTGGCTCCAGAAAATCGCCTGAGCCGATTGGCAAGGAGCTGGCATCGAGTGGTCCTTCCGCGATTGGAGATGGCTCTGCGTTTCAATCTCTGCAGGCATGGTGAAGCCTAGTGAGTCACTTTGACAGTTTTTTCACAGATGACTAGACTTGTGGACCGGTTGGCGTTCGCTTCCAAAAGAAGGCGACGTCAGAGAGAAGGCAATTCAGGCCCATGTAACTTGCTGGATTCTGGCAGGAAAACGATCGATGAAGTGCTGCGGCCACAGAAACTAGTTGGCTCGCGATCCCATTCGAATTTCCGATTTGAATCGATTGCCGCATCCGATCTGACGGCCTTTGCCAAGCCGTTCCCAAACGACACCCCCTGCTATCCTCTCTGCGGGTT
The DNA here is from genome assembly GCA_044371425.1 of Pirellulaceae bacterium. Taxonomy (GTDB): domain Bacteria; phylum Planctomycetota; class Planctomycetia; order Pirellulales; family Pirellulaceae; genus JBEISR01. Next base: position 20,656 of record JBILTR010000012.1, on the reverse strand, counting down.
GAAAGCAGGCCGGATACGAGCCTAGAAAGCGATTGTTCATGACCGACTATGCCGAATTGGCTGACGATTTCTACATCAACATGCAGTTGCAGACGGCTCTCGACCTTCCCCAGCAGCGCGACGCTGCGACTCATTTCTTTGAGCAGGTGCAGCGTCGGTATCCGAAGATGCGCACCTTGGTGACTCGAGAAAAAGAGACCTTTCTGGAGGAAGACAAGGAGCTTCGTTCGTATCGATGGGTCAGCCTAGATCTTCGGCGGATCAGCAGCGGTGTGGTCAACCCTCCAGAAATCGACGAGGCGATCGCTCAGCATCGTCAGGTTCTTTCGGTGCTTCCATACTCCTTGGCGGTCAGTCATTTGGACTGCGAAAGTTTGAATCTTGTTTTCGGATTCGACTATACCTATCGCGGCAATCACAATCAGTTGCTGATCCAGACGCTGGGGCTTCCCGATGCACTTCAGGCGCTGGCTGACATCCCCGGGGCTCAGTGCATGGGGTATGAGCCAAGCATTCAGATCACGCTAGATCCGGAGCTGCGGACTCAGTGCCGCATCAGCTTTGAGACGCGGAGCACACCCAGTCACATCCGCAGTCGGGAGTATCCAGATGAGCAGCTGAGCGTCTATTTCGCCTTGCGAAGGATCGACAGCCTCCAGCCTGGGGAAAGCTTTGAAGCCGAATTCGATCGCCTGGGAATCTTGGGGCGCCGGATTCTCGATGATTACATCGTCGAGAACGTTTTGCAGCCACTGCAGCAGGCGATCGCTTTGCAGTAGAGCTTGCCGGAAGGCTAAACTGCAAATAACGCCTTGGCGCCGCATGCGAAACGGCCAGGCGATTGCGATGGATCTGCCAATCTAGCACCGACACATCGTTCGGCCTGGTAGATCTGTGGCCGAATGAGGATCACCGGAGCCATCACCAAATGGAAGACGCCACGGATGCTGCGGCTCCTTTGGAGATTGAGTGCTCGGATCTGGAAGTGCGTTTTTCAACTCAGGCCCCCGTACTTGACCGGCTGAACTGCAGATTTCCTGCCGGCAAGATCGTGGTGCTGCTGGGTAGGAGCGGCTGTGGGAAGAGTACCCTGCTGCGGTGCGTAGCGGGGTTGCAAAAGCCAACCTCGGGCCGTGTTCGTCTTTCTGCTGCTAGCGAGAGCGGCCACAGCCAGGAGGGGGGGCGGGTGAAGCCGAGGATGTCGTTTGTTTTTCAGGAAGCAACCCTGCTGCCATGGAGATCAGCGATCGAGAACGTGCTCCTTCCGGCTGAATTGGAAAGGGGACTGGCAGGTGTTGGCCGTGAAGACGCCAGGCAACTGGCGGCCGCGAGGCTGGCAGAGGTGGGGCTGGAGGCGAAGGAACAGCACAAATTGCCCCGCCAGCTATCGGGCGGGATGAAGATGCGGGTCGCGCTGGCACGAGCTCTGATGAACGATCCGGATATTCTTTTGCTGGATGAACCGTTTGCTGCCCTGGACGACATCCTCCGCAATCGGCTCAACGAATTGCTGCTGCAGTTGTGGAGCCATCGCCCAAGAACGATTCTGTTCGTGACGCATAACATCTCCGAAGCGATCTTTCTCAGTCATCAAATCGCCATCATGCACCAGGGCAGGATCGGTCAGCAGTGGATCAATCCTCTCCCGTTTCCCAGGGAGCATCGACTGCGAGCCACCTCGGAGTTCTCGCACTGCTATGGAGTGGTGTCGTCGGCGTTGGAGTCGCTTGCATGAAAGGTACGCGACAAAACGACCAATCACTCTCCCGCTTCAACCCCCGTTGGTTAGGTTCGGCGTTGCCTCCGATTCTGGTGTTTTTCTTGGTGGTTGGGCTATGGCAGTGGACTGTCGATTACTGGAAGCTGAAACCGATCGTGCTCCCGTCCCCGGCGGCGGTTTGGAAGGCCGCGACTGAGAAGGAGTCGGTGTTGGCGCAGGGGATGCTAGCGACAGGGGCGGCTGCCGGATTGGGGCTGGCTTCCAGTGTGGTGATCGGATCGATCCTGGCGATTCTCTTCAGTCAGTTCCGCTGGCTGAGGCTTTCGATTTATCCCTACGTGATTTTTCTTCAGACCGTCCCCATAGTCGCGATCGCACCGTTGCTGATCATCTGGTCGGGGAACAACCTGAGGACCATCGTCATCATCGCAACGATCATCAGTGTCTTTCCCATCATCGCCAATGTCACCGCTGGACTGTTGGCCATCGATCGCAACTGGATCGACCTCTTTCGAATGCACCAAGCGTCCCGCTGGCAAACTCTGGCAAAGCTGAGGATTCCCGCAGCGATCCCGCATCTTTTGGTCGGGATGCGAATTTCATCAGGACTGGCTGTCATCGGTGCCATCATCGGAGAGTTCTTTGTCGGTAATGCAACTAGCTATGATGGCCTGGGGTCGTTGATGACGCAGTGGCAAAGTCAGCAGCAGACAGCTCACTTGTTTGCGGCACTTGTGGCGAGCACCCTGCTGGGGATCGCTTTTTTTCTCATCGTTCACCTGCTAGGTCGTACCGTTTTTCGACGCTGGACAATGGCGGTGGATCTTGAATCGTACGAACCCTGATGGCGGAAGGACGCGATATGAAGTCGTACCACCGGATTCTCACCGGCATTGGACTGTTGGCTCTCCTGATCGGATGTTCGGCCGACCAAAAAGCGATTGATCGCGCATCGAAAGAGCCTGCTGCTGATCCAAAAATCAAGCTGGTGCTCAATTGGTACCCCGAGGCGGAGCATGGTGGTTTCTATGCCGCGTTGGTCCATGGAATCTACAAACGCCATGGTTTGGATGTGGAGATTGTGCCGGGGGGCAAAGGGGTGTCGGTGGCTCCCGAACTTGAACTGGGCAGGGCTCAGTTCGGCATCGGAAATGCAGACGACGTGCTGATGGCGCGATCGGCCGATTCGTCGATGGTGGCGCTGATGGCCCCGCTGCAGAACGGGCCTCGCTGCATCATGGTCCGCGAGGACTCTGGGATCACCAGCTTTCAGACACTGAAGAATGTGAAGCTTCAGATCGATTCTGGAAGGCCGTACGTTCCCTTTCTCAAGAGCAAATCGTTGCTGGATCCTTCGGTGCAAATTGTTCCCTATTACGGGACGGTGGCCGAACTCGTCTCCGGCCCCGGAGTGGCCCAGCAAGCGTACAGCTTCAGCGAACCGCTGCTGGCCGAGCAGCAGGGGGTGAAGGTGCGGAATTTGATGATGTCCGAGATCGGATACAACCCCTATGCCTGCTGTTTGGTGGCAACCGAAGAGTATGTGGAGAAGAGCCCCGAGCTAGTGAAGAAGATGGTGGTCGCAAGTGTCGAAGGATGGCAAAAGTATCTGGAATCACCCCAGGAGACCAACGCGTACATCTTGAAGCAGAATGAGAAAATGACGCCCGAGGTGCTCGCCTTCGGTGTGGAGAAGCTCAAGCCGCTTTGCCTTCCGGAAGGTTTCACAGCGGATCGGATGGGGCAGATGTCGCTATCCAGATGGCAGGCTCTTCGGGACCAACTGGTGTCGCTAGAACTGATCGATGGGAGCAAGGCGGTTGCAGAGCGATGTTTTAATGATCGCTTTCTGCAGAGCGGTGTGGAGGTGGAGGCGGTCTCCAAGCCATGAGGCTCTTGTTGTAGCCTGGGCATTGCCTTGAAACAGCTTCTGGGACACGTCTTCCCAGATGGGGACCCTCAATTTTTGGTCCATCCGAGATTTGTGTCCGATACGATCGCGCTACGGCCGCGACTGAAAGAAATGCCGGTGGCCACAGCACCCAGTCACCCTCCCATGGGGAGCTTGAGACCTACCGCACGTCTTGGATCCGCAGCCCTTGCCCCTTCGACTCCAGCTCGCCTGCACCGGTCGGCCCTACGCAGACGACCCAGGAAACTCCTGGATGGACCCAAAACCTGCCGGTGCTATTTCGCTGGTGCAGTCGCGCCGAGGATCAGGTACGATGAAAAGAACCGGCGGGTTTTGGGGCAGGATGGGTAGGAGAGATGGCGGATGTGGACACTATCGGACCGCGGAGTGAGGCTCTGCGATCGACAGACGCGGCGCCAATGGCTTCAGGTAGGTGGAATCGGTGCCTTGGGGCTGAGTCTCCCAGCGCTTTGGGAGGCTCAGGCCAAGTCGGCGGTGATCTCCGGTTCCTTTGGTCGTGCAAAACGGTGTATTGTTCTGTTTCTTCTGGGGGGACCGCCCCAGCATGAGACATGGGACCCCAAGCCGGACGCCCCATCGGAGATTCGAGGCGAAGAGCCAAGTATTGCCACGGCGACTCCTGGGCTTCGCGTTGGCCAGTGGATGCCGCGCACCGCCCAGTTCACCGAATCGATCGCGGTGCTTCGAGCCATGGCGACGGACGATAACGCGCATTCCTCCAGCGGTTATTGGATGCTCACTGGAGTGCCGCATGCACCGACGAACATGGAGAACGCGTTGCCGGGAGCGCCCAACCACTGGCCTACTCTTGCTGCGACCATTCGCCATCTGCGAGGGGATCGGACCGATTTGCCAGGGGCGATCCGTTTGCCGGAAGAGATCTGGAACACAGGACGCATCGTTTGGCCTGGACAGGATGCCGGTTGGTTGGGATCCCACGCCGACCCGTGGCTTTTGACCTGCGATCCCAACGCAGCCGATTTTCATATCGCCGACGTATCGCTTCGAGCCGATGTGCCGCTGGAGCGGATGGCGGCACGTCGGTCGCTTCTGGATCAGATGAATCAGGCTCTCCATGCAGGACCGATGGAAGCTGCGAGATCTCGATGGAGCAATCTGCAGCACCAGGCAGCCAGCCTCTTGCAGGGAGAGAAGGCAAAGAAGGCATTCGCCTTGGACCAAGAGCCCGATTCGGTGAGGGATCGCTACGGAAGGAATCGTTTTGGGCAGAGCGTTCTTTTGGCGAGGCGATTGGTTGAGGCGGGGGTGTCCTTGGTGCAGGTGAACTGGACGCGGGGGGCGGACGATCCCGATGTGGCTCCGGCGTGGGATACGCATGCCAACAACAGCAAGCGACTGAAGGATGCTTTGATGCCACCGATGGACCTGGCTTACTCGGCGCTCCTGGAGGATCTTGGGCAGAGAGGTCTTCTCGAAGAGACTCTAGTGATCTGGATGGGAGAATTCGGGCGTTCCCCCAGAATCAATCCAGGTGGCGGCCGCGATCATTGGGGCCATGTGTTTTCTGCAGCACTGGCTGGTGGAGGTGTTCGGGGAGGGGTGGTGCATGGGAGATCCGACCGGCAGGGGGGCTATCCGCTAGAAGGACGTGTAGAACCTCAGGACCTTCATGCAACGATCTACCATTGCCTTGGGATCGGGCCTGAAACGATTTTGCACGATGCGGTCGGTCGACCAGTCCCGGCAACGCGTGGTCAGCCCATCGAAGCGATACTGACCTAATGCTTGGAAGCATCGATGCCATCAGACCAGGGAGGGACTGTGAAAGAATTTCGGAGAAAGCGAATCGCTTTGGCTATCGGAGCGGGATTGGGCCTGCTTCTGGCTTGGATGGTGTCGCCGTTCGATGTCGAGTGGTCGAACCGTTTGCGGACCATGAACTTGCCGGGGGACATCGACAAAGTGATCATGCTCTCGGAGTTTCTGGCCCAGGGGTTGACCACGCTTCTGATGCTGGGAACGCTGATCTACCTCGATGCTCGTCGACGCAAGGCGCTCGGGTGGGTCTTGTTGCTGACGCTGGTCACTGGGTTGGTTGCCAACATCAGCAAAGGAATGTTTCCAAGAGTGCGACCCTATGCGCTGGAGGAGTTTCCTGGATTGGTCTCTCAAGCGGGGTGGGGTGTCACGCTGCCCGAGGGAGGCTGGAAGGCGAGGCTTCGCAGCTTTCCATCAGGGCACTCGGCCACGGTTGCGGCGCTGGCGATTGGCATGTCCGCCGTCTATCCGAAGGGAAGGTTGCTGTTTGCCCTTTGGGCCGCGCTGGCTTGTCTGCAGCGGGTGGTGGCCGGTGCGCACTATCCTTCCGACGTCTTAGGAGGTGTGGCTATCGCCTTTGCGATCGCCACATTCTGGCCATGGAAGCCGATGCAAACGGCTTCTGAAAATGCGATGGCTATGGAACCTACTGTCTAGATCAAGTGACCGCTGGCGGTTCGTTCCACTCCATAAGCGACGAGTTGCCCACGCGCGTGCAGAAATCTCCAAATCCCTCGCCAGGCTGTCGAAGCTGGGAGAATTTGGAGAGCAATGGGTGGAGGACCTTGGAGATATCTTCCAGGGGAACCATGTCTCGGTGGATGAAACCGAGTCGATTCCCCAGGCGCGACCCGCCCAGATAGAGCGTGTACTTCCCTTTGGCTCTTCCTACCAATCCCACTTCGGCGTCGAAGGGGCGTGCGCAGCCGTTAGGGCAACCGGTCATGCGAACGGTGAAAGCGTCATCTTCTAGGCCGAGCGATTCGAGAATCGGCTCCAGTTGGTCGATCACCTCCGGAAGCACCCGCTCGCTTTCCGTAATGGCCAGTCCACAGGTTGGCAGTGCGACGCAGGCGATCGACCACCGTCGAACGGTTGAAATATCTTCAGACAGAGGGATACCATGCTTCCTCAGAATCGACTCGAGAGTCGATTTCTGGTCCTCGCGAAGGTGCGTGAAGAGGATGCTTTGGTGAGCGGTCAGTTTGAGCCTAGGGTGTAGCTGACTGCAGATTTCGCGGATCGCCGACTTCCATTGCCTTGTTGGGCCATCAAAGACTCTGCCATTTTCGATATTGAGCCCATAGAACCACAATCCATCGCCCTGAGGTTCCCAGCCGAGGTGATCGTTGTGGCCGGTGACATCGTCTGGGTGGCAATCCGCCAGTTGGTAGCCGCAGTATGCTTCTACCTGCTCGCGGAACCACTCGACTCCCTTGTCCGCGATAACGTACTTCAGTCGCGCGATCTTTCGATCCGAGCGATTGCCGTGATCCCGCTGCACTTTCACCACAGCTTCAGCCACCTCTAGCACCTGCTCGCGGGTGCAGAAGGCCATCCGTTTGGCGAGAGCCGGAAAGGTTTTGGTGGCGCTGGGGGTCATTCCCATCCCGCCGCCGACAGTGACGTTGTAACCGATGATTTTCTGGTCTCGGACGATGGCCATGAAGCCAAGATCTTGGGTGTAGATGTCGACGCAGTTATCGTCCGCCAGTCCGACGCCGATTTTGAATTTCCGAGGCAGGTAGGTCTTCCCGTAAATCGGTTCAAACTCCTCATCACTGCCTCCCATCAGCGACGCTTCCTGCGTCTGGGGATCTGTGACCCAAAGCTCATGATAGGCCTTGGAGCGTGGGGCCAGGTGCATGGCGATTTCGTGAGCCACCTTCTGGATCTCGCGGTGGACCTCGTTGGCGTAGGGCGCCGGGCAGCACATCACGTTGCGATTGACGTCGCCGCAGGCCGCCAGCGTGCTCAATTCCACCTCGTTGATCCGATGGATCGCCTTCCAAAGATCCCCCTTGAGGATCCCGTGCAACTGAATTGCCTGACGCGTCGTCACCTTCAGCGTCGTGTTGCCGATTTCATCGCAGAGATCGAGATGCGCTAGGAACTGTTCGGCGGTCAAATCCCCTCCAGGGATTCGGGTCCGCACCATGAAACTGTAGGCTTTTTCGCTTTTGACCCCGTCGCGCGCTACCCGCTGCTCGCGGTCATCCTGCTGGTAGGTGCCGTGAAACTTCAGCAATTGGGCGTTGTCCTTGCCGAACGAGGCGGAATCGTTCTGCAGATCTTCCCCGATGGTGCCTCGGAGAAATCGACTGGCTTCCTTGATGGCTTCCACCGCACTCAGCTTGTTTTCTTCTGACATGAATCTCCCACTCCCTTGTCTTAAGCCAGGGACAGGTTCCGTTGGCGAACCCCGTCCCGTTGGTGCTCCCGTCGGCAGATGATCGATCCACCTCGTTGGTTTATACTCACTATAGCGGCGCCCATGCGGCGCCACTATCGCACTTGGGAAGCCTGAAAGAGCCTCCTCTGGGATGGCGACTTCGGATTCGATCGCAGCATAAGGAAAACGACTTTTGGACATTCGCATTCTGGACGGAAAGAAGATTGCCCTGGCGATTCGGGAGGAGATTCGACAGGAGGTCGAACGGCAGGTGGGGATGAGTGGAAAAAGGCCCTGCTTGGCGGTGGCATTGGTGGGCGATGACCCTGCCAGTCAGGTCTACGTCCGCAATAAAGAGAAGGCTTGCGAATCGGCCGGAATCGTCAGTGTGCTGAAACGTCTTCCGGAAAGCACAACGACCAGCCAGCTTTTGGGACTGCTGAACGAGTGGAACCAGGATCCGTCGATCCATGGAATCTTGGTTCAATTGCCCGTCCCAGCCGGGATCGACTCGCGAGCCGTGTTGGATGCGATTGATCCCCGAAAGGATGTCGATGCTTTCGCAGCAGAGAACGTGGGGCGGATCAGTCAGGATCGCCCACGATTTCTTCCATGCACCCCGCACGGTGTGGTGCAGCTGCTGGCACGAGAGGGGATTGAGACCGAAGGAAAAGAGGTGGTTGTCGTCGGTCGCAGTGACATCGTCGGCAAGCCGCTGGCGATGATGCTGCTTCAGAAGGAGGGACCCTGTGGCAGTCGTTTCGCTAATGCGACCGTCACCTGTTGCCACAGCCGAAGCCAGAACCTAGCTTCGATCACTCGGCGAGCCGACATCCTGATCGCAGCGATCGGAAAGCCGAATTTTGTTGGCCCCGAGATGGTCAAACCAGGGGCGGTAGTGATCGATGTCGGCATCAATCGACTCGGGGACAAATTGGTGGGCGACGTCGACTTTGATGCGGTATCTCGCGTCGCATCGGCGATCACTCCCGTCCCGGGCGGAATCGGGCCACTGACCATCGCGATGCTGCTGCACAACACCATGAAGTCCTTCTCGCTCTTGGAAGGTACTGCGGCCCGGACGTAGCGAGGCTTCCGGTCGGTTTCACGGGAAGTCCATGATGGCTGGCCGTGTCCGGCAACGTTCAGCGATTCGTATGGGTATTTGCAGCAGGCGGGCTTGTTGGCAACACGGCCCAGTTAGCAGGAGGTTGCCCGCGTTTGGGACCCTATCTTGTGACAGAGCATCGAGCTGTCGGTTACCCAATGCCTTCGCCACCAGCTTTGGCGACACGCCTAGGGATGGTTCTCGCTGCAACCATCGTCACCAGGATTCCCTCCTGAACGACCTGCTCCCGATCATTGACCACTTGTCGTCGCCATCGAACGATCCCATGGTTGCGACCATGCGGCGTCAGCGACTCGACGGCCGTATGGACGCGGATTCGATCGCCGATATAGATCGGCTGTAGAAAGTTCCACTGCTCGACCCCCATCAGAGCCACGGTCTTGACCCGGGGGGCGCAGGAGCTGAGTCCAGCCATATAGGACAATCCCAGCAACCCGTGAGCGATCCGCCGACCAAAGGGGCTGTCTTCCGCGTAGGAGGCATCCAGGTGCAGCGGATCGTGATCCCCCGTCAACTCGGCAAAATCGACGATGTCGACGTCCGTCACCTCGCGCTCCTGGCTCCACCATTGGTCTCCCACATGGAGATCCTGAAACAGAAGCGGTTCGGTCTGCTTTGCGATCGGCGACGAAGGAGCATTCTGGGGGTCGATGAATTCAGCCCGCTGATCGGAAATCGGGGTGTCGGACGGTACCGAGGTCATGGATCCTCCTGGGGCAAGATCGATCGACGCAAAACCAGAAATTTCCGCTGCCGATTGGCAGTAGCAGCCGGTAGAGCAGCGATCCAATGCAAGCCAAGAGGTTACCCCATCCATTCGCCGTTGGCCATGACGTAACCTGTGCCGAGCGCCTCAGAATCCGAAATCGTCCTGGCAAAAATTGCCTAACCAACCATTTTTCACTGAAGTTGGAGCGATCCGCGAGGGATCAATTGGTGTTACTCGCGGGAACTACCCCTAGGGAGGACGCAGCACCCGCAGTTTTCGCATCGCATGCAGGGAGATTCGCTACGCCTTTCAGGTGGAGCTTCGGCTTTTCCCGATTTCCTCCATCCTTGGATGGCGGGAAATGGGAGAGCCTGTCCTTCGTCGGCGAAACCCTGCTTTTCGTCGATCGAGCGTCATGAATTGCTCTTGCCCTTACCCGCCGTTGGGCTGTACAAGCCGATGCGATACCTGGGCCATGGGGGACTGAAATGGGGTTCCCGACCTGAGACCGGAGGCGAGTCCGTGGAGTCAACGATTGCTGAACCAACCAGAAAGGGCCCGCCTTTTCCTAGGCGGGAGTCCCTTGTAGGCGGGAATTCTCTTCGTTCCAGTCGCTCGCTCACGCTTCTGGCGCTGGCTGTCTGCTGGTTCCAAAGCGGTTGCCATTGGCAATCCAAGGGGATCAATACCAGTGGCGTTCAGCTGTATCAGCAGGGGCGGTACGCCGAAGCACTTCAGCAATTTGAGACTGCCAGGCAGACCAATCCGACCGATCCAGACGCTCTCTACAATCTTGCTTCAACCTACCATCAGATGGGGATTGCCAACAAGGATTCCAAGCTGTTGGAGCAGGCGGAGTCAACGTACAACCAATGCCTGGACGTTAGTCCAAACCACATCGAGTGCCATCGAGGTCTGGCCGTTCTTCTGGTTCAGACCAATCGTTCGGATCGCGCTTTTGATTTCTTGAAGCGCTGGAACGCTCAGGCTCCCGGTTTAGCCGATGCCCGACTGGAGTTAAGTCGGCTGCATTATGAGTTTGGTCAAACGAAGCTGGCAGAGCAGTATATCGATGAAGCGTTGGCGATGAACCCTGTGAACTACAAAGCATGGACTGCCAAGGGGCGGATGCGGGAGTCGGCCAATGATTACGCCCAGGCGATGAAAAACTATCAGCAAAGCCTCGCGATCAATCAGGCTCAGCCCGATGTGGTCCAGCGCATGGGCGCCCTTCAGGTCAAGATGGCCAGCGCCGCGGCGCCCGGTTCTCCTTATGCAGGGGCTCCTGGAACGATCACCACGCAAGCGCCCACGGGGCAGACTCGCTACTGATCGCGATTGTATTGGCATCCAAACAGAGAATCAGCACACGAACGACCTAGAATGCAGCTGGCACACCGAAGGCTGCGCCACTCAACCCTCATGCCGAGGACAAGGATGTCTTGGCTCACCCCCAAAACCAAACTGACTGCTGCAGCAGGGCTTTTCACATCGATGCTGGGAGCCTTTGCGGTGGCCATTGCGCAGAAGGACTCCCGGGATCGATTCGCGCCCGTTTCGGAAGCGACTCCCGATTATGCGTTGCAGTCGGCAGAGCCAATTGCGGTGTATCCACCAGCCATCGCGTCGCATGAGAGCGATGATCTGGAGGTTGGTGAGGATATCGCATCCTTACCGCCGCCACCTTCCCTCGTGGTTCGTCACAACGACCAGTCGACGGGTTTGATGGATCGAGTGATCCAGGCATCGGCCAGCATGCCGATGGAACCATCCGATCAAGATCTGGCGGCTGCTCCGGTGGAACCCGCAGGTGGCCCGGTGCCTCGTACTCCTCTGGAGCCATCGGTGGTGCCAGCGTTTCCTGGAGTGCAGCCACCTTCCGTGGCAAACGTTCCGATCAACAATCTTCCAGCGGCCCCTGCGCGGCCTTTTCCCGATCGGCGCATCGCCAATTCGGACACATCGGCTCCTCCAATCAGTGCGGGTCCCGCTGCAGCACCCGGCGCGCCAGTCACCGACCTGACGCCAGGACTGGCCAGCCCATCGTCGGCAGCGCTGGCGGGAGGTGCGGCCGAGCCGCCGTCGTTGGGGGGGGCAACGCCTGCCCCTGGGATTTCGATTCCCGTGCTACCTTCGGCCTCCGGGCCAGCTCTGCCACCGCCTCCGGCTCTGCCGCCCGCTGGTAGTCCCGCACCTATCGCCCCCGGCGCGTTACCAGTCCCCGAGTTGCCTCGCTTGGGCCAGGCTCCGGTAGCTCCTTCAGCAGCGCCCTCCTTCCCTCCGCCAGGTTCTCCCCCATCGGGATTCTCTTCTGGAGAATCGATGGGACAGATGCCTGGCGCCGCGACGGCAACCCCTGATAATCGAACTGCTGGACCAGCTCTTCCAGCACCGCCTGCAACTCCATCCCTTCTTGGGGCCGCTTCGGATCCGGCTGCTGTTCCTTCTTCCCTGTCGGCGAGTCCGTCGATGCAGGGGAACCCCGTCGGCCGTTCGATGCCACCAGCCGATTCCATATCGCCGGTGGATGCAGTGGGAGGGGCTTCCGGGGGCCGAGTGCTGATCGCGCGGGCGTCGGCTCTTGCGGACATACCTGGTGAACGTGCCTTGGAGGGGACGCAAACTCCAAGCCTTCAGGTTCAGAAGATTGCACCGGAGGAAGTGCAGGTAGGGCAGAAAACAAGCTTCACGCTTCGTGTGCGGAATCTGGGAACCTCGGCGGCAGAGGACGTCGTGCTGGTCGATCGGGTTCCCAAGCACACGCGTCTGGAATCGACTTCGCCACCATCTCAGGGCTCCGAAGATGGACTGCTTCAGTGGTCGTTGGGGCGACTGATGCCCGGCGATGAACGGACGGTGATGATTGAATTGGTACCGACTGAAGAGGGTGAGATCGGAAGTGTGGCCAGCGTCTCCTTCTCCAGCTTGGCCTCTGCACGCACCGTCAGTACCCTGCCGCGTCTGGAAGTCACCCAAAATGCCGACCCGGACGTACGGGTCGGGGACCGGATGCAAATCCAGATTGCGGTGACCAATCGCGGTACGGGCACTGCAAAGAATGTGTCACTGGAGGTCGACCTGCCGCGAGAGCTTCGTCACCCATCCGGCGATGCACTCGGAATGTCGCTTGGGGATTTGGCGCCAGGAGAAAGCCGTTCGATTCCTCTGGATCTGACCGCCGTGGAAGCAGGATCGCTGCTCTCCAAGATCCGAATCGTCAGCGGCAACGGCGCGCCACAGGAATCATCGCTCCCCATCCAGATCATCGCTCCGAAACTGACACTTGCCTTCCAGGGACCTAAGCTGCGTTATTTGGAGCGTCCTGCCAATTACCAAGTCTCGATCGCCAATCAGGGTACGGCTCCCGCCAAGGACATCGACATTGTGGCCTATCTTCCCAAAGGGCTTCAGTTTCAGAGCGCCGGCAACCATGGTGAGTATCTTGCAGACCAGCATGCTGTTGCTTGGGGACTGGATGAATTGAAGCCTGGGCAGACTGCCACCACCGACCTGACGCTCCTTCCGATGGAAGCCGGTGACTTCGTCATCCGACTGCAGAGTCAATCGTCCGATACGCGCGCTGAGCCTCTCGAGAAGGGAGTGCGCGTGGAGGGGTTGAGCGAGTTGGCGTTTACGATCGAGGACGACAATGACCCCGTCGAGCTGGATGGTCAGTCGCTGTATACGGTCAAGGTTTCCAATTCCGGCACCCGCAGCGACTCCCAGGTGGAAGTGGCGATCGAGCTGCCTGTGGGAGCCAAGGTGCTGCAGGTCGACGCGCCGACTCGGTATCAAGTTCAAGGAAATGCGATTCGCTTTGAGGCGATTCCCGAAATGGCCCCCGGCGATCAGCGAGCTTTCCGTTTCCGACTTCAGTTGCCTCAGGAAGGCACTCAGGTGGTTCGGGCCTTTCTCAAGAGCCTGCAGCGACCTGTCGCGGTCGTCAAGGAAGAAAGCACGCAGGTCTACACCGATCGGTGATCTCCCTGCAGTCTGTTGCACATGGTCATCGGGACGGTGTGCAACCTCGCCGCGCGAACAGCAGAACTCTGTGCCGATGGGAGCGACTTGGGCATTCGAATCTGTTGGATGTTCGCTACTCAGGGAGCATGCGGCCCCTGGCATTCTTCGGCGGACCGCGGGAGGCCCGCAACGGCGAGATGGCGATCGAACGTAATGACTTCGAAGGGCGAACAGGTACTGCCAAACGCCCGATCGCCGGCTTGCGATCCGTCTGCCGATCGCTTGGATGGTGTATCCGACAGCATCACACGTGGTCCGGCTAGGTGCATAAGGCCCTGGAAGGATTCGACACGGAGTGCGGTGGAAGGACCGGTAGCCGTGCGACCATGCGCGGCGCTGGCTACACTGTAGGGATAGAAGTTGCTTTCACGCTCTGAACGGATCACTTGCTGGCATTCAACCCAGGGAATCATTCGGGGGTATCTGATGCGTTTCTGTTCGATTTTCGGTTGGATCGCGATGGAGATCGTCCCTCTGGTCGGTGCCGCCTTCCTGTTTTTGGCCGGATCTGTCTTTGGGGAAGAGTCCAAGCCAAACATCATCGTGATCATGGCGGACGATTTGGGTTATGGGGATGTCGGTTGTTATGGTTCGAAGACGATTCCAACGCCTCATTTGGATCGAATGGCGGCCGAGGGGATCCGATTCACCAGCGGTTACAGCCCTGCCTCCACCTGCACGCCGACTCGGTACTCTCTTTTGACTGGGGAGTTCGCCTTCCGAAGAAAAGGAACCGGAGTAGCGCCTCCCAATAGTCCCCTGGTTGTGCCTGTAGGAAAGCCAACGCTTCCCCTGGTGCTCAAGCAGGCAGGCTATCGAACGGGAGTGATCGGCAAGTGGCATCTGGGTTTGGGGGGCTCCGATGGACCAGATTGGAATGGTTCGTTGCGACCGGGTCCGATGGAACTTGGTTTTGACGATTGCTTTATTCTCCCGACGACCAACGATCGCGTGCCCCAGGTGTTCGTGCGCCAGGATCGCGTCGAAGGGCTGGACACCAGCGACCCGCTATGGGTGGGCGAGAAGAAGCCTACCGAAGATCATCCCACTGGCATCACCCATCGCGATCAGCTCAAGATGAATTGGTCGCATGGTCACAATGCGACAATCCACAACGGCGTCAGTCGGATTGGCTTTTATACCGGTGGCCAGAAGGCGAGATTCCGTGACGAAGACCTCACCGATCATTGGGTCACGGAAGCGAAGCGGTGGATCACAGAACATCAGGAAAAGCCCTTTTTTCTCCTTTTCTGTTCCCATGCGATCCATGTTCCCAGGGTGGTGCATGAGCGATATCAGGGAGTGAGCGGACATGGGCCGCGGGGCGATGCCATTGTGGAGCTGGATGATTCGGTGGGAGCGATTCGGCAGACGCTGAAGTCGCTAGATCTGGATCGCAAAACGCTGATCGTCTTCTGCAGCGACAATGGTCCGGTGCTGGATGATGGCTACCAGGATGACGCGATCGAGCGACTGGGGGAGCACGATCCGAATGGTCCATTCCGGGGTGGCAAGTACAACGTCTATGAGGCGGGGACGCGGACCCCCTTGCTCGTATGCTGGCCAGGTACCACATCCCCGCAGGTCTCCGATCAGGTTCTCTGCTCCGTCGACTTCGCGGCGACGTTCACGAAGCTAGCGGGTGCCACGGCTCCCGAAGGGGCGTATCCGGACAGCGTGGACCTGAGCGACCTGATGACGGGCAAGCCAAATGCCAAGGGTAGGGCTCATCTGCTGACGCAGGACAACGGCCAGTCTGGGCAGTTTGGTCTTCGGGAAGGGCGGTGGAAGCTGATTCGCGCTCCAGGAAAGAAGGCCACTAACGTCCAGCTGCGCCTGGTTCCTACAGAGATCCCCGAATGGCAGTTGTTTGATCTTCAGGAGGATCCCGGGGAATCGAACAACGTGATCGACAAGCATCCTGATATCGCGCTGCCGCTGAAGAGAAAGCTCCAAAAGCTCTTGGAAGGTCCAGTCGCGCAGTGATGGCTTGCGCGGAGCGCGATCCGTGTGGAACTGCCGGCGAAGGTGCCCGCAGGGAGAACATCGTAAGGTCCATTCGGCAATTCCGTGGGCCGTATCCGTCCGGCCGACAGGAGTTAAGCGGGATGGAGTCGCAGGGGTAAGGGCTAAGGATGCAACGCGTGCTTTGGATCTCACCCTCCCCTTGGAATGCAAGGCTTGCTATGGATTTCACCCTACCCTTGGGAGGGTCGCGAGGAACGAGCGGGGAGGGCCAATTTTTGCAGCTCCATCCATCGCGGATCATTCTTCCCCAATGTGCGAATACTGCATTCCCCTCCCCGCTTCGTCGTGCCTCCTCAGCGACCCTCCCTGAGGGAGGGTAAAAAACCGTCCTCACCTTTTCCCCTGGGCTGCAAGGCTTGCGATGGATTTCACCCTCCCCTTGGGAGAGTAAAAAAACCGTCTTCACCCCGGAAGGTAAATGGGTGCTGTCGCTAACGGTATTTCTTGAGTCGCGGCAGAGAAGCGATCGCAACCCACACAAATTCCGGATGGACCAATCGTAAGCGTCATCGATGAGTGAGGATGAGGGATTTCAACTACTAGGCTTCAGATGCTCAAAGCGATCGTAAGATTGCTGCAGAGGGTGAGCCGCTGGGTTCCCGTCGATGTAAGCGATGCAGTACTCGGCCAGTCGCTGTCCCAGTCGGCGGCAGGCTTCCATTTCAGGATCGCTGGTGGGATCGCCGGCGACGATGGCGCCGTAGTGAGCGGAAAACTTGCGGCCGGTGTAATCGGTCAGACCAAAGACCAGAAAGCCGTAATTGATCAGGATGGAGAAGAGGGTCATGCAGGCCCACTCCTGGCCGCCTCCCCAGGCGCCACCGGAGCTGAAGACGCAGCCGATCTTCCCATCGCGTTTGCCCCAGTTTTCAATGGGCTGCTGATCCCACCACTGCTTCATCTGCCAGCTGACAGTGCCATAGTTGGTGGGGGAGCCCAGCGCGATGCCGTCGCACCATTCCAGATCGGTCGGATCGGCTATCGAAATCTCCTTGAGCCGCACCTGAGTGCCAGGCTGCCTGGCAGCACCTTCGGCCACCAGTTCGGCCATCCGCTTGGTGTGACCTGTATTGGAATGGTAAAGAACTAGCACATTGGCCACAAAGCACCTCCGAAATCGATCGCAGTCGATAAAACAAAGGAGCCTCCCTGCAGTGGGAGGCTCCTTCGAGGAAATCAGTTCGTTCGCCGATCAGCCTTTGCGGGAGATCTCGTAGCCCTTTCGGCTTTCGCGAGCCAGGAACGAATTGGCCTGATCGTCACCGGTGATTTGGCGAGCGACGGGATCCCAGGCGATTTCCCGACCCAGCCGCATTGCGATATTCGACAGGTGGCAGATTTCCAGCATGCGGTTGTGAGTCCAGACGTCCGAGATCGGTTGCTTTCGGGACTTCATCGCATCGGTGAAATTCGCCGTGTGATTCTCGCTGACCTTACCGCCGTAGATTTTTTCGATCGAACCTTCTGGCAGCGGCTTGTCCTTCAATTCTTCAACCGGCTTACCGGTGATCTTCCCGCGATTGACGAAGAACCGACCTTCGGTCCCTTCGAAGAGGATGCCGTTGTCCCCTTCGCTGGTGATCACCATCTGAATACCATCCGGCATCGCTGCATGGATTTCGAAACTGGTGGCAGCGTTGTACCGATCCGCCACGGTTGGGTGACCATCCTTGTATTCGACGGGAAGGCTGTATTTGACGGGAGTCACCTTGCTGGGGCCAGTTTCGCTGGCGCCAATCGCCCAGCAGGCGATGTCGACATGGTGAGCACCCCAGTCGGTCAACTTGCCTCCGGAGTACTCGTGCCAATTGCGGAATGAGTAATGGGCGTTGCTGTAGAGAGGTACTCCGCCGCCGTATCCCTTGCGAAGTTCGGGAAGGGCTCGGTAAGGGACTTGGGGTGCTGGGCCCAGCCAAAAGTCCCAGTCGAGTCCTTCCGGAACGGCGACTTCCGGAATCACCGGAGATGCTTCCATGCTGTCGATGCCGCAGGTGACTTTCTGGACCTTTCCGATGCGGCCATGCTGCACCAAGGCGACTGCTAAGAGGAATCGCTGGTCCAGTTCCGTCCTTTGCATGGTACCGACCTGGAAGACCCTGCCTGTTTCTTTGACCACCTTCTCGATCAACTTGCCTTCATCGATGGTCAGCGTCAGGGGTTTCTCGCAGTAGACATCTTTCCCCGCCTCCATCGCTTCCACAGCAATCTTGGTGTGCCAGTGATCTGGAGTCGCGATCATCACAGCGTCGATGTCTTTGCGATCCAGGACTTGGCGGTAATCCTTGTAGGCATCCGGTCTTTTTCCCTGTTCCTTTTCGACCTTGCCCACATTGTCTTCCAGCACCTTGGCATCGACGTCAACCAGAGCTGCAAAGTCGGCGAATTTGAACGACTTGCTGGTGATCGTCCAGCCTTGATTGCGAAGTCCGATCGTCGCAAAGACTGGACGGTCGCTGGGTGCCTGGTAGCCCAAGGCGCGATGTGGCGACCGCATCAGGACGCTAGCGGCCCCGATGCTTCCCAAACCTCCCAGGAACAGACGGCGACTTGGCTTGGAACAGAAGCTCATGTTCGTTTCTCTCCGCGAGCAGAAAAAAAGAGGATGCGAATGCTAGGCGCATGTCAACAGACGGATAGGAAAAGGTAGCCAACGGATCGGGTGGCGGTGCCAACCGTGAAAATGATTGTGGCTTAGACGGATAGAGAATCGCAACCCTATCTTTTAGGTGACTGGCTGGATTCCCTGGGTTTGGGGTCTTTTTGGCTACCCGCCTCCTCGGCTGGCGATGGCAGCATATTTGGGGGCGGAGGAGTGAGCGATTCGGTTGAGGTGCTTAGGATCCAGCAGCCCTACGGGATCCCAGGGCTTGATTTTCTTCGCTACTTCCGACACCCAGGCCGTGACACGCTTGCGATCATTGAAATCGGACGTCATTTTCGATTCCCGCAGGCTGTTGTAGATTTGGGTCGCAACTTGTTTCAGTGGGACATCATCGCTTTGAAGAAAGCCGATGGGCCAGCGAGCGGGATCGCGAGCCAATTGCTGTTCGAAGGCGATGGCGGCAACGAAGTAGAGCGACGCGGCAGCTTGAAAGCGTTCGAAGGAGGGTTGGGCTTCATAGCAGCAGGCGACCAGCAGATCGATCCACTCCACCTCACGACGCAGTTCTTGGTTGTAGCGAGCGATCCGGTTTGGAAGCTCTTTGGAATCTCCCAAAAGCGCTTCGGCGACGCGGGCAACACCGCTGAGCGCATGAGCGATCCCGCTGCTGTGCAGTGGATCGACGAAGCCGAAGGCAAGGGGCAGCGAGAACCAGCCAGGCCCAGAGGCCTTCGCCATGCAACGGCTGATCCTCCCCGAAGTTTGTCCCATGCCGGTGGTGGGTGCGATGCAAGTTGCATGGGACATCAATTGAGCGATTGTTGGGAAGTCGGCCAGTCGTTTTTGAAAATGATCTTCGGGGCTGGGGATAGGCGTCTGGTTTTCGCATGGTTCCACCAAACCGACGCTGGTGATGCCGCGTTCCATGCGCAGCATCCAGAACCAGCCGGAGTCTAGCAGGTGATGTTGAGCGGCATCATCGCCGGCGAAAGGATCGTCGTTGGACGCGGTAGGGTGAAAGTCGGCAACTCCAGTGAAGTGACCAAAGATGGCTCGTGTTCTAGTTCTCATCCAGGCGTCATTTCGTTCGTTGTTCACCCAGGGGGCCAGGGCGGCTCCTGCGCCGGAGGCGTCGATGACCCATGGAGTTTGGATCGACTGAAGGTGGCGAGATGGATGGTCAAGTTGCCTGCAGGCGACTTGCCACCGCTGGCAGGTAGGGTCCCAGTCGCAATGGACAACCTCATGCCGCTCCAAGATCGATACCCCTGCGGCAGCGGCCTGGTGAGCCAGGAAGTGGTCGACTGAACTTCTTAGCCAGTGGGTATCGCTCCAGTGGTCCTCGCAGCTGGCGGCCACCAGAAGGGAATGTTGGTGCCGGGAGTCTTCTTGAAAAATTTTCCCAGGCAGATGTTGGTAGTAACTGAATCCTCGTTTTTTGCCACCCAGGACGTCGGGGTAGGACTGCTTCCACGTGCCCCAGCAGGCCAGGGGCGCGAGCCGAGGGAGATTCCAGCGATCTGCAAGATGAGCCAGAAGAAAATCGGCTGTCGGGGTGCTCGATTCACCGATCGCAAAGCGAGGGTGCTGCTGGCGATCGAGGACGAGAACCGATCGACCGGCGGCGGCGAGAATCCAGGCCAAAAGGCTCCCTGAGAAACCGCTGCCGAGAATCACGGCGTCGCGATGCATCCGAATCTCCTTGCTCCAGGCGTTGGCTACTTGCGGGAGGTCCAGCCACAGTCCGAGTCGCCATCCGGATCGGTCGCGGGCTTCATTGCAGGATTCCATGATAGCCGCCAGCAATTCAGTGGACTTTTCAGGGAGTCCCGTTTCATCCGGTTCGTGACGACAACCGGCTTGCTGGCCTTGCCGTGGAAGGTCAAGGTAGCTAAAATTCAAGCCTGAAATCGACCATTCCCCTGTAGCTCAGTTGGCAGAGTCCGCCGAAGGCGGATTCATCCGCGGGTTGGGTTGCAGAGGAGCCTAGAAACAATTCCCCTGTAGCTCAGTTGGCAGAGTCCGCCGAAGGCGGATTGATCCGCGGGTTGGGTTGCAGAGGAGAAAAAACCATTCCCCTGTAGCTCAGTTGGCAGAGTCCGCCGAAGGCGGATTCATCCGCGGGTTGGGTTGCAGAGGAGCCTAGAAACAATTCCCCTGTAGCTCAGTTGGCAGAGTCCGCCGAAGGCGGATTCATCCGCGGGTTGGGTTGCAGAGGAGCCTAGAAACAATTCCCCTGTAGCTCAGTTGGCAGAGCAGCGGACTGTTAATCCGCGGGTCGTAGGTTCGAGCCCTACCGGGGGAGCTTTTATCGCGTTGCCCAGATGGTTGCAGGCTCGAG
>JBILTR010000043.1:0-14944 GCA_044371425.1 Pirellulaceae bacterium | reverse complement strand
CTGGCGTCGATGCCCATAGTCGCAACCTGAAACCGGATCTTCTCCAGTCAGGAAAGCGCGTCGAACACAGCGCTGGGTGATATGGAGAATGTTGATTTGATCGGGTGGGCAGATTTCAGCTCTAGCGGTCCTTGGCATGTGTCAGGCTCCCTGGGGAATCGAGGAATCCTTGCGCATCGCATGGGGTGATTCTAGGGGCACATCCAAAGAATGGACAAATGAACACAATCCGAGAATCGTCCGAGACTAACTTGGAATGAAGGTAAATAGGGAAAAAACAAGGAATCGAGTTCCCTAGCCCCATCGAAAGCTCGACTGGACAGATGGACAAAAGGTTATACCTCAGCACCGCCCCCCCAACCGGGCTGGAATCCAGGAAGGTGGGTGGCACCGAATGAGGAAGGTGGGTGGCACCGAATGAGGAAGGTGGGTGGCACCGAATGAGGAAGGTGGGTGGCACCGAATGAGGGCTAGCTATCGAGGGGCGGCAATCAGGATCAGGCCGGCGGGAACAAATCCGCCGACTTGACATGAAGGCTCCCTGGGAAAGGAAAACAATCGAAAGCTGCGAGTCAGGGAGTCGCCTGGAGCCGCAGACCCCATTTGCGGATGGCACCTTCCGCCTCCGGAAGCTTCGCTTGATTCAACCGAATTCCTTCGGCCTGCGTCACAGAAAGCAGGCCCCAAAAGTCGCCGTACTTGAGCGCCCCTGGAACAAGATCAGGATCGTCGACATCGTCTCCTTGGCTTGCCGTCGTTTCGGTCGGAGTCAGTAGCAGCGAATCGACCGGGCTGTTTTTCAACGCAGCCACGGCAGCAGAAACCCATGCGTCTTCCCCTTCACCAACCAATTCCACCGACTCCACCCCCTGACCTTTCAAATACTGCACTAGCGCTGCCAAGGCGGCAGCTTGCCGCAGGCGAAGCGCTGGCGAGTAACCGTAGGTATAAGCCGCCGACCTGCGTGGGTTAGCGACCAAGGCTTGTCGAGTCCACTTCTGGGTGGCCGGATCGACGGCGACTCCCAGGCCCTGGGGATGCCACTGAACGCGAACGGCTGTTCCCGGAGCAATCGCTCCTTCGAACCCACCGCCTACTCGCACCTGCAGCTTTTTGGGAAGGGCTGCTAGGTCCACACCCTGGCCTGCTTCGATCGATGCGACGGTCGAACCATCCCACGAAACAGAAATCCGCTCGCTTTCTCTCGAAACACCCTTCCCCCACTCGGCCGCTCGGCGTGCCACAGGGGCGAGAATCGCGTTCCATCCTTCGGCGACCAAAGAGCCATCCTTGCTGCTTGCCCCCCTCGATTCGGCAATCTGCCTTTGCGACTCTTCATGCCACCAACGCAAAATCTTTCGTTCCGATTCAATCCCCTTGGCAGGCTCTGGGTGCTCGGCACCCCACACCGTCAGATCGTCTTTGCCAAGAAAACTGTAATCTCGCTCCAGCACCGGCTCTGCCATCCCAAGTCCAAAGAAACGATTGACCCAGTTGTACAGGCTGACGCGACTGACGTGATTGTAGTTGTGCCCGTAATGGAGGCTGGGGAAAAGCGCCACTCGGTCGGCAGCATCGTAGAGGCTGTAAATCTTCTTCAGTTCCGGGAACCCATCTTCTGGCATGGTGCGCGTCCAGTCGTTGGCGGCTGTCAGCCCCATCGGTTTGGGTGCGAACAAAGCCGCAAGTTCGACATTCCCGGTATCGACGCGAAGACCTGAAGCGTTCTCGCAGGTACACCCTCCTTGCATCCCGGTACTGACCATCACCGCCGGAAACGCAAGTTGCAATCGCGGCTCCAGAGCCGCCGCGATGAACGTCTGCGTTCCACCACCACTGGCTCCCGTGATCGCCAGCTTCGCTGGATCGACTTCCGGCAGGGTTAGCATGAAATCGACAGCTCGCATCGAATGCAGTGTCTGCAGGCCCATGACCGACTGGTGATGCCCTTCCGCCTCAGGGCTGAAAAGCACCCATCCGTCCTTCGTGGTCGCGTCGATTTCCCCGCGTGCCTTAAATCCATGTGCCCGTTCCATCGGTACCTGCTGAGCGTCGCAATACCCAAGCATGTCCCACTGAAAAACGACGCAGCCCATCCTCGCCAACTGCACGCACCGCGCCTGAATTGGATTGCGAGCCGCCGACACGAATCGCTCTTCCCCATTAGCCAACTGTCGATTCACCTCCGCAGGGGCTGGATCGTGAAACCGACCGTTGGGCCAGTGGCCATGCGGACACAGGATCCCTGGCCGCTTCCCCTCCCAGTTCCCGATCGGGCGATACAGCGTACCAGTGACAAACAGCCCTGGAATCGATTCAAAATAGACCTTCTCGACCTGGTAGTCCCCCATCGAACGCGGAGAGTGGATCGTCGCCTTAAGCTCTGGCAACTGCGGCATCGGATGCAGCCCCAAGGTCACTCGCAGCTGTTGCCGAAGCTCCGCAGCCCGCTGCTCCCATGCCGCACGATCGGTCGGAACATTCTGGAATGGGAAGTGAGCATCTAGGTCCTTCATGGGACGCAGTTCCGCTGGCTTCGCTTCCTGCCCCACCACAAGACTGGCGGCACTCGACCCCAGAATTCCACTGACGGCGATCGCCATGAACATCGCGCGACGCCCGCGAACTACTGCGCTGCGATTGGAGATGGATGTGGCCTTCTTCATCTGAGCTGGCTCCTGGAGATTGCAAGTCGCACAAGGGAAGGAAGAATGCAGGAAGTTGCGGCGGATAACCATCGCTGCAGTTTCGGGATGGCGGGGATGGCCACGGCCGTTCCGCGTCAGGTAGGATAAATATCGCGATCGTGGATCGCTCTGACGTGCATGGTAACTCGCCCGCTTTCCCATTAAAAGTAGAGCCCACGCCGATGGTGCGGTCTGGATTGGAACGCGGGAGCAGTCACCAAGGCTTTCGCGATTCTCTTCCCACCTTCCCTCTCCCCTACGAAAAGGAATCTTGCCATGAGGTGTTTGTCTCTTTTCCTGCGGTATGCTGCATCCAGCGCTCTCGCTATCAGCCTGATCGCTTGCTCGACCTCATCCACCATCGCGCAGGGCCCCTGGACTTCGCTTTTCGATGGAAACTCTCTGAAAGGCTGGCGGCCGGCCGCTCACGGTAAAGCCGACTACCAAGTGATCGATGGTGCAATCCAAGGAACTACGAAGGAAGGAAGTCCCAACTCGTTCCTGATGAGCGAAAAAGAGTATGGCGACTTCGAACTGGAGTTCGAGGTCAAGGTCGATGATGCCCTCAACTCGGGCGTCCAGATTCGTTCGCGCGAGAAGACCGCCGACGATATCGCTCGCTACAACCAGAAACCAGAAGGGACCGATGGGATCGGCCGTTTCCATGGCCCCCAAGTAGAGATTGAATCCAGCCCCGGGCAGGCAGGTTACATCTACGGGGAGGCGACGCCGTATGGATGGCTGTCTCCCGAACCGAAGGATGAAAAGCACTCCCACAAAGCCATTCTCAATGGCCAATGGAATCGGTACCGCATCGTCGCCCAGGGACCACGCATCCGCACCTTCATCAACGACCAACCCATCGCCGACCTCACTCACGAGGAGATCTACAAGACTCACCCCAAGGGACACATCGGCCTTCAGGTCCACGGGATCGCTGCAGGCACCGGGCCTTACAAGGTCTGGTGGCGCAACCTCCGCATCCGCGAACTGACGAAGTAGCGCAAGCTTGCTACCCAAGTCAGCGAAGACGTTTTTCCGGGTCGATCCGGGAATTGAGTGGAGCCGTAATTCAAGAGCCATCCAGAGCTGCTCTGCGGTGGCGTAAGGCAATAGCGACCGATTCCCAAGCGATATGCCGCACAAGCCGTCCGGTTCTCTCGAGCCATTCACGCATACCCGAGAGCGATCGCCTTTCCAATCCGATTGGGAAGTTTCCTAGCGATACAGAGCCGTCCGATGAGATTCACGGACGCGGCCTAGCGAATGCTGCGAAGCGGTTCCCGTCTCCCCTCATTCCCGACCGACCTTTTTCCCAGAACCCAGCGGCTCAGCAGCCTTGTGACGGCAGCCAGCAGGCAACTTCCACTTGCGATCAATGGAGCCGTTGTGAGCGAGCTTCTAGGATCTGCCGATGCGATCCGACGGTATGTTCAGGGACTGCCTCCCCATTGCCAGGGACTTCGTCCTCATCGCTACCCGAAGATCGGACAAAGCCTTTTCGACGCGAATCGAATCCCACGGCGATCGATCCTTGGTAGCGATCGATCGATCGACAGGGCAATCGGAGTGATCGGCCACCTACTGCCGTGACCACCATCGCCCCCAGCCGCCCGCTGAGTCCGTCGAGGGACTCAGCGATCCACCCTCCTTGTCGCCGCCCAATCGATTGCTCGGCCCAGACGTCGCCAACCTCACGTTGGGGTGATGCACGCCGACTGCCGCCTGGCGATCGTGTCGGCGGAGCTGCCAACTGGTCCACTCGTCGTAGCGGCCATCAAACCAGTGCCTGAGATCTTCGCAGAATCAGCGGAAACCTCCCCCTTTTGATGGAAATTGAGTGGAGAACGCCAGGGAATTGCCCTGGAAGCCAGCGGCTCGGCTTTGCTATAAGCCCCCTCCAGCACCGGTCGTTGATTGACCTGTTGGGCAATCGACCAGGGGAATCGCCGAGGGGAGTAGTGGCCCATGCGCCGTATCGCTGTGATCAATCAAAAGGGAGGCGTGGGGAAAACCACCACCGCCGTCAACCTCGCCGCTGGACTGGCATCCCAGGGAAAAAAGGTCTGCCTGATGGACCTCGATCCTCAGGCTCACGCATCCCTTCACCTGGGAGTCCAACCGCTTCCGCCACAGCCGACGATGTATGAAGTGCTTTGTGGAGAAACCGGCATCGCGGAAGCGAGGGTCCGTGTGAATGAACATCTCTCCGTCGTGCCAGCCAATCTCGATCTGGCAGCAGCCGAACTGGAGTTGGCTGGAGAAGTAGGCCGCGAGGTGATCCTTCGCGACAAACTGCCGCGCGACCCCGAACCGCTCGACTTTCTGATCCTCGACTGCCCGCCGTCCCTGGGGGTGCTGACGCTCAACGCTCTGACGGCAGTACAGGAGGTCTTCCTTCCGTTGCAACCTCATTTTCTCGCCCTCCATGGGCTCAGCAAGCTACTACGAACCATCGAGGTTGTCGCCAAACGTCTGAATCCTGCCTTGAGACTTTCTGGCGTCGTCCTCTGCATGTACGAATCCTCAACCCGCTTAGCAGCGGAGGTCAGCAAAGATGTCGATGACTTCTTCGCGGCTCACCATGAACACCAGGGTGTCTGGTCTGGGGCTCAATTCTTTAAGACCCGCATCCGCCGAAACATTCGCCTGGCCGAAGCACCAAGCTTTGGCAAAAGCATCTTCGACTACGCACCTGGTTCGAACGGAGCGGAGGATTATCTCGCGCTGACCCAGGAGATTTTGGGGACGATCGCCACCAAACCGGCGACCATCCCACACCCCATGGCACGCACTGGCGGTCCAACCACCGCTGCCGCGTCCTGACCCTTCAGGCTGGATGGATGGAGAACCTGCCGATGTCGGCCCCCGCCTTTCTTCATTCGATCCAGTCGGACAGACCCCTGCAGGTTTCGCAAGCGGTGACTTGTCGCCACCACCAGCAAGCTTCGGGTCATGAGTCCCATCTAGAAAGAGTGGAAGTTGTGAGCAAAACCGTTTCTCATCGATCGCTGTCCGGACGCTGGCCCATCGGCCAGTGGGCGCTGGGGTGGTGGATGCTATTTGCATGGCAACCGCTTACCCTGCTGGCTTGGCAATCCAATCCGGTAACTCCCGGTGCTGCTCCGGTAGCCTCGCAACGTCAAGCCTTTGATCTTCAGCACAAAACTGCCGATCAAGCGGCATCCTTGCTAGCGCCCCTGCTACCCCCCGGCAGCTCCGTGCAATGGATCATCGTTCCTTCCAGCCGCCGTCTGGAAGTGATCGGAACCTCCGATGTCCTCGGGCAGATTGCCAAGATGCTGCCTATGGTCGACCGGCCCGCCGTAGCGCAGGGCGATGCGGAACCGGCGAAGATGGAAGCTCCCGAGGTGCGCACCTACATGGCCGCACCTGCCCCCCTCCGCGAACTGGCTCAATGGACCCAGCAGCATCTGGCGCCTCAGGGTGTCGCTCTGGTTGTCGACTCGGCATCCGGCCAGCTGATCGTCCGCGCCCCCGCATCGCTTCATCTCCAGATCCGCCAACGGCTTCAGGATCTCACATCTCCCCCCTCCAGTCGCATCACCGATCAACCACTTCCCGATGCAACGTCGCCGCACGCAGACTCCGATGTCGCTCAGGCCAGTTGGCCGCCAGCTTCCGGTGCCTCCGCGAATCGGCTACCCAGCCAAGCGAACGCTGTCGAGCTAGCTGTTGGATCCCGCAACGCAGCCCCTGCCGACTCGGCCAATGCACCCTGGATCCAAAGCTCGCTTCCGATGCCTGCCGATCGTTGGCCTCTTTTGCAGCGTGACCTGCAGCGTCTTTTTGGCGACCGGTGGCGTGTGCAGGAAGGGGGACGAGCCGCTGCGCTTTCGGACACGCGAGGCAACCAGATCGCGCTCCACTGGGATCCATCACGGCAGATGTTGCTATGGAGCAGCCCATCCAGTTCGGCCATCCAACTCCAGCGTCTGATCCTGGAGGCTTCGCGATCTACTGTCGCCGGCCCCACCACCGCTCAGCAACGTGTCGTCCGAGGTTCCGTCGACTCCGCTTCGGCCATTCAGGCCATCGTCGAACAAACCCGCTCGATCGCCTCCGGGGACCTCCTACCATCGTCCAAGAATCCGAACGCGTCGCTGGTGCAACCAGCCAATTATCAGGACGCCCCTGCCAGTGTTCCGCCGGCCAACGCAGCTCCGTCGAACCCAGAAGAAAAGGGGGAACCAGCACCTGCCTCGGGAACGCGCGGCAGTCAGTTTGAAGGAGTGCAGATCGAAACGCTACCCGAACTGGACGCGATGATACTTCGTGGCCGCAATGAAGAGCTGGACCAACTGGCGGAGATCATCAAGCAGCTGGAGCAGGTCGGTGAGGGGACGCGGCCAGAGATTGCCGTGGTGCCACTGGAACATGCCAATGCCTCTCGCGTCGCAACGATCATCACGACGACGCAGGATGACCTGACAGGTGGCCTCCAGGGCCGCGCCTTCGCGACCCCGCTGGTCAAACCCAACGCGATTCTCTTGATTGGTTGGGGGGAGGCCCTCAAGGCATTGCGGGAGCTGGTATCGAAATTGGATCAGCCAGTGGAACCGGAAACGCAACTGGAGGTCTTTCGCCTGAAGCATGCGAAAGCGTCCGCCTTGCAGACTAGCTTGCAGAGCTTCTTTGCGACGCGACAAGGTCTGGGCCCAGTCATTCTTTCCACCATCGATGCTCGCACCAATTCCCTGGTTGTCTACGCCGCGCCCCGCGACTTGGAAGAGATTCGTCTGCTGATCGAAAAACTCGACGTTCCCCAGTCCAGCGCGATGCAGCGGGTACAGGTCTTTCCGATCGAAAACAGCCTCGCGGCCGATGTGGCAGAAACGCTGCGTGATGCGATTCAAAATCCAGGCACCGGCGATCGCAACGCCGGTTTGGAGTTGATCGGTGAGGATGGTCAGTCTTTGGCCGCCTCCGGAATTCTCGATGACCTTCAGGTGACAGTCAACGAACGCAACAACTCGGTGATCGTCACCGGGCCGCCAGAGAGCTTCGACCTGATCGCGCAACTAATCGGTCAGCTCGACACACCCGGAATGGTCGCCAAGATCAAGATCTTTCCGATCGAAAATGGCGATGCCGCTTCCCTGGTGGAAACGCTTCGGTCGCTGCTGCCCAGTCAGACCGGTGACGCCAGTGACGTCCAATTGGGTAGCGCTCCCGGGGAATCGTCTCTTGCCCCCCTACGTTTCACCGTCGACACGCGCGGCAACAACATCGTCGCGACGGGTTCGGAAGGAGACCTGCGGATTGTCGAGGCGTTGCTGACACGGCTGGATGAGGCAGGCAGCGCCCAACGCAAAAGCACCATCTATCAGTTGAAGAACTCCCCCGCCCTCGACGTCGCGCTGGCGATCAACGACTTTCTCCGCAATCAGCGGATCCTCGAAACCGCGGCCCCAGGAACGGCCAATCCGTTCGAGCAGTTGGAGCGGGAGGTGATTGTGGTCCCCGAACCGGTGGCCAACAAGCTGATCTTGAGCGCGACGCCGCGCTACTTCGGGGAGATCCTGGAGCTAATCCAGAAGCTGGATGAACAGCCACCTCAGGTGATGATCCAGGTGATGATCGCCGAAGTGACACTCGGGGATTTCGATGAGTTCGGGGTGGAAATCGGTGTGCAGGATTCGGTTCTGTTCGACCGAAGTTTGCTTGGCGACCTCATCACGACAACCACCACCACCAACGTCTCGACTCCCTCAGGCGTCGTCACAGAGACACAAGAAAATATCGTCGCGGCGACAAATGAACCGGGATTCGACTTCAACAACAAACCGCTGGGTAACAGCGGTAGCGCCAATGCTCTGGCACAATCGGAGAAGGTGGGAGAGCAAGCGCTGAGCAGTTTTGCGCTCGGAAGGGTCAACAACGAATTGGGATTTGGCGGGCTGGTGCTATCGGCATCCAGCCGCAATGTGTCGTTCCTCCTTCGAGCCCTTCAGGAGACGCGGCGCATGGAAGTGCTCAGTCGCCCCCAAGTCCTGACGCTCGACAACCAACCTGCCTTCATCCAGGTCGGTCAGCGCGTCCCCCGCATCATCGGCTCGATCGTCAATCAGAACGGCCAGCAGAACAACATCGCGCTGGAAAATGTCGGTCTCATCATCGGCGTCACGCCACGCATCTCGCCGGAAGGCAATGTGGTGATGGAGATCGATGCGGAGAAATCGAGTCTCGGGCCGGAGACCGAAGGAATCCCTGTTTCGGTCGCCAACAATGGCACCATCATCCGCTCCCCACGCGTCGATACCACCACCGCTCAGGCAACCGTCCTTGCTGCCGACGGGGAGACGATCATCCTGGGTGGACTGATCACCAAGAGCACTCGGGAGCGACATCGCAAGGTGCCGTTCCTTGGGGACATCCCCATCGTCAAGTATCTCTTCCGATACGATCAGGTGGAGACCAAGCGAACTGAATTGCTGATCATCTTGACGCCTCACGTCGTTCGCAGCCCCGGCGATATGGAACGCCTGAAGCAGGTGGAGACAGCAAGGATGAGCTGGTGCGCGGCCGATGTGTTTGACATCCATGGTGACATCCAGGTGCCGATGCAGTGGGGAATGATGACCGATGAATCGAATGTGCCGGTGATCTATCCCGATGACGACCCACGCGGCACCCGTTCGCTGCTCCCCGCCGGACCGGAAGGCGAAGGCTCCGCAGGCCCGATCGAACTGCAGGAAGGGGAGGAATGGCGATCGTATCCTCCGGTGCCCGAACACCCAAAGGAGGGTGGGGTCTACTACGAGCGAGAGACGGGGCAGGTGCCGATCACTCCGCCGCCACAAGTACCACGTCGATCGCTGCCTCCGGCCAGGGAGTATGAGCCGGACCCGATGGAACTGCCTTCGCCCGTCCAGGCGACGCCGCCGCAAACAAATCCGCTCCCCTCAGGAGTTGAGGGAACGCGGCGAGCCCCCGTACGGGAAGCACCGCAGCCCAATTGGCCCGAATCGAACGAAGGAGGGCGGCGATGAAACCTCCACGAAACCTTTTCATGGCGAGGACAAGGCATAGCATGCGGTCGATACTTCCGATGCTTTTGATCGGTTGCCTGGGGATGATGGCCGGTTGCCAATGGACCCCCGACAAGAAGCTGACCGCATGGCCATGGAAGAAGAAGGAAAAGGCAGAGCGACCGGAGCGGATGCTACCGGTCTGGAGCGATACGGTGCTTCACCAGCCAGGCAAGCCAGGGGTACGAGGCTTTGGTGGGAGGATCTTTTTCTATAAGGATCAGTCCCCCGAGGCGATTGAAGTGGACGGTGGACTTGCGGTCTATGTCTTCGATGCCGACACCGTCGATCCAGGATCGCCGCAACCGGAGAAAAAGTATCTGTTTACCGCCGAGCAGTTCAAGACGCACCTGAGTCATTCGACGATGGGACCAAGTTATAGCATCTGGATCCCATGGGATCAGGTGGGCGGTCCGGTGAGAAATCTCAGCATCGTCGCGAGGTTCGAAGGGACCGAAGGAGGTGTGGTAATATCGGAACCGACGACGAAGCTGCTGCCGGGTGTCAGTGTGCCGAAGGATCAGCCCGGCAGTCCATCGGACCAGGTGGCTCAAGGAGCCTCAGGCCATGCCGCTGCTAGCTCGCCAGTGCAGCCGGCCAGCTACCTCGAACCGGTGGCACCATCTGCAAGAGACGGCGCGTCCAAACGCCAACCGAACGCGACGGAAATCGCTATTCCGCGACGGTCCTCAGCGACGATCGATTTGCCCCCCAGTTTTCAGCGACGGATGCAATCGGGACGTGGTGGTGTGAAGAGTGGAATGCAGGAGGAGGGACGCATCGAGTCGGATCGATTGCCACCTCCACTACCTGAGTCGGATGCTGGGGCGAGAATGAGAGAAGCGATTGGGTTTCCACCGATCGGTTCAACCTCGGATGGCTTGGAAGGGCCCGCCGCGATGGAGCCGCAGGAGAGGCGAGGCGGCGTCGAGCGGACGGTGGGAGGTGCCGTGGCACCTGGGAGTCTCATGGGGATCCAGCCCGGAAGGCCCAGGCCCAAGCCAAGAAGTCCACTGGAGCGAGGGCGGGTGACCCAGGCCGGCACAGTCGCTGCCAGTCGTTCGTACCCCGGCCAGTCGGTCTCCGCCGAACAAGAATCCCCATCAGCGTCGGAATCCGACAGCTATGGAATTGCGGCTGGATCGAGCAGCATGGTGAGGACGGCCGTGGCGGAAGAAACCATCGTTGTCGGGCCGCCGGCCACCTTGGTGACCGATGCACGCAGTCGCGGTCAGATTCCTGGCCAGACGGCGGGACAGGTTTTCCCGCTGGTTTCCGGAAGAAGCACCGCCAGCGGCGCAGGATCCGGCCCCGGCTCCTTGGACCCAACTGCGAACTCCAGCGGGGGGGCCGAATCGAAGTATTTTAGGGATCAACCGAGTTCTGCCGGTTGGATTGCCCCATTGCCGCGGACGCCTCGGTCGGGAGGTGGCCGTTTTTCAGGGAATTGAGCCGTGGACGGCGGAGGGTGGCTTGCCAGTTTGCCAAGGGAAGCGATACTAAAGAACTACGTTGTCGCGGGATTGCATCGCGATCCACGCGGCATGCAACAGGCCATGGGCCTTGTTGAATGGCGGAGTAGCTCAGTCGGTTAGAGCAGCGGAATCATAATCCGCGTGTCGGGGGTTCGAATCCCTCCTCCGCTACTATGGCATCTTCCAAAAGAGCCACCACTTCTGCGAGACTCACGTTCTCTTTGAGTTCTTGCTTTCTGAAGTCTCTCTTTGAGGATCGTTGCGACTGCTTCTAGGAAGCCGCATCCCCAGTTGATCCCGAAGTCCCCCGCCTCTGCCGCCAACCTGAAGTGCCCCTACTTCACCGTCGGGTAGGGCTTGTCGGCGATCCCAGGGGGTGAAACGCTTGCGCGATTGCAGATTTCCTGATGAATGGTGCGTTGTCGGAGAAACGATTTCGTCTCCCAGATGCGGAAACCAACCGATCGCCAGAAATGCCAAATCAAACTTCGATGCCGATGTCGCCTGCGAGAACTTCCACTGGGAGGCAATAATCTCGTTACCCGCATTGGTACCCGCCCTGCAGTCGCCGGATTCGAGTGAGCACACGCGATCTCTGCAGGAACAGAGAACATCGTGTGATTGGGTGCCCGAATCCGAACGGGTCAGAAAGACTGCGGAACGCCCCCCGGGATCAGGACACGCGCAGGCCATAAGGCCGACTGGACGAGGGTTCCAGGGTGGTTAGGTCGAACCTTGTATCACTCCATCAATTCTTGTTCGGCCTCCAAGTGCCTGATATCCTTGCACTTTGGGTCAAGGCTAGCCTAAGTGATAGGCTGCAATGGTTGGGCCTAAAGAGTTCAGGCTGATCCGTGGAAAACAAGTTCTGGCCATCGCGGAACCAAAGCCCCTCGTACTCGTATTCAGGACGCGTAAGCGTACGGTACTCGTACTCGATGGCTCGTCGTCGATAGCAGCATCGCGATGGTCCAATACTCCGAATCGGCGCGCTGCAACAAGTTTTCCCTCCAAGGCCATTTGATTCACCTTCCATCTCGAAATTCCAACGCGGACAAGTGCGTTGACTAAGACGCAGTGGTACAATCCAAAGATTCGAACCGAGTACGAGTGCCGTCCTGTCGGACTGAGTACGAGTACGATCGAGCAGCCAGAACAAGCCGATGCACCGAAGGACTCGGTCGTCGCGGCTGCTCGTGGTGACATTACTTCTCGTCCTCGGTGTTCGTCTTCGTTAGTGGGCCATGGTGTGGTACGACGGTGATTGTTCGATTCGTAGGAAATTTTGACAAGACTTGTCGACTTGCCAGGAGCTTATCGGAATCTGCCCCTGACCAAGCATTTTCCGCGAATGATTTGGCAGATCGAATTGGTCAGTCGGCTTATTGTTTGCTCGAAGAGTTGCGCGATCTAGAGCGTAAAGACTGGATATACCGCGTCGATGACGATTGGACTGCTCCGGAGACCGTTGATACCCGGTGGTGGGTCCGCGAACACAAATCGCTGACTCGCGATAAACACTATGAGGTATTGGCGTGCGAAATGGATTCGTACCGAATTCTGGATGATAAAGACGAACCCGTCTTGTTTGACAAATCTCTGTTTTACACGACGGACGCGACGGTTCCAACTTTTTGGCACCGAGAGATTGACAGCGATGGTGGCGTTTGGTGGGGCCCGAAAAACTGGACACTTCAAGGCTACTTTGAACAATTTCACGACGGAAATGCAGAAGTAATTCGAGATTTCTGGAGAAGTCTCGCCGACCTATATCCAAAAACTTCCGCCCAACGCGCGACGGCCCACTAAAAAACGGTTCAACCGGCGCCACGGGCCGCGCGGTTTCTGAATTCAATGCTGGTTGTCCGGGGCGCGGTTAACCGAAGCGTTGTGCCTGTCAATCAGTAAGGAGCCGCCTGGTTCGAATGGCGCATCAAACTGCCCTGCTTTCCTCGTTCGAAGAGCATCTTGCCAACACCGACGAAACCAAAGAGGAGCTGGCTGAACAACTGGCAGTTCGAGATGCAACCCTCAGAGCGTTTCCGTTTAGTGTCATCCTACAGGTTGCCTTTCCGGAGATTGACTATGCAAATCGATGGGCGTGGCAGCAATTCGGTCCACGCGACGGAGAATGCTTCGATGTACGACGCGGGTATAAACCGTCTGAATACCCGATGTGCAATGATCCTGAACCACACGATCATCAGGGAACCTGGTGCTGCCACTGGCTTGTCAAAACGGATTACGATTTTGGCTTCTGTGAATGGTACTTCTCGAACCCGGCAGACAGAGACCGTTTCCTCGCCTTCGCACCAACGATAAACTGGGGCGAGAAATTTCGGAACTAGAACCCAAACGGGATAACAAAGTGTTGGACGCGGATCTGCCGGGCGCGTCGTTCTTGAAGTGAATTTTGGTCCGCGGCGGCCCGGTCAACGCCGTCGAGCCGTATCACCAATTTGGGAGGCCACAATGTATCGTTTTGCCATTTCCGTATATGTCGCGATCGTGCTGATTGTGACGGCCAGCCTTGTCGGATGCCAGTCGGCAACGACAACCGAAGGCGCGAGCAGCAATGTCGACGATCTGCAAGCTTTGGGTGTCGTTTACCATTCCTATCACGATAGCAATGGGCAAGGGCCGGACTCGGCGGACGATCTCATCAATATGTTGAGTGATCCCGCTAAAAAAGAAGAATTCGCGAAATCGGCGGCTTGCAAGAAACTCAAGTCTGGAGATTTTGTTTTGAACCCGCGCATTCAATTCCGTGAGGCTAACGACCTTGCGAATATTCCACTCATCTATGAGAAACAGGCTCCTACCGATGGCGGCATCGTGGTGCTGGGGGATGCCACTGCAAAGAAAATGACAGCTGCGGAGTTCAAGCAACTTGATAGTGGCGACGAGGCGCGCGCGGCGAAGGATTAGGTCCAATCGAGTAGATATCGAATAATCCGGGGAACCGGGCCCGCCGAATACTGCGGAAACGGAAATCAGAGGTCTTTGACGGCCGCCCGGTTACGGCCACCATCTGGTTAGCACGACCACATGACTCCTATCGTGCTCGTGCTCAGTCCGTCCAAGAGGACGGTGCTCGTGCTTGTAATCGAATCGAGGCAAACAGGACAGAACACTTCTTCGACCACGATCGGCTTGACGTCTATCGATCTTTCCATCGACTATGTCGCCCAAGCATTTGCTACTTCGCAGTCGCTGGAGGGGCTTCATCGCCATGCTCGGGATCAGTGGTTGCGAGCGGCCCAGTCGATTCCACTCAACATTGAGAAAGGTAATGGAAAACGAAGTCTGAAAGATCGCGCGAGATTTCTGGATATTGCTCGTGGTTCGGCCCTTGAGTGCGCAGCGATTCAGGACGTGCTCGTTGTTTCTGGTGGCTTGAGTCGGGAAACGGATCACGAACTCAAATCAAGACTGGTGCGGATCGTCGCGATGTTGACTCGGATGGCGATGAAATTCGTGTGTCGGAATCATCGAGCGAGTACAGTCTTTCAGACGATTACGAGCACGAGCACCGCGATGCTGAGCACGAGCACGATGAGGAGCCAGAGCAAAGCGATGGAGACCAAGCCTTCGATCGGCCGTTGTGACTTGCGTTGAGTCACCTGCTCGGGCTGCGTGATCGCCACCGTTCTGGTTAGCACGACCACCAGAATCCTATCGTGCTCGTGCTCAGTCCGTCGTAGCGGACGGTGCTCGTGCTCGTAATCGA
>JBILTR010000011.1:0-144654 GCA_044371425.1 Pirellulaceae bacterium | reverse complement strand
CAAACTCACCCTCCCCTCACATCAAAGTCGCATTCCAACTTCACCCTCCCCCTGGGAGGGTCGCGAGGAACGAGCGGGGAGGGTCTTTTTCTTTCGCTCTAGCCCACCTCAGAACATGCCGGGGCAATCGAACGTTTGGATTCACCTTGCCGACGGGGTAGAGCTACCATCAGACTGCGGCTGATCGTCGGCTTCGGTGCAAACCTTGGTTCGACCATACGGGCCCTGATCGGCAAGATTCACAACACGACGATTGTTCCGCCTTTGAATTGCGGCAAAGTACTCAACGATCTTGCTCGCATCATGCATCATTTCGGCGGACATTGCATGCCGAACGCGTCGGATCTCGTCCAAGATTGGCGGACTAGTCATTGGTTCCAGTCCTCGCCTAGTAGTTCCATCGGCGTTACAAGTTCAGGCACATACAGTCCAAGTATACCATTGAGTCTCCTGATGTGACCGAATTTTCGTCCGTTGGCCAGATGTTGGCAGTTCCAGGTGACGAGGAAGTCGCATCGATGATACGACGCAATTGCGAGGTGGAGTGCATCACCCAACGGATCACGCGGCATTAGATGATGACGCGTGTACGCCTCGACGATTTCAGCCACAGCCGAGTTAATGGCGAGTAGTTCAAGCGAATCAAGCATCTGGATCGCCTGCTCGCGGCCAGGAAAGTCGCCATTCTCTAGTTCAGCCAAAACCGCAGGGCTAGTGACGACACGCTCTGTTTTGATCGCCGCGTCAAACCAACGTCGAGTCCAGTCGCGTCGAGCCACCATCACGGGATCGATTCGGACCTCGTGGTAGAAGCTTGGTATTGTCGTTTCAATGTAGTAGATCGCCATGAAAATTGCTGCCGCCAATCCCGAGGACTCCGCACCCTATCCCACCCAATCAACTCGCTGTTGGCTTCAACTACCAACCCATCCACTCTAGCCTTGCTTCGTGATTGTACTCAGTCCGCCGCGGCGGACGGTATTCGTTCTCGATCGATCCCTCGGCAGCCACTTCTGTTCGTTGGCTCAACCGAGCTAAGATCGACACGATCCCCTCGGTCATCTGCGTTCTTTCGAGTACGAGTAAATCCTCCTGAAGCACGAACAATGACTTCACCCCCCACAGCAAAGTCGCATTCCAACTTCACCCTCCCCCTGGGAGGGTCGCGAGGAACGAGCGGGGAGGGTCTTTTTCCTCCGCTCTAGCTCACCTCAGAACATGCCGGGGCAAAAGTAAATTCTGCCAGCCCTCCCCGCTTCGTCGTTCCTCCTCAGCGACCCTCCCTGAGGGAGGGTAAATAAGCCGACCTAGCCCATACCCCATAACAGAGTCACCAAACAAACTCACCCACCCCTCACATCAAAGTCACCAAACAAACTCACCCTCCCCCACATCAAAGTCGCAAGGCAACTTCACCCTCCCCCTGGGAGGGTCGCGAGGAACGAGCGGGGAGGGTGTAAAATGAAGCTCCCCGTCCCCTTGGGAGGAGGACAACGGGCTGTCATCTTCCCAATCGCACCGCAAGGGCCAAAACCCTTCGGTGGACCATCCGCTCGAAGAGGCATCGACTGCGATGAAGCATTCCGAGGCGGACTCACCGCAGCTGCAACCGCCAACTTCCTGGATCGATCGCTGGATGGATAGCCGGTGGATTCTGCTGGCGATCGCCATGATCGCTGCAGCGATCGCCTATCCCGCCCAGCGGCAATGGCGGATGGAGCATGATCTGGAGGCGATGTTCCGCGGCGACTCGCCGCTACTGCGCGACTTCCAGTCGCTGAAAACTCGCTTCGGCGGCAACGAAGCGGTCCTCGGCATCTTCGAAGCCCCGCAGCTTTGGCAAAGTCCAAGCCCAGGCAAGCCAGATCAAAAGAACCCAGTGCAAAAGAACCCAGTGCAGAAAAACCCTGCGCCGCTCCAGCAGCTCGATGCGATCGCTCAGCGATGGCGCGCCATCGACGGCGTCCAGGCGGTGGTCGACCTGGCGATGCTGGACCAGTGGATCGGTCGACTCGAAAAGCCTCAAGCAAAATCTTCCGCCACCCCTGCCGACTCCCCTGCCCTGCTGGGCCAGTCCCTCACCAGCGACAGCAAGCTAGCTCAGGCGGTCCTCGGGCTATTCGATGGCTACACCCATCGCCGCGGCAGTCCCATCGTCGCCGTCGTCGCCTTGCTGGACCCCAAGCGTCAAACTTCGACAAGCCAGCTTTTGGCTCAAATGAAATCGGATGCGGCTCTGCCGCAGCCCACAGATGGCTCCGCCGCTCCCTTGTCGTTTGTGGGGTTGGTGGGGGAGCCGGTGTTGGTGGAGGAGGGATTTGATCTGATTGAGCGGGATGGGCAGCGGCTGACCTGGAGCGTGACGTTCTGGGTTGGCCTGGTGCTTGGATTTCTCTTTCGTTCGATTCGCTGGACGGTGACGGCGTGCCTGGTGATTCTCTGGTCGATGCTGGTGACGCGCGGGTTGCTGGCGGGGCTGGGGTTCCAGCTGTCGATGGTCTCCAGCATGCTGGGAGCGATTGTGTCGATTGTTGCCACGGCGACGATCACCCACTGGATCGTCGATGCCCAGCAGACGCGGCGCAGCGGCGTATCGGCCAGGCAAGCGCTTCGCCAGTCGCTGGGGCGGCTTTGGAAGCCGATGCTGCTGGCGGGGCTAACCGACATCGTCGGCTTTGGGTCGCTGGCCTTCTCCACCGTCGCTCCCGTGCGCGATTATGGCCTGATGATGGGAGTCGCCTGCGCGGTGGTGGTGGCCGGGATCTTCTTGATCGCTCCCGCCTTGGCCCCAGGTGGCTGGCAGTGGCCGCTCCCGGACAGCAGCAAGGAAAAACGCACCGATGAAACAGCGCTCGGAAGCGGCATCCTGCAGCGATGGCTGATGGCGGTGGCCGACTGGTCTGGTCGCTGGCGATATTTGCTGGCCGCCCTTGGGGCTTTGGTGCTGGTGGTGTCGACGGTGGGGCTGAGGTGGTTGGAGTCGGAGACTGATTTCCTGAGGAACTTCGATCCCGATCTACCGATGGTGCAGGCGTTCCAGCGGGTTGATCGCGACTTGGGGGGAGCCGGTCTGTGGGATATCCAGCTGCCGCTGCCGGATGCGATCGACGCCAAGTGGGTGGA
Source organism: Pirellulaceae bacterium (assembly GCA_044371425.1). Lineage (GTDB taxonomy): Bacteria > Planctomycetota > Planctomycetia > Pirellulales > Pirellulaceae > JBEISR01. The sequence continues at coordinate 141,531 of JBILTR010000011.1, read as the reverse complement.
TCAGGTGAGCGGCTTTCAGCAGCGGCTGACGGCGATTCGGATTGAAGGATTGGACCAGCCGGCGATTGGCAAGGTGCTTAGCCTGATCGACCTCGATCGTTTGCTGAAGGATTCCGGTGCGCTAGGGGCAGTGACGGCGTGGCTACCGGTGCAGGCGCGGTGGGAGGCGGCCAGGGCGCTATTTCCGGAGCTGATTGGGTCGTTGTGGAGCAAACGGGAGCCGAAGGGGGAGCAGCCGGGGTGGCTGAGGATCCAGCTGCGATCGCCCGAGGGACTATCGGCTCGTCAGCGCCGCGCGCTGATCGATGCGGTGGAGGGGGAGTTGGAGCGGACCACCGAGCTGCCGGAGTGGCGGAGGCCGTTTGGGACGGAGTCATCGAAGGGATCGGCGACGGGGCATTATGTGCTAGTGCAGCATTTGGTGGAGAGCCTGCTGCAGGACCAGTGGAAATGTTTTGGGAGCGCGATGCTGGGGATTATTTTGGTGTTGTGGTGGTCGACGGGACGATTGAGCTGGGCGTTGGTGTCGATGGCGCTGCATGCGTTGCCAGCGATTGTGTTGGTGGGGACGTATGCATGGCTGGGATGGAAGACCGACTTGGGAGCCGCCTTGATTGCCTCGGTCTCGCTTGGTCTATCGATTGACTCGGCGATTCACTACTTGATGGCCTGGAGGCGCCATCGCGACGGGGGTGCGAGCGAACGGGAGTCGATTGAGCGGTGTCAGATGGCGGTTGGACCTGCCTCGATTGCCGCGACGGCGGCGCTGGTGATAGGATTTTCGTCGCTGTTAACCAGCGACTTTCGGCCGACAGCCAGTTTTGGGCAGATGGCCTCCATCACCATGGGCCTAGGGCTCCTCGCCAACCTCATTGGCATGCCCGCCCTCCTCTCCACCCGCCGGCCAGCAGCGGATCAAGTTGATAGAAAAACAAAGTTTTTGGATTTCCAAAATTTTGATTGACGCTGGGAAACCAGACGCTTTAGAGTAAAGTTTGTCTTAAAGCTCCGTCCCCAAAACCACATAAACGGACGTTGAGCCAGCTCGATTCTTTTCCAGCTGCAACCCTCGCAACCGGGACTTGGGCGGATCAGAGGACAATTTGAGGAGACTCAATGCGTGTCTCCGCATTTTTTCACCTGTCTCCGAGTGTCGTCTAAGTTCATCTCTAGCACTTAAAGGGGGAAGCACCATGCTTATGCCCGATGACTCGGGGTCCGCGCCGAACGACCCTTCTGATCGCACTCCCACGGTAGCCCCCAACTGGATCAGAACCTGGAGAACAGGCTGAAGAGTCATGGGATCGGTAGGGATGTGAAGTACCAAGCCGCCCGGCAGATCGACCGTTACTTCGGGTGTCACTCCCTGCAGCCGCAGCGGAATGAACTGCAGGGCGTTCTCGGCAAGCCTGGCATCCGCGAGACTCTTCCGTTTCATCGGCTTGGAATGACTCGCCAGGTTCCGGCGCCAGAAGTAGAAGGAGTGGACGGGGAGCTAGTGAATGGCGCAGAAGTCAGCGACGGAGAGGTTGCTGACTGAATGATCCTGAATCCACTGCGCCCACTGATCTGGCTGGAAGCGACATCGAGGCATGGCTGGTTCTCCGCTGACAAGAAAGCCAGCAGTATCCCATCCCCGTCAACCTTTATTTCTCCGTACGCTCACTAGCGAGCTACCCTGAGAGCTCATCAAGGGTCCGCAGAGTTTCGAGAGAGGTAGACATAGTTCGGCCCAATTCCATGCGACGATACTCAGACGAAGTGACCCAGCAGGATTGTAGCAGTTGCTGGCAGTTACTGGATGAGGTGCTTTAGCCGATTCGGGTGATCTGCTGCACTAGACGAACAGGTTTCGCGTTCCCGCTAACTGGGACTTCCGGGCACTTCCTTTCGATTATCTGAGATGAGAAATCCCTCTGGAAATGGCTTGAACGCTGCCAATTCGCCAAGTGGAGGCTCTGCATGGCTTTGGAACTGCCGAAGCTCAGTAAGGTCTAATTCAGTGGTGACAAAGTAGTCCTCTAGGCCTCCTTTGACCCGAACCAAGTCCCTTCGCCATTGCTTTTTGTAGGGCACTCTGACCCGGCTGTCTCCGAACCGCCGATTGTTCACAAGACTTACGAAGCAGTGAAGATCAAGGGAGGCAGAATCGACTAACGCAGCAAAAGATTCGAGATCCTGGTTCCAACTAAGGATAAACAAGCTATCTATGTTTCCTCGGAACTTTTCGCGAAATCGTATGTCAGTCAATTCACTGCAAATCAACAAGCCAAAGCAGTGGCCAAAGTGATTGATTACCCGCTTTTCGCATTTCGCTGGGTCAAGGGGGGCCAGCTCAAGGCCAAACTTGTGCCGGAGCTCTTCTCGTTCGTGGTACGCAGCAAACCCCTTGCGTTGCTTTACAACGCACTGCTCTCGGTACCCAAATCTGTCATCCATCAGGTATAAATAGGCTTCGTTGGTCACGTAAGTCTTCGATGGAGTTCCGATAGATATCCGCTCGTATTCGACCCCTGCGATCATCGAAATCCCGGCAGATTTAAGTTTTCTTGATACGCTAGGAAGCCACTTGCGCGGAATAGAGAGTTCAGGGAAAAGTACGTAATCTGGCTTAACTGAGGACTTCAAAATCGCATTCGTTAGCTTCACGAGCGCCGTGTAGCGTTTAGTACCAAGATTTGGCTTTCCAGCTGCAGCGCAGGACCAACTCGCGTCTGAAACTGTATGGCTTGTTAATGCAATTCTTGGCTTCGCAAGTTTCTGCGTCTTTCCTATCGTGAGAGGCGCAGACTTGTCCGAACTCTCTTCCTGATCGAGAGGCTTTAGCCACGCTCCGCGTAACGCCCACGCCAAGTCATGCAACCTATCCATATCGGTGACGCATTTTTGATCGACCTCTGTGATTTCTGACACTGAAAATGGCCGAGTCGGAAACAGCAATGGCCTCTCCCTGCCGACAGTATTTGGGCTTGAGAATTCGGGGAGGAACGTCTGAATTGTCCGTAACCTTGAATTCTCAATCTCGCTTAACTCCCCTTCCCAATCTCCAAACGGGAATGGGGGAAAATCACAAAGGCCTAGCATCGCGTCTTTGAACGGCACTCGACTCAAATCCGTCCAAAAATACTCTTGGGCACGCAGCCTAAACGACGGCAACTCATCGGGAATGTCGCGACCACCAAATCCAAGTGTCTCCTCGATTAACTTTCCGCACTGCTTTTCATCGTCCACCGAAACGCCACTGATCGGAAAAGATGTTACCACGGCTTGTTCAATGCTAAGCGACAAAAGAAGCTTGAAGCAATTCCATTGACTCTCATTTTCGCTTGAAGTGTGGGACTCAATTGATTCGAATGATCGCTTGACCCTTCTCAAAAGTCGTAATGCGCTACGCCAATCGCGGCAAGCGACAGCAAGGGAAATGAGTGACGGAATATAGTTGCTCAAGTCGAAGATCTTTGGCGGCGAAAGAACGTGTCGTTCAGCAAAGCGGAAAAAGCTATTTCGTTCCTTCTTCCATTCCTTAGACGGCAAATCTCGTTGGAGCTGGTTGTAAAATCGTAACAGTATCGAGAAACTCAAACGGTTTAGTGACAAGTCGTCTGCCTTTCGCAACGTGTTTGCTTCCTCGCTAGGAATCCGACTTGACGATAGGACTTTCGCGGCTGGTGATTTTTCCAGTTCATCAAGATCCGGTAGCAGCCTCCACTCGCTGGAAACTTCGTCGATGCGGTCTTTGATTGTATCGAGCAGGTCCTCTCCAGCCTCCCCCTTCAGTAGGAAGATCCTCTGTTTCTTCGCCTGAAACTTAAGACAGCTCGATTTCGCGTATGGCAGGTCGAGCGCGATATCCGAACCGCTGACTTTTACTTTTCCATCGAGGAGTTTTTCAAGGCGATTGAATACATCACTGCCCTTCTTGTACTTTCCTGAGTCACGTAGAACCAAGAATATGTCGTCAACATAGCGTGAATAGTAGATGGGCTCTAGCTCTTCGACGATCGCGCGGTCAAACTCCGCAAGTAAAGCATTTGCAATTATTCTCGGAGCAGACGGGCCAACGGGAATGCCCACGGGTCTCGACTCGTCGAAATCCGGTTTACTCTTGCTCCAGGTTTCGAAGGACTTGATGAGTTGTTGCGTGAAGAGTGCCTCTTCATCAGTTAGTGACCGACCGTATACCTCTCTGAATCGAATCCCGGATGTTAGAAATTCTTCGTTCAGTAAAAATGATGCATCTATGTTGTGATAAAAGCTTGTTAGGTCCATCGTAACTGCAACGACGCCTCTACCTTCCGTGAGCTCACGACGGATAGCTTGCATGCCATCGTCTCGCCACTTCTTATATGCCGTGAAATAAGGGGGGAATGTCCCCAATGACTCGATGTGATACTGGCCAACTCGTGAGCCATTTATTGGTATCTTAAGCCTCCGTACGCGAGCGCCAGCCGCATGTTCACTCAGGCAGCCATCAAAGAAATGCCCAATGAGGTTAACCCATAACGCCGACACAATGTGCATGTCTACAGAGAACAACGCCATAGGTCGAAACTCAACTTTCACGGTGAAATCACCCGAGTCGAGCTTACGTTCCCAAGCTGTCTCAGGGTCAGAAACGAAGAAGTGAGGCTCCATGAAGCTATTGTCGCTTTTGGTATCAACAGGTGTTATTTCCCAAGACTTCGGCACGCAGCCACACGTGCCGATGAACGCAGGGTCGCTGAACCAGTTCGTTTCCGGTTCGGTAAGTCGCTCTTGTAATCGCAACAAGTTGGCGTAAAGGTCGACTTCGAATTCAACAAAAGCACGAGCCCGTGGTTGGTTCTTGTCGGTACATACATCTACCTTGGCCTTTCGGTAGGCATGATATAGTGATTCAAGGCTTACGTAGGAAATCGGTAATCCGGACGACGGTCTCATGTTGCGGATCTTGCGAGTTGTTTACGGGAAGGGTGGAGCGTCCACTTGAGATATCAGGAAGATACCCACAGTGCACTTAACCGTTCCATTATAGTTGCTTCCCTAATTGATGAAGGGGTCGGATTTGCTTAGCGTTTTTAGGGATGGCACTGGACTTCCCCACGGTTGGTAGACAGTGAGTCACCCTATGTCATGATATGTGACAGGAGACTGACTCATGAAGCAACGACGCATATTCAGCCGTGAATTCAAGCTGGCGGCGGTCAAAAAGATCGTGGAACGGGGGCTCTCGGCGACTGAAGTCGCTCGGGATCTCGGCGACCATGAATGTTGACAGAGAAGGCGAAGATTTGATCAGCCGCCTTTGTTGGTGAATTCCGAGAGAGCACCTGCGGCGAGGCAAAAATTAACCGATCCCCAAAACCGATTCACTGTCAACTTTTTGTGGGAATTCCATAGTCAGACAATTCCGCGATTCCGTTGCCCACATAACCGAACAACGATAACACATCTGGCGTGATACCAGACACTCCGTAGCCGCTCACGTCTTTTTCGAGCACTTTAACTTGAAAGAAAGCGGAGACCAACCACGTAGGATCGCCTGGAATTCCATTCAAGGGAAATTCCGCACCACTTCGCTCTTCGCCAGTGTGACCACGTCCCACACTTCCAAAAACCTCGGTAAGTAAATCTGGGAGGCCATCGTACGGCGATGCGTCTGTAATAGAGAAATCTGTTTCAGGATTTTCTATTTTGAATGTATACGCAGCATTCAATGTGGTAATTTTTGCTGTCGCAATGAAAAATAGAAAAGATATGATTAATTTAAGCATCATTTTAAAAATCGTGTTGCGATTTGCGACAAGTATTAGAGACGCATTTTTTTGAGGCAAAGAAATTTTATCAATCTCACTCCCACACCTTCGTTTTGAAGCCGAGGCTGGTGGCGTTTTCGGAGATGGCACGCTTGAGCTGGTCGGATGCACCGTGGGGGAAATCAGCGTTGATCTCTAGCGTGATGTCCAATACCGCATTCGGGTCGCTCGCCAGCAGACTTATGATCTCCTCAGCAACCGATACGAGATTCATCTTCGCCGATGCAGGCTTGATTTGAATCGATCCATGAAATGATTTGGACCTCACTACCGGGGGAACAGTCTTGCTCGGTTCGCTGCTGCCATGCGGCTCCAGGCGAAATGGAGGCTCGGATGGCGAGGTGACGGCAGAACCAGAAGTCATCGACGCGGAAGGCGCTGGGGTACTCTGTGCGGTGACGGCTTTGGTTTGCTCCATCGCTCGGGCAATCTGCTGCGCCGCAGTTGGCTCGATCAATAGCAAGGTGTCATCCAGCTGGGCATGCCCGCCCCCCAACTGAAAGCCGATATACTGCTCGCCACTTTGTCCATAGGCAAGGCCAAAGAAGTCGTTCGATCCGGCGCCCGTTCGGATGGCCTGATGCAACGATTCGCGATTCTTCAGTCGCGGTAGGTACAGGTACCGCAAGGTGTCCTCCCAAAATGCGAGGGCACCTGCCGACTGCTTCCCATCTTTCCAGTAAAGCTCCTGCAGCTTGGCGCGCAAGTGAATCGGCGACCACGTGGTGATCACCAGCTCGTTGTCCAAACACACTCGCTCCAGCTCACCACCGGCGGTGCCGCCGGTGGTATTGAGCGGAAACGACTCCACCGTCGCCTTGGGATCGGTGGGGTTGTTCTGGACTGGACAGAGCAACCACTTGTAACATTCCCTCGCGGCCCTGGGCACCACTTCTTCCGCTGCTTTCCATTCCTTCTTCGCCTGGTCCGACTGCAGGTTGTCCAAGGTCAGTCGCCTTTCTTCCACATCGTCCACAATCGACTTCCAGGCCAACGCAGTCCGCGCGACGTCGCGCAGCCGATTCAGGATCGCCATGTCGGGAGCCAGAAAGATCAGGCGGTTGCCACGATAGCGAGGCTTGGTGCCGTTGTTGCGAACGTAGTCGAGAACTGCCTGCTGGGCGGTTCGTTCATCCTCCTTGGAATACCAATGGTCAGGCGACAACACCACCAACCGCAATCCACTATCGTCCGGAACGTCGGCGTTGGGGGTGAAAAGGTGGATCCCGTCAAAGAACGTGGCACTGCCAACCATTTTCTTCAGCGCTTCGGCGATTTTTCCTCGCACATCGCCGCCGTCGTCGAACCGCCGTTTGCGGTCCTCCATCTCGCGACGAAGATTGGCACGCGTATCAAACCAGTAGCGTGTCGCATCCTGGGCTTTGTCCCCCGAGCTGTTCAGATAATGCAGCCGATCTGCAAGGCGGTTCAGGGCGTCGGAGTAAATGGCCGAAGTTTGCCCGGGCTGCAAGCACCCCAGTAGCACCCGCGCGCGATCCAATCCTCGGATACCCGACTTTCCACCGACCGACGCCGGTGCACTGCCAAGGAACAAGGTCCTGGCGACGCGGCGGGCTGCATTGACCTGCCCAAACCGTGGCTCTTTATTCTCCAGCTCGGTCGTTTCCGCTCGGTCGCCATCGATATCCTTCTCCACTACCGCATCCCAACCGGCTGGCAGATAGTAGGTCAGTTCGTTCCTGGAGCTACCATCCTGCAGAGGCAGACTGCCGGGGAGGATCATCAGGTCTTTGTTGTCGTCCTTCCATAGGCGGAAGATGACTTTGGCCATCAGCTTCAGCACACCACGGGTTCGCTGAAAACCGTCGATCGTCGTCCAGTCTTCGTAAAGTCGATCAAAAATTTCAGGGTGGATCGGATAGGCTTGGACCAGCCGATCGTAGTAACGTCCTTCTTGCGTCTCTGCAGGTAGCTTGGATCCTTCCGCAACGTAGGTATCCGCAAAACCTCGACATACCGTATCGCGGGATTTGATGTCGCGCACCGGCTCAAAGAGTCGTCGACGAACGATTTCAAACGCCTCTTCGGTGGCGACAGGTTTCCATAGCGCCTGAACGCGGCCAAAGGTTTTTTCCAAAGCTCGCAGTGCGGCGACGCCTCGCTGGCTGCCTGCCTCGATCTCCGATTCGGGCAGCGATGCCAAGACGATCGCATTGGGAACCAGCTTCACTGCCTCGGTGAGCGCTTGAATAAACGAAAGGTTGCTGTCATAGCTACCGCCGCTGAGCGTTTGGCCTTCGGGGAATTGGCGGATGTAGGCGACCAATTCATCGATCAACACGATGCAGGGGGCAAACTGCGATAGGAGGTCTCGTAAGACATCCTTGCCGGGAGAGGTCCCCGATGCATCGGCTTCCTTCACCAGGGCGAATCCCTCGCTGCCTCCCAGTTGCCAAGCCAACTCGCCCCACAGCGTCTTGATCGTCTGCTTGCCGTGTTTCCACGCCTGACCGGGAGCGTGGGCCGTGCCGTCCAGCACCGCGACGCGGGCTTGGGGAACGTCCATCATCCCCGCCTGTTCGATCAAGGATGGGATCCCAGAGAGATCGGACAAAGGGCATTTTCGGGTGGCTAGGTGGTAGACCGCTAGCATCGTATGGGTCTTGCCACCACCAAAGGCGGTTTGCAACTGGATCACCGGCTCGCCGTTCTTGCCTGCCAATCGCTGAGCCACCTGCATCAGCAGCAGCCGCATCCCTTCCGTGATGAAGGTGCGGTCGTAGAATGCAGCGGCATCCTGGTACTCTTGGGTGGCTTTGCCAGAATGGACCGCCGTCATATCGGCCGCGAACTCCGACTGCTGAAACGTCCCCTCCAACACATCGCGATGCGGTACTGCGATTTCACGCCAAGGTTTCATGGTCATCTCGTTCTTTCCAATCCGCTAAATAGGTACTAAATTGCCTTTTCGTACCTATTCATTCAGTTAGTACCTATATCTTTTGCCAACTCGCCGAAGGCCCCCGGCCAACGGGCTTTAGCTCGCCTGATTTCTTCTTTTCCTGCAGAATACGTCGAATCAGATCGATTCCGACGTTTGGGCATCGTTCTCGAATTTGAGCGATTGTGAACCTGCCGACGAAGCTATCGATCGCCTCCAGGACTTGGGCTGTCTTCGCACCTCGGCCCCCCGTTAGCATGCCCACCCGCGACTCGAAGTCGCCGTAGGCGGCGGTAATCGTCCCCAACAAATAGTGAGTCCAGGGCGTAAGGGAATGCTGACCATCGTGCCACCCTAACGACGAACGGTACAACGTGTCGTAATAGCTCTCCTTGCTCTTCTCGATCACCCGTTCCAAACTCACGTAGCGACCAACTTCGTACCCGGCCTGATAAAGCATCAGCAGCGTCAGAAGTCGCGCCATTCGTCCGTTGCCATCGCGAAAGGGGTGAATGCACAGGAAGTCGAGAATGTAGGCCGAGATGACAAGCAGTGGCTCCACCTCGCTATCGCTTCGCATTGCATTTGCCGAATCGTGCAGGCTATTCATCATCCCATCGACCAAGTGTGGCGGTGGCGGTTTGAAGCGGACCTCGTTGTAGCCATCGGCGCGGACCAGAGTGATCTGGTTCTCTACTGATTTCCAATCGCCACCCGTCATGTCGGTGTACTTGAACAGTTCCTTATGAAGCTGCAGGACCAGACCCGAGGTAAGCGACATGCCCGCGTGATTGTTATGAATCAAATCCAATGCATCGCGATAGCCCGAGATCTCTTGTTCGCTCCGATCGCGCGGAGCAACTCTCTTTTCGACGAGATCACGGATACGTTCCAACGGGGCGGTGACCCCTTCGATCCGATTACTCGATTCGGTGCTTTGGATCACCGCCGCTTGTCGCAAGGTTTCCAGTGAATCGGGAATTTGGTTGCGGTATAGTTCTTCTTTGCCTCGAAACTCGCGCAATCGACCGACTGACCGCATCAAAGCGTGCGATAGCGGCAGTCGTTGGTCGAAATGGGAGTCAAAGGACTTCAAAACAGCTCTCCCTGTTTCATTACCGGTTCTTTGGCGGCGGCCGATTCGATACCAGACCAGGAAGTGACGACCTCATTGTAGGCCCGGGCGTCTTCCGCCCAGTTTTTGCGTTCGCAGAGCGTGTAGAGCCGGTAGGCGAGTTGACGAGCGGCTTCCGCCTTCCCCTGCACTTCGGCAAAGACGCGCGCAGCACCCGATTCGCCATCCTGGCGGAAGGTCCGAATCAACTGGTGCAAAACTTCCCAGATCGGCAACCGCGGGTCGGAGGCGGGGTTCCAATCGGCGGGATACTCCGCCCATTTCATCAAGCGGACATGGCCACCAGCAGCATGAAGCACCCCCGCTTGCCGGACCCCTTCCACGCTGGTTCCCTTGGCGCGCGCCAGTGTATCCGCCTCGCCGAATTTTCCTGCATCCCAGCCATACTGATCGAACCAGTGGAGGCAGAACTGCGTGTCGGCGTCAAAGTCGTCTTCGGCCAGGAAGCGATTGATCAGTTGTAGCGCAGTCTTGACCGTCATCGGCGTCCCATCCGCTTCCAGCACCGCCGTGTACTTGGAAAACACGGCCATGCCTGGACCGATAATCGCTTGTGATAGATCGACTGGTGCCACAGGGGAATGAAGCCCTTCGCTTTCGCGAGTCATAGCGTCAAGGGCTAAGGGCAAGGTCGCGTTAAGTTCGCGGATGAATTGGCGGCGCGAGATTGACGGTGAATCCTTAAATCGCGGGCGACAAACCAATACGATCGAAGACGCCAACGCATTTGTGCCTTGGCTGGTCATTCGAGATGAATTCTCTGTCCGTAGCGGCCATGTTCCGACAAGGGAAAGCCCTGCTCTATTGACAGCCTCAAGAAAGGTCTCCCATCCAGTGCTGTTGGTGCTATCGCCTTCTGTTTCTGATTGCTTGAATGCATAGTAGATGGAAATCGGCGTTACAGGGTGAGTTTGTTGGCATAAGCTACTCATAGCCTGTGTCATCCCGTCAAGGAAGAACTCCTCTGCGGCTTCCTTGGTCCCGTGTCGATAGGGAGTTGCAATTAGCTCTTCTGACTTGGGTACCGCAATCGTTGCCAATAAAGCTGGAAATGCCTCGCGAAGGGAAAGTCGCAGCCAGATGTAAAAGAAATCCGAAAGGTCCGCATAACCAATATTGTCATAATATGGGGGATCGGTGGAGATAAATTTGCCTGTACTAATAGTCTGAGTCTGAGAATCTGCTTGTTGGGCGTGACCGGTAGGTGCAGGAGTTGCAAATTCAAACGCCTTTAGAAACGCTCTAGCGAAGCCATCAACGCAAGTATTCCAGGCTCCCGAAGAGAAACTGAAGGCATTTGCCTCGGCAAAATCCCATACCATAGGAATCGCTTGCCGACTAAACAATTGGCGAGGACACTGCGCTACTGGCTCCCATCTGCAAAGCGAATTGCCAAGATCCGCCATTTTGTCCAGGATAAAAGCCAAATACACACTGACCGCTTCGGCATACGCTTTTGCACCAGTTCCACCGGACTCGAGGGCCACATCGTTTTCAGGAAGTCCGGCAGCAGCAGCATCGCAGAGAATCCTCTCCCGCGCTTCGCCGACTAGGTCGCTAAATGTAGTCAGCGCTACAAGTTGCCGGGGGGTAAAAAGATGGTCGAAGTGTGAAAGCCCATACTGAAGGCACCACAGATTTCTGGGATCATTAGCTAGTGGCACATGAATCATTGCAGCCGTATCTTTTGGGTCGGCGGATAAGGCTGTACTTTCACTCGTTTTATTCGGCGAAAGATAAACTCTTCCGCGATTTCCCTCCGCAACAATCGCCATCAGTTTCTGCCCCATTCTGCCGGCCATTGATTCACTTTTGATGTGATCGCCAGGAATCGCTGTACCGGACATGAGACATGTGAAATTTGGCCCTCTGGCTGCTTTCGTCCCACCCTTTGCCTCAGCGGGCGGCTTACCGACTTTGACGGTGAATTCGTAGCCCGTCTTGGTGACGACAGGATCGACGTAGGCTTCTTTTCCTGACTTGCTGCTGAGGATGAAGGTGCTGGCCAGTGGGACATCGACGTTGCTGAATGCCGGGTTGGGGCTTTTGACGGTTCTTGCCCACAGCCAGGCGATCACGGTTAGCTTTTCGCCCTCATAGGCGGCTAGGTCCGGGCGTTCCTTGACCATCTCGGGTGTGATTTCGATCTGCGGATACAGATGGCCGATCCTTTTGAAGGCTTCGTCGCGCATCCATTTGCCGTAGTAGCGAACATCCTCCGCCAGTCCCTCGGCTCCCTTCCAAACCTTCATCGCCTTTTCTTCAGACTTCTTTGTTTGCCACTCCGGATTCACTGGAGGTCGGCCAGCGAATTTTGGCGGAATCTCGATCATCGCCTTATTGATTAGCACCGCGACTGGATTCAGGTCGCTGGCGTAGGCTTCCAGTCCCAACCGCTGGGCTTCCAGAGGGATGGCTCCACCACCGGCAAAGGGATCGTGCAGGCCAGGCATTTTGTCTGGATCGAAGAGATCCTTTGCCTGGGGATGGTCCTTATTGAGTTCGCAAGTTTCGCGCCAGGACTTTCGGATCTCCTCGCGTGCCTTATCCAGTACCTTTTCATTGGTGGTGTTTTCCCACTTCACCAGCTCTTCGATGATTTCAAACAGGCGCTGGCGGGCTTTCGTCCAGTGGCCTTTGACCTGCGCATTGGGCTCTTTGCCGGGATTCTGGTAACGCCATAGATCCTCTGGGTCGTGGACCAGTTGGGAGAAGATGACCGCCCTTGCGGCCGCCAGTGGACGCCTGGCCCACCAGAGGTGCAGCGTCGAGGGATGGCCATGTCGAATCGATTTTTCCCGCGCAGCGGCAGCGTTGATGGCATCCAGCGGCAACGCCACTTCGATCAGCTTCTTGGGCGATAGGACAGGATGGTCCATACTCACTGCAGTTCAGCCTTCTTCAAAAATTCGCTGAGTTTGTAATTGATCGACGAAACTTGCAATTCCGGCTCGCGGTCAAACGGTTGACGCACATAGAAGGGACCTTCGTAGGTATCGTCTTCGTTCACTAGGACGATGGCTAGGAGGAATTTATCGCCTTGATTGCATGCGTACATAATTTCGTTGTGCGTCACCGTCAGCGTCGCGGCACCTTTCACGCGGCCCTTCACTTCGATGTGGCGTGGCTGGGGCTGCTTGTGATTCAGGGAGGGGGGATGCGAGGTGAGATCCCATCCGCATTTCAGCTCGGATACGTCGGTGACCTGACATCCCGCCGCCTCTTCCCGCCTGCGAACCGCCTCCATCGCGATCCGCTCGATTCGTTTGCGAGCGATGGGGTCGGCCGAGATGTTGGGGGTCGCGTCCTCGTCGCCCCGCAACCTTCGCATCAAACCGGCAGGAATCACCAACGATCCGCCGAGAACGACTGGAGTTCCGTTCACGACGTGCCGCATGGACTGCAGCTCTTTCTTGCGATTCTCTAGACGGCCCTCGAGGTCGGTCACCGTACGTCGCGCGTTCTCGGCGGTCAATCGAACCTCTTTGCCGGCTTCACGATCCTCGTTGAGCCGGATCCAGCGATCGGTCCAAAACTGGATCTCCTTGGTCAGCCGTTCGTGGACCGCCACCAGCGTTTTGTCGACATACTCGACGCGTTGGTCGTTCACTTCCCGGAAATGGCCAGGAGCCAGCATCGTGGCCGCTAGCGCGATCGCTCGCTGTTCCTGGTCGGCACGAATCCAAGACGCATCCAACACCTCTCGGATCAGCGGCCGTTCCGATTCGGCCAGCGGTTCCAGGTCCAGATGCGGCGCCCAGCCTGCGAAGGAGGTCGATCCGTCCGGATTGACGCGCACAAACTGCAGTCGCTTGGAAAGCACCTTCCCATCGCCCGATTTGACTTCGTGGGTGACCAGGAACATCAGCCAGGGATCCAGGCCATCGTCCGTGGGATCGATTAGCACCGTTCCCTGCCGTAGCAGGTTGGCATGCTGCTCCAGCAGCAGATCGCTGATCGATAGCATCAGTGGATGGCCTGGGTGCAGTAGCACGGCGCGAGACATTCCAGCTTTCTCGACTGGTTGGACAGACTCTTTTTCGAAGCAGATCCGATCGTATCGTTTCAGCACAGGTTCCTGTTCGCGTCGATTCCGTCCGGTGATGCGGCGATCCCGCTCTCGAATCGACGTGGGCACATGAGTGATTTCAAATCGGCCTGGCTCCCGTGGATAAATTGAACCACCAAGTTGCTCGAATGCCTTCATGAAGAACGATCGAACGAAGTACGGCTGCAGACGTCTGGCTTCTGCTTTCTCCATCTCTTCTTTGACGCTGTAAAGTCGATCGGCCCCCATCGTCTCTTGCGCAAGTGCGTTTCGGTTGAGCAGCGATTTCAAGTGGTCGTGGTCGAGTGCCTGATCGATTTTGCGCGTCAGACGCGCTCTCGTCTCGGGCTGGTCGCCGTAGCGAATCGCCTCAAGCAGCAGTTCCTTGAGGCTGGTCTCTTCAAAAACCTCGCCCAAAATATCGAACACTCGTCCCTTCAGCGCATCGCTTTCCACTTCCAGCTTTTGCAGCAGACGGTGATAGACATCCCCCTCGCGTGTTTCCTTAGCGACTAGGTTCCAGAGGTGGCAGACCTCCACCTGTCCGATACGGTGGATGCGTCCGAAGCGTTGTTCCAGGCGATTAGGGTTCCACGGCAGGTCGTAATTGACCATCAAATTGGCATTTTGGAGGTTGACCCCTTCACCCGCCGCATCGGTGGCCACTAGGACACGTACTTCGGGATCAGATCGGAATGTCGCCTGGATCTTGCGACGTTCATCTCGGTGGGTTCCACCATGAATGGTGACGATCGCTGAGTGGCTACCGAGGACCCCAGCAATTTTCTCGTGGAGATAATTCAGCGTGTCGCGATGTTCTGAGAAGATGATCAGCTTGCGCTGCTTGCCTGAACTGTCGCGCATCTCCGGTGAGTTCTGAAGGATCTTAGAGAGTTCGTCCCATTTTCGGTCTTGGCCGGAAGCGACCACGGCTCGCGCCTGTTCCTCGAGTCCCGTGAGCAGCTGGATCTCGATTTCCAGTTCGTAGATCGACTTGGCGGTCGTCGCATCATCGACCAGCGTTTCCTCGAGGCTCTCCTGTTCGTCCGCTGTCAGGTCATCTTCATCCTCGGGAACTAACTCAACCGTTTCGGCCAGGGGTTTTCGACCGCGGATACCAAGTTTTTCTTCGCGGAGCCGACTTTCCAGCCGCTCTTTGCGTCGTTTCAGCGACTGGTAGATTGCTTCCGGGCTGGATGCCAGTCGCCGCTGGAGCGCCGTTAGCGCGAATCCGACCGATCCTTTGCGGGAGCCTGTCAGCTGGTCCGCTTTCCCCATTTCCGTTTTGACGTACTCCGTCACGGCCCGGTACAGTTCGGCTTCGATTTGCGAGAGCGTGTAGTTGACCGTGTAGGCCCGCCGCTCGGGGAACAGTGGCGTATTGTCGAACTTGACCAGCTCTTCTTTGACCATGCGTCGCATGAGGTCGGAGACATCGACCTTGTGGACACCGTCGCGGAATTTACCGTAGAAGCGATCGGAATCGAGGAGGGAGAGAAAGAGCTGGAAGTCTTCTTCTTTCCCGTTGTGTGGGGTGGCGGTCATCAGCAGCAGGTGGCGCGTTTGGGCGCCGATACGTTCGGCAAAGCGAAAACGTCCTGTCTTTTCGAGTTTGGAGCCAAAGTAGTGGGCGGCGAGTTTATGGGCTTCATCGAAGACCACTAGGTCCCAGCCTGCGCTCACCAGTTTGTCTTGCAATTCTTCGTTGCGTGACATCTGATCGAGTCGCACGACCAATTTGTCGAAGTCCTCGAAGGGGTTTCCGCTTGGGGTGACGGAATTGAGTTCTGAAGAATAGACGTGGAAGTCGAGCCCGAATTTTTCAGACAGTTCGTCGCGCCATTGTTCGACTAGGCTACCTGGGGCGACGATCAGGATGCGACGCGCGTCGGCTCGCATGACTAGTTCGCTGATGTAGAGCCCCGCCATGATCGTCTTGCCGGCACCAGGATCGTCTGCCAGCACAAATCGCAGCGGTTGCTTAGGCAGCATCGATTCATAGACAGCGGTGATTTGATGTGGCAGCGGCTCTACGTTGGAAGTATGCACTGCCATCATCGGATCAAAGAGAAATGCAAGATCGATCCGCTTCGCCTCGCAGGTCAATTGGAAGGCCGCGCCGTCGCCGTCGAATGACCAGGGACGTTCTACTACCGCGAGGCTGAGTTTTGGCTCATCGTCGCGCCCCAGCAGCCGCTCGATTGTTTGCCCATCGGGCGTGCGATAGAAAACCTGCACCGATCCCTCGCCGATGGGTACAACCGCCGCGATCGTCGCGATGGCGGTTGGCTCCAATCCGACCAATGGGAGCCCTGGTTTTAGATCTTCGAGTTTGATCATGGATGGATGCTGGTGCAGGTTCTTTGGATTCAGGATGGGATGAGGTGTTCGGCGTTTGCCGTACGTTCAGGCATGCACCGCTTGTGGGGGCAAATCCTCCCCCCAGATCGATCGAAGGACGGGTAGGGACTAGTTTATCAAACACTAAACGGCAATGACAGCATTGTAGACATCGTAATTCGAGCAATCCCAGAGGGCTGAGCTGTCAGGACTCTATTGTCTGGTCGTTTCACTTGGAGCTTGGTCGGGAAGACCGGGATGGCCAAAGCCAATGCCAGAGTTCTGCATCTCTGTGACTCTGTGCCTTTGTGAGATCCACCGGTCCAAAGCAGATCGCTGGGCTCTCACGGAGGCACGGGGGACACGGAGGGAAGAAGAGAGGGGATTGTGAGAGCCAATTTCTGGTTTCTGAATCTCTGTGACTCTGTGCCTCTGTGAGATCAACTCACCGGCGGCAGATCGCTAGGCGCTCACGGAGGCACGGGGGACACGGAGAGAGGGTCAAAGCCGGCCGTTGATGATTCGAGTAATTCCATCCTTCATCAGCTCTTCCCCGAAATTCAATAGGTACCCCAGCTTCATCCCCGTCAGCCGAAGATAGGTCAGCAACTGCTTCTTGTGCACCGGATGTAACTTTTCCACCGACTTCAGCTCCAAGATCACCTTCCCCTCCACAATCAAATCGGCTCGAAATCCTTCTTCCAACTTCTGCCCCTCGTATTCAATCGATACCGGAACCTGTCGCACTACCGCAAAACCCCGCTTCCGTAACATGGCAGCCATGGTCACCTCATACACCGTCTCCAGCAACCCAGGTCCCAAGTCCTGATGCAGATGAATCGCACTGTCGACAATCGATGTGCCAATCTCGTTCTCATGCATTTGCGTCTCTCCAATCCAATAAGCCGACTGGACTCTCTCTTTCTGCGCCCTCCCGGAGACACAACTAACCCAAGAAAGGTTCGCGATTTTTAGAAAAAAATCGGGGTTCAAATCTCTGTGACTCTGTGCCTCTGTGAGATCCTTCCGGTCCAGGGCAGATCGTTGGGCTCTAACGGAGGCACGGGGGGCACGGAGGGGAAGAAGAGAGAGGATTGGGAGAACCTATTTCAGAGTTCTGAATCTCTGTGACTCTGTGCCTCTGTGAGATCCTTCCGGTCCAAGGCAGATCGTTGGGCTCTCACGGAGGCACGGGGGACACGGAGGGGAAGAAGAGAGGGGATTGCGAGAACCGATTTCTGGTTTCTCAATCTCTGTGACTCTGTGCCTCTGTGAGATCCTTCCGGTCCAAGGCAGATCGTTGGGCTCTCACGGAGGCACGGGGGGCACGGAGGGAGGAGAGAGAAGAAGGAAGAGCGAGAGGAAAGATTGCTCGATTCAGGAAAAGTGTCTTGTTCCCTTTTTTTGATACATCCGCTGGTCGGCTAGCTGCAGCCAACGGGAGGGATCCTGACCTTCGGACAACGAGACCACCCCAGCACTCCATCGCACCCTGTCACTACTGTCAGGTATCCGCGACCGCGGGTCGGCACTCCATCGCGCTAAATACTCTTCCAGTCGCTCCGCCACCAGCTCCGGCCGCGCCTCCCACAACAACACCCACTCGTCCCCGCCATACCGGCCTATCCACGCCGGCCCACCCGACGACCGCTGCTCGTGAAAAAACGCTACCAAATCTCGCAGCAACTGGTCCCCCGCCAAATGCCCCGCGCGATCGTTCACCTCCTTGAACCGATCCAGGTCCAACATCACCAGCGACCATCGCTGCCGATCCTCCAAAGATCGCTCCCCCCAACGACTCAGCTGATACTCCAGTTCCCAACGACTGGCCGCACCCGTCAACGCATCCGTCCTGGCTCGGCGGTCTATCTCCGCAGCCCCATCCATAGACCCCGCCACTGGCCCCTCTACTAGACCATCAGGCTTACTTGCCACCTCCGCGTAGCGCCGCGCTAGCCACCACCCGATCGCCACTCCGACGGCGACACCGACCAAGCCGGCTGCAAGAACGCCGGCTATCCCAAGAATCAACAAGAACAGTGCGGCCGATTCCCCTGCACCCAGTGGTAGCATGTTCGGTCGCCTCCAGAGCGTGCCTGCATCCACCTAGTCATCAGGTGGATGCGTACCATCGCCCCAGCAAGATCCAGGGGATGAAAAGGGAGCAGATCATCAGGCCATCGAAGGGACCCGAGAAAGCCAAGGCGGCCGAGGCGTCGAGCATCAGCAGGGTGCCGATCGCCTGCTTGATCGACCCCTGAACCTTCTTTGGAGTCGGCTCCTGAAGACTCCCCAAAGCGCGGCGCACCAGAGGCAAGCTGACCAACAGGATCAGCATCGGGAAGACCCACCGATCGCGGAGTGCCAGCCTGGCCGAAGCATCGAGGAACCAAGGAGTCGCACTCCAGATCGCCAGTCCCACTGCCGCCACCAGCCACCCGGTCCCCAGCGTCACTCGCTGACTGGTTTTCTCTTCCTGGTGTGCTGCGATCGTAAAACCGGTGACGAATACCATGTGCCCCAGCGCAGCGATCCAGGCCACCGTCGGGATCGATCCGTCGGCCAGCGCCTGCCGCACCAGCGCAGCCCCCAGCAGCAAGTTGCAGGCTCGGCAAACTCCCATCATCGCCGGCGCCCAAGAGGTCTGCTTTAGCCATCCGTTGTAGGCGAGGATCGCCAGCGCCAAGAGACTTCCAATCGCCAGGGTGGTCCAGTGGAATGGTTTAGCGGAATAGAAAGCGGCGAGGGTCGAGGCGGCGACCACTAGCAGCAGTCCCAAGCACCACAGCCCCCACCCTGCCCCGGCGGCTTGCCGGACCGTCAGGGAACCATCGACCAGAGGGCGAGGCCGACTTGCCTGGCGGTCTTCCTGAAGGTCAAAAAGATCATTGAGCGCCATACCAGCCCAGTAGAAGGCAACACTGGCCAGGACCATCAGCAGCGTGGCCGGATGCCACCAGATCGTACCGCTGGCCAGCGCCATCCCGGCAAGGCCATCGGCGATGGCGGTGGGGGTGTTGGGGATGCGCACCAACCGCGCCCAGGATCGTAAGGCGGACGACTTGTGGCGACGGGTTGGGTCCATGAGCGACAGGGAACTCCCTTCGGGTGCGCGAGGATGAACGCCGCAGGAAGAGGGTTACTGGTTCTTCTGCAGCTCTTCCGCCAGCTCGGGCACCGGCAGTCCTTCCGCCCCTCGCCCTTCTTCCAGTCGCAGCTGCACATCCAGCTGGATATCCTCGTGATCGATCTCCCAGAACAGCTTCATCGACTCGGCATCCAGCGGCTGGGCCGATCGGACCAGACGGAAGCCGACTTGCCGTGACGGGTCGGTGGTGAACCACCAGGGGCTGTTGGGGATGTTCGGATCTTCCGACTTCCATTCTTCGTCATCGGAGCCCAGGCGAGCGGCGCTGCGGAGTCGTTCGGGCGGGTCTTGCCAGCCACCGCCGCGAACCGTGCGCGGCGACGGCTTGCTGGGTTTCTGGATCGCTTCTAGCAGCGATCGCTTCTGCCCGGCAAGTCCGGCATATCCTTCGGGGGAATAGCCATCGATCACCCATTCCCATACATTGCCGTGCATGTCGTGAAGCCCCCAGGGGTTGGGCATCTTGGTGCCGACCTTACCGGGCCCGTCGGGACTGTTGCCTGCATGGTAGGCATACTGGTCCAACTGGTCGGCCGCGTCACCAAAGCTGTAAGGGGTCTGCGTGCCGGCTCGCGCGGCATGCTCCCATTCGGCGGCGGTGGGCAGGCGCAGTTGTTGGCCGGTCATTCCGGAGAGCCATTTGCTGTATTGCTTGGCGGCGTACTGCGTCATTGTCACCGCAGGCTGATCGGGATCGTCCCCGAACTCGAAGGTGTGGTCGGGTTCGTACAGCGGCGTGGGGACGGTGATGGCGTCGACGCGGTTGTCGTCGGTGACGCGGCGGATCTTTTGGCTTTGCAGCGCCTTGAAGATCTTGTAGAGCCTCATGAACTGCCGGTACTCGGCCCAGCGGACTTCCACCTTGGCCATCCAGAAGGGAGCCACTTCGACTTCCACCAGCGGCCCTTCATCGGCAGCTCGCCCTGCTTCCGAATCGGGGCTTCCCATCTTCACCGTCCCGCCCGGCACCGGAATCATCTCGCAGGCGATGTCGGTCCCTGGGATCGTGTAGGTGTAAGGGACCATGAAGGCATCGCCCACCTGGATGCTGGGTCCTTCGGCCGCAGCCTGTTTGGCCCAACCGACGAGCGCTTCGGGTTTGTCTTCCGCCATCGCATGACTGACCGCGATGCCACCCACGGCTACCATTCCCACCATCCAACGCCAACCAGAACCACGCATCGATTCGACTCCCATCGCCAAAAGGCACTTCCCGTGCCGAGCGGCGGTTGGAACAGACCAACCATGCCCGGCAGCAAGGGCTTTTAGTGTAACCGGGAGTGCTGAGAATCCAAAGATCGGGGGAGATCGTTGGGCTCTCACGGAGGCACGGGGGACACGGAGGGGGATTGTCGGGGATGGCTAAAGCCAATCTTTGATTTCTGATTCTCTGTGACTCTGTGCCTCTGTGAGATCCTTCCGGGACGGGGCAGTTCGTTGGGCTCTCACGGAGGCACGGAGGGCACGGAGGGAGAGGCTGGGGATTGTCAGAGCCAATTTCTGATTTCTGATTTCTTCATCTCTGTGACTCTGTGCCTCTGTGAGATCCTTCCGGGCCGGGGCAGTTCGTTGCGCTCTCACGGAGGCACGGGGGACACGGAGGGGGATTGTTGAGGGTGGCTAAAGCCAATCTTTGATTTCTGAATCTCTGTGACTCTGTGCCTCTGTGAGATCCTTCCGGGACGGGGCAGATCGTTGGGCTCTCACGGAGGCACGGGGGGCACGGAGGGGGATTGTTGAGGGTGGCTAAAGCCAATCTTTGATTTCTGATTCTCTGTGACTCTGTGCCTCTGTGAGATCCTTCCGGGCCGGGGCAGTTCGTTGGGCTCTCACGGAGGCACGGGGGGCACGGAGGGGATTGTGAGCTGGCTGGATTGGGGCAAAGCGTCTTTCAAACTTTTTTTGTCTTTGGCCAAGCCTGGCTGCAACAGCCCCCAGACCGCCAGCCCTGCAGCCGCCATCGCCACGATGGTCCATGTCC
The DNA here is from genome assembly GCA_044371425.1 of Pirellulaceae bacterium. Classification (GTDB taxonomy): domain Bacteria; phylum Planctomycetota; class Planctomycetia; order Pirellulales; family Pirellulaceae; genus JBEISR01. The sequence continues at coordinate 120,182 of JBILTR010000011.1, read as the reverse complement.
ATCTTTCGGATCGATCGAGTTTCGGCAGCAGCTCGATCCGATGAAACTTCCAAGGGTTCTCCCAATCCTTCTGCGTCTCCAGCTGAAACCAACCAGGCGGTCGTCGCAGCAAGACCCAGGCCAGCAGGCCCCACAGCATCACCATCCCCAACCACAGCAGAAAGGGACGCCCGCCGCCTCGCAGCAGCAGATCGAAGGCGCCGATCGGAAGCGTCGCCGCCAACCATCGCCATCGCAGGTGGTCGACAGGTTGGGTCGGTTTGGTCCCAGGCTGCTGCACCGTCATAGAAGATCGCTCATCCCATCCCACCTGCTGAATCCAACGCCGCGATAGCACGACCTGGAGTATAACGAACAGCTGCTGGCGATCGCGGAACGGGGAAGATCGACTCCTGAATTTGTCTGGCTCCATTCGTTGCTGCGATCGTGCAACTGCTATTTCTCCAGCCATCGCTTTGCGGGGACAGGGCTGGGTGCATCGTGTCGATTTGAATGGATGAGCCATCTCGATCCCATGGAACGTTCGTCGCTTCTTCGCAACACGCTGCTGGGACTGATTGCCAGTCTGCTTTTGTCCGGGATCAAATTCCTGGCCGGGGTGGTGGGTCATTCCAGCGCCTTGGTGGCCGATGCCGTCGAGTCGTTTGCCGATGCGATCGGTTCGCTGCTGGTCTGGCAGGCGCTGCGGGTGGCCAGTCGTCCCGCCGACGAAAAGCATCCGTATGGCTACGGGAAGGCGGAGGCGGTTGGCGCTTTGGCGGTAGGATGCCTGCTGGTGATCGCAGCGTTCTGGATTGCCTGGGAGTCGATTCGGACTTGGGCGGGGGAGCCATCGTCACCGGAACCTTGGACGCTGCTGGTGCTGCTGCTGGTGATCGGTGTGAAGGAACTGCTGTTTCGGAAGGTAGCTCAGGGGGCGAAGCAGGAGCAGTCGAGCGCGGCGCATGCCGACGCATGGCATCATCGCGCCGATGCGATCAGCTCCCTGGCGGCGTTGGTGGGGGTGGCGATCGCCGTTTGGGGACCCAAGTGGACCGGCCAAGCTTGGCTTGCGGCGGCCGATGAGTGGGCGGCGCTGGTCGCGGCGGCGATCATTCTGGGGACGGCATGGAGCATTCTCCAGCCGGCCCTTCGTGAGCTGTTGGATGCCGATGAGCCGGACATGGCGGAGCAGGTGCGGAAGGTGGCCGAGCAAGTGGAGGGGGTGCGAGCCGTGGAGAAGCTGCATGTGAGAAAGAGCGGTGCGGGCTTTTATGCCGATCTCCATCTGCATGTTCCGGCCGATCTCAGCGTCGATCAGGCGCATCGATTGGGAGGCAAGGTCAAAGCAGTGCTCCTGCAGCAAATCCCGTCGCTGCGTCAGGTGCTGATCCATATCGAACCGGCCGATGAAGAAGTGGCTTGATCGGATGCGATTGTGGTTGGCCTCGTGCCACGGGCGTCTCGCCCGTCATGACGTTCGCATGGCCGGGACGGCCATGCCACGCAAGAGTTCGTAGCCACGCGCCTGCGTGTAGCCGACGCCGCCAGGCGGTGGAGTGCGGCGAAGGATGGTTGGTCCATTAAAGACTTCGCAAGTCGCGACTACCATGAATGACCCTTGCGACTTCAATACCCTCCTCTTTTGGCCGAAAGAAAATGACATAGTGACCAACGCTAAACGATCGACAACCAGAGACTCCAAACTCCGTGCGCGCCTCTCCGAGTGTTGGCTGGATAGCAAGGGCTTGACACACTATGCGGATTTTGTGAATCCAGCTACGAGCAGCCTCTGGCTTATCGCGAGCAATGTATTCCGCAATTCCCAAGAGGTCGCTTTCCGCTTCCGGAGAGTAGAAAACGGATGACATCACAAATTGCCAGACTCAATTGCGAGGATTCGCTGCTCTACACGATCATAAACCTCAGCTGCCGTCGTCCCGAGACCCGCATCTAGTTGCTGGAATCCCTTGACGACCTCTTCTCGCAGAGTTTCGCGAGCCTGTAGTAAGCGAATACCCTCTGCAATCACATCATCCTCAGTTAGAAAACGTTTAGCCGCTACCATTCGACGTACAAATGGCAGTAGGTCAGCAGGGATTTCTATCGACATGAGGTTTCTCGAAGTTTTCGACTGGAAACGCATCTGTGGTTGGCACTGTTGCGCCAACCTTACTTCATTGTACGAACTGCTCTCATGATGATAACCTGTTGCGCTATTGATGGGGCTAAAAAGTACCAGAACCAAGGATTGCAATCCCGCGGGCGAATCCGGTGGTCTGGCATAAATGCTTTCTAGCGTCAGTCCGCCGAACCCTTTCGATAGTGGCCGTGAAGAGAGGCTATGTTCAGAGTCCTGCGCGGGATTGCATGGCCGGGACGGCCATGCCACGGAAGAGGTCGCGCGACGCGCCTGCGTGTAGCCGACGCCGCCAGGCGGTGGAGTGCGGTGAAGGATGGTTGGTACCAGTCCGTCCACCATCTGGCGATGGTGGCTACCAAGAGAGTTGGCGAAGAGAGGCTACGTTCAGAGTCCTGCGCGGGATTGTATGGCCGGGACGGCCGTGCCACGCAAGAGGTCAGGCCACGCGCCTGCGTGTAGCCAACGCCGCCAGGCGGTGGAGTGCGGCGAAGGATGGTTGGTACCAGTCCGTCCACCATCTGGCGATGGTGGCTACCAAAAGGGTTGGCGAAGAAGAGGCTAGGTTGAGAGTCCTGCGCGGGATTGCATGGCCGGGACGGCCGTGCCACGGAAGAGGTCGCGCGGCGCGCCTGCGTGTAGCCAACGCCGCCAGGCGGTGGAGTGCGGCGAAGGATGGTTGGTACCGGTCCGTCCACCATCTGGCGATGGTGGCTACGAAGAGGGTTGGCGAAGAGAGGCTATGTTCAGAGTCCTGTGCGGGATTGCATGGCCGGGACGGCCATGCCACGCAAGAGGTCGGGCCACGCGCCTGCGTGTAGCCAACGCCGCCAGGCGGTGGAGTGCGGCGAAGGATGGTTGGTACCTGTCCGTCCACCATCTGGCGATGGTGGCTACGAAGAGGGTTGGCGAAGAGAGGCTACGTTCAGAGTCCTGCGCGGGATTGCATGGTCGGGACGGCCATGCCACGCAAGAGGTCGTAGCGACGCGCCTGCGTGTAGCCGACGCCGCCAGGCGGTGGAGTGCGGCGAAGGATGGTTGGTACCAGTGCGTCCACCATCTGGCGATGGTGGCTACGAAGAGGGTGGCGAAGAAGAGGGTGGCGAAGAAGAGTGGCTACGAAGAGAGCAATTGAAGTACTTCTTGATGCACATGGCCGTTGGTGCCGACCAATTCGCCTGCATGAAGGTTGAATGGCCCTGTCCAACTGGTGCAGCGTCCACCAGCTTCCACCACCACCGGTTCGATCGCCGCAACATCCCAAGGGCTGACGATCGGATCGACCATCGCCTCCGCTCGTCCTGTCGCGACCAGAAGGTAGCCATAGCCATCCCCCCAGGTCCTGGTGATCGATGCAGTCGACTGCAGCTTCTGGTATGCCGCGTGGGCGCCTCGGCGTTCAAACGAATCGACTTGCGAGCTAACAAACAGCCCGTCTCGTAGCTGACCGACCGAGGAAACCCGCGCCGGTTTCCAGGGGTTGTTCCCCTCGACATACCAGCAGCCGCCACCATGCACACCGAAGGCAGCTTCCTGAAGGACCGGGATCGCGATGATCCCCGCCACGGGTTCGTCCCCGCGCATCAATCCCAAGAGGGTCGAATAGAGTGGCACACCGCAGATGAAGCTCTTGGTGCCGTCGATCGGATCGATGATCCATCGATACTCCGAAGTCCCCGGTTGCTCCCCATACTCCTCCCCAAGAATCCCATCGGCAGGAAACGCCTCGGAGACGATTTGCCGCGCCGTCAGCTCCGCCTGGCGATCCGCTGTCGTCACCGGGGTTCGATCATTCTTGCGTTCGATCTGGAAGCGGTCCGATCGGAAGTAGCTGCGAGTCACCTCGGCGGCTTGGCAAGCCACCTTCCAGGCCAGCTCCAATCGCCCCTGCATCTGGCCATCGAGCTTCTTCAGTGGCTCTGGAATCGCGTGTTGCTGCACAGTGAAAAATCCCTTGTCGAAGGCCGAGATCCGATCCCATACCAGACCGCATTAGGAAGCTGGTCCGTGTCGAACAACCGAGCTGCTGAGGATAGGGCGCGCAGGGAGAGGGCGTGTGGCTGGAGAGCGACCTGGTCCCGCAATCAGCCCTCGGCGCCCGCAGGAAGAGACATCTCCTCTTGTAGACTGTCGATCAGTCGGCGGTCGATCTGAGCGACTTCCTCTCCGTAGCCAACCATGAGCGCCAGATCGGCCAGGCGATTGATCAGCCTGGGGATTCCATGGCTCAATTCACAGATCCGATCGATCGCATCCTCCCCGAAGATTCGCTCCAGCGGCGCTCCGGCCCATCGCATCCGATGGCTCATGTACGCATGCGTCTCCCCGTCGCTCCACTGCGGCAACATGCAGCGCACCGCGATCCGCTCTTCCAGCGCCGAATGCCTTTGCAGGTGAGCGGTCAGGGCGGGCTGGCCGACAAGGATCAACGTCAGTGCTGCTTGGCCTGCACCGGCCTGGGTGGCTAGGTTCATCAGCAGACGGACCGGCTCCAGCAACCCGTGGGTCTCCAGCACCTGCGCTTCGTCGATCACCAGGACAGGATGGCGACCCGCCTTCACCTGATCGGCCAGCGATGTCTCCAGCAGTTCCAGCGCCATCGCTTCATCGTCGATGGAGGTGATGGAGCGATCGGCCAATCGCGACGCGACCGTGCGCAAAAATGCCTCGCGGCCCATCGCAGGATAGACCAGATGCCGTACCGGTCCAGCCGGTTCGCGGGTCTGTTCGGCAAGGCATCGCATCAAAAGGCTTTTGCCCATCCCACTGCTGCCGCTGACCAGAGCCGAGAGCGAGCGGTTCTCGATGGCGTAGCGAAGCTTCAGCAGAGTTGCCTGATGCGCCTCGCCGGGATAATAACAAGCCAGATCCTGCCGCTCATCAAAGGGACGCTGAGTCAGTCCCCAATAGCTTTCGTACATCGCTGAGATCCTTTCGGCCTGATCGCTGGGTCATCTGATCGCTGGGTCATCTGATCGCTGGGTCATCTGATCGCTGGGTCATCTGATCGCTGGGTCATCTGGTCGCTGGGTCATCTGGTCGCTGGGTCATCTGGTCGCTGGGTCATCTGGTCGCTGGGTCATCTGGTCGCTGGGTCATCTGGTCGCTGGGTCATCTGGTCGCTGGGTCATCTGTCCGCTGGGTTATCTGTCCGCTGGGTTATCTGATCGCTGGGTCATACCGGGTCGAGGACGAAGTTATCGACGCGACTGGTCGACTCAATCCCCATGGCAGCGATTTTTTCGCAGGCGGCTTCGTAGGAAGTCGCTTCGGCGGCGCCCGATCCCATGACCACGATGGCGGCATCGATCGGAGTGCGATCGGGGAAGGTCCAAAGTGGCAGCGAGACCGCATCCAGTGGCGAACCGTCGATCACAATCCAGTCGAAGGACTCGGTGAGTCGATCGAGCATCGCGGCGATCGCCTCCGGGCACGCCAGCAACGACTCGGGAATCGTCTGCTCCAAACGTGGCAGCAGCGTCAACTGATCGGAAAGGCTATGGATGGCTGCCTCTTCCAAAGAGATCCTTTGCTCCAATGCCTGTTCCCATCCCAGCGTTGCTTCCAAGTGCATCTGCTGCGCGAGGGAGGTATGTTCAAAGTCCCCGTCGATCAGTAAGGTCTTGAGCCCCTGCATGCTGGCGGCGCGAGCCAGCGTGCAGGCGATCGTCGATCGACCGGAGCGAGCTTGGGGGCTGGTGACCCAGAGGATGCGGGCGCCGCGGGAATGCGCGGTCGCCTGGGCCCATCCCAGGGTGTCAATCAGATCGCTACGGTGCTGTTCCAGCGCCACAACCATCTCAGGCCACTGCAGGCCATCGACTTCCCAAATACTTTGGAAGGCTGGACTTTGGAAGGCTGGACTTTGAGTTGGTGTGCCTTGGCCAATCGACTTGGTTGGCTCCACCGGCAGTTCATCCTCGATTTCCGGATGGATGCGCAAGGCGGTCGCCCTTGGCTCCTCCTTCCATTCTGTCGCCTGGTCGACTTGCTTGGGACCTTCTGGATCTTCGCCTGGGGCCGCCTGAACTGCCTGAGGGTTCGAAGTCCCCTTGCCTTCGATGGGGTCGATTCCCGCCATCTCCAGGGTGGAGATGGTCCAACCGGCCAGAGCGATCGGGGAGTTGGCTTGTGGGGTCGCCGAGCAACGGACCTCCGATGGGATCGCCTCCCCTTGATCGGCCTGAGGTAGATCAGCAGCTGACGATGCCGCCGACTCGCTGGGGCCAACCACCGGCTGGTGACGGGTGGCGCGAGCTGCCTGAGCTGCCTGTTGCTTCGCGAACGCTCGCAGAAAAGCCTGATTCATCGAACTCATCGTCGTTCTCTTTAGTTACTCGAATCGCGGAAGGAGTGGAGGGATCGGAATCCCTCGCTGCGGATGGAATGTTGTCGGTGCGTCGCCGTGGGGCTAGCGGACCAGTCCCGTGGGCGCCGTTGGACCCGAAGGAGGCGGCGGCAGGAAGCTGGCGGGCGCTGTGGGGCTGGTGTTCGGCAAGGACGAAGTCTGGTTCCCAGGGACCGGTTGCATGAGATCGCCAGATGGTGGCGAGGCATTGCCTGAAGATGGCGGAGGCAGCAACGAGGGGACACCGATCGGCTGGTAGGGGGGCCGGACCGGTTGCGGCGGGGCAACCAGGACCGATCCCGCACCCGCAGGCTGACCTTCCAATGGCATCGGAGGGTTCGCCGCAGTGCTTGGTTGAATTTCCTGCGCTACTTGCTGAAGGGCTGGTTGGTAGGGTGGCAATCGACGCGCGCCGGGGGGAAGGTTGGTGGTCCCTGACGTCGACGTCGCATCGGCGGGAGGCTGCGACTCACTCTTGGCTGGTCGCCCCAGGACCGCTCGTCGCGCTTCCAGCAGCTGTTGCAGCGGCAGCGATTCGAACTGCGATTCGCTCATCGGCGGAATCCCTGGCCGGACCTCCAGAGGACGACCGGCTCCAAATGGCGAAGGACCGACTTGTTTGGGCTGCATCGCCGAGGCGCTGCTGGTCCCGGAGTCGGCTTCCAGGAGAATCTCCTGGTTGGGATCGCCAAGAGACGGCGCTTCGGATGGCGAAGCGCTGTCTGGCTTTAGGGACTCGGAGCGATCGGGAGCGGGGGGTGGATCGAAAGCATCCAGAAGGCTGGATGGCTGCGAATCCTTGGCTGGGCCGGTAGCAGGAGGAGTTGCCTCCATCGGCTGGCCGGAGGTTGTCGTCGGCTCGGGTACGTTGCGTCGGGAGGCCGATCGAGCTGCTGGCGGCTCATCGATCGGCTTGGGCAGCACTGGCGGCGGCAGTCCAGCGGTTCGGGGCGCTTGGGACCGGGAGTTTGGGGATCCGAGCGAAGGAGCGTCGCCAGAGTAGAGTTTTTCACCGCTGCCGAAGCGGGTCGGGCGCGCCCTGTTCTGTTTGTTCCATGTCACCCATGCCAGCGTGCCGCAGGCGACCAGCAGAGCGGCCACCAAAGTGCGGTGGACCCAAAGGAATCGTCCTGGCGGCGAGCTCTCCCTAGCACGAGGGGGATCAAAGGCATCGGTGATTTGAGGCTTGGGCGCGACGGCATCGGATCCCGACGGCAGAGTCGATCCTCGGGTTGCGGATGCTGGCGGGCGATTGTTGGCTGGTTCCTCTCGTCCCAAGGTGGGGAGAGCGTGCGGGGTTGGAATGGGGGGGATATGCGGTGGATCGGTACGGAATTGGAGCGGTGCGGGAGCCGGTAGGTAGGGGACCCTCGCCAGTACTGGGGGGAAAAGCCCAGGTTTCGCCGTTCCCCCTGGTCGGTTCTTTCCCTGTTGATGCGCCGACATGCTCAGGTCCCTTCGTGAGTACAAATCGAGCTGCTGTGGGTCGGAGACCGGAGCGGCTGCACGAACATGGAATCGTCCTTCCGAGGTTGGATCTTGAGCGTTTTGCCGGTTAGGCAAATTGCGAAGAAGATTCCAGGGTGCCACATTCAGCCAACAGAGGTTCCAAATTCCAAGATCCGACACACAATAGGGGCTTGGACCTTCCGCGCCTTGACTTGAAATTCATGCGACTCGGAAAACAAGCCTTTCAGGTGGGAACCTAGGAAAAGCTCGGTCAGAATGAAAGATCAAATCCACCGCAGTTGGGGAGCAGCATGAGCGATTGGGGAAAGGCTAGCGATTCGCTGCCTGGTTTGATGCGAGAACGGATGCTGATCCTGGACGGCGCCATGGGATCGATGATTCAGAAGCTGAAGCTAGATGAGGAGGCGGTGCGCGGCGACCGTTTTCGCGGTCACGACAAGGACCTGGTGCGTTTCTCGGATATCCTCTGCCTGACGCGGCCGGATGCCATCACCGACATTCATCGGGCTTATTTGGAAGCGGGCGCCAACATCCTGGAGACCAATACGTTTGGAGCCAGCCCGATCGGGATCAAGGAGTTCAACCTGCCCGACAGCTTGCTACCTGAGCTGAACGCTGCTGCGGTCCAGTGTGCAAGGCGGGCGATTGAGTCGATGGCAGGCAAGCGTCCGGACCAACCGATGTTCATCGCTGGGAGTATCGGACCGACCACCAAGCAGCTTGCGATCAGCGTCAACGTCGAAGACGCGGCGCACCGCGATGTGACCTACATGGAGATGGTCGACAGTTATAAGGTGCAGGTCGAGGCGCTGATCGACTCGGGCGTCGACCTATTGCTGCCCGAGACAGCGATTGACACATTGAACCTCAAGGCCTGCCTTTTTGCGATCAGCGAAGTTTTTCGGGAGCGGGGGACGGCGATCCCGGTGATGGTCAGCGCCACCTTCGGCGAGGGGGGCGGGACGTTCGTCAGCGGCCAGACGGTGGAGGCGTTTTGGACGGCGGTCAGTCATTTCCCGATGCTTTCGGTCGGCATGAACTGCGCGCTGGGTCCGGACGTCATGCGGCCTCATCTTGAGGAACTTTCACGGGTCTCCTCGGTGCCGATTTCGTGCCATCCCAATGCAGGTCTCCCCAACGCCTTCGGACAGTACGATCTATCGCCATCGAAGATGGCCGATTACATCGAGGATTTCGCCAGGCAGGGATGGCTGAATATCGTCGGCGGCTGCTGTGGCACCACCCCCGATCACATCCATGCGATCGCCGATCGGGTGGCGAAGATGCCACCACGGAAAGACCCGGAGCCGATCGTCTGGACGCGGCTGAGCGGGTCTCGTCCGTTGGTGCTGCGACCGGAAAACCCCTTCACGATGATCGGGGAGCGAACCAACGTCACCGGATCGAGGGCCTTCGCCAAGCTGATTCGGAACAATCAGTTCGAGGAAGCGGTCGAGGTGGCCAGGCAGCAGGTGGAAAACGGCGCTTCGGTCATCGACATCAACATGGACGACGCGCTTTTGGATGGCGCGGAAGCGATGACGCGCTACCTGCGGTTGATTGCCGGGGATGCCGTCGCGGGATCGGTTCCGGTGATGATCGACAGCAGCAAGTGGGAGGTGCTGGAGGCAGGACTTCAGAACGTCCAGGGCAAGGCGATCGTCAACTCGATCAGCTTGAAGGATGGGGAACCGGAGTTTCTGCGGCGGGCCAGGAGGATTCGGCAGTATGGAGCCGCCGTGGTGGTGATGGCCTTCGACGAACAGGGTCAGGCCACCGAGACGCAGGAGAAGGTGCGGATCTGCAAGCGCGCCTTCCAGTTGCTGACCCAACAAGTAGGGTTTCCACCCGAAGACATCATCTTCGACCCGAACATCCTGACCGTCGCCACCGGGATCGAAGAGCATGACAATTACGCCGTCAACTTCATCGAGGCCGTCCGGCAGATCCGCAAGGAATGCCCAGGTGCGAACGTCAGTGGCGGGGTCAGCAACATCAGCTTTTCCTTCCGAGGCAACGAACCGGTTCGCGAAGCGATGCACTCGGCGTTTCTCTATCATGCCATCCGCGCTGGGATGAACATGGGGATCGTCAATGCGGGCCAACTGGCGGTCTACGAAGAGATTCCAAAGGACCTGCTGGAGCATGTCGAAGACGTGCTGCTCAACCGCCGCTCCGATGCCACCGAGCGGATGCTGAAGTTTGCTGAGTCGTTCAAGGGAGAGGGAAAGAAAGCGTCGACCGACAACCTGCAGTGGCGGGAGCAACCGGTCCGCGAACGGCTGAAGCATGCCCTCATCCAAGGGATCGACAAGTTTATCGACGAAGACACCGAAGAAGCCCGCCAGCAGTGCACGCGCTGCCTGGAAGTGATCGAAGGGCCGCTGATGGAGGGGATGAGCGTTGTGGGCGACCTCTTTGGCGCCGGCAAGATGTTCCTGCCTCAGGTGGTGAAGAGCGCTCGGGTGATGAAGAAAGCGGTCGGCTATCTGACCCCTTTCATGGAAGAGGAGAAGAGGAATCTCGGCGAAGCAGCCCAATCGTCGCGCGGCAAGGTGCTGATGGCGACGGTCAAGGGAGACGTTCACGACATCGGGAAGAACATCGTCGGCGTCGTTCTTGGTTGCAACAATTTTCAAGTGATCGATCTGGGTGTGATGGTCTCCTGCGAGAAGATCCTGGAGGAGGCCAACAAGCATGGGGTCGACATCATCGGTCTTTCGGGGCTGATCACCCCAAGCCTGGATGAGATGACGCACGTCGCCAAAGAGATGGAACGACTGGAGATGAAACTTCCGCTGATGATCGGGGGTGCGACGACCAGTGCCAAGCACACCGCCGTCAAGATTGCGCCCCACTACTCCCATCCCGTCGTCCATGTCGTCGACGCATCGCGAAGCGTCGGCGTGGTGGAACAGCTGGTCAATCCCGAAGCGCGCACCACCTTCGCTGCCAACAATCGCCAGTTGCAGTCGGAGCTGGTTGCCAGCTACCAGGCCAGGCAGGTCAAGCTGGTTCCGTATGCCGAAGCGCTCACCAAGCGGTTTGCCACCGATTGGTCGTCCGTCCAGATCGATACGCCCCAGTTCCTAGGCAACCGCACGATTCAAAGCCAGTCGATCGAATCATTGATTCCCTTCATCGACTGGTCTCCCTTCTTCATGGCGTGGGAATTGAAGGGGAAGTATCCGAAGATTTTCGAAGATCCCGTCGTTGGCAAGGAAGCCAAGGAACTGCATCACAACGCGATGGAGCTGCTGAAGGATTGTGCCAGGGACGGGTCGCTGAAGGCCAAAGCAGTCTATGGATTTTGGCCCGCGGCAAGCGAAGGAGATGACATCGTCGTCTACACCGACGAACAGCGCCATCAAGAAAAGGCCCGCTTCCATTGCCTGCGTCAGCAATGGGAACGCAAGGGGCAAAACGACTTCCGGTCGCTGGCCGACTACATCGCACCGAAGGACTCAGGACGCAAAGACTATCTGGGTGCGTTTGTCGTCACGGCGGGGATCGGCGCCGATGAAATGGCGAGCAAGTTCGAAGCGCAGCACGATGACTACAATTCGATCCTCGTCAAAGCGATCGCCGACCGACTGGCGGAAGCCTACGCCGAAATGCTCCACAAGCAGGCCCGCGTCGACTGGGGGTATGGAAAGTTGGAGTCGCTGACCAACGAACAGTTGATCGACGAAGAGTATCGCGGGATCCGCCCTGCCCCCGGCTATCCGGCCTGCCCCGATCACACCGAAAAGAGGACGCTCTTCCAGTTGCTGGATGCAGAGAACCAGATCGGCGTGAAGCTGACCGAGAGTTTCGCGATGTGGCCAGCCGCCAGCGTCAGCGGGCTCTATTTCGCTCACCCGCAAGCCAGATACTTCGCCGTCGACCGACTAGCGCAGGATCAGGTTCAAGACTACGCGCGCCGAAAAGGCCGGTCGCTGAGGGAAATCGAGCGATGGTTGGCCCCGAATCTGGGATATGAGACTTGATCTGAAGACTGGCCCGTCCGGCAATTCCATGGTTCGTATCCGTCCGGCGCCAGCGGAGTCGGCGGGATGGAGTCGTAGGAGCCAGGGCGACGGATACAAGACATTCGATGCCCCCCCTCTTGGGAAGGTGACTGGGTGCTGTGGCCACCGGCATTTCTTGAGTCGCGGCCGTGAAGTCATAACCCACAAGAATCCCAGAGGTACTAAAGACTTCTTCGGTTCCAGGGAACACAGAGTACTGGAACTACAATATCAACGCAGATTACCCAGCCCGCCCCTTCGTCATTTCGTGCAACCCTCCGGTTCCCTTCACAACGGGCATTTTGAATTGCCGAAACAGACGGGGACGATCGGCTGGCCTGATCGTCACCAATCTTCCCCCGCGAGGATGCGGGCCGGATGAAGGAAGTCCCCTTCGACTTCTTGAGGGAGTGCGTCTGTGCCGAAACTTGCGGCGGTGATCCCCTATCAACAGGGGCCCAGTCACCTGGAAGCGACCGTTCTTTCGATCCTTGAGAATCGCGATTCTCAAATCGAGTTGATCGTGGTGGATGCGGGTCGATACTCTGACCCGTATGGACTGTCGGGGGTGGAAATGACCATCCTGCCAGTCGATCCAAACACCGACTGGTTCTCGATGGTCTACGAGGGGATCCAATCGTCGATCGCCCCGATCGTCCAGGTGATCGCCCCTGGAATGACCGTGACCAAAGATTGGTGGCAAGGACCATTGGAGGCGTTTTCAGCGGTCCAGATGGGGGCCGTTCAGCCTTCCTATCACGCACCAGGTGGCCCTCGCATTGCCGGTGGCCTGGATCGCACCGCTCTTCCTCGGCGTTCCCTGAAACAACAAGTCCGCGATGGAGAGGCGGTCGGTGTCTCCTCGATGGGTGGCTTTTTCCGAAAGCGAGCCATCCTGGCGCTTGATGGCTGGCTGAAGGGTCTTCCCAGGGACGCTGCCGACGCCGAAATGACGCTGGCGCTCACGGCCCTCGGCTTCCAGATGCTGGCCTGCCCTGAATCCAAACTGATCATCGACCAACCGGCTAGGATCGCCAGCCAACCTTCCTACGCGACCGGAATGGCCAGCGGACAGATCGCCGCCGCTTATGCCCAAAACCCCGCAACGGGGGTGACCGTCGATTCGCTGGCCGGACAGTTAGGCCAACTGGCCAGCGCTCTGGTCCATCCATCGACCGTCGCCGAACGGCTGGGATGGGTCTTGGGACAGCGCGATCAATCGTTGGTCCGGCGGATCACACGAAGATTGCGGGAGGCCAATGAGCGGCTGGAACCGTGGCGGCAGTCGATCCAGGCGTTGGGGGGAGACACCCAGCGTCGCGTCGCCTAAATCGGTCGCCAAGGAGTCTCTGCGCCCCCCACAGCGGGTAGCAGATCGAGCGGTATGGGGATCTGAGGGTGGTCCCAAGGTGCCAAGCGGTTGGCCGGCTGGACAAATCCCGCTCATGCAGCGGTCGAGGAATGGACGAAGTATCGAAGGACCGGCATTTTCTTCTTGAACGGGCCCCTTCGGTCTGTTAGCTTCCATATCGAGCTGCTTTGAGAAAATGAAAATGCTGTGGAAGGCTTCCCGGCATCCGGTCTCCTGTCCGCAGCCACTCGGAACCATCGCTCCACCCATTTCCCCAGGTGAAACCGCCATGGCCACACCCTCTCGCCGAAGACGTCTTGCGATCGAAGCGTTGGAAATGCGTCAATTGATGGCTTCCGATCTAGCCCCGGTCCATAACTTCCGCTTCCCAGAAGACAGCAACGGAAGCGGATCGGTCACCCCGGTCGATCTCCTAGTGGTGATCAATCAGTTGAATCAGGGTCGAGAAGCGGCCAGCCGAGTGGAACCCACAGCCTTCGCCACCGACATCAACGCCGATTCCAATCTCTCCCCGATCGACGCGCTGCTGGTCCTCAATTATCTGAACCGACCCAGCAGCGCCGACACCATCCAACCCAGTTCGCTTCCGATCGAAGCCCGCGTCCGGTTCCTGGAACAATGGATGGAACGCGCCGGCACCGATGAAGCCATCAAGCAATCGGCGATCGAGACACTGCATGTCCTTCGATTGGGCGGTCGGCCTGAATGGGGCGACCGTTGGATCGATGGTCGGATTCAGAAACCAGAATCCCATCCCGACGGCAGCGACGAGGGAACGGCCAATCCCGCATTCCCGCCCCGCGACTCGGACGATTCGGATGACCTCATTCATCTGGACCCCATCGAGCGGCATCCGCACATCTATCCCTGGATGCAGCGACTGGCCGATGCGGGGGTTTCCACCGAACTGCTGCAGAAGCTGAAAGAGCAATGGGCGGCGGACTGGGAAGCGGGCAACGACTGGACGATCGAAACCCTGAGGCAAAAGCTGACTGACGCTGGCGTCGATTTTGATGCAATCTTGAAGCGCCATCCCGAACTGCCACCTGGCAACCCCGATGGTTCGGAGAACTTGATTCAGCCCGATCCCGTCGAGAGCGATCCCTTTGTCTATCCCATCATGAAGCGACTGGCCGATGCCGGTATTCATACTGAGCTATTCCGGAAGATGATGGAGCAATGGGTGGCGGACAACCAAGAAGGCAACCCTTGGACGATCGAAACCTTCAGGCAGAAGCTGACCGACGCCGGCATCGATCTTCAGACGATCCTCGAACCACAGCCGGTATTCCTACCTGACAACCCCGATGGTTCGGATGACTTGATTCATCTGGATCCCATCGAGCGTCATCCGAACATCTATCCCTGGATGCAGCGACTGGCCGATGCGGGGGTTTCCACCGAGCTGCTGCAGAAGCTGAAAGAGCAATGGGCGGCGGACTGGGAAGCGGGCAACGACTGGACGATCGACACCCTGAGGCAAAAGCTGACCGAAGCTGGCGTCGATCTCACGGCGCTCTTTCGTGCTGCGATTCCACAAGGCCCCCTACCCTGGCTTCCCCCTCGCTTTGCTCCGTTTCCCAACCCTGGAGTTTCCCCTGGGTTGATCAAAATAGTCCGCGATATCGAGATTCCACGAGAGCTTCTCTTGTCGCTTGTTGAAGAGGCCAAAGTGGCGGCGGACGCTGGGAAGCCTTGGGATGCGCTCACCTGGAGAAATCGCCTGGAGGCTGAGGGATTGGACCTCGGTAGCATCGCGGCGCTTCTTCCCCGACTTCTCTCGGCTGCCAACCTGCGAAATGGCGTCCAGGTCTTGGCGATCGTCTAACGTTGCAAGCGGAATGCTAGCGAGCCGTGGTGTGCCCTGCCCTGGGGTCGCAGGTTGCGAAGGCGCACCCTCGTGGCACTCCGTCATTTCGCCTCCGCGGCTTGCCTGCTGAAATCTCTTGCAGCACCTGGATCGCTTCGATACCATCCCGCCATCGCCTGGTTTCTCCTCGATGCACAAGGATGGCTCATCGATGGTTGCCTCAACTTCTCTCCCACATGTTTTTCGGATCGCGATCGTCCTCCTGCTGCTCAGTGGTTGCCTGCTCACTGGGTGCCAGCCATTGGAGAAGCGGTTGAGAGGCACCAGTGACGTTCCGTCCTCTCCTTCTCAAGAGCTTTCCGCAGCCCCTTCGCCCGAAGTCGTTTCGGCGGGTTGGTGGAATCCGTTCCAGCCCAAGGCGAAGTCTTCCATCGAGCGGAAGGAGGTGCCCGCCAAGTCGTCCTCCGGATCGCTCACCAGCAATCCAACCTCCAAACCGAATCCACTGCAGCGATTCCAGCGATTCATGGGAGTCTCCCCTGGGGAGTCGACCGAGCCTTCATCGGCGGAGGCCAAGATCACCGATTCCAACGTCCCTCGGGCGACGATGCAGGAGAACCTGGATGCGATGGACCAGCGTCTGCTGGCGGCGTTGCGACAACCTGCGACCCGTCCTGGCTTTCGCAACACCGCAGCAGCAGCGACGTCCAACCAAGTCACCGACCCAGCCATCCCTGGTGGCGAGAGCCAGCGGACTTCCTCCGAACCCCAGCAGGCAAAGGAGGTGACGGGACTTGGCGAATCGATCGCGCCCCGACCAGTCACCTCCGATCCAGTTGCAGGATCGCCAAGCTCCCCGTTGATGGCTCCACCGGGACTCCCAGTCCCTTCCACTCCGATCGCTTCTTCCAAGGTTGAAACCAGCACACCAGGTACCAGCACGGCATCACGAACGAATGGAACGGAAGGAACTCCAGTAGCCTCTGCCCTGCCATCCACGATTGCAGCCCCAGAGATTCCATCCAATGAATCGCCGATCAGCGGCTTGGTTGGTTCAACGAAGGCGGAATCTAGCCTTGCGGGTGAAGTGCAAACCAAGCCATGGCTTAGTCCACCTGCGATGCTGCCGCTCGCCGGCCAGCCGTCTGGCAGCTTGGATCGCCCCACCGAACCAACCGCCTCGGAAGCGACTGCAGGATCCAGCCTAAAGTCCCCTCCCATTGCAGCCCTGCCCTCCAGTAGCGAGGAGAAGGAAGGAGTCCGTTCGGCGGTGGCGAGTTCCCTTGATCCGTCGCCACGGGCCTGCCTGACTCGCGCGATCCAATTGCTGGAGAGCCAGCCTGAGACAGCCAATGCAGCGAACCATCGCCAGTCACTGGAGAGGCTGCGTCAAACGCTGGCTTCGACCGATCCAGGCTATACCGGTAGCTTGACGCCCCAGGTGCGAGATCAGGTGCTGGGGATTGTGGAAAAGTGGTCGAAGGAATCGGAAGCAGGCCAAGGGAACTCGGCGCAAGGGCAGGCATCGGCGGACCGACTGCTGGAGGCTTTGGCGCGACGAGAATCTGGCGATGGGATGAAGATTGGAAAGATCGAGTTCTGCAACGAAGTCTTCGGGTATGGTGCGATTGAAAAGGTGACCAGCCGCACCTTCTCTGCCGATCAAGGAGTGCTGCTCTATCTAGAGCTGCGGAATCTTCGCGAAGCGACTCACGAGGGTGGTTTCCAGCGCAAGCTGACGGGGCGATACGAATTGCGGGATGACGCTGGGCAAGTGATCGCGCGTCAAGATCTCCCGGAAGACACCGAGAGTTACGAAAGTTCCAGGCACGATCATTTCATCGTCTACCGGATCTATATGCCCAAGAAGATCGCAGCCGGATCGTATAGCCTGCATGCAACGATTGAAGATTGCCTGCATCAGAGAACTGCTGAAGGGAGCATTCGCTTGACGATCGGCGAGGGAAGCGAAAAACGCTGAACCGCCTGGTTCAGCGATGCTGTCCGATCCGTTCGATCACCTCGCATGCCCGGTCGATCTGCGACGACGACAGATCCAGGTGCGTGACCATTCGAATCGACTGAGGACCAAAGGGCATCGCCAGCACGCCGTGTTCCCGGAGCTGATCGACCAACTGCCGCGCGTTGCCGCGCCTGGGATCGACCTGGACTAGGACGATATTGGAATCGATACGCGCCGGGTCGCAGGTTAGCGCGTTGCAACGAGTGACTGCCTCTGCCAGCCTCTGGGCGTTCTGATGGTCTTCCACCAGTCGATCGCGGTGGTTTTCTAAAGCATACAGGGCAGCAGCAGCCAGAACGCCGGCTTGTCGCATGCCACCGCCAAAGAGTTTCCGGGCGCGCCTTGCGGCCTGGATAAACGGCTTGGGACCGGCTAGGGCTGAACCGACGGGAGCCCCCAGGCCCTTGCTGAAGCAGATGCTGACGGAATCGAAATGCTGCGACCATTCGATCGCTGGAATCCCGGATGCGGCTTCGGCGTTGAACAGCCGGGCGCCATCCAGATGGGTCTTCAACTGGTTGTCGCGAGCCCACTGGCAGATGTCGACCAGCTGCTGATAGGGCCAAACCGTTCCGCCACCTCGATTGTGGGTGTTTTCCAGACAGACTAGTCGCGTCCGCACCAGATGATCCCCCTCGGGTCGGATCATCCCACGCAGTTGATCGAGGTGCAGGACGCCATACTTCCCTGGGATCGTGCGAGCGACCAGGCCGCTTAGCTGAGCGAATGCGGCCTGTTCGTAGTTGTAGACATGGCACTGCTCTTCACAGAGAAACTCATCCCCAGGCTGGCAGTGGACACGAATGGCGATCTGATTGGTCATCGATCCACTGGGCATGAAGATGGCGGCTTCCTTACCCAGGATCTCAGCGGTCCGCGCCTGCAATCTTTCGATCGTCGGATCGACGTCGATCACATCATCCCCCACCTCGGCCTCGGCGATCGCCTGACGCATGGCGGGAGTGGGGCGAGTCACGGTGTCGCTTCGGAGATCGATCCAGGAAGAAGTTTCAGCCATCAGTCTTTGCCGTAGTGCTTGACTTGGTTCCAATACTTTTCGAAGGCACCATCCTGATGGAAATCGGGGCTATTGTCCAGGTCGTGGCACTCCAGGCACTTATCGCGTGCTCTGTCGAGAGGCAGCTTCATCTCGTCGCGCAGTCGCGTCAGCATCGTCGGATCGGCAGAGCTAGATCCTTCTTCGGCAGCGCTATGCTCGGCACCAGGACCGTGGCAGTTTTCACAACCATTTCCCACCAGATGCCGGGACGCCTCCAAGCCTAGAAACCCGGAGGTGTAGGGATAGTACTTTTGTGGATTCCAACCAGTGACGTGGCAACTGAGGCACTCTGGATCAAAATGCCTTGCGATCTCCGACCTTTCGGGCGGGTGCACGATCGAATCGGTCGCGTGGGAATGCGGAGTTCCTTTCCAGATTTCGAATGCCTGGGTGTGGCATTCTCCGCACTTCTCGCTTCCTACAAAGCGGCGATTGCTGGAATGCATCAGAGGCCGAAGGCCTAGCCCCTCCAGCCCGGTCAGTTGGAGTTCTTCCTGGTACCTCTGAAACAGTTCGGTGATCCGTTGGGAATCGGGAAACTGATCGGTCAGCGCAATCCTCTGGTAGCGCAGCGGCTGATTGGGGTCATCGTAGAGCCCGATGAGGCCGGCATACATTCCTTTGACACCCACCTGCACCATTTGACTTGGAGTTCCCTCGATCGCCTCCGGCTTGTAGGTCGGCTCCCCGAACCCTCCACTGGTGATCACCAGATCGAATTTGGGAACCGCTTTGGCCACCTGAGCCGATTCCTCGAGCGACGCGTGAGCGATCAGGACTTTGAAGCGGACTCCCAGTTCTTCCATCTGCTTGGCCGCCTTGGCCACCGGTTCGACGGGATCGACCAGGGAGACGTCGACATTCTGAACTTGCTTGGATTCCTCGACTCCAAGGAAAGCGGTCACACCGATCTTCCTGTCGCCGATCGAAAGGACCTTGAGCGTCTCTAGAAAGCTTTCTTCGTAGACCACGACATTGGCGGAAACGAAAGGGCTTTTCTGCTCGGGGTCGATATCAGAGAAACTAAGCAGCAGATCGGTGGCCGATAGATTCAGGTCATCGGGTCCCAATCCTACCGCTTGATATCCCATCAGCTTGAGCGCCTCGGCGGTGCGCGCAAACTTTAGCTCCGACTGACGCCCCGGCCGTCGCACCTGGTTGCCTGCATCCAGAGGTACGACATTCCATCCTTTGCCACGAATCTGCTGCAGCAACGTATCGCGACGAATCAGGCCACCTTTTTGATTGGCCAGTCCCGTACAGCCACATGGTTCCAAATATCCGAACTGGTCGCCGGTCACCAACAGGGCCACCCAAGGTTCGGACCACCCCTCGGCCAGGACCTGTTCCTTTTCCTCGGGGGCCAGCTTGCCGCCAGTCCCGCTATCCGACTTGATCGGTTGCGGTGTTGCGTTGGCTTCCGGATGCGCTCCGACGACCGTTTTCGTCTTCTCGGTGCGGACCGGCTTTTCTTCAGCGATCAATCGGCCCCCGGGGACTCGATCCCCTACCGGCGGATCCGACTGAGTCGCTGGTCGCCCGGGAGCAGCGATTGCCGGGAGGGTGTTTCCCTCCGCTCTCCGCCGCTCCAGAAATCCTCTCCGCGTCCGTTCGCTCCATGCCACCGTCTGAACCCAGGAATTCGCCGCCTCCAGTCGGCTTCGGATGCCGGATTGCTGCGAGAGGGGGACACCCCCTTCGGATCCAGTCGAAGGGAGTTCGGCTTCGGGAGGCAACCATTGGATGTCGCCTGCGGTGGCCGGGGGACTGGTGGGTGGTTCGATGGCTGTGGCGGGGGGCAGTCGGCGAGTCCAGGGAGACGAGCTGGCCGGGGCATTCTGCTCCTTGGTCCTGGTTTCTTGTGGCTCCTGGTCCGACGAGGAGCCGCGTGAACGGCGATCGGCCTGCGAGTTCTCGGTGGCGCTGGGATAGGGGGTGGGAGGGGTTGAAAGAGAGGGGCCTTCGGCGAATGGATTGGATCGGTCGGCGGGGGTGGAAATCCAGCGTTTCCAGCCCTCTCCCAGCGGGATTCCCTTGCCAGCTTCGGCAAAGCGATCGGCCAGAGTCGGACGTGTCGATTCGGTCGAAGGCACCTGGGATGGGACATCGTCGATCGCTTCCTCACGCGACCAAGGGCCGGATCCCAGTCCCCAGCGTTGCGAGGAGGACTTCTGCGAAAAAGTGGGTGGTGTGATCTTGGGGACTTCAGGCCATTTCCATTGCGGCCACCACCGGGACGCACCTGCGTTTGGATCGGATGGCAACACCGGTTGGCTGCTGCTGGGCAAGGAGCGGCAGCCTGCAAGCGGTAGCAGATTGCTGGCCACCAGCATGGGAAAAGCGACCCCCAGGCCCAGCGCCAGATGGCGTCGTCCGGCCGGAGTAGAACTTCTTCGAAGCCAAGCGGAAAGGTGGGATGGAATCAAGGGGACCTCGAGATCTTGTTCGAGGCGGGGCTATTCGACCTCGAACTTCACAAACATGATCAACTCGGGAGAATGCACCAAGTTGGTTCGGAAAACGACCTTCCCAAAGTTTGATGGATTTGTCCCTGCGAAAGAAACCGGTGCGGATCCGGGTGGCACGATCAATTCCACCGGAAAAATCCGTTGACTGCCTCGCGCCTTGGGCTCCCCAATCTTCACCTGCAGCGTCTCCATGGGTCGAATGGCTTCGACGGTCAGCGAGGGTTCGGGTCCGTTTTCGTCTTTGCGGATACCGATCAGCAGGGGGGTTACCTTACCTTCACTGGCGACGATTTTTCCGATCGTCAGGGCGTTGGTGCGGTCATCAAAATTGGTGCTGCCGATGACGCGAATGTCGCTGAGGATCTTGCCGCTGACACCAAACTGCAGCTTCTCTCTTTCACCCAGGTTGGTCTTCAGCTCCACAAATCCGTTCAGCGGTCCAGCGGGCATTCCTTGATCGAGTTGAACTTCGATATCGGCCGCATATTTGGCGTCTTTGTGTTGTTCCACTTCGCCTGCGGACAGCGGTCGGACGGTGGCCGTCAAATGGACTCGATCGCGCGTATTGGGATCGGCCCAGGTCATTTCCTCGACCTCCAGTGGCTTATCGTAATAGCTGTACAGCGTCGTCTTGCGGACGGTCTGATCTTTGGAGGAGACGTCGCCGATCAGGAGGCGGATGGGATCGACCACCAAGCTGCTTCCGATGAAGCCGCGCACCGAGAGTTGGATTTCTTCCTGATCGGGGTCACTGGTTCGGATGGTGGCCGTCTGGGAAAAATCGCGCAGCATGCTTTCGGCGGTCCAAGTCAGTTCGACCCCGGTCTCTTCTCCCGGGGCGAGCACCGATTTCTCCAGTTCGCCAATGGTGCATTTGCAGGTGCTGGAGAGCACTTCAAGGCTCAGTGGTCCCGTGCCGGCGTTTCGAACGACGAAGCGGTGGCTGCGGGAGCTGCCGAAGGTCATGGTGCCGAAGTCATGGACTTTGCCGTTGACGATCTCTGCCTTTCCGATGCGCTGCGAAACATCTCCTTGGGGAATCACCGTGCCGACTGCGCGCATTTTTGCCGCTAGGCGTTCTTTGGGATCCTGAAACGATTCGGTGACCCCTTCGAACGCCCTCTGGTACTTCAGGTAGCCAAATCCCAGGCCGGTTAGTCCGATGAGCAGAGAAAGCAGTAGGGTTCGCATGGCACAGGTCGCTGAGGACAGATGGGAAATTTCAGGAAAGTAGAAGGCTTTTTCGCGTTCCAACCACTTCGATCGAACCGTGCCGCGAAGGCTCAGGAATTGGTGGCTGGTTGCAGTTCCTGCGGGGTGGTGGAGTCGGGCGCCGCAGGTCTCTCAAGCATGCTACGAATCAGCGCTGCGGCCGGTTCGCCCAGGACCCAGGGGGAGCTGGGGTTGGGACGGACGAAGGGGGCGCCCATGCGACTGGAAATCGAAGAATCCCAGGACTTTGGCAGGTAGACCAGCGCGGCTTTCAGACGACGATCGCGGTGCTGGGTGCTGGTGTCGAGCGATTCGGCCTGTTTCAGCGAGGCGTTCGCCAGTTCCCGATCACCTAGCAGCGTTGCGGCAATCGCGGTCTGGAGATGGACCGCAACCTCGTTCGGATATCGCTCGATCGCCGCCTGATAGTGCTTGAGCGACTGGGCTCCGAAGGGGCCATCGGGGATCAACCCCGCCAGTTCCAGCGATTGATGTCCCAGATCGATCCGGGGCTGCCAGGAGGCTGGATCGCTAGCCAGCCATTGCTGGCAGGCCTGCTGGTACTCCTCGAGCTGCTTGGGGGAAACGGAGTTCCCTTGGACGGCCTGGGCGACAATCTGCTGCCAGATCGATTGCGCGAGCACTTGGCGAGGCATCGGGTCCCAAAGGTCTTCCTGCACTGCCATCTGGGCACCTCGTTCCATCGCTTCCAGCGTCGGGGGAGATTGCATCTTCCAACGGAGCAGCGCCATAGAAGGACGCCAATCGGAGAACCAGAGCAGCAGGACCAAGGCGAGAAACCCAATGCGGGTTCCGATGCGAAGCAGAGGATGTCCCTCCAGTTGCAGGCTGCCTGGAACTGCGGTACCCGTCGGAACCACCAGAGAACTGGCGGCCAGGGTGCTGACGAGGATCAGCAGATGAGCGACCCCGGGGGTGAACCAACCGCCATTGGCCATCAGGTGCAACCATCCCGCGAAGGCAGCCCATGCCAGGGAATGGCTGGAGAACCAGTGGACGTCGGGCTGGTCGTCGCGCCGATCCATCCACCAGGTCAGCGCGATCCCCAGCGGCATGCCCCAGAGATAAGGGAGCAGATCGGTTGCCGGGCCCAACCAGCCGGGGAGCAGCCATACGGCCAGAGCACTTGCACCCCAGGCGATCGCCAGCACCTTCCACTTCCAGACTCTTCCTCCCTGGGATGCAGACTCCGGGCGGCTCGCCCTACGACCCGAGGGCTCGGGTGGCTGCAGCGCCCAACTGGACCCCGGGGTTGCTCCGGAGAGCGTGCGAGTGCCCGCTGGACCGCTTCGACCGCTCAAGTCCTCATCATGCTGCGCTGCGACCAGGGAAGAGATCGCCGAACCATGATGAGGATGACTGGCCTGAAACTGATGCCAGACCGCTTGCAGACGAGCGCGTCGGACGATGTGCAAAAGCCAAGCCGCTAGCACGACCAGCAGCAGGATGGCCATCGGAATCCCATGCCAAGCAGCAGTCTCCAGAATCGCCTGGTGGGGATCGGCAATCGTTTCGCTGGCCCCGACTGGTTTTCGCCATGCATAATAGCTCTGAAAATTCCCAGGACCGACTCCCAGCCATGGATGATCGGCGATCAATCGCACGGAAGTATCCCAATAGATTTTGCGAAACGACAGCGATTTGGGCGCCTCTGCAATCACCAGACCATCGATGTTCGACAGCAGGATGAAAAGCCCAAGCAAGGCGGCGCTGAAGCCAACTGATAGCGACTTCCAATGGGCTTTTGCCCACCGCCTTGTGACGGGATGAGTCAGTCCATAGCCGATCATCGCCAGGAGGACTGCGATCCAACCGGTCCGGCTTTTGGTCAGCAGCAGACAGAACGCCTGGATCCCACAAAGACCGCACACCACCGTGATCCATAGACCGCTCCGCTGCAGCCCCTGATCGACGGCAAGCCCCAGTGCCAACAGGGTGCCGATCGCCAGGGTCGCAGCCAGACTGTTGGTCAGCGCAAAGGGCCCCAACGGTTCGGTGCTTGCCAGTCGATTCTCGAACTGGATGCGGAGCGCGGAGCCGGCTGGTGCGTCGATCTGCATCTGGCGCAAGACGGCTTCGGGGTTCACGCGATACGCCTCGCGATCGCGTGGCATGCTCACCCCATACTGGTACCACGCATGATTGGCCAGCAGCACACAGGACAGCATCAAGGTCCAGGCTAGCGCATCGCGCTGCATGCGAAACCGCGCTGCCAGCATCCCGGCAAAGGCGACCCAGACCAACGTGATGCTTTCCCAACCGCCATGAATGGCCGCCCGCATCTGCCCACGGCTATCGACATTCTGAATCGAGGCGATGACACCAAAAATCCACAACCACATCGCCAGGAAGATCCAAAGCCATTGAGGGCTGCGATAGCCTCCCATGGCCTGGAACCGCTCCCACGCCGTACGGTCGCGGCTCGCTGCACTGGGGATCACCCAATGGCAAGCTGGCCACGCCAGCCAACTGCCGACAATCGCCAGAGCCCCCCACAGCAAATGCTGCGGCAGAGCCAACCCCTGGGAGACGGCGACGCTATCACAGGGCATCCAAAGCCCAACGCAGGCCATCGCCGCGACGGTCGCCAACATCCAAAAGGGAGCCGCTTTCCCTATGCGGACCGATTCCGCCCCAGCATCTCCGCTCACGCTACCCTGTCTTTCTTCCGTTGCGCTGGTGAACCTCTCTTGGGCACATGCTTTCATTGTACGGGGAGGGACTGGCGCATGCAGAATGAAACCATCGCAATCTCCGACGATCGCCCCGCTACCCGCCGATCATCGCTTGGGGGATCGATGGGTTCCCAAATCCAGCAGCGCCAACAATCCAAGGATCCCAAGCAGATTGGCCAGCACCCATAGCGATCCCACCCAATCGGTTCTAGGCAAAATCCAGGCGTTGATGCCGCAACAGAAGGTCGCCAGGTAGATGATCCAGACCGCCTGAGTCTTCGACCACCCCTGCTCGACCAAGCGATGAGAAAAGTGTCGCTTATCCCCCTCAAAAGGACTCCTCCCCTCGGAGATCCTGATCCAGATCACCGAAAGCATGTCGTAAAGGGGAATGGCCAGGACGCACAAGGGCGCCAAAACGGCGTGGGGCGTGGCGGACTGGTATCCGGTGTAGGTTGCTGCCAGCGACCCCATCGCTACCCAATAGCCAACAAAATAGGCTCCCGCATCTCCCATGAAGATCTTCGCAGGGGCACGATTGTGAACCAAAAAGCCAAGCAAAGCCCCCACCAGCACTAGCAGCATGGCTGCGACAAACCACTGGGGCTGCGATTCGCCCGAGGCGTGCGGCATGAGCAGCATGCCGGCCAGCATCGCGCTGCCGATCGCCGCCACCCCGCCGCTTAGACCATCCATGTTGTCGATCATGTTGAAGGCGTTGATCAGCCCGACGATCCAGAGCACGCTGAGCAATCCAGTCACCCAGCCATTGTCGATGAAGAGGCTCAGTTGCATCTGCTGCGAAAAGACGACGACGGTGGCGACAGCCACTTCGATCGCTAGCCTCCATTGCCACTTCAATCCGCGTCGATCATCCTCTAGGCCCAGCAGCATCAGCACCGTGCCCCCCGCCAGAATCCCCCACAGCTTCCATCGCGATTCCACGACACCGGGCAGATGCTGTGCCAGCGACGCAGGCAGCCACTGGCTGGCCAGAGGCAAACCTGCCAGCAGCGTGGCGGCCAGCAGGGTGGTCGCTACCGAAAACCAGATCCCTACCCCTCCCCCAAGAGGAATCGGGGTGGTGTGAACCTTGCGATAACCCGGTTTGTCCATCAGACCCAACGGCTCGGCCCACCGTCGCACCACTCCAACCGCTAGCCACCCTAGCAACGCAGCCGGCAACAGACATCCCAGGACGAACCCAACCACCTCCCAAATCGCAGCATCCTGCTTCATCTTCCCTGCCCCCCTGCAGTCCCCTCACTCCCGCTTTGCCTTCCCGAATCGGACCGCGCTGCCTCTCGCTTCAGATACCCGATCGCCTGCTGAAAAAACTCCAGCGAATCGGGGAGCAGATAATCCGGATACGTCCAGGGATACCCGCGCCACTGCGATCCCACGCGCTGCAGCGCCACTTCCGCATAGATACCATCGCGCAAGTAGATCCGGTGGGCGCGGTCCTTGGTGGAAGCCAGAACCAGTTTCAGCGGGCTGATCCAGCCTGGATCGATATTGACCGGTCGCGTTTCGGGAAACTGACCCGACTGGGCGAGCCGCGACTCCCAAGCAATTGCCGTCCGCTTGCGGTCGGCTAGGCAAGCCGGGTCCTCCGGCCGCTGGAGGACCCAGAACTCCTTCTCCAATCGATCGCCCATCTGTTGCTGGTAGTAGTTGGTCTGGTCGAAAGCAAACGGTCGACTTTGCAATGCGATCGGTCCCCAATGCGACTCCACAAACCGACGGACGCTCTCGATGGCCGAACGATGGCGGCTGAACAAAGCGACCACAAGCAGGCAGGGAAAGGGCCGAAGCGACCGGGATCCTTCTTCGGATCCCTCCGCTTCGGATCCCCCCTCGTCGGCTCGCTGCGCTGCGCTGCCTCCGGCGCTCCAGTCACTCATCGCTCAATACGCTTTCGCAAAGATCGCTCGCTGGCTAGTCGGCTGGCCCGTGACGAAGCATCGCCCAGGCTGGGAGGGCTGATCGAGCGGAATGCAGCGGATGGTCACTTTGCGCTGCGCCAATTCGTCTGCCACCGCCTCTTCGCTGGCGAAGTAGCAGTGAGCGAATCCGCCGCTGAAGCTTCCTTTTTCGTCCTCCGCCCCCTGAAAAAACTCGCGAAACTGATCGACTGTATCCAAAGAGACCGTATGGTCCTGCCGCATCTTCAAGGCGCGATCGAACAGTCCCTGCTGCATCTCCTGAAGCACTGCGGGAAGCGTTTCCAGGAACTGGGGGCGTGGCATCGACTGACTGCCTGCGGAGTCGCGGCGTCCGACGAAGAGCGCATCCTGAGCGATGTCCTTGGGCCCCACTTCGACGCGGATGGGAACCCCTCGGCGAACGTGATACCACTTCTTCTCACCACCCCGAAGGTCGCGATCATCCATCTCGACACGCAGCGGCTGATCGTCATAGCGGAGCGCTGCAATCTGCTGCTTCAGCTTGCGGCAATACTCCAACACTTCGGTGCGCTGCGCGTCGTCGCGGTAGATCGGAAGGATGACGACGTGGGCAGGAGCCAGCCTCGGAGGGAGCACCAGGCCATCATCATCGCTGTGCGTCATGATCAGGGCACCGATCAGGCGCGTGGAGACACCCCAGCTGGTGGTCCATGCATAGACCAGTTCCCCTTGCGGGTCCTGGTAGCGGATCTGCTGCGCCTTGGCGAAGTTCTGCCCGAGGAAGTGCGAGGTACCCGCTTGCAGCGCTTTGCGGTCCTGCATCATCGCTTCGATGCTGAAGGTGTTGACCGCACCAGGAAATCGCTCCTTGGGAGTCTTCTCTCCACGCACCACAGGAACCGCCATCGAGTTCTCGGCGAAGTCGGCGTAGACGTCCAGCATGCGGCGCGTCTCCTCCATCGCCTCCTCAGCCGTCGCATGGACGGTGTGCCCTTCCTGCCAGAGGAATTCGGCTGTCCTCAGGAACAGTCGTGTTCGCATCTCCCAGCGGACGACGTTAGCCCACTGGTTGATCAGGATCGGCAGGTCGCGGTACGACTGCACCCAACGAGCGTACATCTCACCGATGATCGTCTCGCTGGTCGGTCGAATAATCAATGGTTCCTCCAGCGGACCGGCGGGCCGAAGGCCTCCCTTCCCATCCGGCTCCAGACGGTGATGCGTCACCACCGCGCATTCCTTGGCGAACCCCTCCACATGCTCCGCTTCCTTCTCCAGGTAGCTCATCGGAATAAAGAGCGGGAAGTAGGCGTTCTGATGCCCCGTCTCCTTGAATTTCCGATCCAGCACGCGCTGCATGTTTTCCCAAAGGGCATATCCCCAGGGTTTGATCACCATGCAACCGCGCACCGGGGAATTTTCGGCTAGGTCCGCCGCTTTGATCACCTGTTGATACCACTCGGGATAGTCCTCACCACGCGTCGGAGAAATCGCGGTCTTCGTCCCTTTGTTCATCCTGAAACACCTTTCCTTCACAACACAGACCGCACGGCGACCATCGCCTGCGTTTTGGGAAAATCGTACCGATCGGCCATCGACAGGGATCCTCGAGCCATCGCACCCGACCCGGTCGATTCGCCGGAAGGGACCAGAAGCGCCGATGGAGGCTCCCGACAGAAAACCATCACAACCCTCTATTGTAACCCATCCCCGCTCGGCCCAACCCCACCATGCCGCCGGCGTCGGATCGATCCCCAGCAAGTCCACACCGCTGGCTTTTCGGGTGGTCTTCCTTGAGATCACCCCCTCCCGAAAGCCGCCTTCGCTCGCGTCCCCAAAAAAGTTATGCTAACCGGGCTTGATTCCCAGTAGCACCCAGACGACCTACCCGCCCCAGGGTGTGGCCAAATCTGGGTGGCAGACAGCCAGGAGGTCCGGAAGGAAGATCGCAGGATGGATGACTTGCGCGTTGGCATTGGATTTGATTCCCATCGATTGGCTGCCGGAGGCCCGATGCGACTGGGCGGCATCGATATCGACTGCGATGCTCATCTCGTGGGCCACTCGGACGCCGATCTCCTTTTGCACGCCATCACCGACGCACTTTTGGGGGCGGCAAATCTTGGCGACATCGGCCAGATGTTCCCCAACACCGATCCGGCCAACCGAGGTCGCAATTCGGCCGATATGCTCCGCTTGGCATGGGAAAAAGTTCGCCAAGCCGGCTTTCGGCTGGTCAATCTCGATTGCGTCGTCCAAACGGAAGTCCCTAAGCTGTCGCCAGTGCGGGGCGCTTTGGTCGCTTCCATCGCCGAAATCCTCCAGGTCGACCAGACTGCCATCGGACTGAAAGGAAAAACGGGGGAAGGGAGCGGACCGATCGGCCAAAGGGAGCTTGCCGAAGCCACGGTGGTCGCTCTGCTGGCCCGAACCGGAAACTCCCCGCTACCCAACCGGCAAACCGATCCGCCATCGTCGCCTCCAAGATCCGATTCCAACCCGATCGCTCCCCCCGTCCACTTTCCTTCACCCAGGCATTCCCCTCCACCCAGGGAACCCGACATGACCGAAGCACTGCACGATTCCAGTCGACTGGCTCCCAATTTGCGCGTCTACAACACGCTGACCAAGACGAAAGAGCCGCTGATGACCCAGAAGGCTGGGGCGGTCGGTATGTACCTGTGCGGCCCCACGGTCTACGCACCAGCCCACATCGGGCATATGGTCGGCCCGGTGATCTTCGACACCATCAAGCGCTACCTGGTCTACTGTGGTTACTCGGTGACTTGGGTCGTCAACATCACCGACATCGACGACAAATTGATCCAGCGCAGCAATCAGCTGGGGATCTCGATGCCGCAGCTGGCCACCCAGATGACGGCCGACTACCTATCCAACCTCCAGGCCCTGGGGGTCGACCAGATCGACCACCTGCCTCGAGCTACCGACCACATTCCAGAAATCATCCAGTTCGTTGAGGAACTGATCGATCGTGGATACGCCTACGCCAGCGAAGGGGACGTCTTCTTCGATGTCGCCCGGGACAGCCAGTACGGTCAGCTCAGCAATCGATCGGCCGATAGCCAGCAGGGGGAAGGTGGTGAAGCCGCATCCCGCAAGCGATCGCCTGGCGATTTTGCCCTTTGGAAGAAAGCCAAGGCTGGAGAACCCAGCTGGGAAAGCCCCTGGGGCACCGGTCGCCCCGGCTGGCATATCGAATGCTCGGCGATGAGTCGCCGGATCCTGGGCAAGACCTTCGACATCCATGGCGGAGGTCTGGATCTGGTCTTTCCCCATCATGAGAACGAGGCGGCTCAGAGCCGCTGCTGCCATGGAGCGCCGATGGTTCGCTACTGGATGCACAATGGGTTGATGCGCGCTAGCGAAGCCGCAGGCAAGGTCGGCGGACGCAGCGATCGCGAAGCGCCCCCTGCGGACGCTTCCAGCAAGATCTCGCGCAGCAAAGGGGCCGGTGGTCTATCGAAACTGATCGAACAACAGACCGGCGAACGACTCCGATTCTTCCTGCTGCGCACCCACTACCGATCGACCAACGTCTTCGGCGAAGAACCGCTCCAAGAAGCCGGCACCGCCCTAGAGACCTTCTATCGACTGTTCCAACGCTACGAACGGCTGTTGGGCCAATCCCCCTTCGAGATCGATCCCAACCGCCGACGCGCTTCCTTCGCCCCACCCCCAATCAAGCATCCGGTCGTCGATCAGGTCCTGGCGATGCGCGAAAGCTTCCTGGCCAAAATGGACGATGACTTCAATACCGGGGGAGCCGTCAGCGATCTATTTGACCTGGCTCGCTCGCTGAATCGATTCATCGAATCGGCCAAGCTGGAGGAATCGCAGCATCGCACCCCGGAGGCGCTGGAGGTGCTGCGCGCTGGAATGGCGATCCTCAGGGAACTGTCGGCGATCTTAGGGCTGTTCCAAAAGCCGGTCCAGACGCAGTCGTCCCAAGGAGATGACGCCCAACTGGTCGACGGCCTGATGACGATCCTTCTGCAGATTCGCGCCCAGGCGCGGCAGAACAAAGACTTCGCCACCGCCGACCTGGTCCGAAACGGGCTGACGGGGCTGAAGATCGCAGTGCAAGACCTGAAGGAAGGCAGTACCTGGAGCCGCCAGTGACCATGTCTAAAACTGCTGGCTGCATTCTGGGTGTCGACCCCGGTCTGGGGATCACCGGCTACGCAGTGATCGACGTGCAAACTCCCCACCCCCGCGTTCGGGAAGCTGGAGTGATCCGCTGCCCTCGGTCCAAGAGTCTGGAGAACCGCCTCCTGGAACTCCATGAGGGACTCTCCGAACTCTGGAATTCCCATCCCATCCAGGCGGTGGCGATCGAGCAGATCTATTCGCATTACGAACGGCCGACCACCGCGATCCTGATGGGGCACGCGCGGGGAGTGCTCTGCCTAGCAGCCGCTCAACATCACTCCCCCGTCCATGCCTACCTGCCGACCCACGTCAAAAAAATGCTCACCGGCAGCGGACGCGCTCCCAAGGCGCAGATGCAGCACTCGGTGCAAGTCCAACTGAATCTGCCGAAGGTCCCAGAGCCGCCTGACGTCGCCGATGCGCTGGCGATCGCTCTTTGCCATTTCTTCACCCAGCGAAACATCCTGCTTCAAGAAGGTAGCAACGCGTGATCGATAAAATCACCGCCCCTCTGGCCGCCCTCACCGACGACGCGGCGATCCTCGTCGTTCCACCGTTCGAATACGAGGTGGGGATTCCGGAATTCACCCGACGATCGCTGCAGGACAAACTGCAGCAGACGGTTTCGCTGCACACCATCCACTTCATCGATGGCAACGCAGCCCAGGGTGGGAGGTTGAGCCCTCGGCTGGTCGGCTTTCTGTCGGTGGTCGAACGGGAGTTCTTCGAACTGTTCTGCTCGGTCGACGGTGTCGGGGTGAAGAAGGCACTGCGCGCCATGGTGCTGCCGGTCCAGGACATCGCCATGATGATCGAACAGCAGGATGCCAAGGGACTTTCGACACTGCCGGGTGTCGGACCGGCCACCGCGGAACGCGTGATCGCCAAGCTGCGACGCAAGATGCCCAAGTTCGCGCTCCTGGTCCGCCGCGATATGCCAGGATCGGCTCCCCAGCCTCCTGGGGTCATCGAAGAAACATTCCAGGCACTGCTGGTTCTAGGCCATCATGAGGCCGAGGCGCGGCGGCTGATGGAGCAGGCGATGGAGGGTGCCAAGAAGTACAAGGATACGGAAGCGTTTCTCCAGGCGATCTACCAGAAGCAGACGGGCCAATGACCACAAAGCACCCAGGGCGCTTCCTGCCCAGCAGCGCCTCTTAGGGTTGGGTCAAATAAGCCAGCAGATCTCGCACCTCCCAGTCGCTCCATCCGCTCAGCAAGCCATCGGGCATCAGCGACTTGGGGGACTGCCGTCGCTGGGTGATCTTTTCCTTCGGAACCGATCGTTCCTTCCCATCGGGAATGCGAAACACCTCGGTGCTGGAACTGCGCAGCAGAATCCCGCTGAAGACCTCGCCATCCTCCATCGCCACAACGCTCGCCTGGAACTGAGGAGCCACCTTCTGACTTGGCTCCAGAATCGATTCGAGAATCTCCTCCCGCCTCTTCTGCCGCCAGGCTTCATCCCCCGCAGCCATGCCTTGAGCCATCCCGGTCAGTTCGGGACCGACCACCGCACCTCGTCCCTCCATCCGATGGCACTGCGCGCAGTGCACGGTACCGCGATGGAAAAAGAGACGTCTCCCCGCCTCTCGATCGGCCTCGCCTGGCAGATGATCGATCCGCTCTAGGAGATCCTGTGCGCTGGCCGGTGCGTCGGTGACAGGGGCGCTACGGGCCTGCAGCAGGTCAGCCGCTCTCGGACCGATCGAACCATCGGCCCTGGCCAGGGCCGCGATATCCTCCCGTATCCGAGGGCTCCAACTTCCATCGGCCAGGGAGCTGAGGGCCGCAGTCGCTAGCTCCCCCTGGCCACTGGCCGCCAGGATCATCAGTTCTTCCTGCAACTCACCTGGACTGGTCGGCAACAGCCCCGCCGCCGCATCGGCTCGCAAAGCAACCGGCTGCTGCGGGTCCATCGCCACCCCCTGCAGCAAATCCTGCTCGTCCGACCTCTGCCGCAGCGCCACCAACCGCACCGCTTCCTCCCTCACCCCCAGTTCCTCCGATTTCACCCACCGCTCCAGCTTCTGGCGAGTCCAGTCGCCGTGTTCAGGTGCCGCCATCCGCAAGGCATAGCGCTGAATCTGGCTGGAAGTCTCTGGATCCTCCAACATCCGCATCGCCTGCGGCGTATCGCTGACCCCCAAGGTGGGATTCCCTTGGAGGGTATTGCGAGCGGCGATGGCGGCTTCAAAGAGCGAGTAATCAAGATCGGGTTGCTTGAGGATCGATTCGACGATCGGCAGGCAATCGACCAGAACGCCATCGGCGATCCAGCGTAGGCATTCGAACCGAATCCTGGGATCGGGATCGTTCCAAAGCGCCTCCACCCATCGGCGATCCGACAGGTCCCCTTTGCGGAGTGTCACCAGCATCCAGAGTCGTTCCTCGGGGGTGGCATCCAGCAGCGTCTGGGGAGTCCACTGGCGGCTTTTTTGGAAGAGCGACTGCATCACGGCGTCGGCGGCAAATCGATCTGGGCTACTGGCCATCTCCAGCATCATCGGCAAAGGCAACTCCCCCGCGCGCTCACGAAAGCCATCGGCCAGCGACGAATCGGCATCGGTGCTGTCCCACGTCGGCTTGATCCAATCGGCGCTATCTGGATCGAACTCGATCTTCCACAGCCTTCCTTCGCCATGGACTTCGTACGACGCGCTGACCCAATCGACCAGATAGAAGGCCGCAAGATCTTTGGATGCCGCCATGGCGACTGGCCGAAAGCGATCGGTCCCCCGGATCACTTCCATTCGCTCGGATCGATAACTTGCCCCCTGCCTCGTCATCGGATAGTAGTCGACCGTATGGTCGCTCCAGGAAGGGATCAGCAGGCCACCTCCCAGCGGCACCACCGCGCAAGGTCCCTCGCCACACGGATGCACCATCCCCAGCGTCCCCCGCAGCTCGCCATTCCATGCCACAAACGGATGGACCGGCGCGCTGCCATAGACCCACTGGAATCCATAATCGCCCCCCTCGACAACATGCAGCAGTCGGCAAGGCGGCCTCGCTCCTGGATCGTTGTCGGCGGCGAAGATCGTTCCATCCTCCAGCGCCGTCAGACCAAAAGGATTCCAGAATCCCTTGGCGATGCGCCTCAGCCCCTTCCCCTCGCGATCGATCCGAAAGATCCCACCCTCGCCACGCCCGCGACAGACCGCGCCGTCGACTCCGGTGAGCGTCCAGTCTTTGCCGAAGTTTTCACCGAGCGCAAAAAGCAACTCTCCGGAGGGATGCCAGGTCATGCCGCTGAGCCCATTGTGCGGGTAATCGGCCTCCGTTTTCAAATCGGCAATCGTCTCCTCATGATCGGCCTGGCCATCTCCATCCCGATCGAGGATGCGAAGGATGCGATCTCGTTCCGCCAGATAAATCCACCCATCGCTCCCACAAAGAATCTGCATTGTCGCTTCGGTCTTCTGAAAAAAGACCCGCCGGTTTCCCTGGGGATCAAAAACCAGCACCTCGTCCTTCTCCGGCCCTTGGTACTCTTTGGGTCGAAAGTGGGTATGGCACGAGATCGTCCAGATGTTCCCCTCGTCATCGACATCGATGCCGGTGGGAGTTTGGATCTCTGGCTGTTGCGCGATCAGCGTCATGGTCACTCCGGGCCGAACACCCCAAGCGATCCGTTGCGCCGGATCGTCGGTGGAAGCGGGTGATTCAGCCTGCAAGGAAAGCCCCATGCAGGAAAGCAGCAACCAAGCAGCAACAGATCGAACCATGATAGCGCCTCGATGGATCATCGACCGGGAATACCCAGTCCTGAGGAAGACCGACTTCTTCGTCACGCGGACCGATGCGGACCCGTTTTTCTTTACGGAACGGCCGCTTTCTTTTCGGCGGCCCAGGCTTCCAGTTTGCGTTCCAGCAGATCCAGTTGGATGCAGCCATCTTTGAGCACTTCGTGATGGAACTCGGCCAGAGAGAATTTGTCCCCCAACTCCGCTTCAAAACGCTCGCGCATCCGCCGGATCGCCAATTGGCCGATCTTGTAGGAGAGCGCCTGCCCTGGTATCGCCATGTAGCGTTCAATTTCGGCGATCGCTGCGTCTTCTGCAATCGGTTCATGCGCCATCATGTAATCGATCGCCTGCTGACGGGACCATCCCTTCCAGTGCATTCCGGGGTCGACCACCAACCGAATCGCGCGATGCATCTCATCGCTGAGCGCCCCGAGGTATTGCTTGGGATCCTGGTAGAGTCCCAGTTCCCTTCCCAGCGTCTCGCAGTAGAGCGCCCATCCTTCGCCATAGGCACCGATCCAGAGGAAGCGAGCAAACTTGGGTAGCTCCTTGTTCTCCTGCTGCAGCGAGATCTGGTAGTGATGCCCAGGCAACGCCTCATGCAAAAACAGCGATTCCATCCCGCTGGTGACGTTGAACTTTTTCGCATCTGGAATGGGGAGGTAAAAAATCCCTGGCCGCGTTCCATCTTCGCTGCCTGGCATGTATTCGGCGCTGGCGGTCGCTTCCCGGAACGATTCGGTCCGGCGAATCTCAAAGGGAGTCTTCGGCTTGTTGAGGAAGATCCTTTCCAGCTGCGGTTCTACCTTCTTCTGAATCGCATAGTACGCCTGCAGCACTTCCTGAGGCGTCTGGTAGGGGGTGAAGGAAGGATCGGTGCGTACCCACTGGTGGAATTCGGCCAGCGACCCCGTGTGTCCCATCTGCTGCTGGACGCTACGCATCTGCTCTTCGATCCGATCCACCTCTTTCCGTCCGATCTCGAAGATTTCGTCTGGGTCCATCGACGTGGTGGTCCAGGAAGCGACAAGAGCTCGATAGAGTTCTTTCCCTTGCGGTAGTTGGCCAAGGCCTGCCGAACTGCGAGCTGCGGGAAGGTATTCGGTCTTCAGAAAGTCGGCCAATCGCTGGTACGCAGGGAGCACCTTTGCCGTGATCGCTGCGCGAAAGCGTTCTTCCAAATCCTTTTTTTGGGAATCGGTCAGTTCGCTGGGGAATCGCTGCAACGGGCCTTCGAAGAGACTGGGGGTCCCTTGGCTGCCAAAGATCGTCGGATCGGTCGATTGCCCGATCATCTTCTCAACCAACTCCCTGGGGAGTACAAATCGGTCTCGCATCCCCTCCCGAAACTGCTCGATGGCCGCATCGATCCAACCTGGAAATGCCTCCATCCTCTGAAGCCAGTCTTCGTAGTCTTTCGCCGTCCGGAACGGATGGTTGCTCTGGCCACTTCCCAACTGCGCAAAGGTGATCGGCAGCCCTTCGTACTGCTGGCACGGAATCCGCTCGGGGCGGTACTGCAGTCGGTCCAGCCTTCCCTTCAATTCCCCCAGCAGCACCTCGCGGGAGATGCGCAGGCTGGCCTCCAGAGAATCGGGATCGATCTTCTGCAGACGATCCTGCATCTCTTCATAGAACCCCTTTTCCCTTGCGTTCTGCTGCACCGAGGGAGGCTCGGGAAGCAGATGGTTGAATCCCGGTTCACCGAAGAGGGTGGCATCGAGCGGGAAGAGCTGCAGGTAGCGCTGGTGGTAGTCGGCGAAGATCTGGCGGATCTGCCGATTGGCATCCCCCTGAGCCCAGGTGGTGGAGGTGATCAGGCAGATAAGGAAGGGAACGGAACGCAGGATGGCGTGCAACACGCACCTCCGATCGACGTGGCGGGTGGACGAACCTTCTGCAAAAAATCGATGGACTTCACAGTCCCACAGAAGATCGGCTCATTCTAGCCGACCTCTTGGCCTGATGCCCAAAGAGCCAGGCTTGCAACGGGCAGCCTAGTCGTCTGGCTAGCCATCGCGATCGGTCAGGAGAGCCTGCCTTGTCGGCGAAACCACTCGACCGCTTCGCCAATCGCCACCGATGCAGGCCGGTGCTGGTATCCCAACTCCTCCTCTGCACGCTGGCTGGAGTACCAGTGGTACTGGCCGCTCATCTGGAGCGCCGCCGAATTGATGTCGGTTTCGCGACCGGTGACTTTTGCCGCTAGATCTCCTGCCCTGCCGACCACCCACTGCCCCGGTTTGCGGAGGATGGTCCATGGGGCAGGTTTCCCGATCGCCTTGGCGATGGCCGACCAAAGTTGGAAATAGGTCATGTTCTCACCGCACAGAATGTACCTCCGACCCGATTGCCCCTGCAGCAGAGCGCGCAAGGTGCCATCGGCGACATCGCGAACATCGCAGACGCTGCAACCTCCGGCTGGGGCCACGGGAGTCCATCGATGGCTTAGTTCCAAGATCATGCGACCGCTGCTGGGTTTCCAGTCCCAGGGCCCCAGCATGAAACCGGGGTGGACGATGGTGCCAAAAAGTCCTCGCTGGATGGCATCGATCATCGCCTGATCCGCAGCTCGTTTGCTGATCACGTAGGCGCAAGGGACCTGCCCATCCCATGGCGTCGTCTCATCGGCCACACTTTTCGGTTTGGGTATCGCCAAGGTATTGACCGTCGAAACTAGCGTCATCGGGATGCCGCGATCCAGTGCCGCATCGGCTGCGGCGATCGTTGAACCGCGATTGAACGCGATCGACTCCTCCATCCGCGTCCACCCCAGATGGATCACGGCGGCCGAGTGGATCAATCCTTCTGCACCCTCCGCAGCGCGACGCATCGACGCGGCATCGGTTAGATCGGCGTGACGATAATCGACCGGCAGATCGGCTAGCGAGGCAGGAAGCTGTCGATCGCGACCGACAGCTATCACCTGATGCCCCTGAGCGATGGCCAGCCGCGCCAGGTTGTTGCCGAGAAGGCCGGTCGCACCGGTGATCAGGATTCGCATAGCCTGTGGACTCCAGGATTCCCGAAGGGCGAACTCTACCAAGAGGTGTTGGATCCAGGTCGATCAGGAACTGCCATCATCTGCAGAATTCGCAGGGTCACCAGGATCGTCCTGATCGCTGGCCACATGCAGCTCCTGGCCTTCGGCAAAGACGATATCTCCAGGAAACAGTTTCTTCTTGCGGCGGGTTTCCACCTGGCCATTGACCAGCACCGCCCCCGACTGGATCAGGTGCTTGGCCGACCCGCCAGAGGAGACGACCTGCGCCAGCTTGAGGAACTGCTCCAAGGTGATCGACTCTTCGGGAGTCGCAGGATCGGAGGGGTCTGGCATGGAGCTTCCTTGGGGGGCGTAGCGGCGAGTCGTTGGTCACTGCCGGCATCGGGGCGTTGGATTATTTCAGTCGCAGGGTGACCATCACCGGATAATGGTCGCTCAGGTCAAGTTCCTCAACGGCGATCGTCGTCCGCTGATTCCAATGGTCTTCATCGGGGCCAGCACCCCGCACCACCACATCCCCTCGCACTTCGGTCGATTCCCAGACCCAGTTGCGGCGATCGGGCTGATCCTGGACCAGGGACTGGCTAAGTAGGATGCGGTCGTATTGCTTGTCGAGCACCAGATGGGTGCGGCGTTTTTCGGGGGGCACCTTCTGATGGGAATCGACCAGGTCGTCCGATTGGGGTTCCGTTCCCTTTCCAGTCAGCATCGCCATTTCCCCGCCAGGCTGCGGCTCACAGCATGGCTCTTCGATGTTCGTATCGCCCAGGAAGATCACATGCTCTCCCTGATCGAGGTGGGGTTGAAGCCACGTTCTGGCCAGTCGACTTTGGCGCAGCCGGATCGCCGACTCCTCGGGCTTCGCGCGAAAATGAACATTCAGCAGCGTGAAGGTTTCGGTCCGCCCATCGACCTGCCACTGGAACTTGCCGAAGAGATGTTTTGACAGATTGTAGAAGTCCTGGCTGTCGAACTGTTCCTTGGTCTGTTCGCGCCTGCTGAACTCCACCAGTCCGCTTCGATAGAGAAACGCGACATCCTGTTCGGTGGCGCTGTCGAACCCTTCGATGAACGCGACGCGATACCCCATTCGATGCCGGTCTTTCAGTTCCTTGGTCAGCTCCAGCAGCACCTTGCGATTCTCCACCTCCTGCACCGCCAGGATGGTCGGCTGCATTTTGGCGATCGCATCGGCAACTCCAGATCGAATCGCCTCCCATCGCTCCTGCGACTGGCTGGACTGCTCCTTCGACAGATCGCTAAAGTTATCGCCCGGATAGGCATCGTAGAACCACTCCAGATTCCAGGTGGCGATCGTCAGGACTTCAGGTCCCGGATCGGCGCGCAAGGAGGGGCTGGGGATCGACAGCAGCGCCGCGACCAGCAGCAGGGCTGCCAAGTGTTGGAATGTTCGCGATCGACGCGTGGGTTGGGCGACGAAGGTCATGGCAGGTTTCCTGGCGGTTCGGTCGACTTTTTGCGCGCGATCACGCGGTGAAAATGGAGTTGCACTTCACGATCGACGACGCGCCGCACCCCCTCGGCAAGGCATCGCGGTTCGTTGGTCTGCTGGCCTCGATCGATGATCTCATCCAGCCGCGTCCCTGGCTCCACGGAGAACGTCTCCTGGTGGATGATCTGATTGCCTGCATCGAGTTCCGGGACGATGAAGTGGCAGGTCGCCCCGAAGGTGAGCATGCGGCTGGCAAAGGCATCGTGGTAGGGCCGCAATCCGGGAAAGCTAGGGAGCAGGCCGTGATGCAGGTTGATGATCCGACCGCCCGCATACTTCCAGCAGGTATCTGGAGGGAGGACGCGCATGTAGCGAGCCAGGATGACGTAGTCGATGCGGTAGGAATCGAGCAGCTGGACCATTCGCTGGTCGTCGGCGTTGCCATCGGCATCGCCGATCATTTCGAAGGGGACATCGAACTCGCGAGCCAACCGTTCGCAGCGTCGCCGGTTGCCGATCATGACCCCTGCCTGAGCGCGAATCGCGCCGCTGGCAATCCCTTCCAGCACCGCGCGAGGCGTCGCCTCTAGGTAGGTGGTGCAAATCGCCAGCCTGGGAGGAGCCGACGCTGCGTCGCTGCTCCAGACGCGGACCTCCAGTCGTTTGCTGCGCCCAATCTCTTCCATTGCCTTATCGATCGCTGGGTAGGCCTCCGACGGCACATGGGCTCGACACATCATCGCAAAGACCGCCGCTTCGTCGTGGTCGTACATCTGAATCTCTGCGATATTGGCCCCCAGCCCCGTCAGAGCGTGGATGATTGGGTCGGCCAGACCGACGTTGTCGGGCCCGACGGCGGTCACAACAATTTCCATAGGTGGTGTCTGCACAGAGCGATGGGGATACAAAACCAGATTGAAATCTAACCACCAGGGGGCTGTTTGCCTACTCCCAGGCCCCCTTCGCGCTGGTGTCCCAAGAGCTCAACGAACCTGTGACTGGATCTACGGCGCTTGACGAACGGCAAGGGGCTGGTCCATAGTGTGGACTTGTCGCCGAGCCATCGGGGCGCACTGTGCAGAACACGATCGCAAGGGTTGCCACCTCCAAGGGGCAACCTCTGAAGGTCTCCGCGCAGGGCGTTCCTAAGTCGATGGTCGCATCGGCTTCATCGAAACCATTCCTGAAGGGATCGGGTATGATCAGCGCCGCACCAACCAAGCTTCCCAAGACGATCGACGGACGCAGGCCGAAGAAGTCGGAGGTTCCCAAGGGTGAGTGCCTTTGCGATTATTGCACCGCGATCTGCTGTCGCTATTTCGCGTTGCCGATCGACACACCCGAGGAAGCGAAAGACTACGATTTCATCCGCTGGTTTCTGCTGCATGATCGCGCCAGTGTGTTTGTCGATGATGGGGTCTGGTACCTGCTGGTCCACACCAACTGCAAGCATTTGCAGAGCGATTTTCGGTGCGGGATCTACGAGACGCGGCCTCAGATCTGTCGCGATTACACCACCGAGCAGTGTGAGTACGACGAAGACACCGTCTACGACATGTACTTTGAGACAGCCGAGCAGGTGGCGGAGTATGCGGAGGCGCGAGTCATCGCGCCCTACACTGAAAACATCCGCAGTCCGGAACCGCCGATGCTCCCCGTTCTCCGCTAAGAAAAAAGGTGTCAGGTACCTTTTTTATCTAAAAGGCCCTCCTCGGTCGTTCCTCGCGGCTAAGAAAAAGGTGTCAGGTAC
This sequence comes from Pirellulaceae bacterium, assembly GCA_044371425.1. Taxonomy (GTDB): domain Bacteria; phylum Planctomycetota; class Planctomycetia; order Pirellulales; family Pirellulaceae; genus JBEISR01. Next base: position 79,561 of record JBILTR010000011.1, on the reverse strand, counting down.
CTTTTTTATCTAAAAGGCCCTCCTCGGTCGTTCCTCGCGACCCTCCCAAGGGGAGGGTGAGATCCATCACAAGCCTTGCATCCCAAAGGGAAGGTGAGATCTATTTTTTAACCCTCCCTCAGGGAGGGTCGCTGAGGAGGAACGACGAAGCGGGGAGGGCTAGATCTCAGTTCTGGCTACCAGCGGTCGTGCACGTGCTCAGTCGCGTAGCGACGGTGCTCGTGCTCGTAATCGGAACCAACCCTGATGGCCACGCAATCCTTCGACCACGAACGGCCGGTCGTTTGACGAAAAAAGCGTCAACCATCAGGATGAATACGGTCACGAGTGCCGCTGCGCTGAGCACGCAAGAAAAAAGGTGTCAGGTACCTTTTTTATCTACAAGGCCCTCCCCGCTCGTTCCTCGCGACCCTCCCAAGGGGAGGGTGAGATCCATCACAAGCCTTGCATCCCAAAGGGAAGGTGAGATCTATTTTTTACCCTCCCTCAGGGAGGGTCGCTGAGGAGGAACGACGAAGCGGGGAGGGCTAGATCTCAGTTCTGGCTACCAGCGGTCGTGCACGAGTTCAGTCGCGTAGCGACGGTGCTCGTGCTCGTAATCGGAACCAACCCTGATGGCCACGCAATCCTTCGACCACGAACGGCCGGTCGTTTGACGAAAAAAGCGTCAACCATCAGGATGAATACGGTCACGAGTGCCGCTGCGCTGAGCACGAGCACGAGCACGAGCACGAGCACGAGCACGAGCACGAGCACGAGCACGAGCACGAGCACGAGCACGAGCACGAGCACGAGCACGAGCACGAGCACGAGCACGAGCACGAGCACGAAGAACAGACCGAAGAAACGCCGGAACCTTGGGATGCAACGGAGCGGGGGCGGTGAGTTTTTTTCGCGAGATGATTATTGACTCCCGCCACCCGCGGATGCGTGACGTTCAGCGATGGAGGTGACATGCCGTTTCCTGAAGCCGAACGTGCGATAGTGACCGAAGAAAAGGTCCGTGACTACCTCCTGAATCCCAGCCATCCGATCGGCGGCTCGAAGGCAGTGTGGTTCGCATCCATTGGATACAGCATCGAAAATTGGCAGGATCTGATTGACGACCTGATGCTGCTCGCCGGAAGTGTCGAGGACTTCGTAGCCAAACCGTCGCCATTTGGCGTAAAATACGAAGTGATCGGGAAAATCGGTCGTCCTGGCCACCATCCAGCCGACGTGATTACGGTCTGGATCGTCGAAGGAAACAAAGCACCGAGATTAATTACAGCTTACCCTGGGTGATCGCAATGCTGGCTGAACACTCGATAGTCGTGCTCAATGCTGATATTCCCGGTGCTGGGCTCTACGCAGGCGATGTTGGCGCGGTCGTTCATGTGCATGGCGAAGGCAAGGCGTATGAAGTTGAGTTTGTCTATGGTGATGGGACGACGATCGCCTTGCTGACACTGGATGCCGAATACGTCCGTCCGATCGCGTCCGGTGAACTCCTGCACGCTCGGCGCCGCGATCTAGCCGAACAGACGGATGACCGCGAGCCATGAGAAAAAAGGTGTGATAAAAAAGGTGTCAGGTACCTTTTTTATCTGAAAGGCCCTCCCCGCTCGTGCCTCGCAACCCTCTCAAGGGGAGGGTGAGATCCATCGCAAGCTACGGGATTGTAGGATGGACTGTTTGGGGCTACACGATGGAGCGGCCCACGGTAGGCACGGTTCAGCTCCACACGGACCAATGGCGACAGTTCAAGGACCGAACAAAAAATTGCAGCCATCTGGTCGATCGGCCGTTTTTGTCTTGTGTTCAGTCAACCCAGCGCCTCTGTAGATTCTTTTGCGCGAGGGCGGTTGTCTCACATCCTCTTGGCACAGTCTCTTGCCACAGTGGGATCCGTCCTCGAATGGAAGTCGTCACCCGTTTGGCCTCGCAACATCGGGCATCGCCAGAGTACATTCAAAGTGGTGTCGATCTGGTTTCCGGCGGCGACAAGAAGCTGGAAAATCCCGACGAAGAGTCGCCTCAGACCAAGCTGAGCCTGAGAAGGCTCAGAGCTGGATCGGATGCGGCGCTGAGCAACCGGCACCGAAGCTGGTCGCGAGAGAAACGACGTCAACTCCAGCGACTCCACAGAAACAGGGCTCCAAAGACGATTCCTCTGCGCCGGAACGCAGGTGCAAAGTGGGGGAAAAAGACGAGTCCTGGTTCGCCGATCGCACGCAGCAGAAACCATCGCCGGCGGCTCCTTCCCAGCAGGGATCGGCACCATCGACGGAACAGGAATGAATTAGAAGGCAAGGTAACAGCAATGGCGGGATTGATCGAGCCGCGGACATTGAAAGGTTTTCGGGATTTTCTCCCCGAGACGATGATTCCGCGAGAGCGGATGATGGAGACGGCCCGTCAGGTCTACCGATCCTATGGGTTCTCACCGATCGATACGCCGGCGCTCGAATACCTGGAGATCCTGACCGGCAAAGGGAGCGAAGAAACCGATCGCCAGATGTACCGCTTCACCGACCACGGAGGTCGGGAAGTGGGGATGCGATTCGATTTGACCGTTCCATTGGCCCGCTTTGCAGCACAGCACTGGAGCCAGCTGGGGACTCCTTTCAAACGGTACCATATCGCCCCGGTGTGGCGCGGTGAAAACACGCAATCGGGACGCTATCGGGAGTTCGTCCAGTGCGATTTCGATACGGTGGGAACCCAGAGCGCGGTGGCCGATATCGAGATGGTGCTGGTGATCCACGATCTGCTGCGAGCTTTGGGGGTCGATCGCTTTCAAATCCGCATCAACCATCGCCAGGTCCTGCAGGGACTTTTAGGCTCGTGGGACCTCACCCACCAAACGACTCCCGTGCTTCGAGCGATCGATAAGCTAGAAAAAGCTGGTCCGGCCAAGGTGCTGGAGGAACTGGAGGCGATCGAAGGGCTGGACACCCCGCGCGCCGGGCAGATCCTCAAATTTCTTGAGATGGAAGGATCGCAGGATCAGCAGCTGGCACAGCTTCATGCCGCCGTCGCGGGTTCGGAATCGGGCCAGGCAGGTGTCGGGCGGCTTCAAGAGGTATTGCGGGAGGTGGCCGCAGTCGGCATCCCTGCCTCCCACTACCGCCTGGATCTTTCCATCGCCCGTGGGCTCGATTACTACACCGGGATTGTTTTGGAAACCAAGCTGGAAGAGCTGCCATCGATCGGCAGCGTCTGCAGCGGTGGACGCTACGACAACCTCGCCGGGCTTTACACCAAACAGCATCTTCCCGGAATCGGTGCCTCCCTGGGACTCGATCGCCTCCTGGCAGCGCTCCAGGAATTAGGCCGAATCCCGCTAGTTCGCACGATGGCCCCCATCTTCATCCCGCTGTTTGATCCCGATCGGCTTTCGGACTACATGGCGATCGCCAGACTAGTGCGACAAGCGGGGTTTGGAGCCGAGCTGTATCCCGACGCAAAGAAGTTGGGACCGCAGCTGAAGTACGCTGACCAGAAAGGCTTTTCCATCGCGCTGATCGCAGGCAGCCAGGAACTGGATCGCGGGGTGGTTCAGGTGAAAAATCTTCATCATCAAATCAGCTCGGAGGTCCCCTGGCGCGACGACCCGATTCCGCTGATCGATGCGATCGGGAACTATCTGAAGATGATCGAACAGAAGCTGTTGGCCTGAGCCAGTGGAGTCGCTGGGGAATGGACCGCATCCGCGCCAGACTGCTGCTGGAGGAATGTACGGGCGACGATCTTTGGTCGCTGGAGTACTGTCGTCAGCAACGCATTCCGGAGGCCTGGATCGAAGAGATGGGTGACTGTTTCGAAAGCGGTTTTCGCAGCGATCGCGAAACGATCTACTACCAGGAGCGTGTGGTTGGTCAGTATGAAGGGGTGCGGGATGTCGACCTCGCCTGCCGGTTGGCTCGGTTCCTGGGCATCGACCCCGACCCGTTGAAACAGCAGGCATGGGATCGGCGCGACTTGGTGCGCCGTCTGAAAGAAGCGGTGGACGAATGAACTCCTCGGGCGAGAGTGGTGGGGATCGCTACATCCATGGGTACGATCCAGAAGAACATCAGCGGCTGATTATCCAGGCCGACTACTGGTGGCCTCTAGTGACCGGCATCGACCTGACGCCGGATCCCCGATGGCGTTGGCTGGAGATCGGATGTGCGGCGGGAGCCAACCTGCTGCAGATGGCGCGGCGAGCCCCTGGGATCCATCTGGCCGGCATCGACCTAGAACCTGCGCAGATCGATGCCGCCAGAAAGACCCTCGCCACCTATCCCCAGGATCTCATCGATCTCCGGCAGGGAGATGCCGCTGCCCTGCCCTGGCCCGATGAATCGTTCGACCATACCTTCGTGATGTGGCTGCTGGAGCATGTGACTAGGCCGGTGGAGATTCTCCAGGAGGCGCGACGCGTCACGCGCCGGGGCGGCACGATTCAGATCATCGAGACCGATTATGACACCTACCTGACGCTTCCCCACAGGCGCCCACTGGAACAGCTGATCGCCGCGTTCCGCAACCATTTCGTGCAGCATGGCCAGCATCAGGCAGGTCGCAGGTCTCCCCACTGGCTGAAGCTAGCTGGCTGGCGCGTGACCGAACATCGGCCCTTTCCGATCCAGCGATCCACCGTGGTCGATCCCCAGCAACTGGATGCTCACTGCCAGTACACCGCCGACTATATCGAACCTGCCTTGGCGATGCTGGTCTCGCCGGAGCATCCGCGAGACGAGTTGGAAGAAGGGATCCGCCAACTTCGGCGGCTGGCTTCGCAGCCGGATGGCAATTTCTTTCAGATGGTCTACCGAACCGTGGCGGTGCGCGATCCGGATGGGGAATGACGATCCGATCGGTTGGCGTCAAGATGGTGATCGCTAGCGACCCACCGCTGCTACATGCCAGCGATCTTTTTGCCATCCAGTTCCCATCGGCTGGTGTTGACGGGCTACTCTGGAGGAGTGGACAGCGTTTGGTCCGATCATCGGCTGGCGGGAAAGAGCGAGGAACCGCGCATGGAGACGGCACGACGGGAAGAAGAGTCTGCGGTACGGACCAGCGTGCATCGCCGCATCGTCTGGATCAGCGTGCTGATGGCCTTTGGACTCTATCTGACCCGTGTGTCGGTCGGTGAGATCGTCAAGACCGATTCGTTCCTCAACGATCCTCAGATCGTGGCCGATGCAAGGACGCGGTTCTCCGTCGAAGTGACCGGCGCGCAGGCCCCTGAACGGCTGGCGACGTGGCTGGAAACGCAAACCCAATCGAAGATGCGCTTTCCCATGGTGCTGGCCGATGGCCTCGATCGACAGAAAGCTCAGCAGCAACTGGCAGCGCTGGAAGCAGAAGGTGGAGTGGGCCGGATCCGGATTTCCAAGAGCCAGATCGGCGATGTGCTGGGGGCGTTCTTTTTCACCTATGCTTTGTTTCAGGTCCCTGCGGGCTGGATCTGCGATCGACTGGGGGCTCGCCGAGGTCTGGCCAGCTACATCTTTTTCTGGTCGCTTTTGACCGCCGCCACCGCCTGGGTCGGCTCGCTGCCTGGGCTGCTGGCAGCACGTCTGGGATTCGGGGTCGCTCAGGCGGGAGCCTACCCCGCCAGCAATGCGATTGTGCGGCGATGGTTTCCACTTCAGACGCGGGGGCGCGCCAGTGGGCTGATCGCCTTCGGCGGCCGCTTGGGGGGGACGGTAGCCCCGTTTCTGACGATGTGGCTGATCCTCAACACCGGTGGCTGGCGTTCGGTGATGCTGCTCTACGGAGCGATCGGTTTGGCGATCGCCGCCGCCTACTACACGATTGTGCGCGATCGCCCCTCGGAACACCCACGCTGCAATGACGCCGAGCGGCAGTGGATCGGTCAGCTCCCCGACGATCGCAAGCCACAGCTGTCCGAGGTGGCATCGATGGTCGGCACCTACTGCCTGTCGCGCAGTCTTTGGCTGAACTCGCTGGGGCAGTTCTGTGTCAACATCGGCTGGGCCTTTCTCATCACTTGGCTTCCAACCTACTTGAAGGAAGTCCACCGAGTTCCGGAACAGCGGGGCGCGATGATGGTCACCCTTGTGCTCGCCTCCGGCATGCTGGGCCAGCTGCTGGGGGGGCGCGCCACCGACTGGAGCGTCCGTCGATTTGGTCTGCGGCTGGGGCGCGTTCTCCCGATCGCTGGCGCCTACTTTGTCGCAGGAACCGCCTACCTGATCTGCCCCTGGATCGATTCAGTCTGGGGCATCTTGGCCTGCTGCGCGGTGGTCTCCCTGATGACCGATCTGGGCAATCCGTCGATCTGGGCCTTCATGCAGGACGTCGGTGGCAGGAACACCGGCTCCATTTTTGGATGGGCCAACATGTGGGGCAATTTCGGCGCCGCCGTCAGCGCCAAACTGGTGCCTCTGCTGATGGTCTACGGCGCCTCCCAAGGAATGGGACAGAATCTGGTCTTTCTCACCTGCGCGGCGGCCTTCTTTGTCGCCGGTCTAGCCGCGTTGGGAATGGATGCCACCAGGCCACTGCAACCCTCCCCGCGCAGAACAAGCGTATCGTCCACCGCCCCAGTCCAGAGCTGACTTTGCAAGGAATTCTCCCGCCATGCGCTTGGCCACCGTCCTGACCCCGGTCCATGAAAAGAACCTCCTTCTGGCCGCTCAGTGCGGCGTCGAGGAACTGGTTGTCCGCTATCCGGGAGATCAGCCCGGTGCCCTGAAGCGTGCGGTGGAGCAAGCGGGTGGGTATGGTCTGGAGGTTCGCGTGGTGGAAGGGTATCTGCCGATTGAGAAACTGAAGATCGGACGGGATGATGGCCGTCAGCTGGCGGCGATGCAGCGACTGATGGAGCAGATGAGCGACTGTCAGGTGCCGCTGCTTTGCTACAACTTCATGGCAGGGACCGATTGGGCAAGAACGGATCTGGCTGCCCCCGAGCGAGGTGGCGCGCGCACAACAGCCTTTCGACTGGCGGACGCCGAAAAAGCACAGCTTTTGGGCTACCAGGCGAGCGACCCGGAGCACGAAGCGGCTGCCAAGGCGCAGACCGATGCGTCGCTGTGGCAGCATCTGGACCGGATGATGGAGTCGCTCTTGCCGGTGGCCGAGCGGCTGGGGGTGGTGATGGCCATGCACCCCGATGATCCGCCGCTGCCGCAGCTGCTGGGCAAACCGCGGATCATGCACTCGGTGGAGTCGTTCCAGAAACTGCTGCAGCGTTACCCTAGCAAATCCAACCGCATCTGCTTTTGCCAGGGCACCTTCGCCGCGATGGGGTGCGACATTCTAAAGACCATTAGAATGTTTGGGGACGCAATCGCCTACGTCCATTTTCGAGATGTGCGGGGGACGGCCGATGCGTTCATCGAAACCTTTCACGACAACGGCCCCACCGACATGGCAGCCGCCATGCAGACGCTATGGGACGTTGGCTTTCGCGGCGCCATGAGGCCCGATCATGTCCCACAGTTGGTAGGTGAAGAGGATGGGGAGCCAGGTTATACGATGTTGGGCCGGCTGTTTGCATGGGGATACATGCGCGGTCTGATGCACGCGGTCCAGTCGCGTTCCGCTAGCGGCCAAGGGGGTGTCGTCAGCTGAGCTTCTGGAGGCGGTAGCCGGGGTGCGCCGCATCGAAGAGTTGAGGGAGCCACCGCGCACCCAGGCCACTGCGGGCAGGCAAGGGAAGATGTCCCTCGTGAACCTCCATCGTCTGATCGATCAGCGACGGATAGAGCGTTGCCAAGTGCGCCCGGACCGTCTCCTGCAGCGTGACGGCAGTGTGGCTGGCGGCGATCTGAAGGCCGGCCAGGAGCGTCATCGGTCCCGTGCAGTCGTGCATGAGGACCGCGACGTTGTGCAGCTGTGCCAGGTCGGCGATTCTCCGCGATCCGCTGATGCCTCCGGCCCACGTCGGATCGATCATCACATAGTCGGCGGCTTCCCCAGCCAGCACCTGTCGGTACGCATCGAGTGTCACCAACATCTCGCTGACGGCTACCGGCACGTCGATGCGTTGCCGAAAGGTCGACATGGTCTGGATCGAATCGGGGCGGAGAACATCTTCGAGCCACAAGGGGCGGTAGTCCCGGATGGCATGAGCGATCTGGAGGGCAGCGGCCAGCGAGAAAAAGCCGTGACCGTCGAGCATCACTTCGATCTTGTCCCCGACCTCCGCGCGGATCGCTTCGAAGGGAGCCAGTCCTTCGCGCAGATCGGCGGCCGAAAGAAGGTGTCCCCCGCTGCGTCGATAGACCGCATCGAACGACCACAGCTTCATGCCCCGATACCCCAACGAGACCAGCTCCCTGGCCAGTTCGGCTGGGCGATGGATGCTGGACCAATTGTCTTCCAGTGGACCGCTTTGTCCGGGATCGCCATGCCCGGGCCAGCCCGAGGCGGCAGGAGTGGCGCGATTGGAACGGCCGTAAAAGGGGCCACCACAGCTGTTGTAGACCGCGATCGCATCGCGCACCGGGCCACCCAGCAGTCGCCAGACCGGCTGGCGCGCCAATTGGCCGGCGATGTCCCAGAGCGCCAGATCGACGGCCGACAACGCTCGCAGTTCCGCCCCCGTCCCTGCAAATGCCGTCATCCGCTCGTACAAGAAACGCCAGTGGCTTTCCACCGCCAGGGCGTCGGCCCCTAGCAGACGCGGTGCAAAGAAATCGTGGATCACCGCCGCCACGGCGGTGGGAATGTAGTAACTTTCCCCGTGCCCGATGACCGGCTGACCGTCCACCGTCCCGGCGTCGGTATGAATCCGCAGCGCCAAAAGACCTGGCATCACATCGTGTGGCATCAGCGTTTCGATCGCCACGATGCGTGGCCCATGGCGGTAGGCGTGCTGCTGGGTGGGGCCCGAGGCGAGCGACGTCCAGTCGCGGGAGTTTTCTTGGTTTGCCATGGAAGGATCGGTTCCCTCATTCAGGATGCTCGATGGATCGACAAATTCCCTCGCGACGCCTTCGCAAATTTTAGCCTCAGGCGGCTTCGGATCCTCCGCCACCAAATGAAAAACCTCCCGGCCTGCGGAGACCGCAGACCGAGAGGCGAGAAGCGTTTTGTTGCCTAGGCCCGCGACTAGAACGTGAAGATCATGTCGGTGCCGAAGGTCATTTCGCTAGTGCCGCCGTTGTCGTTGGCACCAAGAGCTTCCTTATCCCAAACCTGACGGATTTCCGGTCGGAACAGCAGGTTCGAGGTAGCTCGATAGTTGAAACCGAAGGTCTGGTTGTAGAGATCGGCGTTGCGGATGCCGTTGACTTCCTGCGACACATTGAACCATTCCGAACGGGATCCCACCGACCAGCGGTCGTTGAGCTTGTAGATCAGGTAATGGATCGTGCCGAAGGTGTTGCGGACACCGACGTCCGCAGCATCGTTGGTGAACATCCAGTCGGCCTGTCCGATGTAGGTCAGTCGATCGGTCAGGTTGTTGGTCAGCAGGACGCTGTGGATTGTTCCACGCTCTCCTCCCAACCAGTTATTCTCCCCGAAACGGCCAAGGGCAGTCGCATACAGCAGGCTAGTACTGTCGCTGATCTGTCGCTTGAAACCACCCAGGTAGGCATCGCCGTTGTCTTCGAAGCCCGAGTCCCATCCCATGACGTAGCCGTTGTACAGCGTGGTCTGGTCGTCGACGGTGGTCGTCGCCAGAGCCCCGGTATGCGTGAACGGCTCGGCATTGTAGAAGGTGAACTGACGGCTGTAGAAGAAGTTACCGGTCGCCGCCACCACTTCGTTGCCGATGATGGTGAAGAAATGCCCGACCTTCACCGCGGTCGATCCCATCGCCACTTCGCCATACAGCTGTGGGATGGCATGGCCATAGGCGCCCCCATTGTCCCAGCCGTTGTCCCAGTGATTGTTGGGAATCCCGAATGACTGGGTATCAGGAGCATCGGTACCGTAGAGGTAATCGATACGTCCGCCCAAGCCCAGCCCGTTGCTGCCGTCCGCAACTTTCTCTGCATAGAACCACTGCTGCTGCAGCTGGACGCGGTTCTTGTAGGTGTTGAACGTTCCGAAAGTGTTGTTGGTGTGGTAACCAATGTTGGACCAACCACCGATATTTAGGCCCAAGGCGTTGTCAGCTGGGACCAATCGCCATGGCTCACCCAAGCTGCCTCCCAGGCAACCACCGGCCATCGAGTCGCAGGCGGAAGCATCGCAGCTACCCGCACCTGCACCCTGGCCGTGATCGCATCCATCAGCGCAGCTGCTGGCGTACGAAGTGGTCGCCACTCCCGTCGCAACGTCGCTGGGAGATACCGCACCCACTTGGTATTCCACCTGTCGAATCTGCCGCTTGTAGACTGCCTCGCTTTGCTGAGCCTCACTGCTGGAGGCAAAGCAACTGGCCGCTAACATCGCGGCGAAAGCCAATCGCATCCTACGCATTTGTTCTGGAACTCCTATCCTGAACCGATGAAAACGCAAGTAATGGTCGACCTCTCCGAAGAAGTCACCACCCGTTGCGTTCATGCCGCTTCTGATAGACGAGCCAGAGCCGCACTCACCGGACCATCCATCCATGAACGCCAGTCGTTTCTGTGATCGACTCGATGCGAATCGCAAAAACACTGCAATGCTCTTGGCCGTTACAGCTTAACGAAACAGAGAAGCTACCGAATGGCTAGCGTTTGACTGATGGCACTTGGTCTCTGGTGGCCGGTAGTCGAGAATCGCCACCCCCTTTTGCCGCAAGGGTTGCGACACAGGGCCCAGGTCGACTCCCCCTGAAGGAAGCCCCCCTTCGATGGCACCGCAAGGGAAAGCAGTCCCAACTCGGCACCCTCGCGTTCCTTGCTTTCTATTTCATGCCACCTCCCCCGCACTAGGTTTGCCCGACCTCCGCTCAATCGGTTCCCATCGATCGGTTGCTCCATCGGGGAAACGGCATCCTACTTCATCTCCGTTGCGAAAAGTCGGAAACCGACTACAACTCGTGAGGATGGCTTCGAGGATGGCTCGGCAACGACGGCGCGATGGCGAGGGGAGAAAAGAGATGTCGGTGATCGTGATCGAAGACCCAGGTGTCGAACAGTTGGCACCTGTGACCACTGCGCGTCTGGCTGCCGCCATCAGTTGTGGCAGTCTGCGATTGGTCGATTGGTTGGAGCAGTTGTCGGTACCTTGTTATGGGATCAGCCGCTCGTATCTGGAAGCGATCCAGGCGAGCGACTTCCCCGCGCTTCGTTCGATGCATCTTGCCGCGCCAGATTCGCGTCCCCAACTGATCGTATCGGCTCGGTTGGTTCCATCGAAAAGCAACTGGCAGCGGCTAGCCGACGCAATGGCTCGCCACCACCCAGGTGCTCCACCCATTTGGTTTCAGGACCGGGGCGAGGTGGTCGCCGTGGTGGGGCCGCAGGAAACCTTTGACCAGGTGCAGCAGTGCGGCCGTCGCTATTTTCAGACCCGGATCAGTCACCTGCCCAGCGCGAGGGATGCGCAGCACCTGGAGGCGTTTGCTTGGCCGCATGAGGTGATCTTGCAGCACATGCAGACCCTTCAGGAAAACCTCCAGTGGCGCATCGAGCGAGGGGGGTATCAGCAGCTGAAGGATGGAGTCTTTGTCGCGCAGGGCGTCCAGCTGCCCGAAGCATGCACCATCGATGTGGCAACCGGACCGGTGATCTTGGAGGAACTGGTTCAGGTAGGTCCCTACAGCCTGTTGCGAGGGCCGCTGCACCTGGGGCGCAAGTGCCGTGTGCTGGAACATGCCTCCTTAAAGGACGGTGTCGCGGCGGGGCATACAACGAAAATTGGAGGCGAGGTGGAAGCCTCGATCATCGAACCCTATACCAACAAACAGCATCACGGATTTCTCGGGCATTCCTACGTCGGTAGCTGGGTCAACCTGGGCGCCGGCACTTGCACCAGCGACCTCAAGAACACCTACGGTCTGATTTCGGTCGATTATCCGGCAGAAAAAGTCGCTACCGGGATGCAGTTCCTTGGCTGCATGATCGGCGACTACAGCAAGTCGGCGATCAACACCAGCATCTTCACGGGCAAGTGGGTTGGCGTCTGTAGCGCGCTGTATGGTTTTGTCACCACCAACGTCCCTAGCTTTACCAATTACGCCAAACTGTTCGGCCAGGTCGCTACCCTCCCCGCTTCGGTGATGATCGCTACCCAAGCCCGCATGTTCGCTCGAAGGCAAGTCCCGCAGCGACCGTGCGACATCGCCTTGATCGAGTCGCTGTATGAGGCGACGCGGGAGGAGCGAGTCCAGGTGGAGTGACAGATTGTGCGGCAAGGGGATTGCAGGGATCGCCACCCGGACAGCGCCGGCTCGCCAAAAGGCAGCGCGGGCGGATCGAAAGAAATTTTTATGAATTTCCGATTTTGCTTCAATCGCGGCCACTCCCTTCAAGGGTGGAAACGCAACCCTTGAAGGACCAGTTTGGGGCATCCCGTGCCCCGCCTGCCTCCGCCAGTGCAACCGATCCCCCCCGATCCATGGAGTTGCTCACTCCTCAGGGCGGTTTGAAAAATCTTTCCAGGGCAAGTACCGTCAACGGGCTCCTCTTCTACTCTTCTTTTTGCAGGAAATGACGCCTCCGCCGAGCAGCGGGGGAGTGCGTTGATCGATTGGAGACATGCGATGTGTGGAATTGTCGGCTACATCGGAAGCCGCTCGGCCGTCCCCTTTCTTCTGGAAGGTTTAAGGAGGCTGGAGTATCGCGGCTATGACAGCTCGGGGGTGGCGATCCTCTCCACGGCTGGCAAGCTGGAACGCGTTCGATCGGTAGGGCGAATCGAACAGTTGGCTCGCGTCGTTGCCGAGGGAGATCTGGAAGGGGGGCTTGGGATTGGCCACACGCGTTGGGCCACCCACGGCCCAGCGACTCGAGAAAACGCCCATCCCCATTTCGGTGGCGACGGCTCCGTCGCGGTCGTCCACAATGGCGTGATCGAAAACTATCAGGAATTGCGTGACGCGCTGGAGGCGCGGGGCGTTCAATTTGACTCCCAAACCGATACGGAAGTGATCGCTCATCTGATCGCCTATGCATTGGAGTCGGACGAGCAGTTTCGGGACCCCATGGGGGCTTCGCCCAGCGCCTACGCGCGTCTGCTGCAAGGGGTGTTGGAACAGTTGCGGGGGACTTATGGGTTGGCGGTGCTGTTCAAGGACCGCCCCGATTTCCTTTTAGCTGCTCGCCTGGGCAGCCCACTGGTCATTGGACTGGGACGTGGTGAACTGTTTCTTTCCAGCGACACAGCGCCTCTGGCGGGTCATACCGACCGCATCATCACGTTGGTCGATCACCAGATCGCCATCATCACGGCGCGTTCCATCCAGGTGATCCATCGCGACCACGGAACAATCTCCCCCAGCATCCAGAGTCTGGATGGTGTCGAACTGGAGCAGGGGTTGGATGGTTATCCGAATTTCATGCTCAAGGAGATTTTTCAGCAACCCGAAGCGATTCGCAACGCGCTGCGTGGCCGCCTCGACCGCACCCATGCCACCAGTGTCCTCGGTGGGCTCAATCTAACGCCGATGCAGCTGCGTCATGTCGACCGGCTGATTCTCACCGGGTGCGGCACCAGCTGGCATGCGGCGCTGATCGGCGAGTACATGATCGAGGAGCTGGCGAGGCTTCCAGTGGAAGTGGAGTACGCCAGCGAATTGCGGTATCGCAATCCTCCAGTCGATCGGCAGACCGTCGTCTTCGGGATCAGCCAGAGCGGGGAGACGGCTGATACCTTGGCAGCGATTCGTGAATTGAAGCGGAAGGGTCACCCTTCCCTGGCGATCTGCAATCACGTCGGCAGCAGCATCTCGCGAGAAGCCGACGGTGGGGTCTACCTGCACGCAGGGCCCGAGATTGGCGTTGCATCCACCAAGGCATTCACCTCCCAGGTCGTGATCCTGGCTCTCCTTGGCCTTCATTTCGGACGGATGCGTCACCTGAGTTTTGAGCAGGGGATGGAGTGGATCGAAGCGCTGGAACGACTGCCGGAAGCGGTGCAGCAGGCATTGGAAACCCGCGATCAAGTCTTTCAGATCGCTGAAGAGTACCAGGACGCAAGCACCATTTTGTACCTGGGAAGACACTGCCTGTTCCCCACCGCGCTCGAAGGGGCGCTCAAGCTAAAAGAAATCAGCTACCTGCATGCCGAAGGCTACCCTGCGGCCGAGATGAAGCATGGCCCCATCGCTCTGGTGGAACCCAGCGTCCCTTCCGTCTTCCTTCTCTCCAAAGGTCCCGTCTACGACAAGGTGATGAGCAACCTTCAGGAGGTCAAGGCGCGGGGAGGGCCGGTCATCGCGATCACCGATTTTGTCGATCGCCAACTGGAACAACTGGCAGACCGCATCGTCCAGATCCCATCGATCCACCCCCTTCTGCAGCCGATCGTCACCGTCATCCCCCTGCAGTTGCTGGCCTACCAAATCGCCATGCTCCGCGGGTGCGATGTCGACAAACCACGCAACCTGGCCAAGAGCGTCACGGTGGAATGACCGACTTGCCTTCGGCAACTGCTTTTTTTGAACAAGGAACTCCATACCATGCTGGAACGAATGCTCAGTCAAGACACCTGCAAGTCGCTTCGCAGCGCCCTGGGAGAACAGGCGGCTCTGGAAATCCAGCAAGCGTTCTCCTTATTGCTGAGCGAGATCGAATCGCTGCAACGCAACAAGGTTTCCGTGACCCGCATCGTCCCATCGGCGGATCATGGGGACGAAACGCTCATCGTCACCGCCGGTGATTGCCTCGATTGACCGAGGACGAGGAGCAGCGCCGCTGGCAAGCCGTTTTTTCGGCCCATCTTGGATCCCTCGGGGCGGCGATCACTTCGCTGCTTCCCTCGGGAGTCGCCTAGGGAAGGCCATGGCATCCATCGTGTGTCCTGACGGAAGTATCCGTCCGGCCAAGCGCAGTGGGAACGCTGATGGGTTACCGGCGAGGGCTACAGTTGCAACCCTTCGACGCCAGCTCGGGATGGATCTCACTTTTTCCCTACGGCAGTTTGGCAAAAGGTGCTGCCTTCTTTCAGTTCGTAGCCACAGGACGCAAGCCCGCCGGAATGCGTCGTCTGGCGAGGAAAAGTACCTAGCGGCTCGTGCCGTGCTGCTGGAAATGGGGCGGTGATCCGGCACGGAACCGCGCGGTGTAGCAGTCGGTAGCAAACGCCTACGGACGGGCAGCCTGGTCAGAGAGACCATCGGTTTCCAAATTTCCGAGTGTGGCTGAGTGCGAGAAACGACTCGCAAGACCAGATCGAACCACCGGCGGGTCGCAACAAAGATGCCCTGGCAAATCGCGAGGCACGTCCGGCCGGCCAGCGCGAGACGGCCGGCCAGACGTTTGGCGGGGCATTGAGCGACCGAGAGATCAGAGGAACTTGGCTAGCCGAGCGCACAGGTCAGCGGTGCGGCAGCTATAGCCCCATTCGTTGTCGTACCAGCTGACGATCTTCGCCAGCTTCCCTTTGTCCCCGAGCACCTGGGTGAAGTCGGCAGCGAAGATCGAGCTGTGGGAGTCGTCGATGATGTCGCTGCTGACAATCGGATCTTCGGTGTAGCTGAGGATCCCCTTCATCTTGCCCTCGGCAGCCGCTCGCACCGCCTCGTTGATTTCCTTGGCGGTCGTTTCGCGGCTGAGATTGGCGGTCAGGTCGACCACGCTGCCGGTGGCCACAGGTACGCGGAGAGCGATCCCGGTCAGCTTCCCTTTCAGTTCCGGAATCACCAGACCGACTGCCGAAGCGGCACCGGTGGTGGTTGGGATGATGTTGACCGCCGCCGCACGGGCTCGGTAAGGATCCTTGTGAGGCAGATCCTGAACGTTCTGATCGTTGGTGTAGGCATGGACCGTAGTCATCAGACCACTTTCGATGCCGAAGGTGTCATGCAGCACCTTGGCCACCGGGGCTAAGCAGTTGGTGGTGCAGCTGGCGTTGGAGATGCAGAGGTGGTTGGCAGATAGTTTGTCGTCGTTGACCCCTAGCACCACCGTCAGGTCAGCACCATCCTTGGCTGGAGCGCTCAAGACCACTCGCTTGGCACCGGCCTGGAGGTGGGTATCGTAGCCGGCTTTTCCGTTGGCTGCGCGGCCGACGAAAATCCCGGTGCTCTCGATCACCACATCGACCTTTTCCTTGCCCCATGGCAAGTTGGCCGGATCTCGCTCGGACAACGCCAGGATCTTCTTCCCGTTGACCGTCAGGTGGGTGTCGTCGGCGGTCACGGTTCCGTCGTAGCGACCATGGACGCTGTCGTACTTCAGCAGCGTGGCAAGCATTTGGTTGTCGGTCAGATCGTTGATCGCGACCACTTCAAATTCGTTGGACCGCTTCATCAGATTGCGAAAGGTAAGTCGACCAATACGACCAAATCCATTGATAGCGACGCGAATAGCCACGGGCATTGTTCCTCATTCGAGACAGTTTTTCGGGGCAAAACGAACATTCCAGTCGCAACCAATCGTAACCATCTTCCGAAAATCGCTCAACGCCACCCCCATCCCCAGCCCGAACGCCACCCACCTGGGCAGTTCGACGCAGACCTCCCTCCCAGCGATGCCGTTTTCGGATGAAGCCCGCCACTGAAGGTTCAACCGAGATGATTTTTCGTTGGCGATCGAATCGACGGCAGCCGGTTCGATGGGATCGCTATGGCCGCCAGCCCTTGGATCCTCTAGGGTTAAAGGTGGCTTGGGAAGCGAACTGAGTGTTCGCAGTTCCAAGGGGGAACACCCAGACGGGGTGCAATCGCTGTCTGGGGGAACCTGCAGATGGGAACCGTGGAGTTGGGATCTTGAGGGAGAGGGGTATGAGCGGTGATCGATGGCGGGTGATTCGCGGAGGATTGCTTTGCGATCCCTCCCAGTGGCCCCAGCCGATCGCGGCGGACCTCTACTTGTGTTCCGATCGCATCGCAACAGCTCCTCCCGAAGGCACCCCTTGCATGGTGATCGACGCCACCGGTTGCTTGGTGATGGCCGCCGGAATCGATCTGCACACCCATGTCGGCGGCGGCAAGGTCAACTTGGCTCGTTGGCTACTACCCGAATCGGCGCGATGGAGCGGATCGGGGGCGTGGTGGAAGGAGTCGGCGGGCCATCACCGACTGACCAGTCCGGTACCGCCTGCTTGGGAGACTGGCCGGCGCTACTTGGAGATGGGTTACGGGGTCGCGATGGAACCTGCGGTGGCTCCCTGCACCGCCCGACAGACGCACCTTGAACTGTCCGATCTGCCTCATCTGGACACGGGCGGGTATCTGGTGCTGGGGAACGAGACACTGCTGCTGGAACAGCTGGCCGGAGGATGCAGCCAGCAATGGGTCGATGACTACGTCGCATGGATGGTTGCGGCGCACCAGTGCTATGGAGTCAAGGTGGTCAACCCGGGCGGTGTCAGTGCATGGAAGGAGGGGCAGGGATCGACGTCGCTGGATACCCCTCACCCGCGCTACGGAGTCACCGGGCGCGCGATCCTGGTCGCGCTGGCGAGCGCCGTCGATCGACTCGGCCTGCCGCACCCTTTGCATCTGCACTGCAACCAGCTGGGAGTCCCTGGCAATATCGAGACCACTTTGGCAACGATTGCCGCGCTAGAAGGAAAACGGCTTCATCTGGCCCACGTGCAGTTCCACGCCTATGGCAAGGAGGGGCCGATGGGCTTCTCTTCCGCAGCGGACCGTCTGGTCGATGCGCTGCAGGCCAATCCGCTGGTGACGATCGATGTGGGACAGGTCCTGTTCGGCCAGACCGTAACGCTCTCAGGCGACCTCGCGCATCAAGCCCACCATCGCGATTTGGCTCACCCAAGAAAGACGATCCTCCAGCGCCAGGAACTGCAGGGGGGTTGTGGAGTCCTCCCCTTTCGCTACCGCCATCCCTCCTTTGTGCATGGACTGCAATGGACGGTGGGGCTGGAGCTGTTTCTGCGGATGCCGGACCCCAGCCGCGTGTTTCTGACGACCGACCATCCCAATGGAGCCCCCTTCACCACTTACCCCCATCTGATGCGGCTGCTGACCGATCTCGATTTCCGGGAGGCGGCATTCCGGACACTGCATCCGGAAGTGCAGCGGCAAAGCGAACTGTTGCAACTGAAGCGGGTCTTCAGCGACACCGACCTAGCCGCTTCCACGCGCTGGGGACCGGCGATGGCACTGGGGCTAACCGATCGCGGCAGCCTGAAGCCCGGCGATCTGGCCGACGTGGCGGTCTACCCGATTGGATCGAACGCAGAAGAAACCTATCGCGAAGCGCGATGGGTCTTTCGTCGCGGACAGATCGTCTACGACCGTGGAAGCATCCTACCTCCCGGCAACAACAACACTCCAGCCACCCAGCCGCTCGTCGCTTCGCTCGACCAAGCCTCCCCCGCCCTTCCCTCCTGGGAAGCGCGATGGCGGGAAATCTACCATCGCACCAGCGCATCGGAACGGATCTCGGGGGACGAACTAAAGGAGATGCGCTCGTCGCGCTGGGAGCCAGTTCCGACTGCGCCAAACTCCCCAACAGGATCTGCGGCGACCCATGCACCAGAGCGACCGGATCGCAATGCCAACTGACTGCTCGGATCGACCACCACCGCAGCCTCTGAGGTTGAACCCGTCGCCGGGAGTTCCAGAGAGAAGGAAAATGAAGCCATGCGAATCCATGGAATTCCGATTGAACCGACATTTGCCGAAGCATTCGACATGACCGCCACGCGGATCCTTATCACCGCGGCCGAACCGCAGTGGGCGATGCGAGCTGCCGAAGCGATGACGGGATTTGCCACCAGCGTGATCGGCTGTGGGGTGGAGGCAGGGATTGAAAAAGAGATCGAGGAATCCGAATCACCCGATGGCCGTCCCGGAGTGGCGGTGCTGCTGTTTAGCATGACGGGGGGCGAGCTGGAAAAGCAGCTGGTGCGACGGGTCGGGCAGTGCGTGCTGACCTGCCCCAGCACGTCGGCCTTCGCCGGCATGCAGGGATCCAAACGGATTGCGATGGGATCGAAGCTTCGGTATTTCGGAGACGGAGACCAAATTTCCAAGACCTTCGGCGACCGGCGATTCTGGCGCATCCCGGTGATGGATGGAGAGTTCGTCTGCGAGGAATCGGTCGCTCGCGTCGGCGCGGTGGGCGGTGGCAATTTCCTGATCCTCGCCGAAACCATTCATGGCGCGCTACACGCCTCCGATGCAGCCGTTCGCGCGATTCGGCGGATCCCCGAATGCATCATCCCGTTCCCCGGTGGCGTCGCCCGCAGCGGCTCCAAAGTCGGCTCCAAGTACCGCAGCCTCTCCGCTTCCACCAACTCGAAATACTGCCCCACACTGAAACATCTGCGACCGACCGAACTCGAAGATGGCTGTGGGGCAGCCTTGGAGCTGGTCATCGACGCACTGCGTCCCGAAACGATTGCCGATGCCATGCGGGTGGGAATCCTCGCTGCCTGCGAGATCGGCCCGTCGTGCGGCGTCCGCCGGATCACAGCGGGCAATTACGGTGGACAGCTGGGGAAGCACCACTTTCATCTGCTGGAAGTGATGGGAGGCAAGCGATGAGTGGCTGGCGACTAACACCGCGAGAAGCGTTCGAGGAACGGCTGGATGCGTCCGACCTGATCCCCGAAAAGCTGCTGCCAAAAAACCTCTCGGAGATCCTGTCGATCCCGCTCCCTCTGGGCCTGCGACGCGTCCGCCTCTCGGAGCTCTTCGACGTCTCGCCGCTAGCCGACGAAGCGACCATTCTCTTCGATGGCGATTGCTCAGGCATCGATCGACTCGGCGGATCGATGACCAGCGGTCGACTTCAAGTCGCGGGAAATGCAGGTCACGGGGTTGGCCAGTCGATGCGAGGTGGACAGATCGAAGTGACTGGATCGGTCGCCGATAACGCCGCGACCGATATGCGCGGTGGGGAGATTCTCATCGCGGGCAACGCCGGACGAAGACTGGGAGCCCCCTTGCCTGGAGAGCGAGGCGGGATGCGCGGCGGCACCCTGCTGGTCGGTGGCTCTCTGGGGGCCGAGGCTCTGCTGCGGATGCGCCGAGGTGTGGTGGCGGTGGCTGGACAAGCCGCTGAGGATGGAGCCCACCAGATGATCGCGGGGACGATTGTCCTTATGAGCCCTTGCGAAGGGGGATGGGCGCGCGGCATGCGAAGAGGATCGATCGTCTCCCTGGAAGCATCCCAACCCTCCAGTTCCGCGCGGGCCGATGGAGCCATCTGGAGCGACGAGCAGCTGCTGGAACTCAGCTTCCTACCCCTCCTTTGGAACCACCTCGATGATGTCCTCCGACGATTCGGAAAACGATCCTCCCCGCGGCCATCCGCCCGGTCGGCGACCGGCTACCCCGCCGATGATCCCGCTGAGAAATCCAACAGCCAACAGCCTTTCCACTCCGCATGGCCCCGAACTCGCTGGGCGTTTCGACAGATCGGCGATCTGGCCGTCAGCGGCCGCGGGGAACGACTCTGGCTCCGCCGACTCCCTGGAATCACCATGAATTCCTGACGGCCAGGGCGACCTGGAGATCGGGGAGCGGTCTGAAGGAACTTGAGTCAGGAACGCTGGAGCCTGTCGTCGTCCTTTTTCGGGTGGCTTCATCCTGCTGGAAACCAGCGATTCAAACCGATCGATGCGTGCGATCGCCAACAAGAGAGAAAAGAACTTGGGAAGAATCCATCGACTCAAATCAAGGATTTGGCCCCATCTGGCCGCAGGGAGGTTGGCCGCAGGAGTCTGCGACCACTTGCCGATCTGCCCCCAGATCGATCACACTGGAGGGTTCGGTTTGCGGTCTTGTCTGACCATGGTCGCTTGGCGGCTGAACCGAACCCCCGGCGGGGATACCTGCTCGCCTAGAACGTGCCTCGCCGAATTCCAAAGGTCCCTGGGGATCGCCATCCGTGCATGAGTCACCGAATGAAGTCCAAGGCATCGTTTTGTCGATTCTGGAATCGCTGGGGAAGGTGGAGCGGAAGATACGAAGCAACCGCCTCCTGCTGGCTCGTTACTGCAAAATGTCCGACAGTCCACGGCTGGACCGCAATTCAGAACGATGGTGCTGGGAATTTGATTATCTGAACCCGATGGGAGATGGGCCTCCCTTCCAGACCATGTTGGTGGCCATGGTTCAGCCAACAGCGGCGGCACCCCCATCGCAATGGCATCAGACGCCATCGCACTTCGGAGAGATGGGGTTTCGGTGCAGCTGCGGAGAAGCTTCGATCGAACCTTGCGCCCATGTCGCTGCAGCGGTGACCTGGCTGCGGCAGAAGATCGCGGCGCAACCTCCCGAAGGGGCCTGGAAGTTCCTGCAAGGACTGGTCGCCGACGGTTCGGCCGCTGCCGAGCAGCTGATCGAAGCGTTGACCAAGATCCCTGCCGGTTCGAGCGCTGCGGAGGCTCCCGAACGGATCCAGTGGCGTCTGAACTACCACAGCCCCCATCGCTCGATGATGGGCACCCTGCAGGTGATTCCCTACCTCCAGCAGTTCCGCAAGCGTGGCGGATGGACCAAAGGAAAACGAATCTACGATTTTTCGGAGATCCAGATCGATCCCGAATGGTCCCATCCCAGCGATCGTCTACTGATGGCGATCCATCAAGCCGATGTCGCTAAGAAATCGAGCGAACTGAATAGTGGCCTGGTGGTTCGCGAGACGCTGCACCTGCTGATGAAGCATCCCAATGCAGCGTTCGAGGGGGAAGAGCCTCAGCCGCTGCGGATCGAACAGCTGCCATTCGTCGTGCGGCTGGATCCCGAGCAAGATCATTTCCTTCCGGGTGTCTACCTGGGCACGATGCCGATCGACCTCGAATCCCAGCCACTGGCCGTCTTTCCGATCGCGCCCAACCTTTCTCTGGGGCTTCTGGTGCGGCCCGAACTGGGTTTGGTGGTGATGACCGAATTGAGTGGAGCGATGATTGCGTTGATGCGCGAATTCCGCGCGGCCAAGCGACGGCGCGTGGCGCTCGATCATGAGCTGGCTGACCGGATGGCGACCGTCATGACCAGTGCCGCTCTTCGTCCACTGCATCTGGAACTGCCTGAGGTGCTGGCAGGCCCCGAACAGCCGCTGGCGCCTCAAATCGAATTGCACCTAGCCCCCGCCAGTTTCGGCGGCGGCCTGGAGGCTCGACTGCGCATCGCCTGCGACGGGGTGGGTGAGCCACCGATTCCGGGGCAGGATCCGAAAGTGCTTCGAGTCAACACGCCGGCGGGACGATTCCAGCTGGTGCGCGATCTTGTGGCCGAAGAGGAAATGGCCCAGCAGATCGTCGCGCGAGCCGGCCTGGATCGACTGACATCCCAAGGCCCCTTCACATGGCTTGCGGAAAATGACGACGCTGCCATGCATCTGATCGAGACCCTCGAGCAATTGGGGGATCAAGCTCCTGCTGTCTGCTGGCCTCAGGAAAATCAGCAGTTTCGCCTGGTTGGGGAAATCACCCCACAGCGACTGAAAGTCCGGCTCGCCGGTCACCGCGACTGGTTCGGCGTCGAAGGTTCCGCCGCCATCGCAGGCATCGACATCCCGCTCGATCAACTCTTGGCGGCGCTGCGGGCCGGACGACGGTACATCGCGGTGGGTGAGGGACAATTCGCCAGCATCGAACCAGCGCTGCGGCAACGACTGATCGCAATGCTCGATCTTTCCCATAGCGACTCCGGGGCCCTGCAGGTCCCGAGGGTTGCGGTCCCGGTGCTGGAAGAAACGCTGGGCGATGACATCGACTACGAAAGCGACGATATGTGGAAGCAGGCGATCGAGCGGCTTCACACGATTCGGCAACTGGAACCGCAAGTCCCTCAGCAACTGGATGCCACGCTGCGCGATTATCAGAAGCTGGGCTTCCAGTGGCTGGCGCGACTCAGCCACCTGGGCGTCGGTGCCTGCCTAGCCGATGACATGGGGCTGGGCAAAACCGTCCAGGCCCTGGGAGCCCTCGTGATGCGACAGGAAGATGGCCCCTCGCTGGTGGTCGCCCCGACCAGCGTCGGCGTCAACTGGCAACGAGAAACGCAGCGATTCGCGCCAACCCTCCAGCCCAAACTCTATCGCGAACACGACCGGAAATCGCTGATCGATTCGGCCGGCCCAGGGGATCTGGTCATCACCAGCTACCAACTGCTGCAACGGGATATCCACCTGTTCACCTCGCGCAGCTGGAATACCCTGGTGCTCGACGAAGCCCAGTTCATCAAGAACTTCCAAACGAAGACCTCGCGAGCCGTCCGGTCCCTGCAGGCCCAGTGGAGCCTGGCGCTCTCGGGTACCCCGCTGGAAAATCACCTCGGGGAACTCTGGAGTCTTCAAAGGACGATCTGCCCAGGACTGCTGGGATCATGGGAACGGTTTCGCAAGGTGTTTGCCGAGCCGATTGAGAGGGACCGGGACGCCGAAAGGCTTCAGTCGCTGGCCCGCGTCGTCCGCCCCTTCATCCTCCGACGCACCAAGCAAGAGGTGCTCAGCGAACTGCCACCACGCACCGAAGTGATCCGCTACACGGAACTGTCCGACGAAGAAAGGCTGAAGTACGATGCGACCCGTCTGGCCGCTCTAGCCGATCTAGGCAACGACGAGGGACCCAATCCCCAGCAGAAGCGAATCCGCGTCCTAGCATGGCTCACCAAACTCCGACAACTGGCTTGCCATCCCAAACTGGTCGATGCCCAGTGGCAGGGGGACTCCGCCAAACTGCAGATGTTCCTGGAGATCGTAGACGAACTGCGTGAAGGCGATCACCGCGCTTTGGTCTTCAGCCAATTCGTGCAGCATCTCTCCCTGATCCGTAAATCGCTCGATCAGCGCGGCATCTCCTACCAGTACCTCGATGGATCCACCCCGATCCCCGACCGGCAGAAAGCAGTCGATCAGTTTCAAGAGGGCGCCGGCGACCTTTTCCTGATCTCCCTCAAAGCGGGCGGCACCGGGCTGAATCTGACGGCCGCCGACTATGTCCTGCACCTAGACCCCTGGTGGAATCCAGCCGTCGAAGATCAGGCGACCGACCGGGCTCATCGCATCGGACAGCAGCGAGCCGTCACCGTCTATCGACTGGTTGCCAAGGATACGATCGAAGAACAAATCCTGGCGCTTCACGAGGACAAGCGAACGCTGATCAGCGGGGTGCTGGAAGGGTCGGATCGCGCTGGAAAACTATCCAACGACGAGCTGATCAGCCTGATCCGCTTGAGCCACGCGCAGGTCCAAAGCAGCTGAGACCACCTGCAGCTGCCAATCGAATGCGTTGCACCCGCAATGCGATCATCCTCGGAATAGCTCCGGACAACTCGCGCCATGCCGCTAAGGATCCTCCGCATACCAGCGGAAGAGCGCGCGACGTCCCGTGAGCGACGCGAAAACAAAAAAAGCGGACGGCTGGTGCCGTGCCGCTTGAGAATGGGCCGCGACTTGATCGCGGCATCGTCTCTTCGAAGTGGATCTTGACCACCCGACCCGAAGCTGGATCGAGTGGTCCAAGGAATGACCGAGCCGGCGTTACTTAAAAGCCGATGCCGATCGAGACACCACTGCGGTAGAACCCCCCGCCCGCGCCATAGGCTCCCAGTGGAGGAAACCCACCCACCCCAAAGGCACCCCAACCGAATCCGGGAACCACGCCGATCGGCCGGCTGTAAATAGGCGCTGAGCCCACCCAGCCCCAGGTCGGATAGGCGGGATAGACCGGGTATCCCACCGAGTAGACGCGCGGCGCCACCACGTACGCGGGATAGCTGCGGACCACAGGGACCGGACGAACGTACGCAGGCACACCCACCGTGCGCGAACGGATCACCGTCCTCGATCGCGGCCAACCTCCCATGCTATCTCCCGCCACCGCTGCCACCAGCAGCAGAGCCAATCCCACCGAAAGCCATCGTCTTGCAGCAACCATCCACACTCCCTTTCACCTGGTCTGGAGACCCAAGAGACAACCCCAACTTCAGCGTGATCTCAGACGCTCCGTCGCGTCGCAACGCCTTCAGGAACTTCGATGATCGCTCGCCCCGCAAGTTCCCGAAAAATAGTAGGCTCCCTGGTGGGGTAATCAAGGGCCGCGGGGAGCCGATTCCCACAAGATGGCGGGAGCGTCTCCCACCACTGCCCCCACGAAGCGCCGACGCCAGATGGCGACTTCAAAACAAGGGCCTTTTGACAGGGATCGTGCGAATTGCATTGAACCAAGCCCTGCATCTGGCAGCGTCACCAAGGGGCAAGATGAACCCAACGGTCCACACTCTCCCTTGGCTCCGTGGCTCCGAGGCTCCGTGGCTCCGTGAGAGGCAAACAACCGCGATCAGGGTTTTCTGGCTCCATCGGTGCCCCACTGCCCCAAAGAGTTGTCGGATGGGCCTTTCCTTCGGCTGGAAAACCGAGCGGACGGGCGGAGGCTGGAAACGTCCTTGGTTGCACCCCCTGGATGGCTCTGCGAGAATACTAGTCGGTGGGATCTGCAGGTGGTTGGACGGCTGTTCGGTCGTAGCCTAGCGGTTCTCGCACCGATGCCAGGAGTTCGATCCATGAAGCGCCGCACGAACGATTCCCGCCGCCGGTTCCTCAAGACCTCCGCCGCAGTGGCTGCTTTGGGAGCTGCCGCTCCCGCCATCCATCTGTCGCGGGCATCGGCTAGCCAGTCGGAACTGATCATTGGCGAGGGGGAACATCGTTACCGAGTCAATCATCACTGGCCCCAGCTTCCCTCCCCTTTCACTTGGCAGACCACTCACAACGTCGCGGTCGATTCCCAGAACAATCTCTACGTGATCCACGAAGGCCGGGAGAATCAGAAAGAGCATCCGTCGATTTTCGTCTTCGATCCGGAAGGGAAACTGATTCGTTCGTTTGGAGCCCGATTCCAGGGAGGCGGCCACGGGATTGAAGTGCGTCAGGAGGGGAGCGAGGAGTTCCTCTACGTCGCAGCCTACCAGCAAGTCAAAACGATCGCCAAGATGACTTTGGAAGGCGAGACGATTTGGGAACAGCGAGCCCCGCGCGGCAGCGATCGGTACAACGAGGAGGAGTACGCGCATCCGAAGAAGGTCTGGGGACGCGATCGCTTCATGCCGACCAACTTCGCGTTCCTCGAAGATGGTGGCTTTCTGCTGGCAGATGGTTATGGAGCCTTCCTGATCCACCGCTATGACAAAGACGGCAAGTGGGTCAGTTGCTTTGGTGGAGAAGGCGCCGGACAGGGGACCTTCAATACGCCGCATGGGCTTTGGATCGATCGCCGTAAAGCCGACCAACCGGTGATCGTCGTAACCGATCGCGCCCACGATACGCTCCAGCGATTCCAGATGGATGGAACCTACATCGACACGCTGACCGACTTCGGACTGCCGGCGAACATCGACATCCAGGGGGACTTCATGCTGGTCCCTGAACTCAAGGCGCGGCTTTCGATCCTCGATCGCGACAACCAGGTGGTCGCTCGCCTGGGAGAAGACGTCCAGCGGATCTCTGGCGACCGCGAAATCCGAAACGATGAGAAAAAGTGGATCGACGGGAAATTCGTCCACCCCCACGATGCCTGCTTCGATCGGGAAGGGAATATCTTCGTCGCCGAATGGGTCGCATCAGGCCGAATCACGAAGCTGACCAAAGTGACCTGATTCGGCACCCCAGAAGGGACTTGGATATTCCGTTCGCTCCCGATTTCCCACGCCTGGCGGACTTCGCCCCAGGCGGCATTGCCGGTTTGCGACGAAAACATTTGAGTTCTCCTGGTCGATTTGCGACAATAAGGGTATGCGATCCCACCTACCTCCCCTGCCCTGGCTCCGCTGGCCAATCGCTCTTTGGACGACGCTTCTCTTTGCGGCGTTCTCCCATCCGTTGTGCGCCCAGGATTCGCTGGAGCTATTTGAGAAGCAGGTCCGCCCGTTGTTGCTGGAACGCTGTGCTTCGTGCCATGGTGCAAAGGAGCCCGAGGGCGATCTGCGACTGGACCAGGCCGAGGGGCTAGCCATCGGCAGTCGAAGCGGACCGGTTTTGGTACCGGGCAAACCTCAGGAAAGCCTCCTGTGGCTTGCCGTCTCGGGAGAATCCCCCGACCTTCAGATGCCGCCGCCTCCCCACCCACCTCTCACACACGCCCAGAAGCGAAGCATCCAGCAGTGGCTGGCCAGCGGTGCCGCGCTCCCGGTCACCGCCCCCACTACCGACCCCACGGGGAATTCCAGCACCGACCTAGCCGATAGTCCCGCCAGCGATCTCTGGTCGTTGCAGCCGATCGACTTGCCCGGGCTGCCCGATGCAGCAGACGACTGGTCGCAGGAACCAATCGACCGCTTCGTCGCCGATCGATGGCCTGAGAATCATCTGCCTGTCGCTCCCGCCGATCGATCGGCATGGCTCCGCCGCGTAACGATCGACCTGACGGGACTGCTTCCGACGCTAGAGGAAACCGAACGGTTTCTTGCCGATCCAGCCCCAGACGCGATGGAACGCGTTGTGGACCAACTGCTGGCCAGCCCCAGCTATGGTCCACGATGGGGGCGCCACTGGCTGGACGTCGTTCGCTACTCCGACTCCAACGGGCTCGATGAAAACATCGCGCATGGCAATGCATGGCGCTACCGCAATTACGTCGTCGCAGCGCGGAATGCCGACATGCCCTACGACCAATTCCTCGCCGAACAACTCGCAGGAGACCTTCTGCCTCCCGACCCCAATGATCCCTATCGCCGAAAGATCGCCACCGGAATGCTGGTACTTGGTCCCAAGGTGCTGGCGGAGGTCGATGAACGGAAGATGGAGATGGATATTGTCGACGAGCAGATCGATACGGTCGGCAAGGCGGTCCTGGGGCTGACCCTGGGCTGCGCGCGATGCCATGACCACAAGTTCGATCCTTGGTCGATGGAGGATTACTATCGCTTGGCGGGAATCTTCAAGAGCACCCGCACGATGGAGCACTTCACGAAGATCGCCAAATGGAACGAAGCGGAAATTCCAACCCCCGAAGAAGTCGCTCGACGAGACACCCACCAACAGGAACTGGCTAGCCACCGCGACCGCATCGCGATGGCGAGACAGGAAGCTATCGATCGCTGGAAACAAACGCTCGCCACCGACATGCCGGTGCCGGAAGATCCCGAACCGATGCTCCCCGAGGCAGATCGGCAGATGCTGCAGAAGCTACGGGATGAGCTGAAGGAGCTGGAGAAGAAAGCACCAGAAATTTCTACCGCCATGGCGGTATCAGAAGGCAAGATCGATGATGTCCCAATCCATATCCGCGGCAGCCATTTGGCTCTGGGCAAGAAAGTCGCTCGCGGCTTCCTGGCTCCCGTCCCCCTGCCGGCTCCCCAGATCGCGCCGCAGCAGAGCGGCCGGGCTGCACTGGTCGCTTGGCTTACCGATCCAGAACATCCTCTGACCAGCCGTGTGATCGTCAATCGGATCTGGCGTTGGCATTTTGGACAGGGATTGGTCCGCAGCGTCGACAACTTTGGCGAATTGGGGGAATCCCCGACTCACCCCCAGTTGCTCGACTGGATGGCTCGGAACTTTCAGCGGGACGGATGGTCCTGGAAAAAAGTACAGCGCCAGATCGTCCTTTCGGCCACCTACCGTCAAAGTAGCAGTGCGACGCTAGCCGATCTGCAAGCCGATCCCGAGAACAGATGGCTGACACGCTTCCCCAAGCGGCGTATGGAAGCCGAGGCGATCCGAGACTGCCTGCTGCAGGCAGGGGATCGATTGGACGTAGGGGTGAAAACTTCCTACCTGCATGTGAAGAACCGCGAGTTCTTCTTCGACCACACATCGATCGACAAAACCGATTACAACCATCCCTGCCGATCGATCTATCTGCCCGTCGTCCGCAACCATCTCTACGATCTGTTCCAGCTATTTGATTACAGCGATGCTGCAGTGGTGCTTGGCCATCGGGACACCACCAACGTCCCCACCCAGGCCCTCTGCCTGATGAATAGCGCTCTGGCGATCGATTCTTCCCAGGGGATGGCTCAGCGAATCCTTGCTCTGGATGGCACCGACGCTCAGCGGTTTGCACTGGCCGTTCGGCTCGCGCTGCAACGGGAAGCCACTGCGGAGGAAACGGCGATGGCCTGCCGCATGCTGGACCAGGCGTCTCAGCGGGGCATTGATTCCCTGGGGGCATGGAGCCTGTTGTGCCAGGGCCTTCTTGCCAGCAATGAGTTTCTCTTTCTGCCCTAAAAAGGTTCCCGATGCGATCGGAAGGCGATTCCATGGCGAAGATAACTTCGGGGCGTCCCATCGCGATCGACCGACGCGCCATGCTTCGGCAATCCGCCATTGGGTTCGGGTCGCTGGCCGCCAGTGTGTTGCTGAGCCAATCTCAAGGTTTGGGGCAGACGGCCCCCGAGCGGTTTGCGCTGGAGGGATTTATCCCAAAAGCCAAACGCGTCCTGTTTCTCTTCATGAAAGGGGGGCCGTCCCAGGTCGACACCTTCGACTACAAACCGCTGCTGGAACGAGACCACGGGAAGGAACTCCCATTCGATAAGCCGAGGGTCCAGTTCGCACCGACCTCGACGCTGCTTCGAAGCCCCTGGAAGTTTTCCCAGTATGGCCAATCGGGAACCTGGGTCAGCCAGCTCTTTCCGGAGGTGGCCCGACACGTCGATAGCCTCTGCATGATCCATTCGCTGCACGGTACCAATGCGGCTCACGGCGGCGCACTGCTCAAACTCCACACCGGCAGCGATGCGTTCGTCCGTCCCAGCCTGGGAGCCTGGGTGCAGTATGGACTGGGAACCGAGAACCAGGACCTGCCCGGCTTTGTTACGATCTGCCCGACGCTGGCTCACGGAGGTGTCAACAACTGGGGCTCGGCCTTCCTGCCCGCGAGGTTTCAGGGGGTTCCCGTCGGCAACGCCTCCACTCCTTCCGACCAAGCGAAAATCCGATTCATTGAACCTGCGGTGCCTCGCGACCGAACTCTCCAGCGATGGCAGCTCGATTGGATCCAGCAGCGCAATCAGGAGCATTTGGCAGCCCAGGGCCAGGATGCAGCGCTCGAAGGCCGTATCGCGGCGATGGAGCTGGCCTTCCGGATGCAGGGGGAAATGCCTGAAGCACAGGACCTCGCCAGCGAATCGCTAGCCACACAGCAACTCTATGGTCTGGACGATCCCGTCACCGCAAACTTCGGTCGCCAATGCCTGCTCGCCAGAAGACTGCTGGAACGAGGCGTCCGGTTCGTTCAGGTCAGCCATAGCGACGCCTTTGTCCAGTGGGATCAGCATGGCGATTTGAAGAAGGGGCATGAGAAGAATGCCCGCGAAGTCGATCGCCCCATCGCCGGTTTGCTCGACGACCTCAAGCAGCGCGGCCTGCTGGAGGAGACGTTGGTCTTGTGGAGCGGCGAATTTGGCCGGACTCCGACCGCCCAGGGTACCGATGGACGAGACCACAACCCGGAGGGCTTCACCGTCTGGATGGCTGGAGGCGGGGTCAAACCAGGATTCCATTATGGCGCTACCGACGAGTATGGCTTCTATGCAGTGGAGAACAAGGTCCATCTCCACGACCTGCACGCCACCCTCCTGGGCCTCCTAGGGATCGATCACACCAAGCTGACCTATCGCTATGCCGGACGCGACTTTCGACTGACCGATATCCACGGCCGCGTCGTGCGCGAGATCTTCGCCTGAACCGTAGTTCCTCTCCGGTTCCCACTCTGGCCGGATCGCCGAAGCCCAAAAGCCAGAACTCCTACTCGTGCCCAACCACTATCGTTCTTCCCTCATGCATCGACAGAGTTCGCCCATTCCAGATACCTCGTTCTAAGCCTTGAACCCCCGAAGACTTGAAACGGTTGGTCTGACGCGAAGACGACAAGACGCGAAGGACGATACGAGGCAGATCGTTCGTCAGCACCTGACGCCCAGTTCCATCCACGATTCGACTTGTCGATTCGATTGGCAATGAATGGTTACTGCCTACAGAAAAAGTCGACTGGATACCCTGGCAGGAATCGCAAACGGGACGGGGCTTTCCATCGCTTCGTGCCTTCGCGGCTTCGCGCGAGCCGACAAGCGAATTGCACGAAGTCATGAGTGCTAAAAATCTTGTCTATCTGGGATTTGTCCGTATCGCCATGGAATTCAGCTCCCGTTTCTTCTCTGTGCGTTTAGCCCTTTCAGCGATCACCAAATCCCTAGCGCGTCCCGAATTCCCCTTACCCAAGATTCGACCATCGTCGCGGCAGCAAAAGCCCCCTTCTGGCGATCGGGCATGCATGGCCGGGATGGCCATGCCACAGGAAGGCCTGCCGGCGATCTGCATCGCGACGGCTTTTTAAGTCCCGTTTATGGGGCGCGAGCATGATCGAAAAACTGACGCCACGTGATCGATTCGATCTGGTGATCCTGGAGAAGTTTTTTGAATTCTTCGGAGGAGAAAAGCTGCCGGTCCTGGTTGCGACGAGCGGCGCTGTTGGTGACGGCTCGAAGCTCTTCATCGTCATAGCCACAGTGAATGATCAATTGGTGAATGCCGGGGGGAATCTTGGCGATCGCTTCCTCATAAGCTGCTTTCCTCATCTCCAGGTCGTCGCCGCCATAGATTTGAACCAGAGAGTCGAGCACAGGCAGCTTCTTCTGATCCAACATCTGGATGGCCGATTCTAGACGCGCTGCCAGCGCGGGGTAGCCTTTCCGAGTCGGCTCATCCAGCGACCGGAGAAAGAGCACCGGCAGGTCGTACTCGATCCCCAGCTTCAAATAAACCGCGACCAGATCCGGACGGCTCATCACCGCCCCCATGTGCGTATCCAGATGGCTGAGCGGAACTCCGAATGCCTTCGCGCGATCGATCTGCGCCCGCAATTCTTTTTCCACTTGGTCTGCCTTTGCATTCTCCATCACCTGCTGCACGTTGTCCCAAAGGTAGCCTTCCAGATCGATCAACGACGGCACCTCACTTCGATCGGCTACCGGTCCCCAGCGGTAGACGTCCCATTCGGAATTGAGCGTCAGATGGATTCCGTAGTCATACTCCGGATGGGCCTTGGCATACTGCGCGAACTCCTTGAACCAGGGACATGGCACCATGATGCTCGCCGAACGGACCAGTCCGCTTTCCAGCGCAGCGATCGTCCCCACGTTGGCTGAATGGGACATCCCGGCATCATCGGCATGCACGATCAAGTACTTGCCAGGTGCCAGACGCTGTGCCCACGCAGGGGATTTTAAGGAGGCCAGCAGCAGAAACAACAACGCAGTCCAGCCACCATGTCTCATCGAATTCATCACCACTCACCCATGCGATAAAGTCTCTCGCTCATCCGCCACCACCACCCACTGCAGGCAGTTCACGCGCGTCGCTTGAGCATGTAGACGACATCCTCTGAAGAGGGATCGACTTCGATTGGATCGTCGATCGAATAGCGGAAATCGTAGGTCGCTTCGATCTCCCATTGGGGTCCTGAGTCGATGAATTTCTGGAACTGCTTCCAGGTGTAGCTGCGCAGCACCAAGCAATCGTCGATGCGGTAGGATCCTGAGGGGCGATGGATATCAAAGCGGATGTTGAAGCGTTCGATTCGAGTGCGCGTGTCTTTGTCGCGTGGCCACATCTGGGTGTTGACGACCAGATGGCCGCGCCTGGCCGACCACGATTCATGGTCGGTAGGGGTTCCTTCCTGAGGGGTCAAATGAAGCCCCAGGGCATAGAAACCACCTGGACGAATCGCATTGGCCATCGATCGCAAGTGACCGACCGCCTGCGCTTCGGTGGTTAGATGGCGGAAGGAGTTGATCGTGTTGAAGGCAGCGTCATAAGGCCGCTTCACCTGAAAATCGCTCATATCCGCCACCCAGGTTTTTGCCGCAAGCGAATGTCGCTGCAACCGACGGTTGCAGTATTCAATCGCCTTGGGATTCAGGTCGATGCCATCGACTTGGTATCCGGCTTTCGCAAAGCGGTAGACCAGACGTCCCGTTCCACAAGCCGGTTCGAACAACCGCTTGGGAGGCCTATCCAGATGCTTGGCAAATGCGGCTTTGAGGAACTTGAATTCGGCCGCCCAGTCGCTGCCAAAAATCAGGTCGTAGTAGATCGGATTGTCGTAGATGCTTTCCTGGCGTACTTCCATGGCTTGCTGGTACAAATCTCTATGGACAAGGTATTCTTAAGGTCCTGCGGCACTCGCATCAGCATAGCGGATGCGGTCCGCACTGGGGGACTGCCTCAGTTGCAGCGTGCCTTACTCGGGATGCCGTCGAAGCAGGCGACTTCCCGAGCCACCTGCGTTGCAAGTTTCTGGACCGAACTTTCGTTGAGGCCGCTGCATGCCCGCTGTTGTCGCCGCTCTGTTCTTCCTGATCGCGGCGCTTTATGCTTCCGTCGGTTTTGCCGGGGGATCTTCGTACCTTGCGATCTTGGCGTGGCTGGATCTTCCCACCGATCAGGTCCGTTCTACGGCGCTTGGATGCAATCTGGTGGTATCGCTTTGGGGGCTGGGGCAGGCGATCCGCCGAGCCACCATGCCGTGGCGATTCCTTTTGCCGCTGGTTGGCTGTTCCATGCCAGCTGCCTGGTTTGCCGCCAGCATGACCATCTCTCGACCGATCTTTCTGGGTCTGGTCAGCGGATGTCTGGGGATCAGCGCCGTAGCGCTTTTGCTTCCGCAAAAAAAGGAAGGGGATTCCATTGCCCTGGAAAGGCGCCCCAGTCGAGCGATGTCCCTGGTTGCGTGCGTGGTGGGGCTTCCTTTGGGATTGGTGGCTGGATGGACTGGGATTGGCGGAGGAATCTACTTGGCACCCGTGCTGCACCTGATGCGCTGGGGCACTCCGGTTCAAATCGCATCGCTGGCCACCGGACTGATCGCCTGCAATTCGATTGCCGGACTTTTGGGGAGATGGAGCGTATCGGGCGGCTGGCAGGAGCGGCTGGATCCCTCCTTCACTATGTGGACGATGGCGGCGTTAGGGGGTGGGATGATTGGAAATCGATGGCTGCATCGTCACCGGCATGGTCCAGCTATCCGGTCGATCACCGGGATTGTGGTGGCGTTGGTAGCCATGCAGCTTGCCTTCCGCGCCGCCAGCATGATTCCTTGAAGCGGTCTTTGCAGCGATGCAAGGGCCGGGTCACGGAAACGCACCGACATCCCTTAGGCAACATGCTGCAAGCCGGTCTTTCGGATCACCCCCGACCAGACCAGCCCGCCTGAGCCTCGCTCCATCTGCTGCCAAGAAGTCCCTTCGGGAAGTGGCCACGCGGCAATCTCCTCGAACGACCAAATCGATTGCTGCACCAGTGGATCGCTTCGCCAGGGAATCATCACCTGCCACGGGTCGGGAAGTGGGTTCTGATCGTCCACCAAATCCCCAGGGAGCCAATCCCTCAGCAGAAGGCTACCCCCTGGTTGCAGGCAGCGGATCGCCTCGGCGATCCACTCTTGCGGCCGATCGACGCGATGCAGCACCAGATGCCCTACGATGGTATCGAAGTAGGCATCGGGAAATGGAAAAGGTCTTTGCTCATCGGCATGGTGCAACTGGATGCGATGCGTCAATCGCTCCACTTCCAGAGCGTAGCGGGCCAGATCCAGTAACTGGGTGGATGCTTCGGATGCCATCACACGCGATTCTGGCCACTTCCTGCAGATGGCGATGGCCAGCCGTCCCGTGCTGCACCCTAGCTCCAGGACGTGCCGCCCTGGTGTGGTGCAGGAAGCCACCCACTGGAGAAACTCCTCGTGCAGCGGACCCATAGGTGCATCGTCCAGGGCGATCGCCTGATCGATGGTGTAGTGTGGCCTATGCCATAGAGCGCGAGGAGAAGGAGTGGAATTCATCGGTGGCAGTACTTCTTAATCGATCAATCGATCGCAGGCACCTGCTGCGAAGTGGTAGACGAACTTTTCTGCTCGCTGGAACGCAGGTACCAACCCCAGGCGGCAAGAATTGCGGCCGTGATGGCGTAACCGGCAGCCCATTGGAACTGTAGCGAACGGTACTCCGCAGGCAACACCCATCGCTCGGTATCCAGCCCTGGAATGGCGATCGGAAGGAAGAGCGCATTGCCTGGAAGCGGCGAATGGATGATCCCAAAAAGGGTCATCACCCCACATCCCAGAGTGAACAGGGCTGCCACTCCCAGCCTTCGGTCGATCGTGTAGGCAAGCGCCGACGCCCAGAAGAGACTGGTCAGGATGAAACTGCTGGCCAGCATCGAAGCGGTCTGAAGCTGTTCCCGCAGCTTGCCGTTGGCCAGGGTCTTGGCGGAAATGGAGGTAGCGACGGGAGTGGCTGGATCGTTCGGCGCGGTGGCCGCTGGTGCGGGGGGCTGAATCTTGGCCCCGGCAACCACCGAATCGCCGAAGATTTGACCCGCAAAATTCAGCGCCAAAAAAGCCAATGCGGGAACGCATGCCAAGGCGACCGCTGGATAATGCCGTTTCGGCGTCGCCTGAAAACTCTGTGCGGTGATTTCCAGTCCGATGAAGATCAGGATCGGATAGACCGCCGCCTCAGGAACCCATTGATAGAAGTAGCCAAAGCCACCGGTCAGACCTGCCAGTCCAATGGCCACGGCAGTCGCCAGGGTGTAGGCGGTTCGCCCACCCATCGCCTTGTAGGCGGGATGGCCGATGTAGGGTGTCGTCTGGATCACGCCGCCGCAAAAACTAGCTGCCAGCGTCGCCACGGCCTCCACCAGGATCACCGGACCGGTCGGATAAGGATCTCCAGCAGCCGCCGCGCTCTCGGTGCAGTCGATTCCTCCCACCACCGTCGCCAGCGCGAACGGAAGAAGCACAGGAAGATAGGGAATCGCCACCTGCCAGTTCTTCAGCCAATCCAGCTTCCATGCCTCCATCCACTCGGTCGGCATCCAACCGGCAGCTGGAGAAAAAGCGATATGGGGCGCTGGAATCCAGCCCATCCCGCGCATCGTGTAGTGAATCACTCCCGCCACCAGCAGCGCACCGACCACTCCCGGTACTTTTCCAGGCAGTGGGATTTGAGCCACCAGAGAGGTCAGCACGATGGCCAGCGCCACAAAACCGACCACCGGGGATCCAAGCACATCCAACAGTGGTAGGAAGCTGATCAGCACCAGCGCAATGGCCGCCAGCGACCCCAGCAGCCCCGCGCGAGGAAAGACACGCCTGGCCCACCCAGAGAAAAACGCGCAGACCACTTTGAAAAGACCGGTCAGGAAAATCGCGCTCATCCCGACATGCCACATGGCACGGGCTGCGTCCTGATCCGAAAGCCCCGTCCCTTTCGCTGCCTGGAAGGCTGGCCCCAAAACAAAAAAGGCCATCCCGAAGGTGCTGGGAGTGTCTAGCCCAAGCGGCATCGCCGTGACGCCGCGCCCCAACTTCCGCATCATCCAGAGCGCCATGAAAAAATAAAGCAGATCCCCGACCATCACGCCGATGGCGGTGCCCGGAATCATATGCTTGAGGATGAAGTCCGCTGGGACGCCGTACTGGTTGGTCAGAATCGCCGTGATCAGCACCAAGCCGGCGATGTTGTCCAGCGAAAGGCCCATGAAGGCGTTGATATCCCCCGATCCAATCCAGGAAGCCTTCGCACCGTCATCCTCTGCCTGCTTTCGCATGTCCTGCCCTGCCTCGTCTGCATGAAAAGCGATTCAATACCAAGGAGCTCCATCAACCAGCGACCGATGGAGCCAGGTTGATGCCTCACCGTCGGATCGACTAACCACCGAAACAATACAGATGCTTCTCGCCCCGCAGCAGAATCTGGTCTCCCAGCGGCACCGGCGATCCGATGACACTTTCTCCCAGATCGTTCTCCGAGAGAATACGGAAGCTCTCCCCTTCGATCCGACCGACGAAAACCACACCATCTTCCCTGGGAGCAAACACCTTGCCTGCAGCCACCAGGGGCGATGCGTAGAAGTTCGCGCGGCTTTTGGGGAACTCCCCCTTCCAGATCGTCTTGCCAGTCGCTGGATCGATCCCCTCCACCGTCCCATGATCCCCGACCAGCACCACCTGATGGCGATAAAGGGATGGGGATGGGACAAAGCTTCCGACATCCTCCCGCTTCCAGACATGACTGGTCGATGTGACATCCCCGTGGCCTGCCAGCCGGATGCCATGAAGACGCGGGATGCCGCGATCGTTGCGTCCATAGGCGATCACCGCCATGTCGCCATCCAACACCGGGGTGGCGATGGCGGGCCACAGCTGTGCCTTGTCGGGATTGAAGTTGCCGCACGACCACAGTTCCTTTCCATCGGTCGACCGATGGATCGTCACATGCTCCCCTCCCCAAACCAAGATCGCTTCTTCCCCCTGGTAGTCGATCACCAAAGGTGTGCTGTAGCCATGGTCGCATTCGGTGGGGACTTGGTAATTTCGAGCCACTTTCCAGGCGAGGTTGCCAGTGGCTTGGTCCCACGCCGCCAACCACGATTCCCCTTGATGCATGCGAGCCATGATGACGTGCTTTGCGGTGAGAACCGGTGATGTCCCATGGTCCCAGAAGAGGGTATCCTTGCCATATTCTTTCACGAGGTTGCGATTCCACTGGACCTTGCCATCCAGATCCAGCGCCGCCAAAGTACCGCTTTTGAAGTAGACAAAGAGCTGCTTTCCGTTCGACACCGGCGATGCGTTGCTGCCAGAACCGTTGCGGTGCTTGCCCGGGTCTTCCGCTTCCAGTTTCGTCGTCCAAAGGAGCTTTCCTTGGCGATCGAGCGCCAGAACGCTATCGACTCCCTCCGAAGGGGCTGTCAAGCAGATGCGACCCTCGACGAAGATCGGTGTCGAGCAACCTTTGCCGGGCAAAGGAGCTTTCCAGAGGAGCTGATCGGAACCCAGCTGATCCGGAAAACTTCCCTCTTCGATGCTGCCGCTGGAGGCCGGCCCTCGCCACGATCGCCAATCCCCTTTTGAATCGTCTGCAAAAGGCTGAGCCACCAGGCGCTGCGCTACCGGCAGCTGGGCCACCAACGCCATGCCGATCCCACACCACCCGATCCCAAGCAACCAACCTGAAGGGAACCATTTTCTCGATGCAAGACGCATGATCGACTCCTGACTAGAGACCCCAAGGATGTCGAAAGGGACTGGTCCGGTTCGATCGGATCCCTCACGGCTCACGGCGAATCCCCTCCGCTTTCTCTGGGGAATCCATTGGCGATTGTAATCGCTGCGCTGCATTCGCGGGGACTGGAGTTTTCGGTAGCCGCTGCGAGGCGTCTTGCCTGAGACTTCTTCAGTCCGTTATCCTGCAACGGTGGCCCCTCCCGAAGTCCCATTCGCTGCGGCTCCAAAAGGCCGTCGCGATTCCGCCCCTGATTCCTCCCCTTAAGAAAGCCAATTCCATGACCCTCTCCCGTCGCTCCATGCTTCGAGCTGCTGCGTTTTCCACCGCCCTGGGCACCCTGCTCCGCCCCGCCCGCGCCTCGGCCCTCTTCCCCCTCGCCCAACAAGCCTCACCGCTCAAACTGGGAATCCAGCTTTATTCCCTCCGCGGCTTTCCGCTGGATGTTGCACTCCAGCATGCCAAGGACCTGGGATTCCAGCAGGTGGAACTCTACAGTGGCATGCTGCCGCTGGACGCCAGCGACGAACAGATCGCCGCGACGAGAAAGAAAGTGGAGTCGCTGGGGATGACCATCTCGGCTCACGGAGTCAACGGTTTTGGAGCTGATGAGGCGGCTAACCGCAAGGTCTTCGAGTTTGCGAAGAAACTGGGGATCCGCGCCGTCTCGGCCGATCCAGACCCCAAAGCGTTCGACAGCCTCAATGCCCTCGTCAAGGAATTCGACATTCGCGTTGCGATCCACAATCACGGCCCAAGCCATCGGTATAACAAGGCGATCGATGTGTTGAGGGCGATCGAAGGGAAGGATGATCGCATCGGCGCCTGCGCCGATCTTGGCCATTTCATCCGATCGGGAGAAAAGCCGGTCGAAGTGATCCGCACTCTGAAGGGTCGACTCTACGGAATCCACCTGAAGGATTTCGCAGAGATGAAGGAGAACACCAAGGGGGTCATTCTCGGAAAAGGCCACCTGAACTGCCAGGAAGTCTTCGAAGCGTTGATCGCAGCCAAGTTCCCGGCCGATGGCGCTCTGTCGCTGGAGTATGAAGAGAACCCAGACAATCCTGTTGAGGACATCCGCGCTTGCGTCCAGGTGGCCAAGACCGCGCTCCGTGCGGTTTCGTAGCCCTCCAGACATCCATTCATTAGCGGTCGCTCGCTGCCACCGATTAGCAGCTCTGCCGGCCCCACTGAAGGTCTTTAGCATCTCGGCGGCAAATCTATCGATTTTCGCCCTTTCGGTCCTGGATCGGGAGACCGGAGTGACGCTCCCGTGGTTCCATAGGTTCCCTCGTTTTGCACTTCTCGACGAGGAAATTTGCTTGTCAACGATCCAGAGCTGGTAGGGCGGGTACGGGTGGTGAAGCTCGTTGCAGCTGCATTCCAGCGGCGATCAACCGATCCTCGGCAAAGACTCGCGCCGACAGAACAACCGTCCTTGGTTGGGGATGCTGGGCTTGGTCCCCGCCGCCGAACGCGACGACCAAGCTAGGGTGACCGGTTAGATTGGTTCGGACCAGCGACGAGAGTCCCATCAGCACATCGACCTCTCTCAATGCCTTTTCGGTCTGCTGAATCACCGGCACACGGGCTCGCAGCGAGCGGATGTAGTGGACAGCCTTGATCCACTGCGCCCCATGGAAGGTTGGGCCCCATTTCCCCAAGAGTTCGTCCTTCTCCACCGACCGATAGAGGGAGTCGTGCATGGAGGCAGATTCGCTATCGAGCGCCACCAGAAGCTCTTCCAGCACCTCGCAGGGAGGAAACTGCAGTGGGACTCGCTGGGCCCCTGCCCGTTCCAGAATCTCGATCGCCGCCAGCTCGGATTCGTTGAGCTGGCCATCGTCAACACCGATCTTCATTCCTTGGACCGGAAGATGGACAGGTGAAGCGAACGGGCGGTCGACGACGGTGGGATCGCGCCCGTCGGCTCCCGCGATCGCCGCCAGTACGACCGCACAGTCCTCGACGTGCCGCGCGAAGGGGCCAATCTTATCGAGCGTCCAGCCGAGGGTCATGGCACCATAGCGGCTGACTCGGCCAAAGGTCGGTCGCAGGCCGGTGGTCGCGCACCGCATCGCCGGGGAGACGATGCTGCCGAGAGTTTCGCTTCCCAGGGCCACCGGAACCAGTCCGGCGGCGACTGCTGCGGCGCTTCCGGCGGAGGAGCCGCTGCTTCCTTCTTCGAGATTCCAAGGGTTGCGCGTCAACGCCTCGTGCCACTGGTCTCCCCAGGCCAGCGTCCCCGTCGACAGCTTGGCAACCAGCACCGCCCCCGCTTCCTCCATCCGCTCGATCACCGTCGCCCTTTCGCTGCGCACGGTTTGTTTGTAGCTGTCAGCTCCCCAAGTCGTCGGATAGCCGGGAACAGAGAGGATGTCTTTGGCACCCCAGGGGATGCCATGCAGTGGTCCTCGATCGATCCCTCGCTGCAGCTCCTCATCAGCCTTTGCCGCCTGCTCCATCGCCAACCGCTCGGTTCTCGTCACCACGCATCGCAGCAAGGGGTCATACTTTTCCAGTCGATCAAGGCAACGGCGAGTCAATTGCTGGCTGGACCAACGTCCCAGGCGCAGCCCTTTTCCCAGTTGCGCCAGCGACGCACTGGCCACCGCCAGTTCGTCGCCCCAATCGGGAATCTGCTCCGACGACTCAATGCCGCAGCGAATCGTTTCCTTCTGCTTTTGGCGATCGATTTCAGGTGGGTCGGCGAAGAAGTGAGGGGAGAAAACCGCAGCCATCGGGGTGGTGTCCTCCAGGGGCCAAATGCGGAGCTTGTTTTCTCCCTCCAGCAGCTGGGTGATCTTCTCGGTCAGGTGATCCACCTGCTGCTTACTGCGGGGGGAGTTGGCGACCCACAGCGCCTGTTCGACCGCTTGCCGAGTGACCGGTGTTCCCTCCTCCCAGCTTGCCGCAAAAGCCCTGCAAAAGGTGGTGCTGCCAAGGCCGCCAGCGGACAGGATCGCCAGAACATCACGACGAGAAGCCATCTTCATCGCTCCTAGAGTCATCGAGCCACCTACTCCCCTCATCCGAACCGATCGATGCTTTATGGTATCGACTTTCGTGCCTTCGTTCGTCGGCTGCGAGGGGCGATCGCCCTGGACTGGCCCAGTGACTGGCCCCCCTGTGTTGGAGGAAAACCTTCCAAGCGTAGGCGTGGCCGCATGGTGGGGGCTGGAAGGATCTTGTCGGGGGGAGGATGATAGAGCCATGATCGATGGCGACCGCACTCGAATCGAAGCCGACCTGCGTGGACTGCTGGATGGGGATGTCTACTGCGATCCCCTGCGCGCTCAGCTTTATGCCAGCGACGCCAGCATCTATGAAATCCAGCCGCTGGGTGTGGTCCGTCCAAGACACGCCAACGATGTGCAGAAATGCGTCCAGTACGCAGCCGAAAACAAAATCCCTCTGCAGGCGCGCGGTGGCGGTACGGGACTGGCGGGCCAGTCGATCGGCCCAGGGCTGGTGATCGATTTTTCCCGATACATGCGGCGGCTGATCTGGGTGGACCGCGAGCAGAAGTTGGCGCGGGTGCAGCCAGGTCTGGTGATCGCCGACCTCAATCGCTTGCTTGCCCGCCAGGGATTGCTCTATGGCCCCGATCCAGCGACGCGATCGGTGACCACCATCGGCAGCGCCATCGCCATGGACACCTCGGGCAGCCACTGGCTGCGCTATGGATCGGCGGGGGACACGCTGGAATCGATGCAGGCGGTATTGGTCCCTGGAGAATTGGTGGAACTGGCCAAGCATCGATGGCATGGACTGCTGGATGAGGGAGACTGCGTCCAGCGGTTGGCTCGGCAGGTCGGTCAGTACTTGAGCAGCCAGAGGGAGGTCCTCTCGGAGCGTCCCTGGGGCGATCTGGTGCGGGGCTGTGGTTACCGAATCGACCGCTGCTGGGACGACACCACCATCGATCTGGCAAGACTGCAAAGCGGTGCCGAAGGAACGCTCAGCCTGATGACCGAAGCGACGGTGAGGTTGGAGGAGTTTCCCAAGGGTCGCGCGGTGGTGCTGCTCTTTTTCGACCGCGTCGAATTCGCTGCGCGCGCCGCCATCTTCGCTCGACGCGCCCCAATCTCCGCCTGCGATATGCTCGACCGCCGCCTGATCGAAATCGCGAGAGAAACCGAACCGGCTTTCTCCTCGATGCTCTTTCGTGGCATGGAAGCGATGCTGCTGGTGGAGATGCAGGGCGAGGACAATGAAGCAGCTCGCAATCAGCTTCGCGATCTGGTCAATCAGCTGCAGAGGGAATGTCCCGAGCTGCTATCGTCGCGGATCGTCGTCGATCCAGCGCAGCGCGATCTCTACTGGCGATTGTGCCGTCGCGTCGTCCCGCGCCTCTATCAGCTCAAAGGAGAAAACCGTCCCATCCCCTGCATCGACGATACGGCGGTGCCCTACGAGAAGATGCCCGAGTTTCTGCAGGAGGTCTACGCGATTTTGAAGTCCGAGCGGGTGATGGCGACCGTCTTCGCGCATGCAGCGCACGGGCAGGTTCACATTCGTCCCTTCATCGACTTGAGGCAGCCGCCCGAGCAAGAGAAGCTGCATCGCCTGGCCGATCGGTTGTATGAGAAGGTGATGGAGCTAGGGGGGGTGGTTGCAGGCGAGCATGCGATGGGGCTTTCCCGCACCTGGTACTCGCGCAAGCAACTGGGCGCGTGGTTCCCGATCTGTCGGCAGATTCGGCGATGGTTCGATGCGGAAGGGATTCTGAATCCTGGCAAGTTGATCACCGATGCACCCCAGCGTGTCACCGACAATCTGCGCCGGCAGTTGGTCAGCGGCCCAGCCACCCGCACCGCTGCCTCGGCCAACCTGCGGTCGCGCCCGGCGCAGGCAGACGACCTTCCCAAAAAACCGCCCGGTCCCCAGCGCGGCGTCCTCCCGGTGCTTCAGTGGCCTGTCGAAAACGATCTGGCTCACGTCACCCAAGCATGCAATGGATGCGGTCGTTGCCGAACCAGTGCTCCGGGAGAACGGATGTGCCCGATGTTCCGCGCCAGTCGCGAAGAGGAGTCCGCGCCGCGCGCGATGGCCAATCTGATGCGTGGATTGCTTACCGGTGCCATCGATCCTGCAGCTGCCGAAAGCGATGAACTGAAGAGAATCGCCGATCGCTGCTTCGGATGCCACCAGTGCCGTATCGACTGCCCCGCCTCGGTCGATATCCCAAAACTAGCCATCGAACTGAAGGCTCAGCATGTGGCAACCCATGGGCTCAGCATTCAAGATCGCCTGCTGGCTCGAATCGATCTGATCGTCGCCATCGCGCAGCGTTTCCCGAATCTGGCCAACTGGAGCCTCGGGAATCCGAAGATGCGATGGCTGCTGGAAAAATCGACCGGCATCGCGCAGGGACGCCGCCTGCCGCAGATCGCTCCGCAGAGTTTCCTGCGCTGGGCGACACGACGGCGACTGCATCGACCGAGGAAATCCCAGGGGCCCCGCGTCCTCTATTTCGTCGACACCTACGCCAACTGGCACAATCCCGTTTTGGCCCAGTCGCTGGTGCAGGTGCTACAGCATCAAGGGATCAATGTCTTTGTCCCTACCTTCCAGGGGCCCTCCTGGATGACCCATATCGCCATGGGAGACATCGAACGCGCGCGGAAGAAGATCCGACCCTTGCTGAGGCAACTGGCCGAATCGGTACGACAGGGATACCAGATCGTCGCGACGGAACCCTCCGCAACCCTCTGCTTGCAGCGGGAGTATCTGCATCTGATCGATAACGAGGATGCCCGCCTGGTCGCCGCTCATAGCTGGGACGCCGGAAGCTACCTCTGGCAACTCCATCAAGAAGGAAAGATGGAACTCGACTTCCAGCCCCTGGAGGCTCGCGTCCTCTACCACCTTCCATGCCACCTTCGCGCTCTGAAGGGGCAGCAGCCTGGGATCGATCTGCTGAAGATGATCCCCGGCATCCAGGTCATGCAGGCCGATGCGGGTTGCAGCGGAATGGCCGGCACCTTCGGACTGAAACGTTCCAACTTCCGGACCAGCCTTCGCATCGGCCGCAGCTTGATCCAAAAAACGCAGGATCCGTCGGTGACGATCGGCAGCACCGAATGCAGCGCCTGCAAACTGCAGATGGAACAGGGTGCCGATCGGCCCACCATCCACCCCATCGCCATCCTCGCCCACGCTTATGGCCTGATGCCTGAAGTGAAGAAGTGGATCGATAGCCACCACCGGGGCCTGGTGGTCCGCTGACCCCACCTCTTCAAGTCGATTGCCCCCTGCTCCAAGGACAACCGCAACGATGGACCTCCCGACATCCGACGCCACCGTCGAGCTACCAGTTTTTCTGTTCGCTGCCGTGCGCGAGGCTGTCGGATCCGATCAAGTCACGATCCAAACCCCCCTTCCGACCACCGCCGCGGCGCTGCGAAAAATCCTCGCGCAGCTCGATCCCCAGCTCGACCGATGGCTGGCCGTCAGCCGCCTTGCGGTCGATCGACGCTTTGTGGCAGATGAGGACTCGATCGAATCCGCGACGGAAATCGCCGTAATCCCTCCGGTCAGCGGTGGCTGACTGGCTCGAACCTACCCTCGCCTGCCAACTGCGGCTACGATTGAGCCGATGGGTGGAGAAGACTAAAACCTCTTTCGCGCCATCGAAAGC
The DNA here is from genome assembly GCA_044371425.1 of Pirellulaceae bacterium. Taxonomy (GTDB): domain Bacteria; phylum Planctomycetota; class Planctomycetia; order Pirellulales; family Pirellulaceae; genus JBEISR01. The sequence goes on along the minus strand of JBILTR010000011.1, from coordinate 34,931 downwards.
TTGCGTCCGACCTGCCGTGCGATCCATCTCCCAGGAATCCCAGTTGTGGTGGAACTGACCGAGCAGCGTATCGATATCCAGAAGCTGATGGACCTGTCTTGCGATGAAAGAACAGGAGCCGCAGTTTTATTCCTTGGGACCACGCGACGCTGGACCGGCCAGGAGCAAACCCATTCGCTCTTCTACGAAGGCTATCGGCAGATGGCGCTGGAGCAGATGGAGCAACTGGAGGCGACGGCGCGGCAGAAGTGGCGGATCGAGCAGGTTTGGATCGTCCATCGCCTGGGCGAGGTCGAGGTTGGTGAATCGAGCGTCGCGATCCTGGTTCGCTCTCCCCATCGCAAAGCTGCCTTCGCGGCGGCCCAATGGCTGATCGATACGATCAAAGAGCAGGTGCCCATCTGGAAAAAAGAACTACCTCCTCCCAACCAAGTCGCTCCCCAGCCAACCACTGGACGCTGGGTCCATCCCGATCCGCAGCCGATGGAGTCGAAGGAGCCCTGCGATGAATAGGTCGTTGCGACAACTGCCGGTCCTGCCGCAGGCGATGGAGCCGAGGACTTCGCTACCAAGCTCTGGCATTCAGGCGACCGGTGCTCAGACAAATTCTCCCTACGCTGCGCTGGTCGACTCCCTGGGGCGCGTCCATACTTCGTTGCGATTGAGCGTCATCGACCGATGCAATCTTCGCTGCCAGTACTGCATGCCTGCCGAAGATATCACCTTTCTCCCCAGCCAACAGTGGCTCCCCTTTCCGCTGGTGGCCCGCTTGGTCCAGATCCTGGCACGCTGCGGCGTTGATAAGGTGCGGTTGACGGGAGGCGAACCGTTGATGCGTCCAAGACTGGCCGACCTGGTTGGGCTCCTCCGCCAGATCGAACCCTCGCTGGAGATCGCACTGACCACCAACGGCATGCTGCTTGCCGAACAAGCGGAAGGACTCCGCCAAGCCGGTCTGGATCGGCTCAACATCAGCCTCGATACGCTCAGCGAATCGACCTTCCAGCGACTGACGCGACGCCCCGGTCTCCATCGCGTCCTCGAAGGGATCGATGCAGCGATCCGCTGCGGCATTCCCAGCAAGCTCAACGCGCTGATCCTGCGAGGAATCAACGACCAAGAAATCCTTCCTCTAGTGGAGTTTGCTGCCAGCCGCCAGCTGGCGATTCGCTTCATCGAATTCATGCCGTTGGATGCCGATCGCGCCTGGACGCAGCAAAGCGTTGTTCGTGGGGACGAGATTCGCCAGACGATCGAAAGGCACTTTGGATCGCTGCAGCCAGTCGACCGCGTCGATCCGTCTCAACCATCCGAAGACTATCGACTCCCCGGTGGAACGGAGGTCGGCTGGATCGATTCGGTCAGCAAGCCGTTCTGCGCCGCCTGCAATCGATTGCGTCTGACCGCAGAGGGACGGATGCGCAATTGCCTTTTCGGACGCGAGGAATGGGATCTCTCGGAACTCCTGCGAAGCCAAGCGGACGAGGAGCAGGTACTGCAAGTGGTCCGTGACTGCGTTGCGGCCAAACACCCCTCGCACGGGATCGATCGGAAGGATTTCCAGCCGCCACCTCGCGCCATGTACCAGATCGGCGGATAAGCGACATGCAGGAGAGAGAGCGTATCTATTTGGATCACGCCGCCACCGGATGGCCCAAGCCCCCCGGGGTGCTGGAGTCGATGATCGAATACCAAAGTCGCTGGGGAGCCGCTGCAGGCCGCTCGTCGACTCGCGCGGCCTCCAAGGCACAGCGCCTTCTGGAATCGGTCCGCGATCGACTGCTGCGACACATCGGAGGCCAGCCTGCCGACCGACTGGCCCTCTGTTCCAGCGGCACCCATGCCCTCCGCCTGGCGATCGAGTCGATGCTGCGGCCTGGGGACCATGTGATCGCCTCAGCCGCCGAACACAACAGTGTCTTGCGCCCCCTGGTCCAGAGAGAGCAGCGCGGCGAAGGGAGCTGGAGCCTCTGGCCGGTCGATGCGCTAGGGGTGGTCGATCCCAACCGACTGGCCGAGCTCCTTCGGCCCACCACGCGGCTGGTGATCCTCTCCCATGCCTCCAATGTCACCGGTGCCCTGCAACCGATCGCACAGGTCTCTCGAGAGCTGGCTTCCCGAGAACTGGCTTCGCGCAGAGCCTTCCTCCTGGTCGATGCCTCACAAACGGTCGGCCAACTGCCGATCGATGTCCGCAAGCTGGGGATCGATCTCCTGGCTGCGACCTGCTACAAGGCGCTCGGGGGAATGCCTGGCACCGCGTTCACCTTTGTCAGTGAACGTTGCACCGACCAGCTGAAAGTCCCCTGGGTGGGAGGCACCGGGTCGGCCAGCCATCAACTGGCAGGCCCCTGGGACTGGACCGAAGCGGCGGAAAGCGGAGTCCCCAATACCGCCGCCTGGGCTTCCGTCGATGCCGCCCTCAACTGGATCGATTCCCAGGGGATCGAAGCCTTGCGCGCCATCGCGAGGGAACGTACCGAGCGGTTGTTGGCTGCCATCCGGCTGATGCCCTCCTGGCACCTTGTCGGCCACCAGGGAGACCCCAACGATTGGCTTCCTCTGGTCTCTCTGAAGACAGACACGTTGCTCCCTCAGGAATGGGCCGCACTGCTCGACAGCCAATTTGGGATCGAATGCCGCGCGGGCTTCCACTGCGCTGGAGCGATCCACCCATTGCTGGGAACCGATTCATGCGGCGGCACCCTCCGATTTTCCCTGGGGCACACCACCACCGACCACTGCCTGACAAGCCTGCAAGAAGCGATCGAGGCCTGGATCGAGCTCGGGGGAAATGAAGGCCTGTGAACCGCATCTCAGCAGGCTGTTCGATCGGACAAATCGGAATACCAGCCAAGTCGCTGCCACCTTAGGTCGGTATGATTGGATCATCCGGCTCACTTCCCGATCAATCGCGTTGCCGCGCCCGATCGGCTGAAAACGCCGCAAGGTTTCACTGCCTACGTATCCCAGGTGCTGCCATGGAAAATCCTCCCAAGTGGGATCCGAGACTGTTCAGCGATCTGCTCAAGCCAGTGGCCGATGGGCTGAAGGCCAACCTTCCATGGAAGCAGATAAGGGCCGCTGCCGAGAAGATCGGTGAGACCGTCCAGCGCGCTACCGGTTACGAAGGGATCGATCCCGAACAATGGCAGAAGATGCTCAGCGACATGAAGCGGTGGCTGGAGAGAGCGGCCCCGGAAATTCCCGGACGATGCCTGAACGGGACCGGGCTGCTCTTCAGCGACCGCTGGCCCGGTGTGCCATTGCCTCTGGAGGCATCCGTCGCTCTCCAAGGGATGATCCAGCACGGATTCCACCAGCAGCGGAAAAAACCATCCCAGGTGGCCGACGCAGCGGACACCATTTGGCGTGAAACCACCGGCGCGGCCCACTCCCTGCTCCTCTCCTCCCCTGCATCGGCCCTCAGTCTGATCCATGCGATCCATGGTGGACGATCCATCTGGTCGATCGATGACACGACTTTCGTTCATCCTGCGGGCTCGTGCCATGCATTCGATCCCAGGCCAACCTTGCGCGCCCTAGCGGCCGACACCACCACACCTTCTGCCTCCAGCGGACAGTCTCCCCACCGCCACCTTTTGGAACTTCGGGATGCTAGCCCCATGGCGATGCGAGGACCAGGCACCTTGGTCCCACTGGCAGGTGCCAAGGTGGTCGAGTACTGCCCCACGGCCACCCTGTTTCCGATCGATTCCCTTTCGGGCTGGGCTCCCACCATCGCCAGCCGCTTCCAAAGTGGCGTCGACTTTTTGATCCTACCAACCAATGGCCTGCTGGGAGGTCCACCCGCCACGCTGCTGCTGTCTCGGCACAGCCACTTGGAATTGCAACCCATGGCATCCAGCCTCGGCCTGGAAGCTCCCGAACCCCTCTCTGGGCTCTGGCGTTCCATCCAGCCATCGCTCACCGATCCAGCCCACTATCGCAACACCCCGATGGGTCAAATCCTCGGGAATCCAAAAGAGAATCTGGAAGATCGAGCCCGCAGGTTGCTGCCGCGATTGGCGATGGCAGCCGATCTGAAAACGGTCGATGCCGATCAGCGGCCGTGCCCCATCGGATCTGGGCTCTGGGCCTCATTGACCTTGCCCTCGACGGTACTCCATCTCCATCCTCGCACAGGCGATGTGGGCAGCCTCAAAGAGCGACTGCAAAAGATGGCGATCCCGATCGTCGCCGCAGACGATCCTGCGATCGCACCAAGCGGATCGCTGGCGATCGTGCTACGGACCATCCTCCCCGAAGAAGATATTCTCCTAGCCAACCAGCTTCGCGGCACGGGTGATCCGGATCCAGCACACCAAGTCGATGTCGACCTCTAAAGGCCCATCTAGGGACGATTGCCGATGGCCAACTCTTTGCACTGCATCGGCAAGGAATCGCCGCAGGGAAGGTCACCAGACAGCCCAAAACGTCCCGCCAGGAATTTTCCAAATCGCAGCGGAAGAGCGTGAGCCATCCGGTGTGGGCCGCTCGCCATGAACCACCGCCATACCCAAGCCGCATCTCGCCTGGGCATGAGGTCACACCCATCCTACAGCACCATTGCGCCACCATGGTTGGCTCTCGACCAACCGCTCCACCAATGGGTCCGTAAACCACTCGAAAAACCCACCTCGCGTCGCTAGGCCTTTCCGCCAGACCACAGCGCGTCTAGCCTTCGGCGGAAAACTCCAGTGGCGCCGGAGAGCGGATACCTTGCGCTTCGCGCTGCAGGTCGGCAGGCAGACAGGGAATCCCATCTGGATCGGTCACCAGCGGCTCCAGGGTGAAGTTGTCCAGCGTGATCGGCCCCGGATCGATCCACATCCCACGTTCATCCAGCCGCATCGTCCCCAGGTCCTGATCGAGCGACCGGCGGAGCGATTCGTAGAAGATCCAGACCCCCTGGAAGGTGTTTTGGGCTGATAAAAGGTCGGTCAATGCCGAGACGCTATCGCGAGCGGCGGTGGGTCCGGAGGCTTGATTGAGCGATTCGCGGACCTGGCGAATGTCCTCATTGAGGATGATCTGCGAGGCAGCGATGCGCACCGCGTACCGCTGTAGTTCGAAGTTCAACCGATTCTGCTCGATGCTCCGCAACTGACCGCGCAGGGAGGCCCAAATCCCATCTTCGAACTGATAGTAGCTACGCCGAGCCTGCTGGTAGTCGATCAACGCCTGTCGATAGCTGTTTCGCTCTTGAATGCGCGTCAACGGCGTATCCCACTGGAGTCCGGCACGCAACCGTCCCGTGCTATCGCTAAGCGAAAGTGGATTGTCGTTGGTGTTGCGAATGTCACCGCTGAATACCAGATCCAGGTAGCTTTCTAGGTCATCGGCTACGAATTCGATCGATCTCCAAGAGTCGACCAGACTCGCCTTGGCGTTGAACCAGTCGACCCGATTGGCTCTGGCGATCTCCACCGCATCCCGTTCGCCTAGATCCACTTCAGGAAGAATCACGCTCTCGGTTCGTGCTCGCGCCTGCAGCACCTGAAGCGCTAGCACATCTTCGGCCATCGTGGCCAAGATATCCTGGCTCTGTAGCACCGCCTGGTCTCGGATGGCAGCGAAATTCTTTCGTGGATCGGGGTCGCCACCTTCGGCCACCAACCGATCGAGATCCTTCTTCAGCTTATCGATCCGGTCACGCCCCGCCTCGAAGCGGCTCCTAAGCCGAGTGAGCTCCTTTCCGAGGGCGTCATCGAGCGAATCGAGTTCGCTGGTTTCAAACAGCGATGGATCAACGATTCCACCAGGAAGCAGACCACAGATCCGGTCCTTGTCCCGCTCGTAAGTTCCCTTCATCTTCTCCAGCTGGCTCTTGCGCTGCGACTTGGTCTGCGACAAACGCTTTAGATCCGCTTCCAGCTCGGGCAAATCCTGATCCAAGATCGTCGATCGCACCTGCGAAATCTGATCGGTCTGATCACGGATCTCCTCAAGCTCTTCCCGCAGCTTGGGGCTATCCTCGATTTGACGGAACGAGTCCCCTGTCTCTTTGTCCTGTCCAGTTCGGCTCATCGTCAGGATGCGACTGTTGGTCTGGCCGATGGAATCGCGAAGATTCGCCACAGCATTTCGGCGATCCTTCAGTGGTTCACCGATGAGATTGAATTGTTTGAGCAGTGGGTCGCGCACTTCGACGCAAATGTAGGGAGGGATTCCCATCAGCGTTTTGAACTGGTCCAAAGTCGCCTCGAAGCTCGCGCGATTCTGCAGCAGTGCTGCCTGCGCGGAGATCAGCGCCTGGCGGGCCTGAGCGACCTGAAGCTGCTGAGAAGGAATGGTGTCCTGGGTGGCGGGGATCGTCGTCTGCAGTTCCCGTAGCGTGTCTTCAAATCGAAGAAGGTTGTCTTTCAACCTGGCGATGTTTTCTTCGGCATTGCGGATTTCTAGCTGTGTCTGCAGGAGGCCCAGAAACCCACCGACGCGAGGCACTGCCGCGCCACCACCAAAGCCTTGGTTTCCACCGCCGGTCGCGCCGACGCGGCCAAATCCGCCGCCTAGACCGGAGAAGTTATCCAGCCCCGCACCTCCGAAGAGACCACCTCGTCTTGTCGGCCCTGGTTCCGCATTGCGTCCGATCGCCACCTGCAGATAGAAGCCACGTCGATACCGTTCAAAGGCTCGTATGTTGTAAAGCAACGTTCGTTCCGCCAACGTCAATCGCTCCAACCACCAATCGCGGCCACCCTGCCTGAGAAATGGTTGGATGAAAGTGAAGTCGAGCAGTGTGGAGGCGCTTTGGTCATCAGGTCCTGCTAGGGACCAGGTGATGTTGTTGGCAAGACCGACGATCAACTCCGATCCCGTCGCATAACGCTTCTGGATCGCAAGGGGACGCCGCCCTCGGCTGTAGGCTCGCGTCCCAACCGTCGAACCTCCCTCCTCCAGCGACGCATCGAACGCAGCTCCTGCGAAAAACTGCGTGTCGAACCGAAATCGCTCGGAACTCACGTCGAGCGCCGATAGGTAAAGCGTCTCGACTTCGGACTGGTAGGCCGGGGAATGGAGCAGCGCCAACTGGACGGCGCTATCGACATCCAGCACCAGCACCCCTCGCTCATCCAGCGGCAGGTGCTGCCACCAGACAGGATTTTCCGCCGCATTGGTGTGCCCATTGATATCCCAGAGCGGATAGTGCTTTTTCTTGTCGACCATCTCCATGTAGCGATGCGCTGCCGGATCGTCCTCGGGCATCGGCGGACGATCGGGATTGAACGGATCGAACATGCGGGAACGGGGATCGACCTCCAGCCGACGCACCAGTCCGTCCCGCTCCAGCACCGCCTTCTCGTCGATCAGAGCATAAACCTCCGAATCGGCTTCCATTCGGTACTGAGCCCGATTGCACCCTAGCGGCAAAGCGCTCACTAAGCCCAACCCGGCCCAAAGCGACCATCGCAGCCAGCGTCTGGCCGTCTCTGGCTTCCTTCCGCACGCACCGGTGCGGACGGTCCCCCGAAACGAACTCTTTCTGGCAATGCGATCAGTCGATACGGGCATCGGTAGGTCCTCCCCGATGGTCAGATGGCGGGATATGTATCGGTTTTTCGGAATTTTCCAACCGATTCATCCAGTCAAAATGGATCGACTTTGCGGAACAGCCAGGGTTTTCGCTTCGGGAAACCCCTGCCGTTGCCCCCCTGTCGAACGTCCGATTACGCAGGCCACCCCTGCGGAAAAGCCTCTCCAGCACCCTGGATGACCTGCTCGAACACCCCTCCTCGAACCGATAAGCCCCGAAGAACCCGAGGAATCGACCGACGAAGCGGGTGCCTCAAGCGTTTGCTTGACACCCCAAATCCCCCCACTTACTATCAACTGGCGACCTCTTTTTTGCGCGTCCGCGACAAGCGGTCCATGTACGACCCGACGGGATAGCGACCCCATGGAAATTACTGGCATTCTTCTTCTCATTGGGTTGCTCGTCGCCTTCATTGTCTTTTTGGTCCTGCTGGTCAAAGCAGCCAAGACTTGGGGGGGGCTGCAAGTCACCTCGCTGGTCTTCATCTTTCTCTCGACTTTGGTGTTCCTCTTCGCCGCCGGTGGCGTCGCCAAACGGCGCGTCGGCTGGGTGAAGGTACATGACAAGAAGAAGGTCCAACTGGAGGACTTGGTGAAGCAAGAGCAGGCGCTGAAAAACGGCGACCTGACCAGCACCAAGGAAACCGATGAAGCCCTCCTTCCGGTTCTGGGTAAACTGACACGACTGACGATGGACCGAGGCCGTGTCTGGCGCGGCGCCCAGGTGCTGGATGTCAAACCCGATGGCGTCTCGGTGCGGGTGCAGCAGGCAGCGTCTCCCGGTGGAGTCAATCCGCCGATCAATGCCAATCCAGCAGGTGCTCCTGCTCCTGCTGCTGGTGCTCCGGGCGCGCCCCCTGCCGCCCCATCTCCCAGCGATCAACCAGGAGCCGCTGCGCCACCTGCCGCCGGCCCAGCTGAAGGCACGTTGCCGGCCAAGCTGGTGGTCTATGTGTTCGGTGAAACCCCGGATGCGTCCGGTCGATTCCTCCCGACTCTTTATCTTGGTGAGTACCTTGTCGACGAAAGCCAAGGTGCCGACGCCAAACTGAAACCAATCCAGCAGCTTCTTCCCGACCAACTGGCGGTCATCAATTCCGGCCAGATCAGCCGCTGGACCATCTACGAACTAATGCCGCTCGATTCGCATGAAGCCTTCGCGGCCGAAGGATCAGAACCTTCAGCGGATGAACTGTTTGGACGCATGGATCCCGATGCCATCTCCCAACTGCTTCGAACAGGCAAAGAGACGCTTGATGCCAATCCGCCCCTGGTCGTTGCAGGAAAAGTCGACTTCAACCTCCGCAAAGGCTCGGTGCTCCGATCCTATCTGCTGGATGGCCAGCAGGCTCCTGATGGCACGCCGCCCGAAGCGACCTGGGTTCTCCTGCAATTCACCAAAGAGCACACCATCGACGTCGACAGCAAGGAACAACGCTCCTCGACCGACGGCGGCTATTACGACCTGAGCGGCCGAAGTGTCGATGCCCGGCTCAAGCGCGGTGGCGAAGAGGCAGAAGTGAAGTTCAAGCCCGGAGACAAGCGAGTTTTCGGATTCGATGCCGCTCAGGATCTAATCCGTCTGGGGGTTGCCGAGGCGGTCAAGAGCATCTATGTCCGTCCGCTCAACAACTACGAATACGCGTTCCGCGATTCGCGTCAGCGGACCATCGAAGCCATCCAGCAACTGACGGTGCTGACTCGCGAAAAAGGTTTGCTCGACGACACCAATCAGAAAGGCCAGGCCCAACTGACCGCCAAGCAGGTGGAACGCCGCAAACTCGACCTCGACTTGGCTCAAGTCCAAAAAGAACAGGCTGTCATCCTTGCGGAGTCTCAGCGACTGCAGGCGGAACTGGATGCACTGACCACCTCCATCGCCAGCAGCTACCAAAAGCTGAAGGACCTTCACAGCACCATGGTTTCCGTCCAGTCGGGCGGTGCTATTCCCGGTCCCACCCCCTAAGCGGATCGGTACGATTTCTCTGCGGGGTCGCACCAGCACTTGGTGCTGGCAAGCTAATTATTGCCATCCTCAGGAAAGCTGTTGAAACAACGGTCGTTGAAACAGCGATTCAACGACTGGCCGAATAGTCGGTCCTGGAAGATGAGGGACGACTCAGATCGTCCAGTCGCAGAAGAGCCTCTTGTTCGCCTCGCGAATCGCCTGCTGATAGGCGTAGTCATATAGCTCTTTATTGGCGATCAATTGCTCCCGCTGACCTCCAGGGAGTATCTCCATCGGCACCGCCACAAAGCCCTCGGGAACTAGGTCTGCAGGACGTTCCTTCGGTTCGCTGGAGGCACTCCAGATCGCCTCGTACTTGCGAATGCGATTGCGTTCCATGATGCGACATTCCACAAAAGGCCAGAGGGGAGTTCAAGCGGCAGTCGATCGAGATTCTTCTTCCGGTCTTAAGAGCGAAAACCGTGTGGCATCCTAGCGATCCACTCTTCCAAGAACCAGATCAGCCACCACGGGAAGTCCCGAAACTCCTTCAGGAAACATCCATAGCGTAGCGGAAAAGCACAGGGCCTCCGGTATGCGTCGGCTCTCGCTAAAGAACCGGACGGATCGCGCCATACCGCGATGATGGGACCACAGTTCCAGCATGGAAGGGTTGTGTCGCGGTGCCTCGCCATCGACTGAATGAATGGTTGGGCGGTCCGAAAAACGCCTGCGCGACGAGCCCCTTGCGGGACTCGCCAAGCAGGCTTCTGTTGTCGATCCCGGCTCAGCAACTGGTACCGCAGCAGATCGGATTTCCACCGAAGGAGATGCAGCAGGAGCAACCTGCATCGCAGCAGGCGCACAAGGCGTCGCAGCACGACTGCAGCATACGGCAGCAAGCAGCGTCGCCGCTGCAGCAGGTGATGCAGCAACCGTTCTCGGTCAACTCACATTTGGTGTGCCCACAGCAAAGATTGCACTGGAAGACCACCTGACCGTTCCACAGACAGCAGCAGTTGCAGACACCCCCCTGGAGCATCTTGCAGAGATTCTGAAGGGCTCCGCATGCGACATCATCGTCGCAACAGCAGGAGATCTTCAGACCACCTTCACACTTCTCAAACCGCAGCGTGCATCGCGGAAGAATGCACGAATTCCCAACCATCGGCGATGGATTCCCGGAGGCCGGGTGGTTCGCATTGGTGGGATACCGATCCATCAAAACTGTCGACATGGAGTTCCTCCTCCTCGATTAAGACACTCCGTCCCTTGGCAAACGCTGCACATGCGATGGCGATTCTCAAGACGACTTCCCAAGTGGAGACGTTGCAACGGAGAATCCCTCTTTCGCAACGCTCGCAGTCGTCTATCCAGCCATCTCCACGGGCTGAGTGTAGGCAACCGTTCTCCCCAAGATCAATTGGGCTTTTGGGTCCCCAAAAAATTCTTCGCGCCCTGCAGGGATCGATCCGTCAAGGGATCCGGGACCATGAAAAAAACCGTGATATCCGACGGCCAAGCAGCATCTGGATGCGACTTGTGCTAGCACCGATAGCCACGGTTCACGGCTTGCCATTCCTCGAGCGATTGCCTCGGTCTGATCGTCGGTTTCTACGGCTAGCGGGCGGGTTGGCTTCCGCCTGGAAGTCCGGATTGGGCTTGGGTAAACCAGCCTCCACTTCTCGGAGGTACGCATCCATCCGAGCCTTCAGCAACTGGACATCAGCGCTTCGCTGAGCGGCCAAGTCGCGGGATTCTCTCGGGTCGTCTTCAAGATCGAACAAGAGATCGGTGCCATCTTCGTAGAAGTGGATCAGCTTCAGTTTCCCCAATCGAATCGCCGTGTGCGGTGCATCCCCTTGGTAATGAGGAAAATGAAAGATCAATTCCTCTCGAGGCCGGATCACCTTTCCGTCCTTTGGGTCTTTTAGCAAGGGGATCAGCGAACCACCATCGATTCGGTTTGGCAGTTGATCGGATGGGATCCCAGCCCATTGGCAGAAAGTAGGGAACCAGTCATAACCGACAACCGCAGTGCGGCAGATGGAGCCTGCCTGGATTCCAGGCCCGCGCAGAATCATCGGCACACGGATCCCACCTTCCCACATTCCTCCTTTGCCACCCCGCAGCGTTTTGCTCCCTCCACCCGCACCATTGTCCGACATATAGAGGACATAGGTTGTGTCGGTCAGCCCAAGGGCCTCGATTGCTCCAAGCACCTTTCCAACACCGCGATCGAGATCTTCGGAGATGGCGGCGGTGGTGACTGCTTTACGGTTGGCAGCTCCCATCTTCGATTCGTACTTCGCCAGCGCTTTCTGACTGGCATTTTCGGAGGCATGCAATGCATTCCAGGAAAGCTGGATGAAGAAGGGTTTACCGCGATCTCGGCTTTTCTCCATGAAGTGAGCCGCTCGCTCAGCCATTCCGAAGATGTCGACTGGATTGGGATCCTGGAACTTGAAGGCCTGCTCGTTGCCAGTATCTCCATCATGTTCATCGTAGCCATGCTCTCCTGGTCCACCGCCACCCAGATGCCATTTACCGTAATGGGCTGTGGCGTAGCCAGCCTCTCGCAGCATTTCTCCCAGAGTGATCTCACGCTGGTCGATCCGCTTGATCAACGGCGGCTCGATCAATAGCCTGCCGCTCTCCGGCGGCGCCGCCTTGGTCCACTGCATCCTGGCGGGACTTTTTCCGGTCTGTAGGCTGATGCGTGTCGGAGAGCAGACCGAAGCTGGGGCGTAGCCTTGAGTGAATCGCATGCCTTGCTCTGCAAACGACTCCAGATGAGGCGTCTCGATCACGCGGCTTCTCGACTCGGGAATCTCCGGATCCATCGCCACCGACAATCCACTCCATCCCTGATCGTCCGATAGCATCAGGACCATGTTCGGGCGATCGTCTGCGATCGCATAGGAAAAGCCGCCATGCCAAAGGCAGATAGCAGCCAAGAACGCCAGGATCGCATGCCGACTTGCTTGCATGATGAGAGTCCATCGATCGAAAGTAGAGAACGAACTGGGAATGCCAACCATGATTTCGACCATGTCGCTCACTCTGCCTCAATCCTTCGATCTGCTGCGTGATGATGACGATGCTCAAAAAAGTTCTCTGGAAGCTCTAACTGCTCAAGTCTGGTCATGCGCAGCGTCAATCGATTGGGGCCGTAAGGTAGATCGACAAACCGCACCTGCATCAACTCGCCACTGGCGGCATCGTAGGTAACCTCCACGCGCTTAGGACCACGTCGCCCAGGCTTCTTCACCGCCACAAGAAGACGGCTGACACGCCCCTCGGCGCCGCCTGCCCCTGTCCCGTCAGGCTCCCCGTCATCGGATTCCACCGGCAATGACTCGATTCGAAACGCTTCCTGTAGCTGCTTTAGGGTCGATTCGATCTGAATGAAGGGCATCGCGTATTCATGACCGGGAAGATCGCGACTGAATCGACTGGGATCGGCGCTGATTCGAATCGGGCCATCCGGCTTGACCACCCAGCTTTTGCTACCATCGCATCCCGTCAAGAAAGGAAGTCCCGCATCGGTGGTTCGGATCAAGACGAATCGATCGGTTCCACGGACATGCAGGATGGCCCCATCCATTGAGGGCTTGGGAGGTCTCCATGCTTCCTCCAACTGCTTCGATGGGATAGGAAAAGACTCTTCCACCGCGATACGGTAGGTGCGATCGCCAAATACCTTCTGCTGGGCGATCACTCGCTTTAGTTCGGCCGATGCAGTCGCCGGACGCGAACCGACCGCCAACCAGAGTACCGCCAAAAGCGCCAGCGATGCTGCCATCGCCAATCCGATCCGCCGCAGCCCCTGCGGACCATGTGCCCTCGCTGGCTCGGCCCGCATTCGAAACTCTTCGCTGCTGCTCCGAACCGATTCATCGCTCCAATGCTCTCCCAGTCTCTGATGCAATAGAGCGCATTGAACAAACAATTCTCGCTGCGCCGGATCCTCGGCCAACCGACGGTCCAGGTCTTCCACCTCTTCCTGGGTCAACTGGCGATCGAAGTACTGCCAGATCGCGGCTGCCACCGAATCGCTCGCATCGCTCATCCTGGGTGCTCCTCCTGGGAACGACGTTTCATGATGCATTCACGGAGCGCATCGCGAGCCCTTTGCAACGCCTTGGCTACCGCCGCTGCACTCATCCCCAGACGTTCTCCGATCTCGAGTAATCCCAATCCGTCGCGGTAGCGCAGCATGCAAAGCCCTGTGGCGTGTGGCGCCAACTTCCGAAGGCAATCGTCGAGGTGCTCCAGCGACGCCGACCACCCATCCGACGAACGCTCAAAGGTCTCCGCCAGTAGGTCGATCGTGGGATCGCTGAAGACCAAGCGATCCCGTCGATGACGGCGGAGATAAAGTCGCATCTGGTTGCGGGCGATCGCCATGGCCCAAGGAAGAAACGGACGCTGCGCGTCATACCTCGCGGCGGACTCTAAGACCGCTACTGCAGTCTCCTGAAGGAGATCCTCACACGCTGTCTTGTCGTGGATCACCGACCGAATCCAGGCCGAGATCACCGGCTGAACCAGCGTCCATTGCCTGGCCGCATGCTTGATTGGCTCGTCCATCCCCTGCCCTCCTCGAAATCGGATCACTCATAGCATTAACCCTTCACGCGCCAGATTGACTCGAAAAAGAAGTTTCCTTTGGAAAAGATGGGAAGTTGGTCGATGACTCCACGGGCACACCGCCGCTCCTGGGATCGCCTCTGCACTGGCGATCGATCGCCCGCCCCAGCTATCATGGAAGGAACGGCCAAAGAAGAAACGTAGCGCAAGGTCCCCGCCTCACCATGGAACCATCACGATTTGCGATCGATCGACGAGGTGTGCTGCGCATGGCGGGCCTAGGAGTCGCCGGTTCGCTGCTTCCTTTTCCCTCCACATCGCCGGCGGGCCAGCTGGCTGGCGAGGATGGCTTTGCAAAGGCCAAGTCGGTCCTTCTCGTGCTGCTCAGCGGCGGTCCCAGTCAGCTCGATACGCTCGATCCAAAACCCGACGCGCCAGCGGAGGTGCGAGGCGAATTCGGGACGATCGGGACCACCCTTCCCGGAATTCGGCTCAGCGAGCATCTTCCGCGTCTGGCCAGACAGACCGATCGTTGGGCGATCCTCCGCACCATGGCTCATCGAGAGCACAACCATTTGCTGGCTACCCATGTGGCGCTGACCGGTCGCGAGACACCTCTTGCCCGCGGTGGATCGGATCTGGATCGGGTGGAGTCGCGGAGCGATTTTCCGAACTTTGCCGCTGCGCTCGATTACCTCCGTCCCCGCAGCGATGGGATCCCAACCGGCGTCACGCTTCCCAACTACTACATCGAAGGCCCGCTCACCTGGCCCGGCCAGCATGCCGGGTTTCTAGGAGCCAAACACGATCCCTGGCAGATCAATGCCGACCCCAGCGCGGAGGGCTTTCGCGTCGATGCGCTATCGCGACGCGACGGGATCGATCCAGCGAGATGGACCAGCCGCCGTCAACTGCTCGATCAATTCAACTCCGGACTTTCCCCCTCCTCAGCCACCAGCCTGGCGTCCTTCCGCGACCAGCAGCAGCAGGCTCACAAGCTGCTCTCCTCGGAGCGGCTGGAGCAGGCATTCCAGTTGACCAGGGAAACCGATGGCGACCGAGATCGCTACGGCCGCAATAAATTCGGCCAGTCTCTCCTCCTGGCACGCAGACTGGTCGAAGCCGGGGTGCCCATGGTCCAGGCCGCCATGGGGATCGTGCAGACCTGGGATACCCATGTCGACAATTGGGGACGACTGAAGAACACCCTCCTCCCACAACTCGATCAGGGCCTGGAAGCTCTGATGACCGACCTTGCTGCCTCTGGGCTGCTAGATCAGACGCTGGTCATCGTCATGGGAGAATTCGGACGCACTCCCAAGGTTTCGACCCTGCCTGGCGAAAAGATCCCTGGTCGCGACCACTGGGCACATGCCTACTCAGGCCTGTTCGCGGGGGCTGGCATCCTGGGGGGCCAGGTGATCGGACAAACCGATGCCCATGCCGCCTATCCCATCTCGAATTCCTTCTCACCCGCCGATGTCTGCTCTACCATCTTCCACGCACTGGGAGTCCCGCACGACGCGACGCTCACCGACCCGCTGCAGCGACCCCATCATTTGCGAAATGGTCAGGTGATCCAGTCGCTCTACAGCGGTGCACTGGTCTAGTTGGCACCAACGCTCCGACCAACGTGGAGAACAAAATCGCGATCAACGCTAACATCGTTTCCACCGATTCTATTGGCTCTTCTCTGGCGATACTTCTGGTTAGCGAGCAAATTCATGCCTCAGGGTGGATCCCCAAGGAAAGCCAACGAACGGATAACGGCATATCTCCAGGATCAGATTGCCCTGGTTCTCACGACAGCCTGTCGTAGCGGCCGCTTCTGATGAACCCGTCCAAGAATCTGCCAGATGGCCCGCATCCCACATCAATGGGAGCAGAGGTTGCAAGCGTGTTTCATCGAAACCGTCATGATCGATATAGGGTATCGATCAAGCCACCCGTCGATGGGCGACCGAGGTGCGTCCCGCGATAGCCGACAGGATCCGATCGGCCACATCGATCGCTTCCCGACCCTGTTCGCCCGTCACTTCGGGTGCCTTACCGCTTTCGATCGCCCGGTGAAAATCGATCAATTCGCATTCGATTGCATTGACCGGATCGCTCTTCCAATGGGTCGTCGGGAACCATCGCTCGAAGAACTCTTCCTTCAACCCAACTCGCTCTTGTCCCGTCAGGCGATCGATATGGAACGATCGACTGGCCACTTCCGAACTCGCCTCGGATAGCGCGACCTCGCAGGTGGCCAGATTGACGTCGATGATTTGTCGGTCGGTCATGGCATGAAGAGCGCGCTGCGCCGTTCGATGAACCCGGCTGGCGATCAAAGAGGCAACGCAGCCATTTTGAAAGTGGATTTGGCACTGAGCGTAATCCTCGTTGGTGCCCATCCAACTAACGCCTGAGGCGCGGATTTCTTCAATGGGGCTTTCGACCCAATCGAGCACCAGATCGATGTCATGGATCATCAGATCATGCACGACGCCAATATCGGTGCTACGTCCGGTGAAGGAACTGGTCCGAACCGCATGAATCTGCCGGGGAACGGAAGACCGCTCCCGCACCCAGCGGTACGCGGGATTGAATCGTTCGACATGCCCGACCTGCAAGACGCAGCCGTGGCGGCGCGCCGCTTTGATGAGCATGTCGGCTTCCAGCACCGAGGCGGTGATTGGCTTTTCGACGAACAGGTGGATGCCTCGCTCCAGTCCCCACAGCCCAAGTGGAAAGTGGAGAAAGGTCGGGGAAGCGACCACCAAGCAGTCGATCTTCCCTTCCATCGCTTCATGGCTGGAAAAAGTCGGAAGCTGCATCGTCTGTTCGATCTTCTGGCGCGCTGCAGCCACCGGGTCGGCAACGCCCACCACCTCGAACTGCGGCAACTTGGAAGCCAGTCGAGCGTGGATCGTTCCCAGATGACCGGCTCCCGCAATCCCTAGTCTCAGGCGCTTCATGCTGCCTTCCTCCGATCCCGAGCCCTGCCATGGCGCCCCAGGCACGATTCTTCGATGAATTCGAACAGCACGTCCAGCTCAGGAAACCACTCGCCGCTGGCGGCAAGAAGTTCGCGAGCCTGCTTCGCACCGACCTTGGACCGATAAAGCAGCTTGTGGGCTTCGGTGATCGAGCGGATGGTTTCGTTATTGAAATTCTTCCGCTTGAGCGCCACCACGTTGACGCAGCGCGGCCTCGCGGGAAACCCCTCGGCCAGCATGTAGGGAGGAATATCCTGCAGCACACGGCTCAGTCCACTGACAAACGCGTAACATCCGATCGATCCGAAGTGGTGCACAGCGACACCGCCGCTCAGCGTGGCGTCGTGCTGCACGCGGACATGCCCTCCCAACATCACGGTGTTGGCCATGATGACGCGGTCCTCCACCACGCAGTCATGCGCGACGTGGGCGTTGGCCATCAGATAGCAGTGGTTGCCGACTCGCGTCACCCCCTCATCCTTCTCCGTACCGCGATTGACCGTGACGCACTCACGAAAAACGTTGAAGTCACCAATGACCACCTGGGTGGGCGACCCTCGGTAGCTGAGATCCTGTGGGTCGCCACCGATCACGCAGTTGGGGAAAAAGTGATTCTCCCTGCCGATCGTGGTATGGCCAGTGATCGTCACATGGTTTTCCAGACGAGTGCCTCGGCCAATCTGAACATGCGGGCCAATCACACAGAATGGGCCGATGCGGACATCGTCGTCCAACTGGGCTCGCGGATCGACGATGGCGGTGTGAGCAATGATGGTCGGCATGGTTCTTGCGGCTCTTTCCAGCATCCTCGGCCCCTGCCAGTCGGATGCGTAAGGGACGTTTTTGGTCGTTTCAACGCCGCGTATTAGGCGACTTGGGGTTCAGCTGTCGTGCGTTGTGCCAATCTCCACAGACTCTCCGCCATGCGACCGTTCAGCACATGCCCCGAACGGAAAGCAACAATGCGGCCGACGATCGAATAGCCACAAAGAGCCAGATCGCCGATCAGGTCAAGCAGCTTGTGCCGCGCGCATTCGTCGGCAAAGCGAAGGGTGTTGTCGATCGGGCCAGCATCCCCGAAAACAAGAAGGTCTCGGTAGGAGACATGACGAGCCAACCCGCGACTTTGAAGCTGCTGCGCTTCCTCTTGTGTGACGAAGGTGCGCGCTGGAGCGATCGAGTTCAGGTAGTCCCCTTCTCCCAGGCTGAACGATGCGGTCGCCGCCGAGATCGGATGCTTCGGACCGTAGTCCAGTCGATACTCCAGTTGCGGATAGGGATCCGAACAGGGCATCGCCATCACCCATTGCTGATTGTCCCCGATCCGAATCGGCTGCTCGATCACCACGGCTTTCCTCAGGCGATCTTGGCGGGTCAACCCGACCTGCTGTATCCCCAGCGCATAGGCCATCGCACTGCCGTCCAGGCCAGGCATCTCGGGAGCGTCGCAGTCGACCAGGCAGTTATCCACCTGCATGCCAACCAGCGCCGAGACGACATGTTCCACCATGTCCACCGACGCGCTCTCTCGGGTCAAACGAGTCCGCAGCTGCGTCTCCGAACGGATCCCTGCGACCGCCGGCAACACCGGCTGATGCGGAAGATCGGTCCGGCGAAAACATATCCCTGTATCAGGATCCGCAGGGTGAAACGTCAGGGTCACCGGAACTCCAGTCCAGTAACCCCGCCCGTGCACCTGGAAGCTGCGAAGAATCGTCTGCTGGAAACGGATAGATCGCATGGAATTCCTAGATAAAAAAGAGTCGCTTCGGCCAGGGCAGCCATCGTCATCCCTTCCACGATGCCACCTGCCATCCACCATGTGCAGTCGGATGCCGCTTGGAACAGCACCCACTACCTGCAACCCACTCCAATCACTTACGGATCGTACCGGTCGCAGGTGCCGTCGCGGCTCGCGCCCCGTTGGCTGCAGCCGTCGCTCCCTGCTGCTGACGCAGATAAGCGAGAATGGGATCGGTCAGATCCAGCGTCGAGTTGAAGTAGACGACGTTCTTGTTGATCCCGGCAGAGACGGTCATCGGTGCCTTGGGGTCCATCTCCATCCGGCTGTATCGGAAGACAATGCCGATCTGGTTGTACTCGGCCCAAGCCTTGGTCACCATTTCAATCTGCTTGTAGGTGTCGAAAATCACCTTCGCCTCCGCCTCAGCAAACTCCTTCTGCTTGCGGCTGAAGTCCAACTTCAATTGGCTCTCTAGCTGAGCGATCTGCTCTTCCTTCTGCTTGAACTCCGCCGAGTTCTCCTGATAGCTCTTGAGCGACTTGAGCTCCTCAAGCACCGACTCGCGACGCTTGTTGATCTCATCCTCAGCCATCTTGATCTGAGCCTTGATGGACGCGACCTGATCCTTCATCGTCGGATGATTGTCGAAAATGTATCCGATGTCGATCACGCCGATCTTGGTGACCGGTGCTGCTGCAGGAGTCGCTGCGGCAGGTGCTCCCTGCTGAGCAGGAGCCTGACCCAAGACTGGTAGACTCAGGCAGATTAGTCCAATGGCCAGACAGGCCGACTTGATGGTGACTCGCACGCTAACGCACTCCTTGCTACTGGTGAGCCTCTGGCGGCCTGAGCGGCCTGCTGCGCGGTTCCCCTCCTTGGAAATCGCTTCTTTCCGCGAACCGCGGACGAACGCTTGCTGCAGTCGCCTCCGGCAGATGCCAAGCCACCGCAGCCAGTTCGTACCAACTCAATCCGCGCGGCGGTATTGTGCCTCTTTCACCCCGAGGAGTAAAGAGAGAAATAGATTCGCGCCACCAATCCCGTTGATCTCGCTTCGACCCTAGAAAAACCTAGGTCTTCCGCGTTTCAGCAACCATCCGACAGCATTGACAGCATTGTCGGTTGACCCTCTTTTTCGGTCCGTCCGGCGGTTCGCATCGCCAAGATACGTGCCAGCGCCACCAGACCAGCGCCACGCTTCGACCGATGCGTTCGCCGACCAGCGCAATTCTTCCCGTTCTTCCGCTGGACTCGATCCCCCGAAGCCCTCGCCCCCTTCCACCAGCATCCCTGCTCCGGCTCGTGCTCGTGCTCGTGCTCGTGCTCGTGCTCGTGCTCGTGCTCGTGCTCGTGCTCGTGCTCGTGCTCGTGCTCGTGCTCGTGCTCGTGCTCGTGCTCCTACTCCTACTCCTACTCCTACTCCTACTCCTACTCCTACTCCTACTCCTACTCCTACTCCTACTCCTGCTCCTGCTCCTACTCCTGCTCCTACTCCTGCTCCTGCTCCTGCTCCTACTCCTACTCCTACTCCTACTCCTACTCCTACTCCTACTCCTACTCCTACTCCTGCTCCTACTCCTGCTCCTGCTCCTGCTCCTGCTCGTGCTCGTGCTCCTACTCCTGCTCCTGCTCCTGCTCGCAAAAACCACTCGCCGAAGCTTGACTGTCGCCTGTTTTCGGTCCAGCAGTTCGTGGCAACCAGGATCACGGTGCGGCGCAAGCCGTCCGGTGCTGCCATGGCAACCCGGCCCCCCAAGGGCTCGCCCCCTTCCGCCAGGAACGGACGGTCGGCTCCAAAGCATCCGCCCCCAGCCGATGGCTTCGCTACCGAGGACCGATCCGATCGATCCCCATCCAACGGCGAAGCGCCTCGGGGACCACGATGCTGCCGTCGGCCTGCTGGTAGTTTTCGAGAATGGCGATCAGGGCCCGGCTGATGGCGATCGCGGTGCCATTGAGCGTATGGACTAGGTGCGTCCCTTTCTCCCCTTTGACTCGGTAGCGGATATTCAAACGGCGCGCTTGATAGTCGGTGCAGTTGGAGGTGCTGGTCACTTCGCCCCATTCACCCGCTTCACCACGGCCAGGCATCCACGCCTCCAGGTCGTACTTGCGGTAGGCTGGTCCACCCAGATCACCAGTTGCCGTATCGACCACTCGATAAGGAATTCCCAGTTCATCGAACAGCAGGCATTCCAGCTCCCTTAGCTCCTCGTGCAAGCCGTCGCTTTGTTCGGGCAGCGTGAAACCGAACATCTCGATCTTGGTGAACTGGTGGACTCGATAGAGCCCCTTCGATGCGCGGCCGGCCGCGCCGGCTTCGGTGCGGAAGCAATGGCTGATCCCCACCAAGCGAAGCGGCAGCTGTTCGGCCTCAAACACCTCCCCTGCGTACATGCCTCCCAGGGTGATCTCGGCAGTCGCCACCAGATTCAAATCGGTCTGCTCGATGCTGTAGATTTGCGTTTCGGGACCTCGCGGCATGAAGCCGATGCCGCGGAGGATACCGGTATGCGCGACGTCGGGCGTCGTGATCGGAATGAACCCGCGCTGCATCAGATGGTGCAAGGCGAACTGCTGCAGTGCAATCTCCAGTAGCACCGCCTCCCGCTTCAGAAAGTAAAAACCGGCTCCGGCAACCCGAGCCCCCGCTTCGAAGTCGATCAGATCGAGCTGCTGGCCAAGCTGCACATGGTCCTTGGGTGGGAAGTCGAACTGGCGGACTGGTGTTTTGCCGCGAGCGACTTCCAGGTTGGCATGGTCGTCTTTGCCGATCGGCGCAGCAGGATGCGCCATATTGGGAAGCCGAGCCTGGAGTTCCTGAATCTGTAGCTCCAAAGCGTCGTGGGCGCTCTGCGCCTGCTCCTTCTGCTCCCGAAGCTTCCTCCCCTGCTCCTTCATCGCTTCCCGCTGAGCATCGCTGGCCGCCTTACCAATCCCTTTGCTTGTCTCATTGGCCAGTCGATTGAATTCCTCAGCTTGCTTCAGCCAATTCCGCCGCTCTAGTTCCAACTCCACCATCCGATCGACCTCTTCGGGGACCCCGCGATCGCGACAGTTCTTCTTGACGGCTTCGATGTTGTCCAGAATGAATTTTCGGTCGAGCATGGCGCCAGTGGCCTCTCCAGTAGGGTTACGTTGGACTTCCTCATCCTCGATGAGCAAGGTTGCTTCTGGGTGTCATTGCACCCAAGAAAGCGTCGGAGTGAATCGATTGCGTAAACCGTGGGACTTGCGTTCCAAAAGGCCGCTCAGGTCTGCAACTGGGCCCGCGGTGAACATCCCGCCAGGTGATTCCACAGATGACTGCTGGCTCGGATCCCGCGATGGAAATCGGCGATGTGGAACTTTTCATTGGGGCTATGAGCCCCATCGTCATCCAGCCCCCATCCCAAAAGCAGCACGTCGGCTTTCAAATGGGAGACCATGTTGGCGACGATTGGAATCGAACCGCCCTCGCGAATCAGCACCGCCTCGCGCCCGAACCCCTCGGTGACCGCCTGCTGGGCAGCCGCCATGTAGGGACTGTTGGGGTCGACCACCACCCCCAGCCCGCCATGCAAGTCGATCACCTCGACGCGGACTCCGGGAGGCGCGTGCTGAGCGACGAATTGCCGAAGCTGCTGGCCCACCTGCTGCGGGGTCTGGTTGGGGACTAGACGGAAACTGATTTTGGCCCCAGCCCATGAAGGGATGATCGTCTTGCCACCCTCGCCTTGATAGCCACCCATCAGCCCGTGGCAATCGAAAGTCGGCCGCGCCCAACGCTGCTCCAACGCGGTATAGCCAGCTTCTCCCACCAGCTGATCGACCCCCAGCTGCGCTGCAAACTTCTTCTCGTCGAACGGTAGCTGCTGCCAGTTCCGCCGCTCCACCGGATCCAGCGGCACCACGGCGTCGTAAAAGCCCGGAAGTTGGATCCTCCCTTGCTCGTCCTTGATCGCCGTGAGCAACCTGGCCAGCGCCAAGGCCGGATTGGCGACCGCGCCACCAAAACTCCCCGAATGCAGATCCTGCTTGGGACCCGTCACGCGCAATTCGAAATAGGCGATCCCGCGCAGTCCATAGGTGATGGCTGGCTGGCCCACGGCGTATTGAGACGAATCGCTGATGACGATCACGTCGCACGCGAGACGATCAGCGATCTGAGGCAACGTACGCCCCAGCACCTCGCTCCCCTGCTCTTCCTCCCCCTCGATCAAAAACTTGATCTGCAGTGGCAGCTTCTGTCCCGACTCCTGCCAAGCCGCCACGGAGAGGATGTGCGTCAGCACCTGCCCCTTGTCGTCGGTAGCACCGCGAGCATACAGATTGCCGTCTCGCACCTGCGGTTCGAATGGAGGACTCTTCCAAAGCTCCAGCGGATCGGCAGGCTGAACGTCGTAATGCCCATAAACCAAAACCACCGGCTTGCCAGGCACCGGAGGGCTCTCCGCGTACACCAGGGGTGGACCGCCACTTCCCAGCTTCTCCGTCTTCCAACCTAATATGCGAAATCGGTCCTGCACCCAGTCGGCGGCCTGCAACATCGCCTGCGACTGCTTGGGGTCAGCCGAAACACTGGGAATCCGCAACCACTCGCACAACGCCCCCAGATGCTCCTCTCGCTGGCCCTCCAAATACCGCTCGATGCTTCCCATGTCGGCCATGTTCATCCCCTTCCATCGATCCCAGAATCCGAGGTTTTCCGTCAGTGATCCCCTGGTGGCATCCTCACCCATCGATCGGGGAGAGTGGCCGCAAACCATTGGCCCTTACTCCCTCGCCACGCAAGCCCTTTAAGATACCGCAGACCAGCCAACCCGTGCGGGAGGGAACGTCGCTCCCCCCGCACTCCCTCTTGGGAAACCTTTGCGGGTGTCCCAATCGGTCGCTCCCCGATTCCCCCGCCTGGCAACGGTTTTTCCTGTTGGAAATTGAATTTCACCCCATCGACCGTACAATAGAAATTGTGGGGTGCGACATCCTTTTTTTCGCGGAACCCATCGGCCTCTGTAGTCATCCAATCGGTCGGTGATCGCCACCCGAAGACGCGAAACGATCGCTCGATTGGACCCATGTCTCTTTCCCCGGCCCCCACTGCCTGCTCGAGCAAGCGTCAGGGGGCAGCCGACGTGGAAAAGCATCCCATCCCGATCAGGAAGGTTTGGATCTGATGAGTGATTCGAATGCAGCAGTCGCCGAAGAAGTCGTCGTGCGACCGGTCGATAAGAAGAATCAGAAACCGAAGCGACAGCCGCGCTACAACGTCATCCTTTGGGATGACTCGGAACACACCTACGCCTACGTCATCCGAATGCTGCAGGAACTCTTTGGCTATTCGGTCGAAAAAGGTTTCAAGCTCGCTGAAGAAGTCGACAAGTCGGGGAGATGCATCTGCCTGACGACCACCAAGGAACATGCGGAATTGAAACGAGATCAGATCCATGCCTTTGGCAAGGATCCTCTGAGCGCCAAGTGCAAAGGAAGCATGTCGGCATCGATCGAACCGGTCCCCGAGTGATCTGGAGCGGGACTTGCGATCTTCGAACGGTGTGTGACGCGGCCTAGGTGCCACCAGCGCCGCTCGCAAACCTTACCGCCGCGCCTCTTCGTAGGGTGTGTGACGCGGCCTAGAGACCACCAGCGCCGCTCGCAAACCTTACCGCCGCGGAACACACCAGAACCAAAGCCCCATCCCGTTACCAACCCCTGGTGTGTTCGCGGGGCAGGTTTTACCACACCACCCTCCAACGCCCTCGCCCCGGCTCACACACCCTACGGGTCTCTCCAGCACATGCACGGACGGGACTCCCGTGCCACGCGGAATGCTATGGGCTACGCGGAATGCGGCGACTACGTTCCAAAGCTATAATCGAATATCCGCCCCTTCCCATTGGTCTCCCTCCCACCCCCATTCGCGCCAGATCCAAGCCAACAACTCTCCCCACAGGCCGCGCATCATGAAACTCTGGCACTCCCAATCCCTTGGCCGCGCTAGCGCATCGATTCCTCGATCGACGATCGGTCAATCGCTGTCGATCGAAAAAGGCCGTGGCTGGATCCTTGGCCTGCTGGTCCCGCTCCCACTTTGCCAAGCCCAAGAAGAGGTCGTTCTTCCAAGAGTCCCACCAACGGCGGCCGCCGATGCTGCGACCACCTTCCAACTGGCCGACGGCTTTGCGATCGAACTGGTTGCATCCGAGCCCTTGGTTTGCGACCCCATCGCTATGGAATTCGATCCACAAGGACGGATGGTGGTGGTGGAGATGATCGACTACAGCGAACAGGACAAGGAACACTTGGGCCGCATTCGCCGGCTGGAAGATACCAACGGCGACGGCACCATGGATCGCTCGGAAGTCCTCGTCGAACGACTCAGCTGGCCGACGGCCCTGGCCCTGGCT
Source organism: Pirellulaceae bacterium (assembly GCA_044371425.1). Lineage (GTDB taxonomy): Bacteria > Planctomycetota > Planctomycetia > Pirellulales > Pirellulaceae > JBEISR01. The sequence continues at coordinate 9,743 of JBILTR010000011.1, read as the reverse complement.
GGCAACAAAATCTGGGTGGTCGCGCCACCGCAGATGACCGCATTCGACGCCACACGCCCCTTTGGTGACGCCGCCTTCCGCCCCGATCAAGGGGAACTTCTGCTGGATGGTTTCAGCCGCGCCAACGTCCAGGGACTGGCCAACTCCTTCCGCTGGGGACTCGATCAGCGATGGCACCTGTCGACCAGTACCAGCGGAGGCCAATTGACTGGTGCTCTTGCCCAAACTCCTCTCGATGTCCGCGGCCGCGATGTCGCGATCGATCCCCAAGGTGCTCCCATCGAAACGACTCTGGGTGGCGGTCAGCATGGCATGGACTTCACCTCCTGGGGAGACAAACTGGTCAGCAGCAACAGCGACCATTTGCAACAGGTGCTTGGCTGGGAATTCCCTCACTTCCAGCAGACTCCCCTTTCCAGCTCTTTTCCGTGGCGTCGCAGCATCGCCGTCGACGGCCCGCAAGCCGACGTCTATCGGCTGTCGCCAGTGGAGGCATGGCGCCAGTGGCGAACCCACCTCCGGGTCACAGGCCAGTTTCAAGGAATCATCGAAGGGAACGGACGAGCCGCCGGGTATTTTACGGGGGCCACGGGAGTCCTTTTCTTCGATGGGGATCAGTGGGGCAACGTGCCACCCACCGCACTAGTCAGTGACGTCGGCGGGAATCTGGTCCACCGCAAGCAGCTCTCTGAAGATGGCCTGTGGTTGCAGGGACGGCGCGTCGATGACCAATCGGAGTTGGTTCGTTCCAGCGACATCTGGTTCCGACCGGTCCAACTGGCCAACGGCCCCGATGGCACCCTTTATCTGCTCGATATGTACCGCGAGGTGATCGAGCATCCGGCCAGCCTGCCTCCTCCGATCAAGAAGCAAACCGATCTGACCAGCGGTCGCGATCGAGGTCGTATCTGGCGGGTCCGTCGCAGCGATCGCCCCATCCGTCGCACCACCGAAGACTTGGCCGCTCTTTCCCTCGACGACCTGGCTCAACGACTCGATCATCCGAACGGATGGCACCGTGAAACCGCTTCGCGGCTTCTCTATCAGCAGCTTCAAGGTGGCCAGCTTTCCGATCGTGACGCAATGGAATCGATCCGCGTTGTCGCAACTTCGGGCAACTCCCCCGAGGGTCGGCTGGCTGCTGCCTCTCTGCTGGCCGCGCTGCCCGACGGATTGGACAACGACTGCCTGAAGGCGCTGCTGGACGATCCACATCCTGCCGTCCGTTTTCGCACCCTAGCCTCACTCCATCGAATCGACCACCCCGACTGGATGACCCAGCTGCTCGCTCGCCGCGCCAAACAACTGGCCAGCGATCCCAACCCCAAGGTACGATTTGCTGCCGCAGCGGCCTCCCAAAAGCTCTTCCCCGACCTTGCGGTGCGTCTGGCATTCCTCAAGGAAGTTCCCTTGGGGATGTGGGAACACGATCCACTGCGCGCCGCTGTCGAAGCCAGCCTCGGAAGCCAGGCCAGCCAAATCCTCGATTTCTGGATGAACGCGTATGCCGCCTCCCTGCCCGATCCCTGGATCGATGCAGCGGTCTATCAAACCCTTCTTGCAGGCGGTCCAGTCCCACTCCTCGACCTTCACAGCCACCTGCAGCAAACCGACCAAACGCAACTTGCCTCGCGGCTGCAGGGATCGATCGCCCGGCTTTTCCCTCGAGCTGCCAATCTTCCCGACGAGGCGGCGAAAGCGCGGTTCGCCCTCTGGCGTCAGGAGCAGATTGTGCAGCCGATCGCCAAGCAGCTCTCAGAACTCAGCGCCTCACCGCAACTGCTGGCCACCGCTTCCCTGGTCGCCACTCTCCCCTCAGAGCAGCTGTTGCCGCTACGCTCCATGGTGCTGTCGGCTGATGTCCCGATCGCCTGGAAGCGAGCGGCGATGGAGCAAGGTTGGTTCCGTGATGAAGCGGGTCAGGATCAATTGGTCGATGGCATAGCAAGTCTTCCACCCGAGCTGATCCCGGTCGCTGTGCGGTCGCTGTTGCAGCGACCCGCCAGCATCGCCCGGCTGCTGGATCAGATCGACTCTGGGAAGCTATCCCCCGACCAGATCCCTGGCGATGCCTGGTCGACCATCACCTCCCAGAAAGATCCCCAGCTGGCCAACCGTGGCGCCAAGCTTCGAGGAGCGACTCAGTCGATCCAATGGGAGTCGATTGCACCCGATTACCGCACGGCATGGCGAGATCCAGGAAACATTTCGGCAGGCAAGGAGCATTTCCAGAAGCACTGCGCCAGTTGCCATCGCATCCATGGAATCGGACAGGACATTGGGCCGGCCCTGGGCTCCCTGGCGGCTAAGGCCAACGACCAGATCGCTCTCTCGGTTGCGGAACCCAGCCGCGAAGTCGACCCCAGGTACCAAGTCTTTCAGGCGGTCACCACCGACCAAAAGGTTGTGGTGGGGATTCTGCTGGAGTCGAACGATCAGGCGGTGGTGCTGAAGACCGCGCAAGGGAAAGAGGAGCGGATTGAGCGAACGGAACTAGAGCAACTGACTAGCTCCGGGAAATCCCTGATGCCAGAAGGCTTGCTACCGTTGCTCAATCCCCAGCAGTTCCGGGATTTGCTTGATTTTCTGCGGCGGGGTGAGGAAGTCGCGCAGGCAAGGTAATCGCCGCTGGTGCCAGTTCCATGGCTGGGTACACTGTTTCAGCGTCGCTTGCGCCGCGCTTGCTGGCGGCTGGATCGGCATCGCAGTAGGCAAAACCGAGTAAGAAAAAACGCAGTGAGAACCCCCTGGCAGACAGAGGCCGGGTGGAAGAGCCCAGGTAGCTTCAGGAGCAAGTCATGTCCACGCCCGATCGATGGATCGCCGACCGCGCCAAAGCGTTCGACAGCAGCGGGATTCGCAAGGTCTTTGATCTGGCGGCGACGATGAAAGACCCGATCAACCTATCGATTGGCCTTCCGGACTTCGATGTTCCCCAGCCGATCAAGCAGGCGTGCATCGACGCGATCCAGTCAGGCAAGAATGCCTACTCGCCCACGCAGGGGATCGCTCCGCTGCTGAAGCGGCTGCAGGAGGAGATCGACCAAAAGTTTGGCCATCCGGACCGCAAGGTCTTCATCACCTCGGGGACTAGTGGTGGGTTGGTGTTGACGATGTGGAGCCTGATCAATCCGGGGGACGAGGTCATCGTATTTGATCCCTACTTCGTCATGTATCCGGCACTTATCAAGATGATGGGTGGCGTACCGGTGATGATCGATACGTATCCTGACTTTCGGATCCCACTGCAGCGAGTGCGCGATGCGATCACCCCGCAGACGAAGATGATTCTGTTCAATTCTCCTTGCAACCCCACCGGCGTCACCGCCACCCGTGAGGAGGTCCAGGGGCTGGCGGAAATCGCTGCGGAGAACAACTTGGTTCTTGTCTCCGATGAAATCTACAGCGGCTTCAGCTTTGATGGTCCGATGGAATCGCCGGCGAAGTACCATCCGGACACACTGGTGATCGACGGATTTTCCAAGAGCCATGCGATGACCGGCTGGCGACTGGGTTACCTGCATGGTCCCTCGGAGGTGATTCAGACGATGATCAAGCTGCAGCAATACTCATTCGTCTGCGCCCCGCAGCCGGTGCAGTGGGCAGGCCTTGCGGCTCTCGATCTGGACATGACCAGCTACTATCGCGACTATGCCGCCAAGCGCGATCGGATTGTGGCGGGTCTGGAGGGATATTACGAATTCACCAAGCCCACGGGGGCGTTCTATATCTTCCCAAAGGCCCCGGGGGGCCACGGGACGCAGTTTGTGCATCGCGCGATCGAGAATGGGTTGCTGATCATACCGGGAGGTATTTTTTCGCAGCGGGACACCCACTTCCGGATATCGTTTGCGGCACCTGACGCCACGATCGACCGCGGCATTGAGGTCCTTCGCCGTTTGTCCGGGAAGTAGTTGGCACCCCAACCCGAAAAATGCCCTAACGCGCCTCTTCGTCGGGTATGTGCCAGCGCACGCACGGGCGGAACGCCCGTGCCACACGGAATGCGACGCCTCTTCGTAGGGTGTGTGACGTGGCCCGAGCAATTCTCGCACCGCGCGCAAATCACTCCTCCGCGGAACACACCAGAACCAAGGCCTCATCCCATTACCAACCCCTGGTGTGTTCGCGGGGCAGGTTTCCCTGCATCACCCTCTAACGCCGTCACCACGTGTCCCTACCCTTCCGCATCGTACGGCACTGCACCCCGGCTCACACACCCTACGGGTTTTCTACGACTCCAAGACTGCCCCCTAGCTCACAAAGCCGACGGACTACGGGCCCTTTGCACTCCTTGCTTCAGCGATCCAGGATTCGAGTATCTCCACAGGGATACCGAAGAGACTCACCCCATCCTTGAACAGATCCAGATTGACCTTAGGGTCCTTACAGCATGCAAGCATCCATTCATCGGCTCGTTTTCGGCAATCATTCGCCTGCAGTGAATCGCTCCCATGTAGCTTCGCTAGTGCCAGCCACTCCACATACTCCATCGCTAGATAGTGGGTCGCAGTCGATTGCCTCGTCCCGACGACTGGGTTCAGGTCTTTCCACTCGGGAATGGATCGTAGAAAATCAGCCCACTTGACCGTCTGCTCGACCACTGATTGCAATTCGCTATCCTGGTAGAGCACACTGCTGCGCCACAGAAAATGGTTGTGAAGATTTTCTCTTAGAATCCACGACTCAGGATTCGCAACTAATCCGTGTCGCAGCGCATCCTCCGCTTGCTGGAAACATTTTTTCATCTGGTCATAGTCGCCGGAACGCGAATGAGCCTTAGCCATTCCATGAAGTGCTTTGACGGCGTAGACAAGGTTGCCAACATTGGATTGATCTTCTTCGTAAAGCGCCAGGCTAGATCGCGATGCCAATTCCAGTAGCTGATAACTTTTCTCAGGATCGGACTGCTGTATCGCTTCTGCAGCAGCGATACGCAATCCATTCTCAGTCTCTCTCATAGCACGATCGTTTGGATAAACCACCAGATACTCTTCGACATGCCCGAGCCCCTTGAGCGTCCACTGGTATGCCGGATCGACATCAGGAATGGCCTTGTAGCAAAGACTCATGAGGAATTCGTTGTTGATTCGATCTCTCAAGTAGAAGCGATTGCGCGGCTGCTGGATTAAAAGCTTATCGATAATATTCAGCGATCGGCCTCGCATCTCGATCGCTCTTTCAGCAGGCTGTTTCGACTCTCCTTGGATCGCGTTGGAAGCTCGATGATAGTAACAAAGCGAGCAGTAATGAAGAAGCACCTCAAGATGATTGAGCAACTCGATATCGTTTGGTTCCAGAACACTTGCTTCCTCTAATAGCGGCAACTGAGACTCAAGGGACAGCAGAAGCATGTCAGGAAGCACGCGCTGACCAGAGAGAATGGTGTCGTTCATCCCGCTATTGGTACGGCGCATCGAATCGAGAAAGAGACTGGAAACCTTAGCGCGAGCTTCAGCCAGTTCCTCTGCTTGCTTGGTCAGTTTCTTCTGAATAGTCCACTCCCGATTCAGTAGAAACACCATCGCCAAAAGGCTGGCCAGCAGCGTCGCAAGGAAGGTGGCACCGATCGGATGCAGAACTGCGAGTCGTTGCAGAGTCCGCCAGGGGGTAGGTGCCGGGATCGATATCGGTTTTCCGTCCAGATAGCACTGAAGGTCATCGACCAATTGCGACATCGTGCGGTACCGGTCAGACGGATTTTTTGCAAGGCATTTTTCGATCACGCGCTGCAGTGGTTTGGGAATTCGCTTTGCATGCCGAATCTCTTGAATCGGCTCTTCGCTGACGATCCGTTTTAGCGTGCCATATTGGCTGGCGTCACGAAAGGGATGAACTCCATACACGAGTTCATGAAGCACCACACCCAGCGAGAATTGATCGCTCTGCGGTTGCAGCGATTCACCCAACACCTGCTCTGGCGACATGTAAGCTACCGTACCAAGGACCTTTCCTTGTGTAGTCAGCGCAGTAGCGCTCGGGTCACCCAATGGCAGGGCCAGCCCGAAATCACAAAGCAATGGCTCCAGCCCGATCCCTTCGGTAACGGTATCTTCCGCCTTTCGAAGCAGGATATTGCCAGGCTTGATATCGCGATGCAGGATCAGCTTGGAGTGAGCGGCCCAGAGTGCCCCAGCTACCTTCAGCCCCATCCAGGCAGCCTGCCTGGGGTTCCAACCAGCCACCTTCCCAGCCATCGCGTCGGCCAACGACCCACCATCGGCAAATTCAGTCACGAGGTAGGGCAGTTTGTCGACAACTCCAGATTCCAGCACCTCCAAAATGCCCGGATGCTGCAGTTCTGCCACCACCTTCGCCTCCGACTCCATCCTCCTTCTGACCACTTGATTGGAGATCAGTGACGGACGCAGGATTTTGATTGCGACGTTCCGATTCGCCCTGGCGCCGTCGAGCGCTCGAAAGACCATCCCATGGGCTCCACTAGCAACCCATCGGATTTCGGAGAAACGAGTTGCGGGGCTTTCGTTTGGGGATACGCCTTGGAACTCTTCAGCAAAAGCGATCTGTTGAATCCATTTGAGGCAAGCATCACGATCCGCTTGATCACGATCGCCGAACTCTGTATTTCCTTCGATTTTTTCAATCCATCCGTTCAGTCGCCGAAGGACATCCGAATCCGTTTCGCCAGAGTTTCCTAGAAATCGCTCACGATCCATTAATACTTCCCTACATTGCCATTCATTTCATGCTGGTACTTTCGCCTCAAATCTTTCCGAATCAGCTTGATGCAGTAGTTCACCAGATGCCGCACTTCATCTTCGGATCGACCTAACTTTTCCCCGATCTCACGATAAGTCATCCCATGCCGAAATCGCCAGCGCATCAAATGCTGTAACTCTCGTGGCAGACGCAAGAGGGCGTCTAGTGTGTCTTTGGCAAGCTCTTTTTCAATCACTCTTTCCACAGGAAGAAGAGACTTTTGCGATCGAATGGATTGCCCCATGTCCCCTGGATCCGGTGACATGACCTCACACCCTACCGACCGCTTCCTCGCCACTAGCAGGTAGCGTCGATACGAAACCAACTGGTTGCAGAGGGACCGTGTCAGGTAAGCACAGAACTCACCACGATTGGCAAATCGCTTCTTCGGTATTTGAAGTGCAACAGTAGCCCAGGTTCGGTGCAAGGTCTCTGAGAGATCGACTTGCCCCTGCAATCGCTGGTCCCAATTCCTTCCAGCGATCGTCTTCAGCAAGGGCCGGTAGTAATTCATAAGAGCAACGATCGCGGCGTTATCGAACCGATGAAGCCAAGAAGTGATTGGCTGATCTGCCCTATCCGCTCGATCGTCGTACCGGAATTTTAGATGCGACATCCATGTCTCCCCACCGCAACCGGTGTCTGGATGAACCCCCAAAAATTTTCCCTATCTCCCAAAAAATTGAGTTTAGCAGACACCCTCTTTAGTTCGCTATCGCCTGTTATGAAATTTCACAAACCTAAGATCAGGGGGTGCTGCGTCTACGGAGAAACGAAGTGACGTTCCGCGCCAGAAAGCTCACCGACTTCCTCGAAAAGATTGCTGAAATTTTCCATTTTGCTCATCGGAATCCCAATTTCCTGCGTTTTCAGATCCAACGCACCAATTTGCGGCCGGGACTCCGGTTGGAAGACAGAGGTGTTTCAAGCACGTTTCTCTTCAACCCATCTCTCGTTTCGGGATGCCTTACCACAACAACTACCGATCGCACCGTTCGCTCGTATGTCCCTCGATCGTGATTCCCGTATCGCGATGGCAGCAAAGGCCCTAGCGCCAGACTTGATTTGATGGATGAGTCAAGAAGCTAAAGAAGGTTGGTCTTCGTTTGGATTCCGCCGAATTCATTTAGGGAGGTTGGTATGCCACAGTTCATTGTTCGAGCCTGTTTGATTCTGGTTGCTTTGATCGCTATTCCAGCCGCGCCATGCGCTTCGGCGGTGATCGATATGACCATACGAGGCAGCGATGCCATTTTCCTTGCGGGTCGCACCGATGTCGTGATTCCACCTGCATCCAGTCCCTGGAATACCGGAACTTTCCTTAGGCGACACTCCAGTCCCACCCCAGAGGAAATCCAAGAAACCCTACCTCCTTTTGTTGCAGTCACAGGCGGCGACGTGATTCGAGTCATCGATCCCGCCTTTGGAGGTGTCAATTTCTTTCTGGGCTATGGACCACCTTTTTTCGGACCAAGCGGAAATGGATCGTCCGGCAGCAGCCTGACTTCCCTGGACGGCATCAGTGGATACCTCGGCCCTCAGGGCCCGCTCTCTGGCGTCTTTCTCGACGACTCCATTCCCAGCAGTGGTCCGGCACCCGCAACCATCGACTTCACACCTGCAGGGCTTGGAGTCAACTTCCTGACACTCACCCCGCAACTCCGGCAGGTGTTCTATATCGGTGATGGAATCACCTCTACTGGCGTAATACAGACTTTCTACGCCCCGGTCGGCGCTACAAGATTGTTCGTCGGAATCCCGGATGGGTTCGGATTCGGCGGAGCACCGGGAGCCTATGACGACAACGATGGCAGCTATGGAATACGTCTAGGTATCAATGAAGTACCTACAAATGTTCCTGAACCAGCTTCGTCGATCTCCTTCCTCGTTAGTATTGTCATCATCGGAACGCGTCGCCTTCGAACACCTACTGTCACTTCGACTGAGTGATCGACGACCGTCAATCGGCCACCAATTCCACCGACGACCGCTGACTTTCTCAAAAGTCGCTGGGCTTTAAGGTGTCGATCCGCGATTCTTTTAGTTAGCTGTCACTTCACTGCATCCGATTGGGGTCGGCGATGGAAGGTCATCGGATGGCTCCGCTGTGCCGTCAGAAATCTTCCACGCAGTAGCGGAGGGCGCATACCCTCCGGTCTGCGTCAGCTAACGCAAAAACATCGGAAGACTCGAAGCTTACCCGACTACCGCGCCGCAATTCAACCATGGATAGGTTGTTTAGGAATGGGCTGGAAAGGACCCACGGAATTGTCGAACAGAATGAAAAACGTTTTTCAAGAAAGCAAAAAAATGAAAGCCATCACCTTGGTATCAGCAATTTGTGCGGCCGTTCTTATGACGGGGTCTGTCGCGACGGCAGCCAATATCACCCTCACCGGAGTCGTCAGAGATTTCCTACCAGACGGCCAGGAATTTGAGCGTCCGATTGACGGACTGCGGACGGGTATTGTGCTACCAACATTGGGCGTCGACAATAAACCTGTCTACCATCCGGGTTCTTCCGACATTTTAGTGGCAGCCGTGCGGCATCATTTCGAGCTTGCCGCAGTAGAACAGGATTCGCAAGCGATAGTTTGCGAAGTTTCGAAATCCTCGGGCTGCTGATTTGACGGATTGAATTCTGCTGTTGAAACCTTCGGTGATTGCATTAGTTACGCGATGCCGGAAGTAGCTCAAGAGTCCACCAAGATGGTTCTTGAGCATTCGAGCTATCTTCTTGATAGGTTCCAGTCGGCTTCGAATCGCCCAAGAGTACCAGTGGTCAAAGAACCGTTTGCCAGAACGCTCGGATGGCCGATTCCAGAAATCGCGAAAGTTCACTTTCATGGCCCAAGCGCGCCCCGTTTTCAGGTCACCACGCTGGGCGGTCAAAAGTTCATAGTAACTGTCTTCATCAAGGTTTTCTTGGTTGAACAGCCATAGCTGACGAGTTCCTTTGAGTCGATGGTCTCCTTCGGATTGCAAGTCGCGGTTTTCCTGGCGGCGAACCTTATCCACAGCCT
>JBILTR010000042.1:0-15731 GCA_044371425.1 Pirellulaceae bacterium | reverse complement strand
CACCAAATTCAAAAGGTGGGTGGCACCAAAGTTGTGCTAGCAATCATGTGGCATGGCTGTCCCGGCCGTGCAGTCCCATTGTCGTCGCTGCCTGCTCCCCCGATAGCTAGCATTCCGTCTCTGAAAAGGTGGGTGGCACCAAATTCAAAAGGTGGGTGGCACCAAAGTTGTGCTAGCAATCATGTGGCAAGGCTGTCCCGGCCGTTCAGTCCCATTGTCGTCGCTGCCTGCTCCCCCGATACCAGCATTCCGTCTCTGAAAAGGTGCGTCTCTGAAAAGGTGGGTGGCACCAAATTCAAAAGGTGGGTGGCACCAAAGTTGAAAGGTGGGTGGCACCAAAGTTGTGCTAGCAATCTGGTGGAATGGCCGGGACGGCCATGCATTTCGTCCCAGGCGTGACACCAACGCCACGCAGGTTGGGAAAATGAAAGGCTGGAAGCTTGGGGAAAATGGGTGGAGTGAGGTTCTTTTTTATGGGTTGAACCGGCGCGGGCCGATCGGCTACGATCCCTCCCCGGGCGAGTCCCTGCAGGACCGCCAGATGAAAGCACCGCGTCAAGGAGGTCGCGTGTGGGTTCCAAACGCACGATCCGCCAAAAGCTGTTGATCGCCATCACGGTGCTCGGAACCGTCATCTTGGTGCTCGGCTACACCGGATTTCGTGGCGCTTATGCCTACCGCGATCTGGCGGTGATCCTCAGCCAACGTGCAGCGGAATTCCCGGTGGCCGATGCGCTGACTCGGGCGATCGACGACCTCCGCATCTCCTACCTTCAAACTGCCGCTCATGGCGTCGATCTCCCGGCGCTGGGCCAAGTTGTCGAGGGCACGCAGTGGTCCCGGCGGACCCAGCACCGAGCCAAGCTGCAGGAGGTCCGCGAGGCGCTGGCGAGTTACAAGGCCCGCCTGGAAGTCCATGTCGGAAACGAAGCAAGGCTTGGCGATCGCAGTCTCGAACGGCAGATGGTGCAGGAGATCGAAACACTCGTCCATGTGGTGCTGGACCGAAGCACCGAAGAGGATCTGTTCCGCGATCGCGTCGACTTCAGTCAGCAACTGGAAGATCTCGACCGACTGTCCGATCGGGCTCATCAGCTTCCAACCTTCCTCCACCATCGCATGGCCTCCTTCCGAGACGAGGTCCGCACGCGCTATCGCACCTGGATCGCTCTCGCCTGGAGCTCCACTTTCTTCACCCTTCTCCTGCTAGTGGGTCTATGCGTCTACGTCCGTCGCGCCGTGATCCTCCCGTTCAAAGCACTGCTGCAGGGGTCTCGAAGGGTGGCCGGAGGCGATTACGAACATCGGATCATCATCGACAGCCAGGATGAGCTGAGCGAACTGGCGCAGACGATCAACCGCGGCACCGAGCGATTCCTGAAGACCGAACGCGAACTCCATCATCAGGTTCAGGAACGATCCCGCGAAGTGATCCGCAATGAGCAACTGGCGAGCGTCGGGTTCCTTGCCGCCGGGGTCGCTCACGAAATCAACAACCCCCTCGCCTCGATCGCCTGGAGCGCTGAAGCACTCGAAAGCCGCCTGCATCGCATCCTCCATCCAGACACCAGCGAGGCGTCCACCGAGTCCCCTTCGCCGGAAGTAGAAACGCTTCGCAGCTACCTTCGACGCATCCAGGATGATGCCTTCCGCTGCAAAGGAATCACCGAAAGATTGCTCGACTTCTCAAGGCTAGGAAACGCCGAGAAGAAGCATCGCACCGACCTGGCTTCCCTGGTGCGCGATGTGGTCGATATGGTGCAGCATCTGGGGCAGTATCGCGATCGACAAATCGAATTCCAGCAGAAGGACCCGATCTGGGTCTGGGCCAGCCCACCAGAGATCAAGCAAGTGGTGCTCAACCTCCTGACCAACGCCCTAGACGCTTTGCCGGAATCCAAAGCAGAAGGGTGGGTCAAGATCCTTCTGGAATCCAACCGTACCCATGCCAAACTGGTGATCGCTGATAACGGATGCGGGATGACCGACGAGGTCAAGCAGCATCTGTTTGAACCGTTCTTCACGCGACGCCGCGACGGTCGCGGAACGGGGCTTGGGCTGCCGATCACCAGCCGCATCATCGCCGACCACGGAGGCCGCATCACCCCGCACAGCGATGGGGTAGGGCAGGGCTCCCGATTCGAAGTGACATTTCCTGTTGAGGAATTTGAAGGTACTCATGAACGATCCTACCAAGCGGCCTGATTCGCTTCGCATCCTGTTTGCCGACGACGAACCATCGCTCCAGGAGCTGATGCGTCTGGAGTTGCCGCAGATGGGCCATCGAGTCACCGTCTGTCCAGACGGTGCCACCGCGATCGCCGCGCTCGAGAAAGACAGCTTCGACTGCCTGATCGTCGACCTCGACATGCCAGGGCTCAACGGCATGCAGGTGATCCAGCGCGCCCATCAGATGGCACCGATGACCGAGGCAGTGGTGCTCACTGGAAAATCGTCGCTCGAGACCGCTGTCCAGGCGCTCCGCTTTGGAGTCACCGACTACCTGACCAAACCCTGCAAGCTCTCGGAGCTGGATGCCCTGCTGCGTCGCATCGCGCAGCGTCGCGAGCTGCGCCGAAACTACCTGGCACTCCAGCAGGAGCTCGATCGCTGCCAGGCAGCCAGCCAGCTAATCGGCGACCACCCTTCGATGAAAATGGTCCAGCAGATGATCGCCAAAGTCGCGCCCACTCAAAGCACGGTGCTGATCCGCGGGGAGACCGGCTGCGGCAAGGAACTGGTCGCTCGCGCGGTCCACCAAAAAAGCCTCCGCAAGGAAGCTCCGTTCCTGGCCATCAACTGCGGTGCACTCCCCGAAAACCTGATCGAAAGCGAGTTGTTTGGCCACCTCAAGGGCTCCTTCACTGGCGCCGACACGCAGCGCGAAGGGTTGTTCGAGTCGGCCGATCGCGGCACGATCTTCCTGGATGAAATCGGAGAACTCCCCCTGGCCATGCAGGCCAAACTGCTGCGCGTCCTGGAAAGCGGTGAGATCCGGCGCGTTGGCGACAACCAGACTCGCCGCGTCGATGTGCGACTCGTCTGCGCCACCCACAGGAATCTCGAAGAAATGGTCGAGCAAGGGACCTTCCGCGAAGATCTCCTCTTCCGAATCAATACCTTCCAGATCGATGTCCCACCACTTCGCGAACGGATCAGCGACCTCCCGCGCCTGGCCGAACACTTCTACCGACGCTTCCGCCCCGAACATGCATCGATCGCCGTTCCAATCGCCCCAGAAACACTCGATCGACTCCTGGAACACTCCTGGCCAGGCAACATCCGAGAACTTGCCAACGTCATCGAACATGCAACCATCCTCAGCGACCATCCGCCGTTGCTGCCTGAGCATCTTCCACGGCACATGATGGCCCGAGCCGCTCGCCCCGCAGCGCCGCGAGCTACGGTGCCGATGAGCCTCAAGGAGATGGAAGACATTGCGATCCAGGAAGCGGTGCAGCGACATCAGGGAAACAAACAGGCCGCTGCCGATGAACTGGGGATCAGCCTCAAAACCCTCTACAATCGACTCAACGAACGCAGCGGCAAGAAGGCCGCCTAATCGTCAGAGGTGATGAAGTCTTCCTGTGCCTTTTTGTGGAGGCCAATCCGTTCGAAAAGGATTGGTTCTCCTCTGCTCGCGGTGCCTGCCGCCACCGGCATCTCTTGTCCCACCCCTTCTTGCTGCGAGAATCCCCTTACCGACCCTACCGCAGTAGTTCCGCAAGCTCCCGGACAGCCGCCTCTGGATCGGCCGCACCGTGCACCGCATGGCTGACCGCCACGCGATCAATGCCACAACCCCGCACCCGTTCAATTCCCTCTCGCGTGATCCCGCCAATCGCAAAAGCCGGAATGGTGATCCGCTGCTGCACCGATCGAACCAGATCCAATCCTGGGAAATGGTCGAACGATTTGGTCTTCGACGGAAACGTCGGTCCACATCCGATGTAGTCGGCTCCCCCCTCCTGCGCCGCAACCGCCTGCTCCAGCGAATGCGTCGAGATGCCGATCCACAGCCGACGACCCGCCAGAGCCCTCGCGTCGTGAAGCGGCAAATCCTCCTGCCCCAGATGCACTCCCGCCGCGCCGCTCAGCAGGGCGACGGCGATGGAGTCGTTGACGATCAGCGGCACACCAGTCGGTCGCAGTGCCTCGACTCCCTTCCTAGCATAGGCCAGCAGCATCCCATCGTCCGCGTCCTTATCTCGAAGCTGCACCAGGTCGACTCCCGCCTGCGCCAAACCCCGCAGCCGCTCCCCGAATCGATCCAGCGACTCCCACTGGGAACTCCCCGGACGCCGGCAATCGATCAACAGACACAGTCGACATGTCGTCAGCGTGCTGCGGTCATCCGCCAGCTTCAACTGCACCTTAGCCGCGCTCTGATAGACACCATACCTCAGTTGCTCCACCTCCCTGGCCGCCATCGGCTCCATCCCCTTGAGCGCCTCCTCCAGGCTACGCAACCCCTGGCAAGTCCGCTCGGCCGCCGCCGCTGCGATCTGATCGATCGACGCCCTCCGCTGTTCACTGGCCAGCGAAATCTCTGTCCCCACATCCCCTGCCGTATCGCGCGCCGCAAGACGTTCGGCCATCGGAATCGTCCGCAGCGCTTCGGTCAACCGATGCCGCTGCCCCTTTAGCAGTTCGGTCAGGTCCGCATCATCCAGCACCATCCTGGCAAGATCCTCCAGCGTGCGCAGCCCTTCCGCCGCTCGATTCGCACTGGCATCGACAATCCGCATCAACAGCAATCGCTGCTCCCCTGGACGCATCCGCTTGACCCCCTGACGAATCGTTTCCCAGCCCTGACAAAGGCATCCAACTGCCGATCCCACTCGCTTTTCCATTGGACCCGATTCGGCTCCCTTGGAAAGAGTGTGGGCAAAGGATCCGGCGTCGGTTAAAATCACCCTATTCCGATTCGTCGCGAATGTGCCCTCGTAGCTCAGTTGGATAGAGCGCGGCTTTCCTAAAGCTGAGGTCGCAGGTTCGAGCCCTGCCGGGGGTATTTTTCATTGCCCAATCGCTTTTCGATCGCTGGATCGTTTGCCCGCCACATCGGCCGTTGCTCCCTTGGTCACTTCGTCGGCTGCTAAGGCGTCGACAAGCCCTTCCGCTCCAGCCAATGCATCGCCACACCCCAATTGACGAGGCACGGGAATGTCGATTGCCTATCTCTCCCGCCGCTCTGTCTTGCGATCGCAGATCCCGCACGATCCTTTCGTCAGCTCCCGTTGCTCTATCCCACGGTGGCTCGTTCTCTTCAGTTGCGTCCTCTGGATCTTCACTTTAGAAAAAACCGGTGCCCAGGATCCACCACCTGTAGCTCGTTGGGACTTCGGTGCCGAAGAGACGACCAGCTACCGCACCGTGGGGGAGGTACAGCGAGATCAACCTGGACCCAGGCCGCCTCGCTTCCCTGACCTCGATCCTGGGAACACGGCGATTCGGCTGGAGGGACGCGGAGCCCGATTGGAGATCGCCGACCCTGGATCGCAAAGCCCCTACGACTTCGCGCAAGGCGACTCGATCACCCTGGAAGCCTGGGTGCGAATCACCGACCTAGGCGATCACGAATACCACACGGTGATCGGCAAAGGCCGAACCTGGCAACCCGGCATGTCGCGCGACAATCACAACTGGTCGATGCGCATCCGCCGCATCGATGGCAAAGGGCATCTCGATTTTCTCTTCGCCACCGACCCTGGCCAGTCGGATCCTACCGGCCCGTGGCATCGATGGACTAGTGATGCCATCCTGTCGCCCGATCCTCAGTGGCATCATGTCGCGATCGCCTACCAGTTCGGCAATCCAGAGTCGATCTGCGGCTGGGTCGACGGCAAGCCGGTCCAAGGCGACTGGACGATGGGAGGCCCTACCACACTGCCGCCTGTCGTCGATGACGATGCCGTCTGGATCGGATCTTCGATGAACGGTTCGGCCGGGAACAGTTTCATCGGGCTGCTGGATGCGATCGCGATCCATCGCCGCCTGCTGACCGATCAAGAGATCGAAGATCGCTACCACGTCGATGACAAAATCCCGACCGCTGTCGTCTGCATGCCTCAGATCGATGCGGTCCCCGAAGGCAAGATCACGCTGCAACTGATCGAAGCAGTCGGCTCCCATAGCCGATGGCCCGATGCCGAAGAACCACTCGCCACACCCACGCTGACGACCGATCGACTTCCCGCTTTCTTCCTCCCGCGTCTACCGGCTCGATTCGATGCCTGGGGTATCCGCGACGCCTGGAAAGCGCCTCTCCTGGCGCGCCTGGCAGCCGATGTCGAACTCCCCGCTGGCCCTTCGGCATTTTTGCTCCGAGCCCGAGGACTCAGCCGACTCTGGGTCGATGGCCAGTTGGTCGCTCAGTGCGGCCCCCTGACTGGATCTCCCAGCGGCGAAGAGCCGATCACGCCGCTGCCCAAAGCGATCGCCCCAGGAGCTCGCATGCCCAGCTATCGCCAGCAGGAAGCGACGGGGCAGTTGCTGCGGCCGGAGGCGGGGAAGGTTCGCGTCGTGCTGGAGACAATGGTCGGTGGAAAGTCGTTTCGGCCCGAGCCGGGTGAGCTGCTGGTGGCGCTGCAAACCGCCGGCAGCGATGCCTTCCAGTTGCTCACCCCCACCGATATCTCTATTCCTTTGACCGATGCAGGAATTGAACCTCTGTTGGCCAAAGAACAGTCGGCGTGGAACGCCTGGGACGACGATCAGCGTCACACCCTGTCGGCCAGTCAGGATCACTACTGGCAGCAGCGCCATCAATCGGCCCGTCAATGGCTCGCCTCAAGGCCATCTCCCGTCGATCCGGACCAAGGCGACTCGCAAGAGATCGATCGCATGATTCAGCATCGCATCGACGCACTCGCGGTGCAGCAGCAAGAAAGCCGCTCGGCCCCAAACCCCTTGGCCAGCTCGGCGGTCTCCATCCTGCAGAGGCACTGTGTCCGATGCCATGGACCTCAGCAAGTCGGTGGGCTGGATCTCCAGCATCGCGACGGTCTGCTTGCTGGTGGCGACAGTGGTGAAGCGGTGGTGCATTTAGAGGATCGTTCCAGCAGTCCTCTGCTCCAGCGGATCGCGCACACCGACCCCGCGCTGCGGATGCCTCCTACGGGTGCCGGACTTGGGGAGGCGGATCGGCAGGTGCTTCAGGCATGGGTCGCTCAAGGGGCCCCCTGGCCCAGTGAAGTGGTTTTACCGGAGCGACTGGTGGCGACTCCTTTGCTGGATGATGCTGCCTTCCTGCGGCGCGCCACGTTGGATGCGATTGGTCTGCTGCCGACCGAAGAAGAACTGCAGCAGTTTCTCGCCGATCCTTCGGACGACAAACGTTTCCGCGCGATCGATCGATTGCTGGCTGACCCTCGGCACGCCGATGTCTGGATTCCCTACTGGCAGGATGTGCTGGCCGAGAATCCGACGCTGATCAATGCGTCGCTGAACAGCACCGGTCCCTTCCGTTGGTTTCTGGCCGATGCACTGCGGGATCGCAAGCCGATCGATCGCTGGGTGACCGAGCTGGTGATGATGCGCGGCAATCCGCATACGGGAGGGAGCGCAGGGTTTGGGATGGCTGCCGAGAATGATGCGCCGATGGCATCGAAGGTTCAGATTCTAGCCGGCGCGTTTCTTGGGATGCAGATGCAGTGCGCTCGGTGCCACGATGCCCCGTACCATCGCACCACGCAGCGCGACCTTTTTGGGCTCGCCGCGATGCTGGATCGCAAGACTAGTGGAGTGCCTGCCAGCAGTCGCGTCCCCGCCGCCTTCTTCGAATTGCCAGGTCGGCAGCCGCTGATCCGCGCGACGCTTCGCCCCGACGAGACCGTCTCGCCCCACTGGCCGCTTCGCCAAGTGACCGGCCTCGACGACTCCCCCGCCCTCGACCCGCTGCTGATCGATCCCAGCGACTCACGGCAGCGACTGGCTCTGCTGCTGACCTCGCCGGAAAACAAACGGTTCGCGCAGGTGGTCGCCAATCGCGTCTGGCGTCGACTGATCGGAGCCGGGCTGATGGAACCTCCCGACGATTGGGAAGGGGCCACACCCAGTCACCCCGATCTGCTGCAGTGGCTGGCGGATCGACTGGTCGCCAGTGGGTATCAGGTGGAGGCGATCGAGCGGCTGGTGATGCAGTCGCAGCTTTATCAGCGGACGGCCACCGATCTTCCCGTGCCGCTCGATCCTCTGCAACGCACCTTTCATGCGCCGCAGAAGCGGCGGATGACTGCCGAGCAGTTGGTTGACTCGCTGCACCAAGCGACTGGCAAATCGATCGACAGCGAGGAACTGACGTTTGATCCCGATGGGCGACGCGCGGCCGACAATCGACTGTCGCTTGGTTTTCCAAGTCGCGCCTGGATGATGGCTAGTTTGAACAACGAACGGGACCGGCCCAGCCTTGATCTGCCGCGCGCAGGGCTGGTGGCGGAGGTGATGCAGGCTTTTGGTTGGGAGGGAGCCCGTCAGATGCCGCGCACCGATAGACCACTCGATCCCGACCCGCTTCAGCCTGGCATCCTCGCACAGGGGCATCTGGTGCAGCATCTGACGCGTGCGACCGAAGGAAGCCCATTGGCTCAGATGGCGCTCGATGCACCATCGCCCCAGGCGCTGGTCGATCAGCTCTTTCAGCGCTGCCTGACGCGATCGCCAAATCCCGACGAGGCGGCGCCCTTGGTGGCAGCGCTGGAGGAGGGGTTTGACAAGCGGACAAGGGCGGAGGAATTGTTTCAGCCGACTCCCATCGATGAACTGCTGCCTCGGGTGACGTGGTCGAATCATCTGGTGCCGCAGGCGACGACGATTCAGATGGAGATGCAGAGGCGGGCGAGGCGTGGGCCGGCGGCTGACGCTCGCCTGGAGCCTTTTTGGCGGGAACGCTATGAAGATGTGGTGTGGAGCCTGATCAATGCATCGGAGTTTGTCTGGATTCCGTAAGGTCCAGGAAGAGAGAGGTTTTGGGATGCCATCCAAAATGCCAGACCGACGTGATGTATTGCGTGCTGCGGGAGCGGCCGGGGCCGCATTGGGGATTTCCAGTTTGGGAATCGCTAACGAAGAAGGATCATCGCCCGCGATTCCGTTGGGGAAGGCGGAGCATCTGATTTCGATCTGGCTGGGTGGCGGCATGGGGCAGATCGATTCGTTCGATCCCAAGCGGCGCGGTGATGCGAAGGCCAAGCGACCGGGGGCCTATTACGATGCGATCGATACGGTGGTGCCTGGAGTGCAGGTGTGTCAGCATCTACCGTCGATCGCCGGGGTGATGGATCGGGTGACGGCGATTCGATCGGTGCATCACGACACGATCGACGAACATGCGGCGGCCACCAATCGAATGCATACGGGGCGTCCGGTGGGAGGGACGCTAGTCTTTCCATCGCTGGGATCGTTGATCGCTCATCAGCGTGGGCCGGCTAGCGAAGATGCTGCGGCTTATGTGGTGCTGGGGTTTCCCAATCCGACGCGAGGGCCTGGATTCCTTGGCAGTCGCGCTGGCTATCTCTATTTGACCGAAACAGGGCAGGGGCCAGCGGGGCTCAGCCGGCCCGATGGCATTTCGCTCGATCGACAGACGCGCCGCCAGCAGTTTCGCGACCAGCTTCAGCTAGCGCGTCGCACCCAGGGATCGCTCGCCGCTCAGGGGCTGGAGGCGCAGTATGAGGAGGCGATGAAGCAGAGTGAACGGTTGGCGGGCCCGGAGTTTCAGGAAGGGTTTGAGTTGGATCGCGAGCCATCGAGATTGCGGGAGGCGTATGGTGGGGAGTTTGGCCAGCGATGCCTGTTGGCGCGGCGGCTGGTGGAGCGAGGGGTGAGGTTTTTGGAGGTTTCTCATAACCTCAATTTTCTGAACGGATCGGGGTGGGATGTCCACAACGAGGGGATCGAGCAGCAGCATCGGCTGTTGGCGGAGCTGGATCAGGCGGTTGGGATGTTGATTCGCGACCTTGCCGACAAGGGATGGCTCGATCGGACCTTGATTTCCATCACCACCGAATTCGGTCGTCCTCCGGAGTTTGACAGTGGCGGCGGTCGAGGGCATCAGGGGAGTGCCTTTACCTGCGTGCTGGCTGGTGGTGGGCTGAGCCATTGTGGGGCGTATGGGGAGACGGACGAGTTATCGAAGAAGATGGTGGCGGATCCGGTGAGTGTTCCCGATTTGTTTGCCACGATGCTAGCGGCGATGCAGATCGATCCGAGTGGTTGGCTGCAGGATGGGGATCGGCCGGTCCCGATTACCGACGGAGGTCGACCGATTGCCAAGCTATTCAGCTAGTGTTGGTTTTCTCATGTAGCACGGGCGTCCCGCCCGTGCTGACCGAGATGAAATGAGAGATGTTTTTTGTCTCCCATTCATTCCTGATGGATCGCCTCTCGCACTGAACCTCAGGCCCGGAGGGCCGACACAGTGACTGCCGGTGGCAACAGCCACCGGTGGGAAAGGATGGAACTCTTGTTCTTCTTCCTCCCTGGGGCCTGACGGCCCCGGCAGAGGTAGTGCCGCCCCTCCGGGGCTGGTATTGCGGGTAAACATGAGGTGTGTTGCTGCAACAGAGGTGGCTCGCATCTTGTTCCAGGCCCGGAGGGCCGACACAGGAACTGCCGGTGGCGACAGCCACCGGTGGGATAGGACGGAACTTTTATCCTTCTTCCTCCCCGGGGCCTGTCGGCCCCGGCAGAGGTAGTGCCGCCCCTCCGGGGCTGGTGTGGTGGGTAAACATAAGGTGTGTTGCTGCAACAGAGGTTCCTCGCAACTTGATCCAGGCCCGGAGGGCCGACACAAGAACTGCCGGTGGCGCCAGCCACCGGTGGGATAGGATGGAACTCTTGTTCTTCTTCCTCCCTGGGGCCTGTCGGCCCCGGCAAGGTTAGTGCCGCCCCTCCGGGGCTGGTATTGCGGTTAAACATCCGGTTTGTTGCTTCAAGAGAGGTTCACCGCAACTTGATCTAGGCCCGGAGGGCCGACACAGTGACTGCCGGTGGCGACAGCCACCGGTGGAAAAGGATGGAATGCTTTTCCTCCTTCCTCCCCGGGGCCTGTCGGCCCCGGCAAGGGCACTGCCGCCCCTCCGGGGCTGGTGTTTTGAGTAAACACCAAGTTTTTTGCTTCCACAGAGGTTCCTCGCAACCTATTCCAGGCCCGGAGGGCCGACACAGGAACTGCCGGTGGCGCTAGCCACCGGTGGGATAGGCTCAAATCTACTCCTCCATCCTGCTCCGGGCTGGTCTTTGGTGGATGGGATCGATCGAACTAACCATCAGGGGGAAACTCTAGTCAAACAGATACTTGGGATCGAACTCCATTTCATTGTCTTTCAGAAGTTTCAAATACTCTGATTCAAATGGGATTGAGCGATGGTGTTCTTCTTGTCGCTCGATGTAATGGATGACTCTGTCTTTCTCAGTTGCACCGACAGTGAAGGCGCCATATCCATCTTGCCAGCCAAACTTTCGAAGGATCCCACTGGTTTCGTTGAGGTGCTTGCTTGAGCAGCTTTTGATCTTTCCGACGAAGTCGGAGACAGCATATTTGGCTGGAATACGGACCAGCAAGTGGACATGATCCAGATAGCCATTGACAATCAGTGTCTGTCCGTCGCTCTGGTTGGCGACTCCGGCGAGGTAGCCAAAGACCTTTTCTCTGAATCCCTGTACGAGCCACCGCTGGCGGTTCTTGGTACTGAAGACGATGTGATAAAGCAGGTGGTGATGCGTTCCCATGGCGATCTCCCTGACGTTGAGTCGGTGATGTTCAAGAAGCGTAAGCTATTGAGACATGGTCGCTTGATCTAAGGTTCACCAAAAAAGATGTTCCAGGCCCGGAGGGCCGACACAGGAACTGCCGGTGGCGCTAGCCACCGGTGGGAGAGGATGGAACTCTTATCCTTCTTCCTCCCCGGGGCCTGTCGGCCCCGGCATGGGGTAGTGCCGCCCCTCCGGGGCTGGTGTGGTGGGTAAACATCCGGTTTGTTGCTTCCACAGAGGTTCCTCGCAACTTGTTCCAGGCCCGGAGGGCCGACACAGGAACTGCCGGTGGCGACAGCCACCGGTGGGATAGGATGGAACTCTTATTCTTCTTCCTCCCCGGGGCCTGTCGGCCCCGGCAGAGGTGGTGCCGCCCCTCCGGGGCTGGTGTGGTGGGTAAACACCCGGTTTGTTGCTTCAAGAGAGGTTCATCGCAACTTGGTCCAGGCCCGGAGGGCCGACACAGGAACTGCCGGTGGCGACAGCCACCGGTGGGAAATCCACCAACTGGTGGCTTGCGCCACCAAAGATTCCCTAGGGAAACTCTTGCTATCCCCCATCCCCGGATAGCCATCATTCACCGAATGAAATGGGTTTGAAGCAGCAGGCTGAATTGGCTATCGTTTCCGCGCTGAAGAAGGCAGAGGCTTGGATGGTGCCGGGGAAGCATGGGGAGTGCGCCGATGACGATGCGACGTCGCCAGATGCTCAGTCATACGATTGGATGGGGCTGTGGGTGCCTGATGGGGTGTCGCAGTGCGCCGTATACCGGTCGGTCGCAGTTGATGCTAATCCCGGAGTCGCAGGAGCTGGCCCTGGGAGAGGATGCGTATCAAGAGGTGTTGAGGACCGAGCCGCTTTCGAAGAATGGAGCGTGGCAGGCGCTGGTGCAGCGGACGGGGGAGCGGATCGCGGCGGTATCGGGGCGGACCGATTATCACTGGCAGTTTCAATTGCTGGCCAGTGAGCAGCAGAATGCGTTTTGTCTTCCGGGAGGGAAGGTAGCGGTCTACGAAGGGATCATGCCGATTTGTCAGAACGAAGCGGGATTGGCGGTGGTGATGAGTCACGAGGTGGCTCATGCGCTGGCGCGGCATGGAGGGGAGCGGATGAGTCAGCAGGCGGGGGTGCAGACCGTCTCGGGGGTTTTGGGGTATGCGATGAAGGGCTATTCCCCGGTGACGCGTGATCTGGTGATGCGGGCTTATGGAGCGGGGACGCAGGTGGGGTATGTCTTGCCGCACAGTCGCAAGCACGAGCTGGAGGCGGATCGGATCGGCATCCAGTTGATGGCTCAAGCCGGTTATGATCCATCGGAGGCGCCGCGGTTCTGGAAGCGGTTTGGGGAGTCGAACAGCGAGAAGCCGGCGGAGTGGTTATCGACGCATCCGTCGGACCAGCGTCGAGCGGAGGAGTTGACGGAGTTGCTTCCGGAGGCGGATCTCGCCTACCAATCCGCGCCTCAGCGTTGGGGCACCGGCGAGGCAGTGTAGCGCTAGCTACAATTTTTCTCCCGTTGCGGTGGGAGAGGCTTGAATCCTTTTCCTCCTTCCGCCCCGGGGCCTGTCGGCCCCGGCATGGGGTACTGCCGCCCCTCCGGGGCTGGTGTGGCGGGTAAACATGAGGTGCGTTGCTGCTACCGGGTAGGCCTGGCATTCTTCTGTAGGGTGTGTGAAGCTGTCGCTGCACGAGCGACCTCATGGTGTCGAGGACCTGTGACTTGCGTAAGGCGACATGACCACGAAGGCCCGACAGTGAACACACCAGAACCAAACCCGGATTCGTTCCTTCCAGGCCCGGAGGGCCGACACAGTGACAGCCGGTGGCGCCAGCCACCGGTGGAATAGGATGGAGCTCTTATCCTTCTTCCGCTCCGGGGCCTGACGGCCCCGGCATGGGGTAGTGCCGCCCCTCCGGGGCTGGTGTGGTGGGTAAACATGAGGTGTGTTGCTGCAACAGCGTAGGCTTGGCATTCTTCTGTAGGGTGTGTGAAGCTGTCGTTGCACGAGCGACCTCATGGTGTCGAGCACCTGTGACTTGCGTAAGGCGTCATGACCGCGAAGACCCGACAGTGAACACACCAGAACCAAACCCGGATTCTTTGCTTCCAGGCCCGGAGGGCCGGCACAGTGACTGCCGGTGGCGCCAGCCACCGGTGGGATAGACTCGAATTCTTTTCTTCTTTCTGTTCCGGCGCTGTATGCGTACGGCGAAGTACAGTTTGACGGGGATGGGATACTGCTGGCTTTCTAGTCAGCGGAGTTCATGCCATACCTCGATGTCGCGGACGGGGACGGCGTCGATCATTTTTCCGCCGGTTGCACGAACATTGGTTTGCCACTGTGCCCCCTTACGAGCCGTATGAGGAAGGGATTGGGGTAAAGCACGTGGGAACGAATGGAAGGGAGCGGTTTGACGGGCCGCCGCCTCCGTCGGCCTGTTATGCGCGAGGGGAGTAGAACCGGAGTGGGTTGGGGGAGATCCTGTTGAGGAGTGCGTCGGGTGGTGCGGTGGTTTACATTGGCTGCAACACCGGGAGCCAACCTGCGGCGATGACGTTGATGGACGGGTTTGTTCGCGCCGCCAGTCGCACCGACGGATCGCCGCTGACCGCAGCGGCATTTTGGAGGGGGGCGACTCGATACTACTTCGAGAAGGAGCGATTGGGCGAGTTACAGCCGACCGAATCCTGGTACCGCGCCGGCATGTTTTTCCAGGGGATGAAATTCATGTTCTTCGGCGACCCAACGGATGGGATGAATCAAAACTCATCACTCATTTTTAAGGCCGTGTTCCGCCCCTTTTGCTTTTTTGTCGAATACGGGCCTTGTGATCCGATAGCTCGAAACCTTGGATCTGATACTATTTAACATAATGTAAATCACTGATATCATGAAAAACAACCAGCCAGCATTGGGCATAAGTTTTTGTACATGTTCGGAGCAATTTTCACCTAGCTTTGCGGAGAAGCCGATTACAAATGCGCCAAAACATGAGATGAAGAATAAAGCGAGGTAATCGCTTCCTATCCGTTTAAGGAATTCAATCCACTGAACCTCAATTAGTTGAAAATTCTTTTCCATATCTCGAATCTGATCCATAGCACTGGCCACAAGTCTATCGCATATGAAAATAATCTCATTTGTATCTTTCCCTTGGGAAATGCCGCCAGTTAAATAGAAGCGACACTGTGACTTACGTACTTTAAGATCGGCACTTAAATGCTTGAAAAAATTAATTCCTATTTCGTCGAAATCAGCTGAATTAGTCTCCATCCCATTTAGATAGATAACCACGCAAAGCGAACCTCTGTGTCCGAAAAAAAGATCTATGAGGGTCCCGAAAATTCCCCGTCGCATGATAGATGAACTCTCCGAGACCAATTTCGCAATTTCCTTGCAAGCATCAGGGATTGCCTCCCTTAGCTTTGCTTGATCGGATATGGCACAAATCATGAATTCCGAAACGTGAAAAATGTCATAGACGCCATTTTCTGTCTGTTGGTCTATTGGCACAGTGCTAACTACAAAGATCTTCTTTTCCATGATTCTCGCCTTTTGGGGTATCGTTGCGCAATGAGGCCGCAATTTACCTGCAAGATTCTCGGATGAACAGCCTATTCGATAACTTAAAATCCACATGATTTTGCCGCACTGTTGACTCCTGTTTTAGCTGAGATTTGGTAAGAAAGATTCAGACACAAAGGACTCACCATGGACCGTGCTAGCGGTATTTATGACTACTGATTGCCTGACGAACTTTGTGAGCTAGTGGAGTCGTTTTTACCAAAAAATCCCCCTCGGACCAAGGGTGAACCTCCACGTGATGACTCCTGCGGGGTTGCCGATGGCCTGCTACGAAAAATCTGATCCATGAGTTATGAAGGTCTCGTGAGCATTTTTGCAAGGAGACCTTGGATGAGCAAGCAGAGACGGAAGCGGCACACTCCGGAGCAGATCGTGGCAAAGTTGCGT
>JBILTR010000010.1:0-151894 GCA_044371425.1 Pirellulaceae bacterium | reverse complement strand
GATAGCTAGCTGCAATCCCTCGCCCCCACCTACCCAATCGGTGGATGGCACCGATTGGAAAGGTGGATGGCACCGATTGGAAAGGTGGATGGCACCGATTGGAAAGGTGGATGGCACCGATTGGAAAGGTGGATGGCACCGATTGGAAAGGTGGATGGCACCGATTGGAAAGGTGGATGGCACCGACTGGAAAGGTGGGTGGCACCGACTGGAAAGGTGGGTGGCACCGACTGGAAAGGTGGGTGGCACCGACTGGAAAGGTGGGTGGCACCGACTGGAAAGGTGGGTGGCACCGACTGGAAAGGTGGGTGGCACCGATTGGGAAGGTGGATGGCGTCAGAGGGAGACGGCAAAGGGGATGGAAAGCAGAAAAAAAAGCAGGACCGCTACAAACGAATCAACCTTCCCCAAGCAATCGGCCGATACAGTCGATGAAGGGCGTCTCGGCTTGCAGTCTGGGACGGCAAACCAACAGGATTTTCAATCGGCTGGAGGCCACTGTACGATGTCGGAAAAAAATGCCTTCTCGAAATTGCCTGTGGCGGTCCTGCTTGCATTGGCTCTTGGATCGCTGGTCTCCAGCACCGGTTGCCAGACTTCGGTAGCCGGCCAAACGCTACCAAGTCCTTTCTATCTCTACGACGACGTACAGTATTTCCCAGCCGGTCCCGAAAACAAATTGGCAAACGAAACCGCTGCCCTGAAAGCCGCTCGCGCGGAAGCTCGTTCGGCTCAGCAGAGACGGTAGTTTGGGCCCTGCAGCTTTATCACCCGCTTGGGTGCCCCCCTGCCGTAGCCTCGCCAGCCTACTACGTCTTCTGCTGCTCGCTGGGAACCTCTAGCTTCGCAGAGGAGACCACTTGCCCAGCGTTAGGCGAGAGTATTGTCGGGCTCTCTTCGATTGGTCTCGGCCTCCGGCATCCCTTCCGTAGTTGCGACCGATTGTGAAATGTTTCATAATCGGATAGGGTTCGGCGTGGCCTTGGACGACGTGCGGGCCGCTCTACCCCACCTTACGCGCCATGGCATTCCCAGGCTCGGAGCGTGCGTGAGGCGACTAATCGATCGCGACATGGCCACCAGTCGGTACCTAAAGCCGGTGCCCCAGGAGGGAATGAATCGATGGCAGGACGATGGGATTTGAAGAAGGGTTTGACTCTTCCGATTTCTGGAAAGCCGCGACAAACCATCGAGCCGACTCCGCTCCCCCAGAAGATTGCCCTGATGGCGACCGACTATTTGGGGATGCGACCGACAATGGAGGTCGAGGAGGGGGATTCGGTTGAGGCAGGCCAAACTCTTTTTTCCGACAAAAAGACTGACGGTCTTCTTTACACGGCACCCGCATCAGGAAAAGTCGCCAGAATCCTCCGGGGGGAGAAGCGGTCTTTTCTGGGAGTCGAGTTGGAAGTGGAGCCACGTCCCGGCAAGGAGTTTTTCCGGCCCTCGCAGGGGCTTGAAGCAGCTAGCTCGGACGACCTGCGGCAACTGTTAGTCGAAAGCGGCCTCTGGACATCGCTACGGGCCAGGCCTTTCGGAAAAGTTCCTTCCCCAAAAACCAATCCCAAAGCCCTGTTCGTCAACGCGATGGACACCCATCCGCTTAGCGCCGATCCGCAGGTGGTGATTGCCGAAGCGAAGGAGAGCTTTCGTTTAGGACTATTGGTCCTGGCAAAGGCCATCCCGGCTCCTTTGCATCTATGCCGAGCCGCCGGATCGAACACCATACCCGGCGAGGGCCTTCCGGGCATTGAACTGCATGAGTTTTCTGGGCCTCATCCTGCCGGACTGGTGGGAACTCACATGCACTTCATCAGCCCCGCCTCATCAACGCGAATCAACTGGCACCTCAGCTACCAGGATGTCATCGCCATCGGGCGGTTGTGGGAAACCGGCCGTGTCGATGCCAGCCGCATCATTTCCGTCGCGGGCCCCGCCTGTAGCAATCCACGACTGGTCCAATCTCTGCTAGGCGCTCCGATCGATTCATTGATTGGGACCGATTCGAAGGACGGTGTTCGTGTTATCTCCGGATCCCCCTTGGGGGGTCGTCGCATCGATCCCGCGTTACCGTACCTGGGCCGTTATCACACCCAGGTGACTCTACTGAACGAGGGAACTGAGCGAGAGTTTCTGGGATGGCAAATGCCTGGATTCAATAAGTTTTCGGCCACTCGTGCCTTCGCCAGTGCATGGGTGGGCGGCAACGACCTTCCCCTGACGACATCGACTGGAGGCAGTGAACGAGCGAT
This sequence comes from Pirellulaceae bacterium, assembly GCA_044371425.1. Taxonomy (GTDB): domain Bacteria; phylum Planctomycetota; class Planctomycetia; order Pirellulales; family Pirellulaceae; genus JBEISR01. The sequence goes on along the minus strand of JBILTR010000010.1, from coordinate 149,642 downwards.
GGTGCCGATCGGTACCTATGAAAAGGTCATGCCGCTCGATCTCCTCCCCACCCTGTTGCTGCGATCGCTGATCACGCGCGATCTGGAGCGGGCAGTGGAACTAGGATGTCTGGAACTGGACGAAGAAGATTTGTCGCTATGCACCTTTGTCTGTCCAGGAAAATACGAGTACGGGGAAATCCTGAGAGACAATCTCCAACGCATCGAGAAGGAGGTCTAGTCGCCCCATGAAGTTCCTGAGAAGCACACTCGATCGACTCCACCCACTATTCGCTCATGGCGGAAAGCTGGAAAAGCTCTATCCTCTCTATGAGGCGATCGACACCTTTTTGTTCACACCGGGACAAACCACCGGGGGAACGACGCACGTGCGCGATGCGATCGACCTAAAGCGACTGATGTCGATGGTGGTGGTCGCATTGATACCCTGTGTGCTGATGGCTTGTTGGAATACCGGCTATCAGGCTCACCACGCCATGGAAAGGATGTCCGAAGCTGGCCTGACGGTCCAGTACGACTGGCATCACACCATCCACTCGGCCCTTGGACTTGGCCATCGCTCCTCCAGCTTCCTCGACAACTTCATCTACGGTCTGATTCACTTCCTTCCTGTGTACATCGTCTGCATGGCGGTGGGAGGAACGATCGAGCTGATCTTCAGCATGATCCGAAAGCACGAAGTGAACGAGGGCTTCCTGGTCACCGGGCTCCTCTTTCCGTTGACTTTGCCCCCAACCATCCCTCTGTGGCAAGTCGCGCTAGGTATCGCCTTTGGAGTCGTGATCGGCAAAGAAGTTTTCGGTGGCACCGGCCGGAATTTTCTCAATCCCGCTCTCACCGCACGCGCCTTTCTTTACTTCAACAACCCGCTGGAGATCTCCGGGTCGGAAGTCTGGACCGCCGTCGACGGTTTTTCTGGAGCCACCGCGTTGGGTGCCCTGGCGGCCGCCGATACACAAACCGGGATGAAGGCGCTTGAGCAGATCCAAGTTCCCTGGGGCCAAGAATCGATCTCCTGGGGCTCGGCTTTCCTTGGCACCATTCAGGGGTCGATGGGAGAAACCAGCGCCTTGGCTTGTTTGATCGGCGCCGCCATTCTGATCGCCAGCGGCATCGGCTCCTGGAGGATCATGGCAGGTTGCGTGATCGGCGCTGTCGGGCTCTCCGCTCTGTTCTACGCGACTTCCGGGCAGTTCAACAACGCGATGTTCCAGGTACCCCCTTGGTGGCACTTGGTGATCGGCGGATTTGCCTTTGGAGCCGTCTTCATGGCGACCGACCCTGTATCGGCTGCGATGACCGATACGGGCAAATGGATTTACGGGATCCTGATTGGGGCGATGACGATCCTGATACGCGTCGTCAATCCGGCTTTCCCGGAAGGCATCATGCTGGCAATCCTCTTCGGTAATGTTTTTGCCCCATTGATCGACTACTTCGTCGCCCAGGCGAACATCAAACGGAGGGCCGCTCGCTATGCAGCGTGACTCACTACTCAACACCCTGGTCGTCTCACTGGCTCTCTGCATCATTTGCTCGCTGATCGTCAGTGTGTCGGCCGTTGGACTGCGGTCCTTCCAAGACTCCAACAAGGTGCTCGATCAGAAACGGAACATCATTTCCGCCGCGTCCCTATCGCCTGGCAAAAAGCCGAATGCGAAGGAAGTGGAAAAGATCTTCGAGCGAATCGAGAAGCGGGTGGTCGATTTGGCGACTGGTGAATATGTCGACCCATCGGTGATCGATCCGGATGCGTTCGACCAACGGAAGGCTGCCAAAGACCCCAGCGCCACTGCACCTGTCACCGGCCCCTATAGCACCGGGATCAGCACGCGGGAGAAGTACTCACTGGTCTATTTGATCAAGTCGGAATCGGATCCATCCCAAGTCGAACAGGTCGTCTTCCCAGTCTACGGAAAAGGCCTTTGGTCGACTCTCTACGGCTTCATCGCGCTGGGAACCGACTTCAATACGGTCAAAGGGCTGACATTCTACGAACATGCGGAGACGCCGGGGTTGGGTGGGGAAGTCGACAACCCGAATTGGAAACAACAGTGGGTCGGGAAAAAAATCTATGACCCTACAGCTGTCGGATCTACCGGTGGACTGAAAGTCAACGTCGCACGAACCACGGCATCCGAAGCCGCCAAAGACTACGAAGTCGACGGGCTTTCAGGTGCGACAATCACATCCCGCGGCGTGTCGAATCTGCTTCGTTACTGGTTCAGTGATGAGGCGTTTGGCAAGTTCATTCAAAAGCAGCAGGAGGGGAAAGCCAATGGCTGAACCAAAGGATCGCGACCTGTTGACCGAACCGATTCTCGATAACAACCCCATCGCCCGACAGGTGCTGGGCATCTGCTCAGCCCTCGCCGTGACGACCCAGCTGAGCACCGCGCTGATCATGGCGATCAGCGTCACGCTAGTCACTGGTTTTTCAAATGCGGCCGTCAGTCTCATTCGGCATCGCATTCCAAGTAGCGTTCGCATCATCGTCCAAATGGTGGTGATCGCATCCTTGGTGATTATGGTCGACCAGATCCTCAAAGCGTTTGCACCGATCGAGCTATCGAAAAAGATGTCGGTCTTCGTGGGACTGATCATCACCAACTGCATCGTGATGGGACGAGCCGAAGGGTTCGCGATGAAAAATAGCCCCTACAAGAGTTTTCTGGATGGCATCGGAAACGGTCTGGGCTATAGCGCCGTCTTGCTGATTTTGGCATTTGTGCGAGAGCTATTTGGCAGTGGAAAACTATTTGGATTCCCGGTGCTACCAGCCGGCTGGATGTCCAACGGCTTGATGATGCTTTCCCCAAGTGCCTTTTTCCTGATCGGGATCCTCATCTGGATCGTGCGATCGTACAAGCCCAACCAGATCGAGGAGGCATAAGGCGATGGACTGGATGCTTGCAGAGACAGCGACTGGTTGGCTGGCGGGGCAGGGGATCGGACTGCAGGACGCGCTCAGCCTTCTGATGAAAAGCATTTTCATCGAGAACATGGCGTTGGCATTTTTCCTCGGCATGTGTACCTTCCTCGCCGTTTCGAAAAATGTCAAAACCGCCTTGGGTCTTGGGATCGCAGTGGTGATCGTGCAAACCATTACGGTTCCTGCCAACAACCTGCTCTACCAGCTCTTTCTCAAGGATGGCGCCCTGAAATGGCTCGGTAGCAGCTATGCGGGGATCGACCTGTCCTTTCTGGGACTGATCAGCTACATCGGCGTGGTCGCAGCCATCGTTCAGATTCTGGAAATGGTGCTCGATAAGTTCTTCCCAGCCCTCTACAACGCGCTAGGTATCTTCCTCCCGCTGATTACCGTCAACTGTGCGATTCTCGCCGGGACACTCTTCATGGTGGAAAGAGACTACAACTTTTCTGAAAGCGTCGTCTACGGTTTCGGATCTGGATTCGGCTGGGCACTGGCGATCGTGGCGATGGCAGGGGTCAGGGAAAAACTGAAGTATGCCGATATCCCACCGCCACTTCGAGGGCTTGGCATCACCTTCATCACCGCCGGCCTGATGGCGCTTGCCTTCATGGCCTTCTCCGGTATCCAGCTCTAACGGTTCCTCCCATCCCCTCCCTATTGCTCACAAGCGCCCACCACTCCACGACTTCAACGAGGTTGGCAACCATGCAAACCATTCTGCTCGGCGTCCTGATGTTCACGCTGGTCGTCATCGCGCTGGTGCTGCTGATCCTGGCAGCCAAAAAAGCACTGGTCAGCGCAGGCAATGTGAAAATTTTGGTGAACGACTCCAAAGAGCTTTCGGTGCCTTGCGGCGGAAAACTGCTAGGAGCCCTAGCCGACCAAGGGATTTTCGTTTCTAGCGCCTGCGGAGGCGGCGGCACATGCGCCCAGTGCAAAGTTCAAGTGCTCAGCGGCGGCGGCGAAATCCTTGCCACCGAAAGATCCCACATCAACAACAAGATGGCGAAAGAGGGATATCGACTCAGCTGCCAAGTGGCCGTCAAGCAGGATATGACGATCCACGTCCCAGAAGAGGTCTTTGAGACAAAGAAGTGGCGCTGCAAGGTTCGGAGCAATCACAACGTCGCGACCTTTATCAAGGAACTTGTTCTGGAGCTTCCAGCAGGCGAGGCCGTCGACTTCAAAGCAGGTGGTTATATCCAGATTGAAGTGCCGCCGCACGTTGTCGAGTACAAGAATTTTGCGATCGAGCCACAGTTCCATGAAGACTGGGACAAATTCAACGTGTGGCGATACACCTCGAAGGTGGATGACCCGGTGTATCGAGCCTATTCCATGGCAAACTATCCGGGCGAAAAGGGCATCATCATGCTCAACGTTCGCATCGCTTCGCCGCCGCCCCGAGCCCCGGATGGGACGCCGCCAGGAAAGGTTTCCTCCTACATCTTCAACCTAAAGCCAGGTGATGAAGTCACCATCTCTGGACCTTATGGCGAGTTCTTCATCAAGGATACCGAAGCGGAAATGGTTTACATCGGCGGCGGTGCCGGCATGGCGCCTTTGCGAAGCCACATTTTCGAGCTGTTCAAGAACCGGAAGACCAAGCGGAAAGTCTCCTACTGGTATGGCGGCAGAAGCTCCAAGGAGCTTTTCTATGTGGATCACTTCCGAGCGATCGAAAAGGAATTTCCTAACTTCAAGTTCAACATTGCCTTGTCGGAGCCCCGTCCGGAAGACAACTGGACCGGCTACACTGGTTTCATCCATCAAGTGGTGCTTGAGAACTACTTGAAAAATCATCCTGCTCCCGAGGATATCGAGTACTACCTCTGCGGTCCTCCAATGATGAATGCCGCCGTCTTCAAGATGCTCGACGAACTGGGTGTCGAGAAGGAAAACATCGCCTACGACGACTTTGGTGGTTGACCTGCCCCATGGAAGCCCCTCCTCGCCGCACTACCGCCCGTCTCTTCCCGACGCTAGTGCTCTGGGCGGTGGCTGGAACCGTGGGACTATCGCTGCTAGCTTGGGCTTGGCAGTCGCCAATTCCGACTGCCCGGGGTCAGATCGCGATTCAGGGTCAGACCATGGGGACTACCTACACGGTTCGGCTGCATGGCGTTCCGGCTAATCTCGATGCCAGTCAGCTAAAGCGACAGATCGACCAGCGGCTGGAGGATGTCAATCGGATGATGTCCACCTATCTTCCCGAATCGGAAGTCTCTCGCTTTACCAGCCATCCAGTCGATCAGTGGTTTGAGATCTCGACGCAGACCGCACAGGTCGTCCAGCAGGCACTCGAATTATCTCGGCTGTCGGATGGATATTACGACATCACCGTCGCCCCCTTGGTCAATCTATGGGGGTTCGGTCCCGACGGCCAGATTGAGAAGCGACCGAGCGAAGAACAGATCGCTCTGGCCAAGAAGAAGGTTGGGTTCCAGCACCTGGAAGTCCAACCTTCGTCTCCCGCCATTCGGAAGACCCTCCCGGGACTGGCGATCGATCTGTCGTCCATCGCCAAGGGATACGGAGTCGACCAGGTAGCTGAGCTCCTGCATCAATTGAAGGTCAAGAACTACTTCGTCGAGATTGGAGGGGAAGTGCGCGTCCTCGGGAAGAATCCTTTGGGCGTCCCCTGGCGAATAGGGATCGAGGCACCACTGGAGGATGTTCGCCAAGCGTCGATCGTTCTCCCGATGACCGGCGGATCGGTCGCCACATCGGGAGATTACAGAAATTTTTTCGAGGACATGGATGGGCAACGCTATAGCCACACGATTGATCCGCACACCGCTCAGCCAGTCCAGTCGACTCTGGCGAGTGTGACCGTCATCGCCGACCAATGCTCGTTGGCCGACGGTCGAGCGACCACCATCATGGCTTTAGGTAGCCGCCGAGGGATAGAACTGGCAGAGAAGGAACGATGGCCAGTGCTGCTGATGGATCGAGCTGGTCGATCGTTTCGTTGGTCGTGGAGTCGCGATTTCCGGGAGCGTTTTCCCGAGTTGATCGAGCGGCTGCAGAAAGAAAATGCGAACGCAGTAGACGACAGTGCGATGACGAATGCGACGCGATTCTGGCAAACTGTAGGAGCGATGATCCCATGACACACCTTGGCCTGTTCCTGTTGACTCTTGCAGTCTTCGGCTTGGCGATCGCAGCAATGGCGGTCGGAGTTGCCCTGGGCAGAAAGCCGATCCAGGGGAGTTGTGGCGGACTGGGGCAGAATGGTTTGGACGTCGATGCCGTATGCGGCCTCTGTTCCAAACCGGTCAAGGACTGCCCGCAGATCGACGGGGATGGTGTTGCTCCATCGTCCACCACCCCCTGAAAAGCCGCCGGGCGCAGCTCACGTCACTTCTTGGGGAGGGGATCCTCGGGAGCTCTTTCGTAGCGAGAAAGTCGATCGGCAAGGACATCGCGGATCATCTCGCGACACTCGAGCGGCGAAAGCACTTCCGCCTCCTCCCCCAATTCCAGTACTCTCGGGATGATTTCCATGGGGTGGTGAGCCGGTACCGACAGGATGGCTCCCCCACCCTCCAGCGGCTCCAGTTGCTGCTCGCTGTGCCAAGGATCTTCCTGCAGCCAGAGTGTGGCCTTGGGGGTCAGCCAGATGCGGTATCGCTGCGCCGCTTCCCCACTGAAAATCCCGATCGTTCGCTGCACGTGCTGGCTGAGATCGATCTGCGAATCGGGTTTGAACCAGCGATCCAGTGGAGTCGCCTTGACGAAGCGGTCGAGCTTCCAATGCCTTAACTCAGGGCCGGAGGCATCCTCCGACTGCGGCTCCAAAGTCGCCAGCAGATAAATACTTCCCTGATGGACCACAATGCCGTAGGGGCAGATGAATCGAGTCGAAGATGGCTTTCCTGCCGACCGATACTCGATTTCCACCACGCGATGCTCATCGATGGCTCGATGGAGACTCTTGAGTATCCCATGGTGCTTTTCGTAGGACTTTGGGACAACGCCCGAGACCAGCAATGTCCTCCGATACCGTTCGAAAAGCTCCCAGACCCCTGCCGGCAACTGCTCGCGGACCTTGTTCCAGAAGCCTTCGATGCCATGCCAGAACTGCGTCCCAGCCAACGGGAGCATCAGGTCGCGTCCCATCGACAGCGCAATCAGCTCGGTGGCTGAGACATTCAGTCGATGAATGCCCTTGTCGTTGTGCCGAAGTTTCCAAACCTTTCCCTGTGCAGATTCTTCGGTATCGATATCAAATCCGGCGGCCTGGAGCGCTTCGATATCTCGGCGCACACTCCGCTCGTGCAAAGAAGAAAGCCCCAGTTCGTCGACCAAGGCGTCGCGGAGATCTTCTAGACGGATGCCGTACCTACGACGCTCCAGAATCTGCAAGATCTTGTGCTGCCGGATCAGTTGTTCGTTTCGGGCCATCGCGTCGGGTTTCCCTCCCCCTGTAATGCCAGCGCTCTGGCATCCCCTTACTGACTCGCCTTCTCCATCACTTCATTGTCCACAAAAATCGGGATCGCAGGAGCCTGGCTGTAGGCGATCGCAATGGCGTCGGAAGGACGGGAATCAATTTTAAGCAATCCACCTGGATGGCGAATCTCCAGCTGGGCAAAGTAGGTGCTTTCCTTCAGGTCGCAAATCACAATCCGTTCGATCGACGCCCCCAGTTGCTCGAGAATCGTCAGCAGGAGATCGTGGGTCAGGGGGCGGACGGGGCGTTCCCCGCCAGTGACTCGTCGATCAATGGTCTTGGCTTCAAAAAACCCGATCAGAATCGGAAATTGGCGGGGCCCATCCAATTCCTTCAGGTAGATCACCTGATTGTCGGTGATTTCGCTGATGATGATGCGTGCCAACTGAACCTGAACGGCCATGGATGTCTTCGCCTGCTGGAAACAAGGGCTTCGGACGGAGAAAAATCGAGCCCCCAGCGGCTGGAGTTGCCTTGGGGGCGAGAACCTTCGATTATCATTATACGAAGGTGTTGTTGGCGACGCATCGGCCTGCAGAGGCTGACTTGGAGAGGCCCTCTGGCGATGATCCTGGTGCTCGACAATTACGACAGCTTCGTTTTCAACCTCGATCGGTATCTGCGACGGCTGGGGCAGCGGACCTTGGTCGTTCGAAGCGATGCGATCCACGTCGACGGCATCGGGAGACTGGAGGTGGAAGCGATCGTGCTTTCCCCTGGCCCCAAGGCACCCGACGACGCGGGTTGTTGCCTGGAAGTCGTACGTCGCCTTGGGCATCGCATCCCGATCCTGGGAGTCTGCCTGGGACATCAAGCAATCGGTCAGGCTCTAGGAGCCAAGGTGGTGAGGGCACCCAAACCGATTCATGGACGCACATCTCAGGTGACGGTCTGTACCGAAAGTCGACTGCTGGGCCCTCAAGGAACCCAACTGACTGTGGCTCGATATCACTCCCTGGCGCTCGACCCTAGCTCCATCCCCGACTCGCTAACCGTCACCTCCTGGAGTGACGATGGGGTGGTGATGTCGGTGGAGCACTGCCAATGGCCGCTGTACGGTGTGCAGTTCCATCCCGAGTCGATACTTACGGAGGCAGGGCTGCCGATGGTCGCTCGTTTCCTGGATCTGGCCGGAGTCCCACGTAGCTCCGATTTGCAATCCCACCCGGAACTGGCCCTGACGCAGCCGACGAGGTCTGGCAGGAGCCGCTCACTGTGATCGTGGAAGGAATCGTAACGACGGTACGTCCCGATGGATCGATGCATGCCAGTCCCATCGGCCCCTGGGTCGACCCATCGACAGACAGTTGGAGTTTTCGACCCTTTCAGTCATCGCAGACCTTCGCCAACATGCACCGATCCGGACGCTGCGTCTTCCATCTCATCGATGATGCACTGATCCTGGTGGAAGCCCTCCGCTCGATGGCCGATGTTCGACCCCACCGATATCACGCCGACTTTGGCCATGTTCTGGACGACTGCTGCTCTTGGTTCGCTTTCTCGCTGGACAGCTGGGACCTTTCCCAGCCCCGCGCGGTGGCTCAGGGAACCATGCGACACCACCAACAGCAACGTCCGTTTCGGGGATGGAATCGAGCGGCCCATGGGATTCTGGAAGGGGCGGTCTTGTTCAGCCGTCTTTCCCTGCTAGGTGCCGACGAGGTGCAGCGGCAGTTTTCCCCCTGGATTCCCATCATTCGAAAGACGGGAGGCGATGGAGAATTGCAAGCCCTAAGTCTCTTGTTGGGGATGCTGCCCTCAGCCGAACCTAGCGACCGGGCGGAGTCAACACGTCGGCTTGCCGGAGGTGAGGGAAGGGAATGACTCCAATTCTGCTCAGCACCCCATCGCGTCTTCATGCAGGGCTGATTGAAGTCGCCGCCGATCGCCCCCATGCATTCGGTGGTTTTGGAGTCGCTGTCGACAGCTTCGGTTTCCAGCTGAAGGCATCCCAACACTCGCGTCTCCAGTGGCAAGGCCCTGCCGAGTGGTCGGAGCCATTTGGGCAGGTGGTTGAGCATTGGAAGCTCTTCCGAAAGGAAGAAGCTCCCTCGATCGCGATCGAACCAACTCGGATGATGCAGTGGCATCAGGGTCTTGGCGCTGGAACGCAATTCGCTTGCGGCATTGCAACGCTTCTGGAACTAGCCCATACCAACCACCGCGACCAAGGAAGAATGTGCAATGCACTTCATTCCAAGAGAATGGAATCGTGGCAGGTGTGGGGGGACCAGCGTGAAACGGCAGTGCGCAATCTTCAGCAGGCGACAGGCCGCGGCAAGCGATCATGGATCGGATTGATCGGTTTTTTGATGGGAGGCTGGATCGTCGACTGGGGCTGCTCGGCTCATTCCCCAGATGCCGACCTACCACCGCTGACGCATGGCTGGTTGCAAGGTCGCTTTCCTTCCGATTGGACGTGGGTTGTGGCGATGCCGATCGCCGAGCCAGGAGTGTTTGGCCGCCAAGAGGCCGAGGGTTTCCAACTGGCGGCTCAACGTTTGGGGGAATGGAAGGCGGAGCAACTGCGACTGCTGAGGGAATCGATGATTCCGGCCCTTCAGGAGAACGAATTCGCACGGTTCTCCAACTCCCTTCGACGATACGGGCTTTTGGCCGGGGAGTGGTTCGCGCCCGCCCAAGGGGGGTTGATTCGACAAGGAAGCGTCAACGAAGTATCGGAGTACCTGCAGGACTGCGGACTGCAGGGAGTCGGCCAGAGCAGCTGGGGACCAACGCTCTTCGGCATCGCGCCGACGGCGGAAGAAGCAGCCCAGATCGTCTCGCAAGGCTCCTCCCACCCCAAGATCCGATCGATCACCAGCACCGGTTCCTGCATCGGCGGATTTCATTTGAAAATCTCAGATTGAAAACGATTCTTCACCTCTTTTTCCTGGTTTCGCCGATGTCCGTGCTACGATGAGTTGTTAGGCGCTGGTTGTTTTGGCTTCCGCTGCCCGATCGGCTTCCCCGCCAAGCTGTTGCTGGGCCAAACCTGCGATTGTCCTATCGTCCTGGCAGAGCTGCGGCGGATCGACCGGATGGAAGATCCAGTGCGTTGCACCGATTGCCGAACTTTGCACCACCGTAACGGCATGATCTGCCGGGCGAGGGCGCGAGCAGCGTCGGGACTTTGGCTGAGCCCTGATCGATAGAAATCTGCAATCCATGTGTGGAATCGCCGGCTATAGTGGCTCCTTCACCCAAGCATCGCTGCTCGATGCCATAGCAGCGATGCGCCATCGCGGCCCCGATGACGAAGGGGTCTACTTCTCCCACCGGCATTCGATCGGGCTTGGCCACACGCGGCTGTCGATTCTCGACCCATCCCCGCTCGGGCACCAGCCGATGATCAGCCCTGATGATCGCGTTGCTTTGGTCTTCAACGGAGAGATCTACAACCACAGGGAACTTCGCGTCGGACTGGAGCAAAAAGGGTTTTCTTTCCGCAGTCAATGCGACACCGAAGTCCTGCTCCATCTGTACCGGGAAAGCGGCGAGCAGATGCTACCGCAGCTGAATGGAATCTTTTCCTTGGCGATTTGGGACGATCAGAAGCAGTCGTTGTTTGTGGCGCGTGATGCCATCGGAGTCAAACCGCTCTATCTGACCCAAACCGATCGTGGTGTGGCGTTCGCGAGCGAGATCAAGTCGCTGCTCCGCATCGCCCCGGAGAGCCGCCAGATTGACATCGCCGCACTTCAGCGCTACCTCACCTTCCTTTGGTGCCCAGGAGGTGGCACGCCTCTGCGCAACGTCAGACGCTTGGGACCGGGTGAATCGCTCTGGATCACCCATGGTCAAGTCACCTCCCATCGGAAGTGGTACCAACTTCCACATGTCCGTGGCGTCCAGCCGGATCTTAGCGCCGACGAATCGGTGACTCAAGTGGCCAAGACGCTGCGATCGGCTGTCGAGCGTCAATTGCTGTCGGATGTCCCGGTGGGTGCCTTTTTATCGGGCGGACTGGATTCCAGTAGTTTGGTCAGCATGGCGCGCGAATCGATCCCTCATCTAGCCTGCTTTACGATCGACGTCCAGGGGGAGTCGGAGCAGGGGACTGCCGACGACTTGCCCTATGCGAAAGCAGTTGCGGATCACCTGGGAGTGCCACTCCATCCAGTCCGCATCGACTCGTCCACCATGGCAGACCAACTGGAGATCATGGTCCGGGATTTGGATGAACCGATTGCCGACCCTGCGGCTCTGAATGTCCGTTTCATCAGCCAACTGGCGAGGCAGATGGGCTACAAAGTGCTGCTCTCCGGCACAGGTGGCGATGACCTTTTTTCGGGATATCGACGGCATCAAGTGGCCAGTTGGATGACCAACCTGAAGTGGGTGCCTCGATCCTTACGTCGGGGCCTGGAGAGGATGACGGCATCGATGGATCAGCGGCGTCCGATGCTGCGTCGCATGGCCAAACTCTTCAACGGTCTTCCGTTGGAAGGAGACGATCTGCTGGTCAATTATCTGAGATGGTCGCATCCGGAGCGGGTCGAAGGCCTTTTTTCGGCTGAAGCGCGTCAACAGATCGCAGGTGAAGATGCGGCCGCCCCCATGATCGACTTCTTAGCCAGCATGCCCCGAGAAGCCACGACGCTCCAGCGCCAACTGGCGTTGGAGCAGCAGTTCTTTCTCGGTGACCACAATCTGATTTACACCGACAAGATGTCGATGGCGGTCGGTGTGGAGGTGCGTGTTCCATTTCTCGATTTGGAACTGGTGGAGCTGGCTGGCCGCATCCCCGACCACGGCAAGATCCAACGGGGCGTCTTGAAATGGGTGCTTAAGGAAGCGGTCAAAGACCGGCTTCCAAGCAATGTCATCCATCGTCCGAAAACGGGATTCGGAGCGCCTGTGCGGCGGTGGATCCTTGGTCGATGGCGCCCATTGATCGATGACTATCTTGGGGAGTCGAATCTGATTCGGCGAGGAATCTTTGATCCTCGAACCGTGAAGGCGCTCGTGACCGCCAATGAATCGGGAACCATCGATGCCAGCTACACCGTCCTCAGTCTACTGTGTATCGAAATCTGGATGCGTCAATTCGTCGATCAGACGCCGTGAGGTAGCAGGTGGAGCCTTGCGATCCCTTCTATCCATCTGGACGCCCGCCGCTGGTCGATGCCCTCGGAAGGACTCATGAGGATCATCACCGACCGATGCGATAGATCCCCGACTCACTGCGAATCAATAGGTCATCCCCGATCACAGCATACGAAGCGAAGATCCTCCCTGGGAGAGGATTCCGAGATAGCTCATCAAGCCCTGTGTCGGTCCAGCGGGCCACCACCGATTCGCCTTCTTCTGACTGAAGATAAACGGTGTCTCCGTTGCACAGGATGCTAGCGGAGTAATTGCCGCCGATCCGCTTCCTCCACACTTCCTCCCCATTGGTGACATCCAGGCAGGTGGCGATTCCACGATCGCTGATCATCAGCACCTGGCCATCGCGAGGGACCAAGCAGGGGGTGTTCGGCACGTTGCTTTTGGACCTCCAACGAACATGCGTTTCGGTGACATCGCCCCGACCCGTCGGATCGATCCCTAATAGCTCTGGACGATCATATCCCGTCGGAACAAGAACCAGTCCACCATGATAGATTGGACGCGCGACCAGGGAGTAACCTGAGTAGCGAACACTCCAAACCAACTCCCCAGAGTCTGGCCGAAGCGCCTCGATGACGTCGGATCCGGAAGAGAGAATCAATCGACTTCCCTCGATCTCGATGACGGTGGGAGTCGAAAAAGAAAACCTTCGTTCGGCCTCTACCGATCGATTCGACTTCCAGGCGACCGAACCATCGGTTGTGCGAAGGGCAAGGGTGAAAGCCTGATCTTCGCCGTCACAGGTCATCACCAAAAGATCGTCGACAAGAATCGGGGAACTTCCATTGCCATGCCGAGGCTGGTAGCGATGGAGCTGGCTGGTCCAGAGGATGTCTCCATCCAAGGATAGGCAAGCGGTCCCTTGATGGCCGAAATGAACATAGAGTCGCTTCCCGTCACTGACTGGAGTGGGACTGGCATGACTGTTCTTCGAGTGGATCGAAGGAGCGTCCGCCGTCTGCTCGAAGATCACCTTCTGCCACAAGACCTCGCCCCCAGCCCCGTCGAGCGCCATCGCTACCAGTTGTGTCGGCTCGTCTTTCTCCCCCTCGATGGCAGCGGTCAGATAGATCCGTCCCCCCACAACGATCGGTGAGGACCATCCCAGCCCTGGAAGCTGCTGGTACCACACGACCCCCTGCCGATCGTTCCATTGCGTCGGCAAGCGGTCGATCGACACCAGGCCGATCTCCGAAGGACCAAGAAAGCAGGGCCAATCCCCTTCGCCGGTGACCGATTGCCCCAAAACCGACGGTGCTCTGCCAGGAAGCAACAGCCCAAGGCAGATCAGGGAGGTCCAGAGGCGACGGAAGAAAGTTGCATGGTTCATCAGATGGCCTCGAGCGGCGAGGGGGGGAAGGAAGGAACGAACTGGATCAATCGACCACCGACGGCGATCTCCGCCCCCTATCGGTGGACGCAACACAATTCCATGATTGGTAAAAGGGGTTCATGTTCTGCGTTTGAATTGGTCCGATTGTATAGAATCTCCGGACCAGTAGTCGACGAATTCAGCGATTTGGCTCGCTGAGTACTCCTCGCAGATCACCCCCGCGTGCAGTGGATTGCCGTAGGCACCATCATTCGCGTCCTTTAGGTACAGCGAATCGTCGAGGATCAGAATGCAGGAGAACACATCATCACGCCAAACATCCGTGATCGCCCTCCCGATCAATTGCTTCACCGGTACTCCATCGGTTTCTCCGACCATCTGAATGGCGGCTTGTTCCGAAAGAGTCAACTCGGCGGTGAAAAGGTCCAGCACCAGCCCATTGTCGAGCACCACATAATGAGATCGAAATGAGGCTGGACCTATTCCTTCGATCACGAACTGGGGACTGGAATAGTTCGAGTGCCCGATTCGGATGATCTGAGCCCCCAGAACTTGCTCTCGAGTTGGTGCAACCATCGAAGGAGATTCCCAAAGCGGCAAGCGAGATGACTGGGGGGCGGGAAGATTGCTTACTGCACACCCTTCCCGTCGAAATACTCTGGCTCCCCACCGGACTTCCATTTGATGTTGCATCCAATACTCGGCTTCTGCACCTCGGGCGCCTTCTCACCAGCAAGCAATCGATCGATTGCTGCGCGAAGGTCACTTCCATCGACTGGAATACCATTCCGAGGACGGCTGGAATCCAATTGGCCTCGATAGAAGAGCTTTCGCTCCGAATCGAATAGAAAGAAATCCGGGGTGCATGCAGCGCGGTATGCCTTCGCGACTTCCTGACTTCCATCGAACAGGTAAGGAAAGCGATAGCCCTGCGTTTCCGCCTCCACCGCCATCTGGTCTGGCCCATCCTCAGGATGCGAGGCGGGGTCATTGGAACTGATGCCTACCACCGCGACACCTCGACTGGCATAGTCGCGATGAAGCCGCACAAGCTCGGCGGCAACGTGCTTCACGAACGGGCAATGGTTGCACATGAAAATCACCAGCAACCCCTTCGCGTCCCGAAAATCATTCAGTGAATAGACTTTGCCGGAGGGGTCAGGGATTTCAAATGCTGGCGCCGGGGTACCTAGCGGCAGCATGGTGCTCGCAGTTTTCACCATGAGTCAGGTCCTTCCTGTGAGGGGAGATGCCTGGATCAAGCAGGCAGTTGAATCTGGGCGACGGTTCCCGAGCCACCGGACTGGGGACGAAGTTGCCTGCCATTGTAACGAATCCTGGAATCCATCGTCCGGGGTGATCGCGCCTCTTCCCAAACGGCCCCGCTTCCAGGCGAACGCCTAACAGAATCGATCCCAAACCCCTCTTGCCAGCGGCTCTGGCATACCATTGAAGGAGGGAGCTAGACGCCCCGGAAGAGGCCACCGGACGCTCCGATCCACCTTCCCCCCAAAGGGCTTGCATTCGGAATCCGCACGGCCAGTTGCAAGTCGATTTGAAGGATGAATCTTTGCAGAAAAGAAAGCCCCTGTGTAGACTTACCAGACGCGGCAGGAATCGGGATGGCCGGTTGTTCTCCTGCTTGCGTCTACCGTGCGACCGATTCAGGTCGATTTGGGTATCCCTATGGCTCCTGGGAAAACGGAATTGAATTACTACGAGTTGCTGGAAGTATCTCGTGATGCCACGCGAATCGAGATTCAAAAGGCATACCATCGGCAAGCAGCGAAGTATCATCCGGATGTCAATTCCGATCCTGCCGCGCGTTCGATGTTCCTCAAAGTACAGGAAGCCTATCGCGTCCTGAATCATCCTGAAAAGCGGGAGGAATACGACAGGAAGTTTCGCGATCCAGATCGATTCCGGTATGAGGGAAGGCGAGACCGGAAAGGAGGCGGCGTCAACGAGGATGATCTGGACGAACTTCTTCGTGGACGCAGCAAGGGTTCCCCATTCCACACCTTCGACTTCGATCAGGTCTTTGGCGGAACCGAAGGCCAGGCGAAGGAGAGCCGACCCGATGGGCAAGCACGGCGCAGTCGTTCCAGCGAACAAGACAGAAGAAGGTCTGAACCGCGATACGCCCAGAGTGCTCCAGTACATACATCTCACGCCTCCCACGACTTGCAGCTGGAGGTTTCGGTTCCCCTGAAAACGGCAGTGGAGGGTGGCGATGCGACCATCCGACTTCCCAGTGACCGCGGCGACACGGAAGAGATTCGTGTCCGCATTCCCGAGGGTGTAGAGGAAGGACAGTCGATCCGACTGCGTGGCCTGGGACGAACGCGCAGCGATGGCCAGCGGGGAGATGCCTATCTGGTGGTCAGGTTTCAGCCGCACCCCTTCTATCGCCGGGAAGGGTTTGATCTGCATGCGAAGTTACCGCTGACGATCTCCGAAGCGGTCGCGGGCGCCACCGTCTCGTTGCAGGCACCGGGTGGATCTCTGAAGGTGCATGTCCCCCCGATGACGAATTCCGGTACGATCCTTCGGGTGCGAGGGCGAGGCCTGCGCAAGCCGGATGGCCAGCACGGCGACCTGCTTCTCGACCCATACTTGGTGCTTCCGCCGAAACTGGATCCTATTGCCGTGCAGACCATCGCAAGCCAGCAGAGCGCCTATCCACAGTCGCCGCGTCAAGGCATGTATTGGTAACTGGCATGAAGGATCAGTCCTTCCCTCGCGAATGCCGCTTGACCAGTCGATCGGAGTTCGATCGCGTCTACCAGCGCGGTTTGGTGGCGTCCGACTCGATCTTGACTATCCGAGCGATTCGGTCTCAGGTGCCGCGCAGCAGACTGGGGCTGTCGGTATCGCGACGCGTCGGGAATGCCGTCGTTCGGAATGCTTGGAAGCGACGCATCCGAGAAAGCTTTCGGCAGATCGATAGCCAGTTTCCTATCGCGATGGACTTGGTGGTACAGCCCCGACCTGGACCGGCGAGGACACAGGCGGAGATCCAGGTCAGCCTGGAACGATTGGTCGAGCGACTTCGAAAGAGACTGCCGGCATCGTCCTGAGCAACGGACGGCTTCGCGTGTTGCAGCCAGTACTGTGCGATGCAGACAATCAGGGCAACCGAGCCTTCTGGAAGCCAAAGAACCTACTGCCAACAGCAGCCTCTTGCCGATCGGTTGTAGCCTGCAATGAAGCGGCTTCCTTGCGATATCTCATCGCCTCGCGATGCAAGATGATCAGCTCCAGAGCGCTTCCTGCGTCATGATCCAAGCGACAGGAAACAACAGGACCATGGGACCCCAGACGGCCACCCAAGGCACCACCCCCACACCAGCGCTTCCCAGAAGCGGACCGCCCGACTGAATCGCAAGATAGCCAAGCACCAGGATGAGACCAGCCCCTGCCACCCAGAACAGATTGCGGTCCTGTCGACGCAGTATCAACGGGACGCCGAATAGAAACAGCATGGCGTCGAGGGCAGGTCGAGCCAAGCGACCGTGAACGGCAGACCGAAACCGAAGATCGCAATAGCGAGGATGCTGCCGCAACTGCTCGATCAACGACCAAGTCGACCGATGTTTCGTCGTCGCTCCAGTGGCCGACATCAACTCCAGTGGAATCTCTGTGGCGACGAAACACTCGTCGGATTTCAGCCAAGGCGTGTCTTTGGGAGTCAGCACAATCGGTTCTTGCTCCAGCCACACCGAGTCCAGAGAAGCAATCGAAATAGGCAATTCGACTCCCTGAATCAAAAATCCCTGAGGATGCTCCGGTGAGGCTGGTCGATAGATGGCGACTCTACCAAGGATCTTCTCCCCTAATCTCGCTCCGGCGCCATACAGAATCAACCGCGGCGCAATCAGTTCCCCCTGATCGATGTTCATCTGCTTGCCGTTGAACAGGATCTGATGATGGTGATCCTTCACAGGCCGGATCTGCTCGATCGCATCACTGGTCAACTGCTGGGGTGTGCGAGACAGTCGCGTAGCCAGCTTGGGTAGCCAGATCTCTCGATTGACGATCGCCAAAGCCATCCAGAGCCCTGCAGCGACAAGGATCGGGCGCATCACGCGCTCCTTGCTGACGCCCGCCGCGAGGATGGATGTCAATTCGTTGGTGCGATAGAGCAGTGCGATGACGAACATCGCTCCCAGCATAGGAAGGACACCGGACATCCAGTCGAGGTAAGCCAGGAGCTGCGGGAGATAGTACTCCAACAGCCCGCTGACGACACTTCCTTTGACCTTCCCATACTCAATGAATTCATCCAGGTTGATGAACACATCGGCGACCACGATCATGCCGACCAAGGAGAGAAAAAGGGCGACCATCGCGCGAAAGAAGATCGTCAATACGTAGCGATCGATCAGCGTCATTCCGGCTCCCGCCAACCCCAGCATTCCTTCCCCTGAAATCTTCTGTCTCGCCCGATGGGATACCAGATGACGCCGAACGATTCCAGGGCAAACCGGTCCAAAGCCATTCGATTCACCAGCATTCATAACGCAAGCATTGATTTCCACCGACGCACCCTCCCATAATTCCACAGGTTGCTTTCCGCATGGGACGGTTGGAAAGCACTGGGAAGGCGAGCTGGCCGATTCCAGAGGGGAACGGAGCGAGAAGGCGGTAGGCAGCCGAGGAAGCCGGATGCAAACACGAACCGAGGACACCGTCGCCAACTCGCTGCTGGAGATGCTATTGCCATCGGCCTGCAGTTTTTGCTTCCAGCGTTTTCCTGCGGGGGAGTCGACAACGGGGCTTTGTCTGTGCTGCGCCCAGCAGTTCTTTCCGAATCGTCGTGCGTGTGTGCGGTGCAGCGCTCGGTTACCCGATACCACCCTGTCGCTCGATTCTCAGGATTGCATTCATTGCCGCGGCGAGGACTGGCACTTCGATCGCGCGATCTGCGGCGGCGACTACCAGGGGCCTCTCAGGCAGGCGGTCATTCTGATGAAGCGTCCCTTCCACGAACACCTTGCCTTGGCGGTCGGTCGGGCGCTGGGAGAACGACTTCGAGACCAGCTACCCACTGACATTGCCGCTGTCGTTCCGACTCCCCAGCACTGGCGAAGACGCATCCTGCGCCGCACCAACAGCTCCGAATTATTGGCCGAAGCCCTGGCGGGAGTTCTCGGGATTCCAGTCCGACGAATTTTGCGGAGGATTCGAGCGACGTCCAAACAGGGCATGCTCACTGGAGCTCAGCGTCGAGTGAACCTCAGCCATGCTTTTGAATGCGCCGATCGCAGTTTCGTCGTGGGAAAGAGGCTGCTGTTGGTCGACGATATTCTGACCAGTGGAGCCACCGCTAACGCCATGGCCCTGGCCCTGAGGAAGGCGGGAACAGGAGCCATCGACGTGGTTACAGCAGCAAGAAGTCTGGGACTGCCCACCCGGTGAGAGGGGAAGAGCCACGAGGGCAACGAGGGAGTCGTTTCCTTGGCCTCGCCTCTCGCCGGTCGACGAATCCCTGGGATGGCGTTATGATCTAGGCCACTAGAGGTCCAGCCCGTAACGCTTCTAGAAGGCTCTATTGCAACACGGCAACGCCATGGGCGAACCATCGCCTACGTTCAAGGATATCTGTTGATGTGGCGCAAATTCTTACGCTCCAAAATTCACCGCGCGACAGTTACCCAGGCGGACCTGGACTATGAAGGCTCGCTGACGCTGCCGCCCGATCTGATGCGAGCTGCAGGGATCGCCCCTTACGAAGCGGTTCTCGTATGGAACATCACACGCGGTACCCGTCTGGAGACCTATGCGATTCAGGGAGTCGAAGGGGAGCGATTGATTTGCGCCAATGGGGCTGCGGCCCATTTGATTCGGCCAGGTGATTTGATCATCGTTGCAACCTACTGCTACTTACCTGAACCTCTGGCTTCCGAAGAAGCCCATCTCCCCAAGGTAGTTTTTGTCGATCATGAGAATCGCATGACGCACTTGGGGCAGGAGATTCCAGGGCCAAGGAGACGAGCCGGGCAACGAGAAGCAAACGATTCGTGCTGCTGATCCGATCCCCCGATCTGCCTCGATTGCAATGCACCTTCGCTTATCTCAATGCCCAACCCAGGTGCGCCATGCCTGGCTGGGATAGTCACGACGACGAAACCTCTTGGATTTGGCTTGACCGGGACTCCATCCACTGACGCGATCGAACTGCATGCCATGCGAATTGATTCCCACCAGCACTTTTGGCGATACGATTCTGCTCAGTACCCCTGGATAGAAGGCGACTGGCCGATTCGGAAGGACTTTCTTCCCGATGATTTAGCTCCCATCCTGGAACGTCACCAGATCGCCGGGACCATCGCCGTTCAAGCACGCCAATCCTGGGAGGAAACTTCGTGGCTGTTGGAACTGGCCGATCAGTACGATTGGATCTTTGGGGTAGTCGGATGGATTGATCTTCGAGCGGAATCGCTGCCCCAACAACTGGACTCTGCCGCTGTCCACCCAAAACTGGTTGGATTTAGGCACGTTGTGCAGGATGAAACCGACCCCGAGTTCCTGCTGCGGCCACCCTTCCTCCAAGGGATCCGTGCATTGGAGTCGCAGGGCCGATTCGCGTACGACCTGCTGATCTACCACCATCAACTGGCATCCGCCATCCGATTTATCGAGCGGTTTCCGAATCTGCGAATCATCCTGGACCACTTGGCCAAGCCGGATTTGAAGAAACAGACCAGGCAACCATGGACGGACCATATCCGCCAATTGGGCCAGTTCTCACAGGTTGCCTGCAAGATATCTGGGTTGATTACCGAAGCCGCGTGGGGCCATTGGAAAGAAGACGATTTGATCTATTATTTAGAGGTCGTCTGGGAGGCTTTCGGCCCCAAGAGGCTCCTTTTTGGATCCGATTGGCCGGTGATGCTACTGAGCGGTTCCTACGAACGCTGGCTGAAACTACTGGACCAATGGATCCAGAGTAAAGGCCGGGAAGCGGCCGATCGGTTCTGGGGCAGCAATGCTGTGCATTGGTACCAGATCGAACGATCCAGTGGATGGGAAGTCTCTCGATAAGCCCACCCATAGGATCGTCGCCGGAACGGAGCGGATCTAAGTCGAGGGGAGTTTTCTGGTGAGCGGATCGATGCCACAGTCGAGTTCAGAATCCTCCGAGCAGGAGAGCCCCGAGCGATTGCGGTCTTTACTGACTCCCTGGGGACAACAGCATTTGATCGCATTCTGGGATCAACTCCATCCAATCCAGCGTCAGTCGCTTGCGACTCAGATTCTCTCGTTGGACCTAAAGCGTCTGGACCAATTGAGTCGGGAGCAATCGGTGGCGACCGACTGGGCGCGATTGGCTAAGCAGGCAGAACCCCCACCGATGGTCCGCAAAGAGGCACTGGCAAGGCATCGCGCCGAATGCGACTCACCCCTCCGATCTGCCGGGGAGAGATCGATTGAGGCCGGAGAGTGGGGAGTGCTGCTGGTTGCCGGAGGACAGGGAAGTCGGCTTGGGTTCGAACAGCCCAAAGGGATGTTTCCCATCGGCCCCGTTTCAGGACGGTCGCTTTTTCAAATGCACTGCGACACCATTCATGCGGTCGGTGCTCGCTACGGTCACCCCATCGCCTTGATGGTGATGACTAGCAGGCAAACCCATGATCAGACGGTCCAGTTTTTTGAGACGAATCACTTTTTCGGGCTCGATCGCACCCTGGTGCGTTTCTTTCAGCAGGGAGAAATGCCGTCAGTCGACTCCCTGTCTGGCAAGATCCTGATGGAGGCCCCTGGCATCGTAGCCACCAATCCAGACGGCCATGGCGGCATGCTGGCAGCTCTCACCCGCTCTGGAACCCTCGCATGGGCCGAATCCTTAGGGGTGAAGCACTTTTTTTACGGTCAGGTCGACAATCCCCTGGTCCCCTGGTGCGATCCGGTCTTAATCGGCCTCCACCTGGAGTCAGGGAGCCAAGCAACGACGCTTGGAGTCGCCAAGTCGGATCCGATGGAGCGCGTCGGGAACATCGTTCAAATCGATGGACGGGTGCAGATCATCGAGTACAGCGACCTTCCGGAAGAAGTCGCCCGCCTCCGACAAGCTGACGGCGCGTTGAAAATCGGCGTCGGCAACATGGCCGTGCATCTGTTTGATCTCCCTTTCCTCCAGTCTTCCTCTCTTGGTGATAGGTCCCTTCCGTTTCATCGAGCCGTCAAAAAGGTCCCCTTTATTGACGAACAGGGCACCAGGATCAATCCCGCAGAGCCGAATGCTTGCAAGTACGAGCAATTCATCTTTGATCTGCTGCCGATGGCCACCAAAGCCCTGGTGATCGAAGTCGAAGCCTCCGAGTGGTTCGCGCCGGTGAAAAACGCCAACGGCCAGGCGTCGGATACCCCGGAGCACTGCAGGCAACGCATCTGTGCCTTGCATCGAAGCTGGCTGGAACAGGCAGGAATTCGGATCGCCGCTGGAATCCAGACCGAAATTGCACCCTGTTTAGCGTTAGAATCCCGTCATCTGACATCCCGGCTTTTCGCTTTTCAACAACTCAATCATGATGCATTCCTGACGCACAGCATCCTCCCAGATCCTTCCCGATAAATTCCCTCGAACTTTTGGAATTCGAACCTTCTATGTTGCACGCAGTAATTATGGCAGGTGGATCCGGCACTCGCTTCTGGCCTGCAAGCCGCGCGGCCAAGCCGAAGCAGCTTCTGACAATGGGTCAGCCCAAATCGATGCTCCAGGAGACCGCCGATCGACTTGTCGGCCTAGTCACTCCAGAGCACCTTTTGGTGCTGACCAACGAGCAATTGAAGGATGCGGTGGTCGGGCAACTGCCCATGGTGCCAGCCGAGCATATCATTGGAGAGCCATACAAAAGAGATACCGCCCCCTGCATCGGTTTGGCTGCATTCCTCATCGCTGCGGCGGATCCTGAAGGTACCATGCTGGTGATGCCCTCCGACCACGTGATCGCTCCCAAAGAGGAATTCCATCGAGCGATCCAAGCAGGGGTGGCGATGCTGGAATCGGATCCCGAGCAGTTTGTCACGTTTGGCATTCGCCCCACCTATCCAGCCGAGTCCTTCGGCTACATCCAGCGTGGCAAAGCCGTGACTGCCAGCGATGGCATCGCGGCATTCCAAGTCGACCGTTTTCGAGAGAAACCGAATCGGGAAACCGCCGAACAGTTTCTTGCAGAAGGTGGCTTTTACTGGAACTCAGGCATTTTCCTCTGGAAAGCCAAAACGATCCTCAGTGCGCTACGGGACTTCCAACCTGAGATGTATCGATTGTTGGAGCAGATTGCAGCAGGCATCGGCAGCTCGGGTTTCCAGCAGGGATTCCGGAACTTCTATGAAAAGGTAACTGGTATCTCGATCGACTTTGCGGTGCTGGAAAAGTATCCCAAAATCAACGTCATCGAAGCCCCTTTTCAATGGGATGATGTCGGCAGCTGGCAAGCCCTCGCGCGATTGCTGAGCGTCGATAGCCATGGCAATGCAGTGCAGGGCCCCTACTTGCCGATCGATTCCAAAAACATGATCGTGCGCACTGAACCCGACCACTTGGTGGTCACCATCGGCATGGACTCCTGCATTGTCGTCCATACTCAGGATGCCACACTGGTGGCTCCCAAGTCCGAGGAGGAGCGGGTGAGGGAAGTCGTTCAGCAGCTGAAGGAACTCGGCCACCACCAGTACTTGTAAGGCGTCGCCGATGGATGAAGCAGCCTCTTCAAGAGAACCCGTCTTGGAGATTCCAAAAGCCGGAAGGTTGGTGGGAATCGATTTCGGATCGGTGCGCATCGGTCTTGCGATCTGCGATCCGGGGCAGCAGTGGGTCGGCCCTCTGCCGATCCTTCATCGACGCAATGAAGCTTGGGATCTCGACCAGCTACGCAAGCTTGCCAAAGAGGAGCGATTGGCGGGGTGGATCCTCGGAATGCCACTTCATCTCGACGGTAACGAAAGTGCAAAAATGCGAGAGTGCAAGCTGTGGTCGAAACGGCTTCAAGAAACTACGGGCGTTCCTGTCGCGTGGGTGGATGAGCGATTCACCACGGTGCGTGCCGAAGAGATGCTTCGGGAGGGCAACCTCAAAGCCAGCCAACGCGCCAAATGGCTCGACAGTGTTGCCGCCATGGTGATCCTGGAAACCTATCTTCAATCGGATCGGTCGGGAAGTATCCAGCATCGGTCGATCGACTGAAAGATCGTTTCGCGCGACGCTCAGAGGCCCGATCCCCTCCCACACGACATCCAACGACCGACGAGTTCAGACACACCTGCCGATTTCTGGCCAGATCCTTCCCAAGCCAGGTCAACCAGCGACAACCGGCAGCGCTTTGGCTTGATCTCGCTTTCGATTGGCTTCGACAGCCAGCCGCTCCAACGACTCCGGAACCAATCGATACCAAACGTCGCGTTGCCTTGCGGTGTACCCCAATTCCTCGATCGCGCGGCGGATCTGATCGAGCGTCAGGAAGTGCACCGTTCCCGCTTCCGCGACGACATTTTCTTCAATCATCAGCGACCCCATGTCGTTGGCTCCAAAGAGCAAAGCCAACTGCCCAATCTTCAAGCCCTGCGTCACCCAGCTGCTCTGGATATTGGGGACATTATCGAGAAAGAGCCGCGCCACCGCCTGAGTTTTCAGGTACTCAAATGCCTGTGCTGGTGGAAGGTGAGCCAAATCGGTGTGTTCCGGCTGAAAAGACCAACAGATGAATGCGGTAAAACCACCTGTTTCATCCTGCAATTGACGGATCCGATCCAAATGCTCGACCCGTTCCTGCAGCGTTTCGACATGACCGAACATCATGGTCGCCGAGCTATTTCCGCCCAAGCCATGCCAGACCCTCATCACCTCCAGCCAATCGTCCGTCAGGACCTTTCCCCGCGTGATCGCCTGACGCACGCGATCGACCAGTATCTCAGCACCTCCGCCGGGGAGACTACCCAAGCCTGCCTCTTTCAGACGCCCCAGCACTTCGCGCAAGGGCATCTTGTTGACCTTCGTAAAATGATGGATTTCGGGTGGACTGAAACCATGGATGTTGATCGATGGAAAGTGCTGCCTTAGGTCCGAAAGCATTTCCTCATACCACTCCAGTTTGAAGTGGGGATGTAGACCGCCCTGCAACAGAATCTGATTGCCTCCCAGCTCCACCGTCTCCTGAACTTTCTGGTGCAGCTCCTCACGGCTCAAGACATAACCTTCCTGGCTTTTGGGAGTCCGATAGAAGGCGCAGAAGTCGCAGACCGCAGTGCAGATGTTGGTGTAGTTGATGTTCCGATCCACATTGTAGGTGCGATAGGGCTCTGGATGCAGACGCTCGGTCACCGCATTGGCACCGCGTCCAATGACCCCCAGCTGGTTGCTTTCGAGGAGGCGAAGTGCGTCCTCGCAGGAGAGTCGATGCCCCTCTATCACGCGGTCGACGATCGATTCGATTTCGGAACTCATGAACGTAAACTCTCCATTCCGGCCAGCGACTCGGCCGGGATCAACTCGGGACACCAACGGCGAACCATCTGCTCATAGCATCGAAGCCCCTCCAGCATGGAATCATCAAGCTGGAAATGAAGGTTCATCTCAAAATAGGCTCGACACTGCTCCGGCGTCAGAGCGTACTGCTTGCAATGACGATTGGCCAGTTCCGTCATCATGCCACATCCACGATCCCGCGCTTCCTCCAACGTTCTTTCCATCCACTTCCAGTCCGCTTCGTCGCATCCAGCTCTTGGCGAAGGGTTGGCGATCCACATGGCAAAAACGAAGGGAAGCCCGGTACGGCGGACCCACTGTTCCCCCAGATCCCAGTGCTCCACGACGCCATCCCACTGCTGCCGCATCGCACGATCGCCAATGACCAGCACGCAGTCCGCCAAAGTCGACTCGACAGGAGCGTCGATCGCGAATGGCTCAAGGGTAGGTTGGATCCCGTAGCTCTCCGCAAGCAGCACCCTCAACATGGCCGCGCTGGTGCGAGACCCGACATCCAATGCCAACGATCGGACTTGGTGTGGCGGCTTGCGAAACAGCGCCCGGACGCTCCAGACAGGTCCTCGGCACCCGATGCAGGCATCCGACAAGATGAACCAATCTGGCTTGCCGAAGAACTCGACAGAGGGGATGAGCGCCACATCCAATTGCGCCCGCTTCAATCGGTCTGCCAAGCGACTGGGAAGATCCAGTTCCAGCGTCCCACGATCTCCCAGCGTCTCCGCCAACCCTTCAATCAATGGCTTGGTATTCAGGTAGGAAACCGCTCCCACACGCCAGGGACGTTCAGCCATCGCCATCGCCCCCCATTTTCCTTTGAATCGATGACATCCGTCCATCGGCGACGGGC
Organism: Pirellulaceae bacterium; assembly: GCA_044371425.1. Lineage (GTDB taxonomy): Bacteria > Planctomycetota > Planctomycetia > Pirellulales > Pirellulaceae > JBEISR01. The sequence goes on along the minus strand of JBILTR010000010.1, from coordinate 123,468 downwards.
CCAGTACCCAACACGCTCTATCGTAGCAAACCGACAATGATTGGAACGCTTCACGGGATCGAAGTGCCTCGAAGTCCTGCCAAACCCCTGAATGAGGATACGGGGCGCGTTTCCTCCCTTCCGGCGGGAGGAAGGGAAAAAAAGGAGGAGGGGGGAAACACAGGACCATGGGGCATTCGATTGGAGCCATCCTGAAGATGAACTAAGATAATCCGGTCAACGCTCGCGTGGAGTCTGTGGGCAGATTTCAGCGGCTCGGAATGCACCATGATCGATCCAACACAGCAGAAGAAACATCGGCATCGAGGGAGCGATTGCGGCGCTCGCTTCCCCATCGCGCGCAAACCGTATTCTCTGGTTGCAACTGCTGCTCCTTTCGGCCAGTTGGTGGCTTTATGCCCTATTCCATTGGGGAAATGACGGGACTTGGATCCAGGGCGACTCGCCTCGACACGTTTTGACCGGCCTGTTCTGGCTGGACTTGGCTCGCGAGGGCTGGAATCGGCCCTACGAGTATGCCATGGAGTACTACAAAACCTACCCTGCCATCGTGCCATCCAATTACCCACCGATCTATCACTTGCTGGAGGCGGTGGGTTTCCGACTGTTCGGGGAATCGATGGCTGTTCCCAAGGCGATCACCCTGGCCGCCTCCTGGTTCCTGGGTTTTTTCCTCTGGCGATGGTTGATCCGATGGCAAAGTCCATCGGCAGGTTGGGCGGCACCCTTGGTCTACGCGATTCCCAACATCGCTTACGAATCAGGTGCCGCCATGCTGGATATGACGGCGGTTGCCTTCGCATTCGCGGGGCTCATTTACTGGCGATCGTATCTCGAATCGGATTCGCGAAGTGTACGCGATCGATCGCTCGCCTTGGTCCTCCTTTTCGCTGGCCCGTTGACTCACCCCATCCTGGTCGTCGCCCTCTTTGCAGCGGCTCTCTACCTGATTCCTGGGGGGTGTTACCGTTTGATGATGGATCGACGCCTGCTTTTGCCCACGGAGATGGGACTGTTCGTCTGCTTGGCCGTTCTCAGCTTTGCGAGTATCTACGGGGCTGACAGACTCAATCAAATCTTCCTCCGCTCGGGCGGACTTCGACTCTATTCCGGCATGGATTTTTACCTCAAGCAGTCGGAACTCTTGGCGGGTGTTCCCAAATGGAGTTTGTTGTTCGCTGCTGCAGCGTTCTTGGGATGTCGCCCATGGCGTCACTCAGAAGTCCTGCACTTGCTTCTTCTTAAGATCGCGGTGGTTGCTCCATTGGGTGCGATCTACGCGATCGACAGAAGGTACTTGCTGCTCCTAGCACCTTGCCTGATCGCGACCGCTTCCTGGACGGTTGGGTCTCTTTTTCGAATGCATGGCGATCGGCTGAAATCGTCGCAGCAAGTCCTGCTGGCGCTGCTGATGGCTGTTGCTTTTGGCGCGGTGAACCTCGCAACGATCCGAGCCAAGAAGTTCGAGAACATGAGGAAGTTCGCCAACATGGTCGATCAGGTGAACCAAATTACCGGAACTTCACCGGTGTTTTATCTTGGAACCTTCGATGGTGTCTTCATCTTGCACAGGCGGTTGGGAGACGCTGGAGTGCGGCGTCCGACCGTTTTGGTTCCACACCTGTTTCCCAACCGAAAAGTACCCGCCAGGGGGGAGATCTCCAAAACACTGCTGGAGGCAGGGTGTGAATGGGTGTTGATCGAAGAAACGGTCGGGATCCCCAAGAACAACAACCGAGGGCTCGGTAGGGGAAGAAGTCAACTGATGCCTGGCTTCCAGGTACTTGCTACCTGGAAACCACTGAATCGGGATGTGGAGTTTGTCTTTCTGCAAAAAACCCCACCGCAAATGGAACTAACCGATTACAAAGAACGATCGCGAAGATCGGATTTTAAGCCAAAATCGGCTAGCTCATTGAGTGCGTGTTTCTCCCTCCCATGCTTCCCTCCCACCCCCCCCAATCGCTGGCCGTGATTATCCCGGCATTCAACGCTAGCAAGACGATAAGTCAATGCCTGCAAAGCGTTCTCCGGTCGGGTATCCCCAAGGAGAACGTGGTGGTGGTGGATGACGGTAGCACCGATTCGACCTTGGTTGTGGCGCGCCAGTTTGGGGTCAAGGTCGTGCAGCAGGCGCGAAGTGGACCAGCCCGGGCTCGCAATCTTGGAGCCAGGATGGTCGACGCCGATATCCTCTTTTTCCTCGACTCCGATTGCACCTTGGCGGTCGATGCCCTGGATCGCGTCGTCCAGTTCTTTGCGGAAAACCGGCAGATCGATGCATTGATCGGGTCGTACGATGATTTGCCAGCCGAATCGAATTATCTTTCCCAATACAAGAACTTGATGCATCATCGCGTGCACCAGGACTCGGCCGGTCAGACTCAGACTTTCTGGAGTGCCTGCGGTGCGATTCGTCGCGATGCGTTTTGTGCCATCGGAGGCTTTGAGGAGGGCTTTCCGCACGCCAGCGTGGAGGACATCCACCTGGGATACCGGCTTCGTGACGCGGGATTCTTAACGGTCCTCGACCCCCGCATTCAGGTCAGGCACTGGAAAAAGTGGACGGCCCTCAATCTGCTTCAAACCGATTTTTGTCGGCGGGCGATTCCCTGGAGCCTGATGATCTTGTCTGGAGGTGGATTCCAGGAAACGTTGAACATCAGCAGCAAGCAGCGAAGCAAAGTGAAGCTGACCGCGGTCGCCGTGGCGTTTGCTCTTGCAACCTGCTTTTATCGTCCCGCGTTCTTCGGGGTGATCGCATCGCTCATCGGCTTGCTGCTCCTCGACTGGGACCAATTGAGGTGGTTGAAACAGAAGCGTGGCGTGCGCTTTGCCGCGTGCGTTCTCCCCTGGCATTGGCTCAGCCACCTCTACTCCGGCATCGGCTTTAGCTTGGCGATGATCATCCATCGTCTTGGTAAAACGCCACCCCATTTGAACCTATCCCTATCGCGGCTAAATGGGTTGGTACCCATCACCAGCAGCGTCGTTGCCGATGAACCACAGGAAAGTGCGCCGTATGGAGCTTGAAGTGGTTGTGGTTGGCGCTGGTCCCGCCGGCCTTACTGCTGCCTACAAACTCGCTCAGCATGGCAAATCGGTGCTGGTCCTGGAACAGGATGACCGGTACGTTGGCGAGATTTCCAAAAATGGTTCAATACCGTGGATTCCGATTCGATATCGGAGGTCATCGCTTCTTCTCCAAGGCAAAGGAGATTGAAGATCTCTGGCAAGAGATTCTCGGAGACGATCTGATCGATGTGCCGCGTTCCTCCAGAATCTTTTACAACCGCCGATTTTTCGCGTACCCTTTGAAGCCGTGGGATGCGATCACCAAGATGGGGATCGCGGAAACCATCCGGTGCGTCCTTTCGTACGGCAAAGCGAAGATGTTTCCGGTCCCCCAGCCGGACAACTTCGAAGACTGGGTATCCAATCAATTTGGACGCCGTCTGTTTGAGATCTTCTTCAAGACCTACACCGAAAAAGTGTGGGGAATGAAGTGCAAAGAGATTTCGGCCGACTGGGCCGCGCAGCGCATCAAAGGACTTTCCCTCGGCGAAGCGATCCGCAATGCCCTCCCCTTCGCATCCCGTTCCCGCGGCAACAAAGAAGTGATCAAAACACTGATCGATACCTTCCGCTATCCACGTCTTGGCCCTGGGATGATGTGGGAGCGGATGGCCGAGCGGGTGGTGAGCCTGGGTGGCATCCTCTGCATGGGCACAAAGTCAGGATCGATTCGCCGCGAGGATCATCCGCTTCCCTGGCAGGTCGAAGTCTTCGAAAAAAAAGGGAAGGCGTACAACATCCGCTGCCGTCACGTTATCTCCTCGATGCCAAAACATACCTTTGTGTCGTCTCTGGATCCCGCCGTTCCCCAGCCAGTGAAAGCTGCCGCACAATCGCTGAGGTATCGTGATTTCCTCACGGTGGCGCTGATGCTGAACAAGCCAGCTATCGACTTTAGGGACAACTGGATCTATATCCACGACTCCTCCGTGAAGGTCGGAAGAATCCAAAACTACCGGAACTGGTCACCTGAAATGGTACCGGATCCCGATCAAGCCTGCGACGGACTGGAATACTTCTGCTTTGAAGGCGATGGCCTCTGGGAAGCCTCCGACCAGGAACTGATCGAACTGGCAAAGAAAGAATTGGTGGCTCTGAAACTGGCGAAATCGGAAGATATCAAGAACGTCTGTGTGGTGCGTCAACCCAAAGCCTATCCGGTCTACGATGCTCATTACGCTACCCACGTCGCGACGATCCGAAACTACTTGAGTACCGCAACCCCGGGACTCCATCTGGTAGGACGCAACGGCATGCACAAGTACAACAATCAAGATCACTCGATGAAGACCGCACTAATCGTCGCCGACAACATCGTGGCCGGGCATCAACTGCTCGACCCGTGGAAGGTCAACCAGGATGCGGAGTATCATGAAGAGGAAACGGCATCCAAGCCATCTGGGCGACTGGTGCCTCGCAAACGAGACCCCTGATCGAACCTCCGATCCACAGGATCTCCGCATGGTCGCTGACCTTCACCAAGCGATGAGGATGTCGGTGCCCGCCTCCCTATGGGTGATCTCACAAAGTCACCAGGGCACTGGGAAGGACGGGAGGAAACACCAGTCCGTTGGGCCGGACAACCCCTGGCTCGAAACACCGTCTTAGCGGTCCTAGACTGCAGGAGAGGAAGGTCGGTCGAATTTGCCCACTCGACTAAAAAGGCAACCAGCTCCTCGCCCTCCTCTATGGCTCAGTGCTTCCGTGAATTACAAAAAAGAGCTGGCTAGGCGACTCCAGCGGAGTCGCAGACTACGCGATTTGGAAAAACAAAGTTGTTCGTTGAAGGCCGGGGAACTTCCTCGTTCGCAAGGAGCTGTATGAGCTTTTTTGACCTGATCCGAATCCTTCATGCAACGCATTTCATTCTTGGAATACCCTTTGCCCTCTTGTCCCTCCGATTCTTGATCTTCAATCCTCTGTTTGCAGTCATCACACATCCCGACATATCACAAGCGGATGCGCTCCGATCTGCTTCATTTGGCGGATTGATTTTGCTTTGGTACTTCGTCTGGTTTGGTTCGATCGTATTCGCCCTCTTCCGCAGATTTCCGATCTTTTCGATACGGCTTTCCTCGCTCCTGCTGTTGTTCGCTTATGCCGGATGGGTCGCGTTTCTCTCCGTGCAGCCCGAAAACCGGTGGCCACCTGCGATGGACAATCCCCTGTTTCGGCTCATCATCGTAGTGATGCTGCTACTTGGCTTGACCGGCGTTACAGTTTTGCCTCGGATGAAGTCCGCATCGGATGCAGAAGAACGAGCGATCCTCGAAGGCAAAGAACGAAAACTCGATGAGCAGCATCCATGGCATCAGCCTGACTGAGTGTCTGATCGCGTGAAGATGCCATCATGAACAAGCGATGGCACCACGTCGCAGATCGGTCGAATTGCTCATGGACGGCGAAACGGGGCCGCACGATGAATTCGACCGTTATCCCATCCAACATTTGGATCGGAAAACAGCAATCGCCCTTCGGATGACTCTCGAGAGCGGTCCAGTCGTTTGGGAAAATCCAACGCATCCCGCAGGGGTGCTGCAAATGGCGGCGGCGAGCAGCCGAGCATTGCAGAATCGGGGAGTACTAGCGTCAGAGGACCTGACATCTAGCGAGCCATCTGACGTACCACCGACTCAATCCCCCGCGCCATCTCCTCCCAAGACTGTGGATCGACCCAATACCAGGAATCGTCGAATCGGTCCTCCACCGCCTCCCGAGTTGGTACGTAGCCCGTCCAGCAATCGGCATACCCTAGCACCAAGGGCCAACGCTGCGTGGCATGGAGTTCAGATTCTTTGGCCAATCTCTGCTGGACGTTCAACTGATATCCCACGAACGCTTCGCCCGGAAAGAAGAAGAGCTGAGCGGCACCTAGATCGAGGCAAGGAAGAGTCGTCTGGGGTTCCTTTTCCAGACGGTCCAACGATGCCAAACTCATCGCGGCATAGATCCGTTTCTCAGTGGGTAGGGACAAGTCGCGAAGGCTAGCTGTCAGCGTATCCCGAGTCAGCGACGGCTTGGGATTCCAGCGGAGCTGCAGCGGCTCCCAGATGCCTCGTATCGATTCCAGTTTCGCCGTCCGCGTCGCCTCCGCACTGGCCACCATCGCTCGATACACCCGATCAGCCAGCGCGACACGATCCTCCGCAGTCCCTGCGTTGAACTTTCCTGCAGTGACATCCCCACTGCATCCCGATCCATACATTTGGTGGATGGAAGGATCCTCGCGCCGCAGCCTCTCTCTCGCCAATCCCACAAAATCACTGGTCACTTCCCCCCGCCCGTAATAGCTCATCGGATGCGTCGCATAAACGTGCCATTGAGCTAGGCACTTGGAACCGTTCCAGAAGGAGAGGGTACGCAGCCAGGGATCGATCAACCCCTCGTCAGCGTCGCGGAAACGTGGCTCCCTGCCACTGGAGCTGCCTCGACTGAAATCGATCGTTCCATCTGAAGCGACATGGCGGCGATTGGACGCCACCTTCTCCACCCTCGCCTGCCCCATCCCAATGTCAGTGCAGGGCACTGCCGACTCCATCGCCAGCTTTGCTGCACCAGCGGCTCGCCCCAGTACCTCGTCATGAAACACAGGATCGAAAAGCTCCCCCGGCAGCCCAACCTGATCCAGCAACCTCTGGGCGCCGTGATCGATGACAGGCGCATCATGCTGGTGGAGACAATTCAACCAGACTTGTTCCGGAACCGTCCCCACCGCCTCCGCTATCTTTTCTTGCCACAATCGATACGACTCATTCCTCACCTCACACCAATCGATCGCCATCATCACCCAGGGCTTATCGGGGCCAAGCAGCACCATTCCATGCAACAGCAGAGGATCTGCGATGGATGCCGACTTTTGAGGCAACAAGCCCATGCAGCGATGCCCCAGAGGAATCGTGACATTGACCGAAAAAGTCCCCAAGCGAAATGGGGTCATTCTCCGGACGCGGACCTGCCGAAACTCCACGGGGTCCTGGTGGCCACAGAACCCAAGAAACCCATCGGTGCGATCCTTCCCGGGGTGCGGTGTCCCATCCTTGAATTCCGTGATCCGGGAGAGGTCCGCTTCGGCGATGACGGTCCCGTTGAGTGCTACTTGAATCCACGATCCAACCACCGTGACTCTCTGGTGGTTCCACTCCCCGGCAGGGCGCAGATATCCCCTCTTGGGTGCCACCATTCCATAGATGGCTCCATGGTACTGACGAGGATCCAGCGACGCGTACTGGGGTGCGTCGTCATCCAAGATCTGGATCTCGCACATCGCATCCACCGACGCTCTTCCCGTTCCCGGATACCGAATCGCCAATCCGTTGTTCCCACCTGGGGGCAATCGGAATTCGACCTCCACTTCGAAATGGTCGTACGATTCCTTGGTGAACAGGACGCCATCGGCACCCGGCAGGGAACGAAGTATGCCGTCACGGCATTCCCACTGGCCGACCTGACCTTGCCAATCGGCCATCGATGGATCGACCGAAAGGATCTTCCAATCCTCAGCCGGACCGCCTGCGACCAGCACCACAGCCGACCAGAACCAGAAGAACAACCCGACCGTCATCCGGCGCCACCGCTTGGCCTTTGCGAACTTCCCTAGCGTGCGGCACATTCCTTCCGCACGCTCCATCGATTCGGCCTGCATAGCAGTTCCCCCCTGAGTTCCCTCGTCTGGCTTCACCAACGCTATTGTGCGTGATGCTGCCGGTGGAAACAACCAAGGGATGGACGCACCTGTGCCCCCGTCGCATCAAGAGCCCCTGACAGGCACCTAGGAACTTAGGGATTTTGATCGTCTTCGCGGCGATCAGCAGCAGTCGGTTGCACCCTGAAAGCGTTCCTGCAAGGAACAGACACGAAGCGATTCATGACGCAACGCTTCCATGGCATCGACCACCGCAAATCCGCCGTCGATCGTGGTGATGCAAGGAACCCCGTGCTGCACAGCCGCCGCGCGAATCTTCCCTTCGTCTGTCCTAGCGCCTTTTCCGCTAGGAGTATTGATCACCAGGCTGACGTCGTCATTCTTCATGTAATCGATCAGGTTCGGGTTGCCTTCCGCCAGTTTTCGAACGCGCTGGACAGGAATCCCAATCTGTTCGATCGCAAGTGCCGTCCCGTTGGTGGCCAGCAATTGGAATCCAAGCTCATGGAGTTGCTTGGCCAATTTAGCTGCCGCGGAGCGATGGCGATGAGCGACGCTCAGGAAGATGTTCCCCTTCTTTGGCAGGACCACCCCAGCCGCCAATTGGCTTTTAGCAAAGGCAATCGGCAGCCGTTCGCTGATCCCCATCACCTCGCCAGTGCTCCGCATTTCGGGCCCCAGCACGATATCGACGCCGGCAAACTTTCGAAACGGAAAAACCGCTTCTTTGACCGACACGTGCCTCGGGACCGGCTCCCGATCGACCCCCAGTTCCTGTAGCGTTCGCCCAGCCATCACCTTGGCGGCAAGCGCAGCGACCGGAACTCCCGTCGCCTTTGCGACAAACGGGACCGTACGACTGGCTCGAGGATTGACTTCTAGAACGTAGAGTTGTTCCCCTTCGTCTCTGTGGGTGATCGCGAACTGAACGTTCATCAGCCCAACCACCTGCAGTCGCCGTGCCATCGCGATCGTCGCGGAACGAATCGCGTCCACCATCGCTGGCTTGAGGGCAAAAGGCGGGATCACACATGCGGAATCGCCAGAGTGAACCCCTGCCTCTTCGATATGCTCCATGATTCCCATGACCACCACATCGGTCCCATCAGCGATGGCGTCCACATCCACCTCGGTAGCATCTTCCAGGAAGCTGTCGATCAGGACAGGCTGCCCCTGAGACACCAAGAACGCCTCCGCCACAAATCGCTCGAATTGCTGCTGGTCGTAGCAAATCTCCATGGCTCGTCCTCCCAGCACGAAACTGGGGCGAACAAGACACGGGAAACCAATTCTCTGCGCCTCAGCCCTCGCCTGCTCCATCGTGCGGGCGATTCCGTTGAGCGGCTGATTGAGCTGCAGTTCGCGGAGGATCGCCTGAAACTTTTCGCGATCCTCGGCCCCTTCGATCGTATCGACACTGGTACCGATGATGGGAACTCCTGCCGAATGGAGAGCCCTGGCGAGGTTGAGCGGCGTTTGGCCGCCGAATTGAACGATCACCCCATCGGGCTGGACCCGATCGCAAATGTTCAACACATCTTCGGTGGTCAGCGGTTCAAAGAAGAGCATATCGCTGGTGTCGTAGTCGGTGCTAACCGTCTCCGGGTTGCTATTGACCATGACCGACTGGATCCCCAGTTCCCGCAGCGCGAAACTGGCATGACAGCAACAATAATCGAACTCGATTCCCTGTCCGATTCGGTTTGGCCCGCCCCCCAGGATAATGATCCGCTTCGCTCCCCCCTTGGCCGGCACCTCGTCCTCGTCCTCATAGGTGCTGTAGTAATAAGGTGTCACCGCCTCGAACTCGGCCGCGCACGTATCGACGGACTTGAAGGTCGCCACCACCCCAAGTCGTTTGCGGTAAGCCCGCACCTCCAATTCGTCGCTGTTAAGTAGATGAGCGATCTGGCGATCGGAGAAACCATATTGCTTAGTCATCCGCATGATCGCCGCATCGACCTTCGACAGCTCACCGAGATTCGCCAGCCGATCCTCCCACTCCACCAGCTCCAAGAGATGATCGAGGAACCAGGGATCGATTCCTGTCAGCTGGTGGATCTCCTCTAGCGACATTCCCGACTTCATCGCATACCGAAGATAGAAAACCCGCTCCGCATTGGGCCGCATCAGCTTCACACGAATCGAATCGTCGTCGGGTTGCCGTTCGGTGCCCCAGAGATCTTTCCCATCGGAACCGAACCCAAAGGCTCCCACCTCCAAGCCCCGAAGCGCCTTCTGGAACGACTCCTTGAAGGTCCTGCCGATGGCCATCGTCTCCCCGACGCTCTTCATCTGCGTCGTCAGCGTCGGATCGGCCTCTGGGAATTTCTCAAATGCAAAACGAGGAATCTTCGTGACCACATAATCAATCGTCGGCTCGAAACACGCCTGCGTCTTTCGCGTGATATCGTTGGGGAGTTCCCATAGGCGATACCCAACCGCCAGCTTGGCAGCGATCTTCGCAATCGGGAATCCAGTCGCCTTGCTCGCCAGAGCACTCGACCGGCTCACCCGAGGATTCATCTCGATGACGATCATGCGACCTGTCTTCGGATGGATGGCAAACTGGATATTCGAGCCGCCCGTCTCGACGCCGATCTCGCGGATGACCGCCAGCGACGCATCGCGCATCCTCTGATACTCTTTGTCGGTCAACGTTTGCGCCGGTGCCACGGTGATCGAATCGCCGGTGTGGACCCCCATGGGATCAAAGTTCTCGATCGAGCAGATGATGACGACGTTATCGTCTTTGTCGCGCATCACCTCCATCTCATACTCTTTCCACCCGATGATCGATTCTTCCAGCAGCACCTCATGAATCGGTGACTGAGCGAGGCCGTTGAGGATCAACGCGTCGAATTCGTCTCGGTTGTAGGCAATCGCCGATCCGGAACCACCCAGAGTGAAACTGGGTCGGACGACACAAGGAAGGCCGACATCCGCGAGCACCCGTCGGGCTTCCTCCAGCGAATGAATCACCTCGCCTCGGCATACCTCCAACCCAATTTTTTCCATCGCTTGCTTGAAAAGCTCGCGATCCTCCGCCTTCTCGATCACATCCGGCCTGGCGCCGATCATCTCGACGCCATACCTTTCCAAGACTCCATGGCGATGCAGGTCCATCGCAAGATTCAAGCCGGTTTGCCCCCCCAGAGTCGGCAAGATGGCGTCCGGACGCTCCTTGGCAATCACCATCTCGACCACTTCCCAGGTCAGTGGTTCGATGTAAGTGCGATCGGCAGTGCCCGGATCGGTCATGATCGTCGCTGGATTGCTGTTGACCAGCACGATCTCGTACCCCTCCTCCCTCAAAGCCTTGCAGGCCTGAGTTCCCGAATAGTCAAACTCACACGCCTGACCGATCACAATCGGTCCGGATCCGATGAGCAGAATCTTCCGCAGGTCGGTTCGGCGCGGCACTTCAATCCCCCGTTCGCAGGCTGTTAGAATCCGGTTTGGACAAATTCCCACCAGCTTAACACATCCCCCGGAATCCTCGCCAGGGGCCCCACCACTCGGTTCCCCATTTGCAAAGGTTATTCGAATGGATCGAAAGCAACGGAATCGGATCACGCGACGCTGGTTGATGGAGCGGACGATGATCGCCGCAGGACTTTCCCTTCCGTTCCTACCGCACCGCACCGGCAACCTTTGCGCGATGCAACCTGGCGTCGCAAATTACCTGGAGGATAGCTTGCAGGACATCTGTTCCCAGTGGGAATTGCCTGGTGCCATCGCTGGCTGGTTTGCGATTCGTCCCGATGGCAGCGCCGATCAGAAGCTATTCCATGCCGGTGCCCGGAAAGCGGGTGAGCCGACGGAGATGACGATTGAAGATCGCTGTCACTTGGGATCGTGCACCAAAGCGATGACAGCCACGCTGCTGGCGATCTTTGTCGATCGCGGCCAATTCTCCTGGGAATCGACCCTCGCGTCGCTGGTTCCCGATGAACCCTGGCTGAAGGACTCCCCCTGGGGCTTGGTCACCATCGACCAATTGATCAGCCATCGCGCCGGGCTGCCTGCCAACACCAGTTGGTGGCTCTACCAAAAGCTACCCCCTCCCGCTCGCTTGCCCGATTCGCTTCTTGGCAGCGAACCATCAGACCAGCGGATCATCGTCCGAAGACGGGCGATTCTCCAATCGCTGGAATCGATGCAAAGACCAACCTCTCCAGAATTCCTCTATTCCAATCTCGGCTATTGCATCGCTGGCCACGTGCTGGAGACGCTGACAGGCAAGTCCTGGGAGCGATTGATGCAGGACGAAATCTTCCAACCGCTGGGAATGAAAACAGCAGGATTCGGTCCACCCAGCATGGCCGACCCCAAGTCCCCCTGGGGCCACCATCGCCCGTCGGATGATCCCTCGTTGCCGTGGGTCGCCAGCGAAACCGACAACGCTGCGGTGCTGGGCCCCGCTGGCACGGTGCACGCCTCCTGCGCCGATTGGATCCTCTTCCTACAGCTCCACCTCCGCTCCGCGATGCAGGCACAGGCTCCCGAGGGGCACCCAGAGAGACAATTGGGACTGAAGGAGGAAAGCCTGCGACATCTTCATAGCGATCTGTCACGGAACGACTATGGCGGCGGCTGGGGACTGGGTGGACGAACCTGGGCCAAAGGCCGAATCCTGACCCACACCGGCTCCAACACCACCTGGACCGCCATGGTCTTCCTCGCGCCGCGAATCCGACAGGGTATCCTGGCAGTCACCAACGCAGCCTCTCCCAAGGCTGCCGAGGGATGCAATCAGATTCTTCAGTGGATCCTTCGCAACCATATGGCATCCCGCCCCTAAAACTCCTATCCCGGTCCTCACCAGCAACCAAAATCCCGCCGACGACAGACTACAGAATCACCGCGCACGAGGAATCGCTTCATGCTCCGTTTGCTCGATTCACTTCCAACCGCCATCGACCGATTCCTGGCCTTCTTTCTCTTTTGGGCTACGACAAGCCACCTTGCCGCTCAGTCACTGCTGGAAAGACCCGCACTGCCATCCCGGATCGTCGTCCTGACCTTCGATGATTCGGTCCGCAGCCACTTCGATGTGGTACGCCCACTGCTGCTGAAATACAAATTCGGCGCGACGTTCTTCATCACTGAAGGGTTCGACTTCAAGTCAAACAAAGACGACTACATGACGTGGGAGCAGATCTCCCAATTGCATCGCGATGGCTTTGAAATCGGGAATCATACGCGCGACCATCTGGCGGTCGGCGATGAACAGGTCGACCAACTGGACGAACAGCTTCAAGCCATCCACGATCAGTGCCTCGCGCATGGCATCCCAGCCCCCGTCTCCTTCGCGTGGCCCGGCAATCGATTCTCTGTGAAGGCGTTGGAGACGCTAAAGCGACATGCAATCCGTTGGGCGCGACGCGGCGGGGGGCCGGAACATCCCTACGAACGCGGAGAAGGTGTCGCTTATGAACCCTACACCGATCACCCCCTGCTGATCCCGTCCGCTGGAGACAGTCGCCCCGATTGGCAGTGGGAAGACTTTGCCAAAGCGATGGCGCTGGGAGGAAAAAACAACATCATCGTCCTGCAGTTTCATGGTGTGCCCGACAAAGCTCACCCCTGGGTGAATACCCCCATCGATCGCTTCGAACAGTACCTGCACTGGCTGGCCCAAGAGCAATATCAAGTCATCGCCTTGCGCGATCTGGAGCAATACGTCGATGCGTCGATTGAGCCGACCGATCCTGCAGGAGTGATCGAACTGCGAAAGAAGCGACTGGCGGTAGGGCTGCCGCTCCACGCCGCTCGCCCGCTAGCGTCCGGCCCCGAGCGATCGAAGTGGCTTGAAAATATGGCTCGACTTCACCGCTTCAGCATCTCGGAAATCAGCGCCGCCACCGGCATGTCCGATACCGATGTTGCTAGGTCGCTTCAAGAACTCCAATTGGAAGCGCGTCCCACCGACGACAGCGGCAAAGTGACACCGATCAAGCCCTCGCTTCCGCCATCCGACACGAAAGTCCGCATCGCACCCTATCCCGGCGGTCGCCATCCAAGAATTGGCTTTCGCGATGGCGCCCTGTGGCCTCAAAGAGAGACGAAGATGAGCCTTTTTGCACCTTGGAAAGAGGGTGGGTACGTCGTCGCCGACTTTCCAGAGGCGATCTGGTGGAATACGGAGTCGGGACGAGAGCTGCTATACCTCGCCCACTCGCATGTCCCTACCATCTGGGATCGGAAAGAAGTGCGACTCGACCCCACCGAATGGGAATTAGCGCCGCAAGGCTGGAAGTCCACTCGCACATTACCCAATGGCGTCACCTTTGAAACCACAGCCTCTCCCCACGACTCATCCGTCTCCTTCACGATGACCCTCCGCAATGGGACCAACAAACCTCTACAGGGGGTGATGGTGCAGCAGTGTCTGATGCTGGGGGCCGCCACTGGATTTTCCGACCAATCCAACTCAAGGCATCGAACGATCGGACCATTCAGCCTAGCTAGCGACCCCTCCGAAACCCGCTGGATCATCACCGCCTGGCAGAACTGCCAGCGGGCCTGGACCAATCCACCCTGTCCATGCCTCCATTCCGACCCACTCTTCCCCGACTGCCCGCCAGGCCAGTCCCAAAGCCTCACCGGTTGGGTCTGGTTCTATGAAGGGAAGGAAATCGAAAAGGAACTGGATCGCCTGAAATCACTTCTCGACTAACCCACTCCCCTCGCTCGCGATCCCCTTTATGGAAAGAGCCCTGCGCTCGGTTAGCCGCAACTGCTTCCCCAATCCGCTTTTCTGTCCTAGCACAGCGCGCAAGGTCTCCCGACTTTTGCCCCCGTGGCATTTCGAGATGCCAAACCCCATCCCGATTCGGTGAATCGCAAGTTAGAATTGCGGAAACACAGGGAGTTGCGGCTTCGCGAACCCACCAGGTAGCTCGCAAGCCCCTCATTCCGACCGCAAAGCTTTCGGCAACTCTTCGCCACTACCCTTCCATCGTCCCATGACTCCACCCCCCATCGCATTGACCGACGAGTTGCAACGGTTCCGCAAGAAGCTGCTGGACCTCAGCCTCCGCAACCCGCTGCTCACCTATCGATTCAGTCAACGACGAACCATCCCGCTCCCTGGCATCCATGCCGATGCGCTCTATCAGGCGCTGGTCCAAGAAGAGCAACCGCTGCCGCTGATTCCGGTACCTGATCCCGAGCCCTTGGAGATGCAGGATTCGAGTTCGGATGGCTCGCCCCCAACCGGATCGACCGCTTCCACTGAGAGTCGCTCGCATATCGCGGCTGACCAGCCATCCAAAGAATCTACCACCGCATCCAGTCGCACCCCCGATCCTGTATCCGGGCTCCCTCGATCCTCCTCTACCGCAGAGGCGCCTCCGCCATCGCTAATCCCCTCCGATGCTGCGGACCCAAAGACGCAGCAGGAGAGCGTCGTGCCTCTCGAGTTCCTGCAGACAGAGATTGTCGAATCGAAGCTGGAGCCGATATGCCGCAACATCCTGTCGGTGGCCCGCACGGCCATCGAAGAGACAGGGATCAATTACCTCCACCTAGCGATCGGATTTCTGAGATGGAGCGAATCGTCAGGAACCACCGGGGAACTGAAGCGAGCCCCTTTGATGCTGGTCCCTGTTGCTTTGCACAGGACGCTGCGACCATTGGGCGGCACCGAGTTCCAACTGGCATGGAATGAAGACGATGTGGTCGACAATGCCTGCCTGCGAAAGAAGCTAGAGACCGATTTTGCGATCGAACTTCCGCTTCTTGGGGAGGAGGAATGCCCCAGCGAGTATTGCAAGCGAGTCGAAACAGCGATCACCAGCCAATCCAAACAGTGGCGTGTCGAACTCCAGTGCGCGGTCGGTTTTTTTTCGTTCCACAAATTGGCGATGTACTCCGACCTGGATCCCGGCAACTGGGACGCTTCGCAGGCTACAGCGGCTGAGTCGCTGGCTCAGCGCCTTTTCGGGGGCAGCGAGGAGCCGGTGGGCACCAGTCTTTATGCCGGCGATTACGACGTCGATCGCCATGAACTGGCCAAGACGATCGAACTTCCTCTGGACGCCGACAGCTCTCAGCACTCGGCGATCACCGACATCGCCGCCGGACGCAATCTGGTGATCGAAGGGCCGCCAGGAACTGGCAAGTCGCAAACGATCGCCAACGCCATCGCTCACGCCGTCGAACAGGGCAAAACGGTCCTCTTCGTCGCTGAAAAGCTGGCGGCTTTGGAAGTGGTCCACAAACGCTTGGCTCACGCGGGCCTGGGAAACTACTGCCTCGAACTGCACGGCCATTCCCTGGCCCCCAGACAGCTCTTCGATTCGCTCGCCCAGCGCCTGACGCTCCCGACGCCGGAACTGCCACAAGGCATGGTCGATCCACGCCAGTGGGAAAGCTGCAAGGAGAAGTTGGAATCGTACCGGGAAGCATCCTCACGACCTACCGGCCCCTACAACGAACCGCTGCACCAACTTCTTTGGCGCATCGTCCAGCTGCGACAACAAGGTGCCCTAGTCGCTCGCGATCTCCCCACCGACCCCGATATCGACCGCACAGATTTTGAAGAGGCGATTCAGGCGTTGGAAGCCTTCGCCCTCGCCTCCAGCCGTTACGACCAGCCACAGAAAAGTGTCTGGTGGGGCTTTCGCCCCCAGGATCTCTCTCCGAGCGCTTCGGAGCAACTGCCGGAACGGCTGGAATCGCTTCGCTCGAATGCCAACTCGCTGGATCAACTGCATCAGTCGCTCCTGCCGCTCTTTGGAAACAATCCCAAGGCGATGCAGGATTTCCTTGCGAAAGCCGATGCAACGCAATGGAAGCACCTGTCCGATCAGGCTCCACCCTACCCTCCAGTGCCATGGTCGACATTCGCCGACTCGGCAGCGACGATCGAACTCGAAAAAATATCGCAGCAGCACCGCGCATGGCGGCAGCTGCAACAGCAACTGGAGCAGTCGGTCATTCCAGGTGATCGATCGTGGCGTCAAGTCGCCGAGGCATGGTCCGGCTACCCGATCCAACTGTTGCAGAGCCTCCCTCCGGCGATCACTATGCGCCATGGCGCCGAAGCAATCGCATGGATCGATCAGACGCTCACCCTTCTGAACAAACTCCGCCAGCGATCCGACGGACTGAAGGCCGTTGGATTTGGTGCCGCCGTACGACTGGAAGATGTCGAACACGCACAGCAGACGCTACGCCTGATCGAACATTCCGCCATCGAAGGATTGACCTCCATCCCAACTTCCTGGTTCTCCGATGCCTCGCGAAAGCTGGTCATTGAGTCGATGAAGCTGGCCAGCACGCTGCAGGAGGAAGAAGCGTCGCTGAAGGACCTTTTTCATCTGCCATCGGCTCCCCCAACCGATCGACTCGGATTTCTCATCAAGAAGTTTCAGCATCATGGAAACTCCTGGATGCGTTGGTTGAGCGGAGAGTTTCGCGCGGTCTCCAAAGAACTCCAAGCATTCAGCACTTTCCCGCGAAGCTTCCGATTGCAGCAGAAAGTCGAATCGCTGAAGCGCCTGGAAAACTTCCTCACGCGATCCCGACAGCTGGAAGGAGACCCGCAGCTTGCCAAGTTGCTGGGGGATCACTTCCAGGAACGATCCTCCAATTGGACGGCGATCAAAAGCTACTGGGATTGGCTACACACGGCGCGGCGCCAGGGACTTGATGCGCGTCGCATCAACGATCTTCTTTCTCAGCGCGATGGTTTGATGCGCAACCATCCTGCTCTGGACGTCCGCCAGGAACTACAGGAATTGGAAGGCCAGTTCCTAGCGTCGGCTGCAAAGGTGCTGGGCTTCTCCCCCACCGATGCGCGCGGAAAAACATTCGAGGAACTGGATCAGTTGCTGAATGAGCATTTGCAGCACCTGAAGATGTTGGTCGACTGGGGACGCCAATTACGCAGCGGTGCTCAAAGTCGTCTGGAGGATTTAGCGGCCACCATCCAGATTGCCCAAAAGTGGCTTGCTGCCGACCAGCAACTGACGGAAAAACGGCAGCAGCCGGGGATCCTTGCAAGCTTCATGCAAGCGATGGATGAGGCTGTTTTTGACGACGCGCAGTTTTTCTTGTGGCTTCAAAAGGCTCGAACCGCAGGCTTGAGCAATGAACTGCTCACGCAAATCGATCGCACAGGCATGGCACCGATGATGACGACGCTCGCCGATGCTGCCCAAAATGACCCACTGCTGAGGCAACAGTGGGAGCAGAGGCTGCTGGAGATCGTCCCCCTGGAAGCGCGCGAGCCTTATTGGATGGCAAGCAGACAAGCCGATGGTTCACCACGGATTGGGTTCGTCGCGATGCTAGATGGGGTGAAGGGTGAGCGGCAGAGGCTCCCTGATTGGCTTGCCTTCTGCAGAACATTCCAGCGCTGCCGAAGGTCTGGTGTGGAGGCCTTTGCGCTGGCGGCCAGCACCGACCGCATCGCCGAACATCAACTGAGCCTTTGCTATCAGGCAACCTGCCTTTCGGAGGTGGCCGAACGGGCGCTTCGCGAATCTGGCATCGGCACCAATTTCACCGCGCTGGAAATGGAAGATCTGCGCCGCAATTTCCAGCGACTGGACCGACTGGTGCGTGAAGCCAAATCGATCGGGATCGCTCGTGCAGCACACCTCCGCACCATTCCGGAAGGCAATGCCAAGGGAAGGGTAGGGGAGTACACCGAACTGGCGCTAATCCGCCACGAGGTCAACAAAAAGAAACGCCATTGCCGCATTCGCGACTTGGTCCAACGCGCCGGAAATGCACTGCAGGGATTGAAGCCGTGCTTTTTGATGAGCCCCCTGTCGCTAGCCAAGTATCTGCCAGCACAGTCCCTTCAGTTCGATCTGGTCGTCATGGACGAAGCCTCCCAGATCCGTCCGGAAGATGCGATGGGGGCGATTCTGCGAGCCCGTCAATTGGTGGTCGTGGGTGACCCCAAACAATTGCCTCCCACCAGCTTCTTCGACAAAATCGAAGACGACCTGGAGGATGACGAAGCCACCCAGATGGATAACGCCGAGTCGATTTTGGAGGTCGCTCAGCGTTCCTTCCAACCCTATCGAAGACTGCGTTGGCATTATCGCAGCCAGCACGAAAGCTTAATCCAATTCTCCAACACCTCCTTCTACGATGAAGATCTCGTCATCTTCCCGTCACCCAAATCCCTCCAGGATGGCTACGGTGTATTCCACCATCACGTCGAGAATGCTTCGTGCATCCAAGGTGAGAATCTGGTGGAGGCGCAGGCGATCGTTGACCGGATCTGCAAACATGCGATGGAGCAGCCGGAGCTGTCGCTGGGGGTCGCTGCATTCAACCAAAAACAGTCGGAGTTGATCGATGGCCTACTGGACAAAGCTTGTTCCAAAGACCCCCACCTTGCGCAGCGGATCAACCAGCTTCGGGAAGGGGACGATGGTCTATTCATCAAGAACTTGGAGAATATTCAGGGGGACGAGCGAGATGTGATCTTCATCTCCTATACCTATGGCCCCGATCCGAAGTCAGGCAAGGTTTTCCAACGCTTTGGACCGATCAATTCGGCCATGGGCTGGCGTCGACTGAATGTCCTGGTCACTCGATCGCGAAAACGGATGGAGGTTTTCTCGTCGTTGCATCCTCACGATATTCACTCCGGCCCCGACAAGAGTCGCGGGATCAATGCCTATCGAGCCTTCCTGGAATACTGCATCGAAGGGAAGGTGCGCGAAGCCGGCAGTGAATCGGGGCGCGAACCAGGATCGCCGTTCGAGGAGTCGGTGGCGCGCGTCATCGCGACGACTGGATTGGAACCGGTGTTCCAGGTGGGTGTGGCCGGTTACTTCATCGACATCGGAGTTCGCCGCCGCGAAGGGGATCGCAGTTTTTTGCTGGGGATTGAATGCGATGGCGCGACCTACCATTCTTCCAAGTCGGCGCGCGATCGCGACCGCCTGCGAGAGGAGATCATCCGGGCGCGGGGCTGGAACCTGTATCGCATTTGGTCGACGGAGTGGTTTTTGAATCAAGCTGGCGAAGAAGAGCGACTGCGTCGCACACTGGCCGAAGTCGTTGCAAGTCAGCCCACTTGAGACTTGGTCGATACGATCTCTGGTTTCGACATGGCACCAGGGATGGTGAACTCTTTTTTTACATAGCACCAGCAAGTACAAGCTTTGTTTTTCACCCTCCCTCAGGGAGGGTAGCTGAGGAGGAACGACGAAGCGGGGAGGGGGCCACAGTATCAACAGCTAAAGAAGCATGTTCCGCCCCTCGATCATCGGTCAAGCGATGATTTCCCGGACCACCTTTCCATGGACGTCGGTCAACCTCATGTCGCGGCCGCCGAAACGAAAAGTCGATCGGGTGTGATCGACTCCAAGCAGATGAAGCATGGTCGCATGAAGATCATGAATCTCCAGCCGCCCTTCAATCGCTCGATAACCGAACTCATCGGTTGCACCGTAGACGGTGCCACCCCGAATCCCACCACCAGCCATCCAGATGGTAAATCCGAATGGATTGTGGTCTCGTCCGTCGGCACCCTGAGCGAACGGGGTCCGGCCAAACTCACCGGCCCAGATCACCAGCGTCGTCTCCAGAAGACCTCGCTGCTGCAGATCTCCAAGTAGCGCCCCGATCGGCTGGTCGACTGCCATCGCGTTCTTGTTGTGGCCATCGACCAACCCCGAGTGCTGATCCCAACGATCGTGGCCCACATTCGGACACGTCAGCTCAATAAACCGCACCCCCCGCTCGACCAACCGCCTCGCCAGCAAGCATTCCCTGCCAAAGGTCCTGGTTGGCTCAAAGGAATGCTGCAAACCGTAAGCTTCCTGAGTCGCCGCCGATTCGTCTTCCAGCCGGCACAATTCCGGGATCGCCTTCTGCATCCGAAATGCCAGCTCGTAGTTGGCGATTGCCGACTCAATGGCATCCTCTTGTCCCAACCGTTCCAGCGTCATGTTGTCCAACGATTCCAGGAGGCTCCTTTTTTCTTCCTGCCGCTTGAGTTCCTTCTCCACTGGTTGAACATTGGCCAGCGCCGATCCTTGTGGCCGGATCAAGGAACCCTGAAAGGTGGCAGGCAGGAAACCATTGCCAAAGCAGTCGAGTCCACCGGGGGGGATGAGACCACCGTTGATCGCAACGAAGCCTGGGAGATCTTCACATGGACTGCCCAGACCGTAGGTGACCCAGGCACCCATGCTGGGACGGCCCTGTAGCCCCGATCCGGTATGAAGAAAGTAATTGGCGAAGGTATGTTCGGGGAAGTCGGAGGTCATCGACCTAACGACGGCCATTTGATCGACATGCTTAGCGATATTCGGAAACAGATCGCTCACCGGGATTCCGCTTTCGCCGAATTGCTGGAACTTCCAGGGGCTTTTCAGAATTTTTCCATTGTTGTTGAACTGCGTTGGGGAGACTTGGAAGAGTCCTGCGGGATCTTCGCCGTGGTAGCGATCCAGCAATGGTTTGGGATCGAAGGTATCGACTTGCGAGGGGCCGCCATCCATGTAGAGGAAGATGACGTTGGTTGCGGTGGCTGGATGGTGGATCCCTGATTTGGCTCCCCCCAGCGCCTCGCGCTGCATCAAATCCGCCAGCGCCAGCCACCCGATTCCCTGGGCGCTTCTTTGAAGCCACTGCCTGCGATTCCACATCCCGAATGATCTCCAGTTCCCCGTTCAACGATGACCCATCGTCATCCCCGCTCATCCCTCAAGCCCGACCAACACCTTGGATTGTAACGTCTCCCGCCCTGAAATTCCCGAGCAAAAAACACTCCGAAGAAAGCAGTCCCTCTGGGAAGCCGTCCCCTAGCAACGAATCCGCCACTTCCAGCAAAGACACTCCAGGATGTTCCGCGGACGGCGAATTCATGTACCACCAAAACGCGACTGGGAACTTACAAATGCACTTTGCCACTGGAGTGTGCCAAAAGGGTCCGGTCCATTGCACCAATCGAAGAGCCCAGCCCCTTGGGTTCGATTCATCTGACAGAACTCGCCCACATGCTTCTCCGTGCCTCCGTGAGATCCCCGACA
The DNA here is from genome assembly GCA_044371425.1 of Pirellulaceae bacterium. Taxonomy (GTDB): domain Bacteria; phylum Planctomycetota; class Planctomycetia; order Pirellulales; family Pirellulaceae; genus JBEISR01. The sequence goes on along the minus strand of JBILTR010000010.1, from coordinate 101,736 downwards.
GATTCGAACGAGCGGTACGCCGAAAAGTGGACTTCGGTGGGGTGTGTGAGCGTTGGTTCGATGAGGTCTATGGAGATCCCTGGGAGCGATCTCTAGCTGTGCTCCCTGGCCACATCGGATCTACTGCGAACAGACACCAGAACCGATGATTGTTGACGAGCACGAGCACGAGCACGAGTGAAAGTGAGATGCCGCTGATGCAAGCGAGATCAGGAAGCGATCAGAAGCGGAAGAGAGTGCCTTTCATGTTGAATAGCACGTGAGCGACCTGCTGCCATAGATCTTTTTCGTCCACGTCGCCCGCCTTCCGCTGCGCGTCAAGAAAGCGAAGCACCGCTTCCGTCTCACCCTCCGATGGTGGCCTGGTCAATGCGACCGTCGCCATCTTTTCCCATCGTTGGCGATCGGATAATTGTTCCAACAACAGTTGTTCCGACCACCTTTTGGCTAGCTCGTGCACCATCGGATCGTTCAGCAGCATCAACGACTGCGCCGGTACGTTCGATACATTGCGCCGCCCCATGCTGCTGAAAGGAGTCGGCGCATCGAACGTGGTCATCATCGGTATCAAAAAGTTTCGACGCACCGCCAAATACAGACTCCGCCGACCCGCTCCATCGATCGGACCGCTCTGTCCAGGCCGACCTCTCCCCTGCAGAAAATCGGTCAAGTGCACCGGTACGCTCGGACCCTCCAGCGATCGATCCAGCAGTCCACTTAGCGACAGCAGGCTATCGCGCACCGACTCCGCCTCCAGCCTCCTCACCCGCGCCCGACTAAACCACTGGTTCCCAGGATCCTTCTCAACCGACCCCTCCTGGCCACGTGAGCTCATTCGATACGCATGAGCCATTACGACCCGCCGAATCGCCAGCTTCAATGACCACTGGTCTTCGATCAACTGCAACGCCATCTGATCTAGCAGTTCCGGGTGCGTTGGTTCCATCCCCAGCAGTCCAAAATCGTCGACCGTCGGCACAATGCCTCGGCCTGTCAGATGATGCCAGAGTCGGTTGACGATGACGCGGGCCGTCAAAGGATGTTTGGGGTGGACCAACTGATTTGCCAACTTCAGTCGCCCACTCCCCAATTCTTGGTCGACCGCACCGGTCGGTTCCGCCGATCGCAACACGGTGGAAACAAATTGCGATGTGGATCGATCTTGCCGTTCCGGCGAACGCACCAAAGTTTGGTCCTCAGAGCCCGACGCATCCGCTGTGGCCAGCCCCTGCTGCTGGAAAAATCGCGTCACGGCCGAAAGTGGTCGACGGGGAACCTGGCTGCCTCGGTTGCTGGAGCTACCGCGCACCAGAAGGAAATCGTCTTCCCCGCTGCCATCGATCATCGCCATGCAGACACGGGAATCAAACCGCACCCCTTGTGCCACTTGCTGCTCGGCCTTCCCCACTGCAGCTCTTGCATCTTCCACCATTTTCCATTGATCGTCCGCCACGCCCCCTTCCTTGGTTCGTTGATCGATCATCCACTGGACCCAAAGCGAATCCTCGACCGATTGACTCGCTAGCGCATCGATCGACGCAAAACTTTGGACTGCCTGCCGCAGCTTGGACATCAGCGCTTCGGCGTCGGCGGGACCGCCACCAGGCGCCATCGTGGGGGCGGCTCCCACCACTACCTGAACCACTTCCAGTGGGTCGCCATCGAGCGGCATGAACTCGAAATGAACACGGCTGCCGACGTAACGCCCCAAACCTTGCGTCACCCAGCGATAGCCTTCGGCCTTCGGGTCGCGAAATTCCGCCAGCAACTCTCGATGCAAAGGTCCAGCGATCAACCGGTGGGAATCGACCGCCGCATAGACCCGCAAGGACCCGCGAATCAGATAGGAGACCTGGGGAGCGTCCAGGGTGACTTCGGGTGTCAGAAATGTTTTTCCCGCTTCCTGCACCTGGTTGAAGGAATTCATTCGATTCACACCTGGATCGATCGACTGCATCGGATTCCAGAAGCTGTCTCGGAACACCGCATCCAACCGTCCCACCACCAACCGATCGACTCCCTCTCGCAACTCCCTGCGGATATCTCCCCGATGGATTGGCGATGGACCATAAACCGGTCCGCTGACGCGCCAGTCCGTTTTCCCTAAGCGGCTGGCATCCCAGAGAACCCGTGCGTCGTCGGAGGGAAGAGGCAACGGCTGAGCCGCTGGGGAGGAAGCGGGGGAGTGCTGCTGAGCCTGCTGCCAACGCGACCACCATGCAGTGGCCGAATCGGGACCCGACACCGCTGCGTTCAGCCAGTCCCCGATCGCGTGCTGCACGCCTCCCATCGACTCCCTGCGCAACTTCTCCAAGTCACCCATCGCCTGCCGTTCCATCGGCTCCGTCTCATACCTGGCCATCCGGTAGTGACTGCTGCGCAGATAACCGACCATGGCGTAGTAGTCTTCGGTGCTGATCGCATCGAATTTGTGGTCGTGGCATCGTGCGCAGGCGAGGGTGGATCCCATGAACGTTTTTGAAAAAACATCCAGCATGTTGTCGAACCGGTCGGCCTGATCCTTGCGCGTGTCGACTGGGGAGTGGACCCATTCCCCTAGGTGCCAAAACCCCGTCCCGATGACCGATTCATTCCCACCCGTCTTCGGATGCACGCGCGGCGGATCGACCAAATCTCCCGCCACATGCTCAATCACCATCTGGTCGTACGGCAGATCCAGATTCCAAGCCCGAACGACGTAGTCGCGATACGCGCTCGCCCCCGGCGTGTCTTCATCGAACTCATGCCCACGCGACTCTGCATAGCGGACTAGATCCAGCCAATGCCTTCCCCATCGCACACCGAATTGCGGCGATGCCAGCAGGCGATCGACTAGACGTTCGTATCGATCCGGCTGAGGATCGGCCATGTACTGTTCGATCTCATCATGCGTTGGGGGCAGCCCCGTCAGGTCCAGCGTCACACGCCGCAGTTCCTCCCACGGCTGGGCCTCCCCAGCAATCGCCAGCCCCTCGCGCTGAACGACCTGCAGAATCCAACCATCCCAAGGCTCTCGACTGGTGCGGTCGTCGCTTTTCCAAGGAGTTGCCAAGCGCTGCATCGGTCGCCACGTCCAGTGCCGTGCCATTCGCGCATCGATATCGAATGGCTCAGCCACCTTCCCCGCTTCCGGAATCGGCTCATCCGGCCAAGGCGCCCCGTCGTGGACCCATTTTTCGAGGATAGCGATCTGTGCCTCTGGCAGCTTTCCATCGGGCGGCATTTCCATCCCACGGTAGTGGATGGCGTCCAGAAGAACGCTGACATCGGGATTCTCCGGATCGATCGAAGCCCCCGAATCGCCACCCTCAAGCAGGCCCTCTCGGTAGTCCAGTCGCAGCCCACCCTCCAACCGCTTCGACTGCGCGCTGTGGCACTCGTAGCAACGTTCCACCAAAATCGGCCGAACCTGCCGCTCGAAAAATTCCAGCTGTTCTGGCGAAAACTTCGAGCCCTCCTGACCATGAGCCAGCCTCGGGAGTAGGCTTCCCAAAAGCCCTAACAAGACTACGGAGTCGGTGAAAAAGTGCCGCCACAATCGGTTTTTCAGATGGCGATGGCTCAGCCGATGCATGATTCAATCCGGTGGGAAGGTGGAGGGCGAGCGACCAGCCGCTTGTCGACGACAATCAGGCTGGTGGGATAAAATCATCTGTGCCACACTATCTTAGCAGTTCAGCCCCTGAAAATCAGGATCGATCGTGCAATTGCCCTCCACTGGAACCGAAGATGACCACCGGGGTTCACCACAATCCCGCAACCCTGCCTTGAGCCATCCCACCTGACCCTGCGATATCACCGGCTGCTCCGGATGCGTCCCTTCACGCCGCCTGCAGCGTTCCGACGCCGCCCCATGCGGCTACGATTTGAACCGCCCAGGAATCGACCATGATTTCCAAGCCCAACTCCCCAAGCCGTGATTTGGAACGTGCCCAGGCTTCCAGCAAAACCGATCGAAGTCGCCACTTCCTCGCCAAATGGTTTGCCTGGTCGCTTTGCATTGGCTGTATGGGGGCGTCGACGGCGGTGGGCCAGGCACCGGCCAACGCATTCGATCAGGAACTTCAGCACGCCTTCCAGTCCAAGTGGGCTCCCCTTCTGGAGAAGCATTGCAGCCAATGCCACAGCCAGGAGCTTCGTGAGGCAGAGGTCGATGTCACGCAGTATCGCGACCTAGCATCCGTGCGCGCCCAGCCAGCTCTTTGGGATCAGATTCGCGGACTGGTCAAAATTGGCGCCATGCCACCGGAAGATGCCGACCCTCTGACCGACCAGGACAAGCAGGAACTCGCCGACTGGATCGACAAGGCACTGCACCAAGCCGACTGTGGTGTCGCGCAATCTCCAGGCCATGTCACGGTGCGTCGTCTCAATTCAAAGGAGTACGATCGCACGGTCCGCGACCTGCTGCAATTGGATGTCTGGCCATCTCAAGAGATCGGCTTTCCGTCCGATGACGTCGGCAATGGCTTCGACAATCAAGGGGAAGTGCTCAGCCTCCCACCTCTGGTGATGGAAAAGTACCTGCAGGCTGCCGAATGGATCTCGAAGAAGGCGATCGTCATCGACGAGAAATCGTTGCGACAGCAATCGGCTGACGGCGACGACATCGCCGTTGGAGAATCGTGCTTGGCCGAATTCGACTTCGCTGAAGGGGAATACAACATCGACCTGCGGCTGCGCTATGGCGACGGCCAGCAGCATAGCGTCTCCGTCAAACTCTTCATCGACGACCAACTTTTCGCTCGCTTTGAGGTCGAACCGAAAGGCAAAAACTATCCTTTCACGATTCGGTTTTCTGAAGGCACCCACCGCCTTCGCGTTCTGCTGGACGAAGATCTGCAACAGGAAACCCCTACACCTCCGCAAAAGAAACTCCATGTCGAACGCTTTCGCATGGAAGGGCCGGCCAATGGATCACCGCGATTCCCTGCATCCCATCGCCGCGTGATCGCCAAAGAGTGGCAGGAAGGGGATTCGTTCGAGGCGGTGGTTGACGAGAATCTGCGCAAGTTTCTCCCGATCGCGTTTCGACGGCCGGTCACCGAAGAAGAGCTGCTCCCCTTCCGCGCGATCGCCCTGGCCGCTCGCGATCAAGGCCTGCCCTTCCGCGAATCGATGCAAGTCGCTTTGCAGGCGATTCTGGTCGCTCCCGACTTCCTGTTCCGGATCGAGCAGCAGGAGGGTGCGTTGGTGCGGGAAGGGGTGCGGGAACTATCGGACTGGGAACTTGCCAGTCGACTCTCCTACTTCCTTTGGTCCAGCATGCCAGATGATGCCCTGCGGGACGAAGCCCAGCAAGGGACGCTTTCCAACCCCGACCGACTGATCGCCCAAGTCCATCGCATGCTGGATGACCCCAAAGCCGACGCGCTGGTCGACGGTTTCTTCGAGCAGTGGCTTGGCCTTCGCAACCTTCAGACTCTGGAAGTCGACAACAACACCGATCCGCTATGGAACGATCGCTTGCGTGCGGCGATGCGAAAGGAAACCCAGCTCTTCTGCCGCGAACTGCTCTCCCGCGAGGGAAAGCTGTCCGACATCCTGCTGGCCGACTTCACCTTCGTCAATCCTCGTATGGCTGAACTTTACGGGCTCCCGTTCGATGGGCGCGACCCGCAGGAAATGTACCGAGGTCCCAAGTTTCGAAGAAGCGACCGACGGTTGGGGTCGTACGCCGAAGAGGAGCGATGGATCAAAACTTCTCTGCCCCCCGAACGCCGTGGCCTGCTGACCCAGGCAGCCATCCTAACGCTCACAAGCAACCCTTCTCGAACCAGCCCAGTCAAGCGTGGCAAATGGGTGCTGGAAAACATCCTCGGAGATCCTCCACCCGCAGCTCCACCCAACGTCCCCACGTTGGAAGCGACCCAGGAAGATCACAAGGGGTTGAGCCTTCGCGAGCAACTGGAGATCCACCGATCGAATCCCAGCTGCGCCAGCTGCCATCGGGTGATGGACCCCATCGGTCTGGGGCTGGAAAACTTCAACGCCATCGGTCGATTCCGAACGGAAGATGCCGGAAAGCCAATTGTCGCCTCGGGGGAACTTGCCGACGGCAGAACCTTTTCCAGCGCCGTTCAGCTAAGTGAGACGCTGGCCGAGGATCAGCCAAAACTCGTCGCTCACTTCTGCAGCAAACTACTCACCTACGCCCTGGGCCGCGGCCTGGTCACCGCCGACCAATGCGCCCTCGGGAAAATTGAAACGTATACACTGGATCGACAATCGACCGTGCGTAGCGTGATCGAAGCGATTGTGCTCAGCGAACCATTCCGATGGACGGAAGTTGCCCCGCCAACTAGCGAATTGGCAGGCGCAGGTCCGAATCCTTAGGAAATCGGAACTTCCCCAGCGCTCTAGTCGGTGGTTTGCCGATTGAGCTAGAATAGAATCGGATAACGGCGGACGCGGGCGATCCTGACCCAGTCCGCCCCCACCTGCCATCCTCTGGCCTGTCACGATCGGTCCTGATTCATCCACCGGGAGCCTCAGCAATGAACCATCCATCGGTCTCCAGGCGAACACTGCTTCGAGGTCTTGGCGTTTCCATGGCGCTGCCATGGCTACCGTCTTTGGCACCCCGGGTGAAGGGAGCTACCGCGACAGCACCGGTGCGGATGGCCTGGATCTTTTTCCCCAACGGAACCAACGCCGATCGCTGGTTGCCGGAGGGAGAGGGAGCCGATTGGAAGTTGACTCCCAGCCTGGAACCTCTGGCAGACCTGCGTTCCGATTTTCTGGTCCTCCGCGGATTGGCTCAGAACAACGCCGCCGCACTCGGTGATGGCCCCGGCGACCACGCCCGCAGCGCCGCCGCCTTCCTGACTGGGGCTCACCCCTACAAGACAGCCGGTAGCCGAATCCGCGCCGGCCGCAGCATCGACCAGATCCTTGCCGACCACTACGGCCGTACCACGCGACTCCCTTCGATCGAACTGGGAACCGAAGAGGGCCGATCGGCTGGATCCTGTGACTCCGGATACGCCTGCGCCTACTCCAATAACATCTCCTGGCGCACTCCATCCCAACCGATGGCCAAAGAGATCGATCCACGAAAGGCATTCGAACGGTTGTTCGGTAGCCCCAGCGAAGCGGCCGCTAGCAAGTCGCGGATCGCCCTGCGGCAGAGCGTTTTGGATATGGTCTCCCAGCAGTCGAAGAAATTGCAGCGCCAGATCTCCGCTGAAGATCGCCCCAAACTAGAAGAGTATTTCGAAAGCGTACGCGAGATCGAACGACGATTGGAACGCAGCAGCCAACCGGTCGATCTGTCGGGCGTCGACGTGAAGATTCCAGAACAGATCCCCGCCGATTACGGAGATCATATCCGCCTGATGTACGATCTGATCGTGCTGGCCTTCCAGACCGATACCACTCGACTGGCCACCTTCATGCTGGCCAACGAAGGATCCAACAAAACCTTCCCGATGATCGAAGTCAAAGAAGGCCACCACGAACTGTCGCATCACCAGAACGATCAGGACAAGATCGACAAGATCGCCAAGATCGACCGCTACTACTCCGAGCAATGGGGCTACTTCCTCAAGAAGATGAAGGCCACGCCCGAAGGTGAGTCGAATTTGCTCGATAACTCCTTGATCGTCTACGGGGGCGCCATCAGCGATGGCAACCGACACGATCACAACAACCTGCCTCTGCTGCTGGCGGGCAAGGCCGGCGGGAAGGTTCAGCCGGGCCGCTTGATCCGCTACCAGGATCAACCGCTGAACAACCTCTTCCTGACCATGCTGTCGATGGTGGGAATCGAAGAAGAGCGATTTGGGGACAGCACCGGCAAACTGACCGGCCTGGATGGCTGACAGGTTTGGATGACGGAACGGGCAGGGCATTCGCCAAACCGACTGGAGGCCAACCTGCACCAGCCGATCCCAAGCGAAAGGGATGTCATCGCGATGCAAAACCTTCTGGTGACCGGATCCTCCGGGCTGATCGGTTCAGAAGTCTGCCAGCATTTTGACCAGCTAGGTTGGTCGGTCCATGGTCTCGACAACAACGCCCGCGCAGAATTCTTTGGTCCGGCGGGTGACACCCGTTGGAACCAGGCAAGACTGCAGCGGGAGCTGAAAAACTTTCGTCATCACGAATTCGATATTCGCGATCGCGAAGGGATCAGTCGGTTGATCCAGAAGATCCAGCCCGATGCCCTCGTCCATACCGCTTCCCAGCCCTCTCACGACCTAGCTGCCAAGATCCCCTACGTCGACTTCGACACCAACGCCGTCGGCACGCTGAATCTCCTGGAAGCCGTTCGCCAGCATGTCCCCGATGCGGTCTTCGTGCACCTCTCGACCAACAAAGTCTATGGCGATGCCCCCAACCGAATCCCGATGGTCGAAAAGCCGACGCGCTGGGACTACGCCGAACCTGCCTACCAGGATGGGATCACCGAAGCGTTTCCGATCGATCAGTCGAAGCATTCACTCTTCGGTGCATCGAAACTGGCTGCCGATATCCTGGTGCAGGAGTATGGCCGATACTTCGGTCTGAATTGCTGCTGCCTTCGTGGTGGCTGCCTGACCGGGCCGAATCACTCGGGGGTCGAGCTGCATGGATTCCTGAGTTATCTGATCCGCTGCAACGTGCAGCAGACCCAGTACACAATCTATGGCTACCAGGGGAAGCAGGTTCGCGACAACATCCACTCTCGCGATGTGGCGCTCTTCATCGAGGCGTTCATCAAGTCACCGAAGCGCGGTGAAGTGTACAACCTGGGCGGTGGTCGCCAAAACAGCTGCTCGATCCTTGAGGCGTTTCAGAAGATCGAGCGGATATCGGGGAAGAAGATGGTGTACCGTTACGTCGATCAGCCGCGCGAAGCAGATCATCTCTGCTACATCAGCAATCTATCGAAGATCCAGCAGCATTATCCCGGATGGAGAATCACCAAAAGCCTCGACGACATTTTTCAGGAGATCCACGACTCCTGGCAACTGCGAGCGACCTAGCGGCACGGCTGCCTTCTCAAGGGCCCCCCAATTCCATCCAGTCGCTCAGCACCTTCCCAAAACTTCATCAGGCCGGTGCCTCTAAGCTTTCCCCCGAGGCCACGTTTCGGCGCAGAGAAGCCGCCTAGGCGTCAGTGCCCCCCCAGCGAGCTCGAGAGCTTGTTGGTGTGGACGCCAGGAACCTCAATCTTCTTGGACGCGATCCAAGTGGACGACGATCGGTTGAGGCAACTCCACCGTCAGCGTCAATTCGTCCGGGCTGTCGAAATGGTATCGCAAACGAAGCTCAAACGGCTCCCCTTTCGCATTGCTACCTCGAAGCCGAAGCATCACATCGCCATCGTCGGCCATCTCCCATTGGCCGTCGAATGAGCTGCCGCGTCGATCGCTGCCTCGGTGATAAACAAGTTCCTTCTCCGCATCGATACCAATCAACGCCACCGACTGATTGTTCGGATCGACACTGGTATGTTCGATCAACTGGTCTTTCAACTTCCATCGATACTCCAGCGTCAGCCCCTCCCCCTTCCGCTGGCGATCGACCCATTTCCCCACCAGCCCCAGCAATCCACTCCTCTCCATCAACTCCCGCAACGATGTTTCTCGGAACGACAGATCAGCTCGGTCCGCCACCCGGAAAAGGAATTCGTTGCTGACCAGTCCATCGGGATTCTGAAGCTGCAGGAAATGTAGCCCCTTCGTCGGAAGCTCCTCCAGCGAAACGACGACGCGGTCCTTCTGCAGCCGCGCTGTCCCCTCGACGCGCCTGCCATCGACCAACAGCAGAGGATCGGCATCCAGATGCCGCGCACTGATCGTCATCGCTCGATTCGATTCGGTCAGCACCGGAAACTCTTGACGCCCTCGCTGTTGCTCCATCGGCCCCAAAGTCCACAAGGCAGGTTGAGGATGGTCGAAATCCACCCTGCCTCCCATTTTCCCAGTCAACGTGCCGACGAAGCGTCCTTCCTTGGCAGCGTCTAAAAGCTGTTGCCGCGACAAGCCAACTGGGGTCTCCTCTTCCGTCCAATACGCCGCGGCATCCCCATCGCGACGATACTCCATCGCAACGCGTCGGGCTCGCCCCCCGTCGCTCCAAATCCCCACCCCCTTCAGCCGCAGTCGGCCCTCGATCGCCGATCGCTCCAACGACTCCACCAGATCGATCACTGCTTCATCGGATGCCGTCGAGGCATTCAGGGTTGCCTGCCGCGCAAAGCCACCTGGAACCCCCGTCCCCATCTCCAGCACCATATCCCACACCGGATTGAATCGTTCCCGCCCAGCCCAGGACAAAGTCCAGATGTCCTTCTCTGGAGCCCCTCGTCGAGCGATCCGCTCGTAAAAATCCAGAGCGATCACATTCAAGCGCCCTTGGGGAAGAATCAGCCACCGGTCGTAGGCACCGCGCCACGTGGGAGCATCCATCCCGGTCCCAGGCGTGTTGGTGCTGACCAGAAATGGCATCCTGTGACAGTCGCCACAACGGTTTGGCGTCGGCTTGGACGGATCCAGGTCTCCTTCGATATGGAACAAACTGAACCCCTTCTTCGCCTGGTCGCTGAGCTGGTCATCGTAGGATCGCCGAGGTGCTGGGGGATAAGGGACACTTAGAAGGAACTTGGCCATGTCATCTCGCTCCTGCCGCGACAATCTGCCAGCCTTCCCTTCGTCGTTGACCGCCTTGTCACCGACTCGCATCATCGTCGACGCCAATCCCCCATCGATCAAATGCCGAGTCGCCGACTCTGGCGCCTCCTGGTCGCTATTGGGCGGCACCTCCCGCAGGATATGCGAGCTATTGATGCCGCCATAGGGATCACCGGGAATCCCGTCCCAATGGAACGGAGCGGTATCGCGCAGTCCACGCACCGGCATCGTCGATCGCGGCATGATCTGATCGCCCTCCGAAACAATTGGCGTATTGAGCACCCACAGCAACTGATCGGTATGACCATCCGGATGGCAGCTGGCACACGAGTACGTCCCAGAACTCGATGCCTCGGCTGTGCTAAAGGCGATTCTTCCCCGCTTCACTGCAGGATGCGTTGGATCCTCAAGCTCCAGCGTCGCATCCAATCGAGGTTTCTGAGGATCCGAAAGATCGACAATCGACACCGTATTGCTTGCCGCATTCAGCACCCAAGCGGTTCGGTCCTGACCATCCGAATTGGCCTGAAGGGCGATCCCCTCGGGAACCGCCCCCACCCTAACCCGCCCCAGGATCCGTCCCGTTTCAGGATCCAACGTGTACACCTGGTCCGAACCAGATGCGGTCCCAACCAGGAAACGACCATCGTCTGCGACCGCCAACGCAAAGGGAGTCGCCAAAGCCATTCCTGGCGCAGGATCTTCCGGCGGCAACGGCTCTAGATCGATAAACTCGCTCGTCGGCTCATCCTCCGCACCGAACACGACGCGAGTGATTCGGTTGAAAAAGGCGCGGTTCTGCAGCTCAGCCAACCCATGCTTCCTGCTTCCCGCTCGCCCATTCACATCGTTCCTTGCATCGGTCTGGGCGATAAAAACGTCTCCGTCCTTCCCAACCGCCATCCCATACAGAAGCGTCCCAAGGGTATCGACGCTGGTGACTAGCGATTCATCTTCGGTATCGAATACGAAGAGGTCTCGGTCGGGCACACGCGGATGTTTCACGATATCGACCACATGGCCAAGACTGAGCACATTGTTGTTTTCGATCGAGTGATTCCAGATATCGAACGTCACCAGATCCCCATCGATTTTGTCTTTCGATCCGCCAGACAATTGAGTCTGATTGCCCGATTCGAACGGAATCACAAACAGCCGACCTCGCTCGACCACAATCGATCGCGGGTCTTGTGCCGGGATCGCGATCCGCTTGGTGACACGTCGGCTGGCGACATCGATTACGGCGATTTGATTTTCAGATGACAGCGCTACATAGGCTTTCTTGTCGCTGGCAAATGCGATCCCAACCGGCTCGTCAAATCGTGTCGCTCTTGTCTCCCGATCGAATTCCTGGATCGTTGCGATCACCTCCAAATACGTTGCGCTAGAACGATCCAAGTCGATCACGCTGACGGAATCAGAAACATGGTTTGCGACCCAGGCTTCCGTGCCATCGGGCCGCACCCGCACGCAAACAGGATCGATCCCCACCTCGATGCGCCGCACCACGGATCTCGTTCCCGAATCGATGACATCCACCGTCGCAGCAGGTGTGTTGGCCACCAGAACCAGTTGCCCCACCACAGCGATCGGATGGTCGTGGGGGCTCATGAAGTTCGGAGACGCAATCGAGGAAAGATGGTCCTCACGAACCTCTTCCCGATCCGCCACCGAATGCAGCATCCCACGCAGAGGCGGCGAAGAGCCCTCGGTACCGGTGTTGGGTAGTTCTAGGACCATCATCCCAAGGCAGACCAGCAGTCCCACACCGCCGAACCACCCACGGCGAATCTTTTCCTCTCGAAGGACCGAATCAAGCAAGTTCACAAAGCCAATAGCCGAGTCCTGGAACGAAAAACCAGCAGCGGACTTTTTCATTTGTTGCCTCATCTCAAAGATTCGAGCCAGACGACTTGACGCTTCCTCGCAATCCGCACCTTCTGAATGATCTTACCTTACCTCGGCTCCGCCTTTGGCGCTCACCGATCTTCCCCCTGCATCCGAAACAACTCCATCTCCGTAATCTCCAGCCCCGCGTGGTCGACAATCGTCAGGGCGTAAACATCATTGAGTTCCAGCCCATCGGGCACCGCAGACAGGTAGGGATTCAGCGGCTGGAAGTCGCGAAGCGGAATCGCCACTTCCCATACCTCTCCTGATCTCCCCAACATGCTGGCGGGGATATCGACTTCGAATTTACCAGCGAAGACACCATACATCTTTTGTGCACTAAAACCGAACCGGACGCGTTTGGGCCGCTCCATCCGCCCGCGAAACCGAAGGACCGAATCGGCGTGGAGTGCAACTGGCTTTTGGCTGCATCTCCAAGCGGGGATACTGATGACGTAGAGCATCACGGGATCTCGCTGTGGCAAGGGCCAAAGCAGGGGCGATGCACCAATGCGCATCGCGTCACCGGCCAACGGCGCCAACCAGACTCCAAAGATCTCCGCGCCCCCTTTCATCTGCTGCGTTGCCCATCGATCGACCGGCGAGGGCTGTTGGACCGCTTCCATGGGATCCCGATTCCCCAAATGCAAATGAACCTGCTGGCCACTGCCTGTCTCCGTTTGGATACCATCCTGCCGGCGGGTCACCTGCGCTGTTCCACGGTCGACTCGGACAATCGATTCGGTTGAGGAGGTCTGAATGTTCAGCAGCGAATCCCCGAAAGATACCTCGAAAACAGGTGTGGCCACAACGATCTGCCGGCTCCCTATATCCGAAGGCGGGCTAAACCAGAGGCTCCCTTTCAGCAGTTCGAATCGAAGATGGTCATTCGTCGACTGCATGAACCGAACCGATGAATTGCCAGCGATTGTCAACTTCGCATCGCTAAGCAACGTCAGCGTAATCCAGGAATCACAGGAGCGGGATTCGATGGTGTCTCCAGGGTAAAGACCTACCCCCTGATCCAAGGCATCATGGGCGATGCCGGAGTTGGCGATGTACTGCAATGCCCCCGTCACGTTCTCCACGTGCGCCAGCGCGCTGCGAGACTTGACGGCGTAGGCAAAGCCGCTCACCCCAATCACGGCGATCAATACCAAGGCAAGGAAGATCCCCCGAGAATGCCTCAGGAACCAACCAGACAACGAACTGGGAACCACGCCAACTTGCTGCTCCCCCGCACCTGAAAGGCGACTGAGGTGCACCTTTCGATCCCCATCCATGCGCGCCAGGTCCCCAACCATCACCGCCTGCTCTGCGATTTCCAACATCGCCCTGCGCAAGCCCGGTTCCCTGGCCAGTCGTTCTTCCAGCTCCTTAGTGGCTGCTGGATCCAAACGACCATCCAGATACTGCAACAGCAGTTCAAGGTTCCCTTCTTCGTTGGTCATTCCACCACGCCTCCACCGAAATTCGACGCAAGTCGCCTTTCCACGCAGTCCTTCAGATTCCTATGCAGTCGAGACAATCGCTTGTAGACCGCCGCAAGGCTCAAGTGCATCTGCCCGGCGATGGCGTCACAGTCGAGGTTATCGACGTACCGTAGATTTAGCATCGATCTGGCTTCTCTCGACACCATGTTCAGGCACAATTGGAGCGCTTCTAGCCTAGCCCCCTCCGACCCATCCGGATGACTGGAGAGATCTTCGTCGAGCAGACCAAGCCAACTGGGATCCTGCATGGTTACTTGCCGCCGATGCCGATGAAGCCAATCGATCCCCTCGCGCCTGGCGGTAACAAAAGCCCAGGAAAGAACCGCCGCCTCCGACTCGAAAACGATCTGGCGCGTCATCGCCTTCAGCACCACATTTTGGTAGATGTCTTCGGCCGTATGGGTATTGCGGACCACGATCCAGGCGGACGCGGAAATGCGAGTCCTCCATTGCACCAAGGTCTGCAAGATCTTCTGCTCGTTCAACGGCATGCGGCTGCCTCGGAGAAGCCACCCAGACGCGATGCAACGGACACCAGGGAGCTTCCTGTATGAGTGGACCCAAAAACCCCACAACTGCCAGCGATCCGCCTGGTTGCTTCGGAACGACGGATCGCGATAGATAGCCCATCCAATTCGCCACCGGCCCCTGGTTGCTCAGCCGATCGCAGACGAATCCAAAGATCCTTCCAGAGACCGATCAGGACCAGCCACAGCCCTGATCCTTCCGAACCAGTGCGGTGGCGATCCATCCAACCAAGCTTCTGCCATCGACCGCAGCAGCCATGCATCCAGGTAGTAAACGGCCAATCAACACTTTTCCTGACAGGAATTTCTCGGCCTTTCGACATTTCTGCCGGTCCAATGACCCGATTTCTACACCTTGCCACATCACGATGCCATGCTGGAAATGCAGCGCGATCCCCGTGGTGCAGCGCGCGTGGTGCGGAGCTTTTATACGAGCGGCAGCATACCGGATGGTTTGCGTCCTTCCGTTGCAATTGGGAAGGTTCCTGACAGTACAACGTCAGGCTTCCGGCGACCATCCGTCGACGATTCTAAGCTACTGCAATGAATCGTTCGCTTCTCTTGAGAACCGCAGATGGTCGAATCTCCCCATCGAAGGCAGGTGATAGGCCACACTGTGTGCTACGGCATGAAGGTGGGACGCTCCACAGTCCTTCCTGCGTGAACAGACTGGTTGACATCGGCGTGTGCCGGAGGCCACAGGCGCGTAAATGGTAAGAGACTCATAGCATTCAAAGATCGAGAATCTCCTCGACCACATGGCCGTGCACATCGGTCAGCCGTCGGTCGATTCCGTTCTGCCGCACCGACAACTTCTTGTGATCGATCCCCAGCAAATGAAGGATGGTGGCATGCAGATCGTAACACCATGTCTTTCCTTCTACCGCCTGGTATCCCCAGTCGTCGCTGGCGCCATAGGAAACGCCGGGGCGAATCCCCGCACCCCAAAGCCAGGTGACGAAGCTGCCGCCATTGTGATCGCGTCCCAGACTCCCCTGAGCAAACGGGGTCCTCCCGAACTCAGTCGTCCAGATCACCAACGTGTCGTCATCCAGTCCCCGTGCTTTTAGATCGCGGAGCAGGCCGGCAATCGGTAGATCGACACTCTCCGCCATCGGCGGCAACTCGGTCAGGATGTTGCCATGATTGTCCCAATTGTTGACCGCCCCCTGCGGTCCACTCCAGACCTGCACATATCGCACCCCTCGTTCCACCAACCGTCGCGCCAACAAACACCGTCTGCCGAAATCGCTGGTCGCTGGCCGATTCAACCCATAGGCATGCTGCGTCGCTTGAGTCTCCTGATCGATCGCAAACGCCTCCGGCGCCGACAGCTGCATCTTCGCTGCTAGTTCGTAGCTACCGATCCTAGCGTCCAATCGTGAATCGCTAGGATGTTGCCGAGCATGGCGTTGATTGATCGCCTGAAGCAAGGCCAGGGAGTCGGCATCCGAAGATACACCAGCAAAGGGAAAAGCTGCATCGGGCTGAAGATCCGCGATCGGGTTCTTCGCAGCGGCATCCAGCACCACCCCTTCGTGGATCGAGGGAAGGAAACCTGCGCTGAAACAACCCTTCTGGTTGTAGGGAAGCCCTCGTGCGTCAGGCAGCACCACGAAGGTCGGCAAATTGTCGACGAGGTTTCCAAGCGCGTACGAAATCCAAGCCCCCATGCAGGGAAAACCTGGTAACAGGAATCCACTGTTCATCATGTAGGTGCCAGGCCCGTGCACGTTGGTCTTGGTGGTCATCGCCATCAAGAACGCCATCTCGTCCACCAGCTTGGCTTGTTCCGGAAACACACTGCTGACCCAACGCCCCGACTGACCATGCCTTGCAAATCGAAACGGGCTTTTCATGATCGCACCCGCCGGTGCCGTAAATCCCTCGGGCTTCTCCTTTGGCCCAAGCATCTGACCATCCAACCGCTCCAACTGCGGCTTGTAGTCGAACGTATCCATTGGACTTGCGCCGCCCGTCATGAACAGCTGGATGATCCGTTTGACCTTGGCCTTTGGTGCGTGAGTCACCGAATCCTGCTGGGACGAGGCGGGCCCAGCCAGAACATCGGATTCCCTCACCAGCAAATCGGCGAGGGCCAAGCCACCAAAACCATGCCCTGCTTGCAGCAGCAAATGGCGTCGACTGGTCCGTTCGATTTCCATCTCCATCGACCTCCCGGTCCATCCACGCAAGCTCAGGGCACAAACAACAGTTCGTTCGCGTTGAACAGCACACGGCATAACGCCGCCAATCCACGCCTTTCCACCAGCCCAACCATCTCCTCAAGTTCCATTGCCGTCGGATCCCTGCCGAATGCCCTCCACGTCGCCTCGACCACCTGCCCTCGCACTTCCGATACCTCGCTCGAAATCGATTCGGCCATCCTCTCGCTGTGCACCAGCACGAATCGATGATTGAAAAGCGCTAGCGCCTGCATCGGGGAGGCAGAAAAGCCTCGCGTCGGTGCCAGAAGTCCAAGATCGGGAAAGTCCAGCGACGCCATGAAGGGATCGGGAATCCCTCTCCAGACATAACGGTAGATCGTTCGGCGAAACGCTGCAGGCGAACCCCAATCGAAGCTGTCGTAATCGAGCTTCGGGGTCGACTGGGGACCTGGCGACTGATGAAATTGCTGAATGGATCGACCTCCCATTGAGGTGTCCAAACTCCCGGAGATCGCCATCACCCAATCGCGATACGCATCCGCATCCAGTCTGCGCCGATCGTGACGCCATAACAGCCGATTCTCACCATCCACCATGGCAGCGTCAGGACGATCCTCCGAAGCCTGTTGGTAGGTGTGGCTGGTGACGATCAATCGATGCAGCTTCTTCACCGATCCCCCCGCTTGGTCGCGAAACCAAAGCGCCAGCCAGTCGAGTAGCTCAGGGTGCGATGGGATACCTCCCATCCGTCCCAGGTCCCCCGGCGTGTCGCAGATCCCTCGTCCGAAATGATGATGCCAGACGCGATTGACGATACTTCGCCACGTCAGCGGATTCTCCTGGTTCGCGATCCAATCGGCCAACGCAGCGCGTCGTGCAGATTCGGGCAACTCTTCCCCTCCACCGAAGCGTGAAGGCAGCCAATCGATCGACTCAATCGCCCCCGGTGCCACTCGATGCATCGGCTTTGCAATATCTCCTCGCTGTAGGAGATGGACGGGACTTGGCTGTTCCAGCCGCCCCTCCTGTTCCTTTCCATTTCCGTTCGGAATTTGGACCGATCTCCCGACAGCGTAGACACGCTGCCGCGCCGGCAACTGAGAAATTTCTCTGGCGATCTCCTGCTGCAAAACCCACGACCCCAGCGTCAATCGCTCCGCTTTCGACAGTTCGGCTTCCGCTTTCTCCAGCAGCTTCGTGATGTCGCTGGGTAGAACCATCGCCTGATCTGCCGGACCATCGGTCACCATAAGCCGAAGGCATCCAATGGTATGGGCACCACCATGTAGTTGCCGCAGCACCAGCGTCCACACCATTCCCGATTCCACCTCCACAGGCTGCGGCAATTCCAAGACGGCGGCGTGCGCCTGACCAACCGCAGGATGAATCCCCCAAGCCGTTTTCGGATTGCCATCGATGGCGTGTTCGATCGTCCACCCCTCCTGGTTGAAATCTGCCGACGCCCTTGCGATCGGAAGAACGCGAGCTGCCGAGCCACCTTTCGAGAAAGCCAATACCTGCACCTCGGAGAGATGCAGGTTCCCATTCTGGCATCTGCCAGGTCCCCGCATCGGAAGCGAATCATGTGGGGCAACTTCCAGACGCAAGGCACTCAGCTTCTTTCGATCGGTTTGGAAGGTGAAGGTGGATGTATCCGTTTCGGGGCTGTGCCCGCTGGCCAGCAAAAAACCATCAGGCTGCTTGGTCCATGTCGCTCCCTCCGCCGACACAAAGGAGGTAACGTCAACGGGATGCCATTGGCTTTGTTCCGCCAACTTCTCTCGCCATCTCTGAACACGTTGCCACTGTTCATCCGCCAACAAAAACTGAGGATCGCGATCGACGGCCAACTGCCGTTGGGAATCAAGGCTTCGGCGGCGCTTCGCGACCTCCGGATCGGAATCGAACTCGACATCCCCCTTCAGCACTCCAGCAAAAACAGCCTGAAGAGCGTAATAATCGTCCTGTCTGACCGGATCAAACTTGTGCGCGTGGCATCGTGCGCAATTGGCGGTCAGACTGCAGAAGGCGGCCATCGTCTGGGTCACCATGTCGTCGCGGTCCATCGACGCGAAGGTCAGCGGCCCCGTGCTGTAAGTGCTCAAATCGAACGTCCCCGCTCCCAGAAACCCCAGGGCGGGGATCAAATGGGTCGCATGCGGAGCATCGTGATCAATCGCCAGTTGCTGTCGTACGAACTGTCCCCACGGAAGATCCTGGTTGAAGGCATCGATCAGATAATCGCGATATGGCCATGCATGATCTCGCCCCACATCGTGCTCAAACCCATGCGACTCGGCAAAGTGAATCGCATCCATCCAGTGGCGCGCCCAACGCTCCCCATATCGCGGCGAGGCCAACAATCGATCGACCAACTGCTGGTAAGACTCCGGCGATGGATCCGCCTCAAACCGGCGCACTTCTTCGGGGCTGGGTGGTAATCCGATCAGGTCGTTGAATAGCCGCCGGATTCGATCGCGCGGCGATGCAAGGTCGGAGGGGACAAGCTTCGCATCGGCAAGTCGACGCGCGATCCAGCGATCGATCGGATGATCGTCGCCAAACGCAGCATCCCAACGCTCGGGCAACTGCTGCGACTCCAGTTTTCGAAGCGACCACCAGTCCAGTGGATCGCTCGCCTGCGGCTCGGTCTGGCGAGGATCGTAAGCACCTCGCCGCACCCACTGCTCCAAGACTTCCCTTTCCTCCTTGGACAACGGATCGTCCGGCGGCATCGCCAACTGCGGGTCGTCCCGACGCACCACCTGAATCAACAGGCTTTGATCGACCTCTCCAGGCACGATCGCCGGACCGCGCCCGCCTCCCCGCTGCCAGCCACTCCGCCAATCGAGCGCCAGATCCCCTTCCATCAACCCAGCCGCATGGGAGTGGCAACCAAAGCAACGCGTCTCAAGAATCGGAACGACTCGCTCTCGAAAAAACAGATCATCCGACGATTGCTGTCCGCGAGCGACCGGGAATCCACCGGCCACCAGCAGCCACAGCGCCAGCCACATCGATCTCCCTGGTACCTGGCAAAGGCCGAACATGGGCGCTGCACCCCCAATAGACTTGGGACGAAAAGTCCTTCCGGACGACTCCCCTTGCTTCATCAATTCCCGTCCATTTTAGCTCATCCCCCAATCGATTCTGAGCAAAACACCGGGTGGCAGGATTCGCTATCAAACCCCGATCGCTGCACGAATGACGCGAGCCGACTGGAATATGCGGGGGCCCAAGCCAGTCATTCTTCAGTGAATGCCCCCCCGAGATGCCAAGGGATTTCGCCGCCAAAGTCCACCGAACCGTCAAAACTTACCGAGTTTACTCAACCGGAATCGTCGCGAGAACCGATACATCCACTCTGGAGGCATAGATGGGGATCGACGGCAAGTCGACCTGCCAAGGCGTTGCCCGCTTCCGCCTCAGAAGATTTCACTCGGAGAAGTGACCGATGGTTCCCAAGCGTTCAAAATCCTGGATGCCGCTCGGTATCGCATGCGGACTACTTGCGGGCTGGAGCCAACCTTGGAGCGACGCGCCGTCGTTGCTGGCGCAGGAACTACGAACCGGTCGTGGCGACGTTCGGACCGCCTACGATGCGCCGACGCAGCCGAATCGAAAGCCTGCCGTACGCCCCGCGTCGGCCACACAAGCGGTCGCTGGGCCCCGTACCGTTGGCCCCACCGCATCCTCTGGGAATCGGACAACCGGGAAGGACGCTGCGAAAAAGACCCGACGCAATACAACACAACCGGCTGCCGCCGTGACACTTCGTCATGATCATCGCCAAGGTGTCGTGCAGGCGGGCTGCCCAGCCTGCGAGGCGAAGAATGCCGCTAGCGGCATCGTCCACTCGGAGCCGATCCAGGAAGGGGTGATCGATTCTGGTGAGGTCGTTTACGAAACCGACGGCCAGATCGTGGAACCTGTCTACGGCGAAACTACGGTCTATGAAGCATCGGCATCCGAAGCCCCCGTGCTGATCGACCTCAGCATCGGTGGCGGAGGCTTGATCAATACCTTTGTCTGGTTGACCGAACGGATGTACTTTCGCACCGAGGGTGCCAGTTTCGAAGCGACAGGGATGGGAACCCCCGTCCTGTTAGCAACTGGCAACCCAGGCTCAACAACGCTGTTTGGAAACCAAGTCCTACATGAGGACGCCCAATCGGGCTACCGACTGGCCGCAGGTTACTGGCTGGATCCGTGCCTGGAACGAGCGATTGAGATACGAGCGTTCGATGCAACCGAGTGGGAAACAAACTTCACTGCCGGCTCGCCTCAAACCGTCGCTCGTCCCTTCAACCAACTCAATCCCAACCAGTCCAACCGACTGGTGGTGTCGGAAGGAGCCGTGACCGGAACTGCAACCGTCCAAGCCAGTTCCCAGGTTTGGGGCGGTGATATCCTTCTGCGTCGCAAACTGTTCCAGGCCGAAGGACTCCGATGGGACATTTTGCTAGGCTACCAAGGACTTAGGCTGGAAGACCGCCTGACAATCCAAAGCAACACCAACGATACGATCAACGTCCTCCAGGTCAAAGACCACTTCGCTACTGAGAATAGCTACGATGCGGGGACGATTGGACTGCAGCGGTTCTCTCGCTGGGGCAACTGGTCACTGGATCTCCAGTTCAAGATGGGACTTGGGAATCTGAACCGCGTCGTCACCATCGCAGGTCAAAGGACGATCAACGGAACCGTTGAGTCCCAAGGGCTACTGGCCCGAAACACCAACGCCGGTGTCTATGACGATGACACGTTCGTCGTCAGCCCAGAGTTCGGCGTCTCACTAGGATACCGACTGACCCGCAACATCGATCTGACCTTTGGCTACAACTACCTCTCGCTGACCAGCCTAGCCCGCGCTTCTGAGCAGATCGATCCAAGCTTGCAGGTCGACTTGAACAACCCCTTCCAGGCAGTGGCTCCCAGATACCAGCTGAGAGAAACCGACTATAGCCTGCAGGCAGGAATCATTGGATTGCAGTGGCGATATTAAGCCTGCCGAATCCAGCAAAAACCATCGTCTCCGGAAAAACGAAAGAGACTTCGGAGAGCCAGAAAAAGAGGAAATACCCAGGGGGCGGGTACGCCGGGGCCGAATGGCCCCGGCATTTTCTATTGAATGACCAGTTGCTTAGCGTTTGACAACCCAGATGTTTCGGTAGACCACTGGATTGCCATGCCCCTGCAGATACAGGGGTCCATTGCCTGGTCCTTCGGGATCCTTCCCAGGGGTCCCATTCTTCAGTTCCAAGTCATCGTGGATCTTGATGCCGTTGTGCAGAATGGTCGCTCGCGCATTCTTAATCTTCTTCCCCTCCGCGTCGTATCGCGCGGACTGGAATTCGATGTCGTAGGTCTGCCAAGTGAGCGGCGGGTAACACATATTGACGCGCGGCTTGGCGATCGAATAGATGCCACCACATTCGTTGTTCTCACCGGATAGCCCGAAGGAGTCCAACACCTGCAGTTCGTATCGACCTTGCATGTAGACGCCCGAGTTGCCTCGATCCTGACCGCGTCCCTTCGGCTTAAACGGCGTCATGAACTCCAGATGGAGAAAATGGTCGCCGAACGTCTCCTTGGAGGTGCAATCCGCCTGCAGATATCCATCCGGCGACAACTTGCCGTTTTGGAACGCATCGGCATTCTTCCCATCGAACAGCACCACAGCCCCTGCTGGAGGCTTGCTGCCCATCGAAGGACTGACCCGATCGATCTTTGTCAATTTACCCAGCGGCTGACCGGAAGAATCCATGACATGCAGCTGCTTGTCTTTGATCTCAAAAGTGAATTCGTCCTTCGCGGCGACCACTTTGCCGTTTTCGGTTCGGAATTCGATTCGCCGAACCTCCTCCCCCGGTTCGTAGCCATCCCCAGGTAACCCCAGCCGGTAACCTGCTGATTCGTACTTCCCATCGCCCAGTGCGATCACCTGAGCTCCCCACTTCTCCTGGTTCGCGTCGATGATTCCGGAATACTCACCTTGGATTGCATAATCCGCTGGTGCATCCGCGACCTTCAGGTAGATCCCATCTTCCGCGAAAGCGATCGGCGTCGCCAACATCGCCAACACCAACCCCAACATCCTCTTTTTCATCGCCTAGGTTCCTTCGATGATGTGATGACAAACTACGCCTGAATAAGCTACTGGGCACAACCATGTCATGCCAAAACGATGCAGGTTCCAAAAGCTGCCGACCGTTACTTCTTTTTCAAAGTTTCCAGGTAGGCCACTAGATCGACCAGATCCCCCTCGGACAACGCTTCGTGAAGATTGTCCGGCATCAAGGATTTGTCGCTCTTCTTGATCTCCTGAATCTCTTTTTTGGCCAGTTTTCGGTCGATTCCTTTCGCATCGCGGAGGATGACCTCGTCGCCAGTTTCATTGATCTTCAAACCAGTTACCACCGAATCATCATCCAACAAAGCCACGTAGGCCTCGTAGTTGTGACTGATGCCGGCGCTGGGTTCCAAGATCGATACATAGAACGCCTCTCGCGATAGCTTGGTGCCGATTTCGCTGAGGTCTGGACCAACATTCTTGCCTCCGCCCTGTACCTGATGGCATTGGGCGCAAGTGCCAGAACTCTCAAAGACCTTCTTCCCTTGCTCGGGATTCCCTTGACGACTGGCCAGTTGAGCGATCGGCGGGAGTGCCGCACCAGACGCCTTCTTCGCTGGAAACAGCTGTTCGGACTCCTTCCGCACCGACTCATCCTTCGACTGCCGCATCGCAGCAGAGACCATCACCTTTGCCTCCGCGGGAAGTCGCCCCTCCTGCGCCAGCTTTAGTAGCTGCCGCTGCCCATCAGGGGTTCTCGCAAGCCCTTCGGCGGCGTCGATGCGCGCCTGAGTGGGAGATGCAGGATTGACTAACCAGTCGCCTAGCATCTTGCGGGCATCCGGTCGATTGCTTTGCGCCAGCAACCGAGTCCAAAGGAGCGCCTTAGGGGATTCCGGAGCGGCCGAGAGGGCCTGTGCGATCGCATCGGCTTTGCCATCTTCCAGCGCTAGATCAGTAGCGGAGATCCCCTCGGAATTGACCCCCGATTTCTCCGCCATCGCCAGGAACAGCTCGCCAAATCCCTTCAGTCCCAACTTGCGTCCCAGTCGCACCGCTTCCTTCGGATCGCTAGACGACCGCAATCTCTCCGATACCAGTTCCTTCAGTCCAGGAATCTTCCCTGAAGCCTCTGGCCCCAGTTTCGTCGCCGCATACACCGCCAACTCCACGTCTCGACGGTCCGCCGGCTGCGCGCACACTTCGGTGGCGATCGCGCGCCACGCAGCTTCCCGCTCTTTGGGATCCTGGAAATCAAACGAACGCAGCAGCGCGTCGCGTTGGTCGGCCGACCACTTAGCGGAGGTCAACGATCGAACCAGCAACGCCGCCGCCTTGGGAGCCCTAGCCCTCCAAAGGATCTTCTTCCCTGCATCGCTATTCCAGGCATCTGGGTATTTGGTCATCCAAGCATCGAGGCATTCCGCCCAGCGATGGGTGGCGCCAATGCCCAAGGCTTCCAGCGCCCAGCGGTCCGAAGGATCGAGGTCACCAGCGAGATCGGCCCAGTATCCTGGCATCTCATCCGAAGTATCCTCGTGCAACGCAATCGCCAGCTCACGTCGGACCGAGGGCTGGGAATCTTTCAGCAGCGATGGCATCCAGGTGGAGGAAGGAAGCTTTAGTTGCCGAGCCAGTCGGATGCCGATCGTGCGGATTTCTGGATCCTGGTGCGCTAGGGCTGCCTCGACGGTGGCTTTCCCTTGTCCAGGCAGTTTCCCAAGCAGCCACCAGGCTCGAGCTCGCGCACGGCCTTCGTCTCCTTCAGCCATCTTCTTGAGAGCCGGCACTGCCTTATCCCCCATCGCCACGATCGCCAGCCAGGCTCGGAAGCGAACCTCCTGAGTCGGACTGGCCAAGGCGGCAACAGCTCCTTCCGCCGTCGACAAATCGAACTTGGGGACATGGTATGCCGTGCCCGGAGGAGCGATGCGGAACAGTCGCCCGCGTTCCATATCCTGCATCGCATGGCCCCCAACGCCTGGATCGTACCAGTCGGTGACATAAAGCGATCCATCGGGTGCGACGCAGACATCGGCAGGCCGGAACCAGCGGTCGCGGCTACCGGTCAGCAGCGGCACCATCGAAGCTTGATAACCCGCCCCCTGTGGTTCCACCGGGTAAGCGCGCACTACATTCGGACCGGCATCGCAGTGAATCACCTGATCCCAAAACACCCTTGGTAGCAGCCTTCCCTCATAGACAGTGATTCCGGTAGGCGATCCAGCGCCCGTGATCAACATGGTCGGAACCACTCCGGGATCGTTTAAATGCCAATGCCTCTGGGGCACTTCCGATTCCCAGCCAATCCTCTCCGCCTGCCATCCCTCACCAGTCATCTCATCGACGTAACCGAAGTTCCCAAACTCCATCACGTAGTTGATCCGCGTCGCTCGATTTCCGTCATCGTCGTTATCCGACTGCCATAGCGTACCCAGGGAATCGACGGCTACCTCGTAGTTGTTGCGGAAGTTGTGCCCGAGCACCTCCATATCGGAAAAGTCCAAGTTGCAACGAAAGACCATGCCCTGCCGATAAGGACTTCCGGAATCGTTGATCGGTCGGCCCCATCGATCCTGGACCGGATTGCCCGCAGCATCGTGCATCGCTCGCCCCGTATTGCCGAAATTCCAATACAGCTTCCCATCGGGGCCAAAAACAAAACTGTGGTTCGAATGGTCGTGCTGAGGCTGACCAGTCTTCGTGAACACCGCTTCCTTCTTGTCCGGCTTGTCGTCTCCGTCGGTATCGGTGAAGACCCAGACGTTGGGGGCTGCACTGACAATCACTTGGTTCCCCAGAATGCAGATGCCCATCGCTGAATCGACTTCGGGGCCCTGATAGTAGACCTTCGATTGGTCCATCACCCCGTCCTGATCGGTGTCTTCCAAAATCAGGATCCGATCTCCTTCAGGTCGTTCCCCGTTATGCCCTCGATAGTTGACCACCTCGCATACCCACACCCGTCCTCGATAATCGATATCCAAGTTGGTCAGACTCTTCAGTTCCGGTTCCGAAGCGGCCAGCGTCACTTCCAGGCCATCGAAAACATCCAGTCCCGCCGTCGCGAATTCCGGGTCGCGAAGCAGATTGGAGTCGACCGACTGGCTGGCAGGAGGAGCGTCTGCATAGACGGCGAACTGAAGGCTGCTGGTTTGCCCCACGTTCTGGGAGGCACCGCCAAAGTCGATCGCCACCGCGCCTTGGAACCGATCGAATCCCTCCGGCAGTTCAATCTCCAAGAGACTGATCGCATGCGTGCCAATCCCCTTGTCGATCGGCTTGCCTGAAGCGGTTCTCAGCGGCTGGCCACCCGCGTTGGCGTTCTTGCGAACCTGCCCCCACTGGGTCGTGGTGTTCTTCCAAGGAAGGTCCAGCAACGAAACCTTGCGTTCGCCCGCAACCAAAACCGGATCGACCCAGTCGGCCCAATCGCAGGAAAAACCATCCCCGCCGTCACCAACCGAAAGATACAGTTTCTTGACGCCGCGAACATCGACATCGAAGGCCAACGGTTCAGGATGGCTGGCAGCTCGAAGCACGGGAGATTCAAAAAGCTTCCGGCCTTCTTTTTGCTTCGCACTACCGGTGGAACGCGAGGCAGCAGAGATCAACTGAAACTGCGTTCGCAGCGCATCCACCGGAAGATTGGATGGGACCTGTTCATCCTGATTTTCAATCAGCCTGGGAACCCCAAGCGGTGAGGTAGGCACGCCATCCTCGGGAACGCTTCCGGTGGCTGTCCAGAGAATGGCATTGGCCACCAACCGACGGATTTCAGGCCGACCCCAGTTCCAATGGAAATGCCCACCGGTGTACCCAAACGATCGTCCACCATTGGGTCGCTGATAGGCCCATGCCAGATGCTGAGACTCACCATTGGCCACCGCCTTGCGGACATCGGGATTGCCACTGTGCGCACCATCTGGACGATTCAGTGTTTCGGCTGGCGGAAGGGCCGAGAGGATGGGAGTGACTCCCTCCATGTTGGGCCGAAACCGCATGTGGTAATACCATTCGTCCTGAGCCGCGAAGGGGGCAACGCCACGGGTGATCGGATGATCGACCATCTTCGGATACTCCGCTTTCCAATGCGGATTGACCGACCAGTGCGTCTCGAAGTAGCCTCCCAGCCACTGCAGAAACTTATCTCCCACCTCTCCCTTGGGGACTTCCACTGCGTAATGGATGCACACCAGCCCTACCTTGCGGTCCATCAACTTGCCCAGCGTCTCTAGATGGGCATTGGCAGGATGACCGCCACCGCCATCGGAGTAGATGACCACCGAATCGGCTCCCTCGAACACCGACTCATCTGACGGCCATCCATTGCGCACTATCTCGCATTCCACCCCTGGAATACTTCTCAGGGCGTCGGCCAGCAGTCGACTCCCTGCATAGTGCTCATGCGATCCGAAATCATGACTGGGACCACCCGCCACAAACACGATCTTCACCGCTTCGTTGTTTTGGCTGAACGCTCTCCCCGGAAGACTGGTCGTCAGCAGAATCACCCCCAGAACGAATGCCGTGTTGCGGGCATTCCACTTTCGAAAACACATACAAACGCTCCTCGTGGGAAAGGATGGTTGAGGACATGCGGAAGCCTTCGACTCCGCCGCCCTCTCCTGGGATCGATCGACGACCTACCCAGCAGACTTCACCCGCTCCCCCGGCATCAACGCGACTTCGATTCCTGGGGATCGCATGGATCGCACGGCGGGAGGGTAAGCGGTCCAAAAAGAGGCAGGTCGATCGCCTCATGGTAACCAGCCCGAGTCCCATTTGGCCAGTCCCCGCCCCGAGAGTGAACTCCAGCCCCCCAAAGGACGCTAGGGAGAGGCCGTCACCTGAATGGGACTCATCAAGTACTTCATCAAGTCCTTCCGCTCTTGAGCGGTCATGAGATCCATCAGGCCGTCGGGCATCAGCGATTTCGTCGAGGCTCTTCGCTCCTCCAGATCCTCCTTCAAAACACGGGTCTGCTCGGTTGGGGTCTGGACGAGGATCACCTGAGCATCCTCTTGGAGCGGAACTCCGGTGACGATACGACCATCGCGAAGGAGGAATAGCGAAACTCGGAATCGATCGGCTACCGAGGCGCTAGGATCAGCGATGTTTTCGATCCAGTACCGGATATTTCCTCTCTGCGCTCCCGTCAATTCCGGTCCGATGGCTCCTCCTTCACCAAACAGCTTATGGCATGACGCGCAGTGCTTGTTCCAGTGAGCACGGCCAGCTGTTGCATTTCCTTCGCTCACGGACTCCTCCGTCAGCTCAACGGCGAGCGATGCCATTTTCTGCCGACCTTCTTCCGTCAACCACTGCATGGCCGGCCATAGTTTCTCCAACCTCCCTTGCAACGCAGGATCTCCCGACCAATGCAGCTGCCGTAGGGTCGCTGCGGGGACTTCATCCCTTGCGATCATTCCATTTTCGATGGAATCCACCAAACGAATCATCCCAGTTCGGTTGGCAGCCAGCGTCTCGATCGCCGCGCGTCGACCGGGCGCTTGCAACCGGGGGAAAACCTCCAGCAGATCATCCCAAACCTCGTTCTGTCCGGTCATCCCCAACGCGACGATTGCATCGCGGCCCAAATCGCGATCGGCAAGAAGTGGCTTGAGCCGTTCGCGAAGACCACTCGACCTCGCCTCGCTCAACGAACGAATCGCTTCACGACGCTGGTTGATGGGAACCCCTGCGTCGCTCACCAGTTCCATCAACTGCCCTTCGGCGACACCATCGGCCATCAACAGCCCCAGCCTATCGAGCGCCGACTGGATCTCTGGGGAAGCAACGCGACGAAGCTTTGCATCGGCACCACGCCATCTCTCGGGCATCTCCACACGACGTCGCCCTTGCAACGCGTCCAGCATCCCCTGCAACACCGCATGCGCTCGCTCCTCGGAACGATGGTCATTGGCCAGCCATTCCGCGATGCCTTCCCGGACCGATGGATCGTGCTGCCAGTCCGAGGCCAATCTTCTAGCGATCCAGCGATCGATCGACTTCATGCCCGGACCATTCAGCAACTCCAGCCCTTTGCCACGCTGCCTCGCCACTTGATCTTTCATTCCCGACCAGAGCACGGCGGGATAATCGCGGTCCTTTTCCATTTCGACTTTTGCTAACAGCGTCGCAAGAATTCCCCAGACATCCTGGGAACGGACGTTGCCCACCAACGCCGCAGCATACAGCCACCCCAGAGGATCCGTTTCCTCACGACAGTAGCGCCAAACGGTCTTGGCTACCGCTGGATCTTCGGTTGGTTGATCTAGCAACAGCCGGAGACAGGCGATGCGATAGGATGCGTCGCCGACGGAACGATAGGAACCTTGCAGGGACGACGTCAGGCGAATCATCAACCACTCCGGCGTCGCTTCCCCCAAAGAAGCCAGAGTCCAAAGGGATTCCAGGCGACCGGTGTCCCCATCGGTCTTCAACGAAGCCACCGTCTTCAACCGTTCAATCGCTTCCTTGGACAGTTTTCCCGCATGATTGCGATCGACCAGGACGCGTCGGGCCATTCTGCGATGCCAAACATCTTCATCCGCCAACCGCTCAATCAACTCGAGATCGCTCAACCCTCCCAGGGCCTTTCGGTCCCACTGTGCCTTGCCGTACCGCAAACGGTAGATCCGACCGCTGCTGCGGTGAATGCCGTCGTCATCGTGGCATTCTCCGATGTCAGACCAATCCAGCACGTAGACGGCACCTTCCGGTCCGGACACCAAATCGATCCCACGAAACCAGGGATCCTCCACCTGGAATAAATCAGGCTGGTGCTTCCCTACGTAGCCAGCCCCCTGTCGCTCCAACCGCTCGCGATTGATCCGTTTCCCGTGGTAATTGATTGTGTAGAGCTGATGCCGATAGGCCTCGGGCCAATTGGCTCCTTGATAGATCATCATCCCGACATGAGCATGCCCACCCCCCGCCTTGTCTGTCTCGGGAGAAATCCCAATCTTCCGGATGTCGCTCCAGGTCTCCGCAGAAGAATTCCAGTGGACATGATCAGCCACCTGAGGCAGGAGCTGGTAGATGTGGGGATCGGCATCCTCTCCATACATTCGTTGCAAGTGGGCGTTGGGGATGGCGTGCCACAGATGGCCGATCACCGTGTTGATGAAGAAAAGGTTGCCGTGAGCATCCCAATCGGATCCCCAGGGATTGGTCGTACCATGCGTCACCATTTCGCATCGCTTTTCCACGGGATGGTATCGCCAGATCCCCGGACCAATCGCCACCCGCTCCGCCTCCGTTGCATCGGGCGGCCCCACCTTGCCCCCCGCGAGAATTCCATGCCTGCCGTACAGCCATCCGTCAGGCCCCCACTTCAATCCGTTGGCCAGATTGTGCCGAACGGCATCGGCATCAAACCCGTCCAGGACCAACCGCGCTGGACCGTCGGGCACATCGTCGCCATCGGCATCGGGGATGAAGTAAAGGGAAGGGGGAGCCATCGCCCAAACCCCTCCGTATCCGATTTCTACGCTGGTCAGTCTCTGCAATTCCTCATGAAACACTTTGCGTTGATCGGCGCGGCCATCGCCGTCGGTGTCTGTGAGGATCACGATCCTGTCTTTCAGATCGGGATGAAAGTTCACCTGCCGTTCCGAATAGGTTTCATTCTCCGCAATCCATAAACGGCCGGCATCATCCCAAGCGCATCCAATCGGCTGTCGCACCATCGGCTCGGCTGCAAACAGATCGACCGAAAATCCTTCCGGGCAATCAAAGCCAGCCACGGTCTCGTCTCCCGAGCGTCGTGGGATCGACTCCTC
Organism: Pirellulaceae bacterium; assembly: GCA_044371425.1. GTDB lineage: Bacteria > Planctomycetota > Planctomycetia > Pirellulales > Pirellulaceae > JBEISR01. The sequence goes on along the minus strand of JBILTR010000010.1, from coordinate 71,179 downwards.
TTGGGTGTTCAGAGCCGTTCCCTCTTGCGCCATCAGCCTGCTTAGGTCACCACCTTCGATCAGGATCGCCACCACCCCAATCCCCACTGCCCAACGAAACGCAAGGAAGCAGATTGCCGATCGAAAGAAAGTTGCCGTCATGCTGCCCGGACCTCGTAGCAAGAAAAATGAGGACGCTTCCATGCCGCCGATCCCTTGAAAAAATACGGGACCAGTTCACAGAAGCCAATCAATTTCGATTCGCTTCAATGTACCACAAACCCAAACAGGCTCGCCCCTCGCCGCTCCTTCCCCAGCAGCATGGTAGAGATCAAGTCCGATTCGCCGACTGGTTTTTTGGAAGTCGACGGAAAGCTTGCCAGAGCCACGGTAACGCGCGTTACAATCGACGAAAGAGTCGGTTGCGGACCTGTCAGTTCGCTTGTGGGCATATCCCAGTTTCGCTTCGCCTTTCTCGGATATCCACCCTCCCTTTCCTGCGCTCCACCCTTCGCCACTTCCCGCCTTCCCCCGACTACTCGACGAGGTCCCCCATGACCCCGAAGCGGTTCTCCATTCCGGTTCTTCTGCTCTATCCGCTACTGCTGCTGGCGGCTCCACTGCCATCGATCGGCCAAGCGCCGGAAGATCAGCCGACCGGCCCGGCCCTCAGTCCAAAAGAAGCAATCGACCAATTCCAGATTCCGCCGGAATGGCAGTGGGAATCGTTGCTGCATGAGCCGCAGATCAGCCAACCGCTGATGACCAGCTTCGATCCCGCTGGCCGGCTATGGGTGGTGCAGTATCTCCAGTACCCGGAACCGGCAGGCATCCAGGCACTCAGCCGCGATCAGTTTTGGCGGATCGTGTATGACAAAATGCCAATCGCGCCGGGAAGAGAAGGACACGTGGCTGGACGGGATCGAATCACGATCCATGAAGATCGTGACTCGGACGGAACCTTTGAAACTGAAACCGTCTTCGTCGATGGGCTGAACATTGCGACGGCAGTGGCACCGACGACCGACGGCGCCTGGGTGCTCAATCCTCCCTACCTGCTCTTCTATGCCGATCGCGATCAGGATGGCCGCGCCGATGGATCTCCAGAAGTCCACCTGGAGGGCTTTGGACTGGAGGATACCCATTCGGTCGCCAATAGCCTTTGCTTCGGTCCCGATGGATGGCTCTATGCAGCCCAAGGATCGACTGTTACCGCCGCCATCCGATCCAACTCGCAGGATCCCCCGATCAAGAGCCTCGGGCAACTGATTTGGCGCTACCATCCCAGCAAGAAGATTTATGAGATCTTTGCGGAGGGAGGTGGCAATGCGTTCGGTGTTGCGATCGATGATCAAGGAGAGATTTTTTCTGGCCATAACGGAGGCGATACGCGCGGCTTCCATTACCAACAGGGAGGCTACTACCGCAAGGGCTTCACCAAACATGGAAGCCTTTCCAATCCCTTTTCGTTCGGCTACTTGCTGCCCATGCAGCATGACCCGATCCAAAGGTTCTCCCACACCCTGCTGATGCTGCAGGGCACCGCGCTGGCTAACCCCGACCGGCCCACCATGCTGGCGGTCGACCCGCTCCATGGCAAGCTGATCGAGACCGAGCTGCTGCCTCGGGGAGCCACGTTTGCGACGCGAGATCTTCGCGATGCTGTGAGCAGTCAGGACAAGTGGTTCCGCCCTGTCGCCATTCAGGATGGGCCCGATGGTGCTGCCTACATCTGTGATTGGTATGACTTTCAGGTCGCCCACCTCTACGCCCATGTCGGCAAAATGGACCGCGATCATGGCCGGGTCTATCGACTCCGACCGAAAACCTCCCCCGAATCGCCATCGCCGTCGAAGTGGAACCCAGCTTGGTCTCAGTCCAAGGAGATCTCCACCCTTCTGGAATTGGTCGACACACTCGAGCATCCCTACCGCTGGCAACGCGCGATGGCCCGTCGGCTGATTGCCAATCATCCGTTGAAGGATCAGGCGGTCGATCGACTTCTGCAAATGTCGCAATCGACCAGCCCCCATGCACTGGAATACCTTTGGACGCTTCACCTATGCGGCTATCTTGCCGACACGCTAGTCGCGGATTCCGATCCAGCCCTCCAGCTCGATCCCTCTCTTTGGTTGACACATCCCGATCCCCATGTCCGCGCCTGGACTTGGCGATTGATGACCGACGATGGGCAACTGACGCCAGAACGAATTGAGCCGCTTCGAACGGCCATTTCTCAGGAGTTGCATCCAGTCGTTTTGGCTCAAATCGCCTCCTCGATGATGCGCATCCCCGCCGAACAAGCGATCCCACTTCTTGGTAGACTCCTTCAACGCCCCATCGATCCCCAGGACATCACCCTGCCATCGATGACATGGTGGGCGGTAGAACGGCATGCCGATCAGCATGCACTAATTCAACAGGAACTGCTCGATCGAGCCTCCTGCTGGCAACATCCCCTCCTTCCCGAACGGATCGCGCCGAATCTGATCCAACGATGGCTACGACAGGGAACCCGTGATTCCTACCATGCGGCCAGAATGGCCATCGCGAAAGTTGCCAACCAACGAGGTCCTCATGCCGCCAATGCAGTTGCCGCATCACTTCAAGCCTTCGAACAGGCTTTTGAAGGCCGGTCTCTGGCAGGCGTCCCCAACGAACTGCTGGAGCAGCTTGCGGCGCTTGGCCCACCCACCACAACGCTGAAACTTCGTCGCGGCGATGCGGAGGCGGTAGCGGAAGTCATCGCCGGTTGGAAGGACCCAAAGGTGCCAACTTCTTTGAAGGTCCAGTGGATTCGCATCCTCGGGGAATTGCCGCAGTCCACTGCCATGCCCGATTTGCTGACGCTTGCGACCGATGCAAACACCCCCGCGCCACTTCGCGATGCGGCACTCGCCTCTCTCAGCCGATACGACCAACCCCAGATCGCTGGTCGTCTCATTGAAGCGTGGCCCACGATGGAGGAGCCGATGCGCAAGGTCGCTGGAATGACACTTGCCAGCCGCTTGGCATGGAGCCTTGCGTGGCGAGACGCCGTGGTCGATGGCAAGGTCGATGCCCAGTCGCTGCCTATCGAGGCGGTTCGAGCCATGCGACTGCACCCGGACCCGCAACTCCTCCAGTCGCTCGATCCCTGGTACCCACCCACCGGCTCCATCGATTTGGCAACCGCTCAGCAGAAAGTCGCTTCCTTCTCAGCGATGTTGCAGGAGAAACAGGGAGATCCCTACGCTGGGAAAAAGCTGTTCAACCAACACTGCGGCCGCTGCCATCGTCTTTTTGACCAAGGAGGACAGATTGGCCCCGACCTGACTGGCTACCAACGCGACCAACTCGCTTCCCTACTCCTTCATATCGTGGCACCCAATCTGGAAGTGCGAGAGGGGTATCAGTCTTTCGCGGCATTGACGGAGGAAGATGTGCTGCTGGTGGGGTTCATCGAAAGCGACCTGGGAGACGAATTGGTGCTGAAAGGTGTCGATGGCCAGTCGCATGGCCTGCGACGCTCCCAACTCCAATCGCTCACCCCTCAGTCCCAGTCCCTGATGCCCGAAGGTCTTCTGGACGCACTTTCCGCCGACCAAGTACGAGACCTACTGGCCTATCTCCGCAGCTCACAACCATTGCACGATGGAACCTGATGGGACTGGATTGGAAAGGCAAGAATGGCCTCCCCCTCTTCCCTCCGGATCACGTTCCCTCCTCCAGCCCAAGGAAGAAGATCATGCTCGCCAACCCCCACTTGCTTCTACGCACCACCGCTCCTCTGCTCGGTCTGCTGCTGTTCCAAGCCGCCCAGATGTTCCTTCCCCCCAGCGTCGCTCCAGCCCAAACCCCACCTGCGGTTCTGCCTCAGACAGAGCCACTGACGATGGAGGGCGATATCGCCAGCGAACTGGTGGCTGGGGTCGATCGGTTTCTGCTGCGAGAACTGGATGCCAGCGAGGAGAAACGGAAGCGCAGCTGGCCAAGACCAGAAGCGGGAGGGGCAGACTTGGCGGCATGGAAAACGTCGATCGAGCCCTTGCGCGAAAAGCTCCGATATCGCATCGGACTTGCGGATCAGCCGCTCGACGATCCTGAGTTGATTCTGCAATCTCCGTTGCAACAGTCTCAGCAGAAGGGATCACCCACCAGTGCGCAGATGCACTGGGTGCGATGGCCGATCTATCCCGGTGTCGACGCCGAAGGCTTGCTGTGGCTGCCAGCGACCATGCCCTCGTTCGTCGTGGTGCTACTCCCCGATGCGTCCCAGTCCCCCCAGGATCTTGTTGCGGACCTCCCCAATCAACCGTCGACAGCGCGCCTTTGCGTTCAGTCGGGTGGTGCCGTCCTGATCCCTTCGGTGCTGCAACGAGATCGCGAAGCCAGACGCGGCCGCGCCAAGATGACCGACCAGGAGTTTATCTACCGCAGCGCCTTCGAACTCGGCCGACATCCTCTGGGATACCATGTCCAGGAATCGATCAGCGGCATTCAGGCGCTAAGAAAGATCTATCCCAACTGCCCCACCATGATCGCAGGATGGGGAGAAGGTGGCTGGATTGCACTCCATGCGGCAGCCGTTTCCGATGCCTTTGACTCCGCCTGCATCAGCGGCCACTTCAAGGATCGGCGAGCAATCTGGGAAGAACCGATCCACCGAAATATTCATGGCTTGCTGGAATCGTTTGGAGATGCGCAGCTGGCTGCCATGATCGCCCCTCGGATTGCTGTGATCGACGCGCAAGCGGGCCCCCAAGTGGACATCCCGGGCGAAGGAGGGGCTCCGGGTATACTCGCCGGGCCATCCGCTCAGCAGTCGATGGAGGAATGGCGCGTCGCCAGAGAACTGCTGTCACCCTGGCAACTGGAAAACTCTCTGCACATCCACACTGAGGGAATGTCGATCAACCAGGTGCGATGGCCAGCCATTCAAATCGTTCTTTCCGATTGGAAGATAGACCAGAATCACCCGATCGATCTGGTAGCAGAGGAAAATCTTCCAGGACCCTCCAAGGCGCAACAGCGCCGCAACTCCCTCGAGAAATGGGATCGCTTTCAGCAACAGCGACTGGAGTTGGTCCATGAAGAGCGAGCCCGCTACTGGTCGTCGCTGGATACCTCCAGCCTCGAAGGTTTCGAGAAGAGCATCGAGCGATTTCGGACCGATTTTCGTGAATCGGTCATCGGCCAGTGGGACCAGAAAGCCCTGCCCCTGGCTCCTGAAAGCCGCCTTCAGTTCGACAAGGACACCTGGACTGGCTACGAAATTCGACTGCCGGTCTATCCCGATGTGTTTGCCTATGGTTCGCTGCTGCTTCCCAAGGGGATCCAGCCGGGTGAGCGACGACCGGTCGTGGTCTTTCAACATGGACTGGAAGGACGTCCAATCGATGTCATCGAGGGAGACCATGATGCCTATCATGACGTCGCCGCTCGCCTAGCCCAGCGCGGCTTCATCGTCTTCGCACCCCAGAATCTGTACCTCTTCCAAGATCGCTTTCGCACCTTGCAGCGAAAGAGCAACCCACTTGGAAAAACCCTTTTTTCAACGATCGTGCCGCAGCACCAGCAGATCGTCGACTGGCTGAAGACGCTACCCTCGGTCGATCCCAAGCGAATCGCCTTCTATGGACTCTCCTACGGGGGCAAGAGCGCCATGCGGATTCCGCCGCTTGTTCCTGATTATTGCCTCTCCATCTGCTCGGCCGACTTCAATGACTGGGTCTGGAAGAACGCCAGCTCCAGCAGCCCCTATAGCTATGTCTGGACGATGGAGTACGAAATCTTTGAATTCGATCTCGGGCGCACCTTCAACTATGCCGAAATGGCTGCGCTCATCGCACCCCGCCCATTCATGGTCGAACGTGGCCACTTCGATGGTGTTGCCCCCGATGAACGCGTGGCTCTAGAGTACGCAAAAGTGCAGCATCTTTATCAAGCAAAATTAAAACTCGCTGACCAAACGGAAATCGAATGGTTTGTCGGTCCGCACACGATCCATGGCAAAAGGACATTCGATTTCCTCCACCGACACTTAAACTGGCCACAGCCGAAGTAACCGGCTTGCCCAGATCCGCTACCGCGTCGCTTTGTTCTCCATCTTCCCGCAATAAAAAGGCTTCCCCTATGCAACTGCCCATCCAACTCCAACCATCGATCGGGACTCGAAGACTGGCCAGCACCTGGTGCGGCTGGTTTGCCGCGTTGCTTTTGACCACAGCATCGCTGGCTGTCGCAAAGGAGCCTACCCCTGCCAATCAAGAGGAATCCGCGATGCCGATCATGCGAGTCGGGATGATCGGATTGGATACATCCCATGCCATTGCCTTCACCAAACTGATGAACGACCCAGCCGCAACGGGAGCCCTGGCCAAAATGGATGTGGTGGCAGCTTTCCCCGGAGGCAGCCCGGATTTGGCAAGCAGTCGGGATCGCGTGGGAGACTACACCAAGCAAATGAAAGACATGGGGGTCACCATCGTCGAATCGATCGACCAACTGCTGACACAAGTAGATGCAGTGCTTCTGGAAAGTGTCGATGGCCGTCCCCATCTCCAACAGGCGATTCCAGTGTTTCGGAGTGGCAAACCGGTCTTCATCGACAAACCGCTGGCCGGAACACTGGCCGACGCCGTAGCGATCGATCTGGCCGCCAAGCATTTTCACTCCCGATGGTTCAGCAGCTCCTCCCTCCGGTTCAGCCCCTCCATCTGGAAATCCAAATCACTCCGCGAAGAGGGGAAACTGGTAGGCGCGATTTCCTGGGGACCCGCTCCCACCGATCCCACCCACCCCGACCTCTTTTGGTACGGGATCCATGGAGTGGAAACGCTGTTCACGGCGATGGGGGAAGAAATCGAAACGGTGTCTCGCACCAAGTCCGATGGAACCGATACCGTGACTGGTCTATGGAAAGGGGGGAAAGTTGGAACCTTCCGCGGCATCCGCGACGGAAAATCGGATTACGGTCTAATGACCTTTGGGACGGATGCCATCGATTCCAGCGCGAAGTATGAAGGCTACGGGCCACTCGTGCAGGCCATCGGCGATTTCTTTGCCGGTGGTCCGGCTCCGGTTGCCCCAAGCGAAACGGTCGCGATGTTCTACTTCATGGAAGCCGCTCATGAATCAACCCGGCAGGGAGGTAAGCCGGTGGAGATTGAGTCCTTGAAGAGGACAACCGAAGAGCAGGCGAAAAAGCGACTCAAAGAATTGGGTGTCGATCTTTGATATCTTCCCGGCTCATCGCATGCTCCCAGCCGCTCTTCCGGTTCCATCACTCCATGGAACCGAGGCGTGCGGTGCGACTCGATTTCCTGCCAGCGGAAGAACTGCACACGCCAAGAAATGGGGCCATCTGGGATTTGGGTGGGTCGCGTTCGCCTCACTCCCGCGACTCAAGATATGCCAGTGGCAATAGCACCCTGTCATCCTGCTTGAGGCAGGGTGACAGAGTGCTTCCATCTTCCCAATCACAATCGGAAGAATGTAAGCGTTCCGGCATGCATCTGCTGGCACAAAAGCATGCCGTTACAGACCACAGAAAAGTCGACTGGATACCAAAACAGGAATCGCCAAAGGGACTGTGCTCCCCATGCTTTCTTGACGTCGCGGCTTGATGGAAGCCGAGAAGAGATCGGCAATGGAACGCAAGAAGTCTTGCAGACAAAGACTATCGACCATCTGGGATTTTTCGGCAAACCGATAGTGTTCCAACTCTCCCGATCAAGCTGCACCTAACGGGTCACCGGATCGCATGTGTTGTGATGCTGGAATCAGACTGCACTGGTTTTGTGAGAACTATCGGTAGCGGGAGGGACATGCCTACCGAAGGTTCCACAGGATGGTCGATGGACAAAAAAACGGCCACCTCTGCAGGTGGCCGTTAGCGTTTTGATTTCGCCAATCAACGAGCGATTACTCGAGGATCTCGGCGAGCATTTGCACTGCGGCCTTCGCCTTGTCGATGCCACCCAACTGCGTCACCAACTTCTTGGCGATCTTCAATTGATCCATCGTCACCGAAGGGCTCTTGCTGCTCACCCGAACCGCCTTCACCGGCTTATCGGCCTTCGCTCGTGCACCACGGCTGATCCCCTTCTTTCGTTTTGCCTGAGACAAAACGGTGCTGACAAACTGAGGAGTCACGGTCAGGCCATGCTGTTCGGCCAACAACGCAGCAAGCGCTCCCGTCTTCATCTTCGGATTCGCTGCTTTCGCTTCCCGAATGATCTGCGACTTATTCACCGAATCCGAACCCTTTGCAGTCCTGGCCAATGGATTGCTCCTTCTAAAGAATGATTTTTCTACAGCCACACAACAGCCACCGTTGGTGTGCTGAAAACGATCCAACGATCTCGTGCAACGTCGGTATCAACTCTCTTCAAGTCTCCCCTTGATTTGACATTCTGTCAACACTTGTAGGAATCGAAGCGGCATTTCTGGAGATAAAACTACATTTGTTGCACTACATCAATGCCCATAAGTGCAAGTCCCTGCTTCAATACCATACCAACGCACTCCACTAAATGCAGACGCGACTTACGCAGTTCCTGATTCTCTTCCTTCAATACCGAGCAACGGTCATAAAAGGATGCGAACAGCTTCGAGAGATCAAATAGATAGCTGGCGATGAGGTTCGGAAAATACTCTTCCATCGACAATTCCAAGACATCATGGAATCGAAGGAGATGCAACCCCAATTCCCGCTCGATCGGGGCCCCTAGCACGATTGAGAAATCCCGGATGGAATCTCTTGGTGATATCCCTGATTTTTCGAGAATGCTTTGAATTCGCGCGTAGCTGTATTGCAAAGCCGTTGCGGTATTGCCTTCAAACTGGATCATCTTCTCAATATCAAACTTGTAGTCACTTTCCCGATTGTGCATCAAATCGGCATATTTGACCGCACCCAAACCGACTACCTGCGCAATCTGGTCCATCTCCTGACGGTTCAATGGAGCCTCCATTTTTTCTAGACGATCGGGATCCTCTAGAATCTTTCGCGCCTGCCCCACCGCTTCATCCAACAGCCACTCCAAACCAATCACGGAACCTGACCGCGTCTTGATCGGCTTGCCATCTGGCCCCTGTACCGTCCCGAACGACAAATGCCGCCATTGGCATTTGTCGCCATAGATATCTCGAATGACGTGGAACAGCATTTTGAAGTGATCTCGTTGCCGGTGATCGACGACATAGAGCACCTCGTCAGGCTGGAACTGTTTTAATCGGTAATCGGCCGTCGCAAGGTCGGTTGTTGCGTAGAGAAATGCACCATCCTGCTTTCGGATGATCATGGGAGCCGCGAAATCTTGCAGGAAAACACAAACGGCTCCGTCACTAACCGTCGCCTTCCCTTCCTCCAACAGCTTTTCTACCACTCCTTCCAGATGGGGATGGTAGTAGCTTTCACCCAATTCCATATCGAACTCCACTCCAAGCCGTCGGTAGACCTTGTGGATTTCCTCAAGGCATGGCGGAAGGAATTGATCCCAAAGCTTGCGGTTTTCCGGATCGCCCTCATGCAGCTTGGCGGTTTCCGCCAGCACTCGGCCATTCATGCCGGGATGCGATGCAACCAATTGACCAAGCGAAGAGTTGGCCTGGAGTCTCTGGAGTTTCTCGATGGCTGGCTGTAGCTGTTCCGCAAGTTTTTCGATATCACGACCCTGTTGCTGAAACGCCTGGAGCTGTTTTTTGTCCGAAGGATCGGGCGACTTGCCATTCCACATCGCTTGGTATCTTGCCCGCGCCTCCTGGAGCTGCTGTTTCTTCAGCGGCAGACTCTCCTGCAGCTCCTCATATTCAATCGCTTCGTGCACCAACCGATACAGTCGGCTCAGTTCGGCCACCGGGGACTCTGCGTAGGCTTGGTCGTCCCGAAAATGCTTGTATCCATAAATGATCATCCCAAACTGCGTCCCCCAGTCTCCTAGGTGATTGTCGGTGATGACACGATGCCCCAGAAAGCGCAGTGTCCTGGCGATGGAGTCGCCGATGACAGTCGATCGCACATGCCCCACATGCATCGGTTTGGCGACATTCGGTGAGGAATAGTCGAGCACAATGCATTTCGGCTCGTTGGTTGGCTGCACACCCAGGCGATCGGAACGGGTCATCCTTTGGACCTGATCTGCGATCCATTGGTCGGCTAACCGAATATTGATGAATCCCTTTCCCGCCACCTCGACAGACGAAAACATCGGATCTTGCGCCAGATGATCGCGAATCCGCGCAGCCACTTCTTCCGGTGCCTGCCCCAGATGTTTGGCAAGCCCCATCACCATATTGCCTTGGTAATCGCCATGCTCTGGGTTTTTCGCAGCAGCCATCAAGCGAGCATGCTTTGCTGGCTGTTCCACCCAACCCATCAACGCTGTCTCCATCCGTGCGCGCATGGTTTCAATCAATTGCATGATTTCGCTTTCGACTCTTCGATATCCAGAGGACCCAACTTCGGCCAGAAGATTCGCTCGATCTTTCCAGCCCGACAAGAAAACGTATTCGCCCCAAACATAGTCCAACTAGTTCGGTTCGATATGCGAACCGGTTCGGTCGTAGTCGATGCCCAGGTCGCTCAACGATCCCAATACTGAGCCGACACCCCATCGCGCTGGCAACTGAAGAATCGCCCCAACTTCGGCCCGACGATTCACTCGGACTTCCCCTCGGAAGACTCTTCGCGTTTGCCACTTGGTCCCAGTGGACCTCCCAACGCATCAAAGACTGCCAGATAATTCAAAAGCCCCGCGACCATGGTGAAGAGGGTTCCCATGTCGAAGCCGGCAGAAGATTCTTTATGCCATCGATCCAGCATCTGCATGTCGGAGGGCCTGGACATCCAGCCATTCCACAGTGGCGGGCGACCGGGTCGCGCTCGCCATGCCTGGATCGCAGCAGGCAGAGATGGGAGGCCGACTCCCAACTGGCAAACGTAATGCCATCGCCGGTCCTCGGGCTTCCAGGATGCATAGACGACCCGACCGTTTCCAATGACCATTCCTAACAGGTAGAGCCCCAGGACTGCAACGAGAAAAAGATACCCCTTGAACGTCCGTCCTTGGTAGAGGTGGCCGGCTCCTGGGATCAACCACCCCAGAAACGCAGCCAACCAAGGTGTCCGCAGGGGAACTTCCATCCCATCCGCCTGCACGACCGATCCCGCTGGCAATGACTCTGCCATCCAACTGACTCCTTCACTTCCTCACACCAGACGGCATCATCCGAACGGATGGTCTGCCCGCCCGCCAATCCTCTAGGTCACCCCAAGTAGGAGGCTCCCTCAAAATTCAACGTCCCCGAATTGTAACCCGCGACCCCATCCCTGACAGACAGGCGATACGGAAAATCCAATACCAAATGCCAACTGAAGCTCCGTTGACACGACAACCAGACTCCCGTCGACCATCTTGGATCGTCCCCTCAAAAAATCGGTCATCACCATCCATCCGCCACCGATACGACTGCCGCTCGACATCGCCAGCTCCAGCCTTTTCCCCGGTCCATGAGGAACTCGTTGGGGCGTTAGTCCAAGAAAGCCAATGCAGCTGGCTTCTGGGGCCGCCACTAGGCATGGGAGATTTCTGCCTCCCGATAGCCCCAACGGCTGGGTATGGGAGTCGGTTGGTCACACGCCAACACGCGATAGAAAGACAAGACGCAAAGCGTTGGTCAGAAGGAGACGACCTGTTCCCTGCGCGATTCAACCTGCCGATTCGATTGGCGGCTGAAAGTGACGGCCCACAGAAAAAGTCGGCTGGAATCCTAAGAGGGAATCTCAAGCGAGAATCGCAAGTGAGACTGGGCTCTCCATGGCTTCGTCCTTCACAGCTTTGCGCAAGCCAAGAAGTCCGTTGCAAAATGTCGCGGTAGCAATGGTTGGCCATCACCCCATGGACTTGTAGGATCGACTCAAAAAAAAGCCCCCGTTACTTCATCCAGGTAACGGGGGCCAGCGAATCGATAAGCTCTTCGAGGAACCGCGATACCTCAGCCTAGCTTTTTCTGGAGCTTGGAACCGTTGCCAGCCTGTCCAAACTGCACCATCCGCTCGACGCAGACTTTCTTCATCGCTTCCCGCGCCGGCTTCAGGAAGTCACGGGGATCAAATTTATCGGGGCTTTCAAACATCACCTTGCGGATCGCCCCAGTGATCGCCAGTCGGCAATCGGTGTCGACGTTGATTTTGCGAACGCCACTCTTGATCCCGCGCTGAATCTCCTCCACAGGAACGCCCCAAGTCTGCTTGATCTTGCCACCATACTGATTGATGATGTCCTGAAGCTCCTGAGGCACCGAGCTGCTGCCGTGCATGACCAAGTGGGTGTTTGGGATCTTCCGATGGATCGCTTCGATGCGTTCCATCGCCAGCACTTCCCCGTCTGGTTTGCGCGTGAATTTGTAGGCGCCGTGACTGGTTCCGATGGCCACTGCCAAGGCATCCACGCCCGTTGCAGCGACGAACCGTGCCGCTTCGTCCGGGTCAGTCAGCAACTGATCGTGGCTCAACTTCCCCTCGGCTCCATGCCCATCCTCGGCCTCTCCCTCTCCCGACTCCAACGACCCAAGGCATCCCAGTTCGCCTTCGACGGAGACGCCGCGGCGATGAGCCAATTCCACCACCTCGCGAGTGATTTTGACGTTGTAGTCATAGTTGGCGGGAGTCTTTCCGTCCTCCATCAACGATCCATCCATCATCACCGAAGTGAATCCGTTATCGATCGCGCTCTTGCAAGTGCCGACGGAGTTTCCATGGTCCTGGTGCATGACTGTCGGAATCTCAGGATACAACTCGGCAGCGGCCAGCATCAAATGTCGTAGGTAAGCATCCTGAGAATACGACCTAGCACCTCGCGAAGCCTGGATGATCACGGGGGAATCGGTTTCTTTCGCCGCTTCCATGATCGCCTGAATCTGCTCCATGTTGTTCACGTTGAACGCAGCAACTCCGTACCCATGTTCGGCTGCATGATCCAATACAGTTCTCAGCGGCACCAGTGCCATCTTTGGAAGCCTCCCAGGCCAACAGGAAATTTTCGAATCCGATGATTCACACCCCAGGCTCACAGCCCCTTACGAAGCGACCAGCCTAAGCCACAGATACCCAAAAAGTATCGGAATTTCGCTGGTTCACCACAATCCCACGTCTAGCGAGCCATCTTGGCGAGAAGATGCAGCAGAGGCTCCAAGGGAATCTTCTGCCCCTAAAGGCACGCCTAAAGGCAGGCTCACGCCCCTTGCAGCGATGTCCCTAAAGTGGATTTTCCGCTGCCCTGCTAGCGGCTTCCGTCAGCTCGGGCGCAAATCGTTCATCCAACTGCGTGTGCGCCAGCCGGATCAGCAACAAAACCCGCTCCCTGGTCTTGGCTGCCGTTTCCGTCCAGAAGAAGGGATCACCCACTCCCATCCGTGCGGGAGTCCCTGTGATCATTAGGACCTGTCGTTGCACCAAGACCGCCTCGATGGCCAAATCCTCCCACGAATCCCGACCGCGTTGATAATCGCGTCGCAGTGCCGCGTCCCGCACGATGAAGGTCGACTGAAATGGTCCGTATTGCACTTCGGGTGTCAGCCGAATTCGGCACGATCCATCTCCCTTGGGGTAGGTACGTATCTGCAAACAAAGTGCGGCGTCGGTGTAGGTCTTGCCAACCACCCTGCCATCGATCGTTCGCAGAATGGAGATCGGCTCCGAGCGGGTAGGGCGCACCGTTAACTCCTTGGCTCGCCCCGCACGGCACTGCAGCTTCTGCACGAAGGAGGGAACGTCGGCTGCCATCCCCGTCTGCTCCATCAGATCGTCCCGAACCCGCGCTGCCGCTTCGTCCGCCCACCGCGCGATATCCGCTGGCAACTCGCCATGAATCACCGCAGCGCGGATCCCATTGGCATCCAGTCTCCTTCGCGATCCGATCTCGATCGACTGCTCGTTCACCTCCTGCCAAACTCCCCGCAATCGCTCTTCCGCAATTGCATCCAGGCGCAGAAAGACGACATCCAGCGAGACGGCATCTGGGGCCATCTTGGGAGGGGGCAATCCTTTGACTGGAGCCTGCACATGATGGGTGCGAGCTGACCAAGTCCCACAACCCACCGCGGCCCAACTCCACGACATCACCCCAGCCAACCAGCCTCTTCGGCTGATTGGTCGCTGAGCCATGGTTTCCGGATCGGAACAAGCGGTCACAGGGGAAGCCCCGGGCGGATTTCGAAGCGGACCTCTTCCAAGCCCGGGACGATAGACAAACACGTATCGGCAAGCAATACGAAAGCAGGCAGCGGGATAGCCACCTCCACCCGCCTAATGCTAGCCCTCGGTTTTTGAATCGAGCAAAGCGACCGCTTGCTTCATCTTCTCAATCCCCGTTTTGGCGACTAGACGAGGATCCTGAGCCCAATAGCTACGATTGAAGAGTTCCAACGACAAAGCCCCACCGAACCCGTTGGTGCGCATCGTACCGAGAATTTCTTTTAGCGGCGCCACGCCGTCGGTCGGGTAGACGCGGTCGGCATCCTGAATCTGAGGCCGAGCCGGGGAGCTGGGATAGTCATTCATGTGGAACACATGCACCCGCGATCCACTCAGCAATCCCAACTCCGCAAAATTCGATCCCCCCTTATACAGATGGTAGACATCCGGCAGGATGCAGGCGTCGGGATGCCCCGAAGCGGCACAGATGTAAAGCACTTCACAGAGGCGGGAGAGATTCTCAGAAAATCCCCATACCTCCAACATCGGCAAGCAGTGCTGCTCGCGCCCCAAATCCAGCAACGCCGCATAACGCTCGGCCGCTGCGTCCAGATTCAATTTGCCCCCCTGAGTCGCACCGGCAGGCGGCGCCGCGATCCGGGTTCCCCCAAGCTGTTGCACCAAGTCCATCTCTCGAGCCGCCTGTTCAAGTCCTTTGGTGCGTGTCGCCACATCATCGACGATCCAAGGTGCAAAGGCGATCGCGCTTTCCAGTTTCAATCCGCCATCGGCAAGCCGCTTTCGGAGTTCCGCGGCTTTGCCACCCGACTGGAGATAGCGATCGACATCTCTCAACCAGATTTCTATCCCCTCATACCCCGCCTCGGCAGCAATCTGAATCTGCTCCGTAATGTCGATCTTCTCACCTTGGATGGTGCTGGTATTCAGGCAGTAACGCACGTCAAAAGTCTCCTCATGGTTGGAATCCGCAGCAGTGGCGGATTCCAGGTTCGGGGAAATCGAGGCAAGGATTGGAGAAGCTGCTACCAGCGCCATCCATTGCCGGCGCGTCGCCGCATGGCGGTCGCGACCGGAGGACTGGCCCAAAAGTTCGGGGGAAGACATGAACGAGAATCCTTCAGGGCAAAACGATGGAAACCAGGGACGATCAAGGGGCACTCAAGTCGATCGAGATCAGTTGCTGATCGTTCCGCACATACATCTTTCGATTCGCGAAAGCCGGCGCGCACCAGACCACCTGACGACCAAAGGCATTGTTTGTCGGCTCCAACACCTTGGCGCGATCTACAATCTCCAACCCCTCCGAAGACACCTTGGCGATCACGATTTCCCCCTGCTCGGTGAATAGAAAACATCGATCTCGATGGCGCACCAAGAAAGCTGTCTCCGATCCCTCCGATCGCTTCCCCAGCAACTCGGGGGTCTGCCAGAGCCTCTTTCCAGATGGAATTTCAATCGCCATCAGGTCGCCTCCTTGGTCCATCCCGATCACCACATTCCCCTGCACGAATGGCTGCACGTTGACCGGCGAAAGAAACTTTTTCGCCACGTCGCGACTGACCACGGTCGCTTCAGGTTTGTTCGGATTCAGTTGCAGCAGAAGATTGTGATTGGAATAGCCTCCAAGAAATAGATAATCCCCCACCAGCACCGGCGACATGATGATCGACCCATTGGTCGCCTCGTAACCCTGGCTCCAATAAACCGCCCCCGTTTCCGGGTTGACCGAATGAACCGCCTGAGGGTTGGCCAGAATCAACTGCCTAACTCCACCATGCTCAATCAAGGTCGGCGGCGAATACCCCGGCTCGGTCGCCGTCCCCTGGCGCCAGATCTCCTGACCAGTCATCTTGTCCAGAGCCACCGTCTGCGTACCATCTCCTCCCACCACGCAGATCAGGCGGGGACCGTCGATGAGCGGATGAGCGGCATAGCCCCAAAGAGGTGTCTTGGTCTTATACTCCTCAGGTAGGTTCTTTCGCCATCGCTCGGTGCCATCGCGAAGATTCAGGCACAACAGCAATCCTTCGGCTCCCAGCGTGTACACACGATCCTCTTCGATCAGCGGTGTGCAGCGCGGTCCTGCCGGATAGGAAATCGTGTAGTTGACGCGATCGCTGTGCGTCCATAGCACCTTCCCCGTGGCGACATCGATCCCATGAACTCGCTCCGTCCCTGGAAAGCTAGCGCGATTGAAGTTATCCACCTTGACGTTTTCTTCCGCCACAAAATCGGTCACCACCAACCAGGAACCCGCTACGGCAGGACCGGCATAGCCGCCACCGATCGGTGTTTGAAAAGTGATCTTTGGACCTCCCTCAGGAAACTTCTCCAACACTCGCTCTTCGCGCCAGATATTGTCTCGCTGCTTCCCCATCCACTGTGGCCAATCCTCAGCCACCACGCGGCTCGCAGTCCCATCTGTCGCCAGCACCAAAGCCAGCAACCAACCCAAACAAGTGACTCGTCTCATCTTCTTTCTCCTAAGGCGATTGGGCCGCTAGCGGGTGGCTTACCCGAACGGCCGTTGGCTTATCGGAATGACCTTCACCTCGATCACCATCAAGCGACCGGGATCCCAAGGGCTTTCATCAACATTTGCATGTCTGTCCAAGTATGCTTCTTCATCTCGGGGTTCCGCAGCAAGTAGGCTGGGTGATACGTCACAATCACCTGTGCCCCCCGATACGCATGGAATTTGCCTCGCAACTGCCCGATCGACGCCTGCGTCTGCAAAAGCGACTTGGCAGCCACCGCCCCCAAGCAGACAACAAACTCAGGTCGCAATAACTCCAACTGCCGCTCGAAGTACCCCCGGCAGCTGGCGATTTCTGACTCTTCAGGGGTCCGGTTTCCTGGAGGCCTGCATTTGAGTGTGTTCATGATGAACAGCTCCTCCCTCCGAAGCTTGCTGGCCATGATGATCTTATCGAGCAGCTGACCGGCAGCACCGACGAATGGTCTCCCGATACGATCCTCGTCGGCACCAGGAGCTTCCCCAAAGAGAACCACGCGTGGCGAACGACTCCCCTCTCCGAAGACGGTTCGCTGGCGAGTCTTGGCAAGGGCAGGACAGCGCTGGCACGCCGACACCTCCGACTCCAGCTTCCCCCACTCGCCACGCAATTCTTCGGCTGACAGAACAGGCAAATCACCCCAGGAACCTTTCAGCTCCCTTCCACCTACGGCCACCGTTGCACGGGTTCGATTTCCCGCCGGCGTTGCAGTATCTTGCTCCATCGGCACCATCGGACTAGGTATTCCCGCCGACGCTGCCTCGTGGCTCTCCACCGAACCACCGCTTTTGCCCGGCCTAAGGGAATCGGGGATGGATGGCGGATCCAGCTTGGGCAACCAGCGCAGTCCGGACCGCCTCCAGTGGCTTCCCCACTGCCGCATCGCCTCCCTGAGATCCTCCGTCCCCATCAGCCGCCCCTCCAAGCCTCGCACCACCCCACTATCCCGCACCAACCCTTGCCAAACCGGATCGGTCCCCCACCCGAAGCCACCCAACGTCTCCCCCAAAAAGCACTTCCAGGCTACGATTGTAACAAATCGAATCTACGGCCATCATGCGCCGAATTGCCTCTGCACGATGGAACTGGACGGAAAACGAAGTTTATGAGCCTCCCGCGCGTCGCCATCGTCGGCCGTCCTAACGTCGGCAAAAGCAGTATTTTCAATTGGCTGGCAGGCCGCCGCTTGGCGATCGTCGATGACCGCGCGGGTGTCACGCGCGATCGACTGATGACGCTGATCGAGCATCGAGGAAGCCACTTCGAGCTGATTGATACGGGGGGCATGGGCTTTGAAGACACCGACAATTTGACCGATCAGGTGGAGGCGCAGATTGAAGCCGCCATCCAGGAAGCGCATCTGCTGCTTCTGGTCATGGATGTCCGCTCTGGCCTCGCATCGCTCGATGAAGAAGTGGTCGCGCGGCTACGCAAGCAAAACAAACCAGTCCTCCTGGTGGCCAACAAAGCCGACCACTTGGGGTTGGATCCTCAAGCCGAGGAATTCCGACGACTTGGATTTCCCGATCTGCTCACGGTCAGCACTCAGCAGAATCGAAATCGCGAAGATCTGCTCGACTGGATCCAGGAACATTTGCCCGACCTGGAACCCGATGACAGAGAATTGGAACCGGCGGTGATGAAGATCGCCATCGTCGGTCGGCGCAATGTTGGCAAGAGCACCTTCGTCAACGCCCTGGCACAGGCCGAACGGATGATCGTCAGCGAAGTACCAGGCACAACGCGCGATAGCGTCGACGTCCATTTCGAACTCGATGGACAGAAATTCATCGCCATCGACACTCCCGGACTTCGGCGCAACCGCAGCGTCAAAACGGACATCGACTGGTACGGCATGCATCGCGCCCAGCGCAGCATCCGTCGATCGGATGTCACCCTCCTCCTCTTTGACTGCATGGAACCGGTCAGCCGTGTCGACCTCCAGTTGGCTCACTACATCGTCGAACAGTACAAGCCGTGCATTCTGGTGGTCAACAAGTGGGACTTATTGGCTGGAAAAGTTCCAACCGAAGACTGGGTCGACTACCTACGGAAGGAATTTCCGCTGCTGGCCTACTGCCCGATCGCTTTCATCACCGGCCAGACCGGCAAGAACGTCAAGACGTTGATCAACCATTCCCAGATGCTCTTCAAGCAGTCGCAGCAACGCGTCACCACGGGACAGCTCAATCGCTTAGTCCAACAGGCGATCCAAGGCCAGCCCCCACCGCTCTATCAGCTGAAACGCCCCAAGATCTTCTACGCAACCCAGGTCTCCACTCAGCCCCCGACCATCGCGTTGATGTGCAACTGGCCCCAAGCCTTTTCGGCACCCTATCAACGCTACCTGCTCGGTTTTCTTCGAGACCACCTCCCCTTCGGTGAAATCCCAATTCGCTTATTTTTGCAGTCGCGATCCCGGGACGACCAACGTGATGACCTCAGGATGGATGGCGACGAATAAGCCGCCCGCTAGAGGTTCTACCGAAGTTCAGGGAGTCTCCAACCATGCTTCGCGAAAGCGGCAGTACTTCATCGACTTGCCCCCCTCGACGAAGTAACTGTAGACGGCATGAATGGTCCCCTGCCGGTCCTGGATGATGGCTGGATAGTGATACGACCCGCTGGTTGACTTCTCGAGATACTTCGCCAGCTTCCAATTGTCTCCCTCATCATCGGAGACCAGCAGCGCCAGTTGGCTGCGCCCCTGTGTCGTGTCATTGCAGATCATCAGCCACCTGCCGCTGGCAAGCTGCACACCATCCAATCCCGAGCCAGGATTGGGAATCTCGCTACTGGTGACCGGCCCCCAAGTCATTCCCTCATCCTTGGAACGACAGACTCGAACCCTGCCAGTCACGCCATTCTCTCGCATGTAGGCCACCACCGTCCCATCCTTCCTTTGGAACAAGGCGGGCTGGATGTTGCCAAACCCCAGCAAAGGCCCACTGGCCCTCCAGGTGGTGCCCTGGTCGTCGCTGATGGCCATCAGGGAAATCGAAAAGGTGTCGGTATAAAGTGGCAACAGCCATCGACCGCTCGAAAGAACGATCGGTTTGCACCGTGGCTGCCAACCTAGACGCTGAGATAACTTATCCCCAAGCTTCGCTTGCACACCTGCCACTTCCTCTTGCAATGCTGCCGGCAGGCGATCGCCATATTCCTCCATCCACTTCTGGAGCGCCTCAGTGGCTTGTGCCGAAAAATCGTCTGGCTTCAGCAGCATCCAGTCGATGCGATCCCAAGCGGGAACACCCTTTTCATCCCGTTTCGAAGCCACCGCAACATTGGTGAGACAGGACTCCCAACTATTGGCGAGGATGGTCGGCCAAAAAAGAAACAGCCGCTCCTGCTCATCCAACATCATGCAGGTGTTGCAGTCGGGGAAGCCTGGACGATCCGCCATGACGAAAGGCTCCGACCAGTTCTCATCGCCTCCCCTCTTGACCGCTCCAAGCACTCGAACATCATCCGCCTTCCGCTCCCCTGATCCCCGATACCAGCTGACTAGCAAGTCGCCATTTCGATAAGCGACGATCCCCGGCGCATGATTGTGCTCTTGGTCGAGTGGAAACACCAACTGCGACGCAAAAGCCGGCTCCTGAGCCGTCAGCCGAGCTCCACCAGTCCGATCAACCGCTTGAAGAAAAACAAGAAGTAGGAAGGTCAGCAGGTGTCTCATGATTTCATTCCGGTCCGCGGTCGATATGCAACTGAAAAATCAAGATAGGATCGACCGAATGACCTCTCCATGCACGTTGGTCAGCCGACGCTGGATGCCATTGTGATAGAAGGTCAATTTCGTGTGATCGATCCCGAACAGATGGAGCAGTGTTGCATGAAAATCATGCCACGGCACGGGGTTTTCCACCGCTTTCCATCCAATTTCATCCGTCGCCCCATACGAGATCCCTGGCTTGAGCCCAGCACCCGCCATCCAGACGCTAAAACCTGGACGATTGTGGTCGCGTCCCGTCCCCACCTGATCGGAACCGCTTTGCGTGAAAGGGGTACGTCCAAATTCGGTGGTGAACAGCACCAAAGTATCTTCCAGCATCCCTCGCTGATGCAGATCCTTGAGGAGCGCAGCAACCGGCCGATCGATCCTCGCTGCCTCGGCACCGTGGTTCTCTAGAACATTTTCATGCGCGTCCCAACTGCTGCGGGGTGTTCCAGCAATCGGACCTCCAGAAAAAACCTGCACGAACCGTACCCCTCGCTCCAGCAATCTCCTGGCCAGCAAACACCGGCGCCCCGCATCATCCGTCTGAGGCTGGTCGATTCCATAAAGATCTCTCGTCGCCTGACTCTCTGACTCCAGTTCGCTCACCTCCGGCACCGCCAGTTGCATACGAGCGGCCAGTTCATATCCTTGCCGCCTAGCCGCTATCACCGGCTCAATCCCCTCCGCATCCCCGCCACCCTCCAGGGCACCCAGCAAAGCCAAGGCAGCCTGATCCTCCTGCCGCGAGATCTTGTCCGAGGGAAAAAGATCGCGAACCGGATTTTTTCCCTGCTGAAAAACAACTCCCTGATGGATCGTCGGCAGAAATCCACTGGTCCAGTTCGAGGCAGATCCATTGGGACCACCGCGCCCATCGGGCAATACGACGTACGCCGGCAGGGAATCGCTCTCCGCACCCAGACCGAACGACAACCAGCTGCCGACGCTTGGAAAACCGTTGAATCCAAATCCGCTATTCGAAAGAAAAAGCGCCGGTGTATGATTCGCCGAATCGGAGACCATCGATCGAAGGATGGTTAAGCGATCGGCCTGAGCCGCCAGATGGGGAAAGAGTTCGGACAGCCACAGACCGCTGTTCCCGCGCGGAGCGAACTGCCAATCTGGCTTTCGAATCAAACCAACCTGCCCAAAAAAAATGTCGGGCGGAGTATCTGTCTCCAGCGACTTCCCATGGAACTTCTCCAGCTCTGGCTTGTAATCAAAGGAGTCCAAGTGACTCAATCCACCCACCAAGCAGATCTGCACGGCGCGTTTCGCCTTAGCAACCGGCCGCCCTTCTGAACCCTGCAGCAGTTTGCCATCCTGCAGCAGCAACTGCATCAGAGCCGTAGCCCCCAAACCTTCGACACCCCAGTGAAAGAAATCGCGTCGCTTCGCACTCCCCGATCGCTGACAGCTCATAAAGCCCCCATCTTCCGTTCTCATGGTTCCTGCCGGTTCGTCCTTCAGTGTACCAGCCCTGGGGCTCTTGATCCCTTCTCCCCTAGGCAACCAGCCATCAGGCCCACGTGCCTTAATTGCCCAACTGCGGAATCCCTGGAGTCACCCCCTTCTGATGCTCTGCTATGGACTCCAGCAACTCAGCCACAACCTCGGGTTGCATTTGGGCCACATCGCGCTGCTCCCCCAAATCTTTCGCTAGATGGAATAGCAACGGAGGATCGTGCCGCTGCGGCTCCGCCTTGCCATAACCATCCTGAGTCACCAGATGGAGCTTCCAGGGGCCACGGCGAACTGCATACAACTGATCGCCACGGTAGTAAAACAACGGACGTTCGGAAATCGGCTCTCCGGTCTTTAGCTCCCCAGCAATCGACCTCCCATCGACGACCAGTTTGTCTGGAAACGATGCACCGGTCCAATCAGCGATCGTCGGGAACCAATCCATCATGCTGACCACGTCGCTGCGCACACCGGCTGGAATCGTCCCCGGCCACCAGACTAGGCAAGGAACGCGCATCCCTCCCTCCCAGGTGCTCCCCTTCGCGCCACGAAGCGGCCCAGAGCTACCGCCGGTGTTTCCCATCACCTTCCAGGGACCGTTGTCGCTAGTGAAAATCACCACCGTCCGGTCAGCTGCAGGAGATCGACGCACAGCATCCAGCAGCCTTCCCATCTCGTGATCCAACTCCTCCACCACATCTCCATAAATCCCCGCCTCACTCCTTCCTGAAAACGCTTCCGACGCGAATAACGGAACATGCGGAAAGGTATGCGCCAGATAGATGAAGTAAGGTTGTTCGTCGTGCTTCTCTAGCCAGGAAATCGCCTCATCGGTGTACCTGCGCGTCAGCGTCGTCTGGTCCACAGGTCGCTCGATCACCTCCCCATCCTTCAGCAGCGGGACGTTCCAGCCATCGTGCGGTGGCGACTCCATACCAGAGGCTCGCGGTGGCAACCCCTCACGACCATCCATGTCATTCGAGTAGGGGATTCCCCAGCGATAGTCGAATCCCTGGTCATTGGGGGTCGAACCGGAGTGAATCCCCAAGTGCCATTTGCCGATTTGAGCCGTCGCGTAACCTCGCGCCTTCAGCAGCTCGGCAATCGTCAACTCCGCCTCTGGAAGCCCTCCCAGGGAATTCGGAAACAAAACGCGACGGTCGCCACACATACCCGAACGTATCGGATAGCGCCCCGTCAGCAACGCCGCTCGACTTGGTGTGCAAACCTCCGCTGCCGAAAGAAATTGAGTCAGCCTCACTCCTTCACTGGCCATGCGATCCAACGCTGGGGTGCGAATCACGGGAGCCCCATAGCATCCCAGGTCTCCGTACCCCAGATCGTCCGCCATCACCAGAATGATGTTCACAGGCGGTGGGCCCTTAGGGCCCGCCGACCATGCCAGCCCAGGCCTGACGCCCCAACCTACGATGATCAAAAGCCCAAGGCATGCGCATCGATTCAGTAATTTCGTCATCCCCGAGCCCTCGATGTTGCCAACTATTTTCAGCCTACGCAGTTCCACGATTTTGCCATGCGATCGACCACTGCAGCAACATGGCGATCGATACCCAAATCAGATAAGGGATTTGAGCCACCGCGACGGCCGGTAGTGGCCGAGCTACCGCAGCGATCATCCATCCAATCGTCAGCCAGACCAACAAGATATCGAAGGCAGCCAACCACAAAGACCGCAGACCAAACATCAACGGAGTGAATGCCAAATTGAATACCAGGTTGACCAGAAATGGCAGAACCAACCACCAAGAGACTCGGCCTTGCGAGGCTCTCCAGACCAGATAACCAATACTGCCAAAAAGGATGGGATACAAAATCTGCCAAATCAGGCCAATCGTCCCGGGTGAAGGTGTCCACGCTGGTTTGTGCAGGGATTCATACCAAGTCTGCCAGTCCATACAGCACCGCAATTCTCCGTGGATTCGCACGGGATTCGAAAACGTCCGACGGCGTTTCTATCGGTCGGCTATTCCAAGATTGCCGGCCTTACTCCACACGCCGATCCATCGCTGTCCTGCAACTGGCTTACCTTCCCTCTTTGGAACAACCAAACTGCAAGCGATCGACGATCACGGCTTCCCCAGGATCGCAAGGAGCAATCCCTTGATCATGCCGAAAAATCGAGCGGTCATGTAGATCAGATAGAATCGGAAAATGTCGACCGATCGAACGTGAGCCCCCGCGCGTCGACGCAGCCTGAGCGAATAAGCGGCGACCGGTGCCATCGCCAGAACCAAGAACAAAAGGGACCATCCGACGCTCCAGGGAATCGCGATCATGGAGGCGACCGCAAAAAGGCCATACCAGATCGGAGCCACAAGACTGGGCAATTCCGCAGCCGAAAGCTTGCGCCCAATCACCGATTGCAAATTCGACTGGCCTCGCCAAATCTCCTTTTTGAACATCTGAAGAAAAGACTGATCTTCCCCAAGATGCAGGAAGCTAGATCGAGAACTGAAAAACAGCTTCCCATGATGCCGCACCTGATCGGCGAAGTACGAATCCTCGCACGTTCTCAGATGCTCAGGGAATCCTCCCACCTTGTCGAATGTTTCCCTCTTCAAAAAGAGATTCGCACCCGCCAGCGAATGCACTTCCGTGTCCTTCGCGGAATTCAGAAGCGATGTTCGAACCACCTCCACTGCCGGCGGGAGATCGGCCGATCGCTGCATCGCCGCTACCATCCCGCGACCTGGAACATCACACAACTCGCTCCGCATCGCCACGATCCAGTTGGGAGCAACATCCACATCGGCATCCAAAAAAGCGAGGAATTGCCCCCGAGTCGCTCTGGCCCCGACGTTTCGCAAGGCGCCGATATTCTCCCCCACAGGACGGTGGATCACCTGCAACGAAACGCCCTTCGCTGCGGCGAGTGTCTCTGCAGCCAGGAATTCATTCTGGGAGACAACTGCTACATCCAGAAGACCAAGGTCGTACTGCTGGCCAGCGATCGACGCGAGAGTCTGGCGCAGCATCTCTTCTCGCCCACGATGCGGGATCACAAAAGATACGGTTGGTAGTTTTTCCATCATCTCCTCGATTTCCTGCTGCAGACGAGTCGATCCATTATCCCGAAGCTACCAACCGCCCTGGTAGTCTACTTCCCCCCCTCTCTTTGAGAAAGCCAATCCCAACGTTGGTAACTTCTTGTTGGCTGCCCCTGATCCAGTTCCGCTCACGCTGTACCCAGCCATCTTAGGGGATCCCATCTCTCCCTCCGAAACTCTAACCAATTGATGAGGGCCCGAAGGGCTATCTGTCAGCAACAATGACTCCACGAAACCGCTGGCAATCCCCTGTGGTGGGTCACTTGGCGACTGGTGCCGTACCGCCAGAAATCGCTCCCATCGTAGTGGAATGGGGCATGCACTCTGAAATGCTACCGCCGGCGCGAAAGAACCACACGGTTGACGCCGCCCCTTAAAGAAAGAGCTGCCAATCCAGCATGGAACCAGTGCTGAAGCACTGGGGAGTATCTGCCCCACCAATCACCACATAGCTACCAGATGTGGCTCTCGGTGTTCCCCTCCATGGACTAAGAATCAGCGTTCGTCGGTCGATCCCTTTGAGGTGAAGGGAACGACCGCCATGGGGTAAACCGACCTGATGCAGCAACGTCACGTGGTATGGCGGTACCGGTCGGAAAGATCGCGCCACGCTAACTCCTCTTCGTTTAAGACCCGTTCCAAATCGTCTGGCTTGGTGCTGGGGTCATCCACCCATCGACGCAGCCTGTCACTCCCTGAAATCAGATCGAAGGCCAGTCGATCGGTCTCGTATTCGTAAGGAAAATCTCGCCAGATCGGATAGTCCGGACTCAACCGACGCAGCGTCCACAGCGCCCCGGAGACTAGCCGGAACGGACGAAACAAATCGTGTCGATAATCCGGACCATCGCAGTGGATCTGAAAACCACTGCAGACTTTCCCTTGATGCTTCTGAAAGGTTGGCTGGAAAAAGCAGGGTCGAAGCCTACATCCAGCCAACCAGGAAGAAGGTAGCATTCGATGCATTGCATCCACCCATTTTCGGCCATCTAAATCGGGAGCCCCCACCATCTCCAGCGGACGCGTCGTGCCTCGCCCCTCCGACAGATGCGTCCCCTCCAACAGCACCGTGCCGCTATAGCACCTGGCCATCGACAATTGTGGCGCGTTCGGGCTTGGGTTGACCCAAGATCGAGCCTCCAGGGGCCAACCGAACCCAGGCGCTGCATCGGGCATCCACCCCTGCATCCCGACCACTCGGTACTCCAGATCCAGACGCTTTCGATCGATCAGAAACCTTCCCAACTCCCCCAAGGTCAGCCCATGCCGCATCGGAGTTGGCAAATGCCCAACAAAACTCTCCCATCCTGCCTGAAGCGATAGCCCTTCGACCGGTCGGCCCGCAGGATTCGGTCGCTCCAGCACCCAAACGGCGATCCCCCGAGCGGCAGATTCCTCGATCATGTAAAGGAGTGTCGTCGCAAACGTATAAATGCGACATCCGAGGTCCTGGAGATCGACCAACACCACATCGACGCCACTCAGCATCTGGGACGTCGGTCGCCTAGTCGCTCCATAAAGACTGTAGACCGGCAGCCCCCATTCGGAATCGACATAATCCTCCGACTCCACCATGTTGTCCTGTTTTTCACCACGCATCCCATGCTGAGGACCGAACGCACAAAGAAATCGAAACTCCGGGGAGAGAACCAGCGCATCGAGGGCATGACGACCATCCGCCAGGACCGAAGCCGCATGGCCGAGGTAAGCCAACGAACGACCAGCAAGCAAGGATCGCAACTGCGGATCCGCCAGCAACCGCTCAACCCCCGCCTGAAACGGCTCCACCATCGCCATCGAATCCCCTTCGCCAATGCGAGAGACAATGAAGGCATGATTCTCGATTCGGTCGCTCCCGAATCCTGCGGACCAACCAACCCACCCAACGATTCAGGTGGGCTGCAACATCTTCCGGACTTCGATTCAAGACGCAGCCGACACGCAGGCGCGGCCAAACGCCCGAGCATCCGCCCTAAACCGGAGAAGGCCAAGAACAACGACGATGGCGCTAGCCTGCTATCCGCTAGGCTCGAAGCCTCAACTGCTCGACCAACCGCTCCACCGCCTCGCGCTGTCGCTGCAACTCCTCCAGTGAGCGTTTCTCCTCCTCCACCTTCTCCGGTTTGGCCTTCTGAACAAAATTCGGATTGCCCAACAGATTCTGCTTGCCAACAATCTGCTTGCTCAATTGCTCAAGAAGTTTCTCATTCTTGGTCAGTTCGGCCTGCACATCAATTTGATCGGCCAGATCCACATAGACGGTAAACGACTCCGTTCGATCCTGAGCTGCAAGGGGCGGGGGCTGGATATCCGGGCCCCAACCATCGGACTCGGCATTGGCCATACGCTGGACAAATTTCTCCATCGGCTGTAGCAGCTGCATGATTTCGCTGGAGCATGAAACCTGGTAGCGCATCGTCGTCTTGGGAGCGATATTCTGACGCGACCGAATCTCGCGCAGCGACCCGACCAACGCAGCGAAGACCGAAAACTGCCGCTCGATCTCTTCATCCATGTCCCGTCCGTCATCCTGTGGCCAATCCCGCAGCATCAACCACGGTTTTCCTGCGAAGCGTCTGTCGTCACTGGGACCAACCTGACGCCATTGCTGCCAGATCGATTCGGTAACAAAGGGAATGATTGGATGCAGCAATCGCAGCAGTGCATCCAACGTATTCGCAAGAACGCTTTGCACCACCGGCTTGGCCTCAGGATCCTGAAGTCGCGGCTTCGCGATTTCCAGGTAGAAGCTGCAGTAGTCATCCCAAGCAAACTGATAGAGTTCCCGCGAGGCATCTGCATATCGGAAACAACGAAGATGTTCGGACACCCGAACGATGACGGTGGATAGTCGCGAGAGGATCCAGCGATCTTCTAGCGGCAAAATGGCTCGATCCACCCCTTGGCCGCTATACCCTTCCAGGTTCATCAAAACGAATCTGGATGCATTCCAAAGCTTGTTGACAAAGTTGCGCCCTTCTTCAAAGAGCTTGCTGAGCACAGGGCCCTTGGGAAGCTGAAGATCCGCTTCCTTTTCGGCCCACTGCGTCGCGAACTCGTTTTTGCACTGATCGCACCGGATCCGTGGCTTTTGCCTGTTCTCTTTCGTCTGGGGAATCGCCGCCTGGCAATGAGGGCATTCGAACTGGACCGGCATGCGAATGTCCTGGGTCTCCGTCGCCAGCTTGGCCAGACCGAACCTCAGCGCATCGGGCCCGAACTTATCGATGACGTCGATCGGATCCACGCCATTGCCCTTGCTCTTCGACATGGTCTCGCCATAACCGTCCAGGATCTTCGGATGGATATAGACCTGGTGGAAGGGAATCTTCCCAACGTTGTTGATTCCCATGAGGACCATGCGAGCCACCCAGAGGGTGATGATGTCGCGACTGGTGATGAGCGTGGAAGTCGGATAGAAGTAGTCCAGTTCGGGCGTCCTATCGGGCCATCCCAGCGTCGAGTGGGGCCAGAGTGCCGAGCTGAACCAGGTATCGAGCACATCCTCCTGTCGCGTGAAACCGTCGGCTTCCAGTCGAGCCTCTAGTTGTTGGTCTTCATCGCGAATGCAGACATGCAGCGTCGCAGGGGATTCCATCCGAGCGCACAGCCGTCCTTCCTTCGCTTCCTCGGTCGATTCCCATTGGCGTTGCCAAGCTTCACACTCCTCGGGCGTCTTGGCGATTCGCGACCAGATGGGGATTTGATGCCCCCACCAAAGCTGCCTTCCGACCGGCCAATCCCGTTTTTCCGAAAGCCAATCGAGATACCCATCGGCATACCGCGTGGGAAGGATCTGCACCTGCCCCGTCTTCACGGCGTCGATGGCTGTTTGAGCCAAGGTCTGCATGGCAACAAACCACTGATCCGCCAGATACGGTTCAATCGGCGTATTGCTTCGATCCGAATGTGCCAGCTCGATCATCCGGTCCTCGACGCGATCCAGCAGCCCTTCGGCCTCCATCGCCGCCACCACGGCTCGACGAGCCTCTGGGATTTTCAGGCCGCTGAAACGCCCCGTCGGTTCGATGATCTTTCCATCGGGCTGAAGAATATTGAGCATCGGCAATCGGCAGCGCTGCGCAACTTCATAGTCGTTCGGGTCGTGCGCAGGGGTGATTTTCACGCATCCACTCCCCAGCTCTGGCTTGGCCCAAGGATCGGCCACCAGGGGGATCTTGCGACCAGTCAGTGGTAGCCGAACCAGTGCCCCTCGCTTGGCCATCGCTGCCAGCATCAACAGCTCGGGCAACCGCTCAACCTTCCTCGCACGAAGATCCGTAAGCTGAGATTCCAGCGATTCACGATCTTTAGCAGTCGCCGACTGCAGTTTTTCCTCCAATAATCGCTCGGCATCCTCCAGCGCTTTGGCTGGGTCTGGGTGCACGGCGACTGCGGTATCGCCCAACATGGTCTCAGGTCGCGTCGTCGCTACCACCACCTCCGTCGGCTCACCAGGCTGCGGCGCGTCGATCGGGTAGCGGAGATGATAGAAATGCCCCGGCACCGTCTCATGAAACACTTCGTCATCGCTAACGGCAGTTTGCAGAAAAGTATCCCAGTTGACCAGTTTCTTTCCGCGATAGATCCAAGACTTCCTGAAGAGATCAAAAAATGTCGTCCGGACCGCTCGGGCGCAAATAGGATCAAGTGTGAAGCGGGTCCTCCGCCAGTCACAGCTGCATCCCATCGCTTTCAACTGGCTGAGAATCCGCGTCTCGTACTGATCCTTCCACTGCCAGATCCGTTCGATCAGCTTCTGACGTCCCAGGTCATGACGCGTCAGGTTTTCCGTCTCCCGCAACCGCTGCTCCACCTTCGCCTGTGTCGCGATGCCGGCGTGGTCCGTCCCCGGCATCCACAATGTCGCATCCCCCATCATCCGATGCCATCGCACCTGAATATCCTGCAGGGTGTTGTTGAGCGCATGGCCCAGATGCAAGGCACCGGTCACATTGGGAGGCGGGATCACAATCGCGAAGGGTTTCTTCGCATGATCGACCTCGGCATGGAAGCAGCCGTCGCGCTCCCACGCCTGATACACCAGGCTAGCTTGCGTAGCAAAATCGAAGCGATTGGGTATTTCATGCGCCATAGCCGGGGATCCGAACCATCATCAAGAGGAAACAAAGGAATCGAAAAAGTTGCGACCCAAGCGATCAAGAAGTCTGGCACGCGGCAGGAGGAATCGTTTCGCGATGCAGGATGTATTCGACCGCGTCGGTCATGGCCAACCAACTGGCTTCGATAATATTTTCCGACACGCCAATCGTCCGCCACGACCCTTGGTCGTCGGCGCATTCGATATTGACCCGGATCTTCGCAGCCGTCCCCTCCTTCCCATCGACGACGCGAACCTTGTAATCGACCAAGTGCATCCCTTGCAGCGGCTGGTAATGATCTGCCAGAGCCTTCCGGAGAACCGCATCCATCGCGTTGACGGGACCATGGCCTTCAGCTGCCTCAAATTTGATCTCCTCACCGACTCGGATCTTCAAAATCGCTTCGGCGAAGACATGGTGAAGCGTTGCATTCCGATCCCCAGCCACGATCCGATACTTGATCGTCTCAAAATGAGGCTGAAACCATCCCAAAGAGCGCCGTACCAGCAGGTCAAATGATGCCTCCGCTGCCTCGTACTGGTACCCCTCGTGCTCTCGCTCGACTACCTCCTGCAGCACCTGCTCCACCTGCTTCGGCTCCAGAGTGAACTGTTTGGTCGCCGCCAGAATATTCGATCGCCCCGATAGCTCGCTGACCAAAATCCGCCGCTCGTTGCCCACCTTCGCCGGATCGAGGTGTTCGTAGGTGTGAGCGGCTTTGTTGACCGCATGGACGTGCATGCCGCCCTTGTGCGCAAAGGCGCTTTGTCCGACAAATGGCTGGTTGTTGCGAAGCTGCAGATTGGCCGTCTCGTAGACGAATCGCGACAGCTCCGTCCAATGGTCTAGCGGTTTCCCCCCCAGGACTTGATACCCAGCCTTCTTGAAAGCCAGATTCGCAACCACCGCAATCAGATCGGCGTTGCCGCACCGCTCACCAATCCCGTTGATGGTTCCCTGCACCTGCTCGCATCCAGCGTCGATCGCCGCCAGAGAATTCGCAGTGGCCAAATCGCCGTCGTTGTGGCAGTGGATGCCAAACCGAACGGGCAGGCCGACAAGATGAGTGCGAGCAGCCTGTACCACCTTTGCCACCCGCTCGGGCAAAGACCCGCCATTGGTATCGCACAGAACGATCCAGCTTGCCCCCGCTTCGGCGGCCGCCCGAATCGCCGCCAGCGCATGCTCGGCATTCGCTCGGTAACCGTCAAAGAAATGCTCGGCATCGTACACCACCTCTGCATGCCGCGCCAGATACTCGACACTCTCGCCAATCATCGCCAAGTTCTCTTCGAGGCTGACCCCTAGAACATCGGTCGCATGGTAGTCCCAAGATTTCCCTACCACGGTGATGCAAGGTGTCTGTGCGGCAACCAGCGCCCGCAGACCAGGATCCTCCGAAGCGGCAACGCCACGCCGACGCGTCATGCCGAAAGCGCACAGGCGAGCCCCATGGAGAGGAGTTCCGCGCATTCGCTGAAAGAACTCCTGATCCTTCGGATTGGAGTAGGGAAAGCCCCCTTCAATCAAGTCGATTCCGATCTCCGCCAACCGCTGCGCGATGTGGATCTTATCGAGCAGCGAAAGACTGACTCCTTCCGCCTGAGTTCCGTCTCGCAAGGTGGTGTCGTAGATTGAGATCGTTTTCATTTTCAATTCGCTTGAGAAATCCAACACATTCTGAAAGGGAAGGAGGCTCAACTCTTGACTTGGTGGAATCGTCGGTCCGTCGCGAAAGACTACGGTGCCAGAACTGCAAGAAAATCGCGCCGCGGGATTGGCTGACGAAGGGATGCGACTCCACACGACACGACCAACAAAAAACCCCCATCAGCTGGATCGCTGCGGGGGTTGCATCGATGTGGTCAATCGTCGCCAGTGCCTCACCCCCCAAGGTTGCCCCCGGGAATCCAAATCGCAATCTCTCCTGCTGGGAATCGGCAAACCATCGCTTTGGCTCTCGCATGAATCAAGAAATCAGACGACTTTAGCTTAGATTTTGTGCACTTTTCTGTCAACGCATCACGCGGCCGACTCTACCGCTTCGCGCTCACACCACCAAGGATGGTTCATAGGATCAAAGGCTGAGTCAACCACGCTTTCCATGTCCATCCGGGAGGTTTTGCTAAGGGAATGGCTGTCCACCAAGGTAGCTGGTCGATGTCCTGAGGGGGCGCAGAGGAAGGTATCGCATAGGCGGCCTGATAAACCTCCGGCTCGGGGTAACGCCAACCGCTTGGCGGATCCGGCAGCGCGAAAATCCGATGGTAGTCTCGTTGCTTGCGTTCCACCCACACACCGCTGTCTCGCTTCGGGATGCCCAACCACCATCCCTCGTTGGCGTTCGCGAGGCAGCGTTGAGCCTCCTCAAAGTCGGCTCGCGCCACCCCCGCAATCGCTAGGTTGTGCCAAGCCGCACCATGCCACGGATGACGCTCCACCACCTCGCGCCACTGCTGCTCAGCCCCCGCCCAATCCCCTTGCCTGGCCAAGGTGTCGGCGCGAAGCATCTGAGGGAGTCCAGGGAGCCAACCGGGCTGTGCCAACGGAGCTCGCTCTTTCCCCAAATGAGGTGCAAGCCACTTCCAGGAATCGCGAGCCGCTGCGATGTAGACGGCTTGCGGGCCATCGACCTTGGATAACTCTTTCAGATCTGGATAGGACCGCACCGCCTGATTGCGATCGACTGCGATGGCTTGCTGAGCGGTCGTCTGGCCCGTGGTGACATCGACCACCCGCCAGATCATCGTCAATCGCTCCGGCGCCTTGCGGCGCCACCAACGCCGCTCCTCAGGGACCTCCATCCTCTCGTACACGATCTCCCCGTGGATCGCCGCCTCCAACCCCGCCCGTCTTGCCGCGTCGATGATCGCTAGATCGTTCGGTCGACCATCGTAGCTGGCCAGTTGTACTTGCTGGTAGGGCGCTAAAGATGCCAAATCCATGATGCGAAGTGGGTAATCACGCGGTGGCTGCTCCCGCTCCATCGCCGCCATCAATGGCCCCGTAAGCTCGTCACGCCCCACCGGGGAAGTCAGTACCACACGATGAATCGCATGCCCACCCTGCGCAGGTTGCCAGACAGTGATCTTCGGATGCCGCACGCATCCAGCCAATCCCAGCACTAGCAGCAAGAGCAGTCCCCTGGCAACGTCCATCCAATGGCCTCCTCCATCTCCTCGGATATTCCAGAGCGATTGGTAGGAGATCGATAGCTTCCACGTCAATGTCGACATCCTGTCCGCTACTGTCTTTGCATGCCTCCTATCTACCAATTGAGTCACAAGTAGTCAGGCCAGATCCTGCCATCCCGTGCACGACCGGCGCTTCCGCGCTGACTAGCATACTGCCCCAACTACCGTAGCGTGGCC
Organism: Pirellulaceae bacterium; assembly: GCA_044371425.1. Lineage (GTDB taxonomy): Bacteria > Planctomycetota > Planctomycetia > Pirellulales > Pirellulaceae > JBEISR01. Next base: position 37,755 of record JBILTR010000010.1, on the reverse strand, counting down.
GGCTTGGTTCTTCTGTCCGCGATCCATCCCAGATCTGTCGGCTCCAGAAAGTCGCTGCGATCACGCACGGGCGGGACGCCCGTGCCACGCCTGCAATCGAGTGAATCGCACCTCCTGAATGACAGCAAAGCATCGCAATCGGTGGATGGCACCTTCCGAATGGTAGCTATCTAAGCCCCCTTAGCCACCGCGGCCACGCGGTGGAGTGCTGCGCAAGTCGTCCAATCAGCTAATCCACCATCTGGCGATGGTGGCTACCGCAAGCGTGCGCAATCGGTGGGTGGCACCTTTTGAATGACAGCAAACCATCAGGGGACAGCCCCTTACCCATCTTGCCCAGTCCGCTCATCCACCATCTGGCGATGGTGGCTACCGCAAGCGTGCGCAATCGGTGGGTGGCACCTTTTGAATGACAGCAAACTGGCGATGGTGGCTACCGCAAGCGCGCGGGCACCTCTCTCGCCCCTCCTCAGAGATTCCTGCAAGTACTTTTCATGCCGTTCCCTCCCCATCGCTTCCCCCCCCCGGACGGATTCATGCCCCGAGATACCTCCCGCTCCACGGAACCTCCATCCCCGGCTCCAGCCCCTCAGCCGCTTGCAAATCTCGGGTCGCTCCAGCCAACCGAAAACCAGCCACGATAGGAGACAGATGTCACCACCTCCGGACGGACGCCGCCCACTCCCCCTCGAAGGTGGAACTGCTGTTTGGACATGACTCCCCGCCTTGCATGCGCCCACTTCCAGGCACTTCGTACTCATCTGGGGAGCCACCAAAATCTTTGATCTTTTTCAGAAAATCTCTTCTTCAAGGACCATCCGTGTCACTCTACCAGCCTATCCTCCGCATCCATCGGCCACGGAGATTCCCCTGGGGCAGGGAATCTTGGCATCTGAAAAACGCACCAAGAAATGCTGGCTTTATTGATTGACGAAGTACGATACAGAATTTATACGTTTGTATAGGTATCGAAAGAGAATGATGGCTTTCCGAACCCCATCCCGCCAGGCAGGCACCGCCATGATGCTGACGATCGACCAGGAAGCCCCCGAAAGCAATCCACAGGAGCAACCCCAACCACCATCCGGAAGGTGGCTTGCCAGCCAGATCACCGAACAGCTCCGAGGCACCCTCCAGCTGGCTCGCAGTAGCCAGACCAATCGACAGAAGATCTCCAGTGGTTTTGCCGCTTTGGATCTGGTGCTACCTGGTGGCGGCTACGAGGAGGGAAGCTTGGTCGATCTCTTCGGCTCCGGGCCCGCAGATGGACGCTGGTGGGTCGCGTGGCATTCTGTACTCCATGCTCTCCGCGGTGGACGCTATGCCGTGGTGGTGGAAAAGCAACCTCTTTTTTATCCGCCCGCCATCGCATCGCTTCGAGTGCCGATCGAATCGCTGGTGGTGGTGCGATGCCGTGATGATCGTGAATGCGAATGGGCAATCGATCAATCGTTGCGTTCCCCAGCCGTCGGTGCTGTGATCGCGGAAGTCCATACGCGAGACGACCGCATGGCCAGGCGATGGCAACTGTCGGTCGAACATGGCGGTGGCCTGGGACTGCTCATCCGTTCCCCCTCCGCGCATCCGCAGCGAACCCCCAGCTGGGCTCAGGTGCAATGGCAAGTCACCTCCTGTCCTAAGGGAATCAGCCAACACAGTGCCGATCCATCCAGTCGAGGGCGATGGAGCCAGCTTCGGCTGTTGCGATGCCCCAAGGGCAGGGGAGGGGCCGTAGCCACGATCAATCTGCTCGACCCCACCGCACAGTGGCCTGAAAAAGCTGCCTGAAGAGAGATCGACTGGTCGATCGGAGATAGTTCGATGACGCGACGCATCGCCTGCATCTGGTTGCCCAACTGGCCCTGCCAGAGATGGCTGTACCATCATCCGCAGTGCATCGGCCATCCCTTCGCGCTACAGCAACGCGACCCGCGACGCGGCTGGCGCATCGCCGCCGCTAGCTCCATCGCTCGCCAACAAGGAATTCTCCCTGGCATGTCGACCAGCCAGGCTCTCTCACTGGGAATCGCCACCCTCCCCACCACGAAACCTTCTCACCCCACACCAAACTCCCCGCAACCCAACTCCACAGCCCCTTCCAACAACCTGCTGCTAGGACAGCTTGATCCCGATGCAGATCGCGAGGCATTGGAGGAGCTGGCCCAAGCCGCTCAGCAGTTCAGCCCGACCGTGGCACTGGAATCGCTGGAAGAGAAGCCTTGGGCGATTCGAAGCCTGCACCAACCCCAGGCGTTGCTGATGGAAGCAACCCACCTAGGACGCTGGTTCGGCAGCGAGCAGGAAATGGCTCGGCAAATCCTCCACTGGCTTCAGTCCCAACAGCTGGTAGCCCGCATCGCCATCGCCGACTCCCTGGCCGCTGCCTGGGCCATCGCGCAAGGCATGCCGATCGCTCCGCTGGCGCAGGCCCTACTGCGCCAGAATCAAACCGGCATCGCCTCCTGGCTGGACATCCCTGGCGAAACGCCCCCCTGGATCGCCGACTCTTACAGCCTCCCCCAATGGCTTGATCGACTCCCCGTCACTGCCCTTCGCATCGATCAGCCAACCGCCCACACCCTGCGCCGCCTAGGCATCTCTCGCCTCCACCAACTTCTGCAACTCCCTCGCTCCAGCCTTGCCCAACGCCTCGGCCCCGGCATCATTCGCAAGATCGATCAACTCCTGGGCCACATCGACGAATCGATCACTGGCATCACCCCAAGCCAGGATTGGTCGGCCTGCCAGCCTCTGGAAATCCCGATCGACCGCATCGACTGGATCGAACAGATCCTGGCTCAACTGCTGGAACAGATCTGCCTGCGCCTCCAGGAACGATCCGAAGGAGGCTTGCGCTGGATCGCACGACTGACGATGCAGGAAGGCCCCGATCTCCTCTGGACGCTCAACCTCTTCCGCCCTTCCGCCGACCCTCACTACCTCCGGCCCCTGCTGCTTCAGCAATGCGAAGCCAAATGGAAATCAATCGCCACGCACTCCCCACCGGCGATCATTCAAGTCCACCTGCAAGCCGCTTTGCGGACACCGGTACGATGGCATCAAACACTTTTTTTCGACCAGGACACCACGCCCCAGCAGGAAAATATCGCCCCACTGCTCGATCGACTCAGCAACCGACTGGGACGCCAAGCGGTGGTGCAGGGCATCCTTCAGACCGATCCCCTGCCGGAACAGGCCTGCCGCTGGAACCCCATCACCGGAACGCTGCGAACCTATTCTAAACGAAGCAGTTCGCACTCCCAATCGATCCAGACCAAGGGAACTAAGCCGCTTCCTACCGCCAACTATCAGACGCGATGGCGAGCCGAACCGCAGGAGACGCAGCCGCTACGCCGACCAATCCAACTGCTCTCCATGCCGCTGCCACTAACCACCAGCCCCCCTGCCAGCCAAGACCTTCCCCACACCTTCCAGCTTGGTCACCAATCCCGAAAAGTACACCAAGCCCGCGGTCCCGAACGCATCGAAACAGGCTGGTGGGAAGGCGATTCCATCCAACGCGATTACTATCGCATCGAACTCGATCATGGCGACTGGTGGTGGGTCTATCTCGATCGCCGAAATCACACCTGGTACCTGCACGGCTACTTCGGCTGATGAGTCCTTCTGCAACTGCCTGTTGCAGATCAACAATCAGGCATCGCATGGCCGGGACGGCCATGCCACAGGAAAAGTCTTTCGCTGCCAACTGACGCGCAGTATCAACCCACGATTGACCAACTACGGGATCTGAACGGCTATCCTTGATTTCGTCCAAATACATCCACCATCTGGCGATGGTGGCTACGGGGCTGCGGTGGAAATCTACGTTACTCGCCCGATCAAATCTACCTACACTGCCAGAGATTCGCACCAACGTCAGAGAACCACGGCGACAACACGGTGGATTGATTTCATCGACGTCGTTTCCGTATCGTCCACCATCTGGCGATGGTGGCTACCAGTAAAAATTGCAAGCATGGCCGGGACGGCCATGCCACAGGTATTAAGCAACCCGCACCGATTCGTACTTCCGCCGTCGTGTACGGAGAAGTATATCAAGCCTCTTCAACGCAGGCCTCAACCGCCTATCTCCACTTCTAGGACGATCACTATACGACAAAAAGCAGATACTCGATCCCCCGACGGCCATCTTCGAGATCGTACGCAAAAGCTAAATGATTCGTCCCGCGGCGCTCTCCCAGATACGATGCATTGGTCAAGTTGGGATGAACGACTCGAAAATCCTGAATCCTCGAACCATCCAAGGAATCACCAGTCCCAAACAGTCGCATCATCGGCACCGCACGGCGACCGACAAAAATCGCTCGACCGCCAGCTCCATAACTCCCCAAAAGCGACCAAGCGCCGGTCCGATTGGTCGTCACATGGTGGATACGGCTCAGCGTGATCCCAGGCACGATCGGTGCACTGGTATCGGCGATCGTCGTCAACGTCGTCCCATCGTGCGCGAAAGCTGCCAACCCTGCCTCGTGGTAGTAGACCACCGTCCCGTTACGATCGATCCCGCCAATCAACATCTGATTGGGATTGAAGAGTGCAGCCAAGCCACTGGAACGATCTCGTGCGGTTCGCCCATCGCTCAGGACGATTTGCGACGTGTTGTCCCTTTTTGTCAGGTTGTACGCAACCTGCCCTCGAACTCCTATCTTCCCAGTATGTTTTGCCGATCCCCCGACGCTTTCAAATATCATGTTCACCCCAGATCTCTCTGCTCCGGAACGACCTGGCCTCGGCATCAAAATCCCGGAAAACGCTCCACCATTGACACCACCAATCGCGGCCACCTGATTCATATCATTCAGCAGCGGTTCAAAACCATTGAAACCATGGATGATCTGATCACCGAAACTTTCGGACACAGGCGCGTCAAAGACTCTGTCGCCCGTCGTCAGGACCGCTCGAGCGACGCCTCTGAAATCGCTCAACCACAACTCCGACGATCTAGTCGGTGTCGTCTTGATGAACGCAACCCCGCCAAGCATATTGATCGCCACGGGACCATAGGCGGGCCCCCCACTGACCGGTGCCCAATCGATATTGATGATTCCACCGGACATATCGCCTCGCCAGATCTCATACGCCCCTGGCTGAGTAACACGAAAAGCCACCTGACCAAAATCACTGACGCCATAGGACTGACCGCGGTCGATCGAAAAACCGGCACTATCACTTGCAATAGGCGAAATCACCCACGGAAGGCCAGGCCATACGTTGTTGCCAGCAACTGAAATTCGATACCTCCCGTCCAGCAAGGTAGCACCGAAGGCGACTCGAACATCATTATTGCCAACCTTGGGAACGGTGGGAGGATCAAAAAATGAAAATAAGCCGCCCGTGTTATCGACTACTTTGACCATCTGAATCTCCCCCCCAGATCACTTGGATCGAATCAAAAAAAGAGCCCAGACATAGGGTCTGTCCGACAATTCTGTGGTTCGTGGGCCGCCATCCAACGAAAAAATTGATCGCGACGAATTGCCTCTCAGGGAGACGCCCAGAGCGAATGGACCGAGGGATCTCCCTGGCATCTCAGTGCCTTTGTGACTCCGTCGAATGCGCGGGCCGGGTACAAGGCTGACACTTCAATTTCTGGTCCATCCGGCGACTTTGCAGGTTCATGGCCGACGCACAACGAACCACCCTCACGAGGCTCGAATTGCCGCCCGCTCTTCCCGGTAGATCACGGACACTCCGGTGACGTTCCAAGACCGATTCGAAATAGTGCAGTGGAGCGATCGCTAACCACTAGTACCCCAGTTTGGCCCTCGTGGCCGATTCTACCTTGCTTTCTCGAAAACAAACTCGTTGCATCCCATCCCCACGTTGCCACACTTGATTTTTCTCAGAGTGTATCCGCGTTGGCTAAAGAAATCAAAAATCTCCTCCGGCTTGGCGGTTTCATAAGGATATCCACCCACCCAGTCGACCAAGTCGCGCCAACGACTCATCCCACGATTCGGTTCGGGCTGCACCCACGACCTCAGATACTCTCTGAACTGCCCGTCGACGATCGATCGCAACAACGCCTTGGCTTCCGAAGGAGCGGAAACACCGATTACATAAGGAACACGCAGAAAATGCGGCAACTGGTTATAGACTCGCTTGATCACTTTCCACCGCTCGCTCTGGCTCCCCGTATCGTTGTAGATCGCGAGAAATACGGTCCCACCTGGCGCCACTAAGTGGTCGGTGTTCTCGAGGCTTTTCCACATTTGCCCTGTATGATGCAAAACTCCCCATGCATAGACGATGTCGAACAATCCTAACGAATTCAAGTATTGAGGATCGAGGATGGATCCCTCTTCAATCGTCCACTGATCTGCTTGAGGTGCAAAACGTCGCCTGATTTCACAGACGCAGGCGACCGATGTAGGGTCAAAATCAAAGGAGTGAACTTGAGCCCCCATTCTTTTTGCCGCCAGACTGAACAGTCCACTTCCTGCACCGACATCAAGAAATCTCTTCCCCGCGAAATCTTCCACTCCTAGCATCTTCCGCAACGATTGCTTGGCCTGCTCTACCCTCAACTCATCCATCGCCCCCAAGAAGCGACGCCAATTCTCCCCAAACTCAAAACGGTTCCCACTCTTCACCTCGCCACGATGGGATGATTCCACGATCGACTCCACAAAACCCCTCCTCCTTGGATCCAAACCGCATCTGCAACCCATCGCGATCATCTCGATTCACTCGATGGAACAGGTGGATGCCTCACCATGGGGCCTGAACAACTCCCCTAGGGTCCCCTTTTATCGCCCTTTGCAGCCACCATGAAAAGCCACCGAATGGACGAGGCATCGCCGGGCTTGGCCGCCCCCATCCGCTGGGCCTCTCCTGGCCGTTGCATTCCCAGCAACGCGGCGAGACTTCGGTGTGCCGCCGCAGCCAGTGGCACCTGAGCACTCAGCAGGAGATTCCTTGGCGGACCATCGCGGTCTCTGGTTCGATCGAGCCTTGAAAAGGGGACTATCGAGTCAGTTGCGGCGGTACCTCTGGCCCGTGACCGACTTCAGCAATGCTGCTTCGACGATTGACTGGCAGTCTCGGCGGTGAGGATCGTACCGAAAGGACAAGGGCGGTAAACGCCACCAACAGCAGGTAACACCCAGCCAAAATCACCAGGTAGGCTTTGTAGAGGTTTAGAACCAGCGATCGGATCGATAGGTTTTCAACTTCCGACCCCATGAACCATCCCAAAACGCTTTTTGCCGCCGGCATCACCAAGGGTATCTTGGTCCAATTGGTGTACCTGACGTCTTCGTAGGTATAGAGCGAATTGTAGTTGGGTGGTACCTGGCTCTTGAAGTAGTCCCACCTTTCCTTCACATCCTGGAAACTGGCCAGACTTCCATCCTCCTTGCGGAAGTAAAGATCATAGAAGGGATCCAGAGTCACCCATTTGCCATCGACTTTCGCTTCCAGCAGAATGTGAGCCCCCCAGACAGTTCCACACTTCATCTGGGCGATTCGAACCTCGATTCCAGCTCGCTGCAACAATCTCGCCAAAACATGGGTGTGACTGCCGCAGGAACCTTTCGCATCCATCAGTTGCATGTCACCCGATCGGAACAGAGTATCCCGCCAGTTGATGTAGCCCTCACTTGCAAAAAGCTCCGACCGCGGCTTGAGCAACTGATTCGCCTTATGCATCAGAGCCAAAACCTTTTGCTCCTCCTTCATGCCGCTTTCGATGGTCAGCCCGACAATCTGGTCGTAAATTCCATCGTCGAAAGACGACATCATCCAGAGAAACATCATGGCCATCAGCATCGCGCCATGAAGGAAGGCGATGGCAGGGTAGAGAAGACTGGATTGCGTCAGTTGCTTCAAGGAAATCACAGGCCCACTCACTGCTCCTCGATTCGATGCACACAACCCGGCACCTACACCAACGGTTCCAGCATCGCTCCATACCGTCACGACTCCTCCATCATATATCAACTCCCAACCCATTGCATATTTTGCTCTCGATCCCCACATCTTCCATCGATGCAGCCGCTTCTAATGAGAACCAATTGCAGCAACCCACGAAAATTGATTCCGATATTTTACTACCACCTGCACGCTTTCTCTTCTTGCGATCGCGCGAGCGAGATTCAGTCGCAAGGCAATGATGAGCAGGCTAGGCACGCGAGAAGTTGCTATTCCAACTTGAATTGCAACTGTGTCTGCTTCGCATGCCGCATCGATTCCAAGGGCCACAGCACCCAGTCCCCCTCCCTCATGGCGTGTGAGGTTTGTTTGCGACTCCGCTGTAGGCAAGGGTGAGGTCGGTTTCTTTACCCTCTCTCAGGGAGGATGAGATCCATTGCAAGCTTCTTAATTCGTAGCCCTTGCCGCTGCGACGCTACCCCGCCTACTCTGGTCGGAGTGTGGCTTGAGGGAGCGGTTGGAAGGACCTATCTGGTGCTGAGAAACGACTTTTGCAGCATCCGATCGGCGACTTGCTTGAGCCCCTGATACCCCCAATGATTCGCGTCGCTCAACGGCACCCCCGTCGTCTCAACCGACTCCACTTGTGGCAAATCGTCGGCCAATCGACGGATCCGCCGATTCGTCTCCGGATACCCCATCGACTGAAATTCCGTCATCACCACTCTTGCCCCGGGCAATTGCCGCAGGATCCTTCCCAGATGCTCGCCAACCTGCTGCTGCCAGGTATCCGGATCGGTCCCGGCAATCGCATCGTTGATCCCAAGGCTCATCCAGACCACCCACTCCGGATCCTGATCCAATTGTCTCTTCACCGCATCCGTCCGCTCCACAAACTGCCGCCAATATCCAGTCGCCGCGTCCGGATGCCACTGGGCAATAGTCGACCCACCATGCCCCGTCTTTACCAGATAGACTGGGCTACGATCGCGAAGAACTCCTCCCTCCACGGCATTGGCCAATCCGTTTTCTAGGCCGTGGTACTTCTCGTAGTAGTTCTCCAGCCCCACATGCTTTCGGAGATTGTTTTTCCCTAATTGCATTGGCACCATCGGCATTCCATCGGCTTCCAGATCGAGAATGAGGACCGAACTGCGTGCCTGGAGTTCCGCAGACGTTGCATCGCTGTTGAGTCCCACGCCACCGGAGTTGCTTTCGCCGGTGATCACGAAAACTAGCGGCCGCTTTCCGTCCGCTCCTTTTGTCTGTGCCGATCCCGAAGAGTGGAGGACCACAGAAAACAGAAGCGCCAAACCCATCCATTTAGGTCGATTCCACATGCACTGGGCTCCTTCGAGATGCCAGAACGCAGTTGACAAAGGCTTTAAGACTTTCCATCTTCCATCTCCCGGAGGGCGATGGTAGCGCGTCGCCAGGAGGCCGCCTGCAAGCTGAAGTATCAAGAGACGCGGTATCAGGAGACGATGCGGCGGATCACTTCGCCATGAACATCGGTCAGTCGGAAATCGCGGCCAGCGTAACGGTAGGTCAGCCGCTTGTGATCGAACCCCAGCAGATGCAGCATGGTGGCATGCAGATCATGGACGCTGGTAGGGTCTTCCTGCGCCCCGAATCCAAATTCGTCAGTGGCACCATGCACCGTGCCACCCCGCACCCCGCCTCCTGCCATCCAAACGGAAAACCCATAGTGATTGTGGTCGCGACCATACTGCACCTTTCCATCCGCCGACAGCTCCACCGTCGGCGTCCGCCCGAACTCGCCTCCCCACAGCACCAACGTGTCGTCGAACATGCCACGTTGCTTCAGGTCGGTCAAGAGTGCTGCGATCGGGCCATCGATCTGCTGAGCCAAGGTGCGGTGGTTCGATTCGATCTGGGCGTGGTTGTCCCAGGGCTGACCGGCTCCATGCCATAGCTGCACATATCGCACCCCTCGCTCCAAAAGTCGCCGTGCGATCAGAGTCTGCCTTCCGTGCACCGAGTCGCCGTACATCTCCAGCGTCCGCTGCGACTCGCGACCGATATCGAACGCCTCCGACGCCTCCATCTGCATGCGAAATGCAAGTTCGAAACTCTGCACCCGCGCCTCCAGCCGCTCGTCCACCCCTTCCCGCCGCTGCAATGCCTCCAGCGCCCGCAGCGCTTCCAATTGCCTTAGCTGATCCTCGGGACGCGCATGGGGACTTCGAATGTTCTCAATCAGCTTGTCGACCGTCCGATGCTGCGGATCTACCCAGGTCCCTTGATAGACACCGGGAAGGAAGCCACTTTGCCAGTTCTCGGCGTCCTTGATCGGATACCCCCCGGGACACAAAGCGACGAAACCGGGTAGGTTTTGATTCTCAGTCCCCAGACCATAAAGAGCCCAAGCTCCGACGCTGGGACGAGGCTGAACCGAATCGCCGCAGTTCATCAGCATCAAAGAAGGTTCATGGTTGGGAACTTGGGCGTACATCGATCGGATGACGGCGATCGAATCGATATGCTGTGCCGTCTTGGAGAAAATCTCACTGACCTCAATCCCGCTCTCTCCGTACTTTTGAAACCGGAAGGGAGATGGAAAGGCAGCTCCCGTCTTCCGTTCGGTGGTCCGGTGGGTTGGAACCGGTTTGCCCGCATAGGTTGCTAGTGCCGGCTTGGGGTCGAAGGTGTCGACATGCGACGGGCCGCCGTTGAGAAAGAAGTGAACGACTCGTTTAGCCCGACCGGGAAAATGGGGGCTTTTGGCAGCCAGCGGGGAACTCGCCGCCCCCGCTTGCTCATCGGCCAGCAGATGCGCTAGGCCGAGAGCTCCCAAGCCCAGCCCCCCGCGCTGCAAAAGATCCCGCCGCGTTCCTCGCATCATGGCCCCTGGGCTCCTTATAGAATCGTCCATGGCTGGGTTGGCCGCCTTGATCCAGGCAATCTACGGTGGAGACCAGCCTCCACACCCCCGACTCGATCAGTTTACTCGACTGCATTTCGCCCGGCGCGCAAGGTGCATGGGAAAGCGCCACGCAACCGGCAGGCTTTCTTTGTCTCTGGCGGCCGAAGCCCTTTGGCGATTCCCCGCGGGGCTCGCTAGTTGATGAATCCGGTCGAGCATCCTTCCATGGCGATGATACATGCTGCATATCGGCGAGAAGGGCACCTACCGAAGGAATGCCGCCTCGTTCGACATCAGCAGAACCTGGATCCACTGCGCTAAAGGGGTGAGCTTGTTAGTCTCTGGACCTCGAAAATCGACTTGGGAATCCCAGCCGCCTTCATTGGGTTGCGAGGCGTCGGGATCGGCTCTCCGGATCTTTGGTGCCCACAGGTGCTGGTCGCTATTGAGGGTATCAGCGATATCGACCACAAAGTCGATTGTGTCGCCTTCGTGAACGGAAACACCTTTCAAGCTGCATTCGGCTTGCGACCGATGCACCTTTTGCTCGAAGAGCACTCGCTGGCCATTATGGATCACCCAGGCGCGGATTCCGTCTCCTTCGGCGACCTCATGGGAGATGATCGATTCGATGTCGATGATCATCGACTGCCTGGCCTTCCAACGCCGCACGATGGCATGCTGGTGATCATTGCCTGGGTGCCCTCCGGCGGCAGTCAGTTGCAGCCACCCCAGTTTGTCATCTGGATACGATCCACCACCTTGCCAGCTGCTGCCAGTGAAATGCGGTAGTGGCTGGAAATCCCCCAAACGTTTCGCTGCCACGTCGATGGGAGCGTAACCATAGCTCCAGGCTTTCTGCGATTCCGTCCACTCGTCTTTCGGCACCTCCGCCACCCTTTCGAAGAACTTCTCCGCCAACTGCAGTTCTTCTTGACTGGGGTCCCTCTGATAAATCCGTCGATGCAACCATTTCAACATCTCAGGGCTGGCCGGGATCGATCGATCTCCCGGTCGCTCGCTGTCCTTGCTGGCGACGATCGCTTCTCTCTCCAACTGCGAAGCGACGGAGGCGGTCCAGGGATGGTTCCAAAGGAATAGCGCCTGCTGAGGTACCGACGTTTCGGAACGGACGGGGATGTGGAGATCCGGATTGGCGAAGTCGAAAATGCGAAGCGCGGTGGGAAGAAACTGTCGATCGACTCTTGCGTAAATGCTGCGTCGCTGAGGACCAGAACTGTTCGGAAACCACTCCTCTGATTTACCACCGATGCGGCGCACCAACTGGCCAGACCATGCAAGCCAACTGTCTCGCCACTGTTCCAGACTCAGTCGCCGTCGATTCTGTTTCCAGAGCAGGTGGTTGGTAGGATCGATCGAATTCCCTTTCGATTCCAAAGACGACTCGATGCTCTGCCGATAGGTAGCCGAGAGAACCATTTCTCGGACCGACTTCTTCAGGTCCCAGTCCTGCGCGATCAACCTCAGGGCCCATTGGTCGAGCACAGGAAGTAGTGGTGGCGTGCCTGCGCGGACCCCAAAATCACTGGGGGTTCGCACCCAGCCTTGACCAGTCAGATGCGTCCACAATCGATTCACCCACACGCGTGCCGTGAGTGGATTGTCAGGGCTGGCAATTCGCTCGGCCAATCGAAGGCGGCCGCTTCCCGAGCCGAAGGGTTGTGGGGCTGTCGCTTCGAGAGCGGTCAAAAAATGCCGCTGGACCGACTCCCCTTTATTGGCCGGATTGCCGCGTCGAAAGACTCTCGCCGTCCGTTCATCGACTCGGTCTGCCGTAGCAACCGTAAACTCGGTCGATCGGTCGGACTGAAGGATCCAGCGATCGACTTCTCCCTGAAGTTTCCAGAGCGACTCACAGACGCTGGTCGGAAAAAAGCCTTCGGTGGTAACGATCCCTTCGTCCGGAATTCGGCATGGACTCCCCGGTCCTACCAAGGTCTGTCGCAATCTTTCGTCCCCCGCATCTTCGAACTGCTGGGGCGCGGGGAGACTTGATTCTTTGGATACCGTTTCCAGTCGGCTCCATTCCTCTTGCAGCTTCGCAAAGACTTCTCCATACCGCTCCACGACCTCTTTCCAGTGGCTTGGTGGAGTCGCGAAGGCCTCCATCAGTCGCTTTGGGATCTGGTCTCCTTGCGACTGAAGCACTGCAGCCATTCGCTGGCTAGCCATCTCCGAGTAGCCAGCCCCCAGAGGAATGGTTTCCAGTTCCTTCCAGATTGCGAAGACGGGGTCATTCTGCCGTTTGGGATTCGCGAGAAACATCTCCCACCGGCGCACGAAGTTGGGGATTAGATCATCGGCGGTAAGGATCTGGTCAAATCCTTCTTCTGGGAAATCCTGAAGGTGGGTCTGAGCTATCAGGTAGTCGGCGACTCGGTTTCGGCACCGTTCCTCAGCTGCGTTTTTTTCTTCTACCAGCTTGGACTGGTAGGCTTCCTGACGCTTTCTCAATTCCGTTTCAAAAGGATCTTCGACCGTCACTGGGGCACTTGGTACACCGTCCTTGGGGCGATCGCTTTGCAGTCTCACCAGTCGATCGTGACTGTTGGCGAAGACCCCATAAAGCGAGTAATAGTCGCTGGTTGGGATCGGGTCGTACTTGTGGTCGTGGCAACGAGCGCAGGACACCGTCAGCCCCATCGTGCCACGACCGATAACATCGATGCGGTCGTCGATGATGTCGTGAGTCACCCCCAGGAACCGTCGGCCTAATGTCAGGAACCCAAGAGCCGCTAGATGGTCGGGGGGATCCGATTCCAAGAGATCGGCAGCGATCTGACGCTTGAGAAACAAGTCGTAGGGCATCGACTGATTGAAAGCTTGAATGACCCACTGCCGGTACGATGCGGAGTGGACAAAGAAGCGTTCCTCGCGAGCATAGACATATCCTTTGGCATCGGAGAACCTAGCGACATCCAACCAAAGCCGCGCCCAGTGCTCGCCAAAAGCGGGATCGCCGAGCAATGCGTCGACCAATCGCGAATAGGAATCGGGCTGATCGCTGGTTTCCAGATAGGCATCCAGCAGATCCTCTCGGATCGGCAGACCAGTCAGGTCGTAGGAGAGTCGCTGGGCTAGGTCGCGGGGTGACGCTTGGGCCGCGGGCGACATTCCCTCTGCTGCCAGACGATGGACCACCACCGCATCCATCGGATCGTCCGACCAACCGGTCGGATCAATTGCGAGGTCACGCAGGGGTTGGGGTGAATGAAAGGCCCAGTGATCGATCCCAAGCAGAGGCTGTACAACGGGATTGGTGTTTGCGGGGTAGGGTGCCCCCGAGGCGATCCACTGCCGCACCCACTCCAGTTGCTCTTCCCCTAAAGGTGCCGTTGGGGGCATTTGGACCTCGCCCTGGTATTCCAGCACCTCCATCAATCGGCTTTTCCCACCAGCCCCCACATGCAACACCGAAGCATTGGAATCGATCGGATGAAAACGATCGGGCAGGTCCAATCGCAGCCCAGCTTCCTGGCTCTCCGGACCATGACAGTCGATGCAGTAGGTGATCAGCAGAGGCCGGATACGCCGCTCGAAGAAGTCGATCGCTTCAGGGTTGCTGACTTGGCCGTCCTGAGCTGAACCTTGCCGTGGCGTTTGACCGGATGGCACATCAACGGCCAGCGATGAGCCGCCTGAGTTCGCGATCGCGATGGCACCCAGGGCAAGCAAGAGCCACCAATTGGCGACTCGCTGCGGTTTCCTAGGCTTGGATTGCTGGCAAAATGCTCGGCGCATAGGTGGGACTCATCGGCAACGGAGAGGTGGGGGACAGCATGTTAGTCTGGCACACCGGCAAACGACTCGCAAGGAAACCGCTCAAACAATTGCGTTGAGAAAAATCACAGCAGAAGTCGCGCCGCACCATCATCGCTAGCACTATCCTCCACTGCGATTGGCGCCTCCCACCGATTGCTTGCAAAAGGATGTTCCGTACGGGAATGCAAGGCCGAGACGGCCATGCCCCTTGAAGAGCATCAAGTGCTAGCGTTCCCTCGGTGCCACCCACCAATTGAGAAAGGCGCCTCCCACCGATTGCTTGCTAAAGGATGTTCGGTACGGGAACAATTGAGAAAGGCGCCTCACACCGATTGAGAAAGACGCCTCACACTGATTGCTTGCTAAAGGATGTTCCGTACGGGAATGCGTGGCCGGGATGGCCATGCCACGTGAAGAGCATCAATCGCTAGCATTCCTTCGGTGCCAACCACAGCCTGAGAAAGGTGCCACCCACCAATTGATAAAGGCGCCTCACTCCGATTGCTTGCAAAAGGATGTTCCGTACGGGAATGCAAGGCCGAGACGGCCATGCCACGTGAAGAGCATCAATCGCTAGCATTCCTTCGGTGCCAACCACAGCCTGAGAAAGGTGCCACCCACCAATTGATAAAGGCGATTGCTAGCCTGAGAAAGGTGCCACCCACCAATTGAGAAATGAGAAAGGTGCCACCCACCAATTGAGAAAGGTGCCACCCACCAATTGAGAAAGGCGCCTCACTCCGATTGCTTGCAAAAGGATGTTCCGTGCGGGAATGCGTGGCCGGGATGGCCATGCGCGTGAAGAGCATCACTCGCTAGCATTCCTTCGGTGCCACCCACCGATCGATTGCTAGCCAAGGCGGAATCGATGAACTCTGACTTAGGAATTGGTCGAAATATAGAACAGGACAACGATCCTGATGCAGCGATCAAAAAACCATTTCTCGCTCTGCGAAAGCGGATGCCCATGCCATTGCAAAACTCTCCCATCCAACGTCGATCCCTGCTGGCGCATGCCCCCCTGGCTCTGTTCTTTGGAACGACGATCGCCCGAGGCGAGGAGAGAATCCATCAGCTGTTTTCCAAGTCGCTGCACGACTTCGGGAACGTGGGAAGGAACACCAAGGCCGAGTATGCCTTCGAGTTTCATAATCCCTACCGACAATCCATCCATATCGTTTCGGTTCGCAGCAGCTGTGGCTGCACCACGCCTTCGGTCCCGCGGAAGACGATTCCGCCAGGGGAGACCGGTGTGATCCTCGCTCAATTCAACACCCGCTCGTTTCTCGGCACCAAATCGGCCAATATCACCGTGGTTTTCGATCAGCCCCATTTCGCGGAGGTGCAGCTGACGGTGATCGGGAATATCCGATCGGATATCTCCACCGAACCCGGTGAAATTCGCTTCGGTGATGTACCGATTGGAGAGAGTCGTGAAGTCACCGTCTCCATCATCCACTCGGGTAGTCCCGACTGGGCGATCACCGACGTTCGAGGGACTAGTTCGCATCTGGAAGTGCGGCTCGGTAAAGCCCTGCGGTCCGGAAGCCAGGTACAGATTCCACTCAAGGTCCGATTGAAGGAAGATGCGGTTGCCGGCGACATCCTGGACGAACTATGGATCGTCACGAATCGAGGAAAAGCCGACAGCTTTTCGTTGCCTGTTTCTGCTAGGATACGCCCCCCCGTCACCGCGACCCCCGACTTCATCTCCCTTGGCATCGTCCAACCTGGTGTCCAAGTCACTCAACGATTGGCCGTTCGCGGTACCAAGCCTTTCTCGGTTGCGAAGATCGAATGCGATGACCCTCGCTTCCAGTTTCAAATGCCCGAAGGGGAACGCCCACTGCATCTGATCCAATTCACTTTTCAGGGAGAAGGGACTCCAGGCGAACTGCGACAGAAGGTCAAAATCCACACCAGCCTAGGAGAAGCCTACGTCGCTGAAGCTACGGTCGGTGGTGTTCTTCGGTAAGTCCCGTCCATCGCGAATTCCTGGCCGCTCCACCTCACGCCCTTTCCTGACTCCGCGTGCCAATTCCCCAACGGGAGTGCAAGGGATCGAGTCTTCCTGGCGAAACGCAGCAGGCTTCACGACATTCAAGCCTTCGTCGGCCCACCAGATCTCCAGCTCCCAGCAAAAGCTCCTCTCTCCCCTCGCTTCTTATTTCCAAACAGGCCGAAAAAAATGTCAAAACTACTTGACATTCAGATCGGCCGCCCCGACGATGAAATGTAAGACTTTCCTTACATGGCAACATCGCTTCCTCGGGGGTTTTTGGATGAGTTTTCAAGAGAAGAGTCTGGCGTTGCAGATGGTAAGCCTTGTAGCCGTCTTTGGCAGCTACTTTGTCTGGGTTTGGCCACGGCGAACCGAGCGATTGGAATCGATCCAGATCGCCGCGTTCGTGACGGTGCTGATGGCGCTGGTCCTGCTCCAGATCGTAGGGCATTCCCTGCTGGCGATCGCCAGCAGGAAAGAACTCAGCCGAACGATTCAAACCGACGAACGCGATGCGATGATCCGCCTAAGGGCCCTTCGGATTTCCTCCTGGATCCTCGCTTCAGGCGTCTTCCTTTCGCTCTGCATAGCCGCTTTAACACCAGGCAACTTTGCCTTCACCCACATCCTTTTGGCCTTCTGGGTCATCGCGCAGCTCATCGAGCTTCTTTCGCAATGGTTCGATTATCGGCGAGGCTTTTAGTCGTGGGCAAAGGCACCGGAAAGCTGAGGAACAGGCTGCGAGAACTTCGAAAGCAGCGAGGCGACATGACGCAGCAGGAGCTCGCCGACTGCGCAGGAATCACGCGACAGACGGTGATCGCAATCGAACAGAACAAGTACTCCCCATCCTTAGAAGTCGCTTTCCTGATCGCCAGAGCCTTGGGCGTGGAAATCGGCGATGCATTTTCGTACGAAGAAGCACCCAAACGCAAATGACAGGCCGCGTGGCCGGCGAACTTCTCGCTCGTCAAGCCATCCACTGTAGATTTCCATGAAGCGGTTGATCGCAGAGAAGCGATCGCAAGACGAAGGCAAAAGCCGAAGTATTGCAAGCCGCTTAGTGTGTGGCTTTAACTTGGCCAGTTACGACAAGGTCGCATGCAGTAAGTTCCACAAGTTGCTGGGAGGATTCCAAACTCCCATGGCGCCGATCCAACAATCGAGGCGCTCGATTCCATTTCTCCACCCAACCGAAAAGTCGCTCGATCCAAAAGGCCTTGGTAGGGCGAGGGCGTTTCGCCATCTACCAAGGCCCATGGTTCCGATCGAATCCAACACCGTTGCTTCCGTGCCATTGGTGATGGAGCCACTTCGACTACTTGAAGTCCCCTGCGCGAATGACTTTCAGTTTCTTTGGATCGATATGCTTCTGAAACGCCTCGCGGACCTTCTGGATCGTCAGCTCCTGAACCTCCTTTTCCTCCTGAGCAATTCGCTGAAACGTCCGATCGAGATCAAGATTGGTGGTCAGTTGTCCGGCAATCGATCCATCGGCAGCCCGCCCAATCTTCCTCGCTTCCAAGTAGGCTGTCTTGGCATCCTCAAGCTCCTTCGGAGTTGGCCCCGATTCGATGAAGCGAGTCAGTTCCTCCATCGCCGCCTTTTCCACCGCATCGATGTTGCCAGGATTGGTGATGGCATTGATGGTGAAGCGAGCATCGTTGCCGCGTGATGGGATGGAAACCGAAGAAGAAACACCATAGGAGAGTCCTTCCTTCTGTCGAATCCGGTCCCCCAGTCTCGAGGACAACGCACCACCTCCCAGAATGAAGTTTCCGATCTCCAGTGCAACATCATCCGGGTGATCATCGTCCATGGCGAAGGAAAGCCCAGCAAGGAAGACGGCGTTCGCCTTATCTGGAGTGACGATCACCTCGCTGCCACCTTGCACATCCGACTTCGCCTGCCGTTCGATTCGATCGAACTCGACGGTCGACTGCCAGCCCTCCAAGGCTCGGGCAAGCGCAGCGATCGCTTGGTCGGGATCAAAATCACCAACGATCGCAATTTGGCCATGACCTGCCGAAACCTGATCGCGGTAGATCGAGATCACTTGGTCGAGTGACACCGTTTCCAAATCCTGAATCGACTCCTCGATCGTTCTTGCGTAACGGACATCGCCGCGAGGGTAATCCGACAGGGAGCGGGCAAGGAGGTTGTTGGCCAGCATCGCCGGATCGGTTTTCATCTGCGACATCGCGGCCAGCGCCTGGGAGCGCATCTGTTCGAAGTCATCCTTCGGGAAGGCTGGATCACGAAGAATCTCCCCCAGCAGCTCGATGGCCGCTGGTAGCGTTTCCCTCTTGGCTTCCATGCTGAACGACAGGCTGCCCGCCCCACCGCCAGCACCTCCGCCACCCCCACGCCCCCGCCTACCGCCGCCTCCACCGCCACCCATCCGCACCCCCAACTCATCCAGCTTTTGCCGCAATGCCTGGCGATTGTATTTGGTGGTCCCGGCCATCAGCATCGTGGGAATCATCCCTGCCGCAGTCGATTGGTCCTTCAGGGATTGCTCGTTGCCATAGCGCAGGTTGAGCGTCAAGGAGACGGTTTCACCACGATTCTTCTTGGGAAGCAAAGCAAGATCGAGGTTGCCGATCTTGGCCATCCTCGTGCGGCTGTCGATATTCTCGGGGCTCGGATCGAACTCCTCACCCGCCTCCACCGCGGCACCTCCCCGGTAATCCTTGACCATCTCTGCAATCGACTCGACGGCCGGCACCGACAATCTCTGAGGTTGATCGACAGGAATGAAACGACCAATCGTTCGATTGTGCACTTTGAAGTAGATCGCGGCGACTCGATTGACATCCTCAACGGTCACCGAAGCCAGACGATCGCGCTGCAAGAACCAGAGTCTCCAGTCACCCAAAGCCGATGCAGAAGAGAGCGCCTGAGACATGGTGGCCGCATTGGCGATGCTGTTCTCATAGCCACGCTTGGACCGCAACTTCGCTCGATCGATCTCCTCCTGGGTAAAAGGTGTCGCCTCCAATCGTTCAATCACTTCCAGCAACACCTCTTCCGCTTCAGCCATCTTTCCCTCGGCAGGCTGGACGGAAAAGGTGAAGAGCCCAGGGTCGTGGCTGCTGTCGGCGCCACCGCTGGCACTAGTGGCGATCCCTGTTTCGACAAGGGCTTTATCGAGCCGTCCGACTTTGTCTTCGGAGAGGACGCTGCCGAGAATACTCAAGGGGGCCCAGTCCGGATGAGCGGCTGCGGGCATGTGATAGGCAGCGATGATCGAACCGATCGATCCGACTCGACGCAAAATCACCGTTCGCTCTCCATCCTGCGGCGGCTCTTCGGTGTAGGTGGTATTCAGCTTGCGGTCGGGGCGCGGAATCGAACCAAGGTGTTTTTCCGCCAGTTCCAATGCCCGCGACTCTTCGAACTTGCCGGTGACGATCAGGACCACATTGTCCGGCTGATAGAAGCGCCGATAAAAATCCTGAAGGTTATCGATCGGTACCCGCTCGATATCCGATCGGTTCCCAATCGTCGACTTTCCGTAGTTATGCCACTCGTAAGCCGCTGCTTGCACGCGCTGGGAAAGAACCCGCTGGGGACTGTTTTCACCACTCTCGAACTCGTTTCGTACCACGGTGAATTCCGACATCAAATCTTCGCGCTTGATGTAGCTGTTCACCAGGCGATCGCACTCCAGATGGATGGCAAACTCCAGGTTTTCATCGGTGGCCGGCAGCGTTTCAAAGTAATTCGTCCGGTCGACGTTGGTGGTCCCATTGAAACTGGCCCCGTGATCGCGAAGCGCTTTGGGGATATTGGGAAAGGCGGGAGTCCCTTTAAACACCAAATGCTCCAGCAGGTGCGCCATCCCGGCTTCCCCATACCCCTCGTGACGCGATCCAACCAACACCGTCATGTTGACACTGATGGTTGGCCGCGAAGCATCGGGAAAAAGGAGCAATCGTGCGCCATTGTCAAACCGGTATTCAGAGATCCCCTCAACGGTGGCGACCTTTGCTGGCGGAGCCGCCAGAGCCCCGCTGGTGTTGCTCGCAACAGCAGCAAATAGCAAAAGAAATATGCGACGCATGAATTGCCTCCCAAAATTGCGACAGAACAGGAAGTCAACAGTATAGCGCATCGTCCGCTTGTCGTGCGTTGGTCCCCCCCCCCGATCGCGCTGGCCATCGATTTGCGCCAGGACTCTGCCCGATTACCTAGCTTCCTGTACAATTAAAAGAATCAATCGCTCACTCAAAACAATGACTTTCCCTCATGGGTGCCATATGCCGTTTCTCGTCGACAGTCTCCAGCTGAAAAGCTTCATTGCGATCGCAGAAACAGGATCGTTCGGCAAGGCGGCTCGCACCGTCTCTCGCACCCAGTCCGCACTCAGCCTTCAGATCAAAAAACTGGAAGATCAGCTGGGCTGCCAGCTGTTCGACCGGGGAGGAAGGAAGGTGACCCTGACCCCCGAGGGTGAGATCTTCCTAGGTTATGCACGGCAGATGAAGCAACTGCAGTGGGAGGTCTTCAGTCGCCTTCGGGAGCCAGATGTCGAAGGGGAGATCCGCTTCGGGACGCCGGAAGATTTCGCTACCCACTATCTCCCCGACGTCCTCGCTCGTTTCCGCAAACACCACCCTCGAGTCCAACTGAACGTTTCATGCGACCTCACCCTCAACCTGCTCGAACAGTTCCAGGACGGACAGTTCGATGTGATTCTGGTCAAGAGAGATCCGCAGAGTGTGAAAGGGGGTACGAAGGTGTGGCGTGAACCTCTGGTTTGGGCAGCCGCCGAAGGATACCGCCCAGAGGAACGACTATCCCTGGTGTTGTCGCCACAGCCCTGCATCTATCGCTCCCGAGCGCTCGCTGCACTCGATCGCGCGCGGCGCACCTGGCACATCGGCTACACCAGTCCAAGCCTCGCTGGCACACTGGCCGCCGTCCGCGCAGGTTTCGGCATGACGGTGCTCCCATCCCACATGATTCCCGATGGAATCCATCCTGTGGGAAAGGACTACCGACTGCCCCAGCTTGCCGATGCCGAAGTGGCGTTGATGAAGCAAGACGAAGCGACCAAGGTGACAGGACTTTTTGCTGACTACATCGTTGCCAGCCTGGAAACGCTAAAAGGTTGAACTTGGGAATCGACCTCTCCTGCCTATCCTTAGCGGGTGGCGGCTACCGTTGGGTTGTCTTGAGCGGCCGAAGGCAGACCGGAGAGTAGTCTCCCTGCCGTTACTTCTGGGACGATTCGTGTCCGCGGCGCTACGCCTTCGGCAACCTTCCTCAGGCGATACCAACCGGCTGCCGTGAAGCGATCGCTACCTACCGCCATCCCTGGCGGACTAGCACCCACCTCCCTGACATCCCGCTCCCTGACTCTTCGCCAGCTTCGTTTCGCCACTGGGCATGTCGGATTCCCCAAACAGCCCGTAACTTTCATCCGCCGGAATTCCGCTGGAACGTCTTCCAATCGCTTGCAGGCAACCCGCCGATTACCTGGGACTTCCAGGGCGTCCCAATTCCGCCGACTCTTCTTCCTCCTCTTCTTCGTCCTCTTCTTCCTCAAGATGCTGAAAGACGAAGGCAGCACGGACGGGAGCCGGCATAGGATGATCGGCTCCTTTGACACTCCGCCAGACGATGTCGCCAAAGAGCAGGTCGTCTGCCGCGTCTTCCTGCGACAGATCCAGTTGCTCGCTAAGGTCGGCCCCCCAGGCAGTCGGTTGGTTCACTTCGTTGACATCCACCTGCGCTGGCTGAAGATCATAAGGTGCCAGGTCGACAGTGGCCTGGAAGCAGCCGTACATGGGCGTCGCTGCAGCATCAAACTGCGTCATCGGTTCGATCCCCAGGATCAATTCCATGGTGCGCAGGATACTTGCAGTGGAATAGAGTTCAGAATCGACCCCCATGCGCCGAGAATAGGGGGAAATCACCAGAGCGACCGAGCGATGGGCGTCGACGTGATCGGCCCCGTTTTGTGCATCATCCTCGACGACAAAGATCGCCGACTCCTTCCAATACTTGCTCCTGGAAATCGCGTCGACCACCATTCCCAACGCCAAGTCGTTATCGGCCACCATCGCGGTTGGAGTCGGAGCCCCCACCTTGGTCCCCGACGTATGGTCGTTGGGCAGCCTCATGATCACAAGGCCCGGCAAGTTATCCTCCCGCTCAAACTGCTTCAGCCGCTCGATAAACCGATCGGCTCGCCGCACATCCCGGTAATTCAGATCGTAGCTGCGGTAGAGCGGATCAAAGTGCCCCTTCAGTGCCTCAACCTTCGTCGTCGCCGGCTCCCCCGGCACCACCGCATTGTCGACGAACTCTCCAAAACTGAAGTAATCCACCCCTGCCTTTTTGCAGGCATCCCAGATGTAACCGCTAGATGGAAAAGCGATCTGGCGTTTGCCTTCGGATGGATAACCAAACTTGTCGAGCCCCTTGCGGTAGGAAAGCGGCCAACTCCGCTCGACGTAATCGGTTGCGTAAGCGGCCATCGACCACTCATGACCATCAGCGCTCACTTCGCTCTCGACGTAGCAATTATCCAATAGGACGAAGTCACGAGCCAATCGATGGTGATTGGGAGTCACCGACTCGGGGAACAGGCAAAGATTCGGGTCTCCATTGCCTTCGGGCATATCTCCAAAGACTTGATCGTAGGTACGGTTCTCCTTGACGATGTAAAAGCAATGCTTGATCGGGCTGGGATCGCCAACCTTCGCGGGAACCGGGTTCCCCTCGGTGCGAGTCTGGGTGCGAACAGCCGACTTGTCCTGCAGAGGGCTGTTGGCGAATGCTTGACGCGTGTGGACCGCCATCTGCTGTGGGGTTGGCGTCGGCAGGAAACCAATCGTTCCCTGGTATAGCCCGGCGATGTACTGACGGACCGATGGTGGCAGTTCCTTTTGACCAGGGCGTGGTCCTTGGGGGTTGGCTTTCGATGCTAGCCCCTTTCCGTTGGCCACCAAGATCCGCTCCCCTCCCGGCCCAAATCGCACGCTGGTCGGATACCAACCCGCTGGGATGAATCCCAGTGATTTGCTTTTCCCCCGCTCGCGAATATCAAAAATCGCCAGATTGTTGTTGTCTGCATTGGCTGCTAGAAGACTGTTGCCGTCTGCCGAGACGGCGATACTGGAAGGGGTGCTTCCATTCTTGGCCTGTGCGTAAAGGGCTGTCTGCAAGACCTCCTTCTGCTGGCCGCTCTCCAGATCGAGGAGCACAACGGAGTTGTCATCCGCGCAGGCGACCAAAAGCCAACGCCCTGCGTCGAGCATCGCCATCTCGCAGGGATGCGACCGCGTCTCCATCGTGCGGACCACCTTCCAGGCCTCCAAATCCACCTCCGCCACCGCCTTTTGAGCCCAGAGACTCACCCACGCCGTCTTCCCTTCAGGTGACACACAGACGGCGTAGGGATAGGAATTCTCAGGCAACGCAAGAAATTCAGCTTTCTGCTGGCCGCTGTCCCATCGAGCCAGTTGATGCCCGAGAACACCGCAGACCAACCATTGATTGGGTGTGGCCAATGACTTGATCCCACAAGGGACAAAGGTCTTTTCCTTAGGGAGCAGCTGCTGACTCCTTAAGTTGGTGGCTGCACCATTCTCATAGTCCAGCAGATGAAGCGACTCATACTCCGCTCCCGAAATGAGAATCTGCTTTCCATCGGCCGAGAAATCGAAACCATAGTAGACCTGCGGAAGAATGGTTCGAGAAACCATCCGCTGCGTCGCCAGTTCCAGAAAAACCAACTCGTGCTCACCGTATCCGGCGTGCAGCACCGCCAGAAACTTCTGGTCGGGGGTCACTTCCATGTGCACCGGAAAATCCCCAACGGAAACCTGTGTCCCCGCAGCCCGGATGCTCCAGCCATTGGGAAGCAGCACCGATCCCGATGGCTGGATCCCCGGCAACCTCAACGTCCGGTTTGTCTCCTGTGCCTGCCGGGCCTCTTGAGCCACGGCGACGGAAAGGATGGTGCTGTTGGCAACATCCCATGCAACGATTGCCATCAGGAAAAAGAACAGGTTGTTTTGAAGGGAACGATAGATCATGGGGAATCCTCGAAGAACTTCTTTGTCACGCTGCCATTCGATCGACCAAAAAAGGTGCACCAACACCCATCGGCTCCGACGCAGGAACAGGCATTTTAAAAGATCGACGCAAGCTTTGCATGCAGTCGCAAGCTACCGGGTCCCCCGCTCCATCACCTCGAACGGAGTGCCTGCTTCGTCGTCTTGCTACGAATCATGAAACCCGTCAATCGCTCGGCGACTGAGGTCCGGAAAGTCGGTGAAAAATCCATCCACAGGCAATCGCTCGATCAGCCACCCGTGCAGGTCTTCTAAGGACTGCGACCATTTCGGAATGCTGTCGGCCCTCACTGTGTAAGGATGGAGAAACTTCTTCGTTGCCTCGGCCGCTTCGAACAGCCCCGATGAAGCGACCTCGCCTTGCCCATTTCGTTCCACCAGCAGATCCAACGAAGGTCCGATTCCGTCGGCAAATGCGGCATGCTTCTCGATCCAATCCGTCCACAGGTCGATGCGGTCTTTCAAAGTAAGATCGGTTCTCGGCGGCAATCCGTCTGGCTTCCCGCCAATCAGGAAGACCAATGGGTACGCATTTTTTCCTGCGGTCCGTAGCCGCTGGAGCGCATCGCTTTCGAAGCATTGGAGGTAGCAGACTTCGCTTGCGCGTCCAACCTCTAGCCGCTGGAGCAAATCGTAGACGACCTGTTCGATGCGAACCCCTAAGTGCTTTTCATGCCATGTTGGCTGCTTGAACTCGATATGCCAGCCAACATTCTGCGATCGCGTCTGATTGACACCACGAACCAAAGCGATTTCGTCGACCAGACGCATTAGACGCTGTCCAAAACCACCCGGAAATCGCTTCGAGAAAAACGGCTTTCCCGTATCATGGTGACGTCGCTCCACCACCTGCAACTGCTGCACCTGTTCCCATAGAAGGTCGGCCGCGTACCAGCGCCCATCGGAACGAGCCAACTCCGGGAATCGACTGGCCACATCGGTTGTCTCGTCCAAGGTGACGTCATGACAAACGATCGGAACTAGATCCTTGGTCAACACCACATCCTGCTCGACAAGATCGGC
Source organism: Pirellulaceae bacterium (assembly GCA_044371425.1). GTDB lineage: Bacteria > Planctomycetota > Planctomycetia > Pirellulales > Pirellulaceae > JBEISR01. The sequence goes on along the minus strand of JBILTR010000010.1, from coordinate 12,074 downwards.
TCCTTGAGCGATCGCCAGCACCTTGGCACCTTCGGTGTGCTCCGGAAGATAACCGCTGGCACCCCGGTGCGCGATGACCTTCGGCTTGTGCCTTTTCATTCTGCCTGCCCTCGCCAAGCCTGATAGCGCCCCCGCCCCAGCCAACAACATGACGCGCGACCATGTTCTCCGCAGCATGCAATCCACCTTCCAAGGAGCCCAGTTCTCGTCTGCCCCAAGCGGCACCCGATGCGAGACGGTATCGTATCTCATAGGATGAGCCTTGCGCGATGGCTGGAGGATTTCTTTGCGGAAGTTTCATGGTGGCTGCCGGAACAAAGGAGGTACGATCGTGATGCACCGAGATGAATCGAGCCTACGGGGAGTCGTTTCCTGTCTGGGTTGGCTTGCCCTTTGCATGTTTGCCTCACCCTTGAAATCTCAGCAGCCATCCCTTTCCACCTGGAAAGGTTCTTATGTGGTACCGCATCAGATCGCTCCCCAGATGCGATACCGGAGGGAGCCAAGTCCAGATCTTGGTGTTCGTGTTCAGGCGTTCGTGCTGGGGAAGCATGGGACTCCCACTTTCGAAGGAAAGTCAGCGCAGGAGTGGGTCGATCAGAAGGGGTGGGCATGGAGCAATTTTCGGATGTTGGGCGACTGCGAGCCCGAAGCGTTGCAGGTGTGGGAATGGAACACGCGAGCCGCGCCGTTCCTTGCCGGCAACGAAATTCTGGTTCAAGCGGACGGGCTACCGACTCAAGCACTCCTTCTCAGTCCCTCCAAGACCCGTATCTCTTCCGTGGCGTTTTTCTCGGACGACCTCCGATTGCGTCTGCAGCGTGCGGTGATCCATTTGGTGCACGAAGGGGACGAACCGCTACAGGTTCAACAGACCCGCTTTTGGATCCCCCAGGCCGGAAAACACTGGTCGCTTTTGTTCCCGCAAACCGCGATCGATTCCCAGTTGTCCATCGAAAAAGAATCTCGAGGTGTGCTCGAACTCCAGGGGCTGGATTTGCCGCGAGCCTACATGGCCATCGAGGTGCTGACCGATCGTGGCTCCCTTTGGTGTGGTTTGAAGGGGCGGCCCGAGCAAATGGATATCAGCGGTGGGTGGATCGGTGAGGACCTTGGCGATCCGAAGTACCGGAAGCTGTTGTCATCGATGCATGTCAACACCGGCCAAATCCAGGATATCGACTCCAAGCATCAGCCCGACGCCTGGTTCTCGGAGACCCCCTTCAAGTCGTTCAATCGGATGATGCCGCTGGAGCAATACGACAAGGACGATTGGCTGCCGAGGATTCATGCGGTGGAGTTTCTTGGTGAGCCACAGTATGGGGGTGGCCGACCGGTGCCGCCACAGGAGGTCTTCGACGCATTTGCCCCTTACCTAGCAAGTCGACTTCCAACCAGCGTGACCCATAGCGAGGAGCGAGTGTGGCGCGACTACGCGGGGCTCTCCGACTACCCTCACTTTGATGCATACCGCGTGGTGGCGCCCGCCGCCGATTCATGGCGACAATACGATCGTTGGGGGGGCCGAAGGATCTCTTGGGGAGCCCCCCTGGAAACGATCGGCGTTCTGACAAGATCGCTGAGGGAGCTATCGCGACCCGTTTCGATTGCGGCGTGGAGCCAAGGGCCACATGCTGGCTGGGGCGGTTTCTTGGATGGCAGACGTCGCAGAAGTCCAACACCAGCCGAATTGCGAAGCCAGGCGCTTCATGCCCTCGCCTCGCGAATCACGTCACTCTATTGGTTCAATCTCAGCCGCAAGTCGTTGCTGAAATTCCCAGACACCTGGGACGCGATGCGACGGATCGGACGAGAGATCCACATGATGGCCCCCTCGCTTTTGGATGGCGATGCCGCCTACTACCAGCAGCTCTCCGACGATCAGGGGAATCCCGAATGGGATCTGTCGACCATCGTATCGATTCAGGAAATGCTCATCTTCGCGCTCGACCTCAAGTACCGAATCTCAGACGAAAACACTTTTGAGTTCGGCGAGCCAAGAGCGATGCGTATCGAGGTGCCGTGGCCCGATACCAAGCATCCTCCAGTCGATCTTTTCCGCTGGAATGCCGACGGCATTCAGGAAGTCGAATGGCGATACGAGAATGGAACGATCCTCATCGTCGACCGTGGAGCAGCCGACTGCTTGTATGTCGCCAGCAAGCAGCCTACCAGCAGGAATTCATGGGAGACTCGGCGTCAAGAAGCACTCGCCAAGGAGAACCGCTTGCTGCCCGAAGCCCTCGTCCCCGAATCATCGCCCTGACGTTTGTGTGGTCACTTCTGCGGGGATGCCATCGCTGCCTGGCAGCGCTTGGGAGAAAGCCCTCGTGACAGTGACCTCCAGCAGAGTGTTGCTGGGAAAAGTCCCCTGGCTGGCCCTTAGTGCATAGGGAAAAACGGAAGCGATGCCGCCATAGACGTAGCCTGCGACGACAGTTTGCCCGGGTGCCATCCGCCCCAGATCCACTACCCCACTTTCGCTCACAAACCCTTGCTCGATCGCTTCCGAGTTTTCGATCAATTCAACACTGCTTCCATAGAGGTTGGTGGTATCGACTTTGTAGGTGGGAAAGTCTTTGAAGTAAGATTCTTTCACATCGTCAGGAATGGGGATTCGAGGCAGGGAGTCTGGAAACAGGAACTGGTCATAGGAGCCATCAGCACGCTGCACGATCCCGCTGACATTGCCGATGAACGGCACGCCATCGGCACGGCCCTGCTCGGTGACTAGTTGGTAAACCTTCATCTGCATCTCGTCAAAGCCATAGAAATAATGGCTGATCCCCCCGAAGAAGATGTGATAGACCGCCTTCGACTCCGAATCGAAAATCGGCAGTACAGGGCATTCGTACTGGCTGAAATGCTGCTGCACCTGACTATCGATGGTGTAGTACGGCTGGTCGGCTCCATCATAAACGTAGATCGGCTCCGTGAAGCCTTGCGTCGTTCCCGGAACGAAGACACCGCCGAAAGCTGCGACTCGGGGCTCCCCAGTGCTGGGGTCGACGGTCCCGAGGATCGGACCATCGCGTCGATGGAGTGGTTTTTTGGGATCGTCGGAATCCAGTACACCATAAGATAGAATCTGCAGTGTTCCCGGTTTCAGCGTGAAGACGCGAACCTCCTCGGTATACTTCTGCTTGAAGCGGACCGCTGCACTGGGAGTACCTGGATCAAAAACGCTGTACTGCCCATCGAATCGCTGCCCCAGAACAAGGTAGAAGTTATTGCCTAGCCGATGCAGCCCTCCGCCGGTTACCGCAAATCGCTCATCCTCCTGCAGCTCAAACAGCTTCTCGATCGCCTCCTTCGCGTTGGGGCTTGGGGCCATCAATTCAGCGATCAATCTTCGGGCGGAAACTCGGAGCATCGTAGGAAAGGTGCACATGTCGCTCGTCGACCTATCCCAACCGTAGCCGCCCAGAATGTACCACTGATCGGTTTGGCGATCGTACCAAGACTGCTGGTTGTTGGAGCGAATGGCGTCACCTAGACGCTGAGACAGGGCCGTAACGTCGTAGCTCCAGAACTTCCCGCTAACTGGGTCGATTACCAGGATTAGGTTGTTGGTGTTTTCAGGAGGCATGTTCTGATTGGGCAGTGGCTTGAAGAAATGCAGCCCCTGTTTGCGGCCACCCAGGATCAGAATCTTTCCATCGACCATCGTTGCCGAGTACGCTTGCAGCCCCACCAAAGGCGGCACGTCGGGAAACGACTTGACGCGATACTCCACTCGAAATGGCAGCGTTGGCCCCTTGTCGGGTGTCCCTTGGGCCAGAATCGACTGGACGAACGAACCGACAAACATCCAGAACATGCTGGTGTGCAACAAGCGGATCATGGGGGCATTCCTAAAAAAGAACCTGGCACGGAGTACGGGGCAGACCGGCAAGATCACTTGGGTGGGAAGTACTGATTTTGAATGTAGTAGAGAATCGAAAGGACTTTGTTGGGTGATAGATCGCGAGTCACCGGCATGTACCTAGGATCGTTGATGTCGCAGTTCAGAAAGAACGGAATGGCGCCTCCATCGATGCGGTCAAGAATCTTGAAGCCATCGGGGGTGCCATAGTACCCTCGATTGAAGGGTGGGTTTCTAGAGTAGATCTCAAAGCTGGAGGGGTCCGATAGATCCAGCCGTTCCCGCATCGATGGATACAGTTTGACGTAGGGAGCCATGATGTCGCGAACCTGCTCCCACGTCATCTGCTTGTTGACCGGGAAGTCCGACCACGCCAGAACGCTCAATCGCAACTCCTGGGTCAGATCGGGCTGACCATCCAGCGACGGGTAGAGGAAATAAAGCTGGCCGTCGAGCTGCGAGGTTCTTGAGCCGGGATCCTTGAGCACCTTGACGGAGACGACAGCAAAACCGTTGTCATCTGTCCTGGCAATCTTCGCTTCGATCGCTCCTTCCGCCTGCGCCGTATTGCCCGGATAAATGGGAGGTACCGTAGCGCCAGCCGGTAATTTTCCGTCGGTGTTGGTCACCGAAACCACCTGCACTGCGAGAGCTGCATTTGGGAGGGGTCGTCCCCATCGCGTCAAGTGAGCTCGCGCGGTTCGGATGGTGCCCGGAGCCCCGGGGACTCGCAACACCCGATCGTCCATCGCCAGATGCAAACCGTCGGGCTGCTCGCTCCAAATAGCCGATGGACCGATATCCTCTCTGGAAGTCAGCAACTGAATGGAATTCTCGACAGCGCGCTGCACTCCATTGTCGTCCAAGGGGATCTCGCAGATTCCCGAGCTATTTTCGTAGAGGAAGGAAGAGTAGTGGACCTTCCCAAGCGGCTCATGAGTTCCGCTGTCGATGGCAGTCAAGGTCCCGGTGTCGACCGGTGGCCCACCGACCGATTCGGTAGCGACGCTATTGGACAGATCGAACACCAAGCACTTTCGCCGTTCATCAAGAAGGAACGGTGCATCGTAAAAGGCGGGAACGTACCAAGGTGGCGTCTTGTCGGGATTCTTGCTTGCGATCTCGTCGGGAGATTCGATCGCGGTCAGCCAGCGATGACCGGGAGTCGCCACTGGCTGATTGGCTTGCCAGGTGCCAAGAGCCCCAACCAGACGTCCGACGCGGTAGTTGACGTTCTCAGGGTTGTTGATGTAGGCATCCAGCGTCAAGCGAATGGAGAGAATGATCGAGGCGGCGTCACTGGCGGTGTTTTGAACCAGTTGATTGAGCAGCGGGATTTGGCTTTGCACCCAGCCGTTGAGCGGAAATCGGACGAGACTCTGAAAGACGCCGCGCGCGACGCTGTCTCCACCATAGCTTCCCTGTCCATACGAGTCTTCTCGCCTCCAGCCGCGTTGAGGAAGCACCGTATTGAATGCGACTCCATTGAGGACCGCCGGGTCCATCGTGCCCGTCAATGTCGAACCGTCGGGGAAAGTGAGCTTTAAAGACAGGCCATAGATCGTCGACACCCCCTGCTGATAGACATCCAGATCCGCCAACTTCGCCTCGCTGGGCAGATCGGTCGACTCGATCGAAATCCCGATCAACCGCGGATCGTTGACTCGCTTCCCCTCCAAATCGATGGCGGATCGAATCGTGCAATTGCGGAACTGAAAACGATGCTGGCCAAACGGATCCTGCCAGGGTGATGGACGCAGGTCTCCCTCGGTGTAATGCGCCGGGTCGTTATCTACTGTCGAAGGGTCGGTAAAGAACTGCCCGGCAAAGTGGATTCTCGGCACCTGCAGATAGCTCATCGATTCCCATCCCTTCTTATGTGGTTGATTGATCGGATTGATCCGGACGCTGGCTTTCTAGAGAGTTGATGAGCCCGAAGGCTCCCCACATCCTGTAGGCGTCTGCCGCACGCTGCAAATAGGCGTCGCGATCATCGGGGGCGGCATGATCCGCAAGACGTCGGCAAGCGATCGCCTGGAGATGCCATTGTTGCAGATCCTCCGACTGTTTACCTGCACCTTGCCACAAATCGATGGCTTGATCGAATCGTCGAGCGGTGGCAGCGACCTCGGCCTCCAGCAGGGAAGAGCGGATTTGGAAGTTTTCAGGACACTGCGCTGCCAGTTTCCGATAGAGCCGGTTCGCCCCAGCCACTTTGCGTTGCTTTCTACCAACGTTTTTTGGGATGGAATCCCGTTGGACCTGCGATTCGATCAGCGCTTCATAGAAGCGGTGCTCAGCGTGATGCAGCATCCCCTGGGAATCCGGCTGGAACTCCCCCGAGAGGTTGCAATAGCGATTGGCTTCCTTCCAATCGCGCAAGTGATAGGAGACAATCATCTGCGTGAGGAAGAAATAATGAGCGAAATGACGCGAGGAAAACTCGGCCATTCTATCCTGAAGGGATGGGCGAAGATTTGCGGTATCGGTGTTCTGGGAGCCCTGGTTTTCGGACTGTAGTAAATGACAGGCCAGCAGGATCGAACGAATTGCATCCCGCGGTTCCCGTTGCCCAAGTCGCTCTAAATCGTCCAACCATCCCTCTCCTTGCCGCTGGACTTCCGCCAGCGAACCGCCATGCAGGAAACGGCTCAACGTATCCGCGCAGCAGGCGCATCCGAAATGGAAATGATCGCCAGTGGCACGACCGTGTTGTCTCGCCAAATCCCAGAGATGCTGGGAGTCGGCTACGGGACGAACCCAAGAAGTACCAAAGTAACCAACGACAAATTCGACCTCCGGCCGCTGGAGTTTGTTGTCGTATTTCTCCAACAGCTTCAGACAAAGCTGTCCGTACTCGTGCCCGACCCGATGGCGGCCCAGGATGCCTCCATAAAAGATGCACCCGAGTGCCATGTAGGCGATCACACTTTCCGGCCAGTTCCCATACCGCAGCCCGTAGTTGGACGCTTTGGCGAGAATCAGGATGCATAGCTTGGGGTCGATCTGGAACGCAGCCTTCCCCATCGCACAGAGAATCTGGACGGAGTGTCGGATTTGCGGGTCGGTCATTTCGGGAAGGAACTCGATCGATGCAACCGAACGACCTGCCATCCGCATCTGGTTGAACAGCAGTTCCCGAGCCAATGGGAGGGGTTGAAACTGAGCCGGCACCTTCATTCCTAACTCGGATAGCATGGTGCGGCCTATCTGGTAGGCCTCTTGAAAACGGGTGGTGTTGCTGCGGAAATGAATCTGCTTCTGAACGACTCGGACTCGATCTGCCTGCTCCGAATGGAGTCGCGATGCGGACTCGAAGAACTCGTCCGCTCTGGCGAATGCGAGCGACTGGACGGCACGGTCTGCCGCTGCTTCGTAGTATCTAGCTGCCTTGGGAATCTGGTGCCCCAGCTCAAAATGCCTAGCCAACGTCTCCGGCTCAGCATCGCCGTAGAACTCCCACTGAGTCGCGATTTCCAAATGGAGCGCAATACGTCGCGACGATGCGATTGCATCCAACTGGCTTTCTCGGACGCGATCATGAAAGGAATCGATCTGCTGCGTTCGATCCGTGGCCCGCACCAAGTGCTCAGACTTCAGCCGCTTCAGCAGCGTCGGCGATCGAGATGGGTAGCCCGCAGCTCGGACCGCCACAGGGTAGGGGATCGGCTGGCCTGCGACGCAGAGGACTTCCAACACACGTCGGCAATCCTCGGGCAACTTCTGGATGCGATCCCGAAGAATCTGATCCAATTTAAGCCCTGAGGTTTCAGAGATCGCTCCTCCGGCGAGGATGTGGCGAGCCAATTCGTAGACAAACAACGTCTCCCCACCCGATTCCTCGACAATCCAAGTCGCCTTCTGGTCGCGATCAGGGGTTGTCGGAGGAAGCAGGCGCAGCGCCAGTTGTCGAGTCGCTGCGTCCGTCAACGGCTGGACGGTGCTCTGGATCCACTGGACGTGGTTCGGGGCGACGCGAAGGCGAAGCTGATTGAATTGAGCGAGGATCGGATTGTCCTTGGCGTACTCGCTGCGGTGCGCGGTGATCAAAAGAATCGGAAGCGGATCGGGGCCCTCAAGCAGCATGGCGATCAGCTCGACACTCTGCAGGTCACACCACTGGATATCATCCACTAGAAGCACCAGTGGCTGACGCAGGGCGATCCGTCGGAGCAGTTCCTTGAGCGAGGCTAAGGCAATCGCTCGAAGCTCCACCAAGTCGCCTCCGGCAACCGGAGGGAGGCGAGAAACTTCCGGCAACTGCTCGAGGACCGGAAAGATTCTTGCCAAGGCGCGCACCTTCGACGGAATCAGCTCTCGCCGATCCCAGGTGGAAAGTGGGATCAGGTTGCGGACCAGCGAATCGATCAGGCTATCGAACCCCTTGTAGGGGACCGTCTCTTGTTCGTAACACTTGCCAGTGAAAATAGCAGGCGATCCTCGGCGACGAAAATCGGAGAGCGCCGCTTCGATCACCGCAGTCTTGCCTACCCCAGAAACTCCATCCAGCATCACGACGACGGCCCGCCCCTCCACCATGCGGTCGAAAGCAAGCTGAAGGGAAGCCAGTAGGTCATCCCGGCCCACCAGAGGGAAATCCAGCCTGGGTGAAGCGAATTCGTCGACGAGCACTGCGGCGCTTGAAAAGCACTTCAGGACGTCCGGACCAGTCGGGCGAAGCACGGGATCTCGTGCCAGTAACGCACGGCACAACAGCAAGAGATCTTCCGGAATGTCGGCTCGCCATAACGACGGACACGGGGCATCCTGAATCTGCTTGACTTCCAGAAGCTGCCTCCCTTTTTCCGTGAACGGGTAGCGGCCCGCTAGAACGCGAAAAAGCATGACGCCCAGAGAGTACCAGTCGCTGGCGGTCGTGATCGGCATCGCAGCAGCTTGCTCTGGTGACATGAATGGCAACGTCCCGACGATCGAACGGGACTGCGAGTGGTACTCGGAACTGCCGCTGGGGGAGCGGCTTTGAGGTTCCCAATCACCGACTGCTTCGTGATGCCAATCGGCCGCCAGATCGGCCACAAGTCCAAAGTCCAAAATCACAACCGATTCATCGCGCCGGCGCACTAAGGCGTTGTCAAATTTCAAATCGCGGTGCAGTTTCCCCGCCTCATGCAGCGACTGGATCCCCTGCGCCAACTGGAGGAACGTGCGACGCAGCCGGTCGTAATCAAGCGGCGGGAGATCGGGAATGGCAGATTGCGAAAGACCGGTAGAAGCGGCCCCGCGGTTGGCTTCCTCAACTGGCAAAACAAGGTCTATCGTCGCCTCCGATGACATCCCTGGGGCTGGCAGATCTATCGTCGGTTGGTCTAAGACGCCATCTGCTGATGTCCCACAAGAATCAGGCTTACCCTGGGTGGATGGATCCAGCGGTGTGTTGTGCGTTGAAAGTTCACTCGAGCCATTTTGGAAATCCGAGGTGGGAGTCGAACTAGCCTCTTGGCATGCCCCTTCAGCAAGTGGAGTTGTCGGGGCATGCGACTCAGGCGGTTCAGGTAGAACTCCTTCAGCAACCGCACCTTCCATCAGGAACTTCAACATCGGGATGCCATCGTCGATCAACTCCATGGTGAAGAACCAGCAGTTGCCATCCGAAAACAACTCGTAAAGTGGCACAAGATTCGGATGAGAAATCTCGGCCAGTGAACGGAACTCCTGTTTGAACAGATAGAGATTTCGCGGATCGAGTTGCTGGAGGGTTTTCAGCGCAACGGAGATTCCGTGCTGCCGGTCGATCGCTTCAAACACCATTCCCATCGCGCCAGCGCCGATGGGGCGAACAATCTCAAAGCGAGATTGAAGCGACGGGGGTAGTTCGAAGGCCATCCTCAAGGGATTGGCTCCAGAGCAAGAAGGGAGAAGGCAGGGATTTCGCAAGCAGGCTCGCAAGGTGCATTGTCGTTGTCCTGACGCGACGACTCAAGTGGCAGCACCGTCTTGCCGCACGATTTCCCACTGTCCGGCGAACTGTGAATCGTTCGCAAGGCGAGACGTTAGAGGACCACTGACCGCTGACATGGGATGGACAGCAAGCTCACCTGCAACCCCTCATTTGTCATTGGTGGGTGGCCGCTTTTTTCGATCCTCTTCGTCTTTGAGCCTTCGGTAGTCCATGTAGTGAAGGTTGGCGAGGATGTTGTCGGTATTGCTGTAGACGTACGACAGAAAGAACTCCGCGATCGTTGCTTTGCGATTCCGCAACTCCTCCGCCAAGCGAAGGACCAGCGGCATCCGCGTCGCATTTTCCTGTTCGAAAGCATCCCACCATTTGCGAGCCGATCCGGTGGTGCTGTCCCAATCGAGGCTTTCTTTTTTCACCTTCTCCAATAGCTCCTTGATCTGGCTGGCACTCCATCCCGAAGTGTTGGTGATGCCGGGTGGAAGGCCAGCCGCTCCTGATCTCGCGCCGGAAATTCCATTGGTGGAAGGGGCTTTCGGGAGGCTGGAGAGGCACTCCTGGCGAAGTTCCAGGTCGAACCGACTGAACTTCGCCTCGGCTTTCTCAAGCTGCGGTTTGCCCGATTCGGTGATGCACTGCCGATCGATGATGACCCGCGTCACTCCCTCGTCGGCAAGATCGACCCACCGATAATCGACCGAATCCACAGCTCGCCCGATCAACCGATGCAGCCCCCTGGCGCCTGTCCCCAGACGGATCGCTTCATCAGCGATTTCGTCGAGCGCATCGTCGGTCATGATCAATTCGATGCCGTGCAGTTCGGCAATCTTCTTCTGCCGTTCCAGGGCGGATCCCTGTGTGCTGTCACTTACGATCGCACGCAGATCGGCGCGACCCAACTCATGCAATGCGGTAATCGTCGCAAAGCGGCCGATGAATTCCGGGATCATGCCGAATTCCACCAAGTCAGAGGTTACCGCCTGACACAATGCACGGTAGATCGGCTGGTCTGGAATGATGTCCAAGTTCTCTCGAATCCGACGCGTGAAGCCTATCTTCGACTTTTCACCTTGCCCCAACCTCCGCTCGACGATCCCCTGCAACCCCACAAAAGCTCCCGTGCAGACGAAGAGGATGCGTGAGGTATCTACCGGTTCGTGCTTGACGTTATCCACGCTATCGGCGATTCGCCCATCCAACATCGTCAGCAGCGCGTTTTGCACCCCCTCACCACTGACATCTCGTACCCCACCACTGTCCTGTCGCCGAATCTTGTCGATCTCGTCGATGAACAGGATCCCCCGCTCGGCCAGCCGTGGATTTCCATCCGCTCGATCCAACAACGATTTGATGATGTCATCGACCGAGCGTCCCTTGTAGCCGGCTTCCACCAACGAAGTCGCACTGGCGAAGCTGACGGGAACGCGAAGGTAATCTGCCAACTGCTTGACGATGAATGTCTTTCCTGATCCCGTGGGCCCAAGAAGCAGGATGTGGTACCTGCCCAAATCCGTACCTTCCAGGTCGCGATAGATTTGGGAGATGTAGTGGTTGTAGACACTGACCGCAATGTCCTCCTTGGCTCTTTGCTGTCCGCGTACCGAAAGATCGAGGTGAGCCACCATTTCGCGCGGGGAAGGAAGAGTCAGTGACTCCGAACCTTGGGGTTGGGAAATCGACATAAGAGAGTCTCCGGGCGCGATGGGACGCAAAGAAAGCGATAGGATCGCCGTGCGAAAAGTCGAACCGATTCGGATTGTATCCCATCCACTAAAGAGGGGTTAGTCGCAGCGCTTCGTTTCGCAGCGGTCTGCCCGCTTCCAAAACGAACAGCCTCACCCGGCCGTAGTCTCAAACTCGTAGCGGACACAGGAACTGGCAAACCACCCCAAACCACCTAGTCACCCCAATACACCTCAGCACCCCCCATCCCCCTTCAAGGCCCTTCCAGACAACAAAGCAGTTGGCACGAATTGCAAATCACCCAAAGCCCCCCGCCACCCCAGAACTCCATTCGCGGCCGAAAGGTGAGTGGCACCAATTGCACGGCCGAAAGGTGGGTGGCACCAATTACAAAAAGTGGGTGGCACCAATTGCAACTTACCCAAAGCCCCCCCGACACCCCAGAACTCCAATCGCGGCCGAAAGGTGGGTGGCACCAATTGCAAAAAGTGGGTGGCACCAATTGCAAATTACTCAAAGTCCCCCGACACCCCAGAACTCCAATCGCGGCCGAAAGGTGAGTGGCACCAATTACAAAAAGTGGGTGGCACCAATTGCAATTTACCTAAA
>JBILTR010000041.1:0-16458 GCA_044371425.1 Pirellulaceae bacterium | reverse complement strand
CCCGCTCGCAGACCAGCCGAACCGGCAAGACGTTGCCGGGGACGATTGGCCCCGCATTGGACGTTCGTATTCGGACAGGGCAACACCGACCTCTGGCATGGTCGATCGGTTGGCAACGCAAGGACAAGCCGGACAAGTCTGCGCTACCACGCCCTCTTCCGGTCCATCGATTCTGGTTGCCTTGGGCCATCGCCGCCAATTCGCCTTCACCCTCGAAGGCAGCTTGGTCTGACCAGCTCGCTGCAGGAGACTGGGGGAAGGGTCGGCAAGTCTTTCACTCTTCCACCGCTGGCTGTTCGCGCTGCCATGCGATCCATGGAAATGGCCCGAGGATCGGCCCGGATCTGACCAATCTAATCCACCGCGATTACGACTCGGTCTACCGCGACATCGCCCACCCCAATGCAGCGATCAACCCAGACCATCTCAGCTACAACCTCCTGACTGCCGATGGGCAATTGTTGGTGGGCACGTTGGAGAAGACTTCGACGGGATTCCGGATCTGGGATGCCAAGGGAAGGATGCAGGACGTGGCCAGCGAGGACGTGCAGACACTGAAAGTGGCCGACAAGTCGCTGATGCCGGAGGGAATCCTAGAGTTGCTGGGCGAGGATTCGATGAAGCATCTGATGGCATTTCTGCTGAAGCCACCGCCCAGCATGCCGATTCCCGATGGGATGCCTGGAGCCCCACCGATACGCAGCAGGAGCCAGGTGGAAGAGGCTCTTCAAGGGAGTTCCGTACCGACCGATCCCTTGCGTCCGATCCGACTTCTGCTGGTCGCCGGACCGAAGGACCATGGACCGGGCGAGCACGATTATCCGGCATGGCAGACGATGTGGTCTCAACTGATGAGCGCTGCCCCGCAGGTGGAATTGCAGTCGGCTTGGGAGTGGCCCGACAGCGACCAATGGGCTTGGGCCGATGCGGTGGTTTTCTTTCAAAGAGGGAATTGGGATGACCAGCGCGCCACCGATCTGGACCGATTTTTGCAACGTGGCGGCGGGGTGACCTTGATCCACTGGGCGGTCGATGGCCGGCAGCGCGGGGAGGAGTTTGCCCAACGAATCGGCTTGGCGGGCGCGGGAGCCATCGCGTATCGTCACGGGCCACTGGAGTTGATCTTTCCCAAGGAGAGCGACCATCCGATCCGTCGCAATCTGGAACGAATGAACTTGGTGGACGAAAGCTACTGGAATTTGGCAGGCGACCCCAACCAGATCCTGACGCTTGCCGATTCTCTGGAGGAGGGTCAGTTGCGGCCTCAAGTCTGGGTGAACAAACTGGGCAAGGGACGCGTCTTCGTATCGATTCCTGGACACTATTCGTGGTCGTTCAACGATCCTCTGTTCCGACTGTTGTTGCTAAGAGGGATCGCTTGGACGGCAAAAGAATCGGTCGATCGCTGGAATGACCTAGTTTGGCCGGGCGCCGCGGTAGCGCCCGCCGCCTCAGGACAATCCCCCTCGACAACATCGAATCGCTCAGCAGAGATAGCCCCGCCTCCATCCAAGTGATCGTCGTGTCCGCCAATGAGAAGGGAGACAAATGGTGTCGACGGAAGAGTTCGATTTGATCGTGGTAGGTGGAGGCATCATCGGCCTTGCGGTGGCCCGCGCCGCGCTCGCCGATTCCGCGCGCGTCTTGGTCCTAGAAGCCGACTCCATGTCCCAGGGGGCTTCGATCCGAAATTTCGGGATGCTGTGGCCGATCGGTCAACCATCGGGCATGCCGCGTGCACTTGCCCTTCGCAGCTGCCAACTATGGCAGCAAGTCGCCACCCACGCTTCGATCCCTCTGCAACAGTGCGGATCCCTCCATTTAGCTCACCACGAGGACGAATGGCGGGTACTGCAGGAGTTTGCATCCCTTGCCGATTCCGCCGAGCTGGAACTGCAGCTTTTGGATCCTCAAGAAACGATGCTTCGCACTCCCTGCGCTAATCCAGAGGGACTGCAAGGAGCTCTTTGGAGTCGCTGGGAATGCCGCGTCGATCCGCGAGTCGCAGTGAGGCAAGTTGCAGCATGGCTGCAAACGCAGGGAGCGACGATTCACTTTCAGACCATGGTGACAGGTATCGAGGGAAATCGGGTGATGGCCAGCGATGGTCGTCACTGGGCCGCCCCCCGCATCCTAGTCTGCAGTGGTGCCCAGTGGATGTCTCTTTACCCACAGCACCATCGACAAGCTGGACTGAAGCGATGCAAGCTGCATATGCTTCGCAGCCTCGCCCCCGAACGGCTTGCTCTCGGGCCTCATCTGGCCAGCGGCCTAACGCTGCGCCACTACAGCAGCTTTGCCGCATGCCCCAGCCTGGAAAGCCTCAAGAGCCGCGTGCAGGCGATGACCCCGGAATTGGATCAGCATGGGATCCACGTCATGATTTCCCAGGCCGCCAATGGCCATTTGGTGCTGGGCGATTCCCATCACTACGACGACCAGATCAGCCCATTTGAAGACGATCTGATCGATGGGCTCATTCTCCGGGAGATCCATAAAGTCTATCGACTGCCATCCCATCAGATCACCCAGCGATGGACCGGTGTTTATGCAAAACACCCAAAGCATCCCTGGATCCACCAGAGGGTAACGCCTCAGGTGGAGATCCTGAACGGATTTGGTGGGTCGGGAATGACGTTGAGCATGGCGGCAGGCGAACATGCTTGGCAGTTCAAACCATAGGCGCTTTCCTAATCCATCTGAGTTGTTGTCGCTGGGTTGTTGTCGCTGGCGATCGCTCGATCGCATCCGTTTGGAATCGCCTAGGTGAGGTGGCCGGACAGTTGGCGCCGCACGGCAAGGAATCTTCCAAATCGTAGCCAAAGGGGCAAGCACCCCGGTGTAGGGCGCTGGCCCCCAATAGGAACGTACGACTCCCACCTTTCCACTAAAATTGCGGTGCAAGTCCAGTATTGAGCCGTTGTGCATTTTGTAGCACGCCTCGTTGCCCAATAGAGTTGACGGATAGACCTTTTTCCTTGATGAAAGTAGCACCATGACTTCTACTTCACTGCATTCGGTTCTCTTCGACTGGGCTGGGACGCTGATCGATCCAGGAAGCATTGCACCGGTCGTCGTTTTTCAGAAGATCTTCGAACATCAAGGGATCCCAGTGACTCTCGCGCAGGCGCGGGAACCGATGGGGATGGGCAAACGCGAACATATCGCTGCGATCTGTCGCATGCCGACGGTCGAATCGGCATGGAAGGAAAGGTATGGTCGAATCCCAGGAGACTCGGAGATCGATGAACTCTATCGCCGATTCCTGCCGCTGCAGCTGGAAACCCTTGTCCATCACGATCGGCTGATCGAAGGGGCCGCCGACACGGTGCGGGAACTGCGTCGTCAAGGGCTCGCCATCGGTTCCTCCACCGGCTATACCCGGGCACTGATGGAGCCACTGCTGAGTTCTTCGCGTCAGCAAGGTCTGGAGGTCGACTGTTGCATCTGTTCGGATGATGTCCCAGCGGGCCGCCCCAAACCCTGGATGATTCATTTGGCTCTCCAAAGACTGGATCGCTTTCCAGCCTGGGGAGCTGTTGTGGTCGATGACACGCTGGTGGGAATTCGCGCGGGGTGCCATGCGGGTTGCTGGACGGTGGCGGTCAGCGAATCGGGAAACGAAATGGGACTACCTGCCGAACAGCTTGCGGCCATGCCCGGCCCGCTACGAGAGAAACGGCGGGGGGAGATCGAGCGACGGTTTGCCGATGCGGGAGCGGATTTCGTGATTCCATCGGTGGCCGCGTTACCACAAGCGATCGAGCAGATTCGAGATCGTATCGCTCAAGGTGGATTGCCAAGCGCATTTCACCCAGGCAGCAGGTGACCACCGCTTGGATCCTACTTCGGCTCAGATGGAAAAATCGATCCCAACGCGGAGAGGTGCTGCCGGTCCGGAGGCATGTTGCACCGCTTGCTCCATCTGGTCCAGCGAGTACCAAGCCCCCACCCACTCCGCCATCTCCCGCTGCTCGTCTTCCGGCAGCGACACTAGGAAGCGCACCGCTTCCATCAAATGCGCAGGACCGTAGTTGTGGATCCCGCGAATGGTCGCGCAGCGACGCACAATCGCTTCGGTCGAAATCGACCAAGGACGATCGGGCCAGACCGAACCGACCAGAATCAGGGAGCCACCGATGCGCAACTTTGGAAAGGCACTTTCGATGGCAGCGGTCGAACCGGTCGTGTCGATCACCCAGTCCGCCCCCGCAGGATGATGCTCCTCTAGCCACTCCCGCCATCGATCGTCCGGTTGAGCAATCACCCCAGGCGGACTCTGCTGCGGCAGTCGGTGGATGGCACGATCGGTGACGATCACCCGCTCAACCCCCTTCCACCGCAGCATGCGAACGGCGGTCTGCCCCAGCATGCCAGCTCCCAGCACCACTGCGATCTTGCCGGGAGTCGCGCAGACCGATTCCAGCGCTGCAGCGATTGTCGCTGTCGCACAATTCGCAGGGCAGACCAGCCCCTTAGGAAGTTTGGGGTTCAACTTGACCAGAGGCGTTCCTGCCGGAAGTGCACTTCTCTCTGAGAGTCCACCGATCACGTTCTTATTGGCCTGCCAGGGAAGGTGCCCGAATTTTTGAGCGGTATGGCACTTCTGGGTCCACCCATCCTGACAGGAATCGCAATGGCCGCAATGCGCCACAATACCCCAGGTGATCCGGTCGCCAACCTGCAACGGTTGGCCCAAGCAATCGGTCGAAGGTGCTTCGGGCCCCATTTCGATAATCGAACCGATCGCTTCATGCCCAAGGACCGAAGGAGTCGGTTCCTGCCGACGCCCTTCCAGGGTATGGACGTCGCTGCCACAAAGCGTGCAGGCTTCCATCTCCACTCCGATTTCCCCAACGCCAACGGGCCTCCATTGGGCAGACTGGATCTCCATCGAACGATCAGCACCATGAAAAATCGCAGTGCGATAGATGGCTTGTGAAGCCCTCACGTTGGTTCCCTCGACGCGATGACCAATCTTCGAAAATAGAACATCGCCACGATCAGAGTCGCGATCGAAATCCATGCGATCCAGTTTCCAATCATCTGAAAGAACGGCAGCACCTCGCCTCCATCGGGAAGAAATGGTTTGCCAAGCAGAAGAGCGACCGTCCCCAAGTATCCGATCGAATCGACCAGATACATCATGAACCCGATATTCCCGCGATCCCTGGTGGCTGCGATCAAACGTTCAAAGATGGTGGTGTGGATCGCGACGTAGGGAAGGTAGAGCCCCAGTCCGACAAGGATCATGTATCGCTGCGGCGCCATCGGTGCGGTGCGCTGCGTGACCAAGGTTGCCACCAGCACCAAAAAGCCGATCAGGCAGATCCCCAGTGACGCAAGAAGCGCGACGCGATTGTCCCCAATCCAAACGCTCAATCCACAGATGGCAAGAACCGCCAAGGCAACCACTAGGTCGGTCGTCGCAAAGTCCGCGGGACTCGCCGCCACCCCCAGACCTCGCCAAAGTTCCGGCGCCAGATCGTCGCGAATCGCACGCATCAAAGTCACCAGAAAATAGACCGTGGTGATGGCGATCAACCCGACCGCATAGCGATGAAAAAAGGCCCAGCGCTCTGCACGCGTCATCGGCACCCGCTCCGACCTCGACTCCCGATCCTCCTCGCTGGGCTCTGGGATGCACTTCAGCATCGCCACAAAAACGAACAGGGGAAAGAGAAATACCGTGCCTGACAAAAACGGCATCCACCGTTCCGTAAAACCCATTTCCAAGATCAGTTGTCCGACCGATTTGGAAATCCCTCCCGCCAGAATGAAACTGGCGCACAGTCCCGCCGACAATGCCTCGGTGACCCGCCGTCCCTCCAGAAATCCAAGCACCAATCCGAACACCATCCCCAGCGGAAGTCCGTTCAGAAAGAGACACAGGATATGCCACGGGGCAGGGGTCACGGCAAACCCTAGCAACGCCAGGTGCGCAAACAGAATCAACCCAAGCAGTGCTTTCGGCCGCCGTTCCGGAGTCATCTCGGAAATGACCCGGATGCCGACGAATTTAGAGACGGCGTAGCCAAGGGTCTGAGCTACCAGGAGGACCGTCTTTTCGTCCCAGTGCCAATAGCCCGGACCGCCAAACGAACCAGCCGTATAGGGCTTCCGAAAACCGTACATGCAGAAGTAGGTACCGAAAGCCGCCACCATCGCCCATAGGCTTAGCCACCATGGACGGTCTGACAACCAATCCCTCATTCCCCAAACGCCATTGGCTGCCGACTTCGGATCTGGCAACTCTTCGGCCATGTTCATCGCTCTCGAAACTCGGAATGGATCGACGTCAAAGAAGAGACCTTTCGCTCTGTCTCTGTCAAGATATCACGACCGCGTGGAACACCGACGTCATTCCCAAAAGCTTCATAAAACGGACACGCCGCATCGACCGGGGAGAGGCAACGAGGCTAGGGAGAGCTAACGCCCCACTCGAGTTTCGAAAAGGCCAGCGATCCCATGGGATCTTTTCAGAAAGGAACCCCATCCCCATCGGCGGCATCATCGAGAGCCGCGTTGATGTCCTGGATGTTCGCCGAGGGCGCACCGCCTGACTCGCCACTCACCTTCCGAAACTCGGACGACTCCGCGCTCAAAAAATACTTCACCTCGCTCGCCGCATCCCGCTGCCACTTCCTGCCGCTCAATCGGTATCGCACTTCGATCTCGTCGCCGACCTTCAGTTGGTCTACATCGTCGCAGCTATCGCCGAGAAAATCGATGGGAATGTAATTCACGAAGCGTCCGTTGTCCTGTTCCAGCACCACTAGGCGTTTACGAAAGCCCTTTTGCCCGAACATCTTCGTCGGTTCAATCGCGTGAATCCTGCCTCGAATCCGTGTATCGCTCATCCGTTCCCTCGCTCTTGATCCTGGCTGGCTGGATCACCTTCTCTGAAAAATCAAACGCACCGATAAAAATGCGATCGTTCGGTAGCTCCCGATTGCGAGATCATCGGATCGGGACAAAATCGACTCTCGACTCGGAACATGGTACCATTTCCGCCTGGCTTCTGCCACGCAGTGAAGCGGGAGGAACGGTGGAGGGTGACCGGATCCAGGCATCGCGCTGCCAACCGCTTTGGGAAGCTATTTTTTCACCCCAGCTCTCCGATTCCAAACGCTTCGTAGTCCTTGATGGGAGCGATTCCATGGATGCCGTCTCGTTCTTCGCATGTCGGTGGAGGCGGATCGTAACGGCTTGGTGTTTCGCCATCACCCTCAGCCTGCTTTCCCATCTGACGGCTGCGGAAACCCTCTACCAAATCGGTCTGGGCCGGGCCGATATCACCCCAGATTTCCCGGTGCGTCTGAGCGGTTTTGGAGGGCGACGCGAAGAAGCCACCATCGTGCGTCAGCCTCTCTCGGCCAAGGCGATGGCTTTTCGCAAACCCGATGGATCGTTCGACATTCTGTTGACCGTCGACAATCTTGGCGTCTCCGATGCGATCCGGCAGCGATTGATGGATCGGCTGATGGAGCGACAGAAAGAGGTCGCAAGCATCACGATCGCCGCCTCCCACACCCATTCAGCTCCCATGCTGGAAGGTATTTGTCCAACGCTGTTCGGGGAACCGATCCCTCCGTCGCATCAAGCCAACATCCAACGTTACACGAAGCTCTTTGAGGAAGGGCTGATCGAAGCCGTGGAGCGGGCGATCGCGGATTGCCAGGAGGCAAAGTTGGAGTCTCTGGTGACTCAAGCGACCTTCGCCATCAACCGTAGGACCCCCGGTGGCCCCGTCGATCATGACCTTCCCGTCTTGGTGGTTCGGAGACCAGATGGCCAGATCCGTGCGATCTTCACCAGTTACGCCTGCCACTGCGTCACGCTATCGGACAATCAAATCAACGGCGATTGGGCAGGCTACGCACAGGAGGCGATCGAACGGGCGTTTCCGGGGATCCTAGCGATGGTGGCGATCGGATGTGGCGCCGACGCCAATCCCAGTTCGGGGGTCACCGGCGATCGATTCGACGAAGCGCAGAAGCAAGGACTGGAGATCGCCGATGCGATTCGATCCGCACTGCAGAAAGCCGCTCGCGGTGTCGAAGGGGAGCTGTCGATCGATGAACGCACGGTGGAATTGCCGCTACAGACTTTGCCACCACGATCGACATGGGAGCAACTGGCGCAGCGCAGCGATCCAATCGGCCACCACGCCAAGGTTCAGCTCGCCAAAATCGACAAGGGCCAAGCGCTGATGGAGGCGGTCTCGTATCGCATCGTCTGCTGGCGTTTCGGTCAGTCGCTGACTTGGCTGTTCCTTCCGGGAGAAGTGGTTGTCGACTACGCGACGCGGTGGAAACAGCAATACGACGCGGAGCGGCTTTGGGTCCACGCCTATAGCAACGATTCTCCCGGCTACGTGCCGTCCGAAAGGATTCTTCGTGAGGGAGGCTATGAGGGCGGAGGCGCGATGATCTACTACGATATTCCGATGCCCTATGCCGCTGGTCTGGAAGAGAAAATCATCCAGGCAGCAAGTTCGATGATCCCCAACGCGATCCAGCGCCCCTTCGATCCTGCACGCACGCAAGGCTCTGTCCCGCGCAGCGCACAACGACTTGCCGCCTCCTGCAAGGTTCAACCTCGCTGGCAAGTGGAATTGGTGGCGGCTGAACCGCAAGTGATCGATCCCATCGCGATCGATATTGGCCCCGACGGGAAACTCTGGGTAGCCCAGATGCACGACTATCCCGATGGGATCCGGGACCGGCCAGAAGGGGGTGGCAGCATCCAACTACTGCAAGACTTGGATGCCGATGGGACGTATGAAACCAGCCATCGATTTGCGGAGGGGATTCCATTTCCAACGGGGGTGAAAGCCTGGAGAAAAGGGGTTTTGGTGTGTGCCGCACCTTCCGTGCTGTATCTGGAAGATACCGATGGGGATGGCCACGCCGATGAAACCAAAACGCTGCTGACCGGCTTTGGCACCGACAACTTCCAAGCGCGCGTCAACAGCCTTGAAGTCGATCTCGATGGCTGGCTGGTGGGATCCTGCGGCCTGTTTGGCGGTTCGATTCGCTCCTGGCAGGGACAGGTGCTGGAACTGGGCGATCGAGACTTTCGATTCGATCCCGATACAGGGACCATCACGCCAGAAACAGGTAGATCACAACAAGGTCGCGTGCGAGACTGCTTCGGTCGCTGGTTCGGGTGCGACAACAGCGATCTTGGGCGCTACTACCCAATCCCCCATCGCTACTTGGCTCGCAATCCCCATGTTGCGATCGCAGCGTCCTCCACCCCACTGGCGATCGATCCCGAGGTGCAGCGACTTTTCCCTCGCAATCCCAACGCCCAGCGATTTCGCCTCTCCGGTGATCTGGGGCGCGCTACCGCCGCCTGCGGTATTGGAGTCTATCGTGACAACCTTCTAGGGAACGATCTGCAGCACGATCTTTTGACGTGCGAGCCGGTGAATCTGCTGGTTCACCGCATGGATCTTCAGCCGCGGGGACCGACGTTGATTGGGAAGCGAGAAACAAGCGAACAGGAGTCGGAGTTTCTTGCATCGGATGATCCCTGGTTTCGCCCGGTCCAGGTGCGCACCGGTCCCGATGGCGGCCTATGGGTGGTGGATATGAGCCGTTACGTGATAGAACATACACGCTGGATTCCGCCCGAGGATCTTGCAGCGATCGATCCCCGCGCTGGTGACACCTTAGGCAGGATCCTTCGGGTCGTACCGAAAGATGGCCAGAAGCGATCGGCTCGCAACTGGATGCGCGCTTCCCTTCCCGATCTTTTGGATGGGCTGAACACTCCCAACGGATGGCAACGCGATGCGGTCAGCCAGGTCCTGAGGTGGAATTGGATATCCCGCTCAGAGAATCGTCAGCTATCCGAGTCGGATCGGAATCGGATCTCGGCGAAATTGCAACAACTGATGACAAGCCCTCTGGCCGAGGTGCGGATCCAGTCGGCCTACCTGCTGGCAGATGCGGGTGGCCTGAGCGACCGAGACTTGGGGAAGCTGATGAAGGATCCAGAGCCGCAGGTGCGACGCGCGGCATTGATTCTCTCGGAACCTAGTTTGCGTGAAGGGAAAGAAGCACCAGCCGAGTGGTTTCAACTAGCGAGCGATCCCGATCCAGCAGTCCGACTTCAGTGGTTGCTATCGGCCGGTGAGGCGACGGATGAGGGAGAAAAAATCCCGGCAGCTATCGTGCAACAAATCGTAACGGAACCGGAAGATCCTTGGCGCACCACCGCCGCGCTCAGCAGTATCCACCCGCGATGGCTAGACACCCTCCTTCGCACCACCAACAAACAACTGAATTCGGTCGCGATAGAGAAACTCCCTGTCTCCTGGCTGACTGGACTCGCCAAATCAGCCGCTGGTTGGGGCAGGAAGGAAGAGATCGGTACCCTTCTGGCGACCATCGATCACCGGATTCAGATGGAAGATCGCTGGGAATCGCGGCGCACGTTGCTGGCTTGCTGGTTCGGCGTTGCATCCGACGCAACCACCGGGTCGCTCGATCCACTCGTCACCAACCGCACGTTGGCGATGATTCGCGAGCGGGTTGCGGATGAGCGAGTGTCGATGGAAGAGCGAAAAGAGGCGATGCGATGGATCGGGGTATTGAAGGAGTCCTGGGAGGGCGATCTTCAGTTCCTCAGGTCGCAGGTAAAGATTCAAAATCCGCTGGCGCTGGAAGGGCTAAGTCGAGCGGCAGGGATTCGGCGAGCGGAGACGGCCGACTGGTTGCTGGATGAATTGGCGAACTGGACGCCGGCCATGCAAAGTGCGGCATTCGATCTGCTGCTTGGTTATCGCCCTTGGCAACAGAGGTTAGGGGACGCGGTGGCCGAGAAGCGATTGAACTGGGGGCTGATGTCGCCACAACAGCAACGGACCCTTTTGGAAGCGAAAGATCCGGAAGGAGAAGATGCCTCCAAGGCATGGCGTTCGCGCCTGCAAGAAGCCTTCGCATCCGGATCCGCCACGGAATCGAATCCCTCTTGGTCGGATACGCATCGCTCAGCCATCTCTGCCTCTGGCGATGCAACTGCCGGTGCCCTGGTCTACCAGGAACACTGCGCGGCTTGCCACCAGCTTGCGGGACAAGGATACTCCGTTGGCCCGGCGCTCGATGCGGTCGTCTCCAAGCCTCGCCATTATCTTTGGCAGGAGATTCTCGATCCCAATCGAAATCGCGATCGAAGGTACGAGCAGTTTGTGGCCGAGTCGGAGGATGGCTCGATCGACTCCGGAATCCTCGAGGAGTCCCCTACATCGATCACGCTCCGACAAGCCGCAGGAAAATCGAAGGTGATTTTGAGAAGCGAGTTGGTGGCCCTCAAGAGCAGCAACCGGTCGCTGATGCCCGAAGGATTCGATCGGGTAATCACAGCTCAACAATTGGCCGATCTGCTGGAGTTTCTTCAGCGACAGCAGATGCACTGGAAAGTCTTCGAAGGCAATCGGCCCCAAACCGTGGCTGTGAAAATCCTCGAACCGGTGGCGCTGCGCGCGACGGAGGCGGAGATCCGTGGAAAGGATATTCTCTTTGAGCCACCCTTTCAGAATGTTGGGTATTGGCATCACGCAGAGGATTCGGTGAGTTGGTCGCTGCGAACGGGGGAGCGAGGCAGCTGGGATCTCTACCTGGAGTACGCTTGCGCTTCCCAATTGGATGGACAAACCCTGACCGTTTCGGTCGGACAGCAGCAGTGGACCATTCCGATCGCGCAGACAGGCCAGTGGAGTGACTATCGGAGTCTGAAGATAGGGACGGTGGAATTGGATGCCACCGAGCACCGAGTGGTGCTGCAAGCAGGCTCTCCTCTGCACGCTCCATTGCTCGATCTCCGCGCGATCCACCTAGTACCCGCGGGCATGGCATGGAGTCTCCCGGGAAACGCATCCGACCTCCCAGAGGAGGTCGCAGAGGTCGCGGACCAGCTTTTGGCACCCGGCCTAGATCCATCGCAACGCCAGAGGATGATCGACCATTTTTGGTCCAAGGCGGACCAAATCTTGCATCATTGGTCACAGCAGCAGCCATGGAGCGCGGAAGAGCAAGCGAGGTGGATCCCGACCATCTGGATGCTGACCAATCGCGCCTGCAAGTCGGGGGATCAGAATTTGGCAAGGCGAATTCTGGATGCGGCATTGCCGAGGATCGATGGAACGATCGACGATTGGCGAGTGGTGGTTTTGGGTGGTGCGGTGGTGGGGGGGCTGAGCGATTCGATGACTTGGCCGCGTCCCGCCATCGAACGCTGGATGGAATCCGACGCGCAGCGGATGGCTCGTTGGCAGCGTGTGCTGAAGTGGTCGATCGAAAAAGCAGCCGATGAAAAGACCAGCACGGGGACTCGTTACGATGCCCTGCGACTGGTGGGGATGCTGCCAGAGCAACAGGCGTTCGAAGCGCTTCGTCCGTATTGGGATGAGGGAGTGCACGAGGAGCTACGGATGGGTGCGATCAGCGCTGCATCGGATATCGACAGTCCCCGGTCGATCCCGTTGCTCTTTGATGCTGCGAAGAACGAGTCGGGGCACTTGCGATCGCTGGCGATCGACGGACTGCTGCGAACGCGGGCGGGACGAGCGGCATTGGTGGAAGGGTTGCAGTCGGGTGGCCTGCCGGCGGAGGCGCTGACTGCGGGGCAACACGAGCGGCTTGCTGCGCCATGATCGGGTTGCGTGGATCTCGCCGACTCCTGCGGATCCCATCGACTTCTTTGCACGATCGCTTGGGGAAGCTGGATTCACGGCGTCCGCCCGCCCAACACTCTAATACCCATTAGAATAGGACCGATCGGTCGATCGCCATGTTTTGCTAGGGTGCCGCTTGCTGGTACGGATGATGCCTTTGCAGCGGCAGCAAGATTGGCACGGTCTTCATCGAGCGGGATAGGCTCGGAATCAGCTTAGGGGCCGATGGCGCTGTTGCCGATCAGCAAGTTGCCTGCCCAGAACTTTGGAGACCGCGGATCGATAGGCATTGCAGCGCCGGCAGCGGGCGCGAAAGTCGGTTCGAGCGAAGGGTCCAGCTTTTGGTTCCAGGAGGACTTCACGGCAGCTTGCCAAGCGATCGATGGAGGCCCCTGGGAGAGCTCCTTGAGGAACTGGTCGAGTAGCTTGTGCGTGCTGGCTCCTCGGACCGGCCAGCGCGCGATCAGTGCGACACGATTGCTGCTGGCTGCAAGATCCGCGGCGAATTGGTCGATTGCGTAGCCGAAAGCACTTGGATCTTTTGCTCCCGGAAGCGTGGCGCCTGGCAGAAGTAGGATTCGAGGGGACTGAGATGGAAGCAGTGGCCAACGAAGCTCCATCGCTTCTTTGTCGTTCCTATCGTAACCAAGCGGGGCCCAGGATCGCGGGCTAGCGGTCGACCAGCCGGCAGCCAGAAGCGTTTTCGATTGGAGACCGATCCAGCGACTGGGTAGTGGATTGCCCTGATCGCGCCAAGGATTCCATACCGCGCCTTGGTGTTGGTTGGCGAGGGCATCGGTGAGGTTCTGATCCTTCACCGCATCAGGCAGCCAGAATCCGGACTGGTGCACCACACGCAGGTCCGCCGGTTGACTGGATGGCAGAAAGTGCGTTGCTAGCCAGCCGATGGAGGCAGCGTAGGAAAGACTGTGAGAAGCGATCCATGGATCCCCACGCGGACCGGGAAGAAGTTCGAAGGGGAGGCACCAGAGTGGTCCCATCGGAACGATGGTCCAGTGCTTCCGCTGCTCCAACTCCCCCCAAACCGCTTTGGGAAGCAACATGTCTCGCAGTGTCAATGCGTCGGCTTGCCACGCCATGTCGCCTTGCCCAAGCGGCTCGTTGGGATCCTGATCGACTCCCAGATGCTGCCAGAGGGAAGCCACCAATCGCTCGATTCCAGCCACCTCCCCCACTCGATACATGCTCACCCGTTCGTCGCTTACTATCATGGCCCAGCAAGAAGAGGAATGGATGGTGAAGGCGAGGACAGCTTGCTGGGGATGGAGCTGGGATTGAAGATCCTTTAGGGGGAAGATGGCCGGGGCATCCAATTCGATTTCGCTGGATTGGGTGGCGAGCAGATGGAGGGAGGATTCCAATTCTTGGGATGCCGTGATCAGCGACATCCAGCTTTTCTGTTGAGTTTCGTTCCACTTGCTGATAGTCCAACTGTTGGGTGTCCAGGGTTGGGGATCACCAGCGATTTTCGAGCGAACGTTCAGGTACTGCTTTGCGCTCGATGCAAGCTCGGGGTAGGCAGCCTGCCATGCCCTGGCGTCGACTGTATCGGAGGGGGCGAGGGTATCGGGAAGCGAGAAGAACCAGCGTCGAAGCGTGGCAACCCGACCGCCACTGCGGTCTGCGGCGCGAGCCTGCTGCCAGCGATGGAAGGATTGAGCGGCCCACCAGCGCTCGCTCTCGTCACCTTGTTTCCATGCAAGTTCCTGCCAAGCTTGGTAGCCTTCTCGCAGATCGCCGTTGAGATGCAAGACTGCCGCGTGGGGATGGAGCTTCCACAGGTGAGGATCGGGCACTTGCAGATGGTCAGGCAGCCACAAAAGGAGATCCGCGTCCGAGACATGCGCTCTTCGTCGGGCTTCCAGCAGCCAATGAAGGCGGAAGATAGGGATAGCAGCGGACTGAAAAGCGGCGTCGGTTCGGAGACTTTTTACCAACCACTGCCAACGCGCGTCGGCTTCGTCCGAAAGTCCCCGTCCAACTGCCAAGCGGTAGTGAATCCAAGCGGCTTGAGAGGTCAGGGGAAGAGCGGTCCAGCGGCGACGAGCGAACAGTTTTTCGAGGGGCTGCATGGCGACCGCCGACTGTTCGATTTCCCCTAGGCTGAGAAGCCGCTGAGCTTCCGCCAAAAGTGCATGGCCGATGAGTTGACTGGAACCATCTTTGGCCCAGGAAACCAAGCGAAGAAAGGGAGCCCTCGTGGCGGGGATACGCTGCGTTGTGGTGAGCACTCCCAACGCTCGTACCGCTTCAACTGCCACTGTCGCTTGCCCCCATTGGCAGGCGTTTTTCAGCGCGGCTTCGGCCCAGATCATCGCATCAGACCAGCGGCGTTGGTGAATTGCCTGATCGCTGATCACAAGCCAAGCAATGGAACTCATCGGATGATCCAATCCACCAGGCAGCTGGGATGCCGCCAGCAAACGCTCCGCCCTGGAAGACTGTGGATCCAGGGTGGAAGTGGAGATCTCTTGGAGAATGATCGATCCTGCTTGGATGATCGGATCCTGTGAGAAGGGCTCTGAGCGAAGGGCAGCATCGGTGAGCGAACTGGAGTCGATCAGCCCGACCAGCGGCCCAAGGATTTCGGCGCGACGACGCAAAGTTAGGCCGATGGAGCGTTGGAGCTCCGGGACATCAATGGTGATGAGGAACCCTGCAGGAAGGTTTCTCAGTGAAGGCAACACCAAAGAAGCTCCAGATATATCATCGAGGTCCTCGATGAGTCGCCAGTGCCCCGACGGGCTGGCAGACCGGGTAGGAATTGGGTACGCCAGGAAGCCCAGACCTCGATCGTCTGGGTTGGTCTTTAGACCTTGAATCGGGACTGGTACAACCCATTGCGTCCAGCCTTTGCTCTGCTGGACCAGTTGAAGCACAGCCTCGTACCAATCCAGAGCGGCGGCAAGATTGCCTCGCTGGTACTCGCACTCTCCCACAGCCGCGAGAAAGGGAATCGATTCGATTCCCCTTAGCTCTCCTGGGGCTGTTGCCCGCCTCAAGCCTAGGGTCAAAAGTTCTTGTGCCTCGTCGAGGTTTCCCTCCTGGAGCAGAATCATGCCACTGTAGTATTCCGCACGCGGGATCGATGGAAGGGCCGTCTCCTGCCCATGCACCCTGCCGGCTTGCATCAAGCAAAGGAACAACAGCAAAATCCAGTTCGCCAAGCGGATTGCGGGGGATGAGCCGGTGTTTAGCTGCTGAGACCAGTGAGCGAACAAGATTGCCTAGATCCTCAAAAGTAAAAGACTCCCAGACGCATCGATCATTTGATGGAATTCTTGGTGGTCAAACTCCACGCCACCCTGCTGTGTCCGATCGGCTGAGGCACTTCATGAAGGCAGCAAGCTAACGAGAGAAACAGCTCACGATCACCGCGTTTCCGTGTCGATCGACGCACACATTGTCTAGAAGGGGATGAAGAAAAGACAAGGGATTGTCGCAGTCCTTTTCAAAGCCTCTTCCCACCCCCCTTTCCATGCATCGCGCCTCCATACATTCTACTCCCCCCTCTCCATGCATCTCGCCTCCATGCATTCTCCCCCCTCTCCGCGTATCTCGCCTCGATGCATCCTCCCCCCCTCTCCGCGTATCTTCCCAAACAGCGAATCTCGGCACTGGCTTACTCCCAACCTCCTCAATCGGTGCCACCCACCTTCCTCATTCGGTGCCACCCACCTTCCTCATTCGGTGCCACCCACCTTCCTCGATTCCAGCCCGGTTGGGGGGTGCGGTGCTGAGGTGTAACCTTT
>JBILTR010000040.1:0-16474 GCA_044371425.1 Pirellulaceae bacterium | reverse complement strand
GGCAGCTGGGCAGGCTACAAGGCTGAGAGAAAGAGTGGTCTAATCGGCGAATCCTGATAGAAGAAGAACGTCGTTCGATTTCCTGCTCCGTGGCTCTGTGCCTCCGTGAGAGCCCCAGAAAGGCGTCGGTCGCGCATGGGGAGCCGACCGCCATCGCCGACCGGGGCTCGTCGATCCAGCAACGGAGTTGCCATGATGCTCGACCATTCTGCAATCGCCGCATTCTGGGATTGGTTCGCGACGTATTCCGATCGAATTCGCGATGCCTACCGTCGCGAAGATCGCCAATGGCTCGACCTTGAACTCTCGCCCCGTGTCCAACACATCGACAGTCGACTCCAGTGGGAAATCGGACCGTACCACCCCGTCGATGATGCCTTCGTCCTCTCGCCGAGTGTGCGCGAAAACCTTCCGCTGACTCGAGCCGCCATGGCGATCGCCCCAAAACTGGAAGGGTGGCGATTCCTTTACGCTAAGCCCCCCAAACAACTCCTCTCACTTGCATTCACTGTCGACGATTGCACCATCCACGCCGATGACTGGCGCTACCGACTGATCGCGTACAACGACGGGGAATTCGTCGATATCGAGCTCTTCATCCCTGCGCATTCCCACCCCCCGATCGCTCACTTGAACCTCTTCTGCGAATGGGTGGTCGAGTCGTTGATTGGTGAAGAATGCCGCCTAGATCGTGTCGGGGAGCTGATGCCACAAATCGTCGAGGACAATCGATGCGTCGAGCAATCGACTCCGATTCAGCACCTCCAAAATCATCTGAAGCAAGCTCTGGCTCCCACTCCCCCAAAAGGCTCTCCCAAGCTTTGATTGGAACCGGCCGCTTCGGATAGACTTTTTGAATCCAGTCACTCATCGATAGCAACCCTAATCCTGTCATCTTCGACCAGCTGCAACCAACTCCTTTCGAATCGTCGTCGTATCGCCAGCATGCCTACTTGTCGAGATTGTATCCATGGCTACACCTTCAGATGCGACTGCGGATGAGCTGTTTCAACGGGAACTTGCGAGTCGCAGCTACCTCTTTACGATCACCGAAGAGGGACTGTATCAAGTTCAGATCGGCAAGATCACAGCAACCGTCAACCTCGAGAATGTTCGTCGGAATTACGAACGCGACAACGACGCAGAGGCGATCGCGCGCTTTGCAAAGCAACTGGATGTCGATTGTTTCGACGAAGTCCCCGACTGGGAAGCAGTCCAATCGCTAGTACGCTATTCGATCGAACCGGCGGACTACGAAAACGGCTTTGACGACACCCTGCATGAATCCGTGACCGATGCGCTGGTCAAGGTGTTTGTCTTCGTGACGCAAGATGGGGCGAGGATTTCGTGGATCACCCACTCCATGCTGGCCGACTGGAAGGTCACACGGGAAACGGTTGTCAGCCGAGCCACCGCCAACATGAATCAACTGGCAACCGACAGTTCACTCAAAGTCCAAGAAATCGATGGTGTCCCACTCGGGATGCTGCGGACCGATGCGTTGCCATTCAAAGCCTCGCTCATCCTGACGGAACGATTCCGCGAGCTGGTCCGTCCCACCCACGGTTGGCCCGTCTATGTGGTTGTGCCAAGCCGCGATTTCGTCTACGTGATAGCGAAAGCCAATCACAACTTCTTGGGGCGACTGGGTGGGGTTGTGTTGCAAGAGTACGGTGAGTCGGGGTATCCCGTCACCGCCGATGTCCTTGAAGTTGGGGATGACGGGGTATCCGCGATCGGATCGTTCGCCCCCAAAGGTCGCTGATCGGGAAAATCCTCGGGTGCAGGCCGTGGCTCGACCATGCTAGCCGATCGGGAGAGCTAGCCGATCAGGCGAGCGAATCGATCGGGTTCACGCGAAGGCGCGAAGGGGGCAAAGAGCTAAGATCCGTGGATGACAGAGGGCAGCTGGGCAGGCTACAAGGCTGAGAGAAAGAGTGGTCTAATCGGCGAATCCTGATAGAAGAAGAACGTCGTTCGATTTCCTGCTCCGTGGCTCTGTGCCTCCGTGAGAGTCCTGTCATCGGACGATGGAGCCATTCGACGAAAATGGCCGCGTCCTTTGCGAGGTACGCGGCCATGGTTGGCTGAGAAGAGGCGAGCGGGTGCCATGCAGTTGTGGCACCGTTTCGGTTCCCTAGTGAGCGGCGCCGGTGCCGTCCAAATTCTTTGGCTTGTAGCCACCGCGCGAGCGGAAATAAAGAATCAGCAGCAGGTAGAGGACCGCCATGGTCAACGGAACCAAAGAAGTCAGCTTCAGAGCCTGACGGCCACCATAGAGCCCCGCATCGGTGACCAGCGTCTTATCATTGGCTGCCGTCTTGGATGCCTCTTGCCACCATGCAGAAAGATCGTCGGTGTTCTTGTCGGTGCGGCCTTCCTTCTTCAGCAGCTCGGAAGCCCTGGACAGTTCCTTACCGCCATCTTCCAAGACCCCAACTTTCGCCCCGTCCAGCCCGGTGACTCGAAATCCAAAGAACGAGTTTTCCTTCGGGGCCTTGTAGCGGTTGTAAACTTCGATCCCCTTTTCCTTCAGATTGACCGTGGCATTGTAGTCCTGCTTGAAACCAATGCCTGGACCGCCGAGCAGTCCTGCTGAGAGCATACCGATACCACCCAGGGCACCGATGGTGATGGCACCGCCTTTGGGGAACTGCTCCGAAGCGACGGCCAACATGGTTGGCCAAAGGAAGGTCTTACCGATCGCGTAGACCGTCGCCGCGATGACGCACGCAACAACGGTGGTTGCCGCGCCCAGCATATTCAGCCCGACAAACCCCAGCAGGGCGCTGACGAACAGCAATCCCAGCGGAGAAATCCGGTGAACGATGGGTCCTGCAAAAAATCGCAGCAAGAACATCAAGGCCGAGGTGTAAACGAACAGAAGCAAACCCTTCTGCTTGGATTCCATGATGGCACCGGTGATCTTGGTGATCCAGGAGTCGGTCCCCAGCTCCACATAACCGACCAGTGCGTGGATCAAAAGGAGGACCAACATCAGGGGAGCGAACACCTGGGTGAACATCTCACCCAAACTGACACCTGCCTGGCTGGCCTCGGACTTGGGAAAGCTCTGCCCCAGCAGCATGGCACCATAAAGGACCACCGGCACCAGAAACAACGAGATCTGGACTTCCCACGACACCGGTTTGCCACCATCTGGATTCATGAAGTAAGAAGCCAAACCGCCGACGATGAGCCCTCCCGGCCACCCTGCGTGCAAGATGTTCAGGTAGTGGGTCTTGTTGTTCGGAAACAGCGTTGCAACCAACGGGTTGACCACCGCTTCGGCAATTCCATTTCCGATCGCAAACAAGAACATCCCCCAAAACAAGCATTGAAAGGCGGCATCTTTGCCACCTGAGGCAAAGGCATAGCCGGCGGCAAGCGTCAGGATGGCGGAGACCAAGTGGGTCAGAAATGCCAAGCTCATCAATCGGCCGTATCCCAGTGAGTCGGCCAAGAAGGAGCTGAGCAGAATGATGATCCCGAATCCGGTCAAACCACCCCCGGTGATTTGCCCAAGTTCGGTCATCGTAAAGCCGAATTTCTCAGCCCATTGACTCAGAATCCCGGCTCGGATCGAAAAGCCGACGCCGGCAGCAAGGATCGCCATGAAGCCCGCCCACAACAGTCGATGGGCATTGGCTGCGATCGCCCCAGAGGTGTCTCTAGATGTACTCATTGGATTGCGCATACTGGAAGGGGTGATGGGAAGAAAACCAAAGACAAAGTCCACGAGAGTCTAATCCGCAACGGACCGAAAAGCTACCACAGAACCCCATTTAGCGGCCCATTGGCTGACCTTGCGTGTGGCTAGCCGAACGGCCTGGCCATGCGCCACAAACCGGCTTGCGCCACCGAAAACGGCATTGGCTTCTTATCGCTAGACCGTCTAAAAGCACCGATTTCTAGGTGACTTTCCACAGAAATTGCCGGCACTACCCATCGACCAGGCAATCTGACTTGGGTCGTTCCACACACCGCCATGGCGATCAATCGACTCCTCCCGGCTCAGCCAATTCAACTCAGACCCGTTGCGATTCCTGCGGGTTGCGATCACATCGCTTAGCCCATTTGAAATCGCCTAGGCAAGGTCACCAGGGGGCGCGAGCCACACACATAAGGGACCTCCAAAGAGCAATGCAAGAGTGGAAGCCCTGCGGTTGGGATCCGCAACGCAAAAGCACCAGAACGATCCAGCCGAACCGCCAAGATGGTCCTGTTCGGCGCGATAGGATGAGCGTTCCAGTGGCTTGGATGACAAGGCGCATGGCAGGCTTATTCATCCAGGAAGAACACGGGAGCGACGATGGCGGAAAACATGTTGGAGAGAATCGCCGGGGGAGAAACCGAAAGGGTGTTCGATTACGTCGAAGCAGGGTACCCGGCAACTTCCTGTGACAGCGGCGGGGTCTCCCTGATGCAATGGTGCGCCTACTACGGGGATGTGACCGCAATCCAATTCCTGCTCCGAAACGGTGAGTCGCTCCACTCCTTGGGCGACAACTACGACCTGAACGGCGCCGTCTTCCATGGGTATCCGCGTCTTTGCCAGTTCCTGATCGAACGGGGAGCGGACGTGAACAAGCCGTTGCCGGATACTGGGGAAACGCCGCTGCACGCTTCGCTATGCAAAACCGATCGCAGACATCATGACGAAGTGCTCAAAATCCTCCTGGCCAACGGCGCCAACCCCAACTGCGTCACCCAACCTGGCGTAGAGACCGCGGCCTTCATGCGCGATGTGAGGACTCGCGGCGAAACGCCGCTTCATCGTGCAGCGGCATTTGGCAATGAAGACACCATTCAGATGCTGCTGGATGCGGGAGCGAGGCGGGAGGCGAAAGACATCAACGGCGATTCACCGCTGACGTGGGCTAGTTGGCATCTGCGCCCAAGGACCATTCTGCGGCTACTCTGCTATGGGCAGTATCGCGCATAATCGATCCCGGCAATATCTCAAACGATCCACTCCAGTGGCCGGCCTGTCGGTACTAGGAATCGACACCTTTGGGCAACTCCATCATGCAAGATCGACCGAGCGGGTGCGGTCCAACAAGTCCGTTGAGGGCTCGCGAAGGCACGAAGAAGGCTAGGATGCAGCAACACTGAACAATGGAGTCGCCTGCGAAACTTGACCATGCGAATAAGAAGGACAGGCATATCGGTGCGTCCCGATATGCAGCGTCGTTTTCATTCCCTCTCCGTGCCTCTGTGCCTCCGTGAGAGCCAAGAAGGACTGAAGCAAAAGGAAAGCCAAGTGGAACCGACCGTAGGGGTCCGCTAGGTTATCACCGCAAAAAAGTTGCCAAGATCGGGGATCAGGGGAACAATAGAAGCATATCCGGTGATGAAAGGCTCCTGAGACAAACTGGGGTATCCAAATAGACCACTCTAACTGGTGTGGGTGCGAATCACCCGATTACAGCCAAGAAGACTCATCCACGGTCCCAAAGTGCGTCGGAGCACTGTTGCACCTAAATCGCCCCCCTTGCTCAGCAGCAACTGCATACGCTTTGAGTGGCATGCCAAGCCTCTCGAAAAGCTTTTTTCGACAGCAAATCCCTAAATCTATCCGCTTGTATTTCATCAGGAGATCTTCGCTTGGTTTCGTGTTCGCATTTCTAACCAAACTGTATTATCGCGTCGGCTTCTGGAAAGCACCAAATCGCACGCCATCGAACAAGAAAGACCCCAAATGACCCGAAGTTCTTCAAACGACCAAGACTCCACCATCCCGCTGCGGAAGGGAATTCAGCTAACATCGATTGGACTGCAGGTATGCACCTTCGCCCTTTTACTGCTTATCCTAATGCGACTGTTCTCGGGCCTTGGATACACTTGGTCCGCAAGACCATTCTCGATCCTTACGCAATGGTATCCGGTAGCCTTTGCCATCGGCCATGCCCTGCTGCTGATCGGGATTTTCGTCCTGCCGACAGACCGCAGCCCAATAGTTCATCGGGCTTTCTATGTTCCCCACATACTGATGCTGTTGGTCAGTGCCTTATTCAGCTTCTCAGGGATTCTATCTTTTTTAGGATGGCCAGCGGGAGTTTCATGGCCAAGATCCATCAGTAGTTCTTTCTGGATATTTGTTAATTTCCAGGCCATCTTATTTGTATTATCTTTGCTAACCTACAGTCGCTTCGGGATGCGAAGCGAGCAAACAAGTCAATCGAAAGAAGATCTCGAAGGTGCATCCAACGCGGTGCCGAAGCCCAGGTCCAGCAAGCAGTTGACTAAGTTGACAAAACGACTCAGCATCCTGGTTGGGCTTTTGATTGTGAGTGGCGTTATCCTCGCAGTTGCCGAATGGCGGCCTCTATTCTATCTGTCATTTGTTCTTAAAACATTCGGATTGCGATCCAGTACCGATTACCTCTCCGTATTCGTCTTGGCCACACTCGCTTTGCTTGGCATCTTTGCAAAAGATGTATCCCACTTTCTCTTGTGCCTGAAGCAGGCCAAAAGTGAACCGTCTACGATCCTCAATCCAGATAGTGGTACGGAGAGCGATGCAGGCCGTCGATTACCCATTAAGCTACTCGCTGTTGCGGCCTCTATCATATTGATTGTGGATCTCTCCTTGCGGTACTGGCACGGGAACCCGCAAACACAAGCACCAACGAAAAATCCGGTGCAACCAACAGCAAGTATCTCCAGCGAGATTCCAAGCGGCTTGCTGAAAAATCTCGAAGAAGCTTCAAGGAAGCTGGATGAACGAATAACGGAAACGAGAGAAAAATTTCGGGGAGATTCCTTGGGTAGCATCCCCTTGTCGGTGTGGGAAGAAAGCACCAGCAATTCGGCAACCGATCCATCGCCTGATGAAATTTACTCGAAGGCACTTCAAGTTTATTCCACCTGCCGCACCTATCAGGACAAGGCGAAGACATCGATAAAGGATGCTCCCATGGCGAAGGAAGTTCTGGAATCCGAGAGCACAACGGCCTTTGTCCGTGATGGCATCTTCCAACTGAAACTGAAATGGAATCTGCTGCCGGTCGATGAAATCACACGCTCACCGTTCCACCTATGGGCAGATGGAAAGGAAGTGAAAACTTGGTGGAATCCTGATACTCCAAACAATCTTCCCAACCACTACCAAACACGGCTGTCGTACGCACTCGGAGGCGTGGTTGGTCGCACCAACGGCACCGCCCAGGTTCTACCGAATCTATTGCTCGGAAAGCCATTCGGTGGCGGCATTTCCAGCTTGAAATCGTTGACTCGACTGGAAGATAAACCGCTGGGAGATAGAACATGCTGGCGAATCAAAGGGCAGGACGGTTCCACAATCTTCGTTCTTTGGGTGGACTGTGAGACATTCGTGATCCGCCGGATGGAGCAGGTGGGAGTCTCTCTTTGGGTTACCGAAATAGAGCCTTTGGTCGATGAAGAGATCGCGCCGCAAGAGCTCGTTTTCGCCCCTCCTGAATCATGAACAAATTCCGGCGATCAACGTCGCACCGACTCAATGTAAGCCAACGGAAGACTCCTGTTTCGGCAACCACGCAGAGAAATACCTGCCCCCGGCGGCTCTTGAGATCGGATCATGGAGTCCGTTGAGGGCTCGCGAAGAAGGCCCCCTGAGATATCGCGGAACGGAAGCCATCGACCGCGCGGTTCGGCGCGGCGATGGGAGAGGGTGGTCGATTCCAACAGGTCCAGACGTAGACATTCGCTTGCTTTCCTACTTCGTACCTCCGTGCCTCTGTGCCTCGGTGAGAGCCAAGAAGAGTCTCACGAGGCGGTGCAGGAAGTCGTGGGGGCGAAAATAATTGCCAAGATCGGGGATCGGCTGGACAATAGAGAAACGGCTTGGCACCCACGAATGCCAGAGACGGACCCCAGCGAGGAAATGGCTTGATGACTTCCAAGAACCCGCCGATTCGCGTGATATTTCTTGACCCCACTGCGTCTCGACAAGTGGAGGCGGAGGTGGCGGGGCATCTTCAGGTTGGGCGTCTGATCCCTTTGGTGGTTGCCCAACTGGGGTTGCCTACAACTGGGCCCGACGGGGTGCCGATCCAGTACAAACTGGATCACCGCGAGGGTGGCAGGCGTTTGGAGGATGGTTTGGCTCTGATAGAGTCGCAGGTATCCGATGGCGATCATCTTCTGGTCTGCCCAGAGATGATCGCTGGTTCGGGGGCTTCGCCGAGGGCCTTCCGTCTGCAGAGGGAGTGGGAGCGACTGGAATCGCTTCAAACTCGCGGCGACTGCTTTGTCTGCCAGGTTCTGGAACGGGAGCCGGGGGGGAGTCCCGTCGCGTACCAGTGGATTTTTCGTGGTCCCGGCATCGTCGCTAGCGGCCAGCTGGGGGAGCCTCCCAGGCGAGTCGACCGGATGGATCACCAGGTCCATTGCCAGCTGGATGACAGTTTTCCTCGCAGCGCCCCGTGGCTTCGGTGGCAGACCCCCATCTTCCACCCCAATATCGCACCCAACGGCATGATCTGCCTTGGGGGATACAGCAGTCATTGGACCGCATCGCTGTGGCTGGATCAGCTGTGCGAGATGCTTTGGGAGATGCTGGTCTATCGCAACATCAGCCTGGAGAGTCCCTATCACCAGGCGGCCGCCAGATGGGCAGCTCAGCAATCCGAAATCGCCTTCCCTTTGACCACTCAGCGACTTGGGAGCGCCGTCGCCGCCTCGGGCGAGATGGCGCATGGGCAGCAGCCCGCGCCCGAGGATGCCGTCGATGCCGTTCGATTCCTGGCTTCGCAATGAACGACCGCAAGGAATCATCGCTCTTTGGGCGACAGGAAGCGATGGAGGGATGGAACCAGGAATCGCTTCGACGCGCCAAGGTGCTGGTGGTGGGAGCCGGAGCGTTGGGGAACGAAGTCGCCAAGAACTTGGCGCTTTCGGGAGTCGGCCAGATCTGGATCGTGGATCGGGATCTGGTGGAAGCGACCAACCTGACACGCTGCATCCTCTTTGACTCCAGCGATATCGGAATGCCGAAAGCGGTTCGAGCGGCCGATCGGTTGCGGCGTCAGGGGTTGGGCAATGGGATTGAAGGTTGGCAGGCCGATATCGTCGACCAGGTGGGCACCGAGTGGTTTGCCCGGGTCGATCTGGTGATTGGGTGTGTCGATCATCGGGAGTCGAGGTGGTGGATCTCCAAGCGCGCGACTTTATGCGGATGCCCCTGGATCGATGGGGGGCTGATGGGGCTTCAGGGAATCGTGCAAGCCTTCCATCCATCGCAGGGCGCTTGCTACGAATGCGGCATGGCCCCAGGGACTCCATCCCCATGGACCGCGCCGCAGGGGTGCGCGCCGGTGGCATCCGAACCGGTGTTTCCATCTTCCATTCTGTCGGTATCGATGGTGGCCGCGATGCAGTCGCAGATGGCGGTCGCTCACCTGATGGGACAGCCAGTCCCTTGGGGTACCGCCACGCGTTGGGATGGGACGACGGGACTGGGTTCGCGCGTCGTGTTGCCTCGTTTGACCGACTGCCCAGGGCATGCGCCTCCCATCCTGCCCGAACGGATCGATGCCTCGTGTTGGGAAAAACCGATAGACCAGTGGTTCGATTCCGTCTTTCCGAATGCCGCTCCCGGGGGCTCTTCGCGCGTCGTGGTCTTGCCGCACGCACGTGTGGAACGGGAGGCTTGCCGTGGGTGTGGGAGGGAGTCGCCAGTGCAGCCAGCGAAGCTGCTTCGCCGCTGGCGATCGACACCCTGCACTCATTGCTCTGCCCCCACCGATCCCATTCCGATCTTTCGCCTGCCGATAGAAGCCCTGCATTCCAAGTCGCTTCATGATTTGAACCTGCCCCGGGAGGAGTGGCTGGAAGTGTGGCGGGGGGATCAGAGGGTCTGGGTGGCGACGAGAACCAACGAAGCGGGTCCGTTTACACGAGACGGGAGAACCACGGATGAACGATGAAGAGGAGGCAGTTCGCTTCGCGCAGCCCGCTCGACGAATCCCGCCGATCGATCGCCTGGCGTTGCTTGGCAGGTCTCGCCAGTGGGTCGATTTCCAGTATCGCTTCGAGTGCAAGCCTTCCGAGGAATCGCTGCAGTTGCTGATCGACGAAGCGTGCTGGGAAGAGCTGCGAAGGCATGCGCGCCACTTCGAACAGATCGAACAGGGCGGGCTGCTACTGGGGCGCACCACCGCGGAACAGGTTGCCTCCAACGAGAACGAAACAGAGATTGTCTGGGTCCGCCAGTCGGTTGCCTCGCCCGTCGCCGGCGACGCGGTATCGTGGCGACTGGATGCCGATCAGTGGGGGGAGTTGATGGCCAGCGCTCTACAGCGGCATCCTGGGTTGGAAATCGTTGGCTGGTACCACTCCCACCCAGGGATGGGGATTTTCCTCTCGGAACAGGACCTTTTTGTCGCTGGCCATTTTTTTCCTGCTCCCTACCAGCTATCCCTGGTGATCGACCCCATCCGCAGCTTGGCAGGCGCCTTTCGCATGGTGGCGGGGAAGGCGACACCGGTTGCCGGCTTTCAGCGATTGTCATCCGACGATGCCTGAACGGCCGGTTGGCAGATGCGGGGAATGATCGGTCGATCTGGGATCATCGACGGTAGCGATCGCTTCACTGCAGCAGGTCGGAATCCCATCTGGAAGAGCCAACCAACGGCGAAAAGGCTAAGTCCAAGCGTCGTCGGGCGATTGTTTTTCGAGCAGCAGGATGAGCGAGATTCCAAGCGGAAGGGCGCAAGCCATCGGGTGGGCGATGCCCCTGGGATCGATCCGCAAATGCCGCCATCCACCCTCGCGTCGCCATGGGTGGCTCTAGGGAACCTTGGATCCAAAAAAATCGACCGAGGGACCGATGGACCGATTTTTTCACATCGCTGCGGAGATCGACTCCTCTGCCTGTCCGCTGCCCAGGCGACGGTGAATCGATGCGATAGAGCCTAGAGGGCTGGGGCCTGGTGGGCATAGGAGCAACCGGTTGGTGGACAGGCGTTCGAGGGTGGTGGACAATGAAAGGATTCGCGGGAGTGGTCCGTCCACGAGAGCTTTGCTTTGGAGAAGGAAAGAACATGGTCGCGACCAACGAACCGCTGGTGACCGTGGAGACGGTCGATTCCGAGTTTCAAGGTCGGCTACTGATCAACTTGCTGGACGCCTATGGCATCTCGGCGGCGATGGATGGTGGTTTCACATCGCACTACCAGGCCAGCGTACCGGGAAAGGTTCGGGTACTGGTAGCAAAGAGCCACCTGGAAGAGGCTCGCAAGGCGCTCGAGGAGGCGCGGGGGCAATCGGAGGAGTTGATGGCGGAATGGGGAAGCGACGAGGCCAGTGGCAGTGAAACGACGATTGGATCGTTTCGGCGTTTTGGAATCTGGACGTTGGTGCTGGGGCAGGGGGTGGTGATCGCGGCGGCGGTGGCTTTCTGGCTGCTGGGAGGGGACTTTGGAACTGGTCTGGTGGCCGTGCTGGGAAGTTTGGTGATTCTGGCAGCGGTCGCCACCCGACCGCATTTGCTTTTTGGGTGACACCGATGTGGCTCTCACCCGAATCGTTCACGGACGCCGACATGGCATCGCTTCATGCCATGCATCGAAATGTAGCCTTCGCTACAAGTAAGAACGGATGAAACAGCATTGATCCGATCGATGGCGGCTTTCTAGCAGCGGTGCGTTCTCTGGGAGGGATAGCCATTCCCAGGTGGCGGTTCATGCTGGTTCGCTGGCGGCCAGTAGTTTTTGACGAAGCATGTAGAGCCGCGTCGGCTCTTCGATTTTCCGCCCTTCGAAGTCGGTGACGTAAAAGACATCGACTACCTGATCCAAGTGGGTGCTGATCTTGGCGACTTGGAGATCGAGTCCCTGGTCGAAGAGGACTTTGGCGATGGCGTAGAGCAGTCCCAGTCGGTCGTAGGCGAAGACCGAGATGATGGTGAAGCGTTCGGAGCTGTTGTTGTCGAATTGGACCAGTGTCGGCTGGCTGCGAACCAAGTGGCTTTTCTGTTTGCTTTCCTTTCGCCACACCGTCCGGAAGGCGGGAGGATGGGGATGGGAGGGGTCGAGCGATTGGACGATGGTTTGGCAGACGGAGTCCATCCGCGACTGTGGGGGGCTGCCTTCAAAGTCGAGGTCTTCGACTTCAAAGCGGTCCCATGCGATTTGCCCCGGTTGGGTGTGGACTTCGGCGGTGAGGATTTGCAGGCCCTGGCTGGAGAGAGCGCCGGTGATTCGATGAAAAATACCGATGGGGGTCGACGGTTCTTGCATCGCCACCGAGTATTCCACCGTTCCGCTTTCGGCGTTGTATTTGGCCCAGGCGAGGGCAGGTTGCTGTTCGTTGAGCGACTGGAGTCTAGCGAGTTCTTCCGTCAATTGCTCTGGCGGACACCTCAGCAGGTAATTGACCGGGATGGCATCGATCTGCTGGCGCCACCAAGACTCTTCCGCCACATCGCCGACGCGGTGTCGAACTTGGTCGCGAAGTGCATCGAGTTCTTTTTGAAACCGCTGGTCTGGTTTCTCATCGCGAAACTGCGATTCGGTGCGGTGGTAGAGTTGGGTGAGAAGTCCCAATCGCCATTCGCTGAGACCTTCCGGTCCGACGGCTGCCATGTCAGCTGCACTGAGCAGATAGAGCATCTGGAGGGCTTCGACCGACTGCACTTCCTTGGCGAATTGCAAAATGGTTTCGATCTGAGAGAGATCGTAGCGAAAGGCGGTGTGGGTCATCACCAGATGCTTGTGGACCAAGAAGACCAGCAACTGGGTTTCATCTTCGGAGAGCCCCAGGTCCTCGGCCGTCTGCTGCGCGATCCGCTTGCCCACTTCCGAGTGGTCTTCGGAGTAGCCTTTTCCGATATCGTGCAGAAGCAGAGCCAGATGGAGCAGTGCCTTGTTCTTGACAGCTCGATAGACCTCGGCCAGCGGCCCGGTCTGCTTTAGGAACTCCGTGCATAGTTCCACGGCGCGGATGCAGTGGGCATCGACGGTGTACTTATGGAATTCGTTGAACTGCAGCAAGCATCTGGCATGCTGAAACGCCGGGATGATCTGCTCGAGGACTCGTAGCTCATGGAGTCTCCTCAGTTGCTCACCCAGCCGAGCCGGGTGGCGCAGCAGCTCCAGGAACTGCTCGGCCACCTTGCGATTGCGCACCGTGGGTTTACGTTCCAGCATCGCCTTGCGGATCGCTCGCCAGGTTTCATGGTCGATCCTACGATCGATTCGATTGGCTAGCGCCATCAGCTCGATCACCATTCCCGGGTCTTCCTTGACTCGTTGCAGGCCGGCGGGTGTGGCCCAGATCTGTTTGAATCCGACGCGGAAGTAGGGCCCGGAGGGGACAGAGAACCAGGGGCCGACGGTGCGGGACCACCAGGGTCCGACGCGAGAGGATGCGACGAAGTTCGCGGAGCAGTAGCGAACGCTGCTGGTGTGCTCGAAGTATCGCCGCATGAATTGCTCGACTGGCAGCACACCTTCTTCCCCTGTGAAACCCGCCCAGGTGGCGAGATGGATCTGTTTGGCGCGATCGAGCACATCCTGGCATTTGCGGGCATCGAAGTGAAGCTGATTGCGGAGGCGGAGGAGGAAGTGGTAACCATCGCGCAGCAGTCGGTAATCCTCCTGCTCGAGGTAGCCCAGCTGCTGCAGCTGCTCCAACCCCGCTTCGCCATAGCGGGCAAAGCCGACCCAACGGACTAGCTGGATGTCGCGCAGGCCACCGCGCGATCGCTTGATGTTCGGCTGAAGCAGATAGACCGTCTCACCAAATTTCTTCCGTTCATCCAGCCTCGCAGACTCGATCATGTCGATCAACTTCTGGCTTCGCCTGAGGGCACCTTGCCTGAGCGACGCGTGGTAGCGTTGGGAGAACTCTTCGTCCCCTGTCAGGCAACGGCCCTCCAGGAGGCTGGTGAAGGTAGCGGCTTCCTTCCAGGCCAGCCCCAGCGCCTGTTCGGGGGTGCGGACGCTGAAGCCCAGTTGCAACCCCGCATCGACCAACCACTGCGACAACAGCCTGGCGACTTGGGAAATCGTATGGAATTGCTCCGGCCGATGCAGCAGCATCAGGTCGGCATCGGAGTAGGGGGCCAAGTCGCCTCGGCCGTGGCCTCCGTGCGCCACCAGAGCGACTCCCGGGGAGTCGGCAGGAAGATTGCATTCCTGCAGGATCCCCTTCCAAAGATCGACGATGAGGGCATCGACCAGCTCGGTCCAACGAGCGCAGGTTTGTGGGCCTGGGGAGCCGCTACGATGTTGCTGCTCCAATTTGCTGCGGCCATCCGCAAGCCGCTCTCGTGCCGAAAGCACCAGCGGTTGAATCGTCTGAGCAGAGGGCATCGCGGTGCTTGGGCCTGTGTGCTAGAGGGATTGCGGGATGGTGGTTTGAGGTCGGACGCTCGATGAGCGATCGCCGTGAAGGGCTGAGTGGTTTCGGCTACAAGGCCTCGACACCGGTTTCACCGGTACGAATGCGGATGGCGTTTTCCAGGTTTTGCACGAAGATCTTGCCGTCGCCAATCTGCCCCGTCTGAGCGGTGCGCAGGATGGTCTGGATCACCAGGTCCAGATCCTCGTCGGTGCAGACGACTTCCATTTTCACTTTCGGAACGAAATCGACGGCATACTCGGTGCCTCGATAGATCTCGGTGTGCCCCTTTTGGCGTCCGTATCCGCGCACTTCGCAGACGGTCATTCCGTGAATCCCTTCCTCCGTCAGCGCGTTCTTGACATCCTCCAGCTTGAAGTGCCGTACGATGGCTTCCACCTTTTTCATGAGCAAAGCACCTTTGTGGAACGCAGCGCCCTGAGACTCAGCATCCACCCTCATCCTGGGATGATGCCTGCCGTCGGGTGGACAGGCGTTGCGGGGAGTCGGACGTCGATCAAACCCAATCGGCTTTAGTTTAGCGATTGCCTCAGGTGCGTCCTATAGGATTCCCTTGCTCCGATAGA
This sequence comes from Pirellulaceae bacterium, assembly GCA_044371425.1. Taxonomy (GTDB): domain Bacteria; phylum Planctomycetota; class Planctomycetia; order Pirellulales; family Pirellulaceae; genus JBEISR01. The sequence continues at coordinate 1,559 of JBILTR010000040.1, read as the reverse complement.
TCGATGGGCGACATGGCTCCCCTTCTGTTCGATGGCCCCCTTCTGTACGACAACTCTGGGCGATTCATCGGTCGGACTTTGGGTGCAAGCGGCCTAGCCATCGGCCGGCCTGGGGACTGGAAAGGTAGCTTGCGACCGACGCGAGAAGGGGATCAATCGTCTGGGACTGGATGCGATGCGGAGGCTTCCAGTCCCACCACTGATATCCAGCATGTTCCGTGACGCGAAGCGCCCCATCCTTTTGCCAGCAAGCGAGGAAATAGACGACACGCTTGTCGTAGGCTTGGGACTGGTAGGTGACCGGGTAGCGCAATTCGAAGCGAAACCCGGGGGCGAAATCGACCTCCTCCGGGTCGATGCCTGTCTCCTCGCGAAGCTCCCGCCCTGCCGCTTGTTTCCACGTCTCGCCGGAATCGAGATGACCTTTGGGGAGATCCCATCGATCCGGGTGCTTCATCAACAAAAACTGCCAGCTTGGCTGACAACGAAACAGGAGAACACCAGCGGCCTTCAGGGAGGGTACCATTTCCGATTTCTTGCCATCGGGGTATCGTAGGGCGATGAACGTTCGATCCCTCCAGCCTGCAGAGCGACCATGAAAATTTATACCAAGACCGGGGATGCTGGGACGACGGGACTCTTTGGAGGCCCGCGAGTCGACAAGGATCACCCGCGGATTTGCAGCTATGGGGAGATCGACGAGCTCAATGCGATCTTGGGAATGGTCAGATCGGTTGGATGCCCCGAATCGATCGATGCGAAGTTGCTTCAGGTGCAGCGGGAGCTTTTTTCGATCGGCGCCGAGCTGGCGACTCCGGATCCCGATGCCCATGGGATGAAGTGGTCGGGCGAGACGCCAGTGGCGCTTCTGGAGCGATGGATCGATGAACTTGACGAAGGGCTTGCACCGCTGCGCAATTTCATCCTTCCAGGTGGCTCGGTCGCTGCGGCCCATCTCCATTTGGCCAGAACCACCTGCCGTAGGGCAGAACGCAATGTGGTCAGCCTGGGCCGCCAACCGCAGGTCAGCGACCCCTCGCAAATCATCATCTACCTAAACCGGCTTAGCGATCTTCTCTTCGTCATGGCTCGCTGGTGCAACGCCGAGCGGGGGGTGGCAGATATTCCGTGGTTCAGTCAAAGGAAGGGGAAAGAACTCCCCGAAGATCCGTCGTAAGCACCACGCTTCTCGAGCTTTTAGCCGATCGACTAGGCAGATTGCGGCGTCCCAGCAAGGTAGGACGCAATTCCAGTCGAAGGCTAGCTTGTCGAAAGGGCAAGCCCCAAGCCCTCGTCTCCTTCAATGCAAGCTGCCATCGATACCCGACACCACTCCAGCCACTTGCCAAAAAGAGCCAACCCGCAAGCTGATCGCTGGTGTACCAATCGCCAAGGATCGCATGGCGGGACGGCCATGCCCCCCAAAAGCTGCCGGATAGAAGGACCCACAAAACAGGGGGGTCCCAAAGATTGGAAAATCCCGATTGGTGGGTGGCACCAATTGCCGGAAAAACAACTCCAACGGGGGGTATTTAGCGCAATTGGTGGGTGGCACCAAT
>JBILTR010000021.1:0-100147 GCA_044371425.1 Pirellulaceae bacterium | reverse complement strand
TATTCCACTATAGGCCCCAAGTAAAGGCTTGGAAATGCATTGCCGTGGTGTTGCCGGACATGTTTTTCCTGTCAGGTTTTTCGCTAGTGAAAAATGGGGGCTCAGACGGCGGTGGGAGAGGAAAAGCGAGTTGGAGTGGCCGATTGAGTTTTCTTTTCTCGAGGATGGCGACAAGATAGGGCGAGCGACGGTTGGGGCGTTCTGCCGTGGCGAAGCGAACCGGCGATCGTGCAGACCCGATGATCTGGGTGCGATGGTGGAACCTGTTCGAGCGGGAGGAAGGGGGGACGATGTTCGAGCGGCGTTCGATGAAATGGCCGATTCTTCTTGCCGTTGCCATGATCCTCCTCCTGTTGGGCCTGGCGGTGGGATGGGTCTTGCTGAACGTCACCAACGCGATGGGGAATCCCACCTCACCGGGGCTTTACTGGGTGTTGCTGAGCGCTGGTTCGGCCATGTTCATCTGCGTCGTGGCGGGAGTGGTGCTCTATCTGATTTGGAGCATTCAGCAGATCAACCTGAATCGGCGGCAAAGCAATTTCATCGACAGCGTCACTCACGAACTGAAGAGCCCGATCGCCTCGCTGAAACTCTACCTCCAGACGCTCAATCGACGCCCCGTCGATCCGACGCAGAGGATGACCTTTTATCGATCGATGCTGGATGATGTCGATCGGTTGGAGCAATTGATCGATCAACTTCTGGAAGCGGCGCGGCTGGAGCATGCCACCTCGCGTGGCGAGATGGCGACTCCGATGCGGATCGACGACCTGCTGGAGGAGATCGCGCGGGAAGTGGCCAAAAGGCATCGCGTTTCGCACGAGACGATCAGGCTGAGGCTGGCACCGATCGAGGGGGAGGTGAGGAAAGGGGAGTTCACCGTCTTGTTCCGCAATTTGATCGACAACGCCATCAAGTATGCGGGGAATCCCCCTTCGGTTCAGATCGATCTGGAACCGGACCAAAAGCCATCCTGGGCCAAGATCTCCATCAGCGACAATGGTCAGGGGATTCCGCGAGCGATGCGAAGGATGATTTTCGGCCGCTTCATTCGCGTCGGCAACGAGTTGGAGCGGACGAAGCCTGGGACAGGGCTTGGGTTGTTTCTGGTTCGATCGCTGGTGCGCCAGATGCGTGGTACCATCCGCTTGGCCGACCTCCCGCAGGGCACTGGGACTCGTTTTGAGGTATCCCTTCCCGACATGCAGAGTGTCGGGGATCGGCAGGCTTTCTACCGCGAAATCACCCTCCCCAAAACCAATCTATCGGACCAACTTCCTGAGGTGCATGAAGCCGGAGGCGTGGAGTCGATGGGGGGTGAGCCGGCATGACGCAGATTCTTTTGGTGGAAGACGAACAGCATCTGGCGATCGGCATCAAATACAACCTGGAAGCCGAGGGGCACCGCGTGGTGCTGGCCGATGATGGCCCGACGGCCTTGCGACTTTTCGAAGGAGATCGCCAAGGTTTCGACTTGGTCATTCTGGACCTGATGTTGCCTGGGATGAGCGGTTACAAAGTGTGTGAGAGGATCCGGGCGATCGATGCAACCCTGCCGATTCTGATCCTCAGCGCTCGCTCCCTGCCAGAGGATCGGGCTCGCGGTTTCGATCTGGGGGCCAATCAGTATCTGAATAAACCGTTCGATTTGGATGAGCTGTTCAGTCGAGTCAACAACTTGCTTCGTTTGCCTCGCAGCACCGCTCGCACCATTCGGCCGGCCCGTTCGATCCAGCAACTGCAGTTTGGCACCGCATCGGTCGACTTCCTGACGCATCAGGTGAAAGTCGATGGCAAGGAGATCAAGTTGACGCCGACGGAATTGCGTCTGCTGAAGTACTTCGCCGAGCATTCCGATCGCGTCCTGTCGCGACAGGAGCTGCTCAGCGAAGTCTGGGATCTTTCGGGCGAGATGCAAACACGCACGGTCGATCAATACTTGCTGCGGCTTCGCAAGACCTTTGAGAAGAACTCGGCACAGCCGGTTCATTTCCTGACGGTGCGGGACATGGGCTACCGATTCGTCGCCGACCCGAAGACGGAGTCCACTTTCTGACCGAACACATGGCGCCATCACCGCTTCGATTTTTTTCCCCATCTTCCTTTTCGATTGCATGGCCGAAAGGAAAGCGGAAGCAATAGGTCCATCCGGGATTGGTGTGGGTTACGATTGCTTCACCGCCTCGACTGAAGAAATGCTGGTGGTCACAGCACCCACTGACCCATCGAATGGTCGGCTGGATCAAAAAAGGGGGGGCAGTGATCGTTCGCAAGCTGGAATCCTTCGAGAGCATCGATTACGATTCGAAGCAGCAGGATTTTCACTCGATCGATCGTCAAAGACCGGATGATCCAGACCATGACGGGCTCCCAAGATCCGCTGAACGATCCGGTACTGCTCGCCTTCCTCGACGAATCGCTGCCAGAGTCTCGCATGGCAGAGATCGAAACGCGGCTTCGCAACGATGAGCCGCTGCGGGAACGACTCCAGCAACTAGCGCAGCAGCATGACCAGGGGGTCCATAGTCTGGGAGAGATCTGGCGTCGTCATCGACTCAGTTGTCCCACGCGATCGGAGTTGGGGGCGATGCTTTTGGATGCGGTATCGCCCGAGCAGGCGGAGTTCATCCGCATGCATCTAGAAGAGACTGGATGCCGATACTGCCAAGCCAATTTGGAGGATCTGAAGCGGAGGGCACGGGAAGCCGAATCCGATCAGCTCACCCGCCGCCAACGGATTTTTCAGAGCAGCATTGGGTATCTGAAGGACTAGGGATCGTCTATCGCTTGGCGATCGTCTTGGACCGATAGAACTCCTCGATCGTGACCAGCTTGAATTCGGCCAGCATCCCATCGATCCTCTGCTGCTTGGCCAAATCGTCCGCGCCCAATTGCCCGCTGCACAGATGCTTGACGGTCAGCCGGCTCTCTTTTTGCCCGTTGCGGACGATCCGCACCAATTCCAGTGGGATCTTGCTGCGCTGCGCCAGTTCGCGGTTGAGCGCCAGTCGGACGTAGGGTGGGAGATGGGGTGGGTAGGCTGCGTTGAGCCATGCTGAACTATCGGCAAAGATCGCGTACTGCGCCGCGATCGTCGCGTGGGGAGGGTCCTGCATTTTGCAGCGATAGAGGGTTGAGGAATTGCTGACGACTAGCTCGGCGGTGCCCGAATCGACCTCCACCGAGATCGACTCGGCGAACCGCGCTGCCTGTTCGGGGTTGAGCTGCTGGCGTGCCGACGCAATCATCAGCTGCAGCTGTTCCATCGCCACTTCGGTACGGCACTGCTGCAGACGATCGAGCAACGCGATGCGGGACCGTAGCGTATCGACCACCGTCACCTGCGGGCTGTCCGATTGCTCCATGTCATAGCATCTTCCCTCCAGGAAAAGCGTCGTTGACCGCTTTAGTGGAGGCTTGGTGACATCGGCGTAGATGTCGGTATCCATCCGGAACGACAGATTGCGTCCCTCGTCCTGCCCCGAAGCATTTCGCTGCAACCCCATCGCTCCCATCCCTACAAGGGCCAGCTGGCAAAACCGCCGACGGCTGGCTGTTGTTCGCGTCATCTGCATCGCAATTCCCTTTGTTCCGCTGTGGCTTGTGGCGATGAAACGAAAACCGCTATGGGCGGCATTCCTACCGCCAGAGGAAAATGGCCATCGCGGCATTTTCCTTCCTCGCCAAGCACAGGGAAGAACTTCATGCGGCTGGCGAAAGCCAGCGGTTTCGATTCCTTCTGGGCTTGCATCCCAGCGATCACGCATCCTGCTGTACCAGTCCCTTGGGCTGCGGGAGTCCATCGCTGCAGGGGGCGATACCAAATCGAAGGGGTGCGTGTCCAGAGCGGATCGGCAGTTGCCTTGTCAATCGCTTCGTTCCCAGACGTGGGAGCGTCCGGAAAGCGGCCGGGGCACCGGCAGCGGCTGTTCTTGGCGCTTGTCAGTCGATCGAATGGCAGGCGATCTCTACCATCAGCCGCCTCTCCCCATGCGGCTCCACCTCCCAAGCCGCTCGCCGGACGTTGGCCGTCTCCAAGCAAACCATCTGCTGGTATTCGTTGTCCCCAAAGTCTGCCATGCGACGACTTTTGGCAATCCAAGGATTCCACAGAACCACACTGCCGGCTCCATGGCTGGAGAGCGTCATTCGACGATTCCAGCCATGGTCGACCACCACCCCAAGTGGATCTGCGCCCCAGTAGATGCGATCGATTTCCTGGTCGATCGAAACCACTCGCTGCTCAGGCCGATGATCGATTCCCGTCAGTTGATCGAAGTAAGGAAGCGATTGCAGCCCCTCAACCTCTACCGACTCGATCCTACTGACCGACAGATAGGTATGCAGTGCGATCTCGCATCGCTGTGGCTGATCGGACATCGATCGGGCCACCAGTTCCAATCGAAGTCGCTGGCCCACATGCGTCGTCAGTTGCAGTTGCCAGCCCTCCTGTTCCAATTCCCAGACCAACGCGATCGCCTCCGCGTGGCTCCTGGCATCGACCAGATTCCAGAGGGCATTGCGAGCCCATCCGTGAGCTGGTGCGGTGGGATGGGTTGGCAGGGAACTGAACCAAGGGAAGCAGATCGGGATACCGCCCCGCAATGGTTTCCCTTCGGTCCAGTCGGCCTGTTGGCTGACGAACAGCAGATTGCGATCGCAGCCTTCAGGCAGGAAGCTCAGCACCTGAGCCCCTTGGGGAAGAAACGCGGCCGTGGCGTGAGGCGTCCGAATCGATAGGACGCGGTGGTGTGGAAAACCTCGCGTCTGGTCCTCATAGAATTCCAGAAGCCCCGGAATCTCAAACCGCTCCCGCCACTCGGAAATCAGCTCCCTTTGCGACAATTCATCGCCTCCTAAATTGATGCCAATGCGGATCGCGTGGCGGCAACTGCTATCGATCGTTCGCTCGTTACCGCTACGATGGTAGCTGGGGGATTGGACCATCGGCAAGCCGACTTCTTGGGGACACAGGGAGATCGAGCACCGAGTGCGATAAGCAAAGATCGGAACCAACGATGTCAGGGAGCAAGCAGGTCGACCGGGATCAACTGGCGGCCGATTTTTTTGAGCAACTGCCATTTGCTCCCTACAGCGTTCAGGAGGATGCACTGTTTGCTTGGTTCTCCAGCGAGCAAGGGGTTCTCGTTTCGGCCCCGACGGGGACTGGAAAGACGCTGATCGCTGAAGCGGCGGTGTATGAATCGTTGCGGACGGGGAAACGCTGCTACTACACCACTCCGCTGATCGCATTGACCGATCAAAAGTTGTTGGAGCTGCAGCAGGCGGCGGTGCGATGGGGATTCTCGCCCGATCAGATTGGGCTGGTCACCGGCAATCGCCGGGTGAACGCCGAAGCTCCCGTTCTGGTTGTGGTCGCGGAGATCCTCCTCAATCGGTTGCTTCATCCGGAAGCCTTTACCTGGAACGACGTGCATGCAGTGGTGATGGATGAATTCCATTCCTTCAACGATCCGGAACGCGGCATCGTCTGGGAGCTCAGTCTGGCCCTCCTGCCATCGCATGTCCGCACCTTGCTTCTTTCAGCGACCGTGGGCAATAGCGAACCATTCCGTCAGTGGCTGACTCGCGCTCACGGGAGGCGGCTGGAGCTAGTTCAGGGGACGGAGCGAAAGGTGCCGTTGCAGTTCTGGTGGGTCGATGATGCGATGCTGGATGAACAGATGGAACGGATGGCCGAGGGGGATGAAGCGACCCGTCGGACTCCGGCGCTTCTTTTCTGCTTCAACCGCGACCAGTGCTGGCAGGTCGCCGAGTGGTTGAAAGGGAAGAAGATGATCGACAAGGAACGCCAGTCGCAGCTTTCCAAGAGGCTGGAGGCGTTCGACTTTACCCAAGGCGCTGGGCCGCGCATCCGGCAGCTGCTGCAGCGGGGAGTCGGGATCCACCATGCTGGAATTCTTCCGCAGTACCGGCGCATCTGCGAAACCCTATTCCAGGAAAAATTGCTCAGCGTCACCGTCTGCACCGAAACCCTTTCTGCCGGAATCAACCTTCCCGCTCGCTCCGTCGTCCTCCCCACGTTGCTCAAGGGCCCCCGGCGCAAACGGGTGTTGATTGAGCCCAGTAGTGCGCACCAGATCTTCGGTCGCGCCGGACGGCCTCAATACGATCGCGAGGGCTTTGTCTTTGCGCTGGCGCATGAAGACGATGTGAAGTACCTGAAATGGAAAGCCAAATACGATCAGATCCCGGAAGACACCAAAGATCCGAATCTGATTCGCGCCAAGAAGCAGTTGAAGAAGAAGATGCCCAAACGGCGGGAAGGGGAGACCTACTGGAACCAGCAGCAGTTTGAAAAGCTGCAACACGCCCCGTCCGCTCACCTAGCCAGCCGCGGTGCCATCCCCTGGCGAATGCTCGCCTACAGTCTCGACCGCAACCCTCAGGTCCAGCCGCTTCGCGACCTGGTCGGCAAGCGTCTGATGGCACCCAAGGAGATCGAAGCGGCTCAGAAGTACCTCAACCAGCAATTGATCACCCTCTGGACCGCCGGCTACCTCGCCTTGGATCCCAAACCTCAACCACTCGATTCACCACCTGCCAAGCCGCCTAACAAGTCGCCGACTGGGTCTTCGGCTGGGTTGACAGCATCTCCAAGGGATACACTCGCCGCCCCGCCATCCCCTCCAGGGCTGCTCGATGGCTTCGGCATCTCTGCCGCCACCATCCCCTTCGCTCTCAAAGAGTCTGGTGCGCCTCCCACCACCGCTCGCCCAGATCGAACCGGCCAGTCCGATCGAGAGCGGGAGGAAAGGGACGATTCGGAAGCGAACGGCTCAGAATCGGAAGATGGTTTTTCGCTTCTGGACAGCGAAGAGGACGATGAATCCTTGCAGGAAGCCGGAGGATCGGTCATCCCTCCCATCGTTCTGGAATCGCGGGGCTATGACCTGGAAGGGTACCGTCCCGATCAGGCAGTGCCCTCGGAAAAACTGCAGCGACTTCTCCGGATCCGAAGCATGCATCCGCTATACGCCGAGTTCCTGGTGGCCCACGCCGCAGTAGCCGACCCTCGGGAGCGGATCCAGCTGTTTGAAAGTGTTCTGGAGTTGCCGGGCAGCGTCGCTCGCTTAGTCCCCGTCCCGTCGCTGGACGAGCTGCCTCTGGGAAGCCTTGCGACCGAGCGTTTGCATCCTCGTCTGTTAGAGCTGGGGCTGGCGCTGCCCTCGGAGCTGGTTGGCCAGCAGTCGGAAGAGGAATCGCCGGAGGAACTTCTGGCTCAGGACCGACGTTCCGGCCGGCCGATGCGATCATGGGAACCACCGCCACCGCGGATTTTGACGCTCGGTGAAAAGCTACTGCGGCTGTTCCACTATGATTTTCCAGGTGTTCATGATGTCCATGTCAGCCCTGTCTGGGTGGTCGGTGAACTGCTGGACTTCGAAGCCGATTTCCATCGCTACATTCGGGCCAAAGGGCTTCAAAAACAAGAGGGGGTGGTCTTTCGCCATGTCTTGCGATTCCTTCTCCTCCTGGATGAACTAGCCTCGATCCCTCCCTTCGAATCGACGGTGGAGACCTGGGAAGATCCGCTGGACCAATGGATCGATCAGCTGACAGCATGTTGCCGAGCGGTCGACCCGCAAAGCACCGACGAAGTGCTTGATTCCAGCCGAGTCGACGAACTCCTGCTGGGGCAACCCTCCCTCCGCCGCGATCAACTTCTGCCCGTTCGGTAGGTCCCCTAAAAAGTCACCACCCAACGATGCAGGTTGTCTGGAGAACAGGTCGGCCACAAATCAGCTCATTTTCTTCCCTTTCTTCCCCACCACTTGGTGGCTTGGTGAGATCGCTCCCTCCGGAAGCGAACTCGCAGGTCGATCCAACTTTTTGCAACGACGCTCGTAGTACTCCAGAAGCCTTCTCTCGCTTGCTGCTGCGCTAAAATGATGCGGTGAGTTTTTTCGTTTTTTCAGGGACAGCAGGGGCGACCGTCGATTCTTTTGGGCGGTGGCAAGCGTCGGGGCTGGTTGGGCGGGCTTAGGCAACGGATCGATGCAGGTGAGGAGCTACAGCATGAGATGGGGCTGGAAGGGTGTGGTTCTGGGAGTGGGACTGGGGGCTCTGGGAGTCTGGGGCGTTCAGAAGTGGAGTCAGGCGAGGATTGGTCCCTCGATCGCCTACGCACAGCAGGCTGCCACGGCCCTGGCGGCTCAGGAAGGGCTGATGGTGCGAGCCGATGAATTGTCGACCGCATTTCGCACGGTCGCCAAGGCGCTGAAGCCATCGGTGGTGCGGATCGAGGCGTTGGTGGAGCGACCGGCGCAACGAGGTCAGGTCCCGATGGCGGAATTGCCGCCGATGTTTCGCGACTTTTTTGGGGATCAGTTCGACTTTGAGATGCCCGAGAACCAGCAAGGGGAATCGCTAGGTTCCGGCGTGATCGTGACCCAGGATGGGCATGTTTTGACCAATCACCATGTCGTCAATGGTGCCACGAAACTGGAAGTGACGCTCAGTGACGACCGCAAACTGCCTGCCAAACTGGTCGGATCTGATCCGGACAGCGACATCGCCGTCATTCAGATTCAGGCCGAAGGCTTGGTGGTGGCTCCTTTTGGTGATTCCGACCAATTGGAAGTTGGGGACTGGGTCGTTGCCATCGGCAGCCCCTTCGGCCTCAGCCAGACGGTCACTTCCGGCATCGTGAGCGCTTTGAACCGAGGCGATCGCGGCATCACCCAGTACGATGACTTCATCCAGACCGACGCAGCGATCAATCCCGGCAACTCCGGCGGCCCGCTGCTAAACCTCCGAGGCCAGCTGATCGGCATCAATACCGCCATCGCTTCGCGATCGGGCGCCTTCAACGGCATTGGATTCGCCATTCCCAGCAACACCGCCAAAGATGCTCTGGAAGACATCATCAAGACCGGTCATGTGGTGCGAGGCTTCATCGGACTGGGGCTGGCCAATCTCACCGAAAAACTGGCGAGAGATTTGGGAATCGATCCGATGGCCAAAGGGGTGGTGGTGGAACTAGTTTCTGAGGGAGGTCCAGCCGCCAAAGGTGGCGTTCAGCCGGGGGACTTCGTGACATCGATCAACGGTCAGGCGGTCGCGGACGTCAGCCAGCTGCGTCTGAAGATTGCCGCCATGTCCCCCGGCGATATCGCGGAACTTGCGGTGATTCGCGACGGCAAGGAGATGACGCTGCGGGTGGAGATCGAAGAGCAGACGAAAGAGAAAATGGCCGCCATGTCCAACGGGCGGATGCTGGAACGACTGGGGATCGAGTTGGCTCCGATCAGTCGGGAAGAAGCCGAGGAACTGAATCTCTCGGAGGAGGACGGAGGCGTGATCGTCAAACGGATCGATCGCAATAGTCCGCTGGCGGGTCAGCTGATGGTCGGGGAAGCGATTGTCGCGGTCAACCGCAGGCGGGTGCGCAGTCCTCAGGAACTGGTGACAGCGATCAACCAGGCGGCGGCCCAGGGCCAGCCAGTGCGACTGACGATTCGCAACCCGCAATCGACCCGGATGCTAATCCTTCAGTAAGGAATCTGCCAGATTCCAAGCCGGTAAAAAAAACCTGAGTCGCTTCCAGGCGGCTCAGGTTTTTTCTTTTGCTCTTTATCCAAGAGAACGAATACAGGTCAGTTGCTGACCCGCTCGATGTAGTCGCCAGTGCGGGTATCGATCTTGATGATGTTCCCTTCCTTGATGAAGCCGGGAACGATGAACTCGGCCCCCGTCTCCACCTTGGCTGGCTTGGTGACGTTCGTGGCGGTATCGCCCTTGGCACCCGGATCGCACTCGGTCACCAGAAGTTCCACCTGGTTGGGAGGGCTCATGGTGATCGTGTTGCCGTTGAACAGCACCATGCTGCAGACCATCGCCTCCTTGAGATACTTCCAATTGTCATCCACCTGTTCGGCCGACAATTCGTATTGCTCGTAGGTCGAATTGTCCATGAAGACAAAGGTGTCGCCCTGGCGATAGAGATACTGGACCTGGATTTCTTCAATATCGGCCGCTTCCAGTTCGTCCCCACCTTTGAAGGTCCGATCCAGCACCGTATTGCGGATCAGATTCTTCAGCTTGCACTTGTAGAGGGCATTTCCCTTACCGGGCTTGACGAAGTTCATTTCGGTCATCAGGTACGGTTCACCGTCGATCTGAACCTTGATGCCTTTTTTGAAGTCGCTGGTTTTGTACGTACCCACAGGACCATCTCTCGCGAAAAGGAAAACACCGATAGAATGCCTTGCCGGAGGCCCCTTGCAGGTTGCCTTACCGGAACGATTTTCCACAACGGAAACGGTAGTTTAGCGTCCCGAACGCAGGCTGTCGAAGCCATTTGGCCTGCCTTCCGGGCGAAAATTGGGCTCATTCGCCTCCTCGGCGGGGCAGCAGGAACCAACGTGCAGTCGGAATCGATCGATCGGGAGGCGGATTCGCACGGTCTGGAGGAGGTGGCCTGGAGCCATTCTCTGCGGCGAGCGGTCCGGAGTCGCCGCGACTTGTTAGAGCGACTGCAGCTGTCCTGGATGGTGGACGAGCTAGCGGAGGGAGCCCAGCAGCAGTTTTCGACGCTGGTGACCCAGGAGTTTCTCAGTCGCATGGAGCCGGGGAATCCCACCGATCCCCTGCTGCTCCAGGTACTGGCTCAAGGCCATGAACTCGATCCAGCCCCAGGGTTCGGGACCGATCCGGTTGGCGAGCTAGCGGCATCGGAGGACGGGGTGATCCGGAAGTATCAGGGGCGAGCCTTGGTGGTCACCACTGGGGCCTGCGCGATCCACTGCCGTTACTGCTTTCGGCGGCACTATCCCTATCAGGATGGCCCCAAGACTCTGGACCAGTGGCAGAAGATTCTCGACCGGCTGGCCGAAGACCACTCGATCGACGAACTGATTCTCTCAGGGGGCGACCCGCTGATGCTGCCCGATGCACGCTGGGAGGAGTTGTTTGAGCGGATCGCAAAGATCGCATCGATTCGGCGATTGCGATTCCACACACGGCTTCCGATCCTGATCCCCTCGCGGATCACCGAGCGGCTGGCTGGGCTGATCGCTGGATCGCAGCGACCGACCTACATCGTCCTGCACAGCAATCACGCCAACGAGTGGGATCAGGGGGTGGCCGAGGCGATTGGGAGATTGCGGCGCGCGGGAGCGGTGCTGCTGCATCAAGCGGTACTGCTGCGGGGAGTCAACGACCGGGTCGAAGCGATGGTCGATCTGCATCGCCGTCTGATCGACTTGGGAGTGCTCCCCTACTACCTGCATCAGCTGGACCCGGTCGCCGGAGCGGCTCACTTTGCCGTCGCTCCCGAGGTGGGGCTCCAGCTGATGGCTGCCCTTCGGCAGCAACTGCCAGGGTATGCCGTACCGCGGTATGTCGTCGAGCTGGCGGGCGAACCATCGAAAGTGCCGATCGACGAGGCATGGGTTGAACGACGAAACCACCTCCCGCCCAGATGATCTGGTAGCGCTCCGGGCGAAAGCACGATTGACGTCTGCCTTGAATTCAGCAAGACCGAGCCCCCTGGGCAGGCAAGGCAATAGGGAAAAGTCTTTATTCCATGCCTAGGCTTACACGGGCTTTTCACAGGAGCTTCAAATACATCGGTGCGTTCGACAAATCTTCAACATCAGTGGATCAAGAACCACCCACTTGTACTAACTATTGGGTGACAGATACTTCGCTAGATGCTGTTTGTCCGTAGCGAGCCGAAATGGGTTGATTTTTGAACGCTCCCAATCGGATGCGGTGAATTGCTCGTCATCCCAGCAATCCGAGATGGACTGACGGCGAGTGATAGATTTCGCGGCGCCATGTTTTGATCTTCTTCGAAGATGGGGCATTGGCGACGAAGATGAATTTTTGATGTACAGCATCCTCATTTGTTGACTTCGGCGAACACCGTGTCCTACACTGCTTTGTAATTCGTGAAGGAGTCACGAGGTAAGCGGACCGATGGCAGTAGGTGAACTTCGATGTCGCTTTCGAAGTCGCCATAGAGCTGGGCAAGCGACTCCCACCACGCCCATGGCCATGTCTGGCGCTAATCGGACAGCTTGCTGTTTCGATCAAGCCATTCTGTAAGCAACTTTTTTCGCCTTCAGTAGATTTTCGTCGACCAAGTGATCGATCGAGCGATGCTGCCGTCCAAATAGGCAAGGCGCTTCGAAGCGACACCCGAAATGCGAGAAGCAAGGAGGTAAGCGGCAAGCACACAAAAAAGCCCCTGGTCATCTGCGCCAACAGACGACCAGGGGGCTCAAGGGACCTTTGCGAGCAAATCGCAGGGCCCAGCTCTCGTTCAAAGATAGTTTCATTCATGCCAAATGCAAGCACGTCGCAGGGCCCAGCTCAAAAACCCTCGACGTGGGCGCAAAAAAAGGACTCACGCCCATGAGACGCGGTAGATTCGTCGGTTCTAAGTGGCAAGTCATTTGCATTGCGATGCTGGTCCTCATGTTGGGGTCCGTTTCGACGGCAGCCAGTATCACCCTCACCGGAGTCGTCAGGGATTTTCTGCCAGACGGCCAGGAGTTTGAAGGTCCGATCGACGGACTTCGGACGGGAATTGTGCTACCAACTTTGGGCGTCGACGGGAAACCGGTGTACAACCCTTTGGAGACAGCACCTTCGGTGGTCAGTGCTGCGACGTTCAATCGCTGGTACAACACGATTTCTGGGGTCAATATTGCCATACCTCTCTCCATCACCCTCACCGAGACCGCTCCTGGAATCTATACCTACAGCAACAGTGCATTCTTTCCGATCGACGGCCAAGGATTTGGCAACTATGGTTCCTGGGGCCGAAACTACCATTTCACCTTCGAGTTACTGACAAGGTTCACGTATCAGTCTGGGCAAAATTTCACCTTCTCTGGCGATGATGACCTGTGGGTTTTCATCAACAAACAGCTAGTGATTGATTTAGGTGGCGTCCATGGGGCAACTCAACGATCAGTGAATCTCGATGCCCTTGGCTTGACCTTGGGTCAAGACTACGATCTATCGCTCTTCTTTGCGGAACGGCATACTACGTCGTCAACCTTCAATGTACAGACATCGATTGTGCTTCAGACGCCAGTTTTCACTCCGGAACCGGCTACGATATTCACGTTCTGCATCGTGCTAGCAGGATCTGCACTCAGTCGAAGCAGATGGAAGAATAAGGGACTCAACTAACCGATGAAGACTTCGCTGTTGTGACTTCGCCAATGTGGATTCATCGCACTCCAGTTCCGTTCGAGTTCGTGCGCTCAGCGAACGAATGAGAACGGAACTGGAGCGGTCGATGTGATGGGAAAGTGGTCCAGGATTGGTTGCCTTTTAGTTTCCCAGCAGAAAATGGTTTCATCCGGTAAATCTGTCGGTTCCTTGGTTCGCAAACCAACTCGGTTATCGAAGGTCTACACAAGACCAGCACAGTCCGATTGCTGCATCCCAAGATATTCGATCCGGTGCCCTACAGAGGGCAACTTGATCGGGATGCATGGAACACCATCGCCCTGCGGGAAAATCGCCGATGGACGAAGTTCTGCCCCCGCACGACGTCTTGCGATATCTTGCAACCCCCTGCTCGATTCGCGCGAAGCCGCGAAGGCACGAAGGCATGGAGAGCCCGGTTCAATTTGCAATTCCTGCTTGGGTATTCAGCCGACTTGATCTTTGAGCTTGAACCTTCGCCAATCGAATCGACAGGTCGAATCGCGCATCGAATCGGTCGTCGTGCGCTGATGAACGATCCGCCTCTCTTCTTTCTTCGCGTCTTGGCGTCTTCGCGTGAGATCAACCGACTCCCATACCCGAACGAAGAGATCAGAGGATTCAGAGTTTTGCATTCCTTCCAAATTCACCCTTGGCTGAAATGCTCCTGAGCGACTCGCTGCATCCCTTTGAGGTCCAGCTTGCCAGTTCCCAGGACGGGGATTTCAGCGACTTCCAGAAAGCTGTCTTCCGAGGGGAGATAGAGGTTGGGGAGTCCAGCTTGGCTTAGCCCCTTGATGACTTCGGCGGGAGTTATTTCCATTGGAAGGTGGAGCACGATTAGACGCTCGCCCTTCTTCGCATCGGGGACCGCCGTCACCACCGCGGGGACCTTCCCTTCTTCTCCCAATCCCAGGATTTGGTGGATCGTCTCCTCGATCTGAATGTGCGGCACCATCTCCCCACCGATCTTCGAAAAACGGCTCAATCGACCGGTGATATGAATAAAACCATCCTGGTCGAGGAAGGCGATGTCGCCAGTTTCATACCAACCATCCTTGATGACTTTGGCAGTCAGTTCTTCCTGGTGGAGATAGCCTTGCATCACGTTGGGGCCTTTGATCTGGAGCATCCCGGTTTGCCCGATCTCCAGGGGGCGGCCATCTTCCGCATCGACGATCCGTGCATGCACTCCTGGCACGCACTGGCCCACCGATCCCTCGCGAAGGCCGCGGTGGGGTTCCTTCGAGCGGCTGCGTTTGGGAGGCAGATTGACCGAGACCAGGGGGCTGAGTTCCGTCGTCCCATACCCTTCCACCGGCCTGACCCCGAAAGTCTTCTCAAATTCCTCGGCCAGCGCCAGCGGCATCTTTTCGGCGCCAACCACCACCACCTCCAGGTGCTTGAACTGGTGGGGCTCAATTCGCTTGATATAGTTCCTGAGGAAGGTTGGAGTCGCCAGTAGCACCGTCGCCTTGTATTTTTCCGCCAGCTTTCCGATCGGTCGCGGCTCCAAAGGACTGAAATGAAAGATACCTGCTGGCGGCAGGGCCATCGCGGTCCAAAGGGTGACGGTGTAACCAAAGCTATGAAAGAAGGGAAGGATTCCCAGGATCACATCATGATCATCGAGTCCGATGGCATCGCGGATGGCTTGCACGTTGGAGGCGATGTTCTCATAGGTCAGCACGACCCCCTTAGGGGTGCCGGTCGATCCCGAGGTGAAGATGATTGTCAACGGATCATGCGATGCCACATGCCGCAGTCGCAGCGCCGAAAGGAGCATCGAGGGAGGTGCCAGACGGCCATAGAAAAAGGCGTTGGCCTTATCGAGCAGCGTGACTTTCTCCTTGAGGTCCTCCAGAAAGACGACCTGGGCATCTAGTTTCAGATCGAGTTTCTCCATCACTTTGCGGCTGGTAAGAATATGTCGAATTCCAGCCAGTTCGGTGCAGCGGTTGAGAATCGATGAGCTGACGGTGTAATTCAGGTTGACCGCAACTCGCTTAGAGAGGGTCAGCGCGAAGTTGACCACCGTCGCCGGAGCGCTGGGTGGCAACAGAACGCCGACGTATTTTTCGTCGTCGCTGAGCACCTCCCGGTCGAGGACGCGGCGGAGCGCTAGGGTCCGCATCAGGACCTCGTGGCCCGTCAATTCGACTCCCGTGGAGTCGGCGACTTTCAGCCGATTTCCGCGGCGTCGGCATTGTTCGATCAGCATCCGGGGAAGATGGGAATCGATGGGGGGAGGGGGGAGCGTCATCGTGTTGCCAACTCCAGCGAAATGGGGTCGGATCGAACAGGGTTAGGAAGGAATAGCAGAACTTGCGGCACCGGCAGGGTTCATTTCCTCTGTGGGATTGCAAAAAAGGGCGGGGCGAGAAAAGCGGCGGGCAGTCTCGCCATCCAGGTTGCCGATAGCTACCGTTACGAAAGTGTAGCTACTTCAACAAACGGTCGCGACACGAATATCCAGCAGAACTAGAAGGAAGGGATTCGGATGGCAGAAACCTATGACCTGGCGATCGTCGGGGGTGGAATCGTCGGCCTGGCGACCTGCTTCCAGTTAAGCCAGCGGGCGCCGGGGTTGAAAGTCATCCTCCTGGAAAAGGAAACCGCCGTCGGCAGCCACCAATCGTCTCGCAATTCCGGCGTCCTCCACTCCGGAATCTACTACCCCCCCGGATCGGCCAAGGCGACGCACTGCATCGAAGGCAAGTCGATGATGGAGCAGTTTTGCCAGGAGCATCAGATTCCCTGGGAGCGATGCGGCAAGGTGATCGTCGCCACCGAGGGGGCTCAGGTTCCCTATCTGGAGAAGCTGCACGATCGAGCGGTTGAGAACGGGATTGGGTGCGAGCGAATTTCGGTCAAGGAACTGAAGGCCCTGGAGCCTCACGCGGCGGGGGTGCGCGCCATCCATGTTCCTGGGACTGGCATCGTCGACTTTGGTGCGGTCTGCCGAAAACTGGCGGAACGGGTTGTCGCCAGCGGACTTCGGATCGAGCGACGTTGGCAGCTGGCCGACGTCGGTGGCTCCAGCACCGAGTTCATCCTGCGTCCTCGCAGCGGCGAAAGCATTCGCTCGCGATATCTCGTCAACTGCGGTGGACTTCACAGCGACCGCATCCTGAGAATGACAGGTCAGCAACCGCCGGTTCGCATCATCCCCTTTCGTGGCGAATACTATGAACTGACCCCCGAAGCCTCCCACCTCTGCCGGAATCTGATCTATCCAGTGCCCGATCCCAATTTTCCCTTTCTTGGGGTTCATTTCACTCGCATGATCGGCGGGGGAGTCGAGTGTGGCCCCAATGCCGTGCTGGCGATGGCACGCGAAGGATATACGTGGCGGAACTGGAACTTGCGGGACTTGGGCGAGACGCTGGGGCACACCGGCTTTCGCAAGATCGCGATGCGCTACATGGGAACCGGCATCGGAGAGATCGGAAGGTCGCTGTGGAAACCGCTATTCGTGCGGGCATTGCAGAAACTGATCCCCGAGATTCAGGGAAAGCACCTTCGAAAGGCCCCCGCCGGCGTCCGGGCTCAAGCCATCTCCGCCGACGGGAAACTGGTCGATGACTTTCTGTTTGTCGATCAGCCCAGCGCGATCCATGTCTGCAACGCGCCAAGCCCTGCCGCAACCGCCAGCCTCCGCATCGGGCAGACGATCGCCGACAAAGTCATCCAAAGGTTCTTGCGAGGCTGATGCGATCGGCGGGCGATCCGAATTTCTCCCCCGACCGGCCGACGTGGACCGCCGACGATGCAACACTCGATCCTGCCGATTCTTGGGGGCGTAAAACAACCGCCCTCGACGGCTCTGACGCGGTCCCGTCTGCATTCGCACACACTCTCTAGCGGTGCGGCGCAAGCTGTCGGGAGAGCTACCAACGGGGCTTTCGACCTGCGGCGCGGAAGCGATCGCCAGCCACAATCATTCCGGATCGATCTCGTGCGGAGCGTCCTGGAAAGGGGAGTTGGTGCCAGCCGGCTAATGGAAATGAAAGCTCCATTAGCCCTCTTTAGCGGGAAATAAATTTGCAACCCGCTTTTTCACACGCTACGATTAGCTCCGTCGGCTCTTCATAATTCCTTTATTTGCCGGGGCTTATCTGATGAAGAATTCCTTTTTTCGCAACCATCGAAAGGGGTTCACGTTAGTGGAACTCTTGGTGGTCATCGCCATCATTGGCATTTTGGTGGGGCTGTTGCTTCCTGCTGTCCAGGCTGCTCGGGAAGCGGCACGTCGCGTCCAGTGCTCGAACAATCTCAAGCAGCAGGGATTGGCGATTCAGATGCACCACGATCAGTACCGTTATTTTCCACCTGGGGGTTACAACCCGTGGGGAGGCGTCGGTAGCTGGGCGACTCACATTCTGCCGTTTGTCGAGCAGATTTCGTTGTCCAATTTGAATACCAACAACAACGTCGACATCCTGCGCTATAGTGGCGGCCCGTCGCTCTTCTTCTGTCCGACGCGTCGACGTTCCAAGAAGACCCAGTCGCAGGGGAACCGTTACCTGATGGACTACGCCGCCGCCACGCCTGCCAACTCTCCCAACAGCTGGGATCAGTACTGGTATGGAGACATTTGGGGCATGGCCTGGGAGCCTTTCACCTACCAGGGCGTGATCGCTCGCGGTGGTGTGGATGCCAATGCCCAGTGGCATGGAACTCGGGTGAAGATGGGGGACGTGACGGACGGCACCAGCAACACCCTGGTGATTTCGGAAAAGCAGTTGAATCCGCTAGCCTATCGCACCGGCGATTGGCACGATGACGCCGGATGGGCCGACGGTTGGGATCCAGATGTGATCCGCTACACAGGTTTTCAACCCAACTCCGATTCCCGTTATGGCAGGCAGGGTGGCTGGGAAGGATACCGCTTTGGAAGCGCGCACCCAGCCGTCATGGGTGCTGCGATGGCCGACGGCAGCGTTCGCTTCATCACCTTCAATATCGATCTGACGCTCTTCAATCGACTCGGGCATCGCGCCGACGGAGAGTCGGTGGATCTGGGTGAGTGACAGGGCGCCTGTTTATCTTGCTGAACCGAGAAAAAACAAAAAAGGTGGCCCGCAAATGCGGTCCACCTTTTTTTGTATTCGGCTGGAAGCAGGAACCCGAATGGCTTGGCTATTTAAGCTGCAGCACCTGGGTCAAGGGCTGGGAACTAGTTCGCCGAAGCGAGTCGCGTCCACCTCTTCGATCTGCCCCAGCGTGCCGCCGACGTAGCGCTTCCCCTCGATGCCATCCTGCTCCCAGGCGAAGACAACGATTTGACCAGGCTGTGTCTCCTTGGGAGAAAAATTGAAGCGATAAGGCTTCTTGTCGCGAGAGGAGACAAACAGCGATTCCACGTCGCGCACCCCCATCGCCTCCAATTCCTCCGCTGGCTGCTTGCGGATGAACTCTTTCAGTTCGGCTTCGTTGGCGGGACTCTTGCCTTGATTGGCCCCGATGAATCGTCCGTAATAGACTGCCAGTGGTTTCAGGTTGGACGACTCTCGCTCGGCAATCTCTTCATCTCGCGTGCATCCCGAGCAGCACACCAAGCCGACGAGGATCATGGATCGAAGCCAAGCAAGCATCTTTGTCTACCTCGCAGGGAGCGAAATCATACCCGGTTATCCGAAACTCATCCTATTTCGTCGAGTGTACCATAGACGTTCGATGCAATCCAAGAAACGGTTGGAAAATCACTCGCGCTATGGTGGGAAGTGACCGAGCACCCAGGCTATATCTTCAAGAGTGTCGTCGATCCCCACTGGTCTGGGAAAACGATTGAGTGCTATCTGGCCAAGACGTTTCCGCACAGTTCGATGGAGCAGTGGCTGGTGCGGCTGGAGGCTGGCGAGCTGACGGTGGAGGGGCGGGTGGTATCGGGCGGTATGTTGCTGCGGGCTGGGCAGGAGGTGCTGTGGCATCGGCCCGGATGGGAAGAGCCGCCCGTTCCCCTGGAGGTCGAATGGTTGTATGAGGACCAGCACCTTCTTGCTGTCGCCAAGCCATCTGGATTGCCGACGCTACCCGGCGGTGGCTTTTATCAGAACACGCTGCTGGCACGGGTACTCCAGCGGGATCCCGGTGCACGGCCACTGCATCGGCTGGGACGCGCGACCTCTGGGGTGGTGCTGTTTGCCAGGACCGATCAGGCAGCGCGACTCCTGTCTGCGGGTTGGCCTAGCTACCGCAAGATCTACCGCGCGTTGGTCACCGGAAGTCCGCTCTGGATGGAGTGGACGGAGTCGACTCCTATCGGACCGGTGCCCTACGCGAAGCTGGGCACTCTGCATGCTGCTTCCCCGATCGGCAAAAGTGCAAAAACGCATTTCCAAGTTTTGGAGCGACCAAGTTGCCAGGAGACGCTGGTGGAAGCCCATCTCCTGACTGGAAGGCCCCATCAGATCCGGATTCATGCCGCTGCAGCAGGCCATCCGCTGGTGAACGATCCGATCTACCAAGTGGGCGGGATTCCTCGATCGGATGCGGCGGGGGTGCCGGGCGATGGCGGATACTGGCTGCATGCGCATCGCCTGCGTCTGACCCATCCAGTGGACCGGCGAGTCATCCAGTTGGAGGCACCTGTGCCCGAGCGGCTGAGGATGCAGGAGGAGAGGCGTCGGAATTGACGAGGCGATCGATCCTCAGCAAGCCACGCTCTCGGACTGCTGGCAGGCTGGGTGGGCAAGCGAAGCTGCCATCCCAATGGCCGAGGGGCTTCACGCAAGGGACGATCCACCTGCGATTTGGCGTTGGCGTCGTCAAACAAGAGAATCTTTTGCGGTTCCTGATGGATCACTCTTTCCAGTCTTGTGCCATCTCCAGCAAGGCGTCGATGATCTTGACCGATGCCTGTGGTTCCAGGGAGTTGGTCCCTGGCCATGTTTCATAGCCACCGAGCGCGAAGTGGCGAGGGGTAGGCAAGTAACCGAAGTAACCATGCGCTAGTTCCACCATCATGGCTCGCGGCGCCGTGCAGCGTTTCTTGAACTCCAGTCCTGTCTCAGCAAAGGTTTCGCATGGCGACGTACCGATCACCAGCGGTCCGATGCGGAGGGCTTGCACTGGGAGTTTGGTCTGAGGGCTTGCCTTGGCCAGCAGCTGCACACGTCGCGCGTAGATATCGGGAAGCCCAGGTGGCTGGTTCGGTGGGGGAGGATTTTGCTGGATCTTCGTTGCCCACGCCATCAGCTCGGGGCCGATCGATCGCCACTGAACATCCAGTTCACGGTACTTGGCGTCTAGCGCATGATCCCGGCGAAACTCTACTTGGGGAGCGGTAGCCGATAGCTTGCCGGCTAGGTCTTCTGCGACATGACGCATCTGCCCATAGACCGGTTTCGGAGGACGTGCTTTGGGGAAGGGGACATTGTTGACATCCCCGCTGGTTCCATTGGCGAGAATGGCCACCATCGGTGGATCCTGATTGGGACGCGACAGAAGATTCTGTAGCTGTTGGCAGTAGATGCCGAAGTAATCCGCCGAGACATGACCAGGACCGACGTCGCCGACATAATGAAGTGAATAGGCCGAGTAGATTCCGATGATGCGACCGTCGGTGGCCTTGGCGATCACAAACGAAAGTTCGGGGTCGGTGGGGCCCGCTGGCTCCACCAGATCAGGGCTTTCCACCGGCGGATTCATCCGTACCTTGTCGATGGCACCGAAGGGATTGGAAGTCATCTTCCCTTCCTTGAGGAACCAGCGGCGGTTGAACAGATGCTCTGGCGCCTCGATGCTGCCAAAGCCCACTTCCGCTGGTTCCAGATTCGCAACCGCGCGGCCGACGGCATCGACGATGCGACGCACCACAAACTTCTGGTATTCATCCAACTGCACATCGCTTTGGTAGACCTGCGGATACATCGCGTTGCCGATGGCACTGGTGGCCGAATGGGTGTGGGTAGCCGAAATCAGGACGTGCGATGCTGGGATGGCGTGGCGCCGGGAGATTTCCTCGCGAGCCGCAAGGCTTAGCGAGCGATGGATTCCCAGCAGATCGCACACAACCAGCGCGATCCTGGTCTCTCCTTGTTCCAAAACGATGCAGCGTACCCAAAGTTCGTCATGGATCTGCCGTGAGGCGATCGGCAGGAAGCCACCGATGATCTCACCACCTAGATCGGGTGTGATGTTGCTGGTGGCTGCCCCCGCTCGCATCCCCGCATCCTCGGTCGCCAGGCATACCGAAAACCCCTGACACCATGCCAGTACCATCAGGCATAGAGGAAGAAAACGAACTTGGGAACACCGGAAGTGGTAAGGGCGATCGGACATCGCAGCGGCTCCTGAATGCCATGAGGCAATGGTGGGCAGATCACTGGGGTGGGAGTTCAGTCTGAGAGCTCTCTTCGGGGGCATCCGACGGCTCGAAGCCCAGATTTGTGACGTCGCTGATGCGGGACGCCAGAACGCCATACTGCTGGAAGAGATAGAAGAGGATCCACGGCAGGGCCATGCCGAGGATCACCGGATACTTCCATCCCATCGAGTTGACCAGGATCGAAAGCAGATAAAAGCCAGCCAGCCCCAGCGCGGTCATCATGTAGCAAGCGCCCCACGCTTCACCTCGGGACTGAATCGACTGGTAGACATCCTTCGAGTAGGGCCGAAAGACGCTTTGCAGGTCGAGCATCGACAGGAGCAACGGAGGAAAAAGAAGCCAAACGGATATCAGGTAGGCTCCAAGCATCATCACCGAGCCGCCCCCGAGGTATTGCAGCAGCAGCGCTAGCAGACCTCCTGGCAGTGCGGCCAGCAGAAACGCGACCACGACGCAGGCGATCTCCCCGAACCATTCGACAGGATTGAACATCGGCCATTCCTGGACTTTCTTCAGTCGGTTCGCTGACGACTCCAAGACAGCTAGCCCATTGGTCAGGAGAGCCGACATCAGGGGGATGCCAAGGCCAGCACCGATCAGTACCCCCAGTAGGTTCCCAAGGCCACGCGTCGCTTCGGATTGCTGAGCGAACCACCAGACTGCAAGGAGCAGCCCAGCGGAGAACACTCCTGAAGCGATGGCGATCAGGATCAGACCTGGATCGAAAAGGAAGGAAAAGGACCGCACCAACCAACCTCGCGTGTCGAAGTCGTAGGTCATCTCCCCGCCATCTTCGGGCGCGTCATCCAGTTCCTGCTTGGCGCGATCCAGAATATCCTGAGTCGACTTGGTATTGGTCGCTGCCGGGCGTGCCGGAGGCGTTTCGTTCTTGAAACGCACCTCCATCGGATCGGCCGCAACCGCCGGTTTGGCCGGCTTGGGCGGCCGCTTGACGGGAGGCGGTGGGCCTTCAAACTGGCTATGACAGTCGGGGCACTGAATCATCCTGCCCGCTTGCTGGGGTTCCGCGTACATCAGCGTGCCACAAAGTTTGCACTGAACCCGATACTCTTGGGGTGTTTCTTTCTGAGCGGGTTCTGAAACCGTTTTTTTCGTCATCGGTTTCGGAGGGGGCGATGCGGCCGATTGCAGCAATTGCTCTGCCGATTCCCTCGACTTTCTCGATGGCTCTTCTGGGGCCAGTTGCAAGTCGTCATCGGACGCATCCCAGCTACTGTTCGAAGGGGGAGCCGATGGTGGCTTGGTGGCTTCGCTTCGCGAAGCGGTCCCCCGTGAGCTGGCACCCGATGCAGGGAGGTCTTGCTTGCTGGTGCCGCTGGGCTCCTTGGGGCCCTTCGATTCCGCAGGGGATGGCGCTGAGGTGGGAGGCCGAGGCGTCGCAGGCCCCTTGCCTGTGCTTGGCGGCTGGGTGCGATCATTCTTCTGCCATCGGTAGCGCGTCGTCTCAGTAGCCTTCGGCGGCTCAATCCCGAGCTGGACGGCTGGCTGATCCAGTTGGATCCACTCTTCCTCGCGATCCAGCGTCGCGATCCGCGGCGTCTTGATGGTCGCTTCGCACTTCGGACAGGTCACTGAAACACCGGCCTTGTCGGCCGGGACGGAGAGTTTGCCCGAGCACTTGGGACACTGGAACTGAATGCTACCCGAGGGAGATTCCGGCATCGTGATGGCTTTCGACAAATCCAAAGAGGGCAAAACGAGAATCAGATCTGGTGACAGTCATCAGGATCCTATTGGGGAGTCTGTACCCCCTAACCGAAATCCCTGAGTCGCTGACATCGGCTTGGTGGAGCCCCAAAATGGCCGGTGGACCGGCATTCCTATCTCATCCAATGGGCTGGACCGTGTCTATTCTTCCTTACCGTCGCCTTTGCCACCTTGTTGATTCTGAGCCAACGGGCTGGAAAAGTCTACCATATCGAAAGCCTAGGTTTGGTGAATCGCAGATCTCGCCCAATCGTATCGACTTGGATATTCTGTGACCGTTGACCATGGCTCAAAGGTGAACGCGATGGAGTGTATTTCCCTTGTGGAGCACTTGTCGAGGAAGTCCCAAATGTCCTCTCCTGTCAGTTCGGCGTCTGTTGCATTCCGGGCGACTGACCTACGAACATCGAATGAAAAAGCAGGTCATTCCTTGCAGCACTTCAGGTAGTGAGTGGATCTTGTTGGAGCTGGAATGCCGTCAGCGCTTCAGGACGTCAATCAGTTTGCAGAGCGCCTCGCAACAACGATCGATCTCTTCTGGCTGATTGTAGATATGGAATGACATTCTCATCGTTGGTCCGCTGGCCCAATGGAGATGGAGTGGTTCGGAGCAATGGAAACCTGAGCGAATGCAGATTCCGAAAGCATCGCTTAGCGATCGAGCAAGAACATGGGAAGAATGGCCCGGTATCATAAACGAGATCGGTCCACACGAATGCTCTTGGACTGAGCCAAGGATCTTCAGTCGTGGTATCGAAAGCAGTTTCCGCACTGCGTAGCGGCGAAGCGACTGAAGATGCTCGAGGATATCTTCTGGTTCCAGTTGGTTGAGAAATCCAATCGCAGCGGACAAGCCTGCCACGCTTTCAAGGGCAGGAGTTCCTGATTCGAAACGCCATGGAATCGGTCGGTACTGCATCTGCGGAAAGTGCACCGATTCCACCATCCCTCCGCCGCGACGTTCCGGTTCCAGTCGCTCTAGCATTTCGTGACGTCCCCAAAGTATCCCAACACCGCCTGGCGAGCCCAGTTTGTGCCCACTGAATGCAAGGAAATCGCATCCGAGTTGATCTACGTCCAGAGGTCCATGGGCGGCCGACTGGGCTGCGTCCAGCACAAGGATCGCACCGTGGCGATGGCACGCGTCTGCAATCTTGCTGCAGTCGATCATGTTGCCGGTAACATTGGAAAGGTGCGCTAGGCAGACCACCGAAACATTCCCGCTCTCCAGTTCACGCAGCATGGCAGATTCGTCAACCGCTCCGTCCTCCAGGACAGGTAACAATTTGGTTCTTTCGACTCCCCACGGAAGGATTGTTGAGTGGTGATCGGAAAGACTGGCAAGGACAGTTCCATCAAGGGGCCAGCCGGTCGCTATCAATTGAATCGCGTCGGTTGTGTTCCTTGTGAAAACCACCTGGTGTTCTACTGTCCCTAGCCATCTGGCAACCATCCGCCTCGCCTGTTCGTAGAGTTCGGTCGCCCTGTCTCCCAGTGAATGAACCGACCGGTGGATCGAACCGGTACCAAACTCCATCAACTCTCTCACCGCTTCGATGACCGGACGCGGACGCAACGCAGTGGCTGCACTGTCGAGATAAATCAAGGGATTTCCCGAGGGAGTGTTGCAGCCAAGAGACGGATAGTGGTCGCGCAAAGAGGCAGGAAGAAACGTCATTGCCGTGCTAGACTTTCGGTGAGCGATGCAGATTCCATCCGGATAAATTGAAATTTTCCATTGGTCTCTGGCCGTAGCCATGGAACCGACTTCGATCGAACCTTTACATCGTTTCCAAGCAGGGACGCTACGCGATGGCCGATGATATCGCCATGCAGGGAAGTCCCCGCAATCGCGGGGACCAGAAGCAACTGGAAGCGGTTGCGATCAAGTTGTTCAAGACGGAAATTGATGACTTGGGGGTCCTCCAGGACGGCGTCAACGATTGAAGAAGGGGCGATCCACCGGTCGTGGTATGAAAAAGTCTCCTGCACGCGCCCCAGCACCTCCAGGCGTCGGAATCGACCACCGCATCGACAGTCGCCATCCACCCAGCGACCGACATCACCCACCCGATACCTAATGATCGGCATCGCCTCATTCATTAAATCGGTGATGACTAGTTCGCCAATCTCGCCGTTGGGAACAGGTTCCCCGTCGCGCAGGATTTCAATCTCGAACAAGGGTTCCAAAAGATGAGATCCCATTTGATCGTCGCAGGCGATCGCGATCGGACCAAGTTCGCTAGTGCCGTAGAGATTGCGCGTTTCAGCAAGGAGCCCCCTCTGAATTCGTCGGTACATCTGAGGAGAGGCAAGGCCACCGTAGGGTGCTGCAAACCAAGGGGCGCCGTCGAGACTGTTTGGCTCAGTTCTCGTTTCTGCGAGCCAAAGAAGGTATTGCGGTAAGGCGCGAATCAATCGGGGACGCAGCGAATGAATCTCCGACCAGCACTGCTTTAATTTGCTCTGCAGATCCTCTGCCCCCGAAGCCTCCAGCGGCGGTAAGGTAGTATTGCAATTGACATAGCGACGATCGAGGAAACCATGGAGATCGGAGCGGAATTGTTGAGATCTGAGGGTGCCGTTGCGAACCGCTTTTCGAACCAGCGAGACCAGCGAATTTTCGGGTGGGCCATCGAGGCCGCATACGGCATTGCATGCATTGGGTGGAATATCGACGATCGGGAAACGGAAGCGACTGCCCACGGCAAGTTGCATGCCGAAAAATGAAGCTCCACGGCTCGCATCCCGTTTCGCAAAGTCCAGAACCACCGTCAAGCGATCGCCAGTGGTACCTGATGTGGACCACAGGGTCCGCCGATCACCCCGGTCGATGGTAACAGCTCCGTCGGGGTAATTCCGCCGGTAGCTAACCTTCTCAATCGGTTTCAGGCGTTTCAGGATATCCCAGGGATCCTTCCTCGCGACTGAAGAAAAATCGAGTCTGGCAGACTTTAGACGCTCTCGGTGCAATGGTGTTTCCATCGCGCGGGTCAGCACCCTGGACAGCCGCTCGCCGCGAAGCTCATCCAGTTGCCCGCGATCGCCGGAAAAGTGAAGACGTCGCAGCTGGGAGCAATGATGAAGGCAGTTTGTTTTGCCTAGTGCTTGTAGTAGTTGGAGGCCAGTTGCACCAAACCACTCAGATGTTGGAATCATTTTGTATTCAAAGAGAGGTTGGATTTCGCGCAGTGCTCCCCAAGACGCGACCGGCTCAACAGGAAGGTCTAAAAAAGCAACAAGCGAGGATGAAGTCAACGGACTAAGGGGATAGTGACTCCATCGCTAGTCTACACCAACGATTATATGACCTTAGCTCAGATTTTCCAATCATCAAACTGAAGGTTGCATCACGATGGCGGTATCCACCAAGGATGCTAAGCCACTTTTTCTAAGTGGGGCTGTGGCTGCTACTGAGCTACTGCGGGGCGGGTGGACTTCGACTCCCTGCTGTACTGTTTGTAGGAATTGACGGTCTCCTCGATTCCAAATCTGCCGCGATGGAGGATCACTCGGTAGGCAAGCAGCATCGTTTCCCCAGCGGGCAACGTCGCACCACCCTCTCGGCTTTCTCCCTCCACCTCCGGAAAATCTTTTCGACCGAAGGGGTTATGAGCGAACAGGCCATAGGTGCGCACGTGCCAGCGGCCTGGAGCCCGATAGCTGGAAGGATGGCAAAGGATGGCGATCCCAACCCGCTCCCCTTGGTGATCACCGGTGTAATCGACCCATTCGGCTGGCAGGCCCCATGCATCCCCATCGATTTTGCCTCGGGAGGAAGTGATCTTGCCACCTAGCTTGGCATCGACCTTCATCCATTCGGCGACTCGGATCCCAAACGATCCCTCCTTGGTGTCACCAAATTCGACGGGGCCGTCCGATGCATGCAACCGAATATCCAAATCGATGACCGTCGCCTGATCATCGCCGGAAAATCGCATGCTGCGAGTTTCCGAGAGGACGCGTTTGTTGGAAGGGGCCATCCAGTCATGGGTTGAATCGATCTGGCACCAGGCTCCCTGAGGATCCTGCCGGGTGCTAAGAGCGGTCGTGCTGATCGACCCATGCCCCGGCGACTCAGACCAAAAATCGACTCCATTGACTGCACCATGCGTCATCCAGAGGGAGCGATGGTGAGGATGATCCTGCTTCTCCCCAGCGGTTCCATCCGACATCGGCCATTGGCGAGTCGCCAGCCAATGGCCAGGGCCGATGAGAGGCCAAAGAATCGGCTTGGGGCCATCCGCATGCCCGAACTTGGCAACCTGCGTTGTTCCTTGCAGCACCTCCGCCGCCGAGGGATCGGCCTTCACAGTCCAACCCTTGGGGGATTGGCCCTGGCCGATGCTGCTGGAACAAAGGATTGCAGTGAGCCCCAGCAGGCATCTGCCCACCAGAGTTTGTCCCTCGCGGAAGATCGACGACAGGGAGTGCATCGGTACCGTTCCTTCCATCGCGTCAGTTTTTTGGGGCGGCCTTGCGGACGCTGAACTTCCAGTGTTGCGGGATGCGGCGATCGATCACTCGTCGTCCTGAGATGAATTGGCCAGGACTCGAGAGATGCAGAAGGAGACCAGAGCCAGCACGCTACCGATCGACACCGTCATAAAAAGCCATCCAAGAGTGGTCATAATCGTGTTGCCTTGCGGAGATTCGATATCGAGATAGTGGATCACGAGCATTCGATCTGCAATCGTCAGAGGATCGATCGTCCCTCTTGCTTCCATCGCTTGCTGGCCAGCGACACCATGGCCAGGAGAAGCACCATGCAGCCAGCGACGATGCCGAATCCAGTAGCCAGCACCGGGTCCTCGAACTTCTTGACTAGTTCCAGTTTGCCTTGGGCATCGCGAGCGATCAGCTGGCTGACGAGGATCCAGATGAGGAACAGCGGCGACACGTATCGGATGACAAACTGAACGAATGCGGGAACCTGAAGTTGGGCGCCACTGTCGAGTTCTGCTTTACCTTTTTGGATCCCGAAGACCCAACCATAGAGAATCGCTTGCACAAGCGCCAGGACCACGATGAACATCTCACCGCTCCAGTAGTCGATCGCCGACAGGCCCTTAAGTTCGCCGCTTCGAAGGACGATCCAGCCGGTGCCGATCAGAGAAAGAGCGAATAGGAGCACGGTCGATCGCATGCGATTCCATCCCAATCCTTCTTCGAAGAAGGCCAGTACCGGCTGCAGCATCGAGATGCTGCTGGTGATGGCGGCCAGAAACAGCATGAAGAACCAAAGGAAGCCGAAGAAACTGCCGGCTGGCATTTCGGCGAAGACGTTGGGGAGGGCGTTGAAGCCGAGGGAGAAAGAGCTGCTGGTGAATTGCGTCAACGCGGTGGCGCCCAGGAAGATGAAGGCAGCTGGGATGGTGATCAACCCGCCCAGGCAGACTTCGAAGAACTCGTTGACGCTGGAGGCAGTCAGACTGCTCAGGGCAATATCCTGCTTGGGTTTGCAGTAGCTGGCGTAGTTGATGATCACCCCGAAACCGACCGACAGCGTGAAGAAGATCTGCCCAGCAGCGGCCAGCCACGTTCCAGGTTTCCCGAGAACGGAAAAGTCTGGGTTCCACATGTAACCCAGGCCGTTGACGACGTTTTGATTGGGGGCGTTTGGATTGGCAGGCAGGGTGAGCACCCGCGCCAGGACGCAGATGGCACAAATCGCCATCAGTGGCATGGCGATGTTGCAGAATTTCTCGATCCCTCCACTGAGCCCACGGTAGACCAGAAGGAAGTTGACCACGAAGGTGATCACCAAAAAAATCAGTGGCGCGGTCAATCCTGAAAGAATGGCGGCATCTTTCGAAGAACCGGTGAAGGCTTCAAAGACTGCCTTGTACTTGGCTGGATCGCTTCCATGATTCATCCAGCCCATCAGATAGTAGAAGGCGTACCCCAGGCACCACGATTCGATCACGATGTAATAGAAGTAGACGGTCATCGGCACCAGGAGGGCCAAGGCGCCCAGATACTTGGCGGCTGGATGGCGCCACAAGGTTGCGAAGATCCCGGGTGCGGAGTTGAAGCCATTTCGCCCGCCGTAGCGGCCCATCGACCATTCGGCCCAGCAGAGCGGAATGCCGACCAGCAGGAGCGCGATGAAGTAAGGGATCATGAACGCGCCGCCGCCGTTCTCGGCTGCCTTGCCGGGAAAGCGGAGGAAATTGCCGAGACCGACGGCCGATCCCGCGACCGCTAGGATCACTCCCAGCTTGGAGCCCCACTGCTGCTTTTCGCTCATCAACAAACTCCCGAGTCTACACAGTCTGGATGGTGGTGGAATGGATGGTTCTCTGGAGAGGCCAGGGGGCGATGGATCGCAAAATCCACCACCTGCATCCTGAAATCGTCAGCTTAGCTGATCCCCATTCAGTCTGCACCATTTTGGTCGATTCCCGGGCCTGGGAAGTGGCACTGGCGAGCAATTGAATCCCCCCAGTTTGCCGAGGCATTGCAATCAGTTGCCGCTGGCGGGGGCAGCAACTTGGATCGCGACCGGAAGTGCGTTCCCGAAGCGATCGAAATCCCGAAAGGTCCAGACGACCTTCTTCTCTTTGGTGACTTCGATGATCTGAGGCTGGTCGGGGCCGGCATGGCAGTTGACGATCCAGGTGTTGCCATTTGGCAGCCGTTCGACCATCGTCACCCAGGCCAGACGAATTCCTGGCAGTTCCTTTTCGCCGACCTCCCAGACCGATTTCCCCTCGGCATCGACTTCCAGGACCCGGTGGCCGTCTCCGGTACCGATCAGCGTCGTTCCTGTGGCGGTGCGAACGGCGGAGTAGAGCTGGGTGCCGACATCATGCTGCCAGATCACCTTGCCATCGGTGGCGTACTCGCGAATCTTTCGATCTCCTTCGTGCGCAACCAAGTAGGTTTGACCTGGAGTGGGTCGCACCAGACGGGTGTCGCGATGCGCATCGGGGCGATCGACCGACAGCGGGATCGACCGAAGCACCTTTTTGTCGCGGTCGATCTCCAAGATGCGCCGTGCGCCACTCTCGGCGATCATGGTGGCTCCCGAGGGGAGGCGGCGGAAGGCGTGGATTTCAATCGGTCCACCTTCCGCAGTCTTCCCGGCTTCGTACTTCCAGACCTCTTTCCCTTGCTGGTCGACTTCGATGACGTTGCCGAAACTGGTCTGCAGCAGCCAGTGGCCATTGGGCAAGGCCTGGGCATCATGGATGTCGCGGATCGGGATCGACCAGACAATCGTGTCTTCGCCATCGACCAGCGCCGCGATCTTCTTCTCGTAATCGGCGGCCAGAAAGACTCGCTTGCCGCCAGACTGATGCGACTGGGCGTTGGCCGACACACCCAGCAGAAGCCACCCGATCACCACCAAGAACCCCTTGCAAGCCATCTCGCTGATCTCCTTCAAAGTCCGAGAAGAAAAAGTCTTTTTGGAAAGTGGTTCCCCACCATCACCGCATCAAATCGGGCACCGGGATCCGCTGGCCATCGAAGGCCAGCCGAATGTTGGGTGGGAGTGTCGCGTTGGTGCCAGCGTAATCGAGTTCATGCGACAGATGGGTCAGAAAGGCTTGCCTGGGTTTCAGTCGATCGATGATCTCAACCGCTTGATCGACCGACAGGTGAGTGGGATGGGGGCGGGGGCGAAGAGCGTCGAGGATGAGGGTATCGAGCCCTTCCAGGAGGTGCCAACTGCTTTCGGGGATCGAACTGACATCGGTGCAGTAGGCGGTCTGGCCGATACGAAAGCCCAGCACTTCAAAATGGGGGCCGTGGTTCAGCCGGATGGGAGTCACCCGAACGCCGAGGACCTCGAATGGATCGAGCGTGATTCTTTGCAGATCTAGCTGTGGTGCGGCTCCCGGATGCGTGGCAGGCCGATCGCTGAAGGCATAGTCAAAGGCAACCCGGATGCGTCGCTCTACCTTCTCTTCACAGAACAGCGGGATCGGGCCACCGATCGCGAAGGGAAAAAGCCTTAGGTCATCCAGTCCGTAGAGATGATCGACATGTTCGTGGGTGTAGAGGACCGCGTGGACGATACCGATGCCTTCCCGAAGCAGCTGGGTGCGCAGGTCGGGCGAGGTGTCGATCAGCAGGTTCCCCTGTTCCAGCCCGATGACAGCCGAACAACGGGTGCGGCGATTGCGTGGATCGTTGCTTTCGCAAACCTCACAAGGGCACCCAATCGTCGGGACTCCGACGCTGGTGCCGGTTCCCAGCAGGATCATCTCCCCTCGGAAATCGATCGATTTGAACTGTTGCGGCACCAGATCACTCCGTCTCCAGATCCGTTCTTCCTGGGAACACCTTATCGTAACGCATCGGGACATCCAGCGGGTCCGCTACTGCCCTCTGGCTTCTCTGGCGGGTAAACTACCAGAAACCGACGCGGTAGCTGATGGAAGTCAATCGACTGGATCCGTCGTCGCCGTGGAGTCAGCCGATATAGTCCCCGCCTTGCATACTGGAGTCGATTTGCCATGAGCCGAATTCCGTCTTTGGATCGCAGCGCCTTGAGTGGGAACCGCCGAGTTTTCCTGGGAATCATGGGGTGCCTGTTGAGCTTCGCGGCGTTGCAATCGACTCATCGCGTCGCGCTGGGGCAGTCCGGGGCAGCCGAAAAACAAGCAGCTTCAGGGAGCCCGCAGGGGGACGGAAAGAAAAGCGAGGGGAAACCGATGGAACTGGCAACGGTTGGGGGTGGTTGTTTCTGGTGTGTCGAGGCGGTCTTTCAGCGGCTGGAGGGAGTCACCAAAGTCGTCTCCGGATACGCCGGTGGGCAGACCGAGAATCCCAATTACAAGCAGGTCTGCACCGGACTGACCGGGCATGCCGAGGTATGCCAGATCACCTACGATCCCTCCGTCGTCTCCTTCGACGAAATCCTCGAAGTCTTCTGGCAGACGCACGATCCCACCACACTCAATCGCCAAGGCAACGACGTCGGCACCCAGTATCGGTCGGTGGTCTACTATCACTCACCGGAGCAGAAGGAGAAGGCCGAGCACTACAAGAAGAAACTGGACGAGGCCAAGATCTTCAAGAACCCGATCGTCACAGAGATCAGTCCGCTACCGAAGTTTTACCCAGCCGAAGACTATCACCAGAATTATTTCAACGACAATCCCGATCAGCCTTATTGCCAGGCGGTGGTCAAGTCGAAGGTCGACAAGTTCAAGAAGGTCTTCAGTGAGAAGATGAAGAAAGAGTATGGCGACCGCTGACCATGCCCTTCCCCGCTGCTCGCTTGATCCCCGCGCTGGGGCTGGTGATTTTCAGCCTTCAGGCAATCGCTTGGCCCTCGTGGACCGAAGCGGAGGAACCGCCTTCGTTCCAGCGTGAGATCCGACCTCTTCTCGCGGACCGATGTTTCTCCTGCCATGGATTTGATGCAGAGGAGCGTCAGGGAGGGCTGCGGCTGGATGAACCGGCCAGCGCCCAGAATGGCGGCGACAGCGGTCGGCCTGCTATCGTTCCAGGGGATCTGGAGCAAAGTTCACTGTGGCAACGGATCACGTCCGATGCCCCCGATCAGCGGATGCCACCGCCGGAAAGCCATAAGCAGCTGGCGCCCGAGGAGGTGGAGCTGCTGAGGCGATGGATTCTTGCGGGGGCTGGGTACGAAAGCCACTGGGCTTTCCAGCCGGTGCAGCGGCCGCCTGCCGGTCTGCAGCGTTCGATCGACTATTGGATCGATCGAGCCCTTTCAGAACGGGAGCTGACGCAATCCGATCTGGCCGATCCACGGTTGCTGCTGCGGCGGCTGACGATCGATTTGACCGGGGTGCCTCCCAACGAAGAAGAGCTGCTCGCGTTTGCCGCCGACGGATCAGATCCAGCCTATCAGAAGCAGGTCGAGAGGCTGTTGGCATCGCCGAGGTTCGGTGAAAGATGGGCGTCGCTCTGGCTGGATGTGGCTCGCTATGGCGACACCAACGGCTATCTGCACGATCTCAAACGGAATGCTTGGCCCTGGCGCGACTGGGTGATCGACGCATTCAACCGCGATCTTCCTTACGATCAGTTTGTGCGGGAACAGCTAGCGGGAGACCTTTTGCCGGAGGCAACCCAACAGCAGGTGTTGGCGACCTCCTTCAACCGCAACCATCTGCTGACGACCGAGGGAGGTTCGATTCCCGAGGAATTTCTCAACGAATACGCTTCCGATCGCGTTCAGACCTTCGGGACAGCTTTCCTAGGGCTTAGTTTCCAATGCGCCCGATGCCACGATCACAAGTTCGATCCGATCTCCCAGGAAGATTTCTACAGTCTGCAAAGCTACTTCAACTCGATCGGGGAGCGGCATGACAATTCCGCCAGTTACGCACCAACCCTGGTGGTGCGATCACCGCTAGCCCCTTCGCTGGATCCCTTACCCGTGATGGTGATGAAGGAAGCCGAACCGAAACCGACATTCGTCCTTCGCCGCGGGCAGTACGATTTACCGATGCAGGATCGACCCGTCTGGCGTCGCGTCCCCAAGTCGCTTGCGATGGGGGAGGACGCCGTGCCTGACCGATTGGCGCTGGCCAATTGGCTGACTAGTCCGGCGCATCCCCTTTTCAGTCGCGTGATGGTCAATCGAGTCTGGCATCGGATGTTCGGGCGCGGACTGGTGGAGACGCTGGATGATTTCGGACTGCAGGGGGATTATCCTTCGCATCCTGAACTGCTGGACGAGCTGGCGGGGGGCTGGATCGAGGGGCATGCCGAAGTGGCGTCGCCTCCCTGGAGCCTCAAGGGGCTGATCCGCCGCATCGTCAGCAGCCGAGTCTATCGTCAATCGGCGGTGATCGACCAAGAAGCAGCCGACAGGGACCCGGAGAATCGATGGCTGAGCCGGTTTCCGAGGCAGCGGCTGTTGGCCGAGGAACTGCGCGATCAATCGCTGGCGGTCTCCGGGTTGTTGGTGGAGCGGCTAGGGGGTCCACCGGTCTACCCGTACCAGCCCGAGGGGTTGTGGGAGGAACGAGCCAACGAGGGGAGCGACAACCGGGTTTACGTGCGAAGCGAAGGGGAGTCGCTTTTCCGGCGAAGCATCTACACCTTTTGGAAGAGGACTTGCCCACCGGCGTGGCTGGCGGTTTTCGATGCCCCCGACCGGACTCAGTGCGTTGCCCGCCGCGCATCGACCAGCACGCCGCTGCAAGCACTGGCTCTTTGGAATGATGAACAGATTCTGGAGGCGGCCAAAGGGTTGGCCTACGATTCATGGAAGCGTGCCTCTTCGCTACCCTCGCCCGAACGCGATGCCCAGATCCTGCAGTCGATGGCGATCCGCTGCACGTCGCTGCCGCTGGGACAAGAGGAGCAGCAAAGGCTGCTCGAACTGCTGGCTCACTTCCGCCATCGGTTCGATCAAACGCCCCAGGATGCCAGCGATTTGGTATCGATTGGTACCCTGCACTGGCCCGCAATCGATGAGAAAGAATTGGCTTCGTGGATGATGGTGGCCAGCACTTTGCTGGGTTCCGATCGCGCCACGGTGCGTCCGTGATCGACAGAGCAAAGAGATTCCTTCCATGCATGGCACTCCTTTGGAACCTCTCCTTCAGATCAACCGTCGCCAGATTCTCGGCCAAGTGGCTGGCGGGCTAGGGTTTCTGGGTGGGCTGGCAGTCTCCCAACTCCTGCATTCTTCGCGAGCAGCGGCCGCTACTGCCGACGCCCCAGCGGCTCGATTGGGTATTCCACATCACGTCCCGAAGGCCAAGCGGGTCATCTATCTCTATCAGGAAGGGGCACCCTCCCAGGTCGATACCTGGGATCACAAACCTCGACTAGTCGACTGGTTTGATCAGGAGTTGCCAGCTTCGATCCGAGGCGAGCAGCGGCTGACGACGATGACCAGCGGCCAGGGCAGGCTACCGATCGCTCCCAGTCGGTTTGAGTTCCAGCGGTTTGACAATGAGCAGGAGGGACTTTGGGTCAACCGCTTGCTGAGCCACACGGGGGCGATGGCCAAAGATCTGTGTGTGATCCGGTCGATGAGCACCGAACAGATCAATCATGGACCTGGGGTGACCTTCATGCAGACAGGCCATCCGATTCCTGGGCGGCCATCGATCGGTGCCTGGCTGTCGTATGGACTGGGGAGCGAGAACGAGAATCTGCCCGCCTTTGTGGTGATGATCAGCCAGGGGCGGGGACAAATGCAGGCGCTGTTTTCGCATCTCTGGGGAGCTGGATTTCTGCCGGGCGAGCATCAGGGGGTGCAGTTTCGAGCCGCGCGCGATCCGGTCCTCTTTCTGAATGATCCGACTGGGCTTCAGAGACAGGATCGTCGGCGGATGCTAGATGCCCTTCAGTCGATGGCCGACAACGACCAAGCAACCTATCAGGACGAATCGGTGCAGTCCCGAATGGCTCAGATGGAGATGGCGTACCGGATGCAATCGAGCGTCCCGGAGCTGACCGATTTTTCGACCGAGAGCGTAGGGACGCTGGAGCGGTATGGGCCGCGGGTGCGCGAGACAGGAAGTTATGCGTACAACTGCTTGATGGCGCGTCGCATGGCCGAACGTGGCGTGCGATTCATCCAGCTGTACCATCGTGGCTGGGATCATCATGGCAGTGTACCCAAGGACCTGCCGATGCAATGCGAGGATGTCGATCAACCGCAGGCCGCGCTGCTGCAGGACCTCAAAGAACGAGGCATGCTTGAGGAGACGCTGGTGCTTTGGGGTGGGGAATTTGGAAGGACTGTCTATTGCCAGGGGCCGCTGACGCGGGAGCAATATGGTCGGGACCATCATCCCCGCTGCTTCACCGTCTGGCTGGCTGGAGGGGGCATTCGTGGCGGGATCACCTACGGAGCCACCGACGAATTCAGCTACAACGTCGCTACCGATCCGGTGTCGGTGCATGATCTTCACGCGACGATGCTGCATCTTTTGGGGATCGACCATCAACGCCTGGTCTATCGCTCCCAGGGCCTCGATTTCCGCTTGACCGGCGTCGAGCCGTCGCGAGTGGTTCACGAGATCCTCGGCTGACGTGCCGTGCGCCAGCTTGGCTCCGCGCTCGTTCGCGGAAAAAAGGTGTCAGGTACCTTTTTTGTTGGCGGAAAAAAGGTGTCAGGTACCTTTTTTGTTGCACCGGCTGACGTGCCGTGCGCCAGCTTGACTACGCGCTCGATGTTCTAAAGGTCGTTAGAAGGTTGGCGAGGTCACTATCCGCGTCGGGCGCACCGACTAGATTCTCACGGAGGCACGGAGCCACGGAGAGAGTGCAGCGGCCTCGCTTGTAGGGTATGTGATCCGGCTTGGGTGCGATGGGCCGCATGGCGCCAAGCGACAAAAGATCGCCGTGATGGTTTGTGGCGGGCTTCACCCGACCGCGAACACACCAGAACCAATCGCTGATGGGCGATTGGTTTTTTAGAAAAAGCCTGCGAGCACGAGCACAAAAAGAGGAAAGATCGTCTTCCTCTCAAGTAGACGAATCAAGTTGTGTCGGGAGTTGTTACTTCCCCGAGGTCCGTTCCTTCACCGCCAGAGATGTCATCCGTACGCTGCAGTACCTGTTTGCCGTTCGTGGCGCGCCGCAGTACATCCGCAGTGACAATGGACCCGAGTTTATCGCGAAGGAACTACAGACATGGTTGTCACAAGTAGCGGTTCGCACCCTGTACATTCAGAAAGCCAGTCCCCGGGGGAATGGATTTATGTATATATGGAGAGCTTTAACAGCCGCCAGCGAGAAGAGCTGCTGAACCGAGAGCTTTTCCTGAGCTTGGCCGAAGCACGAGTCGTCCTCGACCTGTGGCGAAACGAATGAAACCAGTCGCGGCCTGACGGCAGCTTGGGCTGGCAAACCCCGGCCGCCTTCGCGGCCCATTTAGGAGCAAGACCCGGCCGGGTCGTTCCTGGCCAGCCCATCAGCTGAATCTCCGTTCGGGGCTGCGCCCCTCACTGCGATTCAGCTGGCGGAATAATCCCTGATTCTCTCATTTAACTTGGTACAAACTACGGGAGGGGTCACTGCGACACTAACCCACACAATGGTCTCAGTTACCGCTTTTGCATTCATCGCAGATTTTGTCGGTCGGAGATGGTTGGGATGGACGGGCAACCTGTCGTCATTAGAGGCCGGTCGTCATGGTGCTTCGAGCCGCCGGCGTCTTGTCCGTCGTACGAGGTCCATTGCCGCGCTGGCGAACCTAGTGCGTTTGACGGTGGGAACGCTGGCGCGGTGCCCTTGCAAGCGATCCTTGATCGGGGCCGCGATTCCCCATCGCAAGAAAGGAGGTTATCCATCAGGTGATTAAGCCGCACGTTTTTTCGGTAATGCCTCTCCGGCTGGCCTTCCTTCGCTTCGAATCAGACGCTGAGGCTCCACGGCGCCCCTTGAAAGTGATCATCTAGGCCGGGCAGTCGAACATGGCGGGCCAGATGACCGTAGAACGAAAGAACGCGTTCCTTTGTCGATTCGCAGCAGATTTCATCTCCCCGGAAGAGGATCGCCTCGAGTAACCAGGTGCATCCTCCGGCGGCTATCATTACCTTGAGTGCATGAAGACTTTTGCGTGGATAGGGCGAGCGTTTGCGGAAGCGAATCTCCAGATGTTGGATCGGTAATCAGTCCTTTTGGAAGCAGGTCGAACGATGAAGCTCTGGTGTTTTCTCTTCTTTCACGCAGCCCTTTTTGGCATTGCAACCGAGGCAAGTGGCTTTTTCCAGGAGAAGAAGGCAGGCATTCCCGATTTGACTCAAGGGGATTTGATACCAACCAACGCCCGGCACGACTGGAATCTCGGCCCGACCGGGCTTCGCGGTTGGATGTATTGCGATCGGTTGGTGACAACCGATGCCCGGCAGATCGCAGTGACCGAAGTGGCAACCGGTTCCCCTGCCGATGGCCTGATCTCGGTGGGGGATGTGCTACTGGGGGTTGGGGGCAAGCTGTTTTCCTATGACCCCCGGACGGAGATGGGGCGGGCGATCACAGCGGCGGAGACGGAAGAGGGAGCTGGCCAATTGTCGTTGACTCGCTGGCGCTCTGGTCGCGTCGAGGAAGTCGTTTTGAAGTTGAAGGTGCTGGGGGCCTTCAGTCCGACGGCTCCTTACGACTGTCCGAAGTCCCAGCGAATCCTTGAGGAGGGGCTAAAGGTCCTGGCGGTGCAAATGGCCGATGCGAATGAATCGGAGCCGCTGGACCCGATCCCTCGGTCGCTCAACGCGATGGCGCTACTTGCGGGTGGCAAGGCCGAGCATTTGCCTTTGCTCAAGCGAGAGGCGGCATGGGGAGCGGGCTTCACCGCGAGAGATTTCAAAACGTGGCACTATGGTTATGTCATGATGTTTCTCGCCGAGTACATCGGTGCCACTGGCGACACATCGGTGCTGCCCGGGCTGCGGCGGCTGGCACTGGAAGCCGCAGGCGGACAGAGTGCGGTGGGTTCCTGGGGTCACACCTTCGCCCTTCCGGACGGGCGATTGAAAGGCTATGGCATGATGAACTCTCCTGGCCTGCCGCTGACGATTGGACTGGTGATGGCTCGCCAAGCCGGCGTGGATGACCAGGAGGTATCGCAGGCGATCGAGCGTAGCGCGAGACTGCTTCGTTTTTATACCGGGAAGGGGGCTGTCCCCTATGGCGATCATCCGGCCTGGATGGAGACGCACGAAGACAATGGAAAGTGCGGGATGGCGGCCTTGCTATTCCAACTGCTTCAGGAGCAGCGGAGCGCCAGCTTTTTCGCTTCCATGGCCGTCGCCTCCCATGGCGGCGAGCGGGATTGCGGGCACACGGGGAACTACTTCAATCTTCTTTGGTCTCTACCTGCGATCGGGATTGCTGGTCCCCATGCCACAGGGGAATGGATGGAAGAATTCGGCGGTTGGTATCACGACTTGGCGAGAAGATGGGATGGGACTTTTGCGCACCAGGGGCCACCCGAACCGGACCACGACAGCTACCACGGCTGGGATGCGACGGGAGCCTATCTTCTGGGATATGCTCTGCCGCGAAAGACGATTGTCTTCACCGGGAAGTTGCCACCGCTATTGCGGCCGTTGACGGAGGCGGAGGCGAGTCGTCTGATCGCCGATGGGAGAGGGTGGGACAACAAGGACCGCAATTCGTTTTACGATCAACAGACGGAGGCGGAGCTTTTGGAGCGGCTGGGTTCGTGGTCGCCGATTGTTCGTGAGCGAACAGCCGCCGCGCTGGCTCGCCGCCGCGATCCGCCTGTTGGGTCGCTGATCGAGCTGCTGGAATCGGGGAGTTTGGACTCGAAGTTGGGAGCCTGCAGGGCGTTAGAGGAACTGAAGGGGGCGGGATCGCAGGCCGTACCGCAGCTTCGCCAAGCCCTGAAAGGAGACAATCTCTGGTTGCGCGTGAGGGCAGCGATGGCGCTGTCGGCGATCGGGGAGCCTGCGATGCCTGCGCTTCCCGACATGCTGGAGATTGTGGCTGGCGGTCCTTCGCTGGAGGATCCTCGCGGTATGGAACAGCGGTTCTTTACCACTGCGATTTTCGCGAACATGCTGACCAACCCTCAGTCGCTCGCTCAAGTCGATTCGCAACAGCTACAAGCGGCGATTGTCAGTGGACTGAAGAACCAGGATGGTCACGCGCGCAGCGAGATCAGCGAGTTTTATCGGCGTTGCAGTTACGAAGAGATCCAGCCGCTGCTGCCAGCGATCTACGAGGCGATTGTCCAACCGGCGCCCAGTGGGGAGATGTTTGCCGATGGCGTGCGGATCAATGGACTCAAGGTTCTGGCTCAGCATCGAGTGGAAGAGGGGATGCAGGCGTGTGCTGACTACCTGCGGACGCAGAATCCCTGGGCCAGCGAGCATCGCACCCCTGAGATCCTTCGAATCCTAGACGATTACGGCGCGGCGGCTCAGCGGATCCTCCCACACCTCAAGGAGACCGCTTCGTTGTTTGAGCAAGGGGAACCCGATTTTCCAAAGCGTCTCAGCGAACAGAAGGCTCGCGCCGTACGCCAGCAGATCGTAAAGATCGAGGCGGCGATGGAAAGTCCGGAGCTGCGGTCCTTGGACTGATCGCAGTTGCTCCATTGGCTTCAGCGATCGGTCCAGCGCAGGGACTTTGAAGAGTTCAATTCGGCGGTTTCCACGTCACCACTGCCAAGCAGCAATCCGAAGAGGCGAAAGGTCAAGCCGTCTGGGGTTTGGCAGAAGAGCCATCGACTGGTGGCGCAGTGGTCACGCTGGGGGGGCTTTCAGCCGCTGGACTGGACGGCTGATTCGATGAATGCAGAATCATGATCTTCTGCCAGATTTTTCGCGATAGGTCAGTGGTTAGCGTTTCCACTTCATTCACGGAAGAGACCATGACGGGGTCGTCGAAGTGATTCAGGTAGACCGCCGCAATCTTTCCGGTCAGCGCCAGGAGCTCCGAGCAATAATCGAGGTAGCGTCCGAGGAGAAATGCGTCTAGCTTCACAGCAGGCGATGACTTCGTCGACTGGTACGACTTCCCTTGCGATCGCTCGGGATCCTTCGTCAACTGGTGCATGTCGATGATGTGCGCGATCGATCGAAGTTCGTGGATCGCCTTGAGTCCCTTTCGCCGTTTGTAGCGATTCTCCAGAGTCACCATGAAGAAGATAGCTGCCATGATCAGGAAGAGTTCGTTGATTGCCGCTTCCATCACCTGAATCAGCTCGGTCCAGTCGAGCGAATCGTTTTCGGTCCACTGCATCAGCGTGAACTGTCCCACCAGCGCGGCGATGATCACAAAGATCATCAAAAGGGTCAGAATGCGAAGCCAATAAAGAGGGCGCCCCAGCCAATTCGACCGCCGCTCGGCATCCGCCGAAATCTCTCGAAGCGATGCGCACACCTTTCCCAGGCCCGACCCCGGAAACCGCTCCTCGATCCGCTCATGAAGTTGCCCAAGCGTCTGTTCGATCAGTTTCGGCTGAAGCTGAAATCGATTCTTCTGCATCTTGCTGGTTGCCTTCAAAAACCGCTGGGGGACAACTCTGGATTAAGTGAGGTGCTGGAACGCATGACGGATTTTGTTCATGCCAGCACTCCGAGTGAAACATCGGCAGGAAGGATCTCCCGGTCTCTGGATCCACATGTATTCTATCGGTGGATCGTGAACCGGTTGTCAAGATTGCATGAATGGAGATGTTGATGGTGGTTTTTCTTGGGGATTCATTCGGGATACATCGACCGATTTTCATGCGAAGACGACTTTATGAACCGTGACAATTTGAGACGATTAGTGGCCGATGAGTCGCTGACCTTCATGGCGATTTGGGTGTACGCATCGCTTTGGTCTTCGAATCCCTTAGCGGGAGCAGAGACTAATGTTTCGAAAAGACAGTGCCTCGGGGTGCGAGAGACATGGGAGTCGTCGGCGACGGGGTGGGTGGCTGAAGGGCCGTGGCAGGTTCATCAGGGTCAGTGGGGAGAGATCGATCAGAAGGATGCGGACGGAGTCGGTCGCAAATACAGGATTGCGTCAGGTCAGATTTCGCAGATCAAGCGACCTGTCGAGTTGGATTCGGTCGATCACATCGTTCTGCAGGGGTGGTTCCAGGATCCTGGAGCGCCAACATTCAGCACGCTGGGACTGGCGACAAAGGGTCTCGATCGCCATGCCACCATCGTCACGATGGGAACGACGGGAAAGCGTACCTATCGGATTGAGTATTCGAGCGATCCCGATGGTGGCTCGGGGATGCAGGAGTTGGATACCTCGGTCGAGATCGAGGCTGGTTGGCATTTCCTGCGACTGGATCGGGTGCTGGGGTCGGGATCTGACTTACTCCGAGCAGTTGGATCGATGGCAGATTGAACCGCACAAAGTAACAGTGGTCTTGTTGTTATGGACTATCTGCGTCTTGGTTTCTTCGCGCCTTCGCGACTTCGCGTGAGAACAACTGTTCCAGTGCCGATCAGAAGGACCATGAAGGACTAAAAAAAGTACCCGACACCTGTTTTCTCAACTTGTTTCTCGGTTCACGCGAAGGCACGAAGTCCGCGAAGCGACGAAGCAATGCGGTGCTAGGTACTTCTTGCGATTCGTCTTTGGCTGAAAAATCGACTTCAATTAGCTGCACTAGGATAAAAAAGGTACCTGACACCTTTTTGCTCTCAAAGTAACAGTGGTCTTGTTGTTATGGACTATCTGCGTCTTGGTTTCTTCGCGCCCTTCGCGCCTTCGCGTGAGACCATCTGGGATAAAAAAGGTACCTGACACCTTTTTTCTCTCTGACACCTTTTTTCTCTCAGGTAGGATTTTTTCGGTCACATTTTCCACCGATCGGTTAACAGTTCTGGGATGGGTAGGGATATCTCAAGAGAACGGATTGAGCCAACGGAGCTGAGGCCATGCGTTGCAAAGGCTATTGTGGCATTCTGATGGCGGTGATCGTGCTGACTTCCCCAGCCGATGGGTTTGCCCACGAAGGGGAAAGCCATGGCGCTGAGAACCCCAATTTGCGGGTATGGACCTTCGCCGATTCGGGGGCTCACATCCACGCTTCGTACGTCGCTTCGCGCGATGGCAAAGTCCAGGTTCGACGCAACGATGGACGCGTGGTTTCCCTGGAGGTTCAAAAGCTGACCAGGAAGGATCAGGAGTGGATCGACCGGAAGCAGGAGGCGATTGCAAAGCTTCAAGCGAGACGGACCTCGGAAGAAGAGGTTTGCAGGCTGGTGATCGATGAGGAAGCTACTAGGTCAGTGATCGCCGAGATGTTCGCTCCGTTCGTCGAGCGGAAACTGGTCCAGGTACGGCAGGATGATCGTTACTTCTATGTCGAATCCAATGCGATGCCCGATCATCGCATGATGGTAGGGATCACCGCATGGCAACAGCAGGTACCGATCCCACAGCCCTACTTTGGCGGCAATGCGTGGCGAATCCCCTTGCAGCCGGTCGTCGCCAAGAATCCCCTTTCAGCCAAGTCCCATTTCTTTCGTGGCGCGATCGCGCTGGCTGCCAATGGCGTTCCGATTTTCAACCCGATCAAGAACGATGGGCGGACCGACACCTTTCTAGCAGGGGAGCTAGACGAGTTCGGTGGGCACTGCGGACGAGCGGATGACTACCACTACCATATCGCTCCCGTTCACCTGCAGGAGATCGTCGGGAAGGGGAAACCTGTTGCCTTCGCGCTGGACGGCTATCCCATCTATGGGCTCACTGAACCAGATGGATCGCAGGTGGTGGGGCTGGACGAATTCAATGGACACACATCGGTAGAGTTGG
Source organism: Pirellulaceae bacterium (assembly GCA_044371425.1). Taxonomy (GTDB): domain Bacteria; phylum Planctomycetota; class Planctomycetia; order Pirellulales; family Pirellulaceae; genus JBEISR01. The sequence goes on along the minus strand of JBILTR010000021.1, from coordinate 56,709 downwards.
GGTATCACTATCACGCCACCAAGAACTATCCCTATCTCAACGGTGGATTCCATGGCGAGGTGTTGGAGGTCGATGGCCAGGTCACTCCTCAGCCGCGGACCGGAGGGGTGCGTGAAGCGCTGCCACCATGGCGAGGGGCGAAGATTATCGGATTCGAGGCAAAAGAGAACAAAAGCTACAGTCTCCACGTGGAAGTGGGGCGCCAGCAACATTCCGTCCATTACCAACTGCTAGAAGATGGGGCGGTGAGGTTTGAATTCGTCGATGCGGATGGCAGCACCCGAAGCGAAACGTACCAGCCGCGAGCTCAGGGACGTGGCGGGCGCGGTGGTGGCCAGGGTGGCGGCGGAGGAGCTCCCCGTGAGCGACCGGATGGCGATCAGCCTCCTGGGGATCGCCCACCTCGGGGTGGCCAGGGGAATCGACCTCCAGGTCAAGGGGCTGGAGGAAAACCGCCGGAGGGGCCACGTGGTCCCGGGGGAGGGAGAGGCGGGCAGGGGCGCCAGGGCGACCGTGGTTCGATGCGACCGGGCGAGCAAAGCGAGAAGGGGGAGGATGGCACCAAGACACCTCCCTTGATCCTTCACCCCAACAAAAGCGGCAAGTTCGTCTTGACTAGTCCGGCGTTTGCGGAAGGGGATTCATTGCCCGATGCATTCAATGGCAACGGGCAGGGCGTGACTCCACCACTAGAGTGGACGGGAGTCCCGGAAGGGACGAAGAGTTTCGCGCTAGTGATGGATCACATCGATCGCGACAATTACCTGAAGACCTATTGGAATCTCTACAACATCCCCGCCGAGGTTCGTTCTCTGCCAAGCGATGTTCAGGGTGTGGGGACGATAGGTGCCACCTGGAAACGGGATAAGGCCTACGTGCCGCCACATTCGGCTGGGGGCGGCAAGCAGACGTACACGATTCATCTCTACGCCCTGTCGGCAATTCCTGAACTGGATGCAAGTCAAGGGCCGGTGACGCGCGAAGTGTTGTTGAAGGAGATCGAGCCATTCATTCTGGATAGTTCTGAGCTAAACGTGACCTATCAGCGCCCACGTGACGATCGCAATTAGTTCGATTGCAGGTCATCGAGGAAGTGTTTCCGTGTATCCTGAACGCTGAGCGCAGCGGGAAGATATGCAGCGGGAGCGACGTGAGATGCAACGAGTCTGCAAGTGCTACAGGCCGACAGACAAAAAGGTACCTGACACCGTTTTTTCGCGCCCTTCGCGCCTTCGCGTGAGACCAACTGGGATAAAAAAGGTACCTGACACCTTTTTTCCGTTTGTCCTTGGCCTGTTTTACATCGCCACAGCCTCCTCGGCACTGGCGGTGCAATCGCCAGGAGACGAAAGAGTCCAAGTCACCTTCTCGGTGCGGCTCGAGAAGGAACTGCTGGCCAGGGAGTCACCTGCACCGACCCTCTTCCTGGCAGGGAATCTGAAGGAACTTGGTTCTTGGCGGCCCGATGGAGTTCGGCTAGAGCCCCAGGAGGATGGGGAGTATCGCGCGACGATCCCCTTGGCGCTTGGGAGTGAAGTCGAATTCAAGGTGACGGCGGGTAGTTGGGGTAGAGTCGAACGGGACGCCCAGGGGCGCGATATCGCCAACCGCCGAGTGCGGATCGATCTGCCGCGGGTCGGGAAAACGCAGCATGTCGAGGTGCTAGTTGCGGGATTGGCATCGGGAAAACCACGAGCGTCGACGGTCACCGGTAAGCTGGTGATGCACCCCGAGGTGCCATCGAGATTCCTCAAGTCAGCGAGGCAGGTTGCCGTCTGGTTGCCTGATGGGTACGACGCGTCCAGCGAAGCGTATCCCGTGCTCTACTTGCAGGATGGTCAGAATCTGTTCGACGCGGCGACAGCGGCATTTGGGGTCGAGTGGCAGGCAGACGAAACGGCACAGAGGCTGATCGCGGAGAAGCAGATTTCGGCGGTCATTCTTGTCGGGATCTGGAATACTTCCGATCGCATCGACGAATACACCATGACCCCAGATCTCAGGATGCAGCGAGGTGGAAGCGGCGCTGATTACCTCCGCTTCCTCGTCGAGGAACTCAAGCCGATGATCGATGCGACGTATCGAACGCGTGCCGACAGGGTGTCGACATGGATCGGAGGTTCTTCGCTGGGGGGACTGATCTCACTGCACGCCTGCCTGGAGCACCCCGAAGTATTCGGTGGATGCTTGGCTTTGTCCCCGACACTGGGGTGGGATGACGAACGACTGCTCAAGGAGTTGGAGAGAAAGGGGAGTTGGCCAGAGAATCTTGGGCTTTGGTTCTCGATGGGCACGTCGGAGGGGAGCAGTGTGGAAAGTCGGCAGTCCAATCTGGAAAGAGCCAGGCGGATGTCGGAGCTCCTTTCCGGGACTCGATCCGATCGCGCCACCACGACCGGGTATCTGGAGGTGGAGGGGGGAAAACACGATGAAGCGGGTTGGGTAGCCCCGCTTGCCGATGGTATGCGGTGGGCGTTTCCACCCCGGTTCGACCGATAACCAAGTCGGCCATACGCGTACCACGGACCAATCTAATTGGAAAGCGATCGGGGGTTCCCTGTTTGCCTTACACCATCCTCACTGGATGGTGGCAACTGTTTGATGTGTTTGCGGTGCGAGGTTGCCGAAGCGAGTTGCAGAGGTCAGAGCCGATCATGGGGTTCGGTGTCGGGAGGATCCGTCTCGGGGGGATCGGTCCAAGAGATACCGGAACTGTGACCGATGCTATGGGGTTTGGTGATGCCATCGACGGTCGAATCGACGGTCAGGCCTCCCCCGCGTCCTTCGGCCAGCGAGAGAGTTGGCGAGTCGGATTCGCAGGAACCAATGACCACCGTGATATTGTCGGTGCCTCCCTGATTGTTCGCACCAGCAATCAAGGCATCGCACAGAGCGTCCAGGGTATCGTGGCGTTCCATCAGAGCAGCAATCTGGTCGTCGGCGAGGTGTTTATTGAGGCCATCGCTGCAAAGCAGAATTTTGTCGCCGATTTCCAGCAGATGGCGTTCGATATCTGGTACCACCTCTTTGCCTCCGCCTCCCATGGCATTGACTAGGACGTTGGACCACGGCGATCGTTCTGCCTCTTCGGCTCGCATTCCACCCTGGCTGACCAGCTCGGCCGCCACCGTGTGATCGCGCGTCAGGCGTCGGATCTGGCCACCGCGATAGAGGTAGCACCTAGAGTCGCCGACATGGACAAGGTAGAGCCATGGCCAGACGACATAGGCCAGAGTGAGCGTGGTGCCCATCCCTTCGTGTTCGGGTGATTGGGCAGCGTCTCGGAGAATACGTTGATGAGCCCCCTTGCAGACCAAAGCCAGTTGATCGTGAAAGCGAGAAATCTGGGCGGGATCTTCCAGGAAGGGAAGGTCGTATAGCATGCCGGAGACGATCGAATCGAGAACCAACGCACTGGCGCGGTTGCCCGAGGAATGGCCTCCCATACCGTCGGCAACCATCAGGACCCAGGCGCGAGGGGAACCTGAGATGCGCCGCCCGTGGGGAGCGCCAAGGCTGGTCTGGCCGACGCACAATGTTTTTACCAGTTCGCCATGAAGGAACTGATCCTGGTTGCTGGAACGTTTTCGTCCCACGTCGGTCCGCCCAAAAGCTCGTACCACGCCCGACATTTGTTCCTCTCCAATCTCATCGACGCAGGTCCCATAAGAGGGGATCAGAAATCGAGGGTTGGAATTCCCCTTCGAATCCTGAGATCAGGCCACATCGGCGTTTTCGCGTACGGGGGGACCAGACAGATAAGCTCCTTCATTCTAACCCCCAGTTGCTAGTGGGGTGGTGAATCCCATCGACCGAACGGAAAGAAATTGCAAGACCCGTTGTGGGGCATCACCTGGGATCGTCGGAAGCTTTAGAATCACCCCACCGATGGTGACCGAGGAGTTATTCAGGCTGAACTTGATAGGGGAATTCAACGATGCAGATCGAAGTGGTCGCGCACATTCACGCCAAGCCAGGTTTGGAAGCACAGTTGGCGGAGGTACTGGAGGGATTTGTGGAGCCGACGCGGCGGGAGGAAGGATGTTTGCGGTACGATCTGCTAGTCGACCTGGATCACCCCGGCAGATTCACTTTCATCGAAGTCTGGGCCAGTCGCGAGGCGCTTGATGCGCATGGCCGGTCGGCTCATATCCAAGCGGGGCGGGCGCGATTCCCTGAACTGGTTGGCGATGCCCCTTGGGTGCAGGTGCTTAGAAGAATCCGCTAGGTGCAAAAAAGAGGATCGCAGGTCGCCTGGGTGAGTCCGTCGAAGACGGCTCACTTGGCGACATCGGTGAATCTCGATTCGCGGACCACGGTGACCTTGATTTCGCCTGGGTAGGTCAACTGCTGTTCGAAGGCGCGGGCGATATCGCGGCAGATCTTGGCTGCAGCAGCATCGTCGGTCTCCTTGGAGCTGGCCAGGACGCGAAGTTCCCTGCCGGCCTGAATGGCATAGGCCTGTTCGACGCCGGGGAAACCACGAGCGATTGCTTCCAGTTCTTCCATTCGCTTGATGTACCGTTCCAGCGACTCCCTTCGTGCCCCGGGCCGAGATGCGCTGCAGGCATCTGCAGTGGCCACCAGCAGGGTATAGGGATATTCGGTCACCAGTTGATCGTGGTGTCCTAAAGCGGCATGGACTACTTCTTCGCGTTCTCCGTGGCGTTTCAGCAGATCGGCACCGATCTTGGGGTGGCCCCCTTCCAGTTCGTGATCGGCGGCTTTACCGATGTCGTGCAACAGCCCGCATCGGCGGGCGAGGGTGCCATCGAGCCCAACCAGTTCGGCCATCATGCCCGACAGGAAGGCAACTTCGACGCTGTGGCGGAGCACATTCTGGCTGTAGCTGGTTCGGAAATGGAGTCGTCCGAGCATTTGGAGGACTTTTTCGTGGAGGCCACCGATATTGGTTTCCTCGGCGGCTTCCATCCCTTTCTTTCGGACGTACTGATCGATTTCCTTTTCGGTCTGCGCGACGATTTCCTCGATGCGCGTTGGATGGATGCGCCCGTCGGAGATGAGTTTTTCGAGTGATTGCCTGGCGATTTCCCGTCGGACCGGATCGAATCCACTGACGATCACGACACCCGGCGTGTCGTCGATGATGATGTCGATGCCTGTCGCTTTCTCAAAGGCTCGGATGTTGCGTCCTTCGCGGCCGATGATGCGGCCTTTCATGTCATCGGTCGGGATATCGACCGTGCTGGTGGTGGAATCGGCGGTATGGGACGACGCGTAGCGCTGCATGGTCGTCAGCAGGATATCCTGCGCCTTTTGCTCGGCCGACTCCGCGATGCGACGCTGGTGCTTGAGAATGACATTCCCCATCTCGCTCTGGAGTTCCTGCTCCAGTTTGCTCATCAGTTGCTTTGCCGCTTCGTCTCGGGAAAGCCCGCTGAGCCGCTGCAGTTCGCCGATCTGCTGCTGATTGAGCCGCTGGAATTCGTCGAGGCGTTTTTGGGTTTCCTCGAGCCTTTCGGTCAGTTTCCGCTGCGTCGTCTCCACGACGCGTTCCTGCTTCTTCAAGTCGGAGGCCTGCTGCTGCAGCGATTCCTCACGGCGAATGGTTGCCGTTTCGCGATCGCGGAGGGCGTCCCTGGCCGCCTGGAGATCGGCCTCCGCCTTTCTCTGCTGCTCAAGCGCCTTAGCCTTTGCCTCCAGCTCCGCTTCCCGAACGACGTTTCCTGCCTCCAATTTGGCTTGATCCAGCAATGTTCGGGACTGAGTCCTGGCGTCGGCTCCCTGCAGCTTGTTCCAGATATAGATCGCCACGGCACCCGCGATCGCGGCGACCACGTAGCCGACTCCCTGCAACGACTCATTGGCGGCCAGGGGAAGACAGTCAGGGAGGTTGTGCCATGGAAATGTCAGAGCAAGCATCGGTACGGACTCCCAGCATCTATCGGTGCTGCTGGCCAACCGAAGCGGTATCCTTCATGTTCCTGCAGGGCAGGAAGTCAGGTTCGCAGATCCTTCTCTAGGTGGATCAGGGGAGGTTGCTTGCTTCCCCTTCCATTTCAACGATGCATCGACGGAGGGAAGTTCCTACCAACGGTGTGGCAGATCCGCTCTGCCCTCTACCTATGGATACGACTGCTGCTTCCCTCAGTGGCGGAAGGCAGCATCGGGACTGATCGTGTGAGCGTTGTCGGCTGCGTTTGTCATTCGAGTCGATGAAGCTCCTCAACCACAGTGGCTTCCTTGCACCACCGAGGCGAATCCGAGCCGAGGGGGAGTGATCGCGAATCGGTTCGGGATCCACCACCTTCATGGCCCGCCACAAAAAGTCGTTGGAATCGAGGTTTCCGTCAAGCGGAATTCCCTTGGCCGGTTGCAAGCCGGTCGATCGAGAACTCCATTCAGGCGTCGTCAGTATGGATGTTGTAACAAAGGATGGGAACCGGACCATGATGGAGACCCTTGGCGGGGCTACCAGCACCGTCGTCTTGTCATGGAATCGGCGACGACGAAAACAAGCCAACTGAAAGCGTTTGCTTGCCGGCGAAGACAACTTCAGCCAACCCGTCCCCGATTTCGAAAGTGTACCATGATTGACTACAGGTACAAGATGAGGGAAGGAGCCACACGCTTTGAGGGCTGGCCGGCAAGGGGCCCTTTGCGGAGGAAGACGCAGCGTTCCACCATGATTTCCAAAAGACGAAAGCCCCAGGACGAAGGGGGCAGTGACTGGGAGGGCGAACCGATGGTGGCGGTGGATGCCATGCGCGGTGCTCTGCTGGCGTGGTACCAGTTGCACCGGCGGCATTTGCCCTGGCGAGAGACCTTCGATCCCTACGCGATCTGGGTCAGTGAGATCATGCTGCAACAGACCCAGGTAGCTACGGTGCTTGGGTACTTCGATCGATTTTTGAAGCGATTTCCGACGATCGAAGCCTTGGCCAAGGCCGACCTCTCCGAGGTGCATCGCCTGTGGGAAGGTTTGGGCTACTATCGCCGAGCGACGCAGATGCATGAGGCGGCCAAGCGAATTGAGCGGGATCATGGAGGCCGATTTCCGGAGAGTTGGGACGAGGTCCGCCAATTGCCAGGCATCGGTCGCTATACCGCTTCGGCCATCGTGTCGTTCGCCTGGGATCAACCCTATTCGATTCTGGAAGCCAACACCCAAAGACTGTATGCGCGGTGCATCGCCTGGGAGGAGCCCTTGGCGACAGCGCGTTCGCAGAAAGTCCTCTGGCAGTTTGCCGATCGGCTGGTGGTCGCTCAGGGGATGGGAAAGATCAATCATGCCCTGATGGATCTGGGCGCGATGGTCTGCACTCCCAGAAAACCTGATTGCCCGGCGTGCCCCATCGCACGCTGGTGCAAAGCCCATCGGCAGGGGAAGGTCGATCGCATTCCTGCGGCCAAGCCTCCTAAGGTCTATACCGAGCTTGAGGAGTGGGTGGTGCTAGTGGTCGATCGCCGGGGGCGATGGCTGGTGCGTCGCTGTGGGGAGGGGGAGCGATGGGCGGGGCTTTTTGATTTCCCCCGCTTTGATGTGACAGGTAGGGAAAGCATAGAAGCACAGCATCAAGCGATTGCCGACCAGGCTGGCAGGACTTTAGGCCGCGGCCTAGTCCCGGTGGAACCTATCGGCAGCCTGCGCCATGCGGTGACTCGGTATCGGATCGCGCTATCGGTTTGGACCGGGCGTCCGCTGCCCGGCCGTTGGCGTTCTTCCGCCGAGCTGCTTTGGGTCGCCACCGAGGAACTTGCCAAACTGCCATTGAGTTCCAGTGGCCGGAAAATCGCCAAGTGGATCGGCGAAGGAAAAATGGAAGGCCACAAGCCGTCGTGATGTTGGGGTCATCTAGCCCCAGGCAGATCGTCGGTGCTCCACTGGCCATCGATGCACCGCCACGTTTGGCCAGTGGGGTTCGGATCGCGCAGCACCCAGGGCAGCCTGGCTTGGCGTACCGCGTCGTAGCAAGTCAGCTTGGCGAAGCGGCCAATGGAGGTGGGGATGCCGACTGCAGTGAAGCCTGGGTGGCCTGTGCTGGGATAGGGGCCTCCATGGTTCATCGCCGGACTGACGGCGACTCCCGTAGGCATCTTGTCGTTCAGCAACCTACCGACTCGATGCGCCAACAGGGGGGCCAGAATGTCGTACCACTCCTCGTCGCTCCCCTTGGTGTCGGAGTAGATGCAGCCGGTGAGGTTGCCTTCTAGCTGGAGCAGGATCTGTTGGAGCTGGGAGATCGAGGAAGCGACGACGATCAAAGCGGCATTGCCAAAGATTTCCGTCTGGAACATCTCTGGATCATTCAAGAACTGGGTGCCGGTAATTCTCAGAAGGGTGTTGGCACAGGAGCAGCGGCCCCCTTCCACTGCCGGTGCTGCGGCGGTCAGCCGCTTGGCACCCGCCTGCTCCAGAAGGGAGATCCCCTGCTGGAGGCTTTTCTGCACATTGCGTGACAGCAGGGTGCCGGCGGGAGCTGCCTGGTATCGATCTGCGAGTTTTCCGATCCACTGGTCGGTTGCCTCGCCCTCCAGTAGCAGAAGGAGCCCAGGATTGGTGCAAAACTGCCCGGTCCCCATCAAACCGCTGGTGACGTACTCATCCAGCAGCGCATCCCCCCGCTCCTGGATCGCTCCCGGAAGCAGCAGGACGGGATTGACGCTGGATAGCTCGAGATAGATCGGTTTGCCCGAGCGGTCGGCGGCTTCCTTCAGAACCAAACCGGCGTGGCGTGAGCCGGTGTAGCCGGTGGCGCCGATGCGAGAATCGGAAACCAAACGAGCACCATCCTCGTGGCTGGTCCGGTAGATCAACTGGATGGTTGCGGGGGGGAGTCCTGTCTGCCGGATCGCCGCTTCCGCCAATCTCGCGAAGCGAAGCGTCGTTCCGGGATGTCCCGTATTCGCCTTGGCGATCACTGGGCAGCCGGCTGCGATCGCAGCGGCGAAGTCGCCCCCGGAGAGACTGCCGAAGGCAAAGGGAAAATTGTTTGGACCAAAGACAGCGACTGGACCAAGCGGTTCCAGGCACGACCGAATGTTCAGCTTGGTGTCGATGATCGGCTGGCACCAGGAACCGGTTTGAGCGGCCTTGGCCGCCAGCCGGAGTTGGTTGGTGGTGCGAGGCAGTTCGACATCCTTCAGTCGCGGGGATTTGGCCAGAGCCGTTTCCCGATGCGCGATTTCTACCAGCCCATCGGCGTCGGCTTCGATCGCATCGGCATAGGCCAGAAGAAAGTCCGACAGCGCATTGGGGCCAAGCTGCCGCAGCTCCCAGAATGCATCGACAGCAGCATCCAATGCCAGATCGCAATCTGCCCAGGAGCTGATGGGAAAGGACGATTCCATGAGTTGCCCGGTGCTGGGGTCCATCGCCTGGAACGCAGCCTGCCCATCGACCTGTCGCCACTGTCCGGCAATCCATACGGGTTCGGTAGCCATGCCAAAAATTCCTTTCCTGTGGCCGAGGGTTCTAGTCGGCCACTGATCTCATGTTCCAAGCAATATGTCGAATCCCGCAGACCGACGTCTGGTCAGGCCGACGGGGCGGGGTCTTGCACGATGGGATTGGTGAGCGTTCCGATGCCATCGATAGTGATTTCCACCAAGTCGCCCGACTGCAAGGTGAAAGGAGGATCGGGGACGATCCCGGTGCCCGTCAGCAGGATCGCGCCGTCGGGGAAGTCGTTTTCTCGGCCAAGCCAAGAGATGAGGTCTTCGAAGGTGCGGGCCATCGCTGAGATTTGTGTGGTTCCTTCAAAGACCGATGCCCCTTGGCGAATGATCTTCAGCGCAATTCCGATCTGGTCGCGTGGTGGCATCGCGGGTGCCAGCGTGATCCAGGGGCCAAGACCACAGCACTGGCGGTAGACTTTGGCTTGAGGCAGATAGAGTGGGTTTTCCCCTTCGATGTCCCGCGAGCTCATGTCGTTGCCGATGGTGAAGCCGACCAGCTTCAGCTGGGGCGAGAGCACCAGCGCTAGCTCCGGCTCCGGTACATTCCAGGTCGCGTCAAAGCGAATGCGCAGTGGCTGTCCCGGCCCGCTGCAACGGCCCGGCGTCGCCTTCATGAAAAGCTCTGGGCGAGGCGACTGGTAGACGCGCCAGTAGCAGTCGGCCGCCGCTTCCGATTCCTCCATCCTCGCTTTCTGCGACCGTTTGTAGGTGACCCCGGCAGCCCACACCTCTTGGCGATCGATGGGAGGCAGCCACTGGACCTGGTGGATCGGGATCGCCGAGGAATCGACTTTCAGACCGCCCACCGCAGCGACCGGATCGCTTGCAGAAAGCAGCGACGAAAGATCGCTTAGGGATCGATCGCCAAGCAAACGCACCTGGCCCTCTTCCACCAGCACCACCCTAGGCACCTGGTCCCAGACGATTTTTCCCAGTCGCATTCTATGCCTTTCCGGTCTGAGTTTGCCATGCATCGCTGGGGCTGCACGCACCAGCTTCCCGTCGCCCTTCTTGCGATGCCAAACGCTTCCCAATCCCCATGCCAGATGGTAGCCGACAACACCATCCGAGAGCTATGGGGGGTGACTGCAGCCTCTTTGGGAAGGGTGGCTTTTCACCCCGTCGGCGATCTCCGTCCGGCTGCTTGCATCGATCACTCGGAAGCGCCCAGCACGATGGGAACGGTCATCTGGCGTCCTTCGCGAATGATCGACACCTGCAACTGATCTCCAGCCTTTCGGCTTTCAATCAGCGCCAGAAGATCATCCACCTTGGTGATTCGTTGGCCGTCGATGCCGATGATGAGGTCAGCCGAGCTAGGATCGACCACTTCTTGTTCGAATAGGATCCCAGCGCGTCGCCCCGAACTTTTCTTCATCTGGAAACCGCGGATCCCCGCCTGATCAGCCGGTCCACCAGGTGTCACCTTGACCACCAGCAGGCCAAGCGCCTCTTTCGTCTCATAGATGCGTGTGATTCCGATCGTCGGACGAATGACTCGGCCGCTGGTGATCAACTGAGGAACGACACGCCGAATGGTGTTGGAAGGGATCGAGAAGCCGATTCCCGCGCTATCCCCGGTGCTGGTAGCAATGGCGGTATTCATCCCGATCAATTCACCCTGCGAATTCAACAGGGGGCCGCCGGAGTTCCCCTGATTGAGCGCCGCGTTGATCTGGATGATCGAACGCATCGTCCGGTTGCTGCGGGAGGGAAGCTGTCGATTGAGACTGGAGATGATGCCGTCGCTTAACGTCCGTTCCAGTCCAAATGGGTTGCCGATCGCCAGGATTCGCTGGCCCACGCGAAGCTGACTGGAATCCCCCAAAGGAATCGGATCAAGCAGCTCGACGGGGGCGTTGATCTTCAGCACCGCAATATCATTGTCCGGGTCCTGCCCCACTCGCTCGGCCGGATACGATTCCCCATGAGCCAGAGTCACCTGGATATCGCGCGCATCTTCGATCACGTGGTAGTTGGTCAAGATATGGCCTTGATGGTCCAACACCGAACCGCTGCCGCTGCCGGCCACTGCGGAGAGCATCAGAAAGGAGTCGCGTGAAATCGACTTGGTGGCGATGTAGACGACCCCCGTGTTGCATCGATCGTAAACTTCGATGTTGATCCGCTCTTCTGGCGTCCAAAGGTCCTGGGGGGCTGTCGAAGGTACGATCCCATAGCCGTTTCCTTGAAGTCGATCCTGCGCGATCGATTGAGGCAACCAGGGCAGGAAGGAAAGAGCCCAACCGATTGCGATTCCCAAACCGATTGCCGCTATCCAACGCACGGTACCGACCGCCATGTCGCACCTCTCGATCTACCTGTTCTATCGCGTCCCCTCGCGCCATCGATGCGGGGAGTCTGCTTCCGGGAGACTATAGCAAGCACCGCATTGGGGACCAATGCGAATTGATGGGAGCTGGAAGTCAGCGCAGCGGGAAGCTTAAGAAGGCCCTCCCCGCTCGTTCCTCGCGACCCTCCCAAGGGGAGGGTGAGATCCTTCGCGAACCTCGCCTCCCAAGGGGAAGGTGGATCCTTCGCAAGCCTCTCATCCTTAGAGGAGGGTGAGATCGGTTTTTTACCCTCCCTCAGGGAGGGTCGCTGAGGAGGAACGACGAAGCGGGGAGGGGGGCACAGTATGGGTCCGTTGAGGCAGCATGGTCCGCGACGAATGGAGCTAAAAAGGAAGGCCCTCCCCGCTCGTTCCTCGCGACCCTCCCAAGGGGAGGGTGAGATCTTTCGCAAGCCTTGCCTCCCATGGGGAGGGTGAGATCCTTCGCTAGCCTCGCATCCTTAGGGGAGGGTGAGATCCATCGCGCACCTTGCTTCCCAAGGGTAAGGTGAATCTTTCGCAGGCGTCCCATAGGAATCGACCCCCGAGGACCGTATTTTTCTGCCGCTGACGGCGGGGGCGAAGAGAGGCTGAAGGCGACTAGAGCCCCACGCGTCGCTCGGTCGATGGAAGGTCGGAACAGCGATGGAGATGGAGCGGCGTATCAGGCGATCAATGCATCGATCGGGTGGCCGTGGACATCGGTCAAGCGGCGGTCGATCCCGTTGTTGCGGACGGTCAGCCGGGTATGGTCGATCCCGAGCAGTTTCAGGATCGTCGCATGGATATCGTAGACCTGCGTGGGGTGATCGCGGTCCAGCGGCTTGTAGCCGAACGGATCGCTTTCTCCCACGGTGATTCCGCCGCGAATGCCGCCCCCGCACAACCAGTTGGTGAAGACGAACGGATTGTGATCGCGACCGGTGCCACCTTGACTGGAGGGCATTCGCCCGAATTCGGTGGTCCAGAGGATCAGGGTATCTTCCAGCATGCCGCGTTGCCTCAAGTCCTCGATCAAGGCTGCGGTGGCGGTGGCCATTCCCATTGCCAAGGGGAAGTGGTCGCGCTGGACATCTTCGTGAGAATCCCAGTTCCTTCGCGGGAACCCATTATCGTTACCGCTCCAGATCTGGACGAACCGAACCCCGCGTTCCAAAAGCCGTCTCGCGGCTAAGCACTTGGTGGCGAAATGATGGATTTCCTCGGGCACGTTGATTTCCGCAGGCCAGGCGCTGTTGGGTTGATCGAGCCCGTAGAGGCGAAGGACATGTGCAGGCTCGTCTTGGAAGCGAAGTGCTTCGGGCGCTGCCAGTTGCATGCGCGCGGCCAGTTCGTAGCTTTCGATCCGTCCATCCAGGCGACTGTCCTCCGACCGCTTTTGTGCATGCAGCTGATTCAAGCGGGAAAGGGTGGAGAGGGTCGCTGACTCCGACTCCTTGGAGATGTAGTCAGCCGAGGGATGGGGAAAGAGGTCGGCGATCGGCGTCGACCGCCCGGGGTAGATGATCGTCCCGCTGTGCTGACCGGGAAGGAAGGCAGCATCCCAATTCTTGACGCCGTTGGAAGCGAAGCCGCGATGGTCGGGGAGTACGACAAATGTCGGCAGGTTGTCGTTGAGCGATCCAAGACCATAGCTGATCCATGATCCCATGCCCGGGAAGCCAGGCAGCTGGAATCCGGTGGCCTGAAGCAGAGTGCCCTGCGAATGGACTCCGGTCTTGCCTACCATGTTGTGGACGAATGCCATTTGGTCGACCACTCGGCCCAGCGGAGCGACGGCATCGCTGAGCAGTTTTCCCGAGCGGCCGTAGGGGCGGAAGTTCCAGATCGGTTTCAGCCAAGGTCCTAGGCCATTTTGGAAGGCTTCCACCGGCTCGCCAAAGTCGCTTGGCTGACCGTGTCGGCGCACCAATTCCGGTTTGAAGTCAAAGAGGTCCAGATGGCTTGCCGCTCCCGCCATAAAGAGCTGAATCACCCGTTTGGCGCGGGGGGGAAAATCGGGGGTTCGAAGCGAGGGATGGGGGGCAGGTTCCGCAGGGGCGCTCTGCAGCGGGGAGTCGCGGTCCAGCAGGGAGGCCAGTGCCAGGCTACCGAATCCCTGCCCCAATTGGCTCCACATCGCACGTCGCGATAGAGCAGGTCGCTCCTTCGCCTGGATGGCTTCGGTTCTCATGTTGGATCCTCGTGAGCTGCGGCAACGCGGTTCGGGCTCTTCGATGATAGCTTTGCAACCGCTCTAGGTCGATTCTTTTCGGGTTCCCCTAGCGCTGGGCTGCAGATGAGGGGAGGAAACAGCAGGTTGCGAAGGAATCGGCCTTGACATGGTTTCCTTTGCGTTTCTAGCATCCGCCTCGTTTCCGGCCAGCCGGCCCGGAAGGGATCGTGCCATGGGGTTGCGACCTGCTAATTTCCAACACTTGCTCCAAGTCATCCGTCTCGCCCAAGGCGTCTCCATCTATCTCCGCAACACGAAGGGATTTGTACGAATGAAGTATCGCGTCAAGCACATGGGCTTCCTCGCCTGCCTGGGGCTGATTCTCTCCAGCGGTGTGGGATGCAAGACGTCCTGGCAGATGCCGGGTAAGGATTTGTTCAGCTTCGGGAAGAAGCCATCGGAAGAAACCTTGGCGGGCAAGGGGCCGACCACCACCTATCCAGCCAGTCCCGCGTCGAAGTACTCACCACAGCAGGTGGCCAGTGCTCCCAATGGAGCGAACCAGCAAGCGATGTACAACGCGACGGCACCAGCTGGCAGCACGGCGCCAGCCGGCTACAGCGCCGCATCGGCAAATCCGGTCGGTTCGGCGGCGGCTGCCAATGGGTATGCTGCCGGCTATCCAACTGGTCCTTACGGAACCCAAGCCTCGATGACTCGCCCTGCATCGCTCCCTGGTAGCACTGCTGCCGCTCCAGGGATGCCAGGAGCGGGCGCACCGCAGGCAGGGGGCGCTGGAGGACTTCCGGCGATGCCTGGCTCTGCTTCGGCTCCCTCGATGCCCAACTACCCTCAGGGCTATTCCACCGGCGGCTACTCCCCGGTTGGTTACGCACCAGCTTCCAGCCCAACTCCCAACAACCCGGCCGCCGCGCTCAGCTCTCCCTACCAGCCAGCTCGCAGCATGCCCCCGGCGGGACCAGCCGCCGGCGCGATGCCAGCTGGATTTGGAGCCCCGGTTTCGAATTCTCCAGGAATGCCCGGTGCGATGCCTGGCGGGATGCCTGGCGGGATGCCTGGCGGGATGCCTGGTGCAATGCCTGGTGCAATGCCTGGTGCAATGCCCGGTGCGATGGGAGGGATGAGTCCCACTGGATTGCCAGCGGCACCGATGGGTGCCATGCCTGGGATGTCCGCCCCCGGTGCGTCGATGCCCCCTGCGGCTCCTGCATCCTGGGCACCACCGGCTTCCAGTGGTTCGGCAGGAAGCATGCCGATGCCGTTCAGCCCATCGACCCTTTCCTCCCCAATGGCGCCACCTGTCACTCCCAGTGCTCCGGTTCGCCAGTCGATTTCGTCTTCGGCAACCGATGGCCTTGGGGCCCCCAGCATGGGAAATGCAGCCTCTGGTTACCGACCTGGCAGCACGGGCCGACCTGGGCTGAGCGAAGGGGCGGCTCCTTCCAGCATGGCGACCCCACAGAATGGATCGGGCTTTGCGGCTCCCCCTTCTCTGATTCGTTGATGGCGATCGGCCATCGATCCCGATGCCCAATCGAAGAAACGGCCGCTGCATGACAGCGGCCGTTTTTGTTGGGTGGCTTACCAGACGACCTGATCCGCATCGAAGACCGGTCCTTCGATGCAGGTCCGGCGATAGTCCCAATCGGATGGGGTGCCGACCTTGGCGACACAGGTAAAGCAGATACCGATCCCGCAAGCCATCGGCGTCTCCAACGAAACCTGACAACGCATGGCGTGCTGCGCTGCCAGATGCGCCACCGCTTCCATCATCGGTTCGGGTCCGCAGCAGGCGATCCGAGATCGCTCCGTGCCAAACTCCTGAATCGCTGCGGTCAGCGCATCGGTGACTCGGCCTGGCATGCCCTTGGTTCCATCCTCGGTTGCCAAGCGCAGGTCGATGGGGAGCGAAGAGAAATCGTCAAGGCATGAAAAGCCGCTTGCGCTGCGAGCACCGTAGCAGAAGACGACGCGCGTGGCCCAGGGGGCAGGCGTCGATGCATCACCGTAGCGATCCAGCCCTAGCGATTGCCGCATCAGCGACAGCATCGGCGTGTGCCCGACTCCACCGGCCGCCAAGTACAGCGTCTCCACGGGGTCCGAAGCGAATGCGTTTCCCAAGGGGCCCCACACCTGGACGATCTGACCGGGTAGCAGACGCGAAAGCGCCTGAGTGAACTTCCCTTTGACCGTGTAGACCACCGATAGGGTTCCCGATCGGTCTGTGGTGGAGCGTCGGCGATCGTAGATGGCCAGGGCACGTCCAAGGAGTGGGTCCTGTGCATCGGCTAGGCGGACCATGACAAACTGGCCCGGGAGGAAACGGTCGGCAAGGGTTCCCGCTTCCACCGTCAGCAAGAAGGTCTGATGTCCCACCAGTCGATGTTCGACAATCGGGCACCGTGCGTGCTGTTTGGGCTGGCAGTCGGTCATGGATTCCTCTTGAAAACGTTGCGTCGCGATCGAAAGGTGCTGGCCAGCAATCGGCGACAAACAGGCGATCGAAAACTGTCGAGCTCTCTTGGCTGATGGTGGACGGGCGATCCCACCAAGCTAGGCTTGCGTTCCTGCGGTCCCGCACTCCGTGTGAGGAGTACAGTTCGTTGAAAAGAGCTTCCGGAGGATCTCTTCGACTTAGGAACGCCCCTTGGGTGCTGGACGTCCTGTTCTCTTCCCTTTCAGTCCGGTTCGCCCCGGAGGTTTGCTCTTGGGACGCCCGGTGGAGCGTTTCTTTCCGAATTGGGGTTTGCCACTGGAGCTGCCGGCCGAGCCTGCGGCTGGTCGCCCTTTGAATGTCCGCTTGGGCGGCCCCTTCCCTTGGTTTGGCATCCGCTCTCCCTCTCCCAGCTCCGCATCGGGCCGACTGGCGGATCTGGATCGAAGCGGCCGAGCACTATTTGGGCGATCGCCGGAGGGGCGCCGCGTGGATTTGCCTCGGGAGTCTCCTAGGGGAGCACGCCCCTGAGACTTTTCCCGGCTTGGCCTCATGGTACCGGTCCGCTTGGGGCCGCTCCGCATGGCCCCGCCCCTTTTCGGAGGTCCGCTTGGCGCTTCCTGGACGCCATCGAAGTCCAGCCCTTCGGTCTCCAAAGCGGGTTCCTTGAGGCGACCGGGGAAACGACCTGGGCGTTTGGATTCACCGCTGCGGGGCCGACGCGGCGACGCTTCGGCTCCCTCCTGATAGCCAAGTACGGCTCCTCGCTTGGAGGAACTGCTGCTGGAGGGGGGAGCGATTGGCGAGACCTCCACGCGCTGTGGCATTCCTTCTGTTTCGATATCCGAATCGACCGGTGGTGCGGGCCGTCTGCTTCTGGGGGGCGTCGATTCCACTGGACGTCTGGGGGCACCGCGGCCGGTTGGGACCCCTTGCGGCTTACCTGGCCGCGGCCTCTGAGGGCGCGACGGCTCCCCTGTCTCGCTAGATGTCTCCTTCTTCTCCAGTTCGTCGCCCCATTTTTGGCTTCCCTTCTTCGCCTCCTTGCGTTCTTGTCGCGCCTTCTCGACTGCGGCATAAAGCGCTGCCACTTCCGAAGCGATCAAAGGGCGATGGGCTCCTTCCGGAAGGTCGGCCAGTCGTAAGGGGCCGATCGCGACGCGCCTGAGCAGCAGTACCTTGTTGCCGACGCGAGCCAGGACGCGGCGGATCTCGCGGTTCTTCCCTTCGGTCAGCGTCATCTCCAGTTCGGTGGTTCCTTTTCGGATCGCTCGAATGCGGGCCCCTTCGACTCTCGCCACCCCTTCGGAGAGATAGATCCCTTTTCTGAGCCGCAGTAGTTGCGCTGGTTCCAGTTGCCCTTGCACGACGACAAAGTAGGTCTTTGGGACACCGTACTTGGGATGGGTCAGTTGCTGAGCCAGCTCGCCGTCGTTGGTCAGTAGCAGCAGTCCCTTGCTGGAACGATCCAATCGGCCGACCGGAAAAAGTCGACTGCCATCGGGCACCAAGTCGATCGCGCGAATCCGACCTTCTGGATCGCGATTGGTGCAGAGGACACCTGCTGGCTTATTGAGCATCAAGTAGGTGGGGCGTTGCTGCCGGAGCACTTCCCCATCGACGCGGATCGTGCTGGCGATCGGATCGACTCGTCGATGGAACTCGACACAGATCTTCCCATCGATTTCGATGCGGCCCTGCTCGATGAGCTCTTCGACCTGGCGCCGCGAACCCAACCCTGCAGCGGCCAGGACGCGATTCAGTCGTTGGGGCCCTTGAAGCAATCCGCCACCCTGGGGCGGCCTACCCGACTTGCGAGGTCCCACCTGAATCTCCCTGTTCCTTGGAAGCAAATGGCGGCGGCTTGTACGACCTGGAAGTCGTTTGATACCGGCGCATGGCGACAGCAGTTTGCCGCGACACCCGATGATTGTAACCATGCCCGGTCCATCCACCCAGTCCGCTTATTGGTGGTGGGCAAAGCAGTGCGAGCTGCGGAGGATGCAGAGGCAGCCGCATCAAGATGTCAGCATGTGCCGTCAGACTGAGTGCCGACGTCGATGCCGCCAAAGCAGAAGAGCGGCTCCTACCAAACATGCCGAACTGGGTTCAGGAATCGGAGAAATGGTGTAATTGATCGACGGTCCGACCAGGGTCGCAATGGAGTCGAATCGGTAGTTGCCACCGGTCAAAAGGGTGCGCTTCATCGAATCCAGGAAAGTGATTCGTATCTGGTAGTTGCCTGGAGTCGCCGTGGCTGTGCTCAGCCGAAGGGTGCCAACGGTCCGGGATGATCCGTTGAACGTTTCGTCGGCGCTGCCATCCTCTTGTTTACCGAAGTCGGTGAAGTAAGAGATCCCCGGAGTGGTGAGGTCGTACTGTCCCTGAGCCTTGCTGAAGATCTCATTGACGCCAGAGAGGAAACTGCCCCCTTTTCCTGAATAGTCATAGGGACCTGCTGCGACCTCGTAGTCGATCAAGCCTACCGACTGAGTCGACCCATCATGCGTCTTGAGGAAGACGTTGACGACGATCTCCTCTCCTTGAACCACCGACAGTTTATTGGCCGACAATTCCATCACGAGATCGGCTCTGGCCAGTCCGGTAAGGCCAAGTAGCAAAAGGATGGCCGTGTAGATCGGGTTGTTTAGACGCAGCGACACGCCATTCACCTCGGAACAAAAGGAATCGTGCGGGGAGGTTTCAAGCCTTCCTGTGGCTGCAGCCGGCAATCCTCGCTCCACAAATCGGTGCTTGGCCCTCTGGAAAGCAGGGCAACCAAGATGCAACAAACAATTTGGGGGGGTTATGCCACTTCCTCCCAACTTAATGAACCTAATCCCTTTGTCAATCAAACAGTCTAGCGCACCTAGGACGATTGGGAGTAAAATCCCCGCGTAGGGGGGGTGCAAGGCAGCTTTCGATCACCAGTAGATGAATTGCAGGAAACGCTCCCGGTCGGCGGCTGGCAGTTGGTCGACCGACGGGACGACCCATCGATTCTCTTCGGTGTCGGTGATCAGTTTGCCTTGATCGCCGTAGTCGACAGCTTGGCTTTGAGTCCAGCGCATCAGAATCGACTGTCGACCGATGTCGGTTTCGACGTCCAGTTCGAGGAAGCCGTGATCGAGTTTGGAGCGATAGACCCTTTGGATGACGCGCAGCAGGTAGCGTCGGTTGGCGGTCTGGCGGATCAACGCCTGCGTCTCGGCAGGCCATTGCTGGAGGTCGGCGATCATGCCGATTTCGGGTTCTTCTCCGTCGGTCTTCCATTGGCGAATGCTGAGGTACTGATCGGGGTGGCTGGCGGGGAAGGTGCGGACGACAAACAGATCTCCGACCTGCTGTTGTTCGCTTTGCATCGCCAGCCTTCCTTTGGAATCGAGGCAGAAATGATGCTGGGAGGGGGTCAGCCAGAGGATGCGCGGTTTTCTATCGGTGCCGGGATCTATCTCTTGGGCCTGGGTGGGGGGTGCTTCTGAAGTCGACGGAACTTCCCGAGTCGGCTCGCCCTGCCGCCGTTCCGCATCCTGGTTGGCCGACTGGTTGGAGTTGGCCGATTCCGGATCGTGGGAATCCTGGAGCTGTCCGATCAGGCGGTCGACGGTGGGATGTTTGGAGACCTGGGTTTGGATCCGAACCAGTCGCGCGTAGATGCCATCCTGTGCCAGCAGTTGGGCATGGGAGCCTTCTTCCTTGAGCAGTCCTCGTTCGAAAACCAGGATGCGATCGGCATTGCGAAGGGTGCTCAGCCGGTGAGCGATCGCGATGGTGGTCCGCCCGCGAATGAGCACCTCCAGCGCCTCCTGAATGCTCCTTTCGCTTTCGGCATCGATGTTGCTGGTCGCCTCATCCAGAATCAGAATGCGAGGATCATAGAGCAGCGTTCTTGCGATCGAGAGGCGTTGTTTTTCGCCGCCGGACAGCCCAGCGCCATGCTCTCCCAGCAAGGTTTCGTAGCCGAGCGGAGAGCGGCATAGGAAATCGTGAGCGCCGGCGGCAGCTGCCGCCTCCAGTCCCTCTTCGATGGTGGCGGTGGGATGTCCATAGGAGAGGTTCTTCCAAACGGTACCGCGGAAGAGCAGCGAATCCTGGAAGACGATACCAACGCGTTGGCGCAGCAGTTGGGTCGACAGGTCGCGCAGATCAATCCCATCGATCCGAATGCTTCCTTCCTGGACGTCATAAAACCGCGCGAGCAGATTGACCATGGTGGTTTTCCCGGAACCGCTGCGGCCGACGATGCCTACCATTTCTCCAGGGGCAACGCGAAACGAAACACCTTGGAGGACCGGTTGGCTGCGGTCGTACCCGAAGGTGACGCGATCGAATACCACCTCCCCACGGGGATCATCCCATGCCTTTGGGCTAGATGACTCGGGGATCGTCAGGGGCGCATCGAGCAATTCCAGGACGCGTTTGCTGCCCGAAAGGAAACTGGTCAGCCAGGTAGTGAAGTTGGACAGAGCGCTGAGCGGGGCGTAGAACATCGCCAAATAGGCGAGGAAGGCGATCAACTGTCCGAGTGTCATATCGCGACCGATCACATCGCGACCTCCGACGTACCAGACGATCAGACCGCCCAGGCTGAAGACCAACTGCATGGCGGCCGAGTAATAGGAGTTGGTATCGTCGACCCAAAGACGCCATTGGCGCAGTTGATCGCTGGCTTTTTGAAACCGCTGATACTCTTTGTCTTCCTGCGCAAACGCCTTGACGACGCGGATTCCCGAAAGCATGCCATTGAGGACCGACATCTGCTTGCTGGACGCATCCCACAGCCGGTAGTAGCGGGGATAGACTTTCTGCCAGAAGATCCAGGATCCAAGAAACACCAGTGGAACGGGGATCAGCGTGTACATCGCCAACTTGGGATTGATCCACAGCAGCATGGCGCCCACGCCGATGAGCTGGGCGGTCTGCAGCAGGAATCCACCGGTGATCTGATGGAGCACTCCATGGAGCACTTCGCTGTCGTGGGCGACTCGGCTGAGAATGCTGCCGACCTGATGGCGGTCGTAGTAGACCACCGCCAACCGCTGCAATTTATGCACCATTTCCGCTCGTAGACTGGCGGTGATGCCGGTTCCGATCTGAGTCGCCAGCCGTCCTTTGAAGACGCCAACGGCCGAGAGGAGAATGCGGGATCCGGCCAGAGCCAGCACCACCAAAAGGAGCGCCTGGGCGAAGCTGGGATCGGGGGTCGATTGGGCTCCACCACCGAGGATGTTGTCGACCAGATGCTGCTGAAGCTTGGGTGGGATCAGCTCGGCGATCACCCCGGCGATGGTCAGGCCCGTCAGCAGGAAGGCGCCGCGGCGGTAGGGGGCCAGGAGGTCGAAAAGCCGCTTGAGAATCCGCCCTTTTTGAAGGCATCGAGGGCATTGGTCCTGGGAGGGTTCCAGGCGCAGGCTACAGTCGGGGCAGCGTTTGGGTTCCAGTTCCTGATCGGCATCGCTTCGAACTGCCAGATCGCCATCCAGCGGCTCGCCACTGGAATCGGCGGGGCTTTTCCGCAGATCCAGATGGCGGGTCAATCGGAGGCTGACTTTGGAGAACTTGGAAGCCTGAGCGTTGGAATAGCGCAGCAGGTCGATCCAGGCCCCGTCGACCTGGGCTTGCAGCCAGCCTGACCCGGTTCCGGCCCAGGTTCTCACCTTTTCGATTTGCGTCCACGGGAGCCGAACGGTGGGCTCGGATTGCCCCGGAACGGCATCGACTCGCAGCTCCTTCTGGTCGGCATAGAGCGTTGGGGTGGCTGGATTGCCTGCGGCGTCGATGTCGCTGGCTACCTCCAGCCATCTCTCCGAGGCTTCCTCGATGGACTCCGGCATCCGTTGGCTCGGTAGCTTCACGTTCATCGACCGTCCTTGTGTCGTGTGCACGATGAGAAGGGGGTGGTTGGGATGCGACCGTCCTGGCACCCAGTGCAAGTCGCGGCGCGCTAGTGAGAGTCGCGATGCGGGTTGGAAGTTCCTGCGAATTGCCTGTCAGAAGAAGATTCCGCCAACGAACCCCCAAAAATCGCTCAGGAAGGGCTACCGGGGGACTGCAGCAGGGCAGCGGCAAATCCGATCAAGTCCTTTCGCTCTTGGGATTGCTGCAGCATGGTACGGAAGTCCCCCGCCTTGCGGCTCAACTCCAGCAGCGACGGAGCGATGCCGAAGGGGCGGGCTGAGGGGGGCATTTTGCGGACCAGGAATCGCAGCGCTTCCGCATGGCGTCCGGTGCGATCCAGCAGGTCGACATAGGTTTCGATCCCCACCGTTCCATGTTCTTGGGGATCGAGCGATTCGGCTTTCTGCAGGAAGTACTTCAGAGAGGCTTCGGTTTGATGTCCCAGCAGGGCATCAAAGAAGGTGAGGGAGGCTGCGTAGAGGTCAGCAAACGGTTCTTCGGAGGGATAGTGGTACTGTGGATGGAGCTGTTTTCCGTAGTTTGCCAGATCGCGAGCCAGGGCGAGCGTGGCGGGGTCGTCCAGGACGCGCGCGAAGCGAACGGTGGAGGCGAGGTGGGTGGTGTCCAGATGGTAGGTGCCATCTTGCAGCCAGCCGGGGAGTGTCGCGAGGAGCTGGGTCAGTCCCAGTTGGGGATCGGCGGGCGTTCCCTGACGTCGCTGCCAGTCCTGCTGCATCGCCGACAGTAGCTCCGCATGGACATGCCTGACCAGCTCGGCAACCGCCAATTGCTGTTCTGGCCGTCCTCGCATCGCAACGACGCTTTCCATCATGGTGATGGTGTTGCAGGTGCCACGGTGTTCCAGCGACAGCCGCGTCCCACGCGCGACATCGACCGCTTCATGCACCAAGATCTGCAGCAGGAGATCGAACTGTTCGCCCGTCGGTTCGATGCCTTTGAGCGCCTTGGCTGCAGCGGGTCGGTCGCCGACCGGTCGAAAGAACATCCATCCTTCTTCGAGTTTCCCCTGAGCCAGCAGTCCCAGACCGACTTCCCTACAGGCGTCGATCAAGCCCCGCTCCAGTCGGTCCTGCAGGTCGGCGCCCATCGCTTCCTCCGACTCACTGGGGACCGCAGGCAGTCCCAGCCGCAGCCGCTGCTGCATCTTGAGCGCTTCGAAAAGGTCGCGGTACCGCTTCTGGCTGCGCAAATGTTCCACCAGGAGATTGGCGGCGGCGAGCGATCCGTTGTGGTCTTTGGCCTGGCGAAGCGCATCGAAGATGTCGTCGGTGGCGATCATGGGAAAGCGATTCCTGATACACTGAAAGAGATGGTCTGGCCAAGCGGTTCAGACTACCCGATTCCCGCTATTCGCCAACCACCCCAGATGCTTCCAACACCCAGGTGCTGCCGCAACGACCGATGGAACCCACCGACACCCCTTCCCCTATGCATGCTTCCCCGTCGTTCGGCTCCCTGCGCGTCGCTTCGCTAGAATCGCGGCGGAGGGAGGATATGAGCCGCCTGATCGAGCGATTTGGAGGGATTGCGTTCGTTTCTCCCTCCATGCGCGAGGTGGCGGTGGAGGAGCCGAAGGAGGCGGTTGATTTCGCCTACCGGGTGATCACCGGGGAAATCGGCGTCGTGATTTTTCTGACGGGAGTCGGTTTTCGCCATCTGGTTCACTCCATCGAACGGCATCTGGAAACCCAACGATTTCTCGACGCGCTTTCCGACGTGGTGACGGTGGCGCGCGGTCCCAAGCCGGTCGCGGCGATGCGGGAGGTGGGTTTGACCCCAACCCATCGCGTTCCGGAACCGAACACCTGGCGGGATCTGCTGCGAACACTCGATCAGCACGTTCCTTTGGCCAATCAGACCGTCGGATTGCAGGAGTATGGCATCACCAACCATTCGCTGGTCGCCGGCCTGGAGGCTCGGGGCGCCAAGGTGGTGCAGCTGCGGGTCTACCAATGGGATTTCCCCGAAGATCTGGGGCCGCTGAAAGAGAACCTGAAAGCGATCCTGGCGGGAGAGCGCGATGTCCTGCTGTTGACCAGTGCTCATCAGCTGGTCAATCTCTTTCGACTGGCCGACCAGCAGGGGCAGGTGGAGCTGCTTCGCAAGGCGCTGCA
Organism: Pirellulaceae bacterium; assembly: GCA_044371425.1. Taxonomy (GTDB): domain Bacteria; phylum Planctomycetota; class Planctomycetia; order Pirellulales; family Pirellulaceae; genus JBEISR01. The sequence goes on along the minus strand of JBILTR010000021.1, from coordinate 32,314 downwards.
CAAGATGGTGGTTGCCTCCATCGGGCCGACCACCTCGGAGATGGCGCAGCAGATGGACGTGCGGATCGACGTCGAACCGGAGCATCCGAAGATGGGGCATCTGGTTCAGGCGGCTGCGGAGGCAAGCGGTCGCATCCTGCAGGCACGCAACTGGTCGGTGCGACTCCTGGACGAGGTGACAGAAGCTCGCCAAATTCAGGTCGCTCAGTGGTCCAAGCCGGGCAGTGTACCGGCTTGGGAAGATTCTCCGATGATGCGCGCTTGCCGGCGTCAGGCCGCACCGGTGACACCGGTCTGGATGATGCGGCAGGCGGGGCGCTACATGGAAGAGTACCGCAAGGTCCGATCCAAGGTCGGCTTCCTGGAACTCTGTCGAAACCCACAGCTCTGTGCGGAAGTGATGGCGACAGCGGTGGAACGGCTAGGGGTCGATGCGGCGATTCTGTTTTCCGATCTGCTACCGATCCTCGAACCGATGGGGATGGAGCTGGAATTCACGCCCGGGGATGGGCCGGTGATCCATAACCCCCTACGAAGCTCGATCGATGTCGATCGCGTGCTCGCACTGGAGTCGATCGAGCCGCTGCAGTATGTGATGGATGCGGTGAGGATGACGCGAGCGGCCATCCCAGCCAATCTTCCGTTGATTGGTTTCGCGGGGGCCCCCTTCACGCTGGCCAGCTACATGATCGAAGGAGGCTCTAGCCGATCCTACACGCGAACCAAAAAGCTCATGCATTCCGATCCATCGGCCTGGGAATGCCTGATGCAGAAGCTGACCGAATCGATCGCACGCTACCTCAACGGTCAGATCCTGGCCGGCGCGCAGATTGTGCAGATCTTCGATTCGTGGGTGGGGTGCCTGGGTCCATCCGACTACCAGCGTTCGATCCTGCCGCACATGCAACAGCTCCTCGCCTCGATTCTCCCTCAGGTGCCGGTGATCCTCTTTGGCACAGGCAATCCCATGCTGCTGCCTTTCCATCGAGGGGATGATCGGACGGTGGTAGGGATCGACTGGAGAGTCGATCTGGTGCAGGGTTGGCAGATGGCCGGTGAGGATCGAGCCGTGCAGGGGAATCTGGATCCTACCGCGCTCTTGGGAACCCCCGAATCGCTCGATCGCGAAATCCGACGTGTCCTGCGAGAAGCGGGGCATCGGTCAGGGCACATCTTCAACCTGGGTCATGGGATCCTGCCGGAGACATCGGTCGATCAGGCGCGCCGCGTGGTCGATCGGGTGCACCAGTGGAGCGCTCGCTAAGCCGCTCGAATCCCAAATCACCGCAGCTCGGGGTGGAATCATCCAAGCGGCCGTCTATCCCAAGACGATCCGCAGGGAGTCCGCTCCTAGACTGCTCGCCTCAGAGACTGGTCTCCGCAGGGACTGCTCTCCACAGGGACAGAGTCGGCAGAGACTGGTCAGCCACGTGGTTGGGTCTTGGCCGACGGCCCCACATCATTGCCGGGAGAGGTTTCTCTCAAAGTGGTTCGCCGTCCCATCGCGCGAAGGCTTCTAGAGCGAAGTATTCGGGTAGGCCTAGCAGGTTGTAGCTTTCGGCGGTGCCTCGATTGCGGTCTTCCGCGCGCTGCCAGAACTCGCGAGGGTCGCTGCCCGGGAAGAGGGCTTCATCCTTCTGGCTTTCGTGCATGAAGATTGCTTCTCGCTTGCGCAGAATATCGCTGGGGCTCAGCGGCACCGCGATATCGATTTCATGGAGCGGGTATTCCTGCCAGGCGCCGCGATAGAGCAGGACTTCGGGGTTTTTGAAACCCGATTGCCGGTATCGTTCCAGAGCCAAAAAGATCGCCTCGGCGCAGACCCGGTGCGTTCCGTGGGGGTCGGCCAGATCGCCGGCGACGTAGACTTGATCGGGAGAGACTTTTCGAAGCAATTCCAGGATGATCTGAATATCCTCTTCACCGACCGGTTTCTTGGCGATGGTGCCGGTGCGGTAGAAGGGAAGATCGAGGAAGTGGAGGTTCTCTTCGCGACACCCAACGGTGATCGCCCCGGCTCTCGCTTCGCTCCACCGAATCAGGCTCTTGATCGCCAGCACCACTTCCGGATCGGGTTGTCCTGGTTGTTTGGATGCCAGCGACTGATCGACCTGCTGCTCGATGTCGAGCGACTTTTGGTGGTCGATTTCAAAGATGCGGTTGTATTCACAGACCAAGTCGGCAACGCGACGCGCGTCGTGATCGAAGACGGCGATGTTCCCGCTGGTCATGTAGGCGATATGGACATTCTGATTGTCCTCGACCAGCCGAATCAGCGTGCCGCCCATGCTGATCACGTCGTCATCGGGGTGGGGGCTAAAGCAGAGCACCGTCTTGACGGTATTGCAGCCGGCCGGATGGTGTTCGATCGTCTCCATCATCCAGCGGAAAACCCGCTGAGCGATCTGGTGGGCGCGGCCTTGGTGGCGCAGCAGGGAATGGAGATTGTTCTTGCGGAAATCCTCGTCGTCCAGCTTCAGCAGTGCCTTGCCGGTTTTGTGGCAAAGCCACAGCACCGCCCGCTTGACCAGCGCATCGTCCCAGACGACCGACCCCAGCAGCCATGGGGTGGCGATCCCGGTCAGTTCCGCCGACGCGGGGCCATCGATCAGGACCTTGGCATCCCCATGGTCTTGCAGCGCCGAGGCAGGCACCCGCTCACTGGCTGGTTGTTCCAGCGTATCGCGGATGATGTGCGCCTTGTGTTCCCCCAGCGCCAGCAGCACGATCCGCTTGGCGGCCAGGATACTGCCCATGCCGACGGTCAGCGCCTGGTTGGGGACGTTCTCTTCGCCGAAGAAATCGCTGGCGGCGCTGATGCGCGTCATGGGATCCAGCGTCACCAATCGGGTTTTGCTTCTGCGCGACGAGAAAGGTTCATTGAAACCGATGTGACCATTGCGCCCGATCCCTAGAAGGACCAGGTCAAAGCCACCGAAATGCTGAATCGCCTCTTCGAATCGCCGGCAATGCACTTCGACATCCGATGCATGGACTTGGGAGTCGAGGAAGTGAAGATGGTCTTCCTGGATATTGACCTGGGCCAGAAAGTGCTCGTTCAGCCATCGCCGGTGGCTTTGCGGGCTCTCTGAAGGCAGACCGTAATACTCATCGATTCCGAAGATGACCACTCGGGAGAAATCCAGCTGATCCTGCTGATGCAACCGCACCAGTTCGCGGTAGGTGCCGACGGGGGTGGAGCCGGTGGGGAGCCCCAGGACGGTGCGCTGCCCAAGTTCGGTCCGTTCACGGATCAAAGCGGCGATCATCGATGCCGCGTAACGCGCCAAATCGCCGTGGGTCTCGAAAACGAAAGCAGGAAGGCGAGTGCCTACGACCGGACGGGCGACGTGGTTGAGCATGGCGACTACCGTGTCAGGGATGGGGTGAAATACGCGAGTCGTGGGGGCCAGCCAACAGGCCGGCCAGCAATCGCCGCGTTCTCCTTATTGTGGTAGATCGAGCGATCGGCTCCAAGACCGATTTTAGCGGTCGCAGCCGCGCAGGTCTGTAGTGTGCATCACTCCCTGGGGTGCACTCCCCCAGGCGTGCGCCGTGCACCCCCAATGCCTCCCCTTGCCGGTTCACTCCGCAAATGGATCCCATTCGTCGCGACTGGACCAGACCCGCAGTTCTGGGAACTGGATCGCCAGTTCCCCTGCCAACTCGTCCATCGCAAACCGTTCGCTTGGGCCATGACCCAAAAGCAAAAGATCGATCCCTCGGTGCGATGCCTCCAGCGCCTGATGGTAGGTCGCTTCTCCAGTGATCAGCAACTGGCAGTCGGCCGCAGCAGCCGCCGAAATCAGACTGCCTCCGCTACCGCAAACAATCCCAATTCGCTGGATCCATCGACCCGGTCGACCGATCCAGCGCGGCTGAGCCGATGGGAGGGCGCTGGCAGCCAAACTCAGAACTTCCTCAGCCGGAATCGCTCTGGGCAGCGTGCCGCACCTTCCCGACCCCAACTGAGGCTGGGTGGGATGGCGAATCATGGGGCCAATGGAATCCAGCTTCAGCCGTCGGGCGATTCGCTGGTTGATTCCCTCCGGAGCGTTATCCCAGGCAGTGTGCGGGCTGTAGAGCGAGATGCCGTGCCGGCAAAGCTTCCAGACCAACTGGCCCGTTGGATCGTTGCAGACGATTTTAGGCAACGGGCGGAAAGGGAGCGGGTGGTGAGCGATGATCAAGTGGGCTCCCTGCGCGATGGCCTCGTCGACCGTCGCCTCCATCACCGTAAGGCACACCATCAATCGCTCAACCTCACCCTCCGGATCTCCAATCAGCAGCCCGACCGAATCCCAAGCCTCGGCCAGCTCCAGCGGGGCTAGTTTCTCCAGGTAAGCGACGATCTGCCGCATGTTCATGATCGAAGGACTCCCTGGGCGCTCGATCGCCCGATCGACACTGGCATATCACCTCAAACTCGCTGGGCCCGATTCGCTGGGTTAGATTCGCTGGGCCAACCCCAAGTCGATTGGCAGTGGCTCCCTGCGAGGCTCGGCCTCTGTCAGCGGTTCCCTCCGAGGGGGCTGATCGGGCAGGCCCAAGGTATTTTGTGCGAGTTTTCCTTCCACTCCCACACCGGCTTTCCCGACCCCAGGCTTGCTTTTCCGTCGGCCAGCCAGCTTACAATGGGCCGGTGTCTCCTGGTTGTAAAGTGGGAGCAGGGCGGTTTTCGGAAGGACGCTCGGATGATTGATCGCCGTGGAAGGAGCCCTTATTGGGAGGGGAGGATTGGATGGGAAACCCCTGCCAATCGTCCTTGGGTGCGTTCCTCGCGACGAACTTCGCTGGAATGGCCAGAGGAAGAGGGTCGCCGTGGTGTGCTGGACGATCCGCTTGAGGAGGAGGCGAGAACGGAGGAAGTTTCGCCGGAGGAGCGGGAACTTTCGCGACTGGGAGAACTCGAAGCGTTGCTGTGGCTGGCGCGCGAACCGGTTTCCCTGAAATGGCTAGCGCAGACGCTGCAAGTTTCCGGGCATGCTGAGGTGCGAAGCCTTTGTCGACAGTTGAATCATCGCTACGATGCCGATCAGAGGGCGATCCGGGTGGAGGAGGTGGCGGGGGGGGTGCAATTGCTGACGAGGCCACAATTCGCTAAGTGGCTGAGGAGGTTGGAGCACCTGCCGCAAGGCTTTCGGCTGTCCGGCCCTGCGATGGAGACGCTGGCGGTAATCGCCTATCGGCAGCCGATCGACCGATCGGAAATCGAGGCGATTCGGGGAGTTGGCTGCGGAGAAGTGCTGCGGCAATTAGTCCAGCGGGAACTGATAAAAATTTCGGGCCGAAGTGAAGAACTAGGCCGACCCTACCTTTACGGAACAACCAAAAGATTTTTACAACTATTCGGAGTCTCCTCAATCGATGGCCTGCCGCGTGCCGAATGGGTACGGCAGGTCGACGCGCGAAGCGACCGCGATACAATACGCGACCCGGCGGATAATGACTCCCGGCTGGATTGAATCATCGACCGAAGAATGCAGATGCTAGTTTCAGTGAATAAGGAGCCCATGGTGAAACTCACATTCGTCCCACACAGCCAGCCCGCGATGTCCGTGCGGTCGCCCGAATGGGAACTCCCCTGGAATCGAGTCCTTCGCGCCATGGCGGAAGATGAAGACTTCGACGAGATCGAAGACGAAGACGAATTCGATGACGACGAAGAAGAAGACGAAGACTACGAAGACGACTTCGAAGACGAAGAAGACGATGAGGAAGAGGAGTTCGAAGACGAACTCGAAGAAGACGAAGAGGAATGGGAAGAAGTCGAAGAAGACGATGAGTCCGAAGAGGGCGATTCGGAAGAAGAAGACGAAGATTGGGACGATGACGAGGATGACGATTGGGACGATGAGGAAGAGGACGAGGAAGACGAGGACTGGGACTGATCGGCTGGGGATCCCCCAATCAGTCGTCAGCGTCTGACTCCCTCCTTCGAGGTCGGCTCGGATATCCCCAGGGGATGTCCGAGCCAGGTCGGAACGACCAGAGAGCCACCGGATTGAGGTGCCCGTGAGCGGTGTAACGGTGAGCTGTTTTGTCCTGAGCTACCTGCTGGCTGCGGGGCTGGAAGGGACACGCTGGATGGTGCGCGTCCCGTACCGCATGGCGGTGCAGGTAGGTCTGGTAGCACTTGGCTGGATCGCTCAGACGCTTTACCTTGCCGACCGACTGGTGTGGCCCGGAGAGGCGGACGCCGGTACGCTGCTTCGCAACTGGAACCATTGGGCTCTTGTCGTCTCCTGGGGATTAGCGACCCTCTACCTGATCCTTCTTTTGCGACGACCTGGACAGCCGACTGGGACCTTCCTTCTCCCTTTGATCCTCTCGCTTTTGGCGCTCGCCTGGCTGGTGCGAGGCATGGCGCCTTTTGAACCGACCGGTTCGATTTCTCTGCTGCGTGCGATTCATGGCCTGGCGCTGCTGGTTGGGATGATGCTGGTGGCTTTTGGCGCAGCGATCGGTGCGATGTATTTGCTGCAATCGGCTTGGCTGAAGAGGAAGCGGTTGGCGCTGGCCAGTCGGCTGCCGATGCCGTCACTGGAGTATCTGCAGCAGCTAGGCAGTCGCACGCTGTATGCCTCAGCCGCCAGTGTCGCTGTGGGATTGGTCAGCGGTTTGTGGATGGAGGGGTTGGCTGGCCTGAAGGCCCAGCCACTTCGCAGTTCCAACCTGTTGGTGGCGTTGCTTTTGATCTGGTTGATCGGCGCCAGTTTCTGGCAGCGTTCCCACGTGCGGCGCGGCATCGGTCGTTCCACTGCCCTCGTCTCCATCGCCAGCCTGCTGGTGATGCTGGCGTCGCTGGGGGTGGTGATGGTGTCGGCGCACGGCCGAGCCCCCCAGAGGTCAAGCGATCCAGCCTCTCCCGCCAACTCGACGGCTCCCTCGCCGGTTCTGCCCGAGGTGCCCAGGCCATGACATTGAGGATGGTTGGGTGCAGCCACCACCATGCTCCCCTGGATCTTCGGGAGCGGATCGCCTTCTCACCGGCTCAGGCACGCCAGGCGCTCCAGCGCCTGCGGCAGTGGGATGAGCAGATGGAAGCGGTGATCGTCAGCACCTGCAATCGGACGGAGCTTTATGGGGCCTGGGGGGCGGAAGCGTCCGCATGGCCAGAAGCAAGGTGGATCGATTTTCTCGTCGATTTTCATGGGCTATCCAGGGAAGCGCTGCTGCCCCATCTGCAGTCGGCCAGCGACCACAACGTCGCCAATCACCTCTTCCAAGTCGCTTCCAGCCTGGACAGCCTGGTGGTGGGAGAGACGCAGATCCTCTCGCAGGTCAAGCAAAGCTACGACTGGGCGGTCCAGGAAGGGACCGTCGGACCGCAACTGCATCAACTCTTTCAGCATGCCCTTTTTACGGCCAAGCGGGTTTCCGGGGAGACCGAGATCCATCGCAGGCGCGTCAGCGTGGCGAGTGTGGCGGTCTCCCAGATCGCCATGGAATTCTTCGAGCGGCTGAGCGACAAATCGATCCTGGTGATCGGCGGTGGCGAACTGGGGGAGGAAGCGCTAAGGTATCTAGTGGAAGCGGGAGCTAGGCAGATCGCCATCTGCAATCGGACCTGGGAGCGTTCGACACCTCTTGCCGAACGGTACCAGGGAAAGGCGGTGGCCTGGGAACATCTGGATGAGGCGTTGCAGGAGGCTGATCTGGCGATCAGCACGACTGGAGCCGATTTGCCGATCGTCACACGCGACCGCTTTGATCGACTCTGGGCCAAACGCCAGCGAGGCCCCCTCGTGGTGCTCGACCTAGCAGTGCCGCGCGATTTCGATGCGGCGATCGGTCAGATCGACGAGGTCTACCTCTATACGCTCGATGACGTCCAGAAGGTCTGCCAAGCCAACCGGCAGTGGCGGCAAAGCCAATGGCCCAAGGCGCAGCGCATCGTCGAGGAGGAGGTGGAGCAGTTCTGGCAGCAACTGCAGCATCGGGGAGCGATCCCAACGATTCGGTCGCTGCAGTCGCAGGCAGAAGCGATCAAGCAGGGGGAACTCCAGCGTCTGCAGGGGAAACTGCAGGTCCACCAACTGGATCCTGCCGTGCAGCGGGAGATCGAGCAGGCGTTTGATCGACTGGTCAATAAGTTGCTCCACCCACCGCTCAAATCGCTTCGCGAGGAGCGAGATCTCGATGCTTCGGGATCGCTAGCCAGTGCCATTCGTCGAATCTTCCGCCTGAAGGAGTGATCGCCACCCAACCACCCGATGGCCGAAGGGAAAGTTGTTTCAACAATTATTCGTTCAACAGTGATTGTTGAAACAACTTTCTCCAGCTATCCTCAAGGGGGAGGATGGAGATGATGTCCAGCGGTGGCAAGAAGAAGGGGCCTGCATTCGATTCGCCTCAGCAGCAGGCATGGCTTCAGTTGTGGCGGACCTATGACCGCCTGAAAGCCCTCGAGGACCAACTCTTTGGCTCCTTCGAAATCTCCTCCCAGCAGTACAACCTGCTCCGTCTTCTCGAGGCGGCATCCCCCGATCCCCTCCGAACGCTCGATCTGGCACGACGGATGATCTCCCGATCTCCCGACATCACTCGGATGCTGGACCGATTGGAATCGCAGGGATGGATTGCGAGGGATCGTCCTAAGGACAATCGACGCACCGTACTGGTTTCGATCACTCCGGCCGGATTGCGCCTGCTTCAGAAAATCGCTCGACCACTGGCCGAGTGCCACCAACAGCAACTGGGGCATCTCGGGAAGGATTCGCTGTCGGAGCTGGTGCGACTGCTGAGGGCGGCCGGAGCGCCCCATGAACCGGAGGGGAGTCCATGGGGTGCGGCGGGGGGTGCCGATCCACGATGAAAAGACCGCCGGAAGGAAATCTCATACAGGCGAAATGGCCGAGATGAACAATGTGCAGCTTGCCGTCCACTTCTTTTTCCAACTGGCGGTCATTTTGGTTGCTTGCCGCGTCGTGGGACTGCTGGCCGCCAGGCTGGGGCAGCCTCAGGTGGTGGCCGAAATGATCACCGGAGTGATGCTGGGGCCAAGCCTTTTTGGGGCGTTAGCGCCCCAGTGGCAGCAGGCGATTTTTCCCTGGAACCCCAGCCAGACCACCCGGGATACGCAAAGCTACCTATTCCCCGCCTCCCAGTTGGGACTGGCGCTCTACATGTTTGTGGTCGGCGTCGAATTCCGACCAGAGGTCTTTTCCAAATACGCACGCACCAGCTTCGCCGTATCGCTAGCCGGGATGGTCGCCCCGTTCGCTCTAGGAGTCCTCCTAGCTGCAGGGCTTTATGGTCGCGCCCCGCTTTTTACCGAGAAGGTAGGGTACTGGGAGGCTGCGTTGTTCCTGGGAGCCTCGATGTGCATCACCGCCTTCCCGATGCTGGCCCGCATCATCCACTACAAGGGACTGGCGGGAACTCGGATGGGTACAGTGGCCATCGGCGCTGGAGCCATCGACGATGTTTCGGCTTGGTGCATGCTGGCTCTCGTGCTGGCCAGTTTGGAGAAGAACTGGAATCACGCGGTATGGAGTATCGGGGGTGCCGCTGGCCTGGTCGTTCTCGGGTGGCTGGCGATCCGGCCGCTGCTGAAGCGATGGCATGGTAGATTCCTCGCCCCCGATGGCACGCTGAGCGAAGCTGGCTTGGCGATGGCCATGGTGGTTTTGTGCCTAGCCGCTTGGTACACCGATCGCTTGGATCTCCATGCGGTCTTTGGGTCATTTCTGGCCGGGACTTGGATGCCACGCGGCGTGTTCGCCGAGCAGTTGAAGGCGAAGGTGCAGCCGCTGGCGGTCACGTTGCTACTGCCACTCTTTTTCACCTACTCGGGGCTCAACACCCAGCTCCTGTCTCTTGGGAGCGTGCAGTTGTGGTTGGTTTTCTTGGCAGTTCTCCTGGCCGCGATCGCCGGTAAGGGACTCGCCTGCTGGGGTGCTGCAAGATTGAGTGGCCTCAGCCATCCGGAAGCGATGGGGATCGGGGTCCTGATGAACGCCCGGGGGTTGATGGAACTGATCATCATCAACATCGGGTTGCAGAAAGGGGTGATCACCAAGGAGCTATTCGCCATTCTGGTGCTGATGGCTATCTTCACCACCTTGATGGCCTCACCTTTGTTCGACCGACTGGAATCCCGCTTGCCGCAGGATGCCAAGGGGACCTGACAGCCGCTCAACCACCCCCTCGCCACCTGCCAAAAATGCAGCCCCCTTTTCTGCATGGCCAATGTCTAAGGAGTCCTTCCCCGGGACTTTCTCGATTTTCTTTGCTTTCCTCCCTTTCCAAGATGATTTTTGGATCGGGCCTTTTCCGGAACGGGGTTTGCTCTAACATACCGGTGCCGGATCGGGAACCTGATGGCCTATAATGGGTCAAACCAGTTGAGGGCGTTGGCCAGTTTGGTGGCGCCGCTCGTTGGAAGAACCCGGTGACGCAGAGCATAGGGTCGACTCGAGGACCAGGACACAGGAGAGGCGTGGAATGTACGAGAAGTTCACCGACCGGGCCCGCAAGGTCATGCAGCTTGCCAATCAGGAAGCCCAGCGCTTCAATCACGAATACATTGGCACCGAGCATATCCTGCTGGGGTTGGTTAAAGAGGGCAGCGGTGTGGCTGCCAACGTCCTGAAGAATCTCGATGTCGATCTGCGCAAGATCCGTCTGGAAGTGGAGAAGCTGGTGCAGAATGGGCCGGAGACGGTGACCATCGGGAAGCTGCCGCAGACGCCGCGCGCCAAGAAGGTGATCGAGTATTCGATGGAAGAGGCGCGGAACCTCAACCACAACTACGTCGGCACGGAGCATATCCTCCTGGGTCTGCTGCGGGAGCAGGACGGTGTGGCGGCTCAGGTTCTGATGAACCTGGGGCTCAAGCTGGAAGATGTGCGCGAAGAGGTTTTGAATCTTCTTGGGCACGGTCTGGAAAACGCCGAAGGGGGTCGAGAGGGAAGCCGAGAACCGGGGAGCTCCGGGGAGTCGGTCACCGGCGGCTCGAAGAATTCCAAGAGCAAGACGCCGGCCCTGGACAGCTTCGGTCGCGACCTGACGGAACTGGCCAAGCAAGGGAAGCTGGATCCCGTCATCGGAAGGGCTCGGGAGATTGAGCGAGCGATTCAGGTGCTTTGCCGGCGCACGAAGAACAACCCAGTTCTTCTAGGTGAGGCGGGAGTCGGAAAGACCGCCATCGTCGAAGGGTTCGCGCAGCGCGTCGTCAATGGTGAGGTTCCCGAGATCCTCGCCGAAAAGCGAATCGTGGTGCTCGATCTTGCCATGATGGTGGCAGGGACCAAGTACCGAGGTCAGTTTGAGGAACGGATCAAGGCGGTGATGAACGAAGTGCGCCGCGCCCGCAATACGATCCTCTTTATCGACGAACTCCACACGTTGGTGGGAGCCGGTGGGGCCGAAGGAGCTATCGACGCGGCCAACGTGCTGAAGCCGGCTTTGGCCCGCGGCGAAATCCAGTGCATCGGCGCCACGACGCTCGACGAATACCGCAAGTACATCGAAAAGGATAATGCTCTGGCTCGCCGGTTCCAGGAAATCATGGTGGAACCGACCAGCAAAGAGGAAACGGTCGAGATCCTCAAGGGGCTCCGCGAACGCTATGAAGAGCACCACCGGGTGCAGATCACCGACGACGCCGTCGCCGCGGCGGTGGAGATGAGCGACCGGTATATCACCGCTCGCTGCCTGCCCGACAAGGCGATCGACGTCATCGATGAAGCGGGGGCAAGGGTGCGCCTGCGGACGATGAGCAAGCCGCCAGACCTGCAGGAATTGGACGAAGATGTGGAGCGGCTGAACCGCGAAAAAGAGGAAGCGGTCGCCAACCAGGACTTCGAAAAAGCTGCGGCCCTGCGCGATCAGGCAGACAAGCTGAAGAAGAAGAAGGAGCAGATCACCAGGGAATGGCGCGAGCGAAGTCGTGAGACCGACGGGGTGGTCGACGAAGAAGTGATCGCCGAAGTCGTTTCCAAAATGACCGGAATCCCGCTGACCCGCCTGTCGACTGAGGATTCCCTGCGGCTGATGAAGCTAGAAGATGAACTCCACAAGCGGGTGGTCAGCCAGGATCAGGCGGTCACGGCAGTTGCCAAGGCGGTACGGCGAAGTCGCAGCGGGCTGAAAGATCCCAAGCGACCTACCGGCTGCTTCGTCTTCGCTGGACCGACCGGGGTTGGAAAAACGTTGCTTGCCAAGGCGCTGGCCGAGTCGCTTTTTGGTGACGCCGACGCACTGATCCAGATCGACATGAGCGAATACATGGAGAAGCACAACGTCAGCCGTCTGGTGGGTGCCCCTCCTGGTTATGTCGGCTACGAAGAAGGGGGACAGCTGACCGAAAAGATTCGCCGCCGTCCCTACGCCGTGGTCCTGCTCGATGAAATCGAAAAGGCTCACCCCGACGTCTTCAACATGCTCCTTCAGGTCATGGAAGAAGGTCGACTGACCGACAGCTTTGGTCGCAACGTCGACTTCCGCAACACGATTCTGATCATGACCACCAACGCGGGGGCAGAAGCGATCAAAAACGAATCGGCGTTCGGATTCCAGAAGCCCGATGGCGATTCCTCCTACGAAAGCATGAAGACTCGCGTGATGGATCAGATCGAACGAGTGTTCCGACCTGAGTTCCTCAACCGACTGGATGACGTCATCATCTTCCGCCACCTGAACAAGGATGACCTGAAGCTGGTGATCGATTACGAACTGCAGAAGGTTCGAGACCGCTTGAAGGAAAGAGGCTACGATTTGGTGCTGACCGATGGCGCCAAGGAGTTCTTGATCAGCAAGGGATCCAACCTCGATTACGGGGCAAGGCCTTTGCGACGAGCGATCGAGAGTCGAGTGGAGGATCCGCTGAGCGAAGAGTTGCTGAAGGGCACCTTCGACGGCAAGAACACGATCGTTGTCGATGTTGTTCGCGACAGCGACGGCAAGGTTGCAAGGCTCGACTTCCAAGGGGAGCACCGCGAGTCGGATACGCCTCCGCAGGTGGCAGAGAGCTCGGCCTCCTGATCGACCGACTCAGCGATCAACCGATACCAAGATAAGGAAGAGCGGACCGCAAGGATCCGCTCTTTTTTTATCGATCTCGGATGGCGATCGTAGTTCCTCTCCTGTCCGATAGAACCTCCAACCCGCGACCGGTCGCGATTCCTGCTATGCTTCCTGGTTCGTCGCCTAGCGATAGGCGGATTGCCATCTGGCAAATGGTGCATGCAGGAGGGGAAAGAAGATGGGACCGATCCGATCTGGCTGGGTTCTGGCGTTGCTGTGTGGTTGGCTGGCTGTTGCAAAAGTAGTTGCAAGCGACCAAGAAACGTCTCCCAAGCGACCAAGCTTTGTGGTGCTGCTCAGCGACGACATGGGGATATCCGACCTCGGTTGCTACGGGGGCGAGATACGCACGCCCCACCTGGATCAACTGGCCGCCACTGGACTTCGCTTTAGCCAGTTCTACAACACGGCGCGTTGCTGCCCGACGCGAGCCAGTTTGCTGACAGGTCTTTATCCACATCAGGCGGGCATCGGGCACATGATGGAAGATCGAGGCCTGCCAGCCTACCAGGGCAATCTCAATCGATCCTGCCGCACCATGGCCGAGGTGCTTCGGGGTGGGGGCTATCGCAGTTACGCAGTCGGTAAGTGGCATGTCACCCGGCATACGGCGCCCGATGGCCCGAAGGACAACTGGCCTCTCCAGCGGGGGTTTGATCGTTTCTACGGCACGATCCATGGCGCGGGAAGTTTTTTCGATCCTTCCTCGCTGGTCCGCGACAACACGATGATTTCCCCGATGGCCGATCCGCAATACCAGCCGCAACGATTCTATTACACCGACGCGATCACCGATCATGCAGTCCGGTTCCTGGAGGATCATCAGCGGGATCATTCCGACCAGCCATTCCTGCTCTATGTCGCTTACACCGCCGCGCACTGGCCGATGCACGCCATGCCGGAGGATATCGCTAGATATCGCGGACGCTACGATGCCGGTTACGAGGCGATCCGGCGAGAGCGAATCGATCGAGGGAGAGCGCTGGGGTGGATTTCGCCCGAATGGAAGATTCCAGGAGTGCTGAAAGGCTGGGAGGATACCGAGCATCGACAATGGGAAGCTGCAGGGATGGAAGTGTATGCCGCGATGGTCGATCGCATGGATCAGGGGATCGGCCGCATCCTGCAGACCCTATCGGAAAAGGGGATGGATCGATCGACGTACGTCCTCTACATGCAGGACAATGGAGCCTGTGCCGAAACGGTGGGACGCAAGGGGAATGCCAAGCATCCCGATACCATGCGCCCATCGCAGCCAACCTTTCCTCCGATGAGCCCCAATCAGTTCGCCACTCCAGGCAGCACCCCCGATCAGACTCGCGATGGTTATCCGGTGCGGATGGGGAAGCAGGCGATACCGGGCGATGAGGATACCTATGTTGCCTACGGTCCTTCGTGGGCTCAGGTCTCCAATACCCCCTTGCGGGAGTTCAAGCATTGGGTGCACGAAGGCGGCATCAGCTCCCCGCTAATCCTTCGTGCCCCCTCGGCTCAGGGACAGGCGGGAACCTGGGTCGACCAGCCAGCTCATCTGATCGATATCGCCGCAACCCTTTACGATCTGGCCGGTGTCACCTACCCAACCGATGCCACAGCACTGGAAGGGGTCAGTCTGCGACCGGTCATGGATGGCAAGCCGCTCCCCGATCGACTCCTTTTCTGGGAACATGAGGGGAATCGCGCGGTGCGCAGGGGGGAATGGAAACTGGTCTCCAAGCACCCGATGGCCTGGGAGCTTTATCGCATCCCGGTGGACAGAACCGAACAGGAAGATCTCGCAAAGAAGCATCCGGATCTGGTCGAGGAGATGGCGGCGAGGTACGACGAATTCGCCAAGCGCTGCGGCGTCCAGCCGTGGCCACTGGCCCAATAAAAATTCGTTGGCATGGCAGGCAGGTCCGGGCAATCGGCAAGATGAAGGACGCCACCCACCACGGGAAGTCACGTATGAGCTGCAAATGGTTTCTTGGGACTCAGTCCTCCTCGCGAGAGAAGCTCTCTCGCATCGCCAGGTTTTCCAGCATCCTTGCTCTGGCCGCTTGGCTCCCTCTGCATTCGCGGTTGGTGGCTGCGGAACGGAATGGAGCGGTACGTTCCAAAGAGGACAACTGGCAGATCGAGTCGATCGAAGGCTGGCAGGTCGCCATCAGCAAACGGTTCTCGGAAGAGGATCGACCGGCGGTAGATGCCACCAGAAAAGTCCTTTCCGCCCAGCTGAAGGAACTCCTGGGATTGGGTATTCCAGAAATGACCCTCCGCAGGTTGCAGCAGGTGCCGATGTGGGTTTCACCAGAGTACCCTGGTGTCGTACCGCGTGCCGAATACCATCCGAGCGCCCAGTGGCTGACCGACAACCATCGCGATCCTATCATGGCCCGCGGAATCGAATGGACCAATACCAGGATCATCCACCAGGAAGCCAGGCGAATGCCGAGCATGGTGCTGCACGAACTGGCGCACGCCTACCATGATCAGGAGCTAGGGTACACCGATCCCGATGCGATAGAGCACTTCCAAAGGGCGCAAGCTGGAGGACGGTATGGCGCCGTGGAGCGGCGGGATGCAGAAGGGGGAGTGAGGAGAGAGGCGGCATATGCGATCAGCAACGTCCAGGAGTTCTTCGCAGAGTCGACCGAATCGTTCCTGGGGCGGAATGATTATTTTCCTTACAATCGAAAAGAGCTGGAGGAATTCGATCCCGCGACCGCAAGGTGGATGCGCAAGGTTTGGACTGAAGAACGGCAGACGCCGCCGTCGGATGGGAAAGAGTGATGGAAGTCGATCGATCCGAGAGACGCTGGAGGCGACCGATGTGGAATCGTAGAACCGTTGGCTTGCTCGTTGCAGGTTGGACTCTTGCCCGCCTGATACCCGATACCGCGTCGGCCGGTCAGTTCAACACCGTCCTATCGCTGGGCGATCAGGCACCCGCCTGGACCGATCTTCCAGGAACCGATGGAAAGCGACACTCGCTTGCCGATCTAGAGCGGTTCCCGATGGTGGTAGTCGTCTTTACGTGCAACAGTTGTCCCTATGCGGTCGATTACGAAGATCGACTGGTGGCGCTGGGGAAGAAATACTCGGACAACGATTCCCAGGTGGCTGTCGTGGCGATCAACGTCAACACGATTCCCGCCGACCGGTTGGAAGCGATGAAGGAGCGAGCAGAGGCGAAGGGATTTCCATTTCCCTATCTCTGGGACGAAACCCAGGAGATCGCGAGGAAGTTCGGTGCTGCCAGGACGCCCGAATGCTTTTTGCTCGATCGCGACCGCAAGGTTCTCTACATGGGCGCGATCGATAACAGCAGCGATCCTGGGAAAGTGACGCAGCGATTTCTAGAGGATGCGATCGCGCAGGCGCTCACCGGCGCGAAGGCGGCCCCAGGGGAGACGCCACCGATCGGCTGCCGAATTCGCTTTCAGGACGGACGCCGTCCTGCCAAATCGCGATGATCCTGGTTCGACCGACGCCGACGGAAAACGATCGCTAGGTGGCTGCAGCATTCGAGGGAACAAGAAGAGATGGATCGATACAAATGGGGTAGCTTGAGATGGCTGAGCTTGCTGCTTGTTGGGGTCATTCTGGGAGCTGGTGGGGCTTCGACCAGCGCGCAGTTTCAGGATGCGCAGGAGGCGTCTGAGTTGTCCAACCAAGCGATCCAGTCGGTCTCCGGCGAGCGATCGACATGGAATGGTTTTTCTAGGATCGACTTTTCTGTCGATGGTCGAAAGGTAACGATGGTGGAGCCGCAGAAGGTACGCAAGGGGCGGCCTTGGGTCTGGCATGGGGAGTTCTTCGGCCATCGTCCGATTCCGGATGTCGCCCTTCTGGGACGGGGGCATCATATCGTCTTCGCTCCCTTCAGTGATCAGTTCGGTGGTCCGCCAGCGATCGCGCATTGGGAGAAGGTTTATCAGCAGCTGATCCAGCATTTTTCGCTCAGCCCCCAATCGGCGTTGGTCGGTACCAGCCGAGGCGGGCTGTACTGCTACAACTGGGCGGCCAGATATCCAGAGCGAGTGAGTTGTATTTTCGGCGATGCACCGGTGTGCGACCTGAAGAGTTGGCCGCTGGGGATGGGAACTGGCACCCGCAGCGAAACGGAGGTGGCAAAGCTGCTGGCCGTTTACGGGGTCGAGGATGTCCCACGACTGTTGGAAGTGGCGATCAACCCGATCGATCGCTTGCAGTCGATCGCCCAGCGGCACATACCAATTCTCCATGTCAGTGGTGATGCCGATACGATTGTCCCGCTGGCAGAAAACACCGAAGCGATGCAGAAAGCCTACCAAGCACTGGGAGGGAAAATGGAGGTGATCGTCAAACCGGGGATCGGGCATGTGCATGGGCTGGACGACTCCACCCCGATCATCGAATTCATCGATCGCCATCGACCTGGGCAGGATTGACCGCGTTGGGGGACGGTCGGCGCACAACCTCTGGGAGGGGCGCTAGGGACAAGGCGTTTGGTGAGGACCGCTTCTCAGGAACTCAGGCGTTCCGACGCAACGTTCCATCCCAAGCCATTCGAAACGGCTCTTTTTCGTCTCGCTGAACCCAGCCTCCGGGGCTGTTCAGGAGCCGTCCGATCGTTCGGCGGGATGGTGGAACAAGAGACGTCCACGGTTGCACAACCCGCCGCAGCACAGCGATGCAGTGCGTCCAGCTCCGCCGAATCCCACCGCGGTGCGTCGCGATCCGTCCGGGTCTCGATGCCGGTGATGCACACCGGAGGGCTCGCGCGCATCCGGTAGGACTTGGTGAGATTTCCGGAGAACCATCGCACTAAGGGGCGACTACTTCGTTTCTTCTTGCGCCCACTGGACCTGCATTTCTCTTTCCAACTGGTCGTACCAATCAGCGAAAATTGGCTGGTTCTCCATGAACCCTAGTTGGCGACTTTCCATCTGGATTGGTGTCCTGGCGAACAACTCCTGCAGGTCCTTGCCCTGTGGAATCACCTCCGTGACACGGACGACGTAGTAGATCGACTTGGGTGCATTGGAGGCGACGGTCGACTTGCCCACAGGTGTCGAGAAGACCTGCCGCATGAAGTCCTCTCCTGGCGACTCCACTCCCTCAACCGTCGAAAGAAAGGGAGCCCCCAGGAACGACTGAGGGGGCTGCATCCAGGAGAAGGTAGAAGGTTGCACCACCAATGGCCGCTCGGTTTCGCTCAGCACGGCGTTCCATGGGGACTCGGTCTGCTGATCGAGCAGCCCGACCAGTTCCTGAGCCTTTTTCTCGGCCAGCTTTCGTGCTTGATCACGCTTCCAGGCCGCCATCACTTCTTCTCTGGCTTCCGAAAATGTCGGAACCTTGGCAGCTCGTTCTTCCGTCTTCCAGAAGAGGTAGGTCGTAAAACCGGCATCGAGTTCCAGAGCGTTGGAGCTGAAGGGCTGGTAGGTGCCAAGACCTGGAACCAGGACCTGCGAGGCGAAGGAAGCCTGTCCGACATTCGATCGCCCAATCGGCAACGACTGGACGCTGTCGGCATCGACCATCCCGGTCCGACCGTAGGTCAACCCTGCCTCGTCGGCAACCTTCGCCAGATCGATCGGCGCTGGCTTGGCGACCGACGTATCGCCGGCCTCCTGACTGCGCAGATAGATCTGCATTTCTTCCGAGTAGGTCAGCATTTGGTTCTGAACCTTCTCGAGAGCTTCGGTCATCTTGGTTCTAGCGTCGTTCATGGCGAGGTCGCGAGTCAACTGGGCGCGGACTTCGTCCAGCGTCTGAGTTCTCATCGCCGGTGGGGTCACCGTCGAACCGGCTGCAGGTGCGGTGGTGGCACCGGCAGGGGCTGGCGGCTGCCCTTCGTCTGGTGCTGCGATCGTGGTTGCCTCGGAGGGTGGCGATGGCTCCTGCACCACCCCTTCCGTGGCGGGCTGCTCCTGGAAGGAAACCAATCGCACCGCAGAGCGACCGGTCTGTTGTGCCTGGTCCCCAACCGCTGGCTCTCCGCCTCCTGGTTCCCCCGGTGCTTCAACGGCCGGTGGTCGATCGCCAGCCGGTGGAGCCTTCTCAGGTTCCGCCCCGTCGTTGGATGGAGAGGGGGCAGGGGGGGCATTCGCGGGATCGGCAGGGGTGCCGGGCTCCGGTGCGGGAGGGTTGGGTTCCGGTGTGTTGGCAGGTGCCGGTTCGGGAGTCGCCGGGTCCGGCTGGGTGGCGGGAGCGGCTGGAGTCGCGGCAGCGGGCGGTTCGGTGGTCGCCGGAACAGGGACCTGGAACCGGCCCTCTTTGACTCGTTCCTCGTAGGCCTTCAGAATCTGCTCTTCGGTCAGTTTCGCCTGCTCGGCCGCGACGAATTTCTCCAAGCTGCCGCTGACAAACTCCAGATCGGCCGCATAGCGGCGAAGAAAACCTGGCTCGGGACGAAACCGATCGGCAGGTCGTTCCTTTCCTGCGTTGAACAGCGTCTGCAGCTCCTCCTCGGACGGGGTTCCCGTCACCTGAGGCAGGAAGTCGTCGACGAGCACCGGGAAGGCTTCGATCCTGGCCCGCTGGCGGAAGCGAAGAAACATCTGCCAGTTCTTGCCTGGCGTCAGAACGGGCATACTCCCATCGGTCAGGCCAGCCATTGCTGCCTTTTCGATCACATTGGCGGCAAATTCGGTTTTCAGAAACTGGTAGAGATCAAACCGGGACAGCTTGTCCTGCTCCCGCATCATTTCCGCAAACCGCTGCGTGGTGATTCTGCCGTCGGTGAAGGCACGCAGGTAGGAATCGACAGCCGAATCGTCGAAATCAACCCCCATTTCCTTCGCCTTGGCGGCAAGAATTTGGGAGCGAAGGACGGCGATCTGGTTG
Organism: Pirellulaceae bacterium; assembly: GCA_044371425.1. Lineage (GTDB taxonomy): Bacteria > Planctomycetota > Planctomycetia > Pirellulales > Pirellulaceae > JBEISR01. The sequence goes on along the minus strand of JBILTR010000021.1, from coordinate 12,469 downwards.
TTCGGGGTCAGTCCCAAGTCGATCGAACGGCCATCGGACCGGAATCCGGGAACCTTGGGGCTTCCCCCTCCCTTGATGACTTCACTGGCGACCCGCTGAAGAAAAGACTGGCACTGGTAGTTTTTTTGAAGCAGTCGTTGCGCCTGCTCCCCATTGACGCTGGATCCCCTCCAGGAGACCAAGGTCTTCTTCGCCCCGGTACCGGCCGCCATATTTTGGTAGGACCGATCGATCACGCTTTGGAGAGCAGGTGCGATCACAAAGGCCAGCAAAGCCACGCCGACGAGGATCGCCATGGCCAAACGCTGATTCTTCCGAAACACTGTGAAAGGACTGGCCATGATGCACCCACCCAATGAAGGTCGATCTGCGACAAGCGTGCAAGTTGACAGGAATTTCGCATTTTAGGGAATCGAGCCTGCGACGCAATTCCAACATCCCGACAATTGCCCCCCTCTGCCGATCCAAAGAAGCTACGAAATTCGACCTCAAGGCGGCTCGAACCACCCGCGAAAGCAACCCAATGGCCCATGGGATCCTCTGAAAGCCCATGGGATCCTCTTGAAAGCGAGGCGGAAAGTGGAGCCGCTTGCTGGAGTTTTGACCGCCTCCCGCAACGCAGCATGGCAGCGTCAAGTCGTTGAAAAACGTTCGGAAAGACTTCGTCGATTGGCGGCTTAGGGGATCTGCGCAACCCACCCGCGGCGGGATCGCTCTGTCGCATCCTCCTTCCTGCCGCTCGACTATCCTGGAATCGCCTACCGAGTCCAGATTGTCCGCCTGGGGTCTAGCCACCGTCGCCGCGGAACGCTAGCCTCCATCGGAGCAGTGGTGCCGGTTTGGCGCATTGGAGTCGCCGTTGGCCTCAGCCGACGGTGGCTTTCCCACTGAGTAAAATCGGTCGGCTGGTGGTCGACGAAAGATCGATGGGTCTTCTGGTTCCCTGCGGGCCCGATGGCAAGAGACGTTGGATTGGTCCGGAGAGGCAAGGAAAGCGCGACGAGTTATGGCGAGCGACAAAAAGAAGGCCTTGGTGATTGTCGAGTCTCCCGCCAAGGCGAAGACGATTGCCAAGTTTTTAGGGCCACGATACCGAGTCGAAGCCAGTATCGGGCATATTCGCGATCTGCCTCAGGGGTCGAAAGAGGTCCCGGCCAAGTACAAATCGGAGCCCTGGGCATACTTGGGGGTGAACATCGAGGAGGACTTTGAGCCGGTTTATATTGTGCCGCCGGAGAAGAAGAAGCAGGTCACCAAACTGCAGGAGGCGCTCAAGGAGGCGAGCGATCTTTATCTGGCGACGGACGAAGACCGCGAAGGGGAGGCGATCAGCTGGCATCTGCATCAGGTGCTCAAGCCCAAGGTGCCGGTCCACCGTCTGGTGTTTCATGAAATCACAAAGGAAGCGATCCAGCATGCGCTGGAAACCACGCGGCAGATCGACGAGGGCTTGGTTCGCGCCCAGGAGACACGCCGAATTCTCGATCGACTCTATGGCTACGACGTCAGCCAACTGCTGTGGAAGAAAGTCCGTCCCAAGCTATCTGCGGGGCGAGTGCAGAGCGTCGCGGTGCGGTTGATCGTCGATCGCGAGCGGGAGCGGATGGCGTTTCGCAGCGGTACGTACCACGACCTGAAGGGGACGTTCCGCAAGGGAAGCGGCGCCGCGTTTCAGGCGGAATTGGTGAGCGTCGATGGCCGTCGCATCCCCAGCGGCAAGGACTTCGATCCGGCAACCGGCCAACTGAAAGATCGCTCGCTGCTCCAGATGGATGCCCAGCAGGCACAGCAACTGATGGAGAAGTTGCGAGGCGTTCCCTTCCGCGTGGTGAGCGTGGAGGTTCGTCCGTATCGCGAAAGCCCCAAACCACCCTTCACCACCAGCACACTTCAGCAGGAAGCCAACCGCAAGCTAGGCTTCACCGCCAAGCGAACGATGCAGGTGGCACAGAGTCTCTACGAGAACGGCTACATCACCTACATGCGTACCGACTCGACCCAACTGGCCCAGGTCGCTGTTCAGGCCGCCCGGCAGTTGGTTTCCTCGCAGTACGGGGAGCGATTTCTGCATGGCGAGGGGCGGAGTTACAGCGGCAAAGTCAAGAACGCTCAAGAAGCACACGAAGCGATTCGACCGGCTGGTCATCCCTTCCAACTTCCCGAAGCGTTGCGCGGGGAACTGGATCATGACCGATTCCGACTTTTTGAAATGATCTGGAAGCGGACGATCGCTTCCCAGATGGCAGACGCTCGCAAGCAACGCATGACGGTGCTGATCGAAGGAGGCGGGGCGATCTTCCAGGCGACCGGGACCAGCATTGAATTCGAGGGGTTCCTGAGAGCCTACGTCGAGGGAAGCGACGATCCGCAGGCCGAGCTGGCAGAGAAGGAAAGCCTGCTGCCGGAGCTGACCCAGGGGGATACGATCGCCTGCGCGGCGCTGGAAGTCCTCTCCCACACCACCCAGCCTCCTGCCCGCTTCACCGAAGCGTCACTGACCAAGACTCTGGAAGAAAAGGGGATCGGTCGCCCCAGCACTTACGCATCGATCATCGATACGATTCTCGAGCGGGAGTATGTCTTCAAGAAAGGCAATGCGCTGGTCCCCTCCTGGACGGCGTTTGCCGTCATCCGTCTGCTGGAGGATCACCTCGGGTCGCTGGTCGACTACGAATTCACCGCGCAAATGGAAGATTACCTCGATGCGATCAGCCGCAACGAAGCGGAACACCTGAAGTACCTGCACGACTTCTACCTCGGCGATGTCGCCCCCACCGGAACTCCGATTGCCGAGCGGACGACGGCGGCTCTTCGCGGCAAACCAACCGCCAGCGTGGGACTGAAACCACTTTTGGAGGTCAAGACCCAGCAGATCGATCCTCGGTCGGCGTGCCAGTATTCCCTGGGGGTGCCAGAGGCATCTGGAGAGGAAGAGATTTTCGTGCGGGTCGGCAAGTTTGGACCCTTTTTGCAGCAGGGAGAGCGGCGAGCCAGCATTCCGGATGCGATGGCACCGGAGGAACTGACCCTGGCCAAAGCGACGGAACTGCTGCTGCAGCAATCCACTGCCGAGGAACCGATCGGGTCCGACCCACAAACAGGCAAACCGGTCTATCTGCGGCAGGGCCGTTTTGGACCCTACGTGCAGCTTGGGGATAACGACGACCCGGAGAAGAAGAACGCTTCCCTGCTTCGCGGAATGGAACCCACTGCGGTGAGCCTTGCCGACGCATTGCGGTTGCTTCAGTTTCCATTGACGTTGGGGGTCCATCCGGAGAGTGGGGAGCCGGTGATCGCGTCCAACGGACGATTCGGACCCTATGTCAAATGCGGTTCGGAGACGCGGTCGCTGCCTGCCGGCGCTTCGCTTCTGGAGGTGACTCTGGGAGATGCCTTGGAGTGGCTTCGCCAACCCAAAACGGGGCGAGGTCGCGCGGCTCCTAAACCTCCCTTGCGACAGCTGGGTGATTCCCCGGTCACAGGAAATCCGGTCCAGCTGATGGACGGTCGGTACGGTCCATACCTGACCGATGGACAAACCAACGCCTCGCTTCCCAAAGGAACGGACGCCGCAGAGTTGACGCTGGAAGCAGCGCTGCAGTTGTTGGCCGATCGAGCCGCTTCGGCACCGGCGAAGAAGGGACGTGGGCGAGCGACCAAGAAGGGATCGACGGCCAAGAAGGCTGCTCCCAAGAAGCGGGCCGGATCCTCGGCAGAGGCTTCCAAGCCATCCACGAAGAAAGTCGCCAAGAAAAAATCGGCAGCGGCGAAGTCCAAAACAACGAAGAAATCGGCCCGGAAACCGGCATCGGATGAATGAGCCGCCTCGTGCCGCGCCTTTCGGGCGGTGTTTCTGAAAACGCCCCTCGCCCTGGCGGCTGCTCCATCCTATCTCCTGTTGCTTGGGCTTCTGTCGCGTGGGGCCTGGGAGGTCGACAATCGCTATGGAGATCTCGAAAGACCGAAAGAGGGCTCTGGGTGCGATCGTCCTATTGGCATCGATCGCAGGAGTGGCCTGGGGAGTCTGGCGCACCCAGTTTCCCGCTCGGGCTGCTTCCTCCACGGCTTCCTCCACTCTGCTGCGATCGAGCCAAGTCTCGGTGAGTTCCTCGTTGTGGCAGTGGGCGAATCCTCAGCGTCACTGCTGGCTGGAGGGCCCGGCCGTCCAATGGCTGGCGGGGAATGAACCGATTTTCGCCAGGACGGAGGATGGCTGGGTGATGGTGGGTGCGGTCGATCGCAAGTTGATCCCGCCGCCACCTCCGCCTCCCGGATCGCTGGCGCCGCAACCGCTCCTGTTCGATTCGGTGCAGGATGCCCAGGGACGCCTGCGGGTGCGCTGGTTCGATCCCCGATGGATGCCACGCTCCCAAACGCCTTGGCAGCTCCACTTTCCAGATGGCACCCTGGCTAGCGTGGCCAGGCGTCTGCTGCCCGCCAGCAAATTGAAGAGATGGACCGAAGAACTGCAGCTGCGATTTGCGAAGGATCCGATCGACTGGTCGCGGACGGTCGAACCGCTGTTGATGGCGACGGTCCGCGAGCTTCTGCCAGCGATCCAACTGCGACTGGGGCAGTCGCTGCGAGAGCAGCTGCCGCAGATGGAAGAGCTGGCGATGCGGTACCAGGTGGAGTTGCTGGAACGCAAGGTGCTCCCCTTGGTGCGCAGCGAACTGCTTCCCGCGGCCAGGGACCGGCTGTCACCGCTGGCCGCGATCATCGGCGAGGAATTGTTCGAGCGGGCATCGATCTGGAACTTCGCGCTGGGTTATCTCTACGATGCATCGCCTCTGCCGGAACGCAATTTGGTGCGCCGCGAGTTCGAACGGTTCGTCGAAGAAGATGCGACTCCCGTCCTGACGGCTCATCTGCCCGAGATTCTCGAAGCCCTGCAGGCGCTGGCGATCGACCTGGCGCAAAGACCCGCCGTGCGGGATCTAGCGCGGGAAGCGCTGGGACAATGGATGGTCGACCCGCAACTTCGTTCGATCCTCGGCAAGGTGCTCACCGATGTCGTCAACGACTCCAGCGCCTTCCGAGCAATCATCGACCGTCATTGGCAGAGCGAAGCGGGGTCCGCGCTTTCCGCTCAGATCGAGCGGGTCGTCGAGCCTTGGATGCGCGACATGGGAGCCGATCTGTTTGGGTCGCCGGAGAAAGGGCTGACCCCCGAGGTGGTCGCGATGCTGCGGCAACAGATCCTGATGAAGGATCGTCGCTGGTTGGTGGTGGAAGTAGTCCCAGTCGACTCGATCCTACAAAGCGATCTGCAGGAATCCTACCCATTGATCTATCAGCCAAGCGATACGATGTATCCCTGGATCGAACAGGCATCCGCACCGACCATTTCCGCAGCATCGCCTCCTTGAGCGGATTTCCGATCACTCGATTCTGTCCATCAGGAAAACCTGACCGATGGTGCCTCCTTCCGATCCAACCTCCGATGCCAACAGGTCTCTGCCTGCCGTGATCGAAGCCCAGGGGCTCACCCTCCATGCAGGGCCCAAATGCCTCCTTCGAGATGCCAGTTTTTCAATCGATCGCGGCAAGTTCGTCGTGCTTTTGGGGGCCAGTGGCAGCGGCAAATCGAGCCTGCTGCGAGTGCTCGCTGGACTGGAGTCCACGGGGGATGGAGCGAGAGTTCAGTGGCGAGGCGAGATCCGCTACCACCCCGAATCGATCCGCCAGAGGATCGGCCTGGTGTTCCAGCAGCCGGCATTGCTGGATGAATGGAGCCCCGTGGACAACGTGCAGATCGCGATCGATCACGCCGCCCCTTTGCGATCGAATGCCAGCGAGCCTTCAACGAGGCGAACTTCGACCGGATGGCTGGAGCACCTCGGCATTCCTGCTTCGGTGCGGATCAATCAACTCAGCGGTGGCCAGCGCCAGCGACTGAGCCTTGCGCAGGCCCTGGCATCGCGTCCGGCCGTCCTCTTTTACGACGAACCGACAACTGGTCTGGACGATCATACCGCCAGCCGCGCCTTGGAGTGGATCGCGCAGGCGCACCGCGAAGGTCAGGTCACCACCGTCGTAGTGACGCATGATTACGAACGATTCGCGCAGATAGCGGAAGAGTTCCTTTGGATCGATCCATCGAGGCAGGCAATTGAGCGCTACGAGCAGCGCGATTTGGCAAGGCTTCGCGAAGCGATGCAGATCGATCATGGCAGCGCGACAGCGGAGGGAAGTTTGGCGGCGACCAAGCCAGGAGTCTCGCTGGGTGCAATGATCTCCCGACCACTTGAGGGGATCGGCGAGGTGGCCATGTGGCTGGGGCGCGGTCTGGCGGCGCTCTTGATGTGGGGAAAGAAGGGACGCTGGAACGTTCGCTTCTTCCTGCATCACGCACGGCTGGTTTTCGGAGGGACGGCGATTGTCTACCTGGCGATCGCAGGAGGCATCGTCGGCTTTGTCACCACCTATTTCTCCCTTCGTTACCTTCCCTTTCGCGTCTACACCGAACCGCTGCTGATGGAGGAACTGGTCAGCGCCATCGGATTCTCGCTCTATCGCGTCCTCATTCCCGTCCTCGCCAGCCTCCTGATCGCAGCCCGTTCCGCCGCCGCCGTCTCTTCCGACCTAGGAAACAAACGCTACGGAGGGCAACTGGAAGCGATGCATCTGCTGGGGGCATCGCCGCACCGGTACCTTCTGCCGGCGGTGCTCTGGAGTTTTCTGCTGGGCACTTGGCTGCTGACGCAGATCGCGTACTTGGCGGCATCGCTCTCAAGCCAACTGAGCTTCGTCGCAGCGCAGCCCCGACTGGGGGCTTCCTTCTGGCAGCAGAACTTCACCGCTCGGCTCTACCAACCAGACCAGTTTGGTTACGCTGGGCTTGGGTGGAATCTCTGCAAGATGGGAGTCGTCGGCTTTGGGATTGGCCTTCTGGTCTACGCCCTGGCGATGCGGCCCAAGTGGTCGGGTGCGTCGGTCAGCCGCGGGATCACCACGACCATCCTCTGGTGTACGCTCTGGGCGCTAGTGGTCCACATGGCCTTTGCCTTCTTTGAGTTTCAGCAGCCCTGACATTTCAGCAGCCCTGACATTTCAGCAGCCCTGAAATGATCGCCCAAAACTCCTCGCCCGGCGGAATCGGCTCGGCCTAGCCGGCAGCTCCAACAACCAACCGGCACCTCAGGGTTTGGGAGGCTGGGTGGTTTGGACGTGCAGTTCGCGCAGCTGCCGGGCATCGACCAGCCCCGGGGCTTCGGTCATCAGATCGGTGGCTCGCTGCGTCTTCGGGAAGGCGATCACTTCGCGGATGTTGTCCAGTTGGCTGAAGAGCATCACGATGCGGTCGATCCCCAGCGCGATGCCTCCGTGGGGTGGAGCGCCAAACTGCAGAGCATCCAGGAGGAATCCAAACCGATCCTTCGCCAGATCGGGGGTGATTCCCAGGAGTCCGAAGACCTTCTGCTGCGTGGCGTTGTCGTGGATGCGGATCGTACCGCCTCCTGCCTCGTAGCCATTGATCACCAAGTCGTAGGCTTGCGCACGGGCCGCCTTCGGATCGCTGTCCAGCAGAGGCAGGTCCTGGGGCCTTGGGGCGGTAAACGGATGGTGCATCGCCACCCATCGCTTTTCCTCGGCATCCCAGTCGAACATGGGAAACTCCACCACCCAAGAGAAATGCATCTGCTTGGGATCGTAGAGCTTCAGCTCGGCCCCCAGTCGCTTTCGCAGACCATGCAGTCCCTTGCAGGTGACTTCCCAAGAGTCGGCCAGAATCAACAGCAGATCTCCGGGAGTCGCCTGCGTGGTTTGGGTGATTGCCGCCAGCACTTCAGGCTCGATGTTCTTGGCGATCGGGGACCACAGCGACCCATCGGCTTCCACACGAAACCACGCCAATCCCTTGGCGCCACAGTCCCGTGTCACAAACTCTGTCAGTTCATCGATACGCTTCCTGGAAAACTCTTCGGCCTTCCCTTCGACGCGAATGCAACGGACCACTCCTCCTTGATCCAGAGCACCTCGGAAAACGCGAAATGCAGTCGGCTTGACGCTTTCCGTCAGATCGATGATTTCCATTCCGAAGCGCAGGTCGGGGGCGTCATGGCCGAATCGCCGCATCGCTTCGTCGTAGGTGATTCTCGGCAGCGGCAGCTTCAGATCGATCGCCAGCAGCTCCTTGGCCAGTTGCTGCATCAGGCCATCGATCATCTGGATGACATCCTCGGCTACCACAAAACTCATCTCCAGGTCCAGCTGGGTGAATTCCGGTTGCCGGTCGGCTCGCAGGTCTTCGTCTCGAAAACACTTGGCCACTTGGACGTAGCGGTCATAACCGGCCATCATCAGAATCTGCTTGTACAGCTGCGGGCTTTGAGGCAACGCAAAGAAGTGGCTGGGATGGACTCGGCTGGGGACCAGATAATCCCTGGCTCCCTCCGGCGTGCTTCGCCCCAGAATCGGTGTCTCGACGTCGATGAACTGATGCGACTCGAAGTAGTCTCTCATCCGCTTGATGATGCGGCTGCGGAGCGTCAGGGTCTGCTGCATCGCCGATCGGCGCAGATCCAGGTAGCGGTACTTCAGCCGCAGATCCTCACCCGGCAACTCCTCCTGATTGGGAAAAAACGGAGGGGTCAGCGAGCGGTTAAGGACTTCCACCTCAACGGCTCGCACTTCGATCTCACCGGTGTCCAGCTGGGTGTTTTCCTTACCGACCAGGCGTTTGGCGACGGTGCCGACGATCCGGACGACATCCTCGCCTCGCAGCGATTTGGCCAGATCCAATGGTCCACTGCCACTTTCGGGCGCCACCACCACCTGGGTTTTCCCATAACGATCGCGCAGGTCGAGGAAGACAGCTTGGCCATGGTCGCGCAGCGTGTCGACCCAGCCGCACAAAGTGACCGTCTGTCCGACATGGTCGCCTCGCAGCTGACCACAGGTATGCGATCGCATCATGGAAACAGAATTCCTTCCTCGAAAGGGAACGATGGACGGGTGGGTTCGAACCGAGGCGATCGGATCTGTTGCGACGCCTCTTGGGATGCCGGTCGATTATCTTCGATTTTCCGGTTTTTCGGAACCTGGGATCGACGGCGTGGGAGTTGGCGGCATCGAGAAGCCTAACGGTCTTTGCCAGGATCCGAAGGCCGACCGGCAAATTGTTGGTTGAACTGTTGGGGATCGAACGGGTCCCCCGTCCCCATCTGCCGTTCTTTTTCTTCCAACTGCCGAATCCAACCCTCCAGTTTTCTCCACTCCGACTCGGGATCCACCAACGTCGGCGACTCGGAGGAGGGTGGCGTGGCCGTTTGCCACTGAGCGGTCGTGACCGACCCACCGGAAGGTCCACTTCCGATCGCTGTCTGAACGGGCGGCATCGCTGCAGCGGAGGATTGGCGATCGGTCGCCGTCTGAACCCCAGTGGCATTTTGAGTATCGATCGCCTGCTGAACCGTCGCCATCCACCTCGACAACGACTCGACATGGACGCGATCGGCCGCATGACTGGGATCGATCGCAGGGATCTTCTGGGACGCGTGGATCGACGTCGCCTTGGCGATGAACACTTCTGTCCCTTCCGGCTGACTGCGAAGGTAATGCAGCACAGCGGTTAAACTCGATTGAAAACTTTTGAACGATTGCGATGCGGCGGGGGGAAATAGAATCGTGGTGCGTGTCTGGTTGCCGTGACATCCCGAAGACCCACAGCGGTTGCGCATCAGGGGCAGGACGATATCGCGATAGCCATTGGCGATCAAAGGCTGCCGAGATAGCTCCTCCACCTGGCGATCCATCCCGGCTGCCGACGACTCCGTCGCACCTGCTACGACCACCTGCGAAGGATTGGGTGGAAGCGAGAAGGCACTGCGGGTCACTGGATCCTTCAGCAGCCTGGCGCGATAGCGAGCTTCCAGCAGCCGCAGCTTGGGATGCCCCGGTATCTTCCGTTCCAAAGCCTGATAATGTTCCTCTGCCTCTTCCAACAGTCCGTTGTCGATGCACCAAGTAGCAAAATGAAGATGCTCCCCAGGCCCCATCCGCGGCGTTCTGGCTCGCTGGAATTCGTAGAGTTCCCGAATCTCCTTGCCGACGCACCGCACCTCCGATGCCCGCACGGTCACCCTGGCATTGGCATCGATCTGAACTTCGATCTGATCCCCCAGCACCTTCAGTTTCCCGCTCAACACCGCCCCATTACCCAGCAGCAGACAGCCCGGGCCGGAGGGGATCTCTGCCGGGTCGACCGCCCCAAGCGGCACTCCCCAGGGACCTGCCAGCAAGATCACAAAAAAGGCGATCCACAGGTGGCGGTTCCAGGAAAACCCGTGCCCTGTCGAGTCTCTTGGAGGCGAGTCTTTTGGTGGAAGGGAAGGCATGGATGGCAGTTTCCGATGGCGAGACAACCTGCAGCTTTCCAGTTGGACCAATCCCTGTCCATCCTGGAAACATGAATAGTTCCATCCGCCGCCGATGAATCAGCGAGGATCGAGCGGAGATTAGAAATCTCCCAACGGGGGGTCAATGGCAGTCCGTTTCCCAGCCAGCTGCTAGGGGCCCCCCCTCATAGCTCGGGGAAGGAAAAAGCAGCAGGAAGACTGTATCCGCAGGACTTGCCAAGCGATAAGCTGGGGGAAAGATGAATAGAGCGGGCGGAAGGGTTGGGATTTGTCCGACGAAGCCATCGAAGGGCCCTGTCATTTCCCGTGCGGATTGGAGGTAGGTCAAGATCCATGCCATCGACACCTGAAGATCCCCTGAAGCCAAGCCCCCTCGCCGTCGACTCGGCCGCCCCCACAGCCGCCAGCGGCACGCCTCCGGAGGACACCCCACCCGCCGTTCCGCTTCGCGCGAAGCGCTGGTGGCAGATGATGCCTGCTTGGCTGGTCAGCATGATGCTGCATGTGGCGGCTCTTCTGGTGCTGGCTGCGATGACGATTGAACCCATCCAGCAGGCGATCTCCACACTGATGGTCTCTGGCGGGGCTCCCGAGGCACCGACCGAACTGAAGGAGTTCGATATCGCACCAGCGGATGATTCTGCGGCGCTCAGCGAGCAGGAGACCGAATTTGTCCCGGAATCGCTGCCCGTCCCGCAGGAGCAATTGACCGAAGTGGTCAGCAATGTTTCGCTTGATTCTTCCATGACGGCCCAACTGCAGGTGGACCTGCCAAGCCTCACTCAGCAATTGACTCCCTCCGACATGCTCAGCGCCTCCTCCCGCTCGCTCAGCAAATCGCTCAACAGCCGCTCCTCCGCAGCACGCGCCGAGCTGCTCGATCGCTTCGGCGGGACCAAGGATACCGAGAAAGCGGTCGCCAATGCGCTGAAGTGGTTGGCCGAGCATCAGCTTCCGGATGGTTCGTGGACCTTCGCGCACGCGGCGGCCTGCCGTGGCAAATGCGATCATCCAGGATCGCTGATCCGCGCACGCAACGCAGCGACGGGATTGGCGCTGCTACCGTTCCTCGGGGCTGGACAGACGCATCTGGAAGGGGAATACAAACAGGTGGTCTACGGCGGCCTGAAGTTCCTGCTCGATTCGATGAAGGTCGAACGAGGGGAATTGCCGACCGGAAGCTGGCACGGGGGCGGGGACAACATGTATGGTCATGGCATCGCAGCGATCGCGATGTGCGAAGCCTATGGGATGACCCGCGATGAATCGCTGGCGATTCCCGCGCAGCTGGCGGTCAACTTCATCGCCTCCTCCCAGGATCCCAACGGCGGTGGTTGGCGATACGCCCCGCGTCAAGCCGGCGACACCTCGGCCGTAGGCTGGCAATTGATGGCGCTCAAAAGCGGTGCGGCCGGCGGCCTTGCCATCCAGCCCATGACGCTTCGGAAGGCCGATGCTTTTTTGAATTTCATCCAGACCAACAACGGTGCCTTTTACGGATACGATGAACCAAGCTCCGATATCGAAGGCAGGAAGGCGACGACTGCCTGCGGCCTTCTTTGCCGCATGTACATGGGCTGGCCGAAAGATCATCCGGGACTAAAGGCGGGAATCGAATTCCTGGCGCAAAAAGGACCCGATCCCACCAACATGTACTTCAACTACTACGCCACTCAGGTACTCAAACAGTACGGTGGCGAGTACTGGGAACCATGGAATCAAAAGATGCGCGACCAACTGGTCGCCACTCAGGAAACCAAGGGCCATGGATTGGGCAGCTGGGTACTGGAAGATCGTTCCGCAGGTGACCCGCTGGGCGCCGGTGGCAGGCTCTATGTCACCTGCATGGCAACGATGATTCTGGAAGTCTATTACCGCTATATGCCGATCTACGGCGATCAGACGGAAGAAGAGGCCTTCAAGCTCTAGATCCTCGCATACTCCCCGCGATTCTCCGCTAGCCTTCCATCAGGATCTCTGGCCATCAGGATCTCTGGCCATCAGGATCTCTGGCCATCAGGATCTCTGGCCATCAGGATCTCTGGCCATCAGGATCTCTGGCCATCAGGATCTCTGGCCATCAGGATCTCTGGCCATCAGGATCTCTG
>JBILTR010000001.1:0-713356 GCA_044371425.1 Pirellulaceae bacterium | reverse complement strand
CTGGCCATCAGGATCTCTGGCCATCAGGATCTCTGGCCATCAGGATCTCTGGCCATCAGGATCTCTGGCCATCAGGATCTCTGGCCATCAGGATCTCTGGCCATCAGGATCTCTGGCCATCAGGATCGCTGGCCATCAGGATCGCTGGCCATCAGGATCGCTGGCGGCCCGCGTTGCCCTCGGAAGGCGCCGACGCCCGGGCAGGAAGCTTTGTCGCGGCAAGTCCGCCAGACGACTCGACCGACTAAACTGCAAGAGCGACTCCACGGGAGTCGACCAAGCGGCCGGTAGCTTTCGAACGACGGAAATTCCCGCACAGGAATCGCCCACACCTCGCTCGACGCCCCCCACACCCTGCCTCCCTTGCGCCAATCCCCGCGATCTTTCCTGCCTTTGCCACCGGATGATTCATGAGAACGACTCTTGTGCCTTGGAGCGTTTTTCTTTGCTCCCTCCGCCCGATCGATCGCTTGTTGGCGGGGCTGCTGATCGTGTCCCTGACCACCCCTTCGGCCAGAGCGCAGCAGGGACCCGCCGTCGTCGAAGTGTCCCCGGTGGTTCAGATGGATCTGGCGGAGACTCAACCGACGCTCGGTACCGTCACCCCAACGCGACGCGCCACCCTCGGCTCGGCAGTCGATGGCAGAGTGATCGAACTGTTGGTGCGCGAAGGGGATCGCGTCGAGGAGAACCAACCGCTGGCCAAGCTGCTGACGCAGACGATCGAATTGGAACTGGAGGCAGCGGAAGCGGAGCTGGAGCTACGGAAAGAGGAACTGACTGAGCTACAGAATGGGAACCGCCCGGAAGAGATCGCGCAGGCGAAAGCGAGGCTGGAGGCCAGTGGGATCGCCGCTAGATTTCTGGAGAAGAACAAGGAGCGGCTGACGGAATTGAGTCAGAGCAATGCGGTGCCCCTGGCCGATTTGGAGAGTTCGCTTTCACTCTGGCTGGAAGCCCAACAGCGGAATCTCGAGGCGCAGTCTGCCTACCAACTGGCAGTCCAGGGGGCTAGGCCCGAGAAGATCAAGCAGGCCCAGATGCGTGTCGCTGCCGCCAAGGCGCTAGCCGAGAGACTGCGAGATCAACTGGGAAAGCATACGATCTATTCGCGATTTGGAGGCTATGTCACCAAGGAACTCACCGAGGTTGGCCAGTGGCTTTCCCGAGGCGAACCGGTGGCCGAAGTGATCGCGCTGGATGACGTGTTCGTCGAAGCCAAAGTGATCGAGGCGCAGATTCCACTGATCCAACTGGGGGATCAGGTCACCGTGGAAGTGCCGGCCGTTGGAGATCGAAAGTTCATCGGAGTGGTGGAGCGAATTGTGCCCGAAGCCGACCTTCGCTCCCGCACCTTCCCGGTGAAGGTGCGCGTCGCCAACCAGTTCAGCTCCTCCGGACAACCGGCGCTCAAAAGCGGGATGCTGGCCCGCGTCGCACTGGCCACCACCCTGCGTCAGTCTGCCTTCCTCGTCCCCAAGGATGCCCTGGTGCTGCAGGGGGGCAGCACGATGGTGTGGGGGGTCGATCCAGCCTCGGTCGTCAAATCCCCCGAGGGAACGATGGAAGGATCGGCGGTGGCGATCCCTGTGGAAACGGGTGCCGAACAACAAGACCGGATCGCCGTATCCGGTCCCATCCAGCCCGGGATGCTGGTGGTGATCCGAGGCAATGAACGGATCACGCCACGGCCACCAGGTTCCCCCCCAAGCCGCGTTTCGTGGCGGGCCCCTGCCGATGCCAAACCTGCTGATGCCAAACCTGCTGATGCCAAACCTGCTGATGCCAAACCCGCTGATGCCAAGCCTGCCGCGCCCGACGCCGCGACTTCCAAAACCTCGGGAAAGAACTGATATGTGGTTTCTGGAATCGGTCGTCAAAAGCCCGGCGAAAGTCATCGTCGGCGTGCTGCTGGTAGCGCTGTTTGGTACGGTCGCACTCCTTCGCATGCCGATGCAGTTGACCCCGGAGGTGCAGACCCCAACGATCACCATCGAAACCAGGTGGCCGGGAGCCAGTCCGCAGGAGGTGGAGCAGGAGATCGTCATCGAACAGGAAGAGCAGCTCAAGGGGGTCGAAGGGGTGGTCAAGATGTCCTCCGAGAGCACCGACTCGCTGGGACGAATCACCCTGGAGTTTCTGGTTGGCACCCCCATGGAGCGTGCGGTGGTCGATGTCATCGGCAGGCTGGAGCAGGTGCCGCAGTACCCAGTCGATGCCGACAAGCCAGTGATCAGTACCGCCAACGCAAGCAACAGCCCGATCGCATGGTTCATCCTGAGCGCCCGCAATCCGACCGAGCAGCAGTTTGAGGCGTTGCTGGCGAGTCATCCGGAGCTAGCCGAGCCGATCGGAGCGATCCGCCGCGCTTCCAGTCCGGGGCTGGCCGCCATGCGACTGCGCCGATTGTCGAAGGAGCACCCGGAACTGGCCAGCTTGCTCCCGGATGCCAATCTGGATGTGACCAAACTGCGGCGATTCGCAGAGGATCAGATCGAGGCCCGATTCGAACGGGTTTCCGGGATCTCTCAGTCGAATGTGATCGGTGGCCTGGAAGATGAACTGCAGGTGGAGATCGATCCCCAGAAACTCGCCGCCCGTCAGCTGACCATCAGCGATGTCCGACAGGTCCTTCGCACCCAGAATGAAGACACATCGGGAGGCGACTATTGGGAAGGGAAGCGGCGCTGGGTTGTCCGAACGCTGGGACAATTCCGTTCTCCCGAACAGGTGCAGCAGCAGTTGCTGGCGATCCGCGATGGCAATCCGGTCTATCTGCGCGATGTCGCCCAGGTGCGATTGGGGTTCAAGAAAGCCGATGGGCTAGTGCGCCGCTTCGGAGAATCAAGCATCGCCATCAATGCCCTCCGCGAAACGGGCGCCAACGTTCTGGATGCCATGCGGGGCTTGCAGGAGATCACCAGCCAGCTCAACGAGGGCATCCTCAAGCAACAGGGCCTGCAGCTGACGCAGGTCTACGACGAGACAGAGTACATCTACGAGTCGATGAAGCTGGTGCAGGAGAACATCTTCACGGGAGCGGCGCTGACGATGGCGGTGCTGATGCTCTTTCTGCACCTGGGGAAACGCACGCTGCTCTTCGCGCCGCTGATCGTCGCCAGTTCGGTGGCCGCGGTCTACGGGTCGCCTTGGCTGTTTGCCGTCACGATCGTCCTGATCCTGGTGGCTGGTTTGTGGTTCGCTCGCGGCGCTCTGGTGGTGGGGCTGGCGATCCCCACCAGCATCATCGGCACCTTCCTGATCCTCGGCATGCTCGGCCGGTCGCTCAACGTCGTCTCGCTGGCAGGAATGGCTTTCGCGGTAGGAATGCTGGTCGACAATGCGATCGTCGTGCTGGAAAACATCTACCGAAGATGGGGCCAAGGTCAGTCGGCGCACCAGGCTGCGGTCGATGGCACCCAAGAGGTCTGGGGGGCCGTTCTCTCGTCCACCCTCACCACGATCGCCGTCTTCCTGCCAATCGTTTTCATCCAGGAGGAGGCAGGGCAGCTGTTTCGGGATATCGCCCTGGCGATCAGCGCCGCAGTTGGACTCTCCCTGATCGTCGCCATGACGCTGGTCCCAATGGCGGCGGCTAAATTGCTTGGCACGCAGCACGCTACAGAACCTCCAAGTGCCACTCCCTCCCCACCGTCGGCTTCCTCTGGGATCCTCCAGTCGATTGGGGATCGATTCATCCGCGCCACGGTCGGGCTCAATCGCGCCATCCAGCGTTCCTTCCTCCGCAAGCTGGCGGTCTTTGCCGGCACGCTGGCCGCATCCATCGCGATCTGCTGGTTCCTGCTACCCAAAGTCGAGTACCTCCCCGCCGGAAACCGAAACCTCGTCTTCGGGATCCTGCTGCCGCCACCCGGCTACAACCTCGATGAGCTGATGGCGCTGGGGCAACAAGTGGAAAGTCGACTGGCACCCTACTGGGATGTCGACCCGGGGACGCCGGAGGCAGCGAAGATGGATTTCCCGATCATCGGCGATTTCTTCTTTGTCGCTCGCGGACGACAGGTCTTCATGGGACTCCGGGCTGCCGATCCCACAGAAGTGGCGCGCCTGGTGCCACTGGTCCAGAAAGTCAGCGCCGGCTTGCCAGGAACCTTCGCCGTCGCCAAGCAGTCCAGCCTCTTCGAACAAGGACTTAGCGCGGGGCGAACCATCAACATCGAAATCACCGGCCCAGAGCTTCCGAACCTGGTCGCCCTTGGGGGACAGTTGCTGGGCCAGACCATCCCGATGTTTCCAGGAGCCCAGGTCCGCCCCATTCCCAGCCTCGACCTCTCCAGCCCCGAACTTCACATCCGCCCCAAACTGGTCCAGGCAGCGCAGATGGGAGTCAGCAGTCTGGAACTGGGATTCACGGTCAACGCCCTGATCGATGGCGCCTACGTTACCGACTATTTTTTGGAAGGGGATAAGATCGATATGACCCTGGTCGGAAAACCCGATTACGCAGGACGCTCCCAGGATATCCGCGCCCTATCGATCACCACGCCGGTAGGGGAACTGGTACCGCTGGAAGCGCTGGCCGATGTGGAACTCAGCAGCGGGCCCGAACAGATCAATCGCCGTGAACGACAGCGAGCGATCACTATTGAACTATCGCCACCCCCGGAGGTGCCGCTGGAAGTGGCGATGCAAAAGGTCCAGGATCAGCTGGTCCGGCCACTGGAGTCGGACAACAGGTTGCCGCCAGGATACCGAATCGAACTGGCCGGAACGGCCGACAAACTGCGAGACACCTGGAGCGCACTAAAATGGAACATCCTCCTGGCACTGGCGATCACCTACCTGCTGATGGTGGCCCTGTTTGAGTCCTGGATCTATCCTTTGGTCATCATCTTGACCGTCCCGATGGGCGCCGCCGGTGGCATCCTGGGGCTCCAGGCCCTCAACCTCGTCTACTTCCAGACGCTCGATGTCCTGACGATGCTCGGCTTCATCATCCTCATCGGAACGGTGGTCAACAACCCGATCCTGATCGTCCATCAATCGCTGGTCCACATGCGCGAAGAGCGAATGGAAACCACGCAGGCGATTCTCGAAAGCGTCCGGACCCGCATCCGACCGATCTTCATGACCACCATCACCACCGTGCTTGGGCTTCTGCCACTGGTCCTCTTTCCAGGCTCGGGAAGTGAACTCTATCGCGGCCTGGGTGCGGTCGTCCTGGGAGGATTGCTTCTCTCAACCCTGCTGACCCTGGTGGTGGTACCAGCCACCTTCGCCCTGGTGCTCGATCTACAGAAGGCAACGACCAAGCTATGGAATCGCAAGTCGCCTGACGATTCGAGTTCGATCTAACGGGGCGATGACTCAACCCTCTATTTCCAACCTGGCTGCCGCCAAAAGGGCCATCGCCCCCAGTCCATAAAAGGTGTATTCGACATCTTCCGCCGGATCCATCGCAAAGCCTGCAAAGCCTCCCCCCGGCCGCTCCATCGACTCAACAAACTTTTGGGCTCCGCGCAAGTCCAGTTCGGTGAGCGCCCCAAGATCCCAAAGCGTCGTGCAGGCGGTGAAGGTGCTCAGCAAGTCCGGCATCGGAATCCTTGTGTTGGCATGGACTCCCCCTTCCTCCCCTTGAAGGTCGATCAGGAACTGGCAGATCCCATCGAAGGTCGACCGACTGGAATGCCCTAGAACGCGAAGTCCACCGGCCGCCGCTGCCGTCGGATTGGCCCCGGAGCGTTTGGCGACCCGTATCTCCAGGAATCCGCCATCCTCTTGACGCTGACCGAGAAAAAATCGCTCCAGCCCCCCCGGATCGTCGATGGCACATCCCATCAACTCCAGACAGATCGCCACCAAAAACGATTGGTAGGTGCTACCCGCCTGCCCTTCGATCGATTTGGCATATCCACCATCCGGTCGGCGCAGGTTGGCCAACGATCCGGCTATCCGCTCGCTCCACCCCACCCCCTGTCCATCGAACGGGCTAGCGTCGCACGCTGCCTCCAACAGCTTCCCTCCATAGACCAGCGCCAGCAAATCGACCCACGACTGCTGCGTCGTCAGTCGGGACGAAAGAAAATCTCTAGCTCGAAACGCCAGCGGTCCTTCCAAGTGCCCAAGGATCGTCAGAGCCCTCAACGCAAAACTGGTGTAGTAAAGGTCGCTTGGCCCCTCCCTACCACTCCACCCACCATCGGTGTTTTGACGCGCCCGCAAAAATTCAGCGTGCCTAGCCGAAAGTTCTTCGGGCAACAGGGACGCGCCAGCAATCAACTGCAGCGTCAATCGTTCCAGATATCCCAGCTTCTGGGGTTCATTCATTCGCTTGATCTTCCCGTTGGTTTCTGGTCTTCCACTGTCGAAGATCGTACCGAAAAAGTCGGTCCATCTCAGCGACCCTCCCAGAGGAAGGGTAAATCAACCCAGCCATTCCACCATCTGGCGATGGTGGCTACCGCAGGCGTAGGCAAAATCTCAGCGACCCTCTCAGACGGAAGGGTAGATCAACCCAGCCAATCCACCATCTGGCGATGGTGGCTACCGCAGGCGTGGCCAACATCTCAGCGACACTCCCAGAGGGAATGAAAAAAATCGACCTCGACCTCCCCTTGGAAGGATCGCGACGGGAGTTCGGCTTGGAGTCTCTCTGGATTCCATTCACGACAAAGGAAATTCTTAGAACTGGACTGCCGGTATGGAAGTGCAAGGGATTGGCCAACAACCAACCGCCGGACCACCACGAAAAAACGCTCTTTCGGGGGATTTCACTGCCGGAAAAACCACCCGTGATAGGGGCTTCTTCGATTATGAGGAACTTTCCACCAATGGTTGAAATCCAACCAGTAGTGCGGTTAGAAGGGTGAAAATGTCGGGCTCTTTGTTGACGTCCACCTTCAGGATCTTTACTATGGAGTTCGATGTATAGAGTGTGCGGCGGTCCGCAAACGCCTCATCTTCCGGTAGTTTTCGCAATTTTCTTTTCATTTGCAACTACGGCGGCTGAAAGGCGACCGGCTCGTCGGACGGTTTGCAGGGTGTTCTTTTTTCTTTTTTTTCTCAGGAGTGCGTCGCATGAGGAGACGGTCCGGTTTTCGTGGCTTCACCTTGGTGGAGCTGCTGGTGGTCATCGCGATCATCGGCGTTTTGGTCGGGTTGCTTCTGCCTGCCGTTCAGCAGGCGCGTGAAGCGGCTCGTCGTATGAGCTGCTCGAATAACATTCGGCAGATCGGCTTGGCTCTTTACAACTACGAATCGACCTACAAGTTGCTTCCAGCCAGCTACGGTGGAACGACCGGTCCTGACTGGCGATTCAACAACCAGGAATGCCGCAGTGCGTTCCCCGCGTTGCTGCCATTCATGGAACAGACCCCTCTGTTCAACCAGATCGAAAATGGCTTCCCAATGGTGGGTGGTGATTTGCCAGGGGTTTCGATCCCTGGTGGTCCAGTGCCCTGGGTGACCTTCAACGGCGGTTATGTTCCCTGGCGTACGCAGATTCCTACCCTCCGCTGCCCCTCCGATCCAGGTCGCAATGCGGCCCAGAACGCTTGGCAGGTTGGTCGGTCCAACTACGTCTTCTGCGTTGGTGATACCGTGGAAGGTTCCCACTGGAACTGGTCGACCAATGCCAACCGTGGGATGTTCCAGGCTCGTTACCAGAAGTCGTTCCGTGACGCCACCGACGGTCTGTCGAATACCCTGTTCCTTTCGGAAACGGGCACCAACGATGGTCAGCGGAAAGTTCAGGGTTGGACCACCAACGCGGTCACCAACGTCCAGAACAACCCAGATGCTTGCAAGCGCGCTGCGGTTCAGGGTCTCTACATCAACACGACTCAGGTCGGCGATTGGCGTGGATCCCGTTGGCCAGACGGTCGTATGAACTTCACCGGGTTCAACACCGTTCTGCCTCCCAACAGCCCATCCTGCATTCCGTTCGGTTACCCGAACGACTGGGATTGGGGTATCTTCTCCGCTTCCAGCTATCACCCAGGTGGGGTCCATGTGCTTCTTGGCGACAACGCCATCAAGTTCATCCCCAACACGATTGACGCTGGCAACCCGGTCAACAACATGGCTCCGAACTTCGAAAGCCAGAACGGCCGAGTTGGTCGCAGTCCATTCGGTGTCTGGGGTGCTCTCGGAACCCGTAACGGGACCGAAATCATTCCTGCCGATGTGCTCGACTGATCCGGTATCCGAACTGTCTTGAACAAGACGATCAACCGCCGCTGGCCCACCAGCGGCGGTTTTTTTATTGCTTCATCGAGCTAGCCTTCCATGCCCAAATAGCGAGGCCGTTGATACAGATCCACCAGCGATTTTCGTGGGCGTTGACAGGCCCAAGGGACCGACACGACAGCAGCCGGCAGCCACTGCCCCAGCATGCGGTTACCCTCTCCTTGGAAACGTGAGGTCTTCATTTTGCGCCCTCCCAAAGGGAGATCGCTATCCCCAGGCTTGCATCGGTAGCCATTGCCTATCCGATTCCAGCCCGCTCACTTTCGGTCGATCGGACGGATACAACCCGACGGACTTGTCGGAAGGGCCTTTATCTAGCGATTGGAAGTTTTACGGATTGAGCGGCCGCAAGGGGTTGCCAAATCGTCAGTGATTCGACTCGAACGGGAGAACCGATAGAGAGCCACTGAGTGGCTTGCCATGCATTTCGCAGTCCAAGGCGTGGCACAGCGAAAATCGAGATCCTGCTTCATGCGACTGGCAGAGTAGCCTCGAGGCGAACTGTCGGCCCCAGGGGCACCATCTCCGCTGCAAGGAGGCAGCTTGATGGCATCGGATGTGCGTCTGAAGGAACAGCTTCCCAGGCTGACCGACCGGATCGTCGCCACCTACGGCCAATCCGATCGGATCAATCATCTGGGGCATTGCCCCTTGCCTAAGTACGAAGTGATCATCCAGATCCTGGAAGACCTCAAGGATCTGCTCTATCCGGGCTTTCGTCGCCGGGAGGGGCTTCACATCGGGAACGTCACCTACCATGTAGGGAACCTGATCGACAATCTACACGATCAACTGACCACCCAAATCGCTCGAGCCCTTCGGCACGATGATCGGATTCGCCAGCGCCGGATCGAGGAGTGCCCATCGGATTACGAAGCCAAGGGTCAGGCCATCGCCATCTCTTTCCTGGAGACAATTCCCGATCTTCGTTCGGTCCTGGCTACGGATGTCGACGCTGCATTCGAGGGCGATCCCTCGGTGTCTCACAGGGACGAGATCATTTTCTGCTACCCCGGCCTAGAGGCAATCACCATCTTCCGAATCGCTCATCAACTCCATCGCTTTGGCGTCCCGTTCATCCCGAGGATGATGACGGAGTGGGCCCACAAGCAGACTGGGATCGACATCCATCCGGGCGCGACGATTGGCGATCACTTCTTCATCGATCACGGCACCGGCGTGGTGATTGGCCAGACCTGCGAGATCGGCAGTCGAGTCAAAATCTACCAGGGGGTCACGCTGGGCGCACTTAGTTTTCAGACCGACACCGAAGGGCAATTGATCCGGGGGACCAAGCGGCATCCGACGATCGAGGATCGTGTTGTCATCTACGCCAACGCGACGATTCTAGGAGGCAAAACGGTCATCGGACACGATGCCGTGATTGGCTCCAGCGTCTGGATCACCTCCAGTGTTGCACCTCGCACCACGGTGGTGCTGGAGAAACCCAAGCTCAAGATCCGATCGGGTACCAGCGACGACCTGGGACTCGATTCCAACTACCAGATTTAACTTCCTGGATTTATCAGCCGAATCGGGGCCGTCCTCCAATTCTGTAGGTCATTGGGGCACGATGGCACCCAAGAGAATCTGATCTCGCCTATTTGTCTCTCACGGAGGCACAGAGCCACGGAGAGTCTAGACCGATCGATGTCTCTTGCAGCTTTGTGCCTTTGTGACTTTGTGAGATGAACCGCTGGGGCACCAGGCAGGCACATGCCCCTCTTGCTGGTCCATCCAGCAGTTTTCTAGGCTCATGGCCACCCGCTACAGCATCGTCGGATTGGCGAAGTGATCTGTAGCGAGATCCTGCCGAAAGATGGTCGGCAGCGTTGGACAAGGGAAGCAGAACGACCCACGTTGCTTGCCTCATGCCACACTGGGGACAGCGATCATGCCTGTCGGATCTCTCAGTAGGTGAAAGGTTCAACGGCGTTGCAACAGCGATTCCAGCATCTTCTCAAGTCGTTTGGGGGAGACGGCGATTCGGGTCCCGAGAGCCTGCGCAAAGAGGGAGACTCGCAGTTCTTCGATCGCCCAGCGAAATTGCTGCCACTGGTACTCGATCGGACGCTGGCGATCTTCTCCAGGACGATGTTCCCATGCGTCCCAAAATCGCTTCAAGATATCCTCCGTCGCTTGGTCTTTCGGGAGCTGCCCTGCCGACTTGTCGCATCGGACCACCATTCCCTTCAGGTACCTCGGAAACTCACGCAACCACTCCCAGGGGGTCTGCTGGAGGAACGAGGGAGCGTAGAGAGCCAGCGTCTGATTCTGGATGGCAAGGCGCACCGACTCTGAGGGGCGTGGGGTTCCCTCCAATTTCAAGGAGACGCGGTGATGCGCTTCCGCCCATTCCGGCAGCCATCTGGCGACTTCATCGGCAGCCCCCCCCAATCGCTCCACCCTGTTGCTCCTTAGCCTGCTCCATTCCTCCGGGCTCCACACTTCGACCTCGGGCACTGGGTAGGCGATCGTGATCAAAAGCCAGCCCAGCCCTTCCATCATCCTATCTTTGGGAAGGACCGACCCAAGGAGCATCAGCGACCTGGAAATCCCCGGCAGGTGAGTCAGATGCATTTTCACCTCTTTTCGATCCGCGATCGAAAGCAGCTTCCAGAGACCTTGGCGATGATGACGAATCGCTGTCTCTGGATCGTCGAACCATTCCAGCGTGGCATCGTTGTCGGCAGCAGACAGCGCGGGATACTTGAGGATCGTCATCCCATGATGATCGACCGAGATTTGCTTGGGGATGGTGAGATCGGGAAAGGCTTGATGCTTCTGGTGGAGCCACGGGAACTGCGTCCGATGTTCGGTCCGCCGCGGCTGGGTATCCTGGGTAACGAATTGCTGTTTGAGCTGTTCAAGATCGCGACTGGCCCCGATTGACTTCCCTTCAGGACCGACCACTTCGAATCGAATCTTCAGGTGCTCTGGGATCTTTTCCCACTGAAAGTCCTTTCGCTCAATCGGCTGTTCCGCCACTCGGGAAAGCCCTTCGGTGAGCGTGGGCCAGAACGGTTTTTTGCCCCAACCTTCCTCGCGCCACTGGTGGATCAGCTGCTGTGCCACATGGGAAGCAGGTACCAACTGGCTCCTCAATCTCTTGGGCAGCGACTTGATCAGTGCGACCACCCACTCCTCCATCCAACCGGGGATCCACCAGGGAGCCTGTTCGTAGGAGATCTGTGCGAGCATCGGTTGAGGCACACTCAAGGTCGCTCCATCTGTCTCGGCCCCAGGCTGAAAACGATAGACCACTGGCATCTTCGTCGATGCCAGTTGGACATCGGCGGGAAATTGTTCTTCGAGACCCTGGCGCGTCGACTGGTCGATCCACTGAGCGGCGTCCAGGTAGATCGGATGGCTGGAATCGATCGTGGCATCCCAGGCTTCCAAAGACCGGCGATCGACTACCTCCTTGGGCAGATGCTGCTCGTAGAACTGCTGCAGTCGATAGGGATCGATGATCCATTGTCGCTGTCGTGCACATGCAGCCCACCGCTCCAGTTCGGCCATCGTCTTTCGATTCGACTGATAGAATCTGGCTCGGGATGCCAGCTCCCCTTCCGAAAGCCCCTGATCGATCAGCAGGCGCCGGGCCAGAGCGGGATCGATGGGAGCCAGCGGGACGGGATGCCTTGGGACGATCGGGAGTCCGAAGAGGCTGCCGCGTCGCTGGACGCTGGCGGCACCGTTCCGGCGACTGAAAAAGGGAGCGTCGTAGTGGTAGTCCAGCAAGTGTCCCGCCATCGGCTCGATCCACCGTGGATCGATGCGCGCAACGGTGCGGCCGTATCGCTGGGTGGTCTCCACCACCTCGGCAGCGACGATCCACTTGGGGCGAGTCCCACGCAGTCCGCTACCTGGCCATAGCGTGAACGTGATCCCGTGGGCCCCTTGATAACGTCCCTCCTGGTCGGCCATGGCGACTCCGGAGAGCAGCCCCGTCAGAAGGCTCTGGTGAATCCGCCGATAGGGATCGGATGGAGCCCACCGATCTGGCTCCTTCTCCACCACATCGGCGTCTGCGGAACTCGGCTCCACCCAGCGACGCCCCACCTTGAGTCCCTGCGCTTCCACCTGTTCCAGCAATTGCCGATGCACTTCGCTCCATTCGCGCAGCCGCACCATCGATAGGAAGCGGCTTTCGCATGCCTTCTGCAGTCGGCTTCGCCCCAGATCGGCTTTCCAACGTTGATACTGATCCCAAAGTTTCAAGTAACTGATGAAGTCGCTGTGGGGATCGAGAAAGATCTGATGCGCTTCGTCGGCCGCCTGCTGCTTCTCGGGTGGTCGGATTCGAGGATCCAGAACCTCCAGAGCACTGGCGATCACCAGAACATCGGCTAGGCACCGGTTTTCCGACGCAGCAATCAGCATCCGACCGACACGCGGATCTACCGGCCACCGGCCCAGCATGCGTCCGATGGGGGTCAGCCGCCCATCGCCATCCAGCGCCTGAAGCTCTCGCAGGGTGGCGATTCCCTCCCGAATCATCTCAGGGCGGGGCGGGTCTAGCCAGGGAAACGATTCCAGATCGTCGATCCCCACCAGCTTCATCTGCAACAGGACCCCGGCCAGTGCGCTGCGTCGAATCTCCGGGGTGGTGAAAGGGGACCGACCCTGAAAGTCCGTCTCGGAATAAAGCCGTACGCAGATGCCGGGAAACAGACGCCCGCACCGACCAGCTCGCTGATTGGCAGATGCCTGCGAGATCGGTTCGATCGGCAGCCGCTGGACCTTGCTGCGCGGGGCAAAACGACTGATGCGGGCCGTCCCCGTATCGATCACCGCGCCGATCCTGGGGACGGTCAACGAGGATTCGGCGACGTTCGTCGCCAGCACGATGCGCCGTTTGGGCCCTGGATGGAAGATCCGATCTTGATCCGATTCCGCCAATCGCGCGTAAAGCGGCAATAGATCGAATCGATCCCCCAAACCACGGCGCACCAGGTGGCCGCGTACCACCTGAGCCGTCTCCCGAATCTCCCGCTCGGTGGGAAGAAAAATCAGCAGGTCTCCCTCGGCATCCTGCAGCAATTCGTCCATCGCTTCGCAAAGCCGCTGATCGAGCGACGCTTCCTGGCGATCCTCCTCGTCCAGGCTATCGCCAAGCACTGGCCGGTAGCGCAACTCCACCGGGTAGGTTCTTCCGGCGATGGTGAAGATCGGAGCGGGCCCCGCCGCGTCGCCAAAATGCTCCGCAAACCGCTCGGCATCGATCGTCGCGCTGGTGACGATCAGACGGAAATCGGGTCGTCTGGCGATGACGCGCTTCAGATAGCCGATCAACAGATCGATGTTCAGCGACCTTTCATGCGCTTCGTCCAGAATGATCGCGTCGTACTGCTCCAACCAGCGGTCCCGCTGGATCTCCGCTAGCAGAACACCGTCGGTCATCAGCTTGACTAGAGTCTTTGGATCGGTGCGATCGGAGAACCGCATCTTGAATCCAGCAGCCTGCCCCAAGGGTGATCCCAGTTCCTCGGCCAATCGAGCCGCGATGGAGCGGGCGGCGATGCGGCGAGGCTGCGTGTGGCCGATGACCGCGCTGCGCCCCAGTCCCGCCTCCAGACAGATCTTCGGTAACTGAGTGCTTTTCCCAGACCCCGTTTCTCCACAGACGATCAGGCACTTCCGCTCCATCAGCGATGCCATGATCTCCTGGCGATGCTGGCTGATCGGAAGCTCCGGGTCGTACTGGAGCCGAAGCGGCAGAGAAAGCCTTGAACTGAGCAATTGAGCCGAGGCGCGGAAGTTTTCCCAGAATCGGTCGGCTGCAGGGCCGACTGGCGTCGCATCGCCAGCGGAAAGTTTTTTCCAGATCGCTTCCAGCGGTCGCCGGTCGCGCGCCATCAGCAACTTCCAGTCGGGCGCTGTCACAGCGACTCTCCCAAACACACACCTCGCTTCCCCATCCCAGCGATCTGGATCGCCAGCCAAGTCGGACCACCAAAGCAAACCGAGGCGGAGGGGCGAACCAAGCTTCCCATCATAGCGGCAGACGGACTTGGCGAAAGGCAAGGTAAATCAAGCGGCTCCGTCCCATCCGTTCCGCTGGCGATCGATACAATGCAGCAGACCCCGCCACCAGGAGGCGGAGGGGCCAACAGGAGGAACAAGGGTATCGATCCAACGACAGGGAGCCGAGAGCATGGGGGTGGATGGATCGAGGTGGGACGCGCTGTTGCAATCGCTTCAGATGACCACCGATCGCAGCCTGTCGATCGAAGCCGCCCTGCAGCAACCGCCCCCGCGGTCGATTCGACTGCGGCCCGATCAGCCAGAAGAATGTCTCCCGTTCGACATGGAAAAGGTTCCCTGGCACCCGTTGGGACGCTGGCTTGTCGACGCACAACGACGCCCATCTCAAAGCCTCTACTACGCCGCCGGGCGCTACTACATCCAGGATGCCGGTTCGCTGCTGGCCGTCCGGCTGCTGGATGTCCAGCCATCGCAAACCGTCTGCGACCTCTGCGCAGCCCCCGGTGGGAAAGCGTCGGCCATTCTGGAACAACTGGGCCCACAGGGCTTCCTGGTGGCCAATGAGCCGATTGCTGGACGCACGGAGCTGCTTCGATGGGTGCTGCACCAGACAGGCAACCCTGCGTTTGCAACCTGCCGCATGGATCCTGAGTCGCTGGCGGAGAGATTTTCCGAACGATTCGACGCCGTCCTGGTCGATGCACCCTGCAGCGGTCAGGCGATGGTCGCCGGAGGGAAACGCTCCAGCAACGCATTCAGTCCAACGCAGATCCGTCACGCAGCGGCGCGTCAAAAAAGAATCCTGGAGGCCGCTAGCCGTCTGGTCGCGCCAGGTGGTCGCTTGGTCTATTCGACCTGCACGTTCGCAACGGAGGAAAATGAAGAGGTGGTGCAATGGCTGGAAGCCAGTCAGCCAGGATGCTGGGAATCGCGACCGGTCCAGGAACTGGTGGCATGGCAGAGTCGACTGCACCCCAGCAGCTACCGAGTGTGGCCCGACCGCGATCGATCCGAAGGAGCCTTCGCTGCAGTGCTCCATCGCACCGGCGAAGCCATCCCACAGCAGGCCGCAGAGGATCGCTTTCAAGGCGCATCCAAAAACCAACCTTCCCGCCTGCGAAAAGCCAAGCTGCCGACTGGTCCTTCCAGCAAACCGGGATCTTCTGAAACACTTCTTTCGGCTCTCCATCGCTTTGGATCTTCCCGCGGACTCGCCTTACAATGCAGTGGCGATCATCTCCTCGGCGCCCCCGACGCCTCGCAGGCTTGGCTGGCGGAGCCGTTCCTGGAAGGATGCCAACTGCTCCATGCCGCCGGATCGACCTGGCAGCCAAGCCACGCATTAGCAAAGCTGGATCGCCGTTACTTCACTCCCTTGCGCTCGGTCGAACTGGGCCCGGAGCAGGCGGAACGCTGGGCCAGAGGCGAAAGTGGCAGGGAGCGACTGTCGGAGTCGGATGGATGGTGCGTCGCCAACTGGAATGGTCTGCCGCTAGGATGGATCAAGCAGCAGAAAGACCGATGGAGCAATCCCCTACCGGCGATCGGCAGGATTCAAATCAAGGTCTCGCTGGAACGATCCCAGAGTTCCGCTGAAGGAGATCCACCAAAGGAATCGTCATGAAAATCTCGGTGCTCATCCCAGCCTACAACGAAGTCGATTCGATTGGGACCATCCTCGAAAAGGTTCTGTCACTTCCCTACCAACAACTGGAAGTTCTCGTCGTCGACGATGGGTCGACGGACGGTACCTGGGAGGTGATCGATCGCTTTTCCAGAGTCCACCAGGATCGCATCCGCGCGATGCGTCAGCCTGCCAACCAGGGGAAGACGGCTGCGGTGAGTCGAGCCATCCAGTGCGCGACGGGGGATGTGCTAATCATCCAGGATGCCGATCTGGAATACGATCCCAGCGAAATACCCGACGTGCTGGCCCCAATCCTGGAGGACACTGCCGACGTCGTCTATGGCAGTCGCTTCCTGGTGAAGAAGGCGGCCAGAGTTCTCTACTTCTATCACTACCTGGCCAACAAATTCCTCACCTACTTCTGCAACTTCCTGACCAACCGGAACATGTCGGATATCGAAACCTGCTACAAGGCGTTTCGCCGGGAAGTCATTCGGCCACTGGTGCTGACCAGCCACGGATTCGGTATGGAAGTTGAGATCACTGCGATGATCTGCAAGACCCGGGCACGCACCTACGAGGTCCCGATCTCCTATTACGGAAGAACCTACGAAGAAGGCAAAAAGATCGGACTGAAGGATGGCATCGCTGCGCTCTGGTACATCGTCTACTACAACCTGATTCATCCCTACCGATCGGTTGGCAAGAAATACATCCAAGAGGTCGATCAGGCACTGGCGGCAAGGCGAATCGCCTCCGATGCGCGCTGAAGAATGTTCGAACAAGGATCCCTTGGGCTCACGCGACGCCGCCAAGACGCCAAAAAGGTAAGGCGCAGATCGTTCGTCAGCGCATGACCAACGGTTCCAGGCGAGAATCGACCAGTCGATTCGATTGGCAACGAACAAGGTACAGTCCACACAAGAAGTCGACCGGATCTCCAGCAAGGCATTGCCAATGAGACCAGGCTCTCACTTGCTTCGTGCCTTCGCGGCTTCGCGAGAGTCGAGAAGGGAGTTGCAAGATGTCGCAAGAAGGAAAGAGGACGAAAAGCTTCGTCCATCTGGGGTTTTTCCGCATGACGATGGCATGCAAGGCAGCCCGATCGAGTTGCCCTTTGCAGGTCACCGGATGGCATGTTATGCGACACTGGAATCAGGCTGCTCTGGTCTTTTGGCGACCTTCGATAGCTGGGGTGATTTGTAAGACAAAGCAACCCACAGTTTTGTCGGATGAATAAAAGAAGGCGACACGTTTCCGTGCCGCCTTCGTCGACTTGAGATGCACACCGCAGGGGTGTCAGATTTCGATCTTCGCTGCCTCGGCCAAAGCCCGCAGCTTGGAGATCGCCCGAACTTCCAACTGCCGAATCCGCTCTTTGGTCACCCCCATCGTTTCGCCCACTTCCTTGAGAGTCAGCGGTTCGTGCCGGTGATCCAGACCAAAGCGGCGAATGATGATCTCTTGCTCGCGAGCGTCCAGCTTTTCGAGAATCCCCTGGATCTGATCCTGGCGATTCCTCTGGTCGATCTCCGCCGCAAATTGATCGGCTCGTTCATCTTCCCTCGCCAGGAAGATGTCCTCCGGCGTCGTCTTGAACCGTTCGCGCCTCTTGAACTCGTCAGGAATCGTCCTGGCGAAGTTCTTCATGATCGCCCAGGTGGCGTAGGTGCTGAACTTGTTGCCACGTGAGTAATCGAACTTCTCCACCGCGCGAATCAACGACATGTTGCCATCGCTGATCAAGGCGAAGAAGTCATCGTTGGGGCCGACATGCCGCTTGGCGATCGAAACCACCAGTCGCAAATTGGCCTGTACGATCCGGTTCTTCACTTCTCCCGCCTTCTGATACAGGCTCTCGATCTCATCCATGATCGACGCCTTCGGATTCTGCTTCTGCAAGCTCTCCAAAAGCTTCGACGCACGGTGCTTCAGAAAATTCATCTGCCGAAACAGATGGTATTCCTGCTCCCGAGTCAGCAAAGGGACGTCGTATAGCGAAGCCAAGTAAGGAGGCAGGCCAGCCGGGGCTTTCACCTTGCGGGCCCCCGACGGATTCTCGGGCATCGGAGCCAGGATGGAATCCAAGAGGCTCTTCTTGTCGAAATCATCGTTCGGGATGTAGGCCAGCGGCAGCTCCGAAAGGAGATGCGCACGGCTTTCATTGACCAGCCTGACAATGTTGCTCCGGTTGCGGCGATACCGCTTGCTGAGCGTCGCGATGCTGACTCCCCGCTGGTACTGCGCGAAGATCGCCTTGCGATCGTCGATGCTGAGCGACTGCTTCATGCTGGGGAAGACAGCCATGCTCGGATTCGACTTGTCAAAGTTCTTCAGCGTGTAGCGAATCGCCTCGATGCTGCGCCCCATGACCTGACTGATCCGCCGAGATGCCTCGATCAACCCCGCCCCTTCCTGAGCCAAAACCCGAGCCCGCTCCACAATCTCACTCCGCTCTTCCTCGGTCATCTGACTGAAGCGTTCTCCCCTGGCCACCCGCTCACGATTCCCCGCAACAAACCGCTCCACGCTGCTGTTGAGGAAACCGATCCGCTTGCGACCATCGGCGACAAAGCGTCGACTGACCAACCCCTGATCACGCCACCTCGCGATCGTCTTGGTCGAAACGTTGAACATTTTGCTCAGCGATTCCACCGTATGCACCTGCTCGGGCATCTCATCAATCCGCATGTTCAGCGAGTCGGTGATGTCCTCGACGAACAGCCGCAGATCGTGAACTGCATCCTCGCCGCGGATCAGCTGCCGAGCCACGTCCTCTGGGCGGTGGTCGGTGACGCGATAGAAGAGAAATTCAAACGGATACTCCCGGTCCGGCTGGAGTTCGGCCATCAGCTTCTCCGCCCGATCCGCCTGCTCGATCCGCTTCCCCCGAGGGGCAAAACGGACCTGCTGGTCCCGAAGTTCTCGCATCAACGCAATCTTGTAGTCGCTATGCATCGTTCGTTTCCTCCCTCACCGCAAAAATCGCTCGGATGATCCCTGCGGTTCCAAACCGCCATCCGACCGACCCTTCCTGGAACACCCCTCATCCTGAGCGGATGCTGCAACACCAACCGCAATCCTTCCCAACCGATTGTCGGTGCTGTGTCACATCAGACGCTTTGACCAACGCCAAAGTTCACTGTCGCAAACAAGGTGCCAAAGTGGACGAAAAACCAACTGTCCCAAAATAATCGCGGCTCCTTACCTCCCTTCCTGGAAAAACGAGCCATTTGTCACCAGAAGTCTCTTGAAAAAAAGTCGTTCGGCACACCGATTTTTTCAAACATCCTTGCTCCACCGTCTCGATGCGTCGCAATTTGAGATGCTTGCAAAATCAAGCTGCGATGGCTGAGTAGAACTCTCCTGGTGACCCAAATCTCCCGGAAATCGTTGGGAGCAGGGTCGATACAAGAGAATAGTCTCGGGAAAGCCGCCCTAGGAAATGGTCCCGCTGGCAATCCGAACCAGAATCGCAGCCCAGTGCATCGCTTCGCAGGGATGGGAAGAATCGATGGAAGTCAAAGCAGGCAATTTGCGGCACATGGATCGATGGATTGTTCAGGGGAATGCCCCCTCGCACTCGCTTTCCCGGCGGTCAGTCCTTCTTGGTTTGATGGCCGGCGCCTCCTGCTGGAAAGTCTCCCCCCCGACGATTGCAGCAGAACCAAGCGGCTCCTCCTGGGATTCGGCGAGGGGAATTCGAACTCGGACGTTGGTTGAGCTGGAAGGGGAGCTGCGGGTCCGCGACCATCGTGCGAAAATTGGAGATGCTGTCCAGCTGATCGAACTGGCGGCCAATTCCACCACCGACCTGACCGAATTTTTCGCCAGCCCGATCCCCGAAACGGACGGTGTGGTTTCGTTCATCGATCTTCATGAGGCGGTGGTAGACCATCGCGTCGGCAAGGTGACGCAGCAGCGCCGCGTGCGACCTGACATTGCGCGTCTGGTGCGCTTACGGGATTCGGGCACGCTGCTGACGACCGGTCAGGACCAGCCCCTTTCGAGGGACGAGCGGGACTTGGTGGATGGGGTGCTCTGGAGCCTTTACGCAGATGAATTGCTTCCTGGCGGCGCACTGAAACTGGGCGCCTCCTGGGAGCCTTCCTCCGATTCGATCTGTCGACTGCTGAACCTCGATTCCGTCCTCCGCCATGCGGTGGTTGCCAAGCTGGAGGAGGCAGATGAATCGGTCGCGCAGATCACATTTGGCGGACGCGTCGAAGGGGCAGCAAAAGAGGTCCCCACCTCGATCACGATCGATGGCAAGGCGCGCTACGACCGCAAAGCCAAGATGATTCAGTGGATTGCTGCCTCCTTGGAAGAGCACCGGGAAATCGGTGAGGCGGTGCCAGGCTTTCGTGTCACCGCTCGCGTCCGGATGCTACGAGCTCCGGTCGATCGTGGTGTGGTCAGCGAGCGATTGAAGGAGGAGTCGACGCTGGCGGTACCCGCACATGGCGGGAGGCTTCTTCGCGTCGCAGGGAAAGAGGCTGGATTCTCGCTGCTGGCGTCCCAACGATGGCACGTGATGGCCGATCGCGGCGACCACATGCTGATGAAGTATGTCGAGAACAACAAACCATTCGCGCAGTGCAACATCACACGCCTGCCCGATCTGGACCCCGGACAGCATCAGTCGCTCGAGGGCTTCCAAGCCGACCTCCGCACTTCCTTAGGGGAGCAATTCTCGCAGTTCCTCGAGGCTAGCGAAGCTCAAACGGAAGGTGGTCTAAGACTGCTGCGCACCGTGTCGCAGGGGGTCGCTCAGGATCTGGATGTCACCTGGATCCACCTCCATCTTTCGAACGATCAGGGAGAACGCTTCACGCTGGTTTTCACGATGGATGCCAGCAACCTAGCCAAGCTGGAAAGTCAGGATCTCCAGATCGCCAGTGGTTTCCGGATCGAACCACGGTCTTCGACCGCTCCAGGTTCGATTACCGCCCCCGATGCAACCACCGCCGAAGCGACCTCGCAGGCATCGCCAGCCGAAGTCGCTCGCTGAACCACCCCCGACACGCCCCGTGGCTTCGATCCCCAGCCGACTCGCTGACGAAACGATCGCTCATCGGCTGGCGGCGTTTCGGCTGCTAGCGGTCCTTCCGCTCTCGACTGTCTGCTCCCGGCGGTCTGGAACAGGGGAACCAGATTCTGGGGCCGCGTCGCAGCGACTTGGATCAAGGCTGCGAACCGATCACCCACCAAGCCATCTTTCCCGCAGGGACCGTGACGGGAATCTGGGCGCGAGCGGACCGATCGAGCCGAACTGCGACCGGCTCTCCATCGCTGGGACGGAGGTAGGCCTGGTCTTGCAGTCCGCTGTAATAAAGAGGTACCTGCAATGTCTCCGACCTCTCGCGGTCGGTGGGATTGAAGACGACCAGCATGCCTCGGTCGTTGCCTTCGGGAAGCAGATGCACCATCCAGTCCAGCTGCACTCCATCGGCTCTGCGGCCATGGCTTAGGTCGGCTTCCAACAAGCGCCGGTACTTCTTGAACCAGGCCACCTGAGCGGTGACCATCTCTCGAGTCTCCTTTGTGTCATAAAGCTGTGGACCTCGGTAGCAGGCTTGCACGCCAAGCGCCAGATTCGACTCTAGCATCGTGCGATAATGGTCCAGATGCTCCCGCAATGGCTCGATCGTCGCCGCGGCTCCTCCGCCGTGGTACTCGGTCAGCGGCACAAACATCCATCCCATGGAGGGCTGTTTTTCCCACGTGCCATCGAAGATGTTTTGACGGGTATGGATCACCTGCTGTGCCCTGGGGAGCGACCAGTTGGTCTCCCGGTATCCCATTCCGGTTTTGTTGGAACCGGAGAGGAAGTAGTAGTCGGGGACATTCAAGTAGATCCCTTCCTGGCGACACCATCGATAGAAGTCGCGAATCGATTCCCACTGACGCCAACGGGAATCCTCCAGTCCTCGATGCCCAGGATGCAGGGTGCTGGCACAAGGGTCTCCGGGATAGGAACCATCGTGTTCCAGCAGCCGGAAACCGCTCTCCTGGTAAAACGTTCGCAGCTTGGCGAAGTACTCCTCACCCCAGCGACTGCAAAGGCATGGCGACTGACCGAACGCAGGTCGCTCCCCGGGTGGCATCACCACGTCGTCAGCTTGTCCCACCGAGCGGGATGCGAGCAGCGAGTAGCAGCCGATTTCGATTCCCTTGGACGCCGCATACTGCGAGTACTCCTTGGCTCGTTTCAAAACCTGCGGATCTGTCGACTCGATATCAAACCCGCTGCCAAAGGTGAGGATCACCATCTCAAAACCGACATCGGCGCATTGATCGATGGCGCGACGGACGCTTTCTGGATCGGCGAAACGGCAGTGCATCATCAGCGGGTTTTCGGTGACCCAAGGGGCGATGGTCCGGGTCAGTCGTCGCACCGCCAGCCCCTGACGTTCTCGATCGTCGGTACCCGTTGGCAACACCCAGCATCGTAGCGATTCAAACCGTTCACCTGGCTTGAGAGCTACCGCGGGCCCCAGATCTGGACCTACCTCCAGCATGCAGGGAGTCAGCCGCTTGTAATTGACCTGCGTCGCGTAGTCGGGATCGGGTAGCCAGCGGAACGAACGGCGATTGGCACCAGCCGACATCATGCCCCCCATCGCCATGTCGGTCTCGACATGCAGTGAAGGAGCCCGCGTCGCGCTGCTCAAATCATCCACCTCGGATGACCATTCCACCACCGAAAGCTTCTCGCTGATGCAACGGTCGATCTGCACCTCCCGACCACCGCGATGTTCCACCGTCATCCATTTGCTCCACGCCGGCAGTCCGTCGTACATCTCGTAATGGACGACCACCTGCAGATCGGCCCCTTCGAGTGGCGAGTCAAAGATCCACTGCAGATGGACTCCCGAAGGCGGCCATGCGATCGACTCCTGGTGATGGCGGGTCCGCTTCCACCCCATCCGTGGCTCCACTGGCCCGATCCGAATTCCGCGTACCTGCATGCTGCCCGGCAAGCTCTTCAGCGATCCTGCAGGAATCGATCCCAGGAATGCTGGATTCGAAGGCCCCGTCAAACCACCCACCGCAACCGGCTTGCCATCCATCGTGAACATCGCTTCGGGCTGGATCGCCCGAAGCCACTGCTGATCGTGCGTCGCGTCGTCGATCCCAACGGTCGCCAGGTTCGGCTGCCACGCAAAGCGGCGCAGGATCAGACCATTGGTCAAAATGACCTGACTGGCATCCTCCGTTCGCTCGACGCGGGCCCGGTAAGGCGACGGATCCAAAAGCCAGTCGGTTGGGGGCAAGGAGGAGGTAGCCTGGGAAACCGGCAACGCCCCCACCTGATCAGCTAACCCCACGCTTTCCTTCGACGTGGCTTCCCCGGGGTAGGCTGCCGGCAGGGGAGTTGCGACCGCCAGACAACAGGCCCCCAAAAAAATCGCTTGACTGATTCGACGCATCCGGTGGCTCACAAATGGCAAAGGGGGTTCAAAAGGAAGCAATTCCAGCTTCTTGGCAACGTCGAAGCGACCTCCCGGACCGGCCGAATCGGGCTGTAGGCAACTCTTCCTAGCACTCTGCTTGCCGAAGCGGAGCCGACTCCCTTTGGTGCCGGTTCGGGAAAGCCACCTGATTTTTTACGGGAAGGGGTCGAAAGTCGTTTCCAGAGGCTCATGCGACATCTATCTTAAAGAAAACTTGGAACGATGCACGAATCGCGAAAAGGAGGCAGCGGTCCACCGCCCCCTTTTCCCGTCGCTCGGCGACTTGTCTGACTCCCTGATGATCTCGATGCAATTGGCGAAAGGTGAACGACATGCGTTGGTGGGATTGGCGTGCTTTCTTTCGGCACGGGCCCCTTGCGGCCATGATGGTGCTACCGGCGGTTCTGACCGGCTGCTCCAAAAAAGATGACTCGGCTGTTGCTGTGGCCGACGCGCCGACGGAAGGCGCCGCACGACCCCAGGTAGGATCGGCCGGGGGAGCCAGCGGGGGCGCACCGGCGCCGACCGAATCCCAAGCTCCCAGCGCCGGTTCGCCGATGGGTGGTGGCCCGATGAGCCCTCCTCCCTCCAGCGGCTCTCCCATGCCAGGCGCCGGTGGCGGGTCTCCGATGCCAGGGGCCGGTGGCGGGTCTCCGATGCCAGGGGCCGGATATCCAGGCGGTCCCGGTGGCGGGTCTCCGATGCCAGGCGCCGGTGGCGGATCGCCCATGCCAGGAGCTGGTGGCGGATCACCGATGCCAGGGGCTGGTTATCCAGGAGCCCCCGGTGGCGGTGGGCCACCAGGCTATCCTGGGGCGGGAGGCGCGGGTGGCCCTGCTAGACCCTCGTTAGGAAGTGCAAGTGGCGCTCCGGCAGGTTACCCAGGTGCTCCCGGTGCTCCAGGGGCTCCGGGTGGCTACCCAGGTGCTCCTGGCGGATATCCCGGCGCGCCGGGAGCCCCCGGTGGAGAGCAAGGGCAGGGCACCGAGGCACTGGCCGAGGTGGAACCACCCGAACCCAAAGTGCTGACCTTCCGCGAAATGGCCGAGGACGCTTTCGCCAAGGGACACGAAAAAGATGCGTCCGACCTGATCTACGCACACCTGCTGCACTCGGACGAAGAGGCGGCTGAGTACATGCAGCGCATCCGCTGGTCGTCGCTCCAGAAACAACCCCAGATCGCAGCGCGGATCGCCGTTGGTGTTGATCTGGACGCGCCTTCCGATGTCTCCTCGTACTCACCTGTCGGCACCAAGATCGAAACGGGCAATCGCCGTGGCGGCGGCCCTGGAGGTGGTGGGCCCGGCGGCTTTGGTGGGCCCGGTGGTGGTGAGATGTCGCCAGGTGGCGGCGCCCCCGGTGGGTATCCCGGCGCCTCCGGGGCGGCTCCTTCCGCCAGTGGCAACAGCTCCCTGACCGACACCACCGGCGACATGGGCAAGGCACTGGTGGAACATGTCGCGGAGATATTCGAACTGGGTCAGCTGGGGACTGCATTCGCCGAAGTGACCGATCAGTCGCAGGTCGGTGGAGCCGCTTCGGATTCCACTGCAGGTAGCTTCGGCGGCGGGCCAGGAGGCTATCCCGGGGCCGGTGGTGGCGGTGCCCCGCCTGGCTACCCAGGTGCTGGGGGTGGTCGCCCAGGTGCACCCGGTGGCTTTCCAGGGGCCGGCGGCGGCGCGCCTCCAGGATACCCAGGAGCCGGTGGTGGCGGCGGTGCACCTCCAGGATACCCAGGAGCCGGGGGAGCCCCGGGTGGTTTTCCAGGAGCCGGCGGTGGTGCTCCCGGCGGCTACGAATCCGAAATCGGTCCCGCTGCCGGCGGGGCTGGGGGCGGACTGCCCAGCGGACCGGCTGGCTTGGGGGGTGCTCCAGGCTTCGGCGGTGCCGGACCATCAGCCCCTCGCGAACCAGAAATTATCGGCAAGCAGTTTTCAGCCAATCCCAAACGACTGGTTCCTGGTCTTACCTACCTGGGGACCGGAGACACCTCCGATCTGATCGATCAGGCCGCTCAGGAAGGCTTCGACTGCATCGTGATCTTCGAAGTGAAGGTGGAGAAATCGAGAGTCGGTGTCGTGCAGAACAACTGCAAAGCGAAGCTGTACCGCGCCGGAGAGAAGAAGTCGATCGCGGTCAGCGATGAGCTGAACAATGTCGACGTCTCCAAGAAGATGCAGAAAGGGGAAGACGACGTCATCAAAAAGAGCATGACCCGTTTCCTCAACAAGCTCGACGAAGCCGTTGCACTAGGCGACATGCCGCCCGCGATCAGCCAGGAGGCATTCAAGAAATCGCGACTGCCAACTCTGGAATCCAAAGGCGGAAAAAATCCTCTGGCGACGCTTGCGGAACTGAAGTTCTGGGCATCCAAAGGATTCCTGACCCCAGAGGAACTCTCCAGCGCCTTCTCGAAAGTCGCCTCCGGCGAGGCAGCCGGTAAACTCCTTGGCAGCGACGCAGATGCTCGCAAGAGCGTCCTCGACAACTGGACCAATTAGTCCCGCTGCCTAGGGTTCTCTAGTACCACTAGCGGGTCTCCGGGAAACCGGTAGACCCGCTCACGGCACGTGCAAACCGATCGCCTCAGGCGACATTCTAACGTTCATTAGAATATCTGGTCGCTCGCAAGCCGCCCCTTGGATCGCTCGCCCACCACGACTTCGCTCAAAGAATCGCCAGAGGATTCCTTGGGTGCTCCAGCGTACCGCGGGTCACTCCTAAGCGATTGACCGCGCGAAGCGTCTTCCAGACGTGAGCTCCATCCCAGCGGCCGGCCAGCAGTCCCTCGTAGAGGTCCACATGCTGCCGCACCTGGTCCACCGGGGCATCGCGGAGGAATTCGATCCGAAAATTCTGCACGCCGCGCTTCAAGAGATTCGGCACTGCTTCCGCACCACTCTGCGCCACACCATTGAAGAGGGTGTTGCGACAACCGATATCGGCATGCAGCACATGTTCGACACCTAGTCGATCGCGAAGCTGCACATCATGGCGATCGCAGGGCCGGCCGCAGTTGGTCTTGTTGGTTCCTGGGGAGATCACACTGCAGAAGACGCAGTGCTCCATATGGAACATCGGCATGTGCTGATGGATCACCACCTCCATCCACTCGGGCGGCACCCCCGTCAGCAGTTCGGCCAGTTGATCGCGGTTGAGATCATACGAGGCGGTGACGCGGAGGGCTCCTTGCTGCATCAGCCACTGTGCGGTGAAGGGGTTGGTGACATTCAGAGAGAAATCGCAGACCAAGGGAATCTCGTGAGATCGCGCGAACTGGAGGCCAGCCAGATTGCGGACCAGCCAGCCATCGGCCCCCGCTTTGGCCATCGCCAGGAACAGCCCCTTCTCCCCCGGCTTGCTGATTCGCAGCGTCGCCAGATAGAGCCTAGCGTCAGCTTGATGCGCCAGCCGCACCGCTTCCTTGTACTGGCGAATGTCGTGGAAATCGGCGTAGATGCATTTCCCCCCCGCCTCTAGCACCGACTCGAACTGGAACATCGAACGGCAGAGGACATGAAGCTGAGGCGTCTTGGTTGCGGGATCCCCCGTGGCTTCGTCCTGTTTCTCACTGGCGCGGACCAGCGTCAGGCCCCGCCCGACGACATCGGGATCGGCCATCGCGCGCACCGGAGGTCGCTGCCGTACCGCATCCAGTTGCTGAACCAATTCCCTGCGAATCCCCCCCAGAACGCTCAGCGGCACCATCGGCTGGCCGAGGATCCTCGCGTGCAAGGAATCGATCTGGTAGGCGGTCCCACCCAGCCGCGCCAGCTGCTTCTCCAACAGCTCCTCGGTGACCGGATGCTGTCTTGCGATAGGCGGCACGAAGGGATCGGAGAAAGAAACTTCGATCCCATCGGTGCAACGCGCCCGCAGTGAGATCGGTTTACCCACCTCGACCAGAATCTCTACCGTCACCGGCATCCTTCGGCGCGGATCCTCCCCTTCAAAGGACTGCCGCAGCCGCTTGGTTAGCTGCGGATCATCGGTCAGCCACAGCCCTTGGCCGGCGACCACTTCCGCCTGCTTCAGCCGTCCGCGTTCCAGTCGCAGTTCGGCTCTTCCCGGACCAGCTCGCTCGACCCGTTCGCCGCGGACGAAAAGCTCATAGATTCGTCCCCCGGTTTCCTCTCCTTCCAGTCGATTCCCCTCCAGGACGACGCCATCGCCAGGTGCGATGCTGGTCTGAAGATCAACCACCAGTCCCTCGCCTCGCAGCGCCACGATGGTCCCCGCTCGCACGCCTCGCTTGGCGCTGCTGGTCGCCGGCACCAATCGCTTGTGATCGTTCCCTTCCAGCCACCCCGGTGTGAAGCCACGCGAAAAACTCAGCTCCATCTCCCGCCGCGTCGCGTCTTCCCAGGCGATCGCTTCCCCGCGCATCGCGCGATCGATTGCATCGCGATAGTGCATCACCATGTTGGCGACGTATTCAGGGGTCTTCAGCCGGCCTTCGATTTTCAGTGAGCAAACCCCTGCCTCGATCAGCTGAGGCACCTGTTCATATCCAGCCAGATCCTGAGGGCTCAGTAGATACTTCTGGTCGCCCAGATCGCGCGTCTGTCCATCACAAATCAACTCGTAGTTCAGCCGGCATGCCTGCGCGCACTGACCTCGATTGGCGCTCCGCCCACCCAGCGATTCGCTGGTCAGACATTGCCCGCTATAGGCGACGCACAATGCCCCATGAATAAAGACCTCCAGCGGCATCGTCGTCTCGGAGGCGATCCTGCGAATCTCGTCGATCGACAGCTCCCTGGCAAGCACCACCCGCTCGATCCCCAGCGACGCAATCCCGTCGATCGTCTCCTTGCAGGTCATCGTCATCTGGGTGCTGGCATGAATGGGGAGGTCAGGGCAGATCTCGCGGATCAACCTAGCCACCCCCAAATCCTGAACCAGCACCGCGTCGACTCCCGCCGCAGCCAGATGGCGCACATGCTTCTCGAGCGCCGGAAGTTCATCGGTGAAAACCAGCGTATTGAGCGTCGTATAGCCCCGGACGCCGCGTCGATGGAGGAAGGGGATGAGTCGATCGAGCGACTGGAGGTCGAAATTGCTGGCCCGGGCGCGGGCATTAAAACCTGCCTGCAGCCCAAAGTAGATCGCGTCGGCACCATTTTCGACCGCCGCCTCTGCGCATTGCCAGTCCCCCGCAGGTGCCAGCAACTCGGGTGCCGTCCTGCCCCTTTGTCGATCCACGACTTCTTGCGCCATGCTTCGCCCCATCGCTCCGGGAGGACCCGCCCCACTTCAGGCGAGTTCAAGAAGTATCATCCCCGAGCCGTCGGTAGCGTGGAATCCCTAAACCAAGAAAGGGCCCCATTCACTCAGGGCCCCATTCACTCAGGGCCCCATTCACTCAGGGCCCCATTCACTCAGGGCCCCAGCCACTTCAGGTACTCTCCGTAGCCCTCCTGCTGCATGCTCGCCTTGGGGACAAATCGCAGGGAGGCCGAGTTGATGCAGTAACGCAAACCACCTCGCTGGGGTGGACCATCCTGAAACACATGCCCCAGATGGGAGTCGGCCCACTTGGATCGGACTTCGATCCTGGGTTGCCCCAATTCGTAGTCCTCTTTGTAGACCAATCCCTCCGGATCGATCGGTCGCACAAAAGAGGGCCAGCCAGTTCCCGAATCGAACTTATCGGTAGATGCAAACAGCGGCTCTCCCGACACAATATCGACGTAGATCCCCTCCTCATGATGATTCCAATAAGGATTGCGGAACGGATCCTCCGTTGCATTGCTCTGCGTTACCCGGAACTGCAATGGCGACAACCGCTGTTTGAGCTCCTTCACCGGCGGCTTGCGGAAATCAACCCAAGATGGCTTGCCAGTGGCTTCCATCGGCTCTTCCTGCCGCTTGGCAGGTGCTGACGAATCATCGCTTGGATCTTCCTGCTTGGTATCCGGTCGCGCACCAGGAAGCTCCAAGATCTTGGCGCGATCCCCCCAGGTCTTGCGGACGTAGTCGTCGCGACCACATCCTTGGCGGTAGGTCGCATAGGCGATTCCATTGGTTCGATGGTAATCCTGGTGCTTGGACTCGGCCAGCCAGAAGCGACCCGCTGGCAGGAGTGGCACCGAGATCGGCTTGCGAAGCACTCCCAGCCCCTCGATGCCCCGCATCACCCGCTCCGCCTCCTTCTTCTGCTCCGGTGTCTGGTAGTAGATCGCCGCGCGGTACTGAGGCCCGCGATCGATGAAAGACCCACCTTTGTCGATCGGATCGATATGCTTCAAAAAGTATTCCAGAACCCCCGCGTAGGTGATCTTCACGGGATCGAATGTCACCAGCACCGCTTCCCTGTGACCTCGCTTGGCGTAGTTCTCGTAGGTCGGGTTGGTCGACTTGCCCCCCGTATACCCCGACACCACCTCGATCACTCCATCTAGCTTTTCCAGATCCGACTCCACGCACCAGAAACACCCTCCGGCAAGTAGCAAGGAGTGTTCCGACGGCCGAGTGTCACTTGGAGGTTGCTGGGACGATCCCGTCGATGAACCCACGGTCATCCAACAGACCAGAATGAGAAGCCATGCCAAAAAAGAACGATCCAGTCGTTCCGCCGACCGATTCCAGCGTGTCATACCACCACCCCTCCACGTGTCCTTCCACGTGAAAAAAGTCGCTCGCTCAAGGTCCCCGTCTATTATCGGCCACTGGCAAACCGTCGACAAATGCGGCGAAACCAAAAGATCCAAGCGAAAGGAGAGGATCGGAAAACGACTTTCGGCGGGCCACCTCGCCTCCCCAAATCCATAGGCAAAACAGCCAGGATCTGGCACAATAGAGGCTTCGGTCGTCCAGCCTGTTGGCTTGGACGGCCGCAACGGGACCGTAGCTCAACGGTTAGAGCAGGGGACTTGAGCAGCCGTCACCTAAACCACAGCACCTGCTGTCGGCACGGTGGAGGCGGATCGGGTTGCTTGCCGGACGAGGGTTTAAACGCCAGCGTTGCGGCAAGTAGAATCTGTCAAACTCGGGGAAGGCTGGCCCGCAGCGGTGGGTTGCTGATCCCGAGCCAAGCCCAGATGGATGGGAAGGTGTAGAGACCAGACGGCAGACAAGCCAGTAGTCTACTGGCTGGAAGGTATGGTCCAGACCACGAACCCGAAAGGGGCGGTGAAAACCGAAGTGGTAAGCATAATCCCTTGGTTGCAGGTTCGAATCCTGCCGGTCCTATTGATCGACAAGATCGTTCGGTTTTCGGTAGCCCCGAAACCAGGTACCGAGCGGCCGGTGCTGGGATTCTGCTGCCGTCAGTGCTTGGCGCATGCAATCCGGCAGCTAGCGCAGCCCTCCGAGGTGCCGCACTTCGATTTTTCGGAAGTGCCACACCCCGGCCCGCATCCCTCTTCCACCAGCCTAGCGAACCGGCTGGCGGCGACTCGCTGCTGATATAGCTCCACCAGTCGCTCAATCTGCTCGCTTGTCTGCGGGGATGGTTCACCGAGGAAATGGAAGTAGAGCGTCTTTCCGTCCAGCAGCGGCTCCACCTCCAGCAACACGTCACTCGATGCCTGATCGGCCAGCCACCTGCTGCACGACTCTAGCGACTCGGCCGCGTACCGCTTCAGATGCTTCCACAGCAATTGATCCTGGGCTCCGAAGGGACGGAGAATCTTCCCGTCCGATTCCAATGCAGCTCGCGGACTGGGTGCCAGTGCCTCCGCCAATTCAATCCCTCGGATCGTCCTGCACACCAGCTGCATTCCTCGCTGCACACCGGCA
This sequence comes from Pirellulaceae bacterium, assembly GCA_044371425.1. Classification (GTDB taxonomy): domain Bacteria; phylum Planctomycetota; class Planctomycetia; order Pirellulales; family Pirellulaceae; genus JBEISR01. The sequence continues at coordinate 682,330 of JBILTR010000001.1, read as the reverse complement.
CTCCCCGCCGCGACCTTCAATCGCAGCACCTGCCCATGAACACCGACGCGGCAAAGCCAATCGAAATCCATTTGCAAGTCAGCCAATCACCAGGAGGGACCGATTCGGAAGCCGACTAGGCTATTCGATACGCCTGAAAGCTTCCATGAGAAAAACGCATCGCTTATTGTAACGCAAAGCCACGTTACCCGATGCACTCGTCGGGATTCGGCTTTCGTTGCAGGTGCAACTGGCAAGAGATACTGGTATCTTGTCGTCGCCACAGTTCCTCCCATTGGACCAAAGCGTTCGGCGATGGTAAACCGAGCAGCCATTTCCTTTCTTCCTGCTTGAGGCGACCGACCCGTGCATCCTCTGGCCAGACTTTTTGTCCTCCTCTTCTCCGCCTGGGTGCTGCTGGTCCTCTTCGGCTTTTTCTTCGGCTGGGGAAAAATCCTCTGGAAATGGAGATCCGGCCGCCTCGACTGGAACAAGCTCTCCGAAGCCGAGTTCGCTCCCTGGGGGATGATCGACCTAGTCACGGCCATGGGCTTGCTGGCCTTTTCGCTGACGCTGGCCTCCCGAACCCTCCCCAAACCCAATCCCACCCGTGCCCCTGCACCGGTCCCCGAGCTGAGTGGCGCCAGCGGCGCGGCCATGATCGCCATTCCCAAAAGCGTTAGATCGATACCGAGTCCCCTAGCAAACGTCACCAGCTACCAGGAAGCTGCTGCCACTCAGGCCCCAGCCCCTGCGAAGGCTTCGGGGGAGATCGAGTCGAAGGAAGAGCCGGTGAAGGCGCTGCCTTCCCTAGAGACATCGGCCTGGGTTGCCAGCGCCCAACTTCTAGCAACCTTGCTGACCACCCTTTGGATCATGAGACGTCTGCGCGTTCCCGCTTCGGTGCTTGGCTGGTCGACCAGCCACCTGGCGACCGACTTCCGAATGGCGGTCCAGGCCTTCATCCTGTTTGGTCCCCTGGTCTATGCATCGCTGGCGCTGCTGAACTACCTCTACACCACTCAGTACAGCCATCCACTGCTCGAAATGGTCGATCAGAAGTTCAGCGGTTTGCTGCTGGCAGCCTGGATGGCGGTGATCATCGCCCCCATCACCGAAGAGTTTGCGTTCCGAGTCTTGCTGCAGGGGTTCCTCGAGTCGATCGCAGCAGGCCCCTTCTCGTGGAAACAGTTCTGGTATGGGCGAGGCAGCTACTACCACCCTGGTGATCTGGTGACCGCTGCCGAACCGACCTTTAGCGCCCAGTCGATTGCGGCGATGGAGCGATCGGAAGACGACGCCACCGAGGATCGGATGACTTCGCCTGAACCCCAAATCGATTCGGTTCGACTGACGCGGCGGCCGTGGTGGCCGATTCTGGTCAGCGGCACACTTTTTGGCCTGATGCACTACAGCTATGGGCTCAGCTGGGCTCCCCTGATTCTGCTCGGTTTCGTCCTGGGCTTCCTCTATCGCGCGACCCACCGAATCTGGCCCAGCCTCTTCTTCCACGTCATCTTCAACTCGATGGCCATCTGCTCGATGGCACTGCAAATCCTGCAGGAACAGCTCCCCAAGCCATAGCTGGACCTCCCTCGCAGAGACGGGAAAGTCCAGCCAACCGCATCCGGCCCAACCGCCTCCTGACCAGCTCAGCGGTCGCCAAGGAACGAAGAACCGAAATTCCCCAGTCCTGGGAAAAGCGACCCTTCCTCGCGTGCCCCCCCGGCGCTGGCTCCCCGCAGAATGCGTCCAGCCAAGCGCGAGAAAGGGAGACTCTGCAACCAGACTGGCCCCGGCCCTGTCAGCGTCGCCAGGAACAGTCCTTCGCCACCGAACAGCGCGTTCTTGACATTGCCAGCGAACTGGATGTCGTACTGCACGGTGGGCCCCAGGGCCATCAGGCATCCGGTGTCCAGACGCAGTTTCTCTCCCGCGGCAAGAGTTCGCTGCAGCATGGTGCCGCTGGCATGAACCATCGCGATGCCATCCCCTTTTAGTCGCTGCATGATGAAGCCTTCGCCGCCGAAGATCGCCGTCCCGATCTTCTTCTGAAACGCGATCGTCAACTCGATCCCCTTGGCTCCACAGAGAAAGGCATCTCTCTGGCAGATGATTTCGCCCCCCATTTCATCGAGGTGCATCGGGACGATTTTGCCGGAGTAGGGTGCGCTGAAGGCGACCACTTCGCGTCCGGCGGACCGGCTGTTGGTGAAGGTGGTCATGAACAGCGATTCACCGGTCAGGGCGCGCTTGCCCGCCGACATCACCTTGTCCCAGAAACCGGCTCCCTTGCGTGCTGGATCGCCGAAGACCGTCTGCATTTCGATCCCATCGGTCATGAACATCATCGCCCCCGCCTCGGCGATCACCGTTTCGCCTGGATCGAGTGTGATTTCGACGAACTGGGTATCATCGCCTCGGATGACATAATCGATCTCGTCGGCGATGCGCCCCCCGCGCGCCCCGGTCGCACTGGCACCAGATCCCTTCCTGCCGCCCCCCTCCAATCGCTCCTCCCGAAGATGGCTCCAGGGATTCGTCCCTACCGGCGGTGGCTCCTCACCAGGAGCGGGCCGATCCAGAACCGGCTCGGCGACAAACGTCATGCCGCACTGCTGGCAGCGCACCTGCCGCCCCCGATGCTCGGGCGCCACGCGATACGGTTTTAAACAGGAAGGACATTGGATATCCAGCATCAGAAAAGCTCCTTGAAAAAGCGGTTTCGCGTTTCGTCACGGCAAACGAAGGGAGGGTGCCACGGGTCGTCGGCTGGCGGAGTCCAGTTTCCATGCCCACCAACTTTCACCTGCCCCCATCGACAACCCTTTCGATCGATTCGTCCAGATTGCCGAATCTTGGTGAAACAGTTCCTGCATTTCTCAGCGGCACCGTTTCTTGGCGACGGTGGAGTCAGTCGAATTCCTTCATATCGATGACGCGCATCTGCTTCCAGGCCCCCAGGCGATAGCGGATTCCAAAGACGATGGCCATAACCGCCACCCAGACCGTGATCACCCCCCACCACCAGTTCAGCCCTCCCCCCAGCATCCGCCCCAGGACTTCCCCACCGACCACCACCACCGCGCCGATCAGAAGGCTTGCCAGAAAGACGAACCGCGTATCGCCGGCCCCTTTGAGCGCAGAGATCAGCAGGATCTGAACGGCATCCAGCATGCAGTAGAGAGCGATGAACCGGAGCAATGGCAGCAACAACGGCCGCATCTTCTCAAATCGCTCCGGATCGGTCCCTAGTCCGTACAGCGTCAGGACTTCATTGGGGAACAGTCCATAGGCGATGGCAAACAGCGCTGCATAGCCGACGGCGATCATCATGCCCGATCGCACCGTCCGCTGAGCCAGTTCCACCTGCCCGGCGCTCAGTCGCTGCCCTACCAGGACGGCGACCGCCATCCCCAGTCCATTGATCGGCACGAACGCCAGAAGGTTGACCCCCAGGGCCAGCGTCGTCGCCGCCATGCTCTGTGCCCCCAGCCTGCCCACCAGCAGCAGGATCAGCGAGAACGATACCGATTCGGCCAGCACGTGCAAACCTGATGGAGATCCAAATCGCACCAACCGTTTCATCAGGGGCCATTCGATCGCCCCACGCGAGCGGTCTGCCTCAGGTGGCCTATCCTGCTGCGGTGGCATCTCTTTCCATGCTGCCCGCATCAGCCACGCCAACAGGAAGGCTTTGACGATCATCGCCACCGACGTCGCCATCGCAGCTCCAGGCACCCCCATCGCCGGGATGCTCCCCCACCCAAAGATCAGAATCAGGTCCAGCACGATATTGACGACGGTCGCCACCAGATCGCATGCCAGCAGGACGCGTGTCTTCCCGATTCCGGCAAACCACCCCGTCAGCGCCGCGCTGAAGAACATCGCCGCTGCCGCAGGACACAACCATCGAAAGTAGGTTGTCTCTTCACGGCGCAACACCTCTTCATGACCAGACCACTGAAAAATCGCTCCAATCCCCAGCCCCACCGGAATCAACAGCGGCAGGAGAAAAAGAGCCAACCACAAACCCTGGACGACGCTGCGTCGCGCTCTCTCCAGCCGCCCCACCCCCATGTACTGCGCGACGAAAGTGCTGGTGTAACCGATCAGCCCCATCGGGACACAGGTGATCGTCCAGAACAGCGATCCGGCCGACATCGCCGCCGATGCCGCTTCGTCCGACTTCCAGTACAGCAGCATCCGATCGGTAAATAGAGTGATCGAATAGAGTCCAGTCGAAACCATCAGCGGCCAGGCAAGCGTCATGACTTCCCCGGCGCCCCCCGACCCGCCCCATCCGAACGAACCATCCACAGCCTTCCCTTGGCCCTCATTCTGGCTATCTTGGGCTTCCGGTGGATGTGAACGCATGACGACTCCAAAAAAACTTTCGCTGCCCAACCCCCAGAATCGCTCGCAGAACCGCTCGTTGAATCGCTCGCAACGTCTCTCGATCAAGCGACGGATTCCAATAAGCGACGCTCATTCTATCCGTCGACACCGATCCCTGGGCACCCCAGGCTCGATTGCGACCCATGCAGCAGCATTTGAATTGCCGCTACACTGGCGAGAATCGGGCCGGCCATCTCCCATCCGTCACGATGGCCCCAAGCCCACGACTTGGAACTCTTCCGATCGAAAAGGTTTTCGACTGATGACGCGACCTTGCGCGGTGATCTGCTACCCTGTCGAACAGCGGCATTTGCAATGGATGGCCGATGCCATGCCTCAGGCACATTGGATCAACGCCGGCCAGGAAGGGATCGCCGAGGCGATCCATCAGGCCGACTACTTCATCGGGCACGCGAAAGTGCCTGTCGACTGGGATCGCGTGGTGGCTCAGGGTCGTCTGCGATGGATTCAGTCGTCGGCCGCCGGGCTGGACCATTGCTTGGTCCCCAGCGTGATCGATTCCCCCATCACCGTCTGCAGTGCGTCCGGACTTTTTGCCGACCAAGTGGCCGAACAGACGATGGCACTTCTCCTGGGCCTTCTGCGAGGACTCCCTATCTTCTTTCGACAAACGCTGCAGCGATCCTACGTCCGTCGCCCCACCGATGACCTCCATGGCAAGCGGATCGGTATCGTCGGATTGGGTGGCAATGGCCGACGACTGGTGGAAGTCCTGCAACCGTACCGAGTCGCCATCCGGGCGATCGACTACTACCCGGAATTGAAGCCTGAGGGAGTGGAGTCGCTGGAGGGGCCAGACAAACTCCAGGAGGTGGCTCAGTGGTGCCAGATCCTGATCCTCACCCTGCCACTCAACGCACAGACCCATCACTCGATCGACCGCCAAGTCTTCGATGCCATGCCCAAAGGCAGCTACCTGATCAACGTGGCTCGCGGCGCCTGCGTCAAGGAAGTCGACTTGATCGATGCGCTGCAGTCGGGCCACCTGGCAGGTGCCGGATTGGATGTCGCGGAGGAAGAACCGCTCCCTGAATCCAGCCCTCTTTGGACACTCCCCAATGTGATCCTGACGCCTCACGTCGGCGCCCAAGCCGCTCGCCGCGTCGATGACACAACCCGTCTGATCTGCGAAAACCTCCGGCGCTATCGCGATGGCAGACCATTGCTCAACGAGGTCGACAAACGGCTTGGCTTCCCCCATCCATCGCGACTGGCCCAACTGCATCCCTACCCGCGCGACTGACGGGCCTTCCCCACCTGAGTGCCTGAGGATTGCCGATCATGGAATCTCCCGCCATCTACGCCATCGCAACACTGGACACCAAGGGCGAGGAACTCTCCTACGTCCGGGACAAACTGGCTGCCTGGGGCTTGGCCGTCCGATGCATCGACATCAGCACCCAGATCGACGCCTCCCCCTGGAGTGCATCGCTGGCAGCCGTCTCGCTCGAAGGGGATGGCACCTTGAGCCGATTGGATCGCGGCCAAGCCGTTGTCGCCATGGCCCAACGGCTCACCGAGTTCCTCTCGCGGGAAGCGAGCGAGGGCCGCGTTGCTGGTGTGCTGGGACTGGGTGGCAGCGGCGGGACGGCGATGATCAGCCAGGCGATGCGTCAACTTCCCATCGGCCTACCGAAGGTGCTGGTTTCGACCGTCGCCAGCGGCCAGACGGCTCCTTACATCGAAGGCACTGACCTGGTGCTCTTCCCTTCGGTGGTCGATATCGCCGGCTTGAACGCCGTCTCCAGGACCATCCTCGGCAATGCCGCCAACGCACTGGCCGGCATGGTGCAGCGGCATCAGATCGATCGCGGCGACCAACTGGCCTGTGGCATGACGATGTTCGGTGTCACCACCCCCTGCGTCACCGCCGTCCGGCAGCATCTGGAAGCCCACCACTGGCAACCGATGACCTTCCACGCCACCGGCACCGGCGGTCGCGCCATGGAACTGCTGGTCGCTAGCGGCATGCTTCAAGGGATCCTCGACATCACCACCACCGAGGTGGCCGATGAGGTGGTGGGCGGGATCTTCCCCGCCGGTCCCAACCGATTCCTAGGGCCGATCGCAAAGTCCATCCCGCTGGTCTACAGCCTGGGTGCTGTCGACATGGTCAATTTTGGTGCCCTCGACACGGTCCCAGAAAAGTTTCGAAACCGCCTGCTCTATCAACACAATCCCCAGATCACGCTGATGCGCACCACGGTCGACGAAAATGTCGCGATCGCACGGTGGATGGCCGACCGATGGAGCCAAGCCAAAGGTCCCTGGTGCCTGCTAATTCCCGAAGGTGGCCTCTCCGCCCTGGACGCCCCCGGCAAACCGTTCGAAGATCCCAAGGCCAACGCGGCGCTCTTTGAGACGCTGGAGACGCTTCTACCAAGCAGCGAACTCCATCGAGTCGAACGAGTCCCGTGCCATATCAATGATCCGATCTTCGCGCAAAGAATCGCCGACCGTTTTCTAGAACTGGCGGCGATCGGTTCCTGATCGGCTGCTGGCCACGCTTTTTTCATTTCCCAAGGAGTAGATGCGATGCCCGAGTCCCGTTCGACCATTCTCAAGCGACTGCGCGACAAGGTGGCTCAGGGCCAGCCGATCATCGGAGGTGGTGCCGGGACGGGGATCAGCGCCAAGTGCGAAGAAGCAGGGGGAATCGATCTGATCGTCATCTACAATTCGGGGCGCTACCGGATGGCGGGGCGTGGTTCGCTGGCGGGCCTAATGCCCTACGGCAACGCCAATCAGATCGTCGTCGAAATGGCGCACGAAGTGCTGACGGCAGTCCGCAAGACGCCCGTTCTGGCTGGGGTCTGCGGCACCGACCCCTTCATGATTCGAGATCATTTCCTGAAGCAGATTCGCGACCTCGGCTTTGCCGGTATCCAGAACTTCCCCACCGTCGGATTGATCGATGGAACGTTTCGCGCGAACCTCGAAGAAACCGGAATGGGGTTTGCCGCCGAAATCGAATTGATCGAAGCCGCGCACCGACTTGATTTGCTGACCACCCCCTATGCATTCGATCCGGTACAAGCCAGGCAGCTGACCGAAGCGGGGGCGGACATCATCGTTGCCCACATGGGACTGACCACCAGCGGCACCATCGGCGCAGCGACTGCACTGACGCTAGAGCAATGTGTGCCTCGACTAACCGAAATCGCAGCGGCAGCCCGCAGCGCCCGACCCGACGTCCTGGTCCTTTGCCACGGTGGTCCGATCGCCATGCCCGAAGATGCGCAGTGGATTCTGAAGCAGCTTCCGGAATTGGATGGGTTCTATGGAGCCAGTTCCATGGAGCGGCTGCCAACCGAGACGGCGATCCGCCGCCAGGTGGAGGAGTTTGTGCAACTGCGACGCTAAGCATCCAAGGGCGGGAGGCAATGATCTGGGTTTTGCAGCAGGCCACCGCCAGCGACTATGATGAGCAGCATTGGCGGGCGACCAGCCTGCATGCAGCTCTTTCCTGCAAAGCTTTCGGAGACTCTTCTTATGCATCGATCGATTTGGCTGGGATTCGGTTTGGCGGCAATCGCTTCGCTGGGCTGCTCCCAGCAGGTAGGATCCAGTGTCGGAGCGAACACCGGAACAGCCTCGGCTCCAGCTGCGACAGAGCCAGAGCCACCACCTCCAGCGGTCGACCCCGAAGCGATCGTCAACCACAGCCCGGTCGTCATTCCTGGGCTCAAGAGCCGCAAGGATGATTGGACGAAGGTGGAGAAACTGCTGTTGGCGCACCCTGGCGTCAAACGCGTTTCCCTTTCGGCGCAGAAGGACGAAGAGAAGATCGATGACCCGGTGGTCTATGTCGGCTATTCGAAAGCGTTCGAGTCCGCCAAGTTGATGGAAGCACTAAAAGAAGCCGGCTACCCCGACTCCGCCCTCCGCAACTTCTAAAAAAGAGATCAGGGCTCTTTTGCCTCCCACGCTAGGGGTAGGGAAGCCACTGCCTAACAATCTATCGATGGAATTTGATGAGTGTGGTGCTGCAATCGAGTTGCATCGCAAATGACTCCAGGCCCGGAGGGCCGACACAACAACTGCCGGTGGCGACAGCCACCGGTGGGAGAGGATGAGTTCTTCTACTCCTTACTCCCCCGGGGCCTATCGGCCCAGGCAAAAGGTACTGCCGCCCCTCCGGGGCTGGTGCTTTGGGTAAACACTCGGTGTGGTGCTGCAATCGAGTTGCATCGCAAATGACTCCAGGCCCGGAGGGCCGACACAACAACTGCCGGTGGCGACAGCCACCGGTGGGAAAGGATGAGTTCTTCTACTCCTTACTCCCCCCGGGGCCTGTCGGCCCCGGCAAAAGGTGCTGCCGCCCCTCCGGGGCTGGTGTTGCGGGTAAACACCTAGTGTGTTGCTGCAATCGAGTCGCCTCGCAACTTACTCCAGGCCCGGAGAGCCGGCATAACAACTGCCGGTGGCGACAGCCACCGGTGGGAAAGGATGAGTTCTTAGACTCCTTACTCCCCTCGGGGCCTGTCGGCCCCGGCAAAAGGTACTGCCGCCCCTCCGGGGCTGGTGCTTTGGGTAAACACCCGGTGTGGTGCTGCAATCAAGTTGCCTCGCAAATGACTCCAGGCCCGGAGGGCCGACACAGCAAATGCCGGTGGCGACAGCCACCGGTGGGAAAAGATGAGTTCTTAGACTCCTTACTCCCCGGGGCCTGACGGCCCCGGCACAAGGTACTGCCGCCCCTTCGGTGATGGTGTTGCGAGTAAACACCTAGTGTGTCGCTGCAATCAAGTTGCCTAACAAATGTCTCCAGGCCCCCAGGGCCGGCATAACACGTGGTTACCTTCCCTCAGCGAGGGGAAAATTCTCTCCCGCTGGGGTTGGCTAGCGGGTTACGATGATGGCTTGATCGGACAGCCTCTGGGGCACCTTCCGAGGGAGCATATCTTGCACCGAATTCACCTCTGCGACAGCTTTTGCCAACCGGCTTTTCTGGCCTGGTTCCTGCTACTGGCCTGCTTGGACAGTGCCTGGACGCCACCTGCTTCCGCCGGTAGCTTGCGAGCGGGGTGCGGGCGATCCGATATCACCGGACAACAGGCCGGGCCCGCCAACGATCCGCTCTATGCCAAAGCTCTGGTGCTGGAACAGGACGGCCAGCGACACGCCATCGTGACATTGGATGTGGTGGCGCTGGAGCGGATTGGGCCACTCCCCAAAAACTTTCTTGCCGACCTCAGGCAGCGGCTTGCGGACTCCTGCGGCATCGCACCCCAGCATCTTCTAGTCAACACCAGCCATTGCCATGGGATCTGCAGCGCCGATGTGCTGGAGAAAACTGTCGCTGCCGTTCAGCAGGGGATCGCGCAACTGGAGTCGGTCTCGATCGCCATCGGCAAAGGAGACGAACGACGCATCTCGGAGAATCGACGCCTGACGACTCACGATGGCCGCCAAGTCGATGTGCGGCATGCCTATCCACTGGAGTCGGATGCTGCCATCGCTGCTGCCGGTCCCATCGATCCGGAAGTCGGTGTGCTTCGCCTGGATCGCGCCGATGGTCGGCCTCTGGCGATCCTCTACACCTTCGCCATCCATCCGATCCAAGGTGTTCCCTCGGGTGCCAACACCGCCGATCTGACCGGCATGGCATCGACAGCGATCGAGGAGCTATCGGGGGGCAATGCGATGGCTTTCTTCCTGCAGGGCTGTGCTGGGGACATCAACCCGGTGCTCTACAAGGATCTATCGCTGCCGCGCCACGCGGAAGTGCTGGCGTTGCAACTGGCGCAGACGACGTTGCGAGCCACATGGAGGGCAAACGTCGTCGAAGGCGACCCCAAGCTGCGCTGGAAACAGATGACGATGGAGCTGCCGCGCGCCGACCTGGCGCCCACCATCGCGATGCTGGAGGAAGAGCGGGATCGACTGGTGGGATCGATCCAGCCAGGTTCGATGAACTTAAAAGGCTTTCTTCAGACCTTGCTCAAGCATCGATTGAACCCCGACTTCCCGTCAGCCGACAAAGGCAGGTACCTGCGCGATCAGGAACTGGCGATCGACGACTTTCCCAAGCTCGATCAGTGGCAACGCCAGCAACTAGAACGCTATCAAGCCAACATCGATGCGATGGAACGACTGACGCGCGTGCAGACCAATCTAGCCCTCCTGAAGATGCATCATGGGGAGAACCTGGAAGCCAACTCCCGAACCATCCCGGTCGAACTGATGGGAGTCGGCATCGGACCGTGGCGGATGGTGACTTTCCCAGGAGAACTGACGGTGGAACTGGGACTAGCCGCCAAACAGCGGCAGGGACGCCCCGCGTCCTATCTTCTGGGATACACCAACGGCTACATCTACTATGCCCCCACCGACCGCCAGCTATCCAATCGAGGCGGCGCTCAGGAGGACAGCGATTGCCTGCTGGCCCTGGGGTGGCAGGAGCCCTTTGAGCGGGCAGTCGACCAGCTCTTTGGGCAGCTGGAGTAGATCAGAAAAACCGCTTTTCTTCAGGGGACTTTCGCAGGGTCGGCAAAGAGCCGATGAATTCGACGCGAACAATCCACCCAGGACTCGCTTGCCTGCGATACAATACCGCCGTTCGGTCCGTTGGGTTCTGATCGGCATGCTCCCAATCGTCCCATCGGCGCAAGCGATATGTTTCTCTCCTTGCAGGAAGGGTAAGTTCGATGGATCCAATCGATATCTTGGGCCAGATTCTCGGCAAGACACTGGGGGGTGCAGGTGGTGGAGCTAGTGGTGGTGGTGGCGGTGGCGGATCGCTGCCCGACATCTTCGCCGGCTCCCGTGGCCAGCAGGCACCCAGCGCCGGACGCCGGTCGGGTGAACCCGACATCGCATCGGCCGCTCGCGACCTGGAAGATCTGCTGAATGTTGCCAAGGGCAACCAGCCCCGATCCGGCGGAGCCGCCCCCACCGGCAACGCGGGTGGATCGACGGGCTTCCCCTGGCCAACGCCTCCCCAAAAGCCAGCGGCCCCCGTGCCACCGGCCAAGCGTCCCGACCCGTTCCCTCAGCCTCCCAAGCCACCCGTCTCCGATGCGGTCCGCCAGCAGCAAGCGCTGATCCTAATCCGCGCGATGCTCAACGCCGCCAAGGCCGATGGAGAAATCAGTCGCGATGAACAGCAGGCGATTCTGCAGCAGGTCGGCGGTGCCTCACAGCAGGCCGTCCAGTTCATCCAAGCCGAACTCGAACAGCCACTCGATGTGCGCCAGTTCGCGTGGGATGTTCCCCTGGGGATGGAAGAGCAAGTCTACATGGTGTCGCTCTCGGCGATCACGCTGGACAATCAGGCAGAAGCCAACTACCTGCGCGATCTGGCGCATGGGCTTCGTTTGAGCCCTGAAGTGTGCAACGAGATCCACACCAAGATGCGGGCTCCGGCGATCTTCAAGTAAGCCGGCGATCTTCAACTAAGACAGGAAGAATCGCTCACTTCGTGCGCGGCAGCTTACCCGCCGCGCGATCGCGATACGCTTCATGGCAGTCCTTGCAACCTTGCATCAGTCGCCCCCAAGGGGCCTGCAGGGACTGCCTTCGCGCTGGGGTCCAAGGCCCCGGCTGATCCAGCAGCGTTTCGATCTCTTCGGCCGCCTGCTCGGATTGCAGCATCAGCTGCTGGAAACGCTGGGCGTCGCCGTCGACTTCCCACGGCCGCCTCCGCATCTCTTTGTACTCTTCCCGCAAAAGCAATGCCGCCCGACTGATCTGATCCAGCTTGTCGCGCAGCTTTGATCCTTCACCCCCTTCTTCCCCTTCGTCGTCACCAGTCGACTCGATCCACGGCCGCAAGGATTCGATCTGGGTGTCGATGGCGACCATCGCGCTCGCCATCCAGGGCAGCTCGGCGATCTCGGGATACTCTTCCACTTTGCCCGTTGGATCCCTGGCCGGTAACGCCACCGCCGACTCCACCGCCTGATACAGCCCAACATACTTGGGATTGGTCCCCGCCAGCCTCAGAACCTCCCGCCCCGTCTCGATGGAGATCCTGCCGGCTCCGATGCAGGCAACCGCAGCCGCTGCGGGACTTCGGTGCTTGCCATGATGGCAATGGATGTAGATCGGTCCAGGCAGATCCCGCAGCGCTTGTGCTAACCTGGCTGCCAGTTCAGGTGCGATCCCATCGTATCCGTGCGGTAGATGCACGTAGCGCATGCCGTACTTCCTGGCCAGATCCACCTGGGGCGTGGCACCGTCGACCGAGAGGATCGTGCGCACCCCGAGTGCCTGCAGCTCCTCGAACGCCTCTGGCCCCTCCGGCAAGCCACCGGAAATCACGTCATCGGCTACTGCGATCGGCTGTGGCAGATGCTTGGACTTCAGTCGCTGCGGCGAATTCCCCGCTGCATTGGGTTGCTCCGCAGATCCTTCCACCAACGGCGATTCGATCGGCGGCTGGAGCAGGGGATGGGCAATCGCATGAAGATACCCCCAATGCGTCAGCGTGATTCCGCCGATCGCCAGGAGAGTTCCCACCGACCAGAATCCCACCCATTTAGGACGCTCGTTCCGAATCATCCGCGTGATTTCCTCTGGGCATGAAGCCTCTTGGAGCGTCGAACCGGAGCGGCTCGCATGTGAATACGAAAGCGAAGCAACCAAGCAGACGCCATAACGCAAACTGCCAAGTCCCATTATCGCGTCTAGACCTAGCGACAGAAGAGAGCCACCAAACTATTTTCCTAATGAACTCGATTGGCCACCCATCGCCCCATCGCACCGGGAGCTACTAAACTCCCCTGCAGTCGACGCCACTTGGGAAGAAGCCTGCAGCGAATGCGGTTCGGTATCGGTCGATTCGATCCCGAACGAGTCCACGTCGGGTTGCGGCCAGTGCTTTCTCCAGGTGTCCGCCGCCACTTCCGGGAAGATCGGATTGATAGCGCACTGGGACGCCAGCTCAAAACCGGCGATCTTGGAGATGCGGGGTGTCCATTCGATCCACCAGGGCGCTGACCATCCGATAGAGGTTGAGTCGGTCGGAAGATGGATCAGCACGTTGTAGGATGCTTCGGGAAGAAAGCACTGCAGGCTGGTGACGGCTGATTTCAGCAGCTGGGCAAGCGACGATCGAGTGGAGGCCCCAAGCGATTCGAAGGGGGTTGCCGCGTGAGGCTGAATCATCAACTGAAAAGGATGCGGGCTGGCGAAGGGGCAATGGACGAAAAACTGCCGGTCGTCCAGAACGATGCGCTGCTGCTGCCCCCGTTCCTCGGCGATCCATCGCTGAAAGTATCCAACCCCTTGAGCTCGGAAGAATTCGTAGCACCTCCCCAGCATCTGCTCCCAGGAAGGGGGCTGCACCGGAGTGGCGATCACCTGGCTATGGACATGCGCCAACGAAGCCCCCGCATCGCAACCGGAGTTCTTGAAGATCGACAGGTAGCGAACCCTCGGCGACTGACGGAGCGCTGCGACGCGCTGCTGGAAAGCCTGCAGCACCCGATCCAGCTGAGCCACCGACAGTTGATTCCAACTGGTCAGATGCTGAGGGCTCTCGATCACCACCTCATGATGGCCCCCCATCGATTGGCGGTTGAAGAAAGGGCTGGCGGAAAGATGCGGCGCTTTGTCGGCCGTGGCTGACTGGGGGCCGTGGTCCTGGTCGGGGCGATCGATCGCGGGAAAGCGATTGGGGACCACGCGCACCTGCCATGGTTCGTGGCGATTGGGCTGCGAGGCGGCGATCTGCAGCAGGGGATTGGGGGTCTGCCATTCCTGGCCGATGCAAAAAGGGCAACCATGAGGTGGAGCGTGCGCCGTGCTGTCGGCTGCAAGTTCGATCGGCCGCTCGGCTCGCTGAGGAGCAAAGAACACCCACCGATCGTTCAGCCAGTCGTACCGCGACTCACTCATCCCAGCCATGCCTCCGCTCCCGACTGCTTGCGCGCGACCACTTCCGAAAACAGATGGAGATATCCCGCCGCGCTGGCCGCCCAAGAGAAATCCTGCTTCATGCCGTTGACCACCAGTTGATCCCACCGACCGCGATCCTGCGTCCACAGCGTGATGGCAAGATCGAGCGCCTGGTGGAGCGGGCCGCTGGAATAGGGTTGAAAATGAAATCCGGTAGCGCGCGATTGTGTCGCATCGTGCGGCCCGTAGGGCACCACGGTGTCGACCAAGCCACCTGTCGCATGGACTACAGGGACGGCGCCGTAGAGCTGGCTGTAGAGTTGATTGAGCCCGCATGGTTCGTATCGACTGGGCATCAGAAACAGGTCGCAACCCGCTTCCACCCAGTGCGATAGCGATTCGTCGTGCCCCAGCCGAAGCCCAAGTTTCTCAGGGTGCGATCGCGACAATTGCTCCAGCGCCTCATGGTAGCGCGCCTCCCCCGTCCCGACGATCACCCACTGCACGTCCGTTCGCGACAGCCAATCCCCCAGCACCGGCAGCAGGATATCCCAACCTTTCTGCTCGGCCAATCGACTGACAATCCCAACCAACGGCAGCTCTGGCCGCACAGGCAGCCCCATCCGCTCCTGCAAAGCTCGCTTGTTCTCCCCTTTCCCGGCATGAAAATCGTCGACCGAGTAACGGCGCGCTAGATGCGGATCGGTAGCTGGGTTCCAAATCGCCAGATCGACGCCATTGACGATGCCATGCAGCAGATGCTGCCGCGATTGCAGCACCCCTTCCAGTCCGCACCCATGCTCCGCAGTTTGGATCTCCTTGGCATACGTCGGGGAGACGGTAGTGATCGCGTCGGCATAGACAATGCCACCCTTCAGCAGCGAGAAGTCGCCAAAGAACTCCAATTCATGCAGATTGAATCGCTCCTCGCCCAGCCCCGTGAAACCATAGAGCGATTTGGGGAAACGCCCCTGATAGGCTAGGTTGTGAATCGTAGTCACCGATGCGGTGGTTCGCAGGGAGGGATATCGGGAGGCTCCCGTTGCAAGCCATGCGGGGATCAGCCCGGCCTGCCAGTCATGGCAATGGACCAGATCGACCGACCCGAACTCCGCCACCAACGCCTCCAACACCGCTCGCCCAAAAAGACAGAACCGCTCGCAGTTGTCTCCATAAGCCCCCCATCGATCTCCATAAAGTTCAGGCCGGTCGAACGACTCGGGGTGGTGGATCAGGCGAACTTCATACCCATCGATGCCGGTGGGCAAGGAGAGAATCGAGACCTTCGACTCCCAGCCAGGCATGGAAACAGTGATCTGGCGTCCGGTATCGGCCACCCGTCCCCCATGCTGTTCCAGCAGCGATCGGTAGGCTGGGAGGTAGAGGGTACAGCGATGGCCAGAACGAGCGAACTGGACGGGAAGCGCGCCGCAGACATCCGCCAGGCCACCCGTCTTTGCATAGGGGACCGCTTCACTGGAGACCATCGCGATATGCATGAGTCATCTAGGCTCCCGCGTCCAACTCGATCTGCATGGGCAACAAGATCGAGCCTCTTTCTGGTGGTTGGAGGGCGAATGACGGAGACCGCGGGAGAGAAGAGAGCAACGGCCGTCGAATCGCTTTGGGTTCACCAGGAACTTCCTTCGCGTCGGTGAGACAAGCCGGTCAAGGGATCTTCGATCGCTGATCCAAGAAACTCCCATCCGCCACCGACACGTTCGTCCTCTGGAACGAACCTCCAACTGCAAGAGTTGAGTCTACCCTGAGCCGCATCGGATTCAAAGAAACAGCCGGCAAAATGGTGGCAATTCAGGAGCGATTTTTCAGGAGGGATTCCAGAACCAGGAAGCCGGAAAGATGCTCTTGGTGGTGTGCAATCGCCCCGGGTATAATCAGCCGCTCACGAGGATCCGCTGACCGACAGCACCCGGCGCATGGGCCGCTGGATTGGATTCGATAGCTGATGCAGGATCGATCGACTTCGTCGCCACGGTGAGGGGGGAGGATCGAGCGAATTGGGGGGAGTGGTGTTGTGCTGACGATTCGACCGCGAGCGATGGCGATCGCACTCCACTGCTTTTCGCGTGCCCTGCATCCGGAGCTGTTCCAGGTGGTTCAGACCGGAGTGTTCGATCGCAACGACTATCGGGTCGAGGTCGACATCACCCACGAAGGGCATCGCATTCAGTTCTATTACAAGACGCTGACGCTTTGCGAAGTCGCCAGTTCGGCACACCAGCCCCTACCCACACGACGCCTGATGCATCGGGGGCTCATCGGGGATCCCTATAGCTTCCGTACCGATGCACCGCGTGGGGTCATCTACCAGACGACCTACCAGCGGGAGGTGCTTCCGGCCGAGCTGTTTGCGATGATCCACAAGGAGTTTCGGCAGAAGCGGCAAGAGTCGGATTTGCTGCATTTGTTTGAATCGAGTGGCCGGGTCTCGATCGGAGCGGCCAGTCTGTTGCATGTCGATCTTCGCAGTCGTCGCGCGGTGGTTTATGGACTGCACACCTTCCCCGACGACCTCGCCATCGTCAAAACCACCAGCTCCTTCGAAATCCCCAGCGACGATACGGGAAGCGAAGAGGCGGACAGCAGTCCTTCTTCCTAATCTTTCCTTTTGCCCACGACCGTGCCTCCCTGCCATCGGACTCCGTCAGTAGAAAACCCGATGCGATCTCCCAGGGGACTCACCAGGGTTCCGCCATCATCAAGAGAATCCGTGAGTGGGGATCGGACATCGATACCCCTGCCAACTTGGGCCGGGCACGAACGACTTTTTATTCCATTAGCTGTTTCCCACCCGGCTTGAGCCGTCGTGTTGGGAATTTCGGTTAGTCCGGTTGTGTCGATCAGCAAGTCAGGGAGGGGGACCGCACCACGCACTCCACCCTGTTTTCCTCGACCGAAAGAGCGACCCAGGCCGATGGTCTCTCCCGTCACTCACCTCGGGCGACCAGGTGCTCCGACACCTCGCCCCAAAGACTCGTCGATCGCTTCGCCTTCTTAGAAAGCTCGGACGTGCCACTGGATCGTTCTCCCCATCTGCGACTCCACGAGGGCGAAGCCTTCTCGCCACCTCAACGGGATCTCCCTTTGGAATCCGAATGGGAACAGATCCTCGACGCCCTGGAGGATCTGTCGGGCTGGCGCGTCGAACGACGCGGATGGAGTGTCGCGGAGGGACGCTGGGTGCTGGCCAAGGAACTAGATCCCGACCAACACGCCTCCCTGTCGCTCGAACAAGTCCGACATCTGCTCGATCCCATCCAGTCGCTCGCCCGACGTCTCCATCGCACCGAGCAGGTGGTTAGACGGCAGCATGCGGAACTGGCGACTGGAATCCATTTCACGTTGGACGCCAAAGAGCAATCGCAACTAGCCGATCGCTGGCAGCGGACGCTTGGCGATGCATCGCTGGCGATGGGCATGCAAGCCGCTTCGATGTACCTGCTAACCGAAGACCATCGATCGCTGCAGCCCCGCGCTGCCTGGGGTTCGCTGGAAGGAGTTCTCATCCAGGCCCCACGGCCGCTGCGAGGCGCTCGCGCCGACCTCGAAGCATTGCTCGGCAAAGCCGTTCTGCTGCGAGCCGAAGATACTCAGATCGCATGGGCTAGGCCCGAACCGTTTCCCGCAGCGATCTGCGTCCCGGTAGGCACGGAATCGACGCCGCTGGGAACGCTGTGGTTCTGGAGCGATCGGCCGCGAGATTTCGATCGCCGCGATATCGCCATCGCCACCATGGCCGCCGACCAGATGGTCGGTGCCCTTCAGCAGTTCCAGATGGTCCGCCAGCTGGAACGAAGCTACTCCATTCAATCGACGATGGAAGATGCCGGCTGGGCTCAGGCCGCCATGCTTCCCACGCGCACCGCCTCCGCCTCGCCCATCCAATGGGATGGCTGGACCTCTCAGGCGGGCCCAGTCGGCGGCGCATTTCATGATTGGTACCAACCCGAATCCCATCGACTGCGCTGTGCCATTGGAGCTAGCCAGCAGCAATCGGTTCTCGGAGCGATGGTGGCCACCACGCTGCAAACACTCTTGCAGCACTCCTGGCTGGAAAACCAGTCGATCGAACAGGCCCTGCCGATGATCGACCAACGCCTTGGCCAGCTCCCTCGCTGGATCCCAAACGGTCACCAGAGCGACTGGAGTCACAGCGGCCTAGCTTGGGCCGACTTCGACGCCAACCAGCGCAGCGTCAAACTGGCTCTTCACGGGCACGTCGGGGCTCTCTGCTGGGGTCCCGATGGCTGCCGATTCCTCGGCAGGGGACAAAGACCGCTGGGGGATTCCACGCTAGGCCAGTCATCCACCGGCATCACCCCCGCCATCACCACCATCCCATGGCAGCCTGGGACGGGACTGCTGCTGTGGAACGCAGCGGTGGCCGACCTTGGCCCGGAGGCCACTGCGACATCCGATGTGCTCCCTTGGAGCCAACTGGTGCAGCTAGTGGAATCGCATAGCGATCTACCGATCTCCGAGTTCTGCCTAGCGATCGCCAGGCATCTGCCCAGCCCGTCAGACCCTCAGGAAACCAACCACCAGGATCGCACGCTGCTGGCATTCCGAGCCGATTGCTGAACCGGGCGTTCACTGTCCTATAAAGCTCTAGCGACCCCAGGGCGTTGCCCTGAGAAAACATGCTCAGGTCAGCCCAGCATAGACTCCCGAATTCAGTTCCGGGTAGCTCTCATAAACATGCTCGAAAAGCGCCGAACATTTCTGCGCGAACAACGGCCGGTCGTAGGCAGCCGGTAATGTATCCAGCGTGTCTTCGATCGCCAATTTCAAAGTCGATCGCGCGGCAGATTTCTGCCGCCAGTTGAGCACCAGCAAGCTCTTCAGACGCGAGAGTAGATCTCTGGCAACCTTTTTTACTTCGTCGCGTTCGGCGGTCGTCAACTCCGGCGCGGGACGCGTCAGAATGTCGAAGATCACCAGCTCTTCTTCGCTGAGATTCTCGCGCACGTGACGCTCCTGCTCGCTGTCCAGGCTATTCGACAGCTTGAGCAGTTCCTCAAAGAGCTGTTCGATGTTGCGGCTGCCATTGTTGTAACTCTCGATCAGCGATTCGAATCGTTCGGCGAAGTCGGCTCGGGTTCGGTTCAATCGAACCAGCTTCTCCAGCCTTGCCGCGATGGCCGTCTTCAATGCCTCAAGGTCGGTATTCTTGTGTTTCGATTCCTTGAACCGATTGGCCAGCGCCTCGAAGTTGATTTTCGAAAGGTCGATGGCGGGTGGCCCCTCTTCACGAATCGTCAAGCCGGTGATCGAATCGTCCAGCAGACCGCCAATCTGCTGCAAAATGGTGGAGATATCGGGCGAGTTGGGGTTCAGTCTTTCTCGGATCGCTCCAGCAAGTGTCACAATCCCCGCCACTCTCATCGAAAATTCAACTGCTGCTGGATCGGGTTTGACGGCGCGATACAGCGTGCTCACGAATTTTTCGTGACCGAGAAACTCCCGTCGCACCGCATCAGGACCAATCAGCGAATCGATCGCGTCCTCAATCGCAGCCAGTCGCTCCATCCCAGCCACGGGAAGGGTTTCCATCGCGGCAAGGTCGACGCCATGGCCGGCACAGAACGAGGTAACCTCAGCGATCGCCTCCCGCAGGGCTGCGACCAACTCGGCCTTGTCCTTGACCGGGTTCGTGCCACCCTTGCCCGCGCCGTAGATGGCCAGCGCTTTCTCCAACGAGGCGAACACATTGGCGTAGTCCACAATCACGCCACTGTGCTTGCCTGGGAAGACGCGGTTCGCGCGGGCGATCGTCTGCATCAGCGTGTGATTGCGCATCGGCTTGTCGAGGTAAACCGTCGAACAGCTCGGGGCGTCAAAACCGGTCAGCCACATGGCACAGACGAACACCAGACGCAGTGGATCGTTCGTGTCCTTGAACTTCTCGTCCAGTCCGGGCTGAGAATCGTTCATGCGTCTACGGTGCGGCTCGATGTCGATCCCTAGCTTCCTCATCTGCTCGATTTCGTTCTGCCCCGGCGAGACGATGACCGCCATGTCGGTGGTAGTCAGCACCTCCAGTCGGTGCCGCAGCGCTGCCTTTTCTAAATCTGGCAGGTCGTAGCGGTTCAGTTCCTTCTGCACACGCGCCGTCTCGGCGGCCCAGTGTTTCTTCACCTTGTCGTGCATCCGCAGCGCCGTGGCCTTGTCGATGGAAACAACCATCGCCTTGCCGAGGAAGCCCCGGCCTAGAAAATGCGTGACGATATCTGCAGCCACCGTCTCCAGCCGGTCGTCGCGCGTAATCAGGTGGTATTGCCGTCCCAGTGCTTGCTCCAGCTTCGCCTCCTGCTGTTCGTCAAGACTGGCGTTCTCAATCAGGTCATAAATGTCGTCATTGAGATCAGGGTTGACCAGTTGCAACTCGGGGGTGCGGTTCTCATAGAACAGCGGCACCGTCGCGCCGTCCTCAACAGATTGCTGGAAGTCATAGATCGACACATAGTCGCCAAAAACCTCCTTGGTACGCTCTTCGCCCGCGATCAGTGGAGTACCGGTGAAGGCCAAGAATAGGGCCTTGGGCAGCGCCGCCCGCATGTTCAGCGCCAGGGTATCGTACTGGCTGCGATGCGCTTCGTCGGTCAGCACGATCACATCCGAACGATCGGTGAGCATCTCCGGCGTCTGGAACTTGTGCACCAGCGTGAACACGTAGCGATGGTTGCCTCGCAACAACTCGCGCAGGTGCGCCCCGCTAGCGGCATGGCACTGGTCCCCCTCTGCTTCGCTCACCGCACCTACGGTCTTGAAGGTCTTGGCGATCTGCTCATCCAGTTCCACCCGGTCGGTCACCACCACGAAGGTCCAGTTGCCGGTCAGTTTGCGCAGCACCTTCTGCGCGAAGAACACCATCGAAAAACTCTTGCCGCTTCCCTGCGTCTGCCAGAACACACCGCCGCGCCCGTGGCCCAGCTTGCGGGCTTCCAGCATGGA
This sequence comes from Pirellulaceae bacterium, assembly GCA_044371425.1. GTDB lineage: Bacteria > Planctomycetota > Planctomycetia > Pirellulales > Pirellulaceae > JBEISR01. Next base: position 661,114 of record JBILTR010000001.1, on the reverse strand, counting down.
GCGGATCGCGTTGTTGACGCCGAGGAACTGGTGGTTCTGGCCCAGCACCTTCACCAGGCCCGCTTTGTGCTCGGAGAAGAGCGTAAAATTCTCTACCAAGTCGAGCAGCCGATTGGGGTCGCAGGTGCCGCGCAGCATCACCTCCATCGACACGCGGCGCGGCTCGTCCTCACGCTCGATCCGCTTCCACTCGAAGAACCGTTCCCAGTCGGCAGTCAGCGACCCGACGCGGCTGTCGGTGCCGTTGCTGGCGATCAGCAGGGCGTTGAACCAGAAGAGCTGCGGGATCTCTTTCTTGTAGTGCGTCAGGTTCTCATCGAACGCTGCGCGCGCCGGCACGACGGGCTTCTTCAGTTCGATCACCACCCAAGGCAAGCCATTCACAAAACCGACCAGATCAGGCCGGCAGGTGTAGAGGCTGCCGACCACGCTAAGCTGACTGACTAGTAGAAAATCGTTCTGTTCTGGGTGTTCCCAATCGACCACGCGCAGCCGCTCGGTCTTCTGCCCGCCGTGCTCGCGGTCGGGGATGGAAACCGGAATACCCTCCTTGAGTAGTCGGTACACCTCGCGGTTGGCGGCCTCCAGGCTCATGGCCGAGCGGTCACGGGCCAGTTCGTCGATAGCGGTCTGGATCGCCTCGGCGGGCAGGCCAGGGTTGAGCTTGGTGAGTGCCGCCCGCAGTCGATCGGTCAGCACCACCTCCCCTTTGGTCTCGCGGCCAAACGTACCGTCGGGGCCGAAGGTTTCTTCCATAGCCGAAATCGTTTGCCAGCCCAATGCAGCAAAGAGTCCGATCGCGGGCTGTTCAACGAGTTGGTCTTCGGTGTAGGCGTGCGGGCTCATGGATCGAACCCCTCGAGCAATGCCGCGATCTCCTCGGGCCGAGGCAATTGCTCCTTCAGTTCCTTGGGTAGCGTCCGAGTGATCTCGTAAGTCGCCACGCCGATGGGCTTGTTGGCATCATGCAGTGCATACTCGACGATGGTGCGGTTCTTCTCCTTGCATAGGATGATACCAATGGACGGGTTCTCATCGTCCTGCCGTACCTGTCGATCCAGCGCCGTCAAATAGAACTGCATCTTGCCAACGAACTCGGGTTGAAAATCGCCAATCTTTAGTTCGATGGCCACCAGAGATCGCAATCGCCGATGGAACAGGAGTAGGTCCAAGAAATACTCCCGGCCGTCGACCTCAAGCCGATACTGGCTTCCCATGAAGGCAAACAAGCCACCCATGGCCCGAAGGAAGTCTTCAACGCGGGCGATGAGAGCCCGCTCAAGCTCTCGTTCACTGTGTTCTTCGGCCAGTTCCAGGAAATCGAAGGTGTATTCATCCTTCACGGCCAGCTTGGCCTGTGACCGGAGCGCGGGCGTCAGGGTCTGGTCGAAATTGGTCTGCCCCAGCAAGGACTTCTCGTAGCTCTGGTTCGCGATTTGGTGGATCAGTACGTTTTTTGACCAGCCGAACTTGCGAGTCATTCGCAGGTAGAATTCCCGCTCGAGAGGGTCTTTGCACTTGCTCATGATGACCAAGTTGTGTGCCCAGGCGATTTCTCCAACCAGTGGTTGGAGTTTTTCATGTTCCCGATATTCCAGATGGAATTGGCGCATATACCAGAGATTCTGGACCGAGAAACCGGCCACGCCGGGGAATTCCTTCCGCAAGTCTTGAGAGAGTCGTTCAACCACGGATTTACCCCACCCCGATTGCTCCTGTTTCTCCACAATCAAGCGGCCTAGATCCCAATACAGTCCGACAAGCTCGGTATTGACTGCTTTGAGTGCAGCATACTGGGCCGAACGGATGCGATCTTTCACCTCGGCAAGGAGCTGGTTGTAGTCGGAAGGCAAAGGTAGATAATCAGTCATAGCGTTCCTCCCTGGCCTTGCTAGTGGCCAATGCCCGGCAAGTCCAACCGTCGGTTGGAGAAAGCCGCGAATGATGCAAGCGCCCCTTGCCCAAAGGCACCCGGTGGGAGCACAACCCGATGGCGGGCTGTTCAACGAGTTGGTCTTCGGTGTAGGCGTGCGGGCTCATGGCTATTCGTCTCCTGAATGGTCGGCCAGCGCCCGCTCGAGCTCCTCGATGCTGGGCAGGCTGGTTTGCAGTTCCGTAGGCAGTGCCCGAGTCAGTTCATAGGTCGACACACCGATGGGTTTGTCGATGCCGCGCAGCGCGTACTCGGCGAGAACCCTATTGGGTTGCTGACACAAAATCAGTCCGATGGTTTGCGCATCGCTCGCATGGCGCAGTCGGTCGTCCACCACATTGCAGTAGAAGTTCATCTTGCCGGCGTATTCGGGTTTGAAGTCCCCGCGTTTGAGGTCGATCACCACGAAGCAGCGCAGCTTCAGGTGATAGAACAGCAGATCGATGTAGAAGTCATCCCCGCCGAGATCTAGGTGATACTGTCTTCCCACGAAGGCGAAGCCCTGGCCCAACTCCAGCAGAAACTTCTCCAGATGGGCCACCAGCCCGGTTTCCAGCTCCCGCTCATGAAACCCGTTGGCGAGGGTAAGAAAGTCGAAGATGTAGGGGTCTTTCAGCGACTGCTGCGCCATGTCCGATGCCGGTGGCGGCAGGCGTTCGGAAAAATTCGTGGTCGCCTTTCCCTGGCGCAGGTGCGCCGAGGTCTCGATCTGCATCAGCAGAATGTTGCGGCTCCACCCGAACCGAACCGCTGCCTGCATGTACCATTGTCGGGTGGCTGCATCCTTGACCTTGGCGAGCAGCTCGCTGTGATGCCCCCAGGGCAGCGCCAGCAAGAGATCGGTCGGAAAAAGTGCCACGGCCTCCGGCACTTCTGGTTTGCCCCCCATTTGTGCCACAGCCTGTGGCACAAAGTGCGGGTAGGCCCGATAAAAGGCCAGCATCCGCTTGATGTTGCGCTCGGAAAAGCCCTTTTCTTCGGGCAGCTCGTTGTGCAGGTCGCGGGCCAGACGCTCGATCACCTTGGCTCCCCAGCCTTCCTGTTGCTGGCGCTGGTCGATCAGCGCACCGATCTCCCCATACAGGCGGATCAGCTCCGCATTGACCGCCATCACGGCGCGGGTCTGCGCATGCCGCACGCGGGCCTTGATCTCCGCCAGCAGCGGGGCGTAGTCGGCGGGCAGCGGGGTGATTTCAGGCATGATCAAGGGCCTCCACATCGATCTGGCCCGAGAGCAGACGCGGCAGCAACAGGTCTCGCGTGCGGCGGAGGTTTTGGATTTGGAGACCGAGCGTCGCGACTTCGGCAAATAGCGGTACGACTTTCTCCCGGAAACTCGAACGCAAGGGCGATGGTGGAACGGCTCGCACAGTCTGAGCAATGTACTCGGTCCACTTAAAGTTTGAGATACCAGTGGACTGAACCTGGAAGTGCTCGATCTCGCCGGATTCATAGCCCTCCAGGAACGAGAGGTAAAGCAACTCAGTACCGTAGCTATCCGCGTCGGGGCGGATCCGCTTACAGAAGCTCGCGCAGATCACCTCACCGTCGAAAGCAGACATGAGTTGAGGGGTGATAAGCAGAGTGCGTCCAACTGGCTGACCTTTGCTGCCTCCTGACACTTCAAACAGGATGTCGCCTATGGCGAGTCTGCGTGAGCGGAGATTTGACGGCGTATGAAAGCGATGGGGTACATTGGCGACTTGGGAACTTCGTGCATCGGGAATATCTGTGCCTCGAATCACCCATGCCGGCTCAGTATGGTCTTCATCTGGCACTTCTTTTCCCCAGCCACCACCGATATGGCCAGACATCAATGACACCAGCTTCTTCACCTCCCACCCCTGTGGAATTTCCCCGAGTGGCGAGGGGACGCGGGGGACGGATTCGTGGCCGGGGAAGCGGAAGTGGACGAACCACTCGCGGTAGAGGGCGCGGGCCATCGACTCCAGAATCTTGATCCGCCGCTGGCTGTTCTCGATCAACTCGTCATACGCCGACAAGATCCCCGCGATGCGGCGCTGGATGGGGAGGGGGGGGAGTTCAACTTCGTACTCTTTCAGTCTCTCGATTGTAATCTGCGCCTGCGCCGAGCCGGTTCTAAGTTCCCAGAGTGTTGTAGACGCAAGACGGTAATACAGGAACCGCTTGTAGACATCAGGGTTCTCGATAAGGATCGCTATGGACAGATTTGTAAGAAAGCAAAATGGCGGCGCCATTTTGATGTCGCCAGTTCCGCCAACGCCACGCGCAACAACGATTATTTCCGAATCTTGATAGTGATAACGGGATGAGTGCCCAACGAAACGATAGCCGCTGTAAACGGGGTAACCCTGTTCGCAAATGTCGGATTTCTTTGGCATTTCACCGTACTTGAAGCGGCAAATTGCGCTAAGTTTAGTTGTGCGCCATGCAGCCATCTTCACCCCTCCGAAATCCCCGCCACATTGGCGGCGATGGTTTGTTCCAATTCCCGCGTTTGGGCAAATCTTATAAGTTCGCTCATTGCTGTTCCTCCGCGGTGAGGCCTTCAGGATTCTGCAGCGATTTTTTCTCCTCAGAGGCCAAACGTCGCTCGACTTTCTTCACATCCTCGGCTGCCGGCAGAGCCTCGGGCCGAATGCCACGTTCCAGCAGCGTGTTGCGGACCGCCTGGTTGTTCGTCACATGCTCGCGAGAAATCGCCGACTCGCTGCTCATTCCATGCTGGCGCGCATTGAAGATCGTAATCTCTGTGGCAAAGTCCTTGGCTTTCAAAATGATCGTCGGGGCGAAGTCGGCTAGAGGGCGACTGTCCGGGACTTTCCATTGAGCTTTCATCGCCTGGGTCGATTTTCCAAAGAGAGCCTGGTCCCCTTTGCTGCGAATCAACGCGAAGTCATTATTGCCACCGGTTTGCTCGAAGATGACATCCGACAGTTCCTTTTCAGTAACGCTGAGCTTTTTGCGAGCCGAAACTCGCTCGGCCTCAAGCAAACGTTGTTCAATCAGTTCAGCTCGACGAGTCTGGACGGCGAAGTAGGTCTGCGCAAAGGCGATTTCCAGTTTCCTCGGGTCGCCGTTCTGAGCAATCAGATAGCAGGCATAGCGAGTCAACATGATGTCGTCAATTTCCCGCTGGCTACCCGAGCCCAGATCGACCATTTTCCCGACGTCGGCAAAATGGTCGCCCACCGGGTGCCCAGAGACATCACAGGCGGTTTTTGCCTTTACAACCACGCCCAGAAAATTGTCCCATTTTGAATAGCCCAGTAAGTGCTGAAGATCCCGCGCGAGCCAGAACTCAACGCCGCTTTCTGTTTGCTGAGCATGCCCTTCGAATGTGGTGTTTAACGCCTGAACCAATTCTGTTTTCATATCTCCAAAATCCCTGCTACGTTTTTGGCAATGGTCGCTTCCAATTCCCGCGCTTGGGCGTTGAGGGTTTCCAATTCCTCGTTCAGCGATTGAAGCTGCGATTTAAAATCCTCGTCGCTCACCTCTTCGCCCGGAGCCACGCCGACATAGCGGCCGGGGTTCAGCGACCAACCCTGCGACTCGATCTGCTCGATCGTCGCTGCCTTGCAGAGGCCCGGGATGTCGGCATATTTCGGCTTCTTACCAAAGACTTCTTTCAGCTTGGCTTCGGTCTCCTGGCCCCCCACGGTCAAGTCAGGCGCTTCGCCGCGATAGAGTCGCACGAGGTTGGCGATGAATCCGATCTGCGCCGGTGTCCAATCGCGGTGGGCGCGATCGACTTGGCGGTAGATATGACGCGCATCGATAAAGAGCACGGTCTCGGCGCGGTTCGTCTTAGCCTTGCCCCGGTCGAGGAACCACAGCGTGCAGGGGAGCGTCACGGTGTAGAACATGTTGGGACCGACGGCCACCATGACATCCACCGCCTGCGCCTCGATCAGCTTCTGCCGTAGCTCTTGCTCGCTGCTGCGCGCATCGGAGGCCGAGTTGGCCATAACGAAACCAGCGCGGCCTTTGGCATTCAGCGCCGAGCAGAAGAGCTGGATCCAGAGGTAGTTGGCGTTGTCGGTGCGCGGCAGTCCGAAGGGGAAACGCCGACCGGTGCCGACCATGTCCTTGATCCGCTCCTTGTCCACCGCGTTCACATTGAAGGGTGGATTGGCCAGCACGAAATCGAACTGGCCGGTGGCATTGTGCGGGTCGTCGTAGTAGCTGTTCACGTTACCACCGTGGCGGATGTCCCCCTCCAGCCCGTGCACGGCGAGGTTCAGGCGCGCCAGTCGGCCGGTCTCGTCGGTCTTCTCGACGCCACAGATGGAGAGTTCGGCAGCCGGGTTCTTATGATGCTCGGCCACGAACCGCGCCGATTGCACGAACATACCCCCCGATCCACAGGCGGGGTCGAGAATGCGCCCATGGAAGGGCTCGATCACCTGCGCCAGCAACTGCACGATGCTGGCGGGCGTATAGAACTCGCCACCGCCCTGGCCCTCGCTCATCGCGAACTCGCCCAGAAAATATTCGTAGATCCTGCCGAAGGCATCGAAGTCGAGTGTGGCCGGGATCTCGGAGATTTTTTTCAGCAGCTCCTTGAGCAGGGTGCTGGTGAAGAGATTGAAGGTCTTGGGTAGCACGCCGGCCAGTTGCGGATTGTGTTTTTCCACCTCGCGCATCGCGGCGTTGACCTTGGCGCCGATGTCGACCGCCTCGGGCAAGGTCAGCAGGTGATCGAAGCGCGCCTCGGCAGCCAGATACAGCACGTTATCGGCATGGTAGGCAGCGGGTTCATCCACCCGGCTACCTCGACGGGACGAAGTTCCGGCTTTTTCCAGTTTGGCGCGCTGGGCGGCAAAACGCACTTCGGCGAATCGGAGAAAAATCAGTCCAAGAATAGGGCCAGAGTATTCCTGGGCCTTGAGCCCCGAGTTGGCGCGGAACTGATCGGCCGCGTCCCAAAGTCGCTTTTCCAGCGACGCGGCCGCCGTATCTTTTTCGGTGGGTGCAATCCAGTGCAACGAATGGTCTCCTCGGTATTCTGGCAGCCTAGGGATTCAGAGGACGATAGGATCGAGATACGTCAGAACCTTCCCAAGCGGTTGTGCTCGCCAACCGTCCCTCCTCACGCCTCCGAAATCGACGCTTTTTTTGCGTCATTGGTTATTGTATCGTCTCGCCCCGTCGGGGCGGATGGTGAGGATGGGGTGGGGTGGCTGTCGCCGTTCCCCGGGGCGTTGCCCCGGGCTTTCACATAGCACACCTTGGGTGTGCACATGCCGACGTGCGGGGCGCTGTGCATGAAAGATGAAACCAATCCCAAGGCATTGCCCGGGGCTGTCCTATTGCACACCTTGGGTCTGTTCCTGCAAGTTTTTTTGGCCCTCGGCACCCCTGCGGATCGGCGGGGGACTCCCCTTTCGGGTCGACTTGGGGTTTGCGATCCTCTAAGCTACCAACAGGCCGGTGGATCCTTTTTTGAAAATCCCACCGCGGCCTTGGTCCTCGCTGACCTGCACGCCTCTCGCCAGTTCACCCCGGAGGAACGACACCATGCCGCTTCCAACCCGACTCCTTGCTTTCGCCATCGTGGGCGTGGCACTTGCCGCCCTTTTCATCGCCGGCAAGCGTCTCCCCCCTCCCGCGACCCCCAACTCCGAAGTGGTCTCCCAACAGACCCCTCCTCCCCCGGTTGCCAACCAGGCTTCGGCGCGAGAAACTTCGGTCGATTCCTCTACCTCTTCTGCCCCCCTCGCCGCTGATACCAAGGAATCCGCCATGATCGCTGATCCCAAGAAGATTGCTTCGCAGGACGATCCGCAAAGCGCGCTAGCCGAAGTGGCATCCTCCGAAAAGACTCCCGCCCCCGGCCAGTACAACACGCTCAGTCGCGATGAGCAATATGTCATCCTGCACAAGGGGACCGAGCGAGCGTTTACGGGAGAGTATTGGAACCACAAAGAAAAAGGCACCTACCTCTGCCGTCGCTGCAACGCGCCGTTGTATCGGTCCAGCGACAAATTCGATAGCCATTGCGGATGGCCTAGCTTTGATGATGAGATCCCCGATTCGGTGCGACGCGAAGTCGATGCCGACGGGTATCGCACCGAGATTCTCTGCGCCAATTGCGATGGCCACCTGGGACATGTGTTCGAAGGAGAAGGTTTTACCCTGAAGAACACCCGGCACTGCGTCAATTCGATTTCGGTGCGATTCGTTCCCGATGGCAAGCCTCTGCCACCTGTGGTGCCCAAGCAGCCCTGAACCGACGGAGGGTGACGGGTGCCTGACGGAGCAAGCGGCGACACCGGGCGCCCGGGCGATGCGATGCAGCAGGGGGAAACCTTCTTGCAGCATCGCTTTTATAGCGGTCTTCAGCCCTCGGCGACTAGGCTGGGATTCAGAGACTGGATGCAGCAACTGGGGCTCAAGGATCCGAGTGCTGCTCGCGAGGTACTGGAACGCTTCCTAGAGGATGGCGTCCCGCCCTCGCTGCTGCTGAAGATGCTTCATCAGGCCAGCAGCTGCCTGCCCCACACCACCGACCCGCAGGGGGTGCTGGAGACGCTAGAACGATTCATTCGAACGGCGCGCACCGGGCGATCGATCGGTGACCTCTTCGCTCGCGAACCCGATGTGCTCCCGATGCTGCTGCAGATGTTTTCTGTCAGCCCCTATCTCAGCGAACAGCTCATCCGATCCCCCGATGCGTTCGATGCGATTCGCCGCAGCCGTCTGCAACCGGTCGATCGAGAGATCCTGATCGATGAGATCTGCTGCCAGGTCGATGCGTGCAAGGACGAATCGCAGATCCTGCAGGCGCTGCGATCGTACCGGCATCGCGAGACCGTGCGGATCGCCTCCAACGACTTTGTCGGCGGCATGCCGGTCGATCTAGTCGCTCAGCAACTGTCCGATCTTGCCGATGCGATCTGCGAAGCGGCCTACCGCGCCGCGTGGAAGGCAACGCGAGCCCAATACGGACGGCCGCTGCGTCCTGATGGATCGACCGCTCGCTGGTGCGTGCTGGCGATGGGCAAACTGGGTGGCCGCGAACTGAATTACTCCAGCGATATCGATCTGATGTTCCTTGGAGATCTGGAGGGCTGCACCGAAGGCCCCCGCGTCTGTGAGAACACGCTGTTCTTCGATCAGCTGGCCAAACGCTTCACGCGATGGCTGGGAGACAGCCACCAGTTGCACCATGCCTACCGCGTCGATCTGCGACTAAGACCCTATGGGAAGAGCGGCCCACTGGTGATCGACCTGCCATCGGCATGGCATTACTACGAGACGATGGGCCGCACCTGGGAACGCCAAGCGATGCTGAAGGCCCGAGCGGTTGCGGGCGATACACAACTTGGGGACGAATTCCTTGAACGCCTCCGACCCTGGATTTTGGGAAGCTATCTGACCCGCGCGGATATCGCAGGCATCCGAGCGATCAAGCGAAACATCGAACGCAGCAACGCCGAAGGTCGCTCTGGCAGCCGCAATATCAAGACAGGACGTGGAGGCATTCGGGATGTCGAGTTCGTCATCCAATTCTTGCAACTGTTGCACGCCTCCCAGTTGGAATCTCTCCCCACAGGCAACACGCTGCTGGCGATTGTTCAGCTGGAACGCGCCGGTTGCCTGACTCCTCAAGAACGATCGCTGCTGGAGACGAATTATCGATTCCTCCGCCGCGTCGAGCATGCATTGCAGATCGTCTTCGATGCGCAGACCCATACCCTTCCGGAATCTCCTGAGGAGATGAAACGTCTGGCGATTCGACTGGGCTATCGCGACTTCCCGGGAGACCAACAGCTTCCCGCCCGGTCGGTCACCCAGCAGTTGCAAGCGCAGCTATCGGACTGCACGGAACTGAATCGCCGAATCCTGAACCATCTGCTGCATGAACCCTTCGGCGAAGAAGGGGAAGTGTCGCAGGAGACCGACCTTCTTCTGGACCCAGCACCCACCGAACAGCGAATCGCATCGGTTCTGGCACCTTATCGACTGGTCCAGCCGCTGCAGGCCTTTGAACATCTGCAGGAGCTGGCCAGAGAAACCGTCCCGTTCCTCTCCTCCAGTCGCTGTCGCCATTTTCTCTCCGCCATCGCCAACCGATTGCTCACCGAAATCGCCGCCACGCCCGACCCCGACCGAACGCTGGTCAACCTAGTCCGCATCAGCAACTCCATCGGCGGCAAGGCCGTCCTCTGGGAACTGCTCAGCGAACATCCACCCACCTTGCGGCTATGCATTCGCATCGGCGCCTGCAGCGAGTACCTAGAGGAGATGCTGGCCAGCCACCCCGGGATGATCGACGATCTCATGGACTCGCTGATGCTTGGCGATCTGCCGTCGATCGAATCGTTGCGGGAGGAATTGAGGCAACTAAGCCAAGGGGCCACGCGCATCGAACCGATCCTGCAGGGGTTCAAGCGGGCGGCGCACTTGAGGATCGGCGTCCGCGATCTGCTGGGCAAGGATTCGATGGAAGCGACTCATCGATGTCTCTCCGATGTCGCCGAAGTCTGTTTGGAACTGGTGGTGGGGAGAACGATCGACTCATTTTTGGAGGAAGGAAGTGCTAGTCGGCTGGGCCAGGATGCCAAGGAAGTCCCGCTGGTGCTGGTGGCGCTGGGCAAGTTGGGGGGACAGGAACCGAACTACCATAGCGACCTGGATCTCCTTTTCCTCTACGACCCCCAGCAGCTATCGGAGACAGGGGAAACGCCGGAAGCCCACTCGGACTTCCATCATCTGGCTCAGTCGATTCTGCAGGGGGTCAATCGAATCGCAGCGGGGGGCAAACTCTACGATCTGGATGTGCGGTTGCGGCCTCATGGCGACAGCGGCCCCCTGGCGCTCAGCCTGCATGATCTGGAAACCTACTTCCAATCGAGTGCACAGCTTTGGGAACGATTGATGCTCTGCAAGGCGCGCGTCGTCTGGGGCAACCCGACGGGGCGTCGCAGAGCCGAAGAGGCGATCTGCCGCATTCTCGATTCCACGCGGGTCGACCCCGCCGATGCAGGTCAACTGGTAGCGATGCGCGAGAAGATGCAGTCGGGAGCTAGCCTTGAGAATCTCAAGCGGGGAGAGGGAGGGACTGTCGACGTCGAGTTCCTGGTCCAGTGGATGCAGCTGAAGCATGGCAAGTCGGCGCCCTCGCTTCGAGCCACCGGGACGCTTGCTGCGCTGCGTGAGATCGCGCGGGAGGGGCTGTTGCCCAGCGACGACTGCCAACAGCTAGCCGAAGGGTATGCTTGGCTGCGACGGGTGGAAAGCGGCCTAAGGCTGATGAACACCGTTGCACGGCATGATTTGCCCAGCGACTCGCGGCAGCTAGACCGCCTCGCCTTCCTGCTGGACCAGCCCACCGGCCAGCAACTGCTCGATCGTTGCCATGCCACGCGACAGCGCCTTCGATCGCTTTTCCTGAAGCATCTCGGATCGCTCTCTTCGTAGACCGATCCGCGGGCAGCATTTCCAGCGATCGGCTATGATGCAGACTTGCCCGCACTGAAGGCGGGCCGATGGCGACAGGATTTCGAGCAAGGAGTGACGCGATGCGATGGAATGATCGTGCCCGAAGGACGGAACTGGCGACTCGGTTTCCAGCGCGATGCTGGTGGCTGCGGGGGTTGCTGCTGAGCGGTATGGTCTGCGGTTCCGCAGCGGCCCAGGCGCCTCCCAAGCAACAGGTCGATGCTGCCGAACAGGCGATCCATGAAGGGCGGCTGGCGGGCCATCTGCGCTTCCTTGCCGACGACCTTCTGGAGGGGCGTGGGCCCGGTTCGCAAGGAGATCTTTTGGCGCGGCGTTACATCGCCAGTCAGCTGGAAAGCCATGGGATGCGACCGCTGGGAAATCTGGGCTGGGAACAGCCTGTCCCGCTGCGAGGCATCGCCACCAAGCCACCGAAGGAAGTGCTCTTTCGCACTCCTAGTGAGACGCTTTCTTTGCGGCATCGCGACGACTTGATGCTGGTGTGTGGAGTGCCGGAAGAAGCGATCGATGTGGCGCCGGCCGAACTGGTGTTTGTGGGCTATGGAATCCAGGCGCCCGAGTACCAGTGGGATGATTACAAAGGAAAAGAGGTTCGCGGCAAGATTCTGGTCATGCTGAACAATGACCCAGCCGACGACCGGGCGCTCTTTGAAGGAAAGAAGCGGCTTTATTATGGCCGCTGGGATTACAAGTACGAGATGGCCGCCAAGATGGGAGCCGCCGGTGCGTTGATCGTTCACACCACCGAATCGGCCGGCTATCCCTACTCCGTGGTGCAAAATTCCTGGTCGGGGGAGGAGTTTGAACTGCGGGATGATCGTTCGCCGCGGACCCGATTCAAAGGATGGATCACCGAGGAGGCGATTGGGAAGGTGAGCGGATTGGCGGGCAGGAAGTGGTCCGACCTTCTTGCAGCGGCTCAGAGAAGCGACTTCCAACCGGTGCCTCTGGGAGTCACCTGTGGGTTTCGTCTGGAATCCGTGGCTCGCACGCAAGACTCCGCCAACGTGCTTGGCTGGCTGGAGGGGAGCGACCCCAACTTGCGCGACCAGTGTGTGATCGTGATGGCGCATCATGATCATCTGGGGAGGGCCGAGGCGCGCAATGCCGATGGGGACGATATCTACAACGGCGCGATCGACAATGCATCGGGCGTCGCATCGATGCTGTGCCTGGCGGCGGCCATGGAGGCGCTTCCCACCGCGCCGCGGCGATCGATTCTATTTGCCTCCGTGGCGGCGGAAGAACAGGGACTCTTAGGATCGAAGTACTTCGCTCAGAATCCGCCAATCGCGCCGGGCAGGATGGCCGGGCTGGTGAATATCGACGGGATCGGATTCCTCGGAAAGACGCGCGATGTCAATGTGATTGGTCAAGGAAAAAGCAGTCTGGATCAAGTGCTGGAATCCATCGCCAAGTGGCAGGGGCGCGTCGTGGTACCCGACCTGCATCCCGATCGGGGTTACTACTATCGATCCGATCAATTCAGCCTAGCCAAGCTGGGGGTGCCGGCGATCTATCTCCATGCGGGTCAGGAGGTGGAAGGGAAACCCGAAGGTTGGGGGCGTCAGCAGATCGAGCAGTGGGTGGAGAAACATTACCATCAGCCCTCTGATGAATTCCGTGAGGACTGGGATTTGAGCGGTGCGGTGCAGGATGCAAAGCTGCTGTTCTTAGCGACCATGGCGATCGCGGAAGCCGACGGCCTCCCCACTTGGAAGCCTGGGGATGAATTCGAAGCGGCAAGGAAGCAGGCGATCGAAGCGCTAGCGCCCTGAGGTAAGAACTGTTTGCTGATCCCCTCGGCTTTGCCCGGGGGGAGAGGGGGCAGCTTCAGAGCAGAGTCTCTTGCTTCCGCACATCGACCACCTCGTCTGCCCGCGCCCCGCTGGCGCGGGGAGAGAGGCAGGGAGTGAGGGGCGAATGGCGAACGAAAACCATCAGGCGAGAATCCCCTGGATGATGTTGCCGTGAATATCGGTGAGTCGATAATCGCGCCCCTGGAAGCGATAGGTCAATCGCAAGTGATCCATCCCCAGCAGATGTAGCAGCGTCGCATTGAGGTCGTGCACGTGCACCGGATTCTCGACGACGTTGAATCCAAAGTCGTCGGTCGTTCCCCAAACCGTGCCACCCTTGATCCCGCCACCAGCCACCCACATGCTGAAGCATCGATTGTGATGGTCGCGACCATCATTGCCTCCCTGAACCATCGGTGTGCGGCCAAACTCGCCACCCCAGATCACCAGGGTATCCTTGAGCATGCCGCGATCCTTCAGATCCTGGACCAGCGCTGCGCTCGGCTGATCGGTGTCCCCAGCATTGGCCTTCACGCCACCAGCCAGATTTCCATGCTGATCCCACACCTCATGAAACAGCTGCACGAACCGAACCCCGCGTTCTGCTAGACGTCTAGCTAGCAGGCAATTCCTTGCAAAACTGGATTCGTTGGGGTCCTTGATTCCATACTTCTGCAATGTCTCGGGCGACTCCCCTCGCAAATCCATCAGCTCGGGCGCGCTGGTCTGCAATCGATACGCCATCTCGTAGCTTTGAATGCGCGTCGCTGTTTCTGGATCGGCGAAGGATTCCAGGCTGGATTGATTGAGCGACTGGAGGGCATCGAGTGCTTCCCTCTGGGCTTGGCGGTCGACCCCTGCAGGGTTGGTCAGATAGAGCATGGCATCTCCCTTGCTGCGCAGCGGCACGCCGCCGTACATCGTCGGTAGAAACCCTGCCCCGTAGTTGCTGGCCCCACCGCTGGTTCCCTTGGCGCTGGTCAGCACCACGAAGCCGGGCAGATCGCGTGCTTCGCTCCCCAAACCGTAGATGGTCCACGATCCGAAGCTGGGACGACCGAACTGCTGCGAACCGGTATTCATCAGAATCTGACCCGGCGCATGATTGACCGCATCGGTCTGCATCGATCGAATCAGGCAGATGTCATCAGCGATCTTCGCCGTGTGCGGCAGCACTTCGCTCAATTCCATCCCGCACTGCCCATGCTTGGCGAAGGCGAACTTCGGCCCCAGCAGCGCCGACTTGGGGTTGATGAACGCGGCTCGATAGCCCTCCAGCAGTTCAGGCGGCGGCAACTGGCCGTTCCTCTTGGTCAGCTCGGGCTTCGGATCAAACAGCTCCAGGTGACTGGGTGCGCCCGCCTGGAACAGGAAGATCACTCGCTTGGCCTTCGCTTCATAATGCGAAGGCTTGGGAGGCATCGGAAGATCCTCCATTGCCGCGCTGCTGGCCCCATCATCGGCTAGGAGACTTCGCGCGGCCAGGCCACCTAGGCCGACGCCGCACTGCGCGAGGAACCAACGTCGCTTCATCTGAGCCACAGCCAGATCGGACAGATTCTGCATCGGATTCATCTTCAGTTGCCTCAGGCGAAAGTCAGTTCTTGGTGATGGTTTCATCGAGGTTCAGCAGGACGCGTCCGGCCAGGGCCCAGGCGGCGACATCTTGCGGCGTCGTGCCTTCGGGGATCTCCGGCAGCTTGCCGCTTTCCCCCGTCGCCACCTCGCGCGCATTGATCCAACCGTCGGCGATCCGCTGTCGCTGCTGAGCGATGAATCGCAGCAACTGCTGCGTCTCTTGCTGGGATGGCCTCCGACCGGTGCACAGCAGATAGCCATAGGCAGCACGCTGAGCGTCGTCTTTGCCAGCTTCTCGGACGATTCGCAAGCCCAGCGCCCGAGCCGCTTCGACAAAGATCGGCTCATTCAAACTCGTCAGCGCCGCCAGCGGCGTGTTCGATCGGATCCGCCGCGCGCAGGCGAAGTCCCCATTGGGCGCATCCAAGGTCGACAGCGCCGGATCGGGCATCGATCGCTTGCGGAAGACATAGACAGTGCGCCGGTACCGGTCGGGGCCCTGCGCGGCGGTCCAATAGCCTGGATAGGTGTAGTTGTAGTCGAGCACATTCTGCGGGACCGGTGGGATCACAGGCGGTCCGCCGATCTGATGATGCATGAGGCCACTGGCTGCTAGCGCGATATCGCGCACCACTTCCGCATCGGCGCGGAATCGAGGTCCGCGAGTCAGATAGCGGTTGCGAGGATCCTTTTCGCGCTGTTCGGGGGTACTGGCAGAGCTGCGTTGGTAGGCGCGGCTTGAGACGATTTGGCGAATCAATCGCTTTTGGCTCCACTGATGTTCTTGGAAGTCGACCGCTAGATGATCCAGCAACTCCAGGTACTCGGGCACGGGAGCTCGCGTTCCGAAATCTTCCGACGTCTCCACCAGCCCTTCTCCGAAGATCGACTGCCAGATGCGATTGACCGCCACGCGGGCCGCCAGCGGTGAATCGCGGCTGACCAACCACTTGGCCAGCGCCAATCGCTGAGGCTGATCCGGCCCCAGCTCCAGGCGATGGAGCGCCTGTGGCACATGCGGCTCTACCGCGTGCAACGGCCGGTCCCACTCCCCTCGCTCCAATAGATAGGTCTGACGTTTTTGCGAAGGATCCCGTTCGGCCAAGTGCAGTACGGATGTCGTCGGGTCGGGCCACTGAGCCCAGGCGGCATCGAGTCCCTTCCGCGAATCGGCCAACTCCGGCACGGTGCGGCTGAAGGCATCCCAGAGAGCGTCGCGGTCGGCTTGGCTACGGGCATCGGGCGCTTTCCATGCCGCCAGCACCGCTTGGTGATCGACTGGCGGGGCGACTGGTTTAGGCTGATCGGTCAGACTCCAGCGACAACAACCGACCATCTGCGGCATCCGCCAGACGATCTTGATTTCCGATCCCTCCGGCAACTCGCACGATGTCTCCAATTGCATCACCGCCACCGACGCTTGGTTGCGGCGCCCCTTGCCACGATCGGCCTGCCAGTGGGTTTCCTCTTTGCCGTCGATCAGGAAAGCGACGGGACCGGAGGCAGATTTTCCATCCCCCGACTTCTGCTCAGGCTCCGAAAAATCCGCAGTCGCCTCCACCAACTTCTGCTTCTCCCATTCGGCACCCGGCTTCTTCACCAACAGCTCCACCTCCTGAATGCTCCACATCCCCTGCCCATTTCGGCCTGGGCCACCGAAGGGGAGATCGCGATGAGGAAGAAGTTCCAGCTGGATCCCGGTGATGGTTCCTGCCGGAGGGCTTGCCAGCAGGAAGACATCGTTGCTGGTATGTCCCAGCATCAAAATCGAAAGGTCCTCTTCTTGGGTCGGGTGATTCAGTCCGCTGATCGTCTCCAGCAGCGTCGCCTGCACTGGTCGCCAGTTGGGTCGGGAGGCTGCCAGCTGACTGGTCCATTGATCCAGTCGCGCCTGGCCGTCGGGAAGCTGCTTGCGAATCGACTCCATCGCTTGATCGACGGCTGCCCTGGCCTGGTTCAGCTGCTGCAATCGGTCGGGGGCATAGACCCAGGACTGTGCTTCGTAGGTGTTGTTCAGGAAGGCGAACATCCCAAAGTATTCGTCGTGGGAGATCGGGTCGAACTTGTGGGTGTGGCACTGAGCGCACTGGGTGGTCAGTCCCAGCACCGCTTTGCCGATGCAGTCGAGCCGATCGAACATCTCCACCTTGCGAAACTGCTCAGGTACGATCGCTCCTTCCTCGTTGATCATGCTGTTGCGGAGAAATCCGGTGGCGATCACTTGGTCCTGTGTGGCGTTGGGCAAGAGGTCGCCAGCGATCTGTTCGATGACGAACTGATCGTATGGCATATCGTTCTGGATGGCGGCGATCACCCAATCTCGCCACGCCCACTGCTCGCGCCGCAGATCTTTTTCGTAGCCGTTGGTATCGGAGTAGCGGGCGACATCCAGCCAATGGCGGGCCCATTTTTCGCCGTAACGGGGACTGTCCAATAGCTTGTCGACCGTCGCTTCCAGCCCCTCCTTCTCAAACGCCTCTAGCTCCGCTGGCGATGGGGGTAGGCCGATGAGATCCAGATACAGCCGGCGGGCCAGCTGGTGCAAGGGCGCTGCGGGAGACGGGGTGATTCCCATCGCCTGATGCCGCGCATCGATCCATGCGTCGATCGGGGACGCATCGGCCTTGGGCAGAGGCAGCTGGACAGGAGGCGTAAAGGCCCAATGCTGCGCGTAAGGGGCACCCTGGCCAATCCAACGCTCCAGCAGCGCGATCTCGTCCGCCGATGGCTGCTTGGGGAGATGCGGTGGCGGCATTTTTAGATCGGGGTCGTCGGAGCGAAGGCGAACCAGCATCTCGCTTTGCGCCGCATCGCCCGGGCGGATCGCTGGGGTTCCCGAGTCGCCGCCTTGGAGAGCCGCATCGCGTAGATCGAGTCGCAGCTGCCCCTCGCGCGTCTTGTCGTCGACACCATGGCACTGCCAACAATGCTCCGCCAGAATCGGCCGGATCTGCCGCTGGTAATCGACCGTGGAATCTGGCTGGGGGGTTTCAGCCAGGGCTGGCAGGGTCGCCAGACCAGCGATCGCCAGGCAAACGATCATCCGAGATCGGATGGACCTGGAGCGGATCGCCCAAGATCGGTTCGAGGGGGACCATCGGATCCGAAAGGGGAGGGGAGCGTCGGTGTTCATCGCGGCGAGACTTTCGATCGCGTGCTTGAGGAAGCCAAAGGGAAGGATGCATCGGCTTGGCAAGGCGAACTGCCCAGCGAAGCGAGGGGTTGGTTCTTCCGGCTACGGCAAGGCAGCCGGTTCGATGGGGAGATCAAAAATGATTCATCAGGGTGTGGCCGGCGGCAAAAGCTCGATCGCATCGATATTCATCAGTCCGCCACCCGCGGAAGGATGGGTGAACTTGAGGACCAAATCGTGCCGACCCTGGGTGGGCTGGAGCGGAATTTTTTCCTCGCGGAAGACTTCCCACTGGCCATTGACGGCGACATCGATCTTACCCAGCAAGGGGCCATCGGCGGTGTCCTGGTGCACCTCGATCGCACCCCCAGCCCCCGCGCTGGCAACGCGAACCTGCAGAGCGCTCACCCGTTCCAACGGGATCCCGCGCAACAAGATGGTCGCTCCATTTTCGATCGCACCAAGGAATTTTTTCCCTTCGGCATTTTCGGAGGCAAGGGGCTGGGTCTTGGCGAACGCATCCGCCGACTCGGCCTGAATCCTGCGGCCGCGCAGCAGAACGCTGGCGGTCCCGGACAGAGGGGGGATGTTTCCCTCTCGCCCCAGATCGGTGTAGGTGGCCTGCAGCCGCAGCAGCGCCCCGGAAGCAGGGGCGTTCAGGTTCCCCTGGAATCCTTGAGCCGAGACGCGGCTGGCGTCGGGCTTGAGCTGGTAGATATAGCGGACCATTTCATCGACCTGCTGTTCGGTCAGTTGGGCGTGAGGGAGCATCGCCACCTTACCCCAGACGCCGGTGGATCCTTCTCGGACGCGCTGGATCGATTTCTCGAGAGCCCCTTCCTGGTCTCGATACTTTTCGGCGATATCGAGGAACCGGGGGCCTACAAGCGCTCGGTCGATGGCATGGCAGTTGAGGCAATCGCTTTTGCGGATCGCCTGCAGCCCCGGTGGCTCGTTGGCCGCCAGTCCCGTTGTCTCCGGAAACAGCTCGATCGTCGTGCGGCTGGGGGCCTTGCCTTCAATCGCTTCGGCATCGCCCGCCTCGACCGCTTCGAAATCATTCGAACCATCTTCTGGATCTTCGACACGGACGCGAAAGGCGATCGGCTGCCCCGGCTCATAGAAGTCCCCATCGGCCGGTTCCAGCAGAGAGACTTTCGGGACCGCGTTGCCGACGACCACAGGGAGCGACGTGGAGGCGACGGCTCCCTGTGGATCGGCCGCTTCGAGAATCACCGAGTAGGTCCCAGGCTGCGTGAACAGATGCTCGATCTCAGCCCCCTGCCCGATAGGAACTCGGGCGGTACTGTTCGGGTCACCGGTTGCCACCGCGAACCAGCGGTAGGTCAACGGATCTTGATCTCGGTCGCTGGAGCCTTCGGCGGAGAGCCGGACGGAGAGCGGTTCGCGGCCGATCTGATTCTCGGCGCGGGAGACCGCCACTGGGGTGCGGTTGCCACGTTGGTAGTCGATTCGCACCAGCCTTGCGTCGGCGTTGACGCCCCATGTCTCACCGTACTCGATGACATACAGCGATCCGTTGGCATCGAACTGAAGGTCGACCGGGCGGATGAACGGGACTTCCGGAAGAAACCGCTCCAGACGTTCGATGCGATGGTCTTGGTCGAGGTGGACAGCGAGGATCCAGTTGCGGGACCATTCGAATGCGAACAGTGTGCGGTCGTAGGCGCTGGGGAGTTTGGTGGGGGAGTTGGGATAGTCGTCGAAGTAGTAGACTGGCCCTGCGCAAGCGGTGCGGCCGCCGCTTCCGACTTCTGGGAATTCGTCGATAGGGCCTGCGGGGTAGTAGAGCAGCGGTGGCTGAGCCGGGGGCAGTTGTCGGGCCCCGGTGTTGTTGACCGAGGCATTGACGGGTTGCTCGGCATCCTGTGGCGGGTGGATAGCCCCGGTCGCAAAGTCGACCATGCTGTAGGGGCGATTGGGCCCGATGAAGTAGGGCCATCCAAAAAAGCCCGCCTGGCGCGCCTGATTGACCTCGTCGTATCCACGCGGCCCGCGTTCCCCGTCGCCCCCAGCGTCGGGTCCCACATCGCCCCAGTAGAGATAGCCGGTGCGTCGATCGAGGTTCAATCGCCAGGGGTTGCGGCACCCCATCACGTAGATCTCGGGATGGCCGACGCTGCCATCCTTCGGGAAGAGATTGCCATCGGGGATTTCATACGATCCTTCGGGGGTCGGACGAATCCGGAGGATCTTGCCGTTGTAACTGCGGGTGTTGGCGCTGGTGCGCTGTGCGTCCCAGGGTTCGCGCCCCGGGCGTTGATCGATCGGTGCGAATCCCTGGCTGTCGTTGAATGGGTTGGTGTTGTCCCCCGTTCCAATATAGAGGCATCCATCGGGACCGAACTCCATCGATCCCGCATGGTGGCAGCACTCCCGACGCTGCTCTTCGTACTGAAAGAGTCGCTTCTCGGAAGCGAGGTCAAGCTTGCCGTCGCGGAAGTCAAAGCGGCTGATGTACTGTCCGCTGTAGTCGGGTGGCGAATACTGCAGGTAGATCCAGCCGTTTTCTGAAAAGGCAGGATCCAGGCAAATGCCGATCAGCCCATTCTCTTGCTGCGTCGTCACCTCCAGGTGGCCGACGACTTCCACATTCCTCGTCTTCGGATCGATGCGTTTGAGATCCCCCGCCAGCTCGATGAGGAACAGCGATCCATCGGGGGCAATCGCCATCTCCATCGGTTGCACCAACTTGGTGGCGATCTCCACTTTCTCAAAGCGTGTGGGATCGACGTCTTCGGCCCAGACGGAGGTGAGCGGTGAAAGAGCCAAACCGATCGAGGAAGCGGCAAGGAGCTGCCGCATCCAGAGGTATCGAGTAGACATGCGAGTCGCAATCCGAATCATCGAAGACTCCCAAAGATTCGATCTGGGTGGGGGGCGGAATCCGACTTGGGTGGGGCTGTCCGTTGGGCGTTCCTTTTCTCGCGAAGACAAAACGCGAAACCAAGTTCACCGAACGACAGGATGCTTTCCAGTATAGACCAATCCGGCGGCTCGATTCAAAAGCGATCGTCGGGCTGTTTGCACTAAGGTTCAATAGCGAGGAAACCCTACGTGTCGATGATGCATGCCGTCACCTGATTGCCCTAGCGAACATTCGCAATGGGATTAGACTAGATTGGGCGTCGATTCAGCTAAGGGACATGTAGCAGACGGAAGATTGAATGCGATTTGGAGTCCAGTTAAAGTCTCTGCAAACCAGCCTGCAGTTCGCAATTCCTTTTGCAGCCAAGTTGGGAATTGACTCGGTGGAACTCGATGCAAGGCGCGATGTGAATCTGGCGGAATTGTCCGGAACCGGCATGCGACAGATCCGCAAATGGCTGGAGGACGCGCAGCTAAAGCTGTGTTCGGTTCGCTACGGAACCAGGCGGGCTCTCTATCACCCGGAGGATTTGGAGCGGCGGGTGGCTGGGCTGAAATCGGCGATGCGATTCGCGCATGCGATGGGATGCGAACTGGTGGTCAATCAGGTGGGGCGGATCCCCGAGGAGGAGAATGATCCGAACCGACAGCTTCTGGCAGAGCTTCTGGAGGATCTGGGAAGCTATGGGCTGAAGGCCGGGGCATTCCTCAGTTGTGAGACGGGCGCCGAGCCATTGCCGGTGCTTCATCAGTTTCTGCAAGGTCTGCGAGACACGCCGATCGGGATTACGCTCAATCCAGGCAATCTGATCGCCAATGGATTCGGAATTCAGGGGGTCCTCCAGGCGTCGCCATGGATTCGCCTAGTCCATGCGAAAGACGCGGTGTACGATCGATCGATGAATCGTGGTTCTTCGGTAGCGATGGGGTCCGGCGAGGTCGATTTTCCCCAGTTGCTAGGGGACCTGGAGGAAGGTCACTACAGCGGCATGTATGTGATCGAACAGGAGAAGATGGAAAGCCCCCTGTTGGAATTGCGGCAGGCGATTCAGTATCTTCAGTCGCTTTGATCCGATCGCTCGCACCCCCTCGGCTGGCAGGAGCCAGGCGCCATGAATCCCACCGCGCCCGAAGAGTCATCCGTCGGGAAAGGTATCCGCTACCGGCCACTTCGCATCGGGAACCTGGAGATCGGATTTCCGATCGTCCAGGCAGCGCTTTCCGGTTACAGTGACTGGCCGATGCGACTTCTGGCCAGGCGACATGGCGCCTCGTATTCGCTCTGCGAAGTGATGCTCGATCAGTTCCTGGTTGCCCTCAAGACGCGAGACAAAACCAGGCACTTTCTCTACAACACCCCGGAAGAGCAGCCGGTGGCGGGGCAGTTGATGGGAGCCGAACCGCAGCAGTTTGCAGCGGGGGCGGCCAAACTGGTGGAAGCCGGATTCGCGGTGATCGATATCAACTTCGGATGCCCCGTGCGGAAAGTGCTGGGGCGTTGCCGTGGTGGATACCACCTCAGCCAACCTCAAGTGGCGCTCGAGATCGTTGAACGCACCAGGGCCATCGTACCGCCCGAGACCCCAGTGACCGTCAAGATGCGCCGCGGGATCGACGACAGCCAGCAAAGTCGCGATCGGTTTTTTGAGATTCTTCAAGGAGCCTTCGCGCGGGGGGTGGCTGCAGTGACCCTCCATGGACGCACCGTGGAGCAAGGCTATCGGGGCCCCAGTCGCTGGTCGTTCCTGAAGGAAGTGAAGGAAATGGTCGGGGACCGAACCATCCTGGGTAGCGGTGATCTTTTCACCGCGCACGACTGCTGGCGAATGATTCAGGAAACTGGAATCGACGGCGTGACGGTGGCCAGAGGAGCGATCGGCAATCCTTGGATCTTCGAACAGTGTCGCGCGTTGGCGGCGGGCGATCCCATGCCGCCCCCCCCTTCGCTCCATCGCCAACGCGAGGTGCTTCGCGAACATTGGTCGCTGGCCGAATCGTTGTATGGTCCCGAGCGAACTGGTCAGCTGATGCGGAAGTTTGGAATCAAGTACGCAGCTAGCCATCCGGAGTACCACTCGGTGCGCGCCGACTTCGTTCGCGTTCGAAGCTACGCAGACTGGGAGAGCATTTTGGAGAAATGGTATTCCGGGAACGAACCCGGGGTCTTCCCGCCCGCCGAGCTGCATCAGGTTGGCGAAGAGGGTTGCGGGACCGACTGAGCTGCCGGGGGGGAGATGACGCTGCCCGTCATTGGATGAAGAAGATCATCCACCTTGCGCCCTTGGTCGATCCCGTCATCAAATCGTTCCTGCTTCAGGACGAATTTCTCGTACTCAGCGAAGCGGTACCCGTACTCAGCGAAGCGGTACCCGTACTGAGCGAAGCGGTACTCGTACTCGAAAGGACGCAAATGACAGAGCCAATCATCGACCACGAGCGATCGACTCCATATCGCATCGCTTGCGGTGCTGTCCGTTGAGGCGGTCTAGGATCGAAAGGTGTGGAGGACATCCTCTTCGGCACGGAGCAGGTAGTCTTCTGTCAGTTCGCGACGGCTCAGCCAGCGCCGATTGCCAGCGTCGATCGATTCGGTGGCAATGTCCCCGGAGTACCAGTGGAGCAGGATGCCAATCCACTGGGCATGGCCGCCATCGAGAACTGAAGCGATGAATTGAACCCATCGCTGCAGTTCCAGGTGCTGGCCCGAGAGCCTGTTGGCAGCTTCCTGGTGCTTTCGGGCAGTGTCTGCTTTGGACTGTTCCATCCATCGATCGATTTTGGCGGCCGACCAACCTTTCTTCTTCAGATTTCGGATGTCCCGGGAAAAATCGCGTTGCTGCGATGGAAGTGCGCTTTCGCTTCGAAGCGCCAGCCCGATCTCGGTACCACAGTCGCACGATCGGCTTGTGGTCAGGTAGTAACGCTCGCCACTAGCAAGGGATGCCTGCACTCCCAGATGCTCGATTGGATCCCACTGCAGCAGCGATGCCTTCGCCAGTCGGCGCACCGATGCTTCATCGCCTTGGGGCGCCATGGTGGCGGTGATGAAATGACACAACGCAGGCAGACTCTCGTAGTGGGAAAACCATCGTCCTAGATGCTGCAATCAGGAAATCGAAAACGGTGGGAATCACCTGGGATTGGGACCGCCGGGTACAGGAAAAAAATAGTGCGTTCAGGGAAAAAAACGAGAAACCTTTCCCGCGTCGATGGGTTGGTAACTAGGTAGCGAAAAAACGAATCGCTCGACCGTTGGTGGCGATCGAGCGATTCTAGCCAATCCCCCGGGAGGCTCCGGAAGAAGGTTGGCTCCAGTGTAGCGCCTGGGGTGCGCGATGTATAGATTTTGCTCGAATCTTTCTGCATTCGGGCGCTGCATCGCAATCTTGGCATAGCATTTTACCACCACTTAAGGGGGTTCAATGCAGATGCCTCGAGTTGGCCTAGTGTGCGTCCTGACACTGCTAACCGGACTGACTTTTTTCAACCTGACGTCTGGATCGGTGCTTACGTGGTCCGGGGCGAGTCTTCGGGGTATCGCGGCGGTTGGGGCGGTGGAGCATTTGGAGGCAACCAGCGAAAGCCAACTGCGGCAACTCAACCAACTGGTGCATCTTTGGGTTGAGCACAGTGAGGGGCTTCGGGTTGGGCCGGAGATCAACTGGGTGCAGTGGCTGCTGGGAACTCTCTATCCGCCTGCGGCCCGAAGTCAATTGGCGGCACGCATCTTGGCTTCCGGGGAAGGGGACTGTTCGGAGCGATCTGCGGTGCTGCAAGCGATGCTGTCCCGGCGGGGCATCGCCAGCCGTCTGGTTGGCTTGGGGGGCCACGTGGTGCTAGAGACCCAGCCCCTGGATGGTGGTTCCCTGGTTCTCGATCCGGACTACGGTGTCGAGTTTGCTGGCACGGTGGCCGAGCTCTCAGGGGGGCGACGGGATGAGGAGGTCCGCAGCGTGCTGGCATCGGCTGGTTTTGCGGAACCCCAGATCCAACTCTATCGGGAAATCCTTTATTCGCAGCAGGACAATCAGGAAATCGACTGGAACGAACCGCTCAGCCCAAGATTGTTCTGGTTGGAGCGGATGACGCAGGGAGTGGTGCAGGTGGCTTGCTGTGGGGTGATCCTGTTTCTGATTGGGACCATCCGCTGGTGAACCGATCCAGTGGCTAGCGCGAAGCCCCTGGCTGGTGTCCTGGTGGATCGATCTCGGCGCGACCGGACATGGAGCGACCTTTGGTCTTGCGATAGAGACCGGGTGTGGTGCCGAAGTGCTTGCGGAATGCCACCTGAAGATACTCAGGATGTTCGAAGCCACATCGGGAAGCGATTTGCTCGATCGAACTGCTCGAGTCGCGAAGGAGGCTGGCGACTCGCTCCAGTTTCTGGCTGAGGATAGCGGCATGAGGCGTCCGAGCTGTTGCCATCTTGAACCGTCGCTCCAGAATGCGGCGGCTGACGGAGAAATGCCTGGCGACATCTTCCACCTGGATCCCCTCGCAAGCATGCTCGCGAATCCACTTGGCGACCTGCGCGATCCAGGGGTCGTCTACTGCCAGCACGTCGGTCGACTGCCGCGTGGCAACGCCTAAGGGGGGAAGTAGAAGCGGCTGACCAGGAATCGCGGCTCCCCGCAGCATGTCATCGAGCAATTGAGCGGCGCGATAGCCGGCTTGAACAGCATCTGGAATGACACTGGAGAGGGAAGGAGAGGATAGATTGCAGACAAGAGAGTCGTTATCGACCCCGACCACCGCCATCTCCTCGGGAACAGCGATCAGCAGTTCGCGACACAGGTCGAGGATGCGACGAGCCTGGATGTCGTAGCTGGCCATGATTCCGATGGGGCGAGGCAGGCTGGTCAGCCACTTGGCCAGTCGCGCTTTCTCTTGGAGCCAGGAGCGAGACTTTTGCGACGGGGGATCGGGATAAGCCCAGAATTTAGCCTGCTTGGTAGCGACGAACTGCCGAAATGCCTCTCCACGCCAACGCGACCAATTGAACTGCGGTTCCCCGCAATAGGCCAGCTGGGTGAATCCTCGGTCGAGAAGGTGCTGAGCGGCCAGTTCGGCGACCTTTCGGTCATCGGTTTCCACCCAAGGAATCCCTTCGATTTTCCGCGCGGCACTGACGTCGACGACGGGCAAGCCTGTCCCTTGGACGGCTCGGGCGATCGCATCGTTTTCGATGCGTGCGATCAGCCCATCCCCGCGCCATCGTCGCAGCCACTGCGGCGGCAGTGCCCCTCGCTCCTGCTCGGGAAGATAGACGCTCCATGCATCTCGCTCTCTCTGGAACTCGATGATCCCACGGAGCAACCCTCGTGCGTAGGCATTGGAGGTTTCGATGAGAAGCGCCACAGCCGGTCGCCTGGACATGCTCACACCTGCTCAGTCATCGCTGCCGGGGGGCTGGACGATTGGGGGCGAGTGATCCCGATCGCCTGCCCCCTCTTCGGATGGCTCTGCCGCCATCCCCTGGCATTCCGCTTCGCCCTCCGACGCCGACTCCTTGGGCCACCTACCCGCTCTCCGCAATTCCCGACGCAGAAGAAACTCGATCTGCGCGTTGAGGCTTCGGAGGTCATCTTCAGCCCAACGCCGCAGTTGGTCCATCAACTGCGGATCGATCCGCAACAGAAAACTATCCCGTTTCGCCACGCCTGGCTACCTCATGCGATGGATCTTTGCCTTACTGGCCAGGCAAGGTCAAGAATAAAGCGAACCGGTGTTCACCACGGGCTGGGCGCTGCGGTCGCTACAGAGGACCACTAGAAGATTGGAGACCATGGCAGCCTTACGTTCTTCGTCTAGCTCCACGATGCCATCTTTCTTGAGATGCTCCAGTGCCATTTGGACCATGCCAACCGCCCCTTCAACGATCTTGGCTCGCGCGGCGATCACGGCAGAAGCCTGCTGCCGTTGCAGCATGGCGGCAGCGATTTCAGGAGCGTACGCCAGGTGGCTGATTCGGGCCTCCAGTACCTCCACGCCAGCTTGATCCAACCGTTCCTGAATGTCCTGCCGGAGTTGCTGGCAGATTTCCTCGGTGTTGCCCCGCAAGGACATTTCGTGGTCTTCGCTGTCGTAGGGATAACGCGTCGCCATCGAACGGAGCGCCGCTTCACTTTGCACCGCGACGAAGTCCTCATAATCCTCCACCTGGAAGGAAGCTTCGGCGGTGTTGACCACCTTCCAAACCACCACCGCAGAGATTTCTACTGGATTGCCATTTCGGTCGTTGACCTTGGAAGGCCTTCCATGAGTTCGCCCCTTTTCCTGAGTCACCTTACCCGCTGCATCCTTGATCTCGGGAGTGCGGGACGATCCCGTTTCAAAGTTGTGCACCCGGAGAGAAATCAGCTTCTTGCTGAAGAATGGATTGACCCAGAAGAAACCCGACTGGCGTGCCGTTCCGCGGTACTCGCCAAAGAGCGTGAAAACGCGCGCCTGGTTGGGGCCAATCGCCGTCAGGCCGAACAAACCGAAAAAACCGGCCACAGCCAAGAGTACTGCAGGAATCCCGAGAAAGATCATGCCGGTCATCAGCACCAAGGGCAGGCAAGCCAGCAGTCCCAAGCAAACGGGAAGAGCGACCCACCCGGAAATTGGCTGAAATGGTTTCTCTGCAATCGTTGTCTCCATGTCGGTCTGCTCCTTGTCAGTCGTATCCCTAATCGTGCCGCGCCACCGCTCACCAAGAGCGGCGAAGTTCCAACGGCCCACACTCCGCTGCGATACAAAATGATATTCGAATGATATCTGAAAGATATTGGATTGATTTCTGATGACTCCGAAAAATTTCGTTGCAATTTTCCCCCACCCCGGCAGCAAGCCCATCGCTACCCACCCAAGAACCACCCGTTCATGGGATCACCCAGATCAGGCCGACGATCCCCCAAAAAGAACCCCCCCCTTTCAGGTAGAAAACCTCAAAAGGTGGGTGGCACCAATCTCAAAAGGTGGGTGGCACCTAACGAATGCTAGCATCGACGCGTGGCATGGCGGTCTCGGCCGTGCCCCCACCCCTGTCCTTGGGACCAACCCGGTTCAACACGCCACAATCCGCTTCACGAACCCCATTGGGATCGCAGCCCGCGGGATCTAAATGCCAGCAAAAACACCAAAAGGTGGGTGGCACCAATCGAATGCTAGCACGCCAAAAGGTGGGTGGCACTTAACGAATGCTACGCGGGATCCAAATGCCAGCAAAAACACCAAAAGGTGGGTGGCACCAATCGAATGCTAGCATCGACTCGTGGCATGGCCGTCTCGGCCATGCACATCGCCCCGTCTTTAGGACTAGCGCCGTTCAAAGCATTCCAGACCGCATCACACCCCCCCTTGGGATCGCAGCCTTTGGGATGCGAATGCCAGCAAAAGGCGCAAAAGGTGGGTGGCACCAATCGAATGCTAGCACGCCAAAAGGTGGGTGGCACTTAACGAATGCTAGCACCGAAGGAATGATGGCGATTAGGTCCCGAGGGGATGGGAACCAAGCCGGTCGGTCGACGTCGTTGGCGAACTTTCGTCAGCTACCAGCTCCCGGCGGCAACGACTCCAACTGTTCAATCGACGGCATGCAGGTCCGGACCAGACACCACGGGGACTGAGGCGTGGGAACCACCCTCAAAAGGCTCTCCATCGAGGCACTGGCCGGCGCGATGGAGCGAAGCGATGGGACCAGATCTTGCGGATTGGTCCCGGCAGGTAGCGATACCAGATAGACCTGGCTATCCATTCGCCTGGTCTCCGGAATGGTCAGGTACAGCAATCCAGGTTCCACCACCAACAACTCTAACGCCAGCCTTTCCCGGTACTTCTTGAAAATCTGAGGAACAGTTCGATTCCGCAAAACGACGGTCTCGGACGACTTGGGGGTGACTCCATGCGACGCCAGTCCCTTCCAGTCGACCACCAGATCGATACCACTCTCCTTCGCCGCTCGCATCAGCGCATGCACCCATGGACGATCCTGTGGCGATGCGCTGCTGGCGGTCTCCTGAAGCCACTGGGTCGAACCTCCCCAAGGATACCCCGCCTCCAACTGGCCATCCGCCCACTTCCACTGTGGCGGCTTTCCGATCGCTGATCGAATTCGATCCAGCGTCAGGCTGAGCGACAGTTTGGCGGAGCTGGGTGCCTTCGGATCCCAAATCACCTCTCCAGCCTCCACACGACACCAATCCCCCAGTTCGGGCACCACCTCCACAATCGCCTTCCACCACCCCTGCTGGGCGTCGATGTCCCCAAGGTCGTCGATCCTCCATCGTTGATCGAGTCGCTTTCCGACCGTCTGGGGACTTGGAGTGATCCAAGGGAGCTGGCCATCGCTGACGATCAGCTGCAATCCCAAGGGCTCCACCAACTGGCTCACCGCTTCAGACACCTTCAGGTCTTGAAACTTTCCGGAGACAGGCGTCGAAGGGGAAACCCCGCATCGAAGCATCATCGGCAGGTCTAGCTGCAACCCCACCCCGGTCAATTGGGAAAAGATACCCAGCGCTTCGTGCAACGGGATGTTGGGGAGCTCCACCTCCCCTAACGTCCAATCCAACTGCTTGACGACATCTCCCAATTCCGCCGCTGGAGGATGCACGTAGTGGTCTATTCGAATCTTCTGTGGAGCATCGGGGAGGACGGTAGCTGGTTCGGCACTGAGGATCGCATCGGACATCTGGGAACCGGCCGCAAGACCTCCGCCTGGAAGAAAAGTCCGAAACACTTCCGGCAGGATCACTTCCTCATCACCTGCCTCTGGCTCCTTCTTCGCGCCCCCTTGGGCGCCTCCCTTGGGCGCATCGTCACGGGGTTCCTTTGTGCTCGTAACCTCAGGCGCCGGTACCGCTGGATCCGGCTCCACTCCCTGGTGCTGCAGAGTCGGCTCCCGATCCGAATCCCCAAGGGGCGGCGTCCATGGAGCGGCATTCGGTGGTTCAGCCACCTTCGGCTGGAAGATGCTCGGATCTAAGGTCGGTGCTGCAGCGATCTGTGCCTGCAGCTTGGGCTGCTCTTCGTCTTGAGGCCCCTGTCGATCGACGATGGCAGTTTCCGAGCCTTCGATGGATGGGGGAGCGACCGCGACCTCTCCCTTGTTCTGTTGATTCTGGAAAAGTCGTACAAACCCAAAGAAACCCGCGCCAGCGGCCAGCAGTCCGATCAATCCCAGGGTGATTGCCTGCAGCCATCGTCGCGAGCTGTTCAGTCCATCGGCAGACCAGTTCTGCGGCAACTCCAGGGAGGCCACTTGAGCCGCCGGATCGATCGCCCGATCGTCACTCGGTTGGCGTTTGCTCTGCGGTGTCGGCGTCGGCGTCGGCGTCGGCGATGGAGGGATGGAGGGTGCCGCCGACGCTGGGTCATTTCGGAAGCCACGCTTGCCGGCCATTTGAGGAGCCAGCGATTCTGCCTTCGCATGGGGCGCAGCCCCCTCCAGCGACTCATCCGCCCCCCTCGTGATCGCCTCTGAATCCAACGCCTCGCCCCCAGGCGGCCGAACGAAGACTCGCCGGGGATCAACCACTTCAACCGGCTGACTGCACCGGGGGCAGGGGATGGTTCTTCCGAGCAGACTTTCTTTGGCTACCCGCAGTTTTCCTTGGCAGGAAGGGCAAACTATTTGAAACGGTTCCATCGCAGACGGTTCCTTCCGGTTTCCGAACCCAGCCCCTCCAAACCCAGGTCCGAAAACACTAGGTCCTGAAAACCATAGCCCATGGAGCGATGGGACATGGAAGCATTTGGGTCCATCGACCGGAGACCCCACCCGGCCACCAACTCCCATAACTCCACGCTCGAATTCTAGCCATCTTTACCGCAACAAGCCATCAAACCGGGGCCAATCCAACTGCGGACCTGCCATCTAGCCATTGCCCTCCGGTTCCTCGAGGACGGCAGATGGCTTGCAAACGTGGTACACTTCTTCGGCGGGCGAACTGGCAGAAAAATCTGGTCCAGCCGCGATTTCTTTCCTTGCTGAGGACCTGTGTTGATGATGCTGGAGTGGTTGCTGGGGACTGGGCTGACCGGATCGGGATTGCTGGCTGCAGGTGGTGCTATCGCCGTCGACGGTTCTTCGACGGCGATGGGTGCTGCGATCGCTTTGATCGCACTGGCCGCGATGGAAATCGTTCTGGGGATCGACAATGTCGTTTTCATCTCCATCATCACCGCTAGACTCCCCAAGGAAAGCCAGGCCAAAGCGCGGCAACTGGGTCTGCTCTTGGCAATGGTGCTTCGCGTCGTGCTCATCCTGAGCATCTTTTGGATCATGCATTTGGTGAAGCCCATCTTTGAGGTCGATGATCTGCTGCCCTGGCAGCAGATCAAAGAATGGTTCCAACTGAAAGACAATCAGGAAATGAACCAAGTCTCCTGGAAGGATGTCATCCTGATTCTAGGTGGGCTTTTCCTTCTCGTGAAAAGTGTCAAAGAGATTCACCACCTGATTGATCCAGAACATGACGAACATGGGAACTCCCTACGCAAACCGCCCTCCTTCGGCAGCGCTCTGGCGCAGATCGCCCTGCTCGACATCATCTTCTCGCTCGATTCGGTCATCACCGCAGTCGGAATGGCGGACGATGTACGCGTCATGATTGCAGCGATGATGATCGCGATCTTCGTGATGATGATTTTCGCCGGACCAGTCGCTCGTTTTGTGGAAGCCAATCCAACCATCAAGATGCTGGCTCTCTCCTTTTTGATCATGATCGGCGTGATGCTGGTGGCTGAAGGATTGGGGACTCACATCAACAAAGGCTACGTCTACTTCGGCATGGCCTTCTCTCTGGGGGTCGAGATGCTGAACCTTTGGGCGAGAAAAAAGAATCCGCATCTAGCCCAGGTGGAAGCGAGTGTTTCGCGAGGCGCCGACATCTGAACTTGGCTGTCAGTGCTTGGTTCTAACCACCTTCAATCGATGAAGTGAAACTCGTTCAGATTCAGCAGCACCCGGCATAGATTGGCTAGCCCAGACTCCCGTCGCAGATCGAGCAGCACCTGTCGCTCGTCCTCGCTGGGAGTACGGCCGATCGCCAGCCGAAACGCTCGTTCCACCTGCATCTCCAGATCCCCCCCAACCTCCCGCTCCAGCCTTTTCGCGAAATGGCTGGCCTGCGTGACCATCAGTCCGTTGTTCAGCAGCGTCAGTGCCTGGATCGGGGAGATGCTCTCATTGCGTTTCTCGACGCGCATCGATGGATCGGCGCAGTCGAGGCTGGTCATGAACGGCTGGGTCTGGCTGCGGACAATCACGCGGTAGATCGATCTGCGCCAGGTCTTCCAGTCCGAGGGATCTGCCAAGTGGTATTCATAATGAGGCGAATGCTCCGGGTGCTCGATCACAAAATCCTGATATCCCGGACCGCCCATCGATTGCTGCAGTGTACCGCTGACTGCTAGGACCGCGTCGCGCACCGCCTCCGCTTCCAGCTTGCGCCGATTCTGCTTCCACAACAGCCGATTATCGCGATCCACCGCCTCGCCCATAGCTTGTCGCTCTAGGTCGACCGCACTGGCTTGTTGGTAGGTATCCGAAAGTAGGATGTCGCGATGAAGTTGCTTGAGCGACCCGTCGCTCTCCAAGACGCGTAAAGCGATCCAATCGAGCAACTGGGGGTGACTGGGAGCCGAGCCCATGGTGCCGAAATCATTGCTTGTTTCGACGATCCCGCGTCCAAAATGGTATTGCCAGATGCGATTGGCGATACTTCGCCACGTCAACGGATTGTCTCGATGAGCGATCCATCGTGCCAGTTCCGCTCGTCGATTCCCCTCGGTATCCCCCATGTCCATCGGGAATCGATTGGGTGCATGCCGCAGCATCGAGAGGCTGCCGGGGCCGACGGCTTGTGCAGGCTGCTGAATGTTGCCTCGTCGCAAGAGATGGATCGGCCTGGGTTTCCCACCGCTGGCACCGGTCCCCGCAAAAGCGCCGCTGCCAGTGTGCACCGTCGCGACGTAAGCCAATTGTGGAGAAGGCAGTTCCTTGATCTTCTGATCCAATTGATCCAGCAGCTCACTCGCCTCCTGCCACTGCGAGAAAAGTGTTGGATTGGCTTTCTGGAAGAGCTGGTTTCTTAGAGCGACCCAGTGGGAAGGAGGCTGATCCGAGGTATCGCTCGGAAACTTGCCGTCGGTCAGATTGCTTTTCTGCCACCGCGCTGGAGCTTCGATCGAATCGAAGGCTTCGACGGCTTTCCCCGCCGCAAGATTCAGGCCCTCGCGATCCCACACCTCCAGCTCAGCGATGGCAAGCATGAAGTCGCCCGACCTAGGTGCCAGTTCCGTCGCCTCCAGTCGCACATAACGGAAGCGTCCATCCAGTTGGTCGAATCGGAGTGGCCGAGTCCCTGGATTGGGCTGCGACTCCTTGGTGCGGTCGACCAAGACCAGAGTGGATGCGTCCTTGAATTGTGGGTCGCTGGATCCAAGAATGCGATAACGTCTAGGAAAACCAAAACCTGCACCGATCTGATTGAAATCGTCGTAACAGGGGCGCACCGAAACGGCTGCCATAGAGATCGCTTCCCCAAGATCGACCT
Source organism: Pirellulaceae bacterium (assembly GCA_044371425.1). Taxonomy (GTDB): domain Bacteria; phylum Planctomycetota; class Planctomycetia; order Pirellulales; family Pirellulaceae; genus JBEISR01. Next base: position 627,787 of record JBILTR010000001.1, on the reverse strand, counting down.
GCACCCATTTCTTTGCATCCGCTCGATCGCTCAGGGCGCTGTGGTATCCAAATGCTTCGGTAGGGTTTCCGGCGGACTTCTGAGACGCCGCCAATTGTCGCTCCACCTCGACGATCTCCGCGCCGGTCTGTTCGCGAAGCAGATTGAGACGAGCTTCCTGTTCCGCGGCCACTTCGCGCCGCCGCTGGCTCAGGGAGCCGGCAAGCTTTCCGATCTCAGGATCGGCATAGTAAGCCCGATCCGCTCGATCGAGCGCCGCGAAGACGGCGTGGAGCGAATAGTAGTCTTCCTGGGTGATGGGATCGAATTTGTGGTTGTGGCACTGAGCGCAGTGGATGGTCACGCTGCAGAATGTGCCGATCACATTGGCCACCATGTCATCGCGATCCAGGTGCCGAGCGATCTTGCCATCGGTCTTGGTTTCAGGGACTTCTGCGTGGCCGATAAAGTCCCATGGGCCTGCGGAGATCATGCCCTGCGCCACAATCCCATCGGGCTGATCTGGGAAGAGCTGGTCGCCGGCCACCTGCTGTTCGATCATCTGCACGTACGATCGGTCTTCGTTGAAAGCTCGAATCACCCAGTCGCGATAGGGCCAAGCATAGGGACGCAACTTGTCTTTGTCATAGCCATGCGTGTCGCCGTAGTGGACGACATCCAGCCAGTGTCTAGCCCAACGCTCCCCAAGCTGTGGTGAGGCAAGAAGGCGATCGACCAACCTCTCCCAGGCGTCGGGTCGATCATCGCCGACGAATGCATCGACCTCTTCTGGAGAGGGCGGCAAACCGATCAAGTCGAAGTGAATGCGGCGAATCAGGGTGGCGCGGTCGGCAGTGGGAGCGGGTGGTAGCCGCTCTTCGGACAGTCTCTGCCGAATGAATCGGTCGATCGGAGAGGAGGCGGCTGTCGCAGATCGATCCTCCGGCGGAATGGTCGGTGGGGTGATCGGTTGCCATGCCCAATGAGCGACCGTCGATCGCTCTTCGTCGCTCTCCATCGATTCTTTCCAAGGAGCGCCTGCATCGATCCAGCGGCGAAGCACTTCGATTTGATCCGCAGTCAGTGGCGGTCCCTCGGGAGGCATCCTCAGATCTGGATCGGTTGCGCTGACTCGAGCGATCAGAAGGCTTCCTTCGGCTTTGGTGGGGATCCATGCTGGGCCGGAATCCCCACCCAGGATCGCATCGCTGCGACGATCCAGTCGCAAGCCACCTTCTCGCTGCGTGCGATCGTGGCAATGATGACATCGCTCGCGAAAGATCGGCGCAACCTCGCGCTGAAAATCGATCGACTCCCCTTGGGTCTGCGTCACGCTCAGGAGCAGTACCATGCAAGCGATCGCTGGCCGGCAGAACCAGCCGAAGAGGAAGGGAAACCTAGCATTGGGTCGGTGGGATCGGTTGCCTTGGACCATCGACTGCCCCTGGCAAAAGGAGGGATGAGGCACTAGGCGAATCGCAACCCACGGTTCGATTCCACCTAGCCTCTGACTCTCTCAATATGGCCCGAAACGGAAGCTGGAGCAATGGTTGGCTTTAGCGGACGATCCGATCCGGGGAGGACGCGGCGGGGGTAGTCCAAGGGATCGATGAAGGCAGCGGGGCCGGCGAGGCGGGTGCAGGTAGAGCTGCAGGGCCTGCGAGAGAAGGAGGTGCGGCCAGCGCCATGGGATCGATCGATGGTGCAGACCCAGTGACGGCTCCAGCATCGCCGGGGGGGGCTTGGAGCGGAAGCGAGGCAGGGGGGGAAGCGAGCGACGCCAAGGCTGGCGGCAACGAGATTGGCTCAGGAGCTACCAAAGATTGACGAAGTTCGTTGGCCGGTAGATCGCTCGGAATCCCTGACTCGGTCAGCATCTCTGAGGCTGGCTTGGAACTGATCGGCCTGGCGGCGAGGGCTGGCTGGTAGGGAGCTGCGGTCGACTCGATTGGCGAGAGGGCGCTGGCCAGCCGGACTCCCTGGGGGTTCGTAGCGCGGGAGGTATTCTGTGCGATCGCCACGGAGCGACGGGACAATCCGAGCGCCACTGCGGTGTAGGGTTGGATCGCGCCGCGTCCATTGGCGACCCACTGATTCCAAGCCGTCTGCAGCTTGCCCACCAAGGGATACCCATAGTGATGCTCCAGCGCCGCCACCCAGTCTTCGGTGCGCATCCCAGATTCGACGAACTGCACGAAAGCCTGTGGACCCGACTGTTCGATCAAGAACTTCGCAACGCTGTAGCCCTGCGCATAGAGCGGCATGATATCGGATGGATATTCTTTCATCCGAAACATTTCGGCGAACGCTATTCCGCGGCCTTCCTGCAGGAATTGAATCAGATACTTTTCGTGCTTGGCCGTCTCACTGGCATGCTCCATCGTCGAACAAGCGCCTTCGTCGGCCCAACGAGGAATCGGTTTTCCAAGAGGGGCCAAGTGAGTCGCCAGGATGGTATGTGTGATTTCATGAGGCAGCACGCTGTCGAGGATCCGTTCTTCGCTCCCTTGGACCTGCATCCGCCACCCTGTGACGCTGCCGCCGATGAGGGTGAAGGAGGTCGATCCACCAGCCCCCAACCGCTGGGAAGCTCGTACGCTGATCGGACAGGGCTGTGGCCAATCGGGAAGTTCCTGGCCCAGCCAGTACTTGGCCAACTGCGATCGATACCGTTCGGCCGCCTCGGCCATCGTGTCGGCTTGTTGCTGAGAAGCGGCCAGTACGATGAAGTTGCGGGTTACAGCTCGTCCCATGCCAGCGGCAGCTTGGTGCGGCGGGAGAGCGGATGCTGCTCCTGGGACCATCACCGTCGGGGCAAAGGCGGTGGGGGCCGGGTACGCAGTTATCGGCATGGACGGGGCGGGCTGGGCGGAGAAACCGACCGGGACTCCAGCTGGCAGGTATTGCGCCGCTGCATACTCCAGATTCAGACCCAAACAAGCGGACACCAAAAGACAAATGGTGGCGCGCGGTGCTACCGGACGGACGTGTCGAGCTTCCATGCTCTTGGACTCCATCGCCTGGGCCAACTTGACGAAAGGCCAGCGGGATCGGGTGTTCGATCGGTTCTCTCGAATCCAGGGGGTAGGCTGTCTCGACTCGGAATTCGACACACCCAACCCTTGCATGCGGACTCCTCCGTGAACCCGCAGTGGGAGGAGTCTAGAGTCAGTCGCAGACGGGGAGCCAGTTCAAAGAAGAGGATTCGAACGAGTCGGAGGGGGATTTCCCAGCTTAGCTAGCAACCTGACCGCCCCCTGGATGCTGGCATTGTGCCTGGGACTGCGAGCCCTCAAGTAGCCGATAGCACCACATCCTCTTTTGCTAGCACTCCACCCCAATTGGTGCCACCCACCTTTTGCGCTTTTTGCTGGCATTCGCATCCCAAAGGCTGCGATCCCAAGGGGGTTTGTGATGCGGTCTGGAATGCTTTGGACGGCGCTAGTCCTAAAGACGGGGCGATGTGCATGGCCGAGACGGCCATGCCACGAGTCGATGCAGACGCACTGGGGATAGGCTAGCTATCGAAATTGGTGCCACCCATTTTTCGCTTCTTCTCTTTCTGGCATTGACTCCAGCAAGGTGCTGAAATTGGTGCCACCCACCTTTTGCGCTTTTTGCTGGCATTCGTGAAATTGGTGCCACCCACCTTTTGCGCCTTTTGCTGGCATTCGCATCCCAAAGGCTGCGATCGCAAGGGGGTTTGTGATGCGGTCTGGAATGCTTTGAACGGCGCTAGTCCTAAAGACGGGGCGATGTGCATGGCCGAGACGGCCATGCCACGAGTCGATGCAGACGCACTGGGGATAGGCTAGCTATCGAAATTGGTGCCATCCACTTTTCGCTTCTTCTCTTTCTGGCATTGACTCCAGCAAAGCATACCACCTATCGTACCTACGCATTTCGCAGGATTTGATGTCTCAAGCAATGGAGGATCCTCAGGATGAACTGGATGCACTCGGGAATTCTGGCCATGGCGGCACTGGTTGGGATGGCAACAAGATCGGAGCTCCAAGCGGCAGTGATCAGCAATGGATTGCTTTCCGTCGATATCTCGGACAGCAATGGAGCCATCAACTCGGTGACATTCAATGGCACGGAGTTCTTTCGGCAGGGGACCTACGTATCTGATTTTGGATTTCAGAATGGAACAGATACCGGGACATTTGTACGCAATACGGCTGAGGGCGTCACGCAACAATTCGTCACCGTCACTGGCACTACAGTCAGCGGCAATTACGGGGGAGGTGGAGCGGATATTCAATTCACTCGGAGCTACAGTCTTGTCCCCGGTGTAAATGCCCTGCGGATTACCACGCAGTTGACGAATCAGGGTATCTCGCCAACAACGGTCAGCTATTTCGACACTTTCGATCCAGACCAAGGAGTTCCGCTTTATGGTTACTCGACATTCAATGATGTGCTCAGTCTGGCAGGTACCGTTGCGGGCGAAGCATCAGCGCTGTCAGGCTATACGTTTGTAGCTGGTTCGCTGGATCCCAGAGTTGTTGTTGCCTCCGGAGGACCTTTTGACATATCGACTGGTTCATTATTGAACAACTTCTTTAATTTCCCGGTGGATGGAAACGGATTCTTCGATGATCAAGGAACTCACCTTGGACTGCGAGTTCTCTTGGGTGCAGGCCAGACGACCTCAGTAACCTACAAGTTAGCTTTTGGTCTCACCTCGGCAGAGGCTCGCGATGCCTTCACTGAGACTCAGGTGCCCGAGCCAGGGTCGATCGCCATTTTTGCTGCAGGATCGGCGCTTCTTGGCGTCGTGAATCGGCGGCGGTCGAAGGGCCAATCGAGAATCTCGTAGGCTGGTTTTCAGAAATGGACTGGCAGGCATCTGCAAGTCCATGATCGGACGTTGATACCAGGCACCGATGTCGGTGCCTGGTATGGATCGAAGAGGGGTTTGGGGCAGTAACGACGAAGACAGGACATTCTATCTTTGAATCACTTTGCATGGCCGGGACGGCCATGCCACGGGTGGGGATGGACGCGCGCCAGGGAAAATCCAATCAGGCGCGAGAAGCCCCAGTCGCCGATCGACTATCGAGGATCTGCATCAGTGTCGCGACGACGCGATCGATCTCCGCTTCCGTGTTGTAGTGCATGCAACCCAATCGCAGCATCCCCGTCTTCTCCTTCCCTAGTCGCCGGGCCAACTGGAGCGCGTAGTAGTTTCCGTGCCACGCATAGATGCCGCGATCGCCAAGGGCCTGCGCCAAGTCGATGCTGGACCAGTTTTCGGCCGATAGCGCCAGCGTCGGCACTCGCTCCCAAAATCGCTTCGGATCGGTGATCCCATGGATGGTCACACCTCGAATCGTCTGCAGCCCTCCAATCAACCGCTCGATCAACCCCATTTCGTGTAGCTGGATCTGACGAAAGGCATCATCGAGTTGCTGCCGCCTGGAACGATTGGGCGCGGAGTGCAGCGGCGAAGGGGACGAAGGATCCGCCAGAGAGGCGAGGTAATCGATCGCTTCGGTGACCCCCGCCAGAGTAGCCGGGTTTTGTGTACCGGTCATCCACTTCTCAGGGACGGTCTCTGGAGCTGGCTCCACCTTGTAGGGCCGCAGCGACTCCAAGTGCGACCTTCTTCCCCAGAGGATTCCGACATGGGGACCAAAGAATTTGTAGGCGGAGCAGATGAGGAAGTCGGCATTCAGTCGCGCGACATCCACGCGCTGGTGGGGGGCGAGGTGGACCGCGTCGACAAAGACCCAAGCTCCTGCTTGTCGCGCGAGTGAAATGCAGCGATCTAGTGGAGGCAGAGTGCCGACACTGTTGGACGCCGCCGTGATGGCCAGCAGCCGCAGGGGGCTCTTGCATGCTGTTTCCAGTTGTTCCAGATTCAATGTGCAGTCGACTGGGTCGATATCGATCCACACCACCTCCACGCCACATTCCTCTGCGGCGATTTTCCAGGGAGTGACATTGGCGTCGTGGTCTAGGCGGGTTAGAGCGATCCGGTCGCCTCGATTCCAGGTCCGCGCCAGGGCGCGAGAGAAGGCAAAGGTGAGCGTCGTCATGTTCGCGCCAAAAACGGTCTCCCCAGGATCGCTGGCGCCCAGGAAGTCTGCGGCGGCCTGATGCGCGGCGTCGATGACAGCATCTACCTCTTGGCTCGTTCGAAATTTTCCATGCCGATTCGCTTGATGGTCGATCATCACCTCCGCGATTCGCTCCGCAACCCGCCGCGGCACCTGCGACCCAGCAGGACCATCCAGGTAAATCGCTTCCTGGTCCTCATGTTGCCGTTGGAGCGAAGGGAATTGTTGGCGTATTGATTGGAGCCTTGCCGAGTTCCAGGTCATGTTCGACGGTCTTCTTGATGGGGGTTGTTTGCGGACGAGGGACGCTGATCGTGAAATCTTTTTGCCTTGCCTTCCGACCTAGGCAACGAGCCCTCGGCTACTTCCCGAACGTCGACTCGAAGAGCCAATCGGGCATGAAGGATTTGAGCGATCTGCGGAGGGGAGATCGGTCCAGGTTCCACATCGATTTCCAGTTGGTCGAGAGCTCCACGACGCACCGCGCGCACCTGAAACTCGCGCACCCCACATTCGCTCCTCAAGATCGTCTCCACACTGCCTGGATAGATGTTGACGCCACGAATGACCCACATCGCATCCCGTCGCCCCAGGATTCCCCCTTCGAGGCGCACGAAACCGTGAGCTTCGAATACGGGACGAACCAGATCCCCGGTGCGATACCGAATCAATGGCGATCCGAAGCGGCCCAGGGGAGTGAGGACCAGTTCATGGGTAGGCGATGGAGGGTGAAGGGCATCTGGCGATGCGAAAGAATTTTCCGCCAAGTCTCTATCCGACCGCGAGATCGCACCATCTTCGGCAGACCATTGGGAAACTGCAGGCGCCCACGGAAGGAACTCTGCGAAGAATTCCGTCTCAATCACTCGCAGCCCCGCACCCTGTGAGTCGCCAAATCCCCAGGGCCCAAGTTCGGTGGCACCGGCATGATCGATGACCTTGGCGTTCCAAGCGGATTCCAGCATCTTGCGAACGGTTTGCTGACTTCCACCTGGCTCTCCCGCTACCAGAATGGTGCGCAGCTGACTGGCTGCAATCGGAAGATTCCTCTCCAGGGCCAATTCGGTCAGATGGAGGGCATAGGAAGGGGTCGACGCCAGAACCGTGGCTCGGGATGCCAGGAGAAGGTCGAGCCGAGAGGGGGTGGAAAGCCCACCGGCCGGGATCACCATCGCCCCTCGGTCCAAACAGGCATCATGGGCAGACCAGAAACCGATGAAAGGTCCGAAAGAAAAAGCCATCAGCACCCGGTCCTGCCTGGTGACCTGGGCGGCGTCGAGCACCCATTGCCAGGTTTCCCGCCACCATCGCCAGTCCTCCTGCGTGTCGAGCATCACCATCGGTTTGCCCATGGTGCCACTGGTCCGATGGTACCGGGCGTACGACTCCAGTGGCAGCCGATGATGCTTGGCCAACCCCATGGGGTGATCCGGGTCGACCAAATCCTCTTTTTCCGTGGTCGGTAGATCCTTCCAATCGGAGACCGATCGCAAGCTGACCGGTGCATCCCGCAGTCGCTCTCGATAGAAAGGGCTTTCCAGGCGGGCTAGGTCCAAAAGACGCTGCAGCTTGGGTAGCTGAATCCTCTCCAGATGGAGCCGACTGGCTTGCAGCAGCTGGCTCCTTCCGGCCGCATCAACGCCAGCTGGCTCTTCTTGTGGCGGCTCCCGATCCATGATGCAACGCAACTCCTACAGACCCTTCAGGTCTCTTCGTCCCTCTGCCCTGATAGCCGCCCAACGATCCCGCAACGACCATCTGAATTTTAGCGGAAAAGCGTTCGGGAGCATTTCAGGCGGCAATCCTTTTCTGCTACCCTGATCGGTCTTGTCGTCCTGTTGCTTCGCAGCCGGCGGAAAACTCAGGTAGGATCATGTGAGGGAGCCAGCCTCCCGGCTGAGGTTTTCGCGGGCAGCCCTCCTCTCGATGCGCGTGGTTATTCTCTGATGTCAGATGCGTTCGCCATGCGGCTGGCCGACCGCTACCATCTTCGATGGTCCGACCCATGGCTTGATTGGTGGCGCCATGGCGACGGCCCCCTGTCGACCCGCGGTGCCTTCCACCAGCCGATGGGAGTCGATGAACTGCTTCAGCCGACGCGCTGGCCGCTGGGGATGCCTGCCGACTGCATGCCGTGGATCACCAACGGCTATGGCGATTGGCTTTGTGTGCGTATCGGTGCGGAAGGGGATTTCGGGGAGATCCAATATTGGAACCATGGGGGCGGAGACCAACTGCCACTAGGGAGCCGATGGAGCGAAGCGCTGCTTTACGACCATTGCCGCGTGGCGTGGTGCGGGGAGTCGTGGAGTGCATTTGGCGAACCGAGCCGATCGCAGTCGCTGGACCGGTGGATTTTTCAATCGGTCGCCTCCCATGCACAACCGCGCGATAGGGTACAGCTTGAGCATCTGGAAGGCCCAGAGGGCTGGCGATGGTTTCGCGACATGGGCTGGACGCTCGATGCGATCGCGCTGGATCGGGTCGATGCTGCGCTTCAGTCCGAAGCGGCGCGATTGGCGACCCCCAAGCATGCCCGTTGGCTGCAGGTAGACTGGGACCGGGAGCTTTGTTGGTGGCTTTTCGATTCGATGCAGTTTCCTTCCGAACGACTGGAACAGTTCCAAAACCTCCTGCTTCCTCAAGACCCTCAGCGATGGCTGATTCAGCGATGGGACGAAGCCCTGGACGAAGTGCACCACCTCCTGGCTCGCCGATCGGATCAGTCCTGGGCATGGGATGTCGCTGGTTGGGGTGCCCTGCGACAGGAGAAGTTGCAGGAGGCATCCGACTGCTGGGTGCAAGCTCTTTCGACCAGCATTTTTACCGACCAATCGGTTCGGCTTCGAAAGCATGGCGTTCACCTGGGTGGACGAAAGTTTGCCGCCAACCGACTAATGCAGATCGCCTCGCCCCCCACCAGCCATCAGATCTCCCCTGCCTACTGGGACGCTTTGACCGATCCAGAGGACACGCGAGGCGTCCGCGTGGTGGACTACTGGATGGAACAAGCCAGGACGGGGGAGGCATCGCCAGAAAGACGCTATGACTTGTGGTATCGAGCGGGATGGGACGTCGGCTGTCACGATTTGCGACGCTTGGAGGAAATTCTCAAAGGGATGGAGGAGTCCGCCACGGCCGCCGGTTGGGTCGCTCGCGCCGCCGTCGCTCATGCCCATCGACAATCGCTGGAGCAACGAAGACGACGATTCGGCGTTCCGCCCTCCGCTTGAAACCCACAAACCGTCCCACGCGTACCCAGCCCCCCCGTCCCAATGACTCGTTCGGGGAACCAAGGGGCATTGGATCCCCACCCGATCGCCCCACTGCGTCTCTTGTGCACTTCTGCCAGCGGCCAAAATGTACCGCCATGAGCCCCGAGTCCGGCCAGGACGCCATCCCGGCCGGCACGCCATCCCGGCCGCATCCTCTCGGGGGCTCCAAAGAACTGAACAAATGGATCAAAAAGCAAAGTGTCCACCAGGCGCGTCGTCCATCAGGAACAAGATGCCAATCGATCGATCCAATGAAAATATCTTGATTTTTATCTGCAAAAAATCGCTTACCGACCTCCTCTAGCCAGGAAATCCCCAGCCGCAAAAGAATGGAACAAACGAACACCGGATTTTGCTGGGGCCGAGATCGGTCCGAGAACTTGGGAGAGCGTGTGCGATGAGCCAACTTCTGGAGAAAGCGGATCGGCTGGGGCGCTACCAACGTGTGCTGGAGGCATTGGTGGGATATCCAGAGTTTCTGCGAGAGGAGTTGCCGCAGCTGGTTCCTTGGGAGAAGAAACCATTTTTGATCCGCCTGGTTGGTCAGTTGCATCGAGAAGGTTGGGTCGACAGCGACGGTTCAGGCCATGACCAGCGCTATCGATGGCGCGCCGGATCGGACTGCGAAAGTCTCGGGACCTGGATCGGCAAGAAGGTCCATGGTCAGCAGGTACGTCATTCGCCGCAGGAGGAGCGGCCCAGGGAGCGGCTTTTGGCTCAGGGAGCCGGTTCGCTGAAGCTGGCGGAACTACTGGCCATTCTGATTCGCGTGGGGCAGCCTGGAGAATCGGCAGTCCAGGCGGGAGAAAACCTCGCCAGGCACTATGCCGATCGGCTGGACCAATTCGCACAAGCAGGGCTGGGGGAATTGCGAGAGATTAGCAAGGTCGTTGGGCCAGCCATCTACTGCCAACTGATGGCGGCGGTGGAGCTGGGTAGGAGGGTAGAGCGATCCAGTCGCCGGTCGACCGATCCTGTTCGCATCACGACGCCCGAACAGGCAGTGGCTTTTTGCGAATCCGAGTTTCTCGATCTGATGCGCACGATGACCCATGAAGAGTTTCATATCGTTCTACTCAATACAAAGAACCAGCCGATGCGAACGCATCGTGTCAGCGTCGGCATTCTGGATGCCAGCCCGGTTCATCCTCGCGAGGTATTTCGTGTCGCGATTCGGGAATCGGCCAAAAGCCTGCTGCTGGTCCACAACCATCCCTCAGGAGACGCAACCCCTGGCGAGTGCGATGTGCGTGTGACCGAACGATTGGTTGATAGCGGGAAACTGATCGGGATCGATGTGCTGGACCATATCGTTCTGGGTTGCCACGGCAGTCGAAGCATGCGCCAGATGGGGCTGGGCTTCAGCAAAGCCTAAGGCAATCGCTTGACGTGGATTGCACAAGGACAATCGGCGAAGCCTGTATGAGCCGGTCGAGGAACGGCGGAACAAAAAGCGTCATGTCATGGTGGCTGGCGATTGCGGTGGCTGGCGGAATTCAACAGACCGCCAACACATCACCACCCCACTGCGACGCGACGGTGTGATGCGGAGATGACCACCCTGCTTGAGAGGAACGGCGCACGCCGTCGCGCACTTTACTCCACATCGGAACCATGGCTGGGTTGCATGGCGCGAGCCGCACGAGCTGCCTTGCGACGGCTCGATAAAGCCTCTCCCACCTGCTGTGAGAGGGCGGGCGATTTTTCTAGAAGTCGCGATGTCGAATCGGGAGGAAAGTGGATCACCACCAGATCGCTGGTAGCCACCACCGTCACTTCGCTGGGCTGATCCCCCGAGAGTTCGTACTCTCCGAAAAACTCACCTTGATCGAGCGTATCGATGGTGATTGGATTTCCGTCGCCTCCGATCGCCTGGACGACAGCGTCGCCAGAGACGATCAGGGAGATGCCATGGCTGGGCTCGCCCGCCCGCAGCAGCACTTCCCCTGCGGCGTATTGCTTGGTGCGTGGTTCCTGGTGAGCGCGTAGTCCAGGGACCAGTGCCGTCTGGAAACGCGGGTAAGCTGCCAGACGCTCTTCCACCGTCGGCTCTGGCGTGCTGATCGACTCGCTTGGGCTGTATTCCAACTGAATCGGGAAAGGGATGTTTAGTCCCTCGCGTTTGGCGACATACCAAATGCGCGTGATCACCTCATCGCGCGTCGCAGGAAGCATTTCTTGGGATTCGACCGAAAAGATCAATCGGTAGATGATGGAGAAATCAGCGTAGTTGACGGTTCGAACCCGAGGTGGCGGGTCTTTCAGCACCCCCGGCGTCTCATGCAGCATCTGCAACAGCAATTGCTTGACGCGGTTGGGGGGATGATCGTAGGAGAATCCGACTTCATATAGGTCGGTCCGCATGGTGGTGGGTCGTGAGAGGTTGGTGAACGCATCTTTGTAGAGCGACACGTTGGGGACGATCTGCAATTCCATGGTGGGTGTCTGGATATGGACCGAACGCCAATTGATCTCGATCACCTTCCCGACGACACCTCCTACATTGACCCAATCGCCGATATTCAGCGGTCGCTCGAACAGCAGCATCATCCCCGAGACGATGTTGCCTAGTGGCTCCTGCAAAGCTAGGCCGATAACGATGCTTCCCAGCCCCAGGGTGGTTAGAGCGACACTGATGTTCTGGTTCCAGACAAGCGAGTAGATGATCGCTGCCCCCAAGGCGATTAGCGCCAGGCGCGTCAGGTCTCGAAAGAACTTCGGAATCCGTCCCTGCCAGGACTCCAGATTGGCGTTCCCGAAGATCGCATCGTTGGTCAGGTTCAGGACGGCAATTAGAACACTGATCCAAAAGAAGGTCGCAGCGATCCGCACCGCCAAATGATCATCGGGCAGCTTTGCCACCCAGCGCAGGAAGACCCAGATCGCAAGCGTCGGGATCACCAACCGCCGGATCGAACGAGCGGTTGGTAGAAGCTTGCCTCCCCTGGCCTCGGAGGCGCGGATCCACTCATTCGAAAGGATCATCAGCAAGGGAAAGCCAACGATCAAAGCGATTGCTGGAATCAGCTGGTCTTGGGAGATCTGCCAAAGCGTTTCCATGATGAAAACCGTTTGCGCTATTGGGGGACTGGGGATCGCTGGAAAGCAGCAAGGAGTCGAGTCGACCGATCAGGAATCCGAGGGATCGAGTTGCCAGTGAGCGAGCGATCCTTTGCCGGGGACTTCCATGGGGGAGCCAGGTCGATAGGAGAGCAGATCCTTGGTCTTTTCGTAGACATCTTTGGTGACCAGAATGGCCGGGGTTCCGCTGCGAGCCAAGCGACTTGCCAGATTGACGGTATCGCCCCAAAGGTCGTAGAGGAATTTCCGGCGACCCACGACACCACCAACCACAGGCCCTGTGTTGACTCCGATCCCGATGGTCAATTGCGTCTGATGTTCGCGGTTGACTCGGTTGACCACCTCGGTGATCTCCTTGGCGAACTGAAGGATTCGATTGAGGTGATCGGGTCGATGGATCGAAAGTCCGCAGACCGCTAAGTAGGAAGCGCCAATCGTCCGGACCTTTTCGACTCCCACCCGGTCGGCCACTTCATCGAAAACCGTCACCAAGTCTCCCAACAGACTCATCGCACGGCTCTCGTCCATCTTTTCCCCGAGCGCCTCCAGTCCTCCGATTTCGGCCATCAGCACCGAAACGTCCGCGAACTGTTTGGTCGCCTTTTCATCGCCATCGCGCCGCATGGCCACCGCCGGTTCGGGAAGGATGTTCAGCAGCAATTCCTGATTCTCCTGAATCCTTGCTTCTAGCTGCTTCGTCTGCGCCCGGAGGCTACCTGCCATCTCATTGAAGACTTCGGTCACCTCTGCGTATTCATCGGTGCCGACGACCGGGATGCGAACGGAGGTATCGCCGCGTCCGATCCTTCGAGCGCCTTCGGTCAGCCGACGCAGGGGGCGGCTGAGCAGGTGAGCCAACGCGATCGCAAGGAGACTGGATCCGAGAACCAAACCCGATCCTAGAAGGATGGCGGATCGTGCATAGTCGCGGATCGGACGGAACGCTTCCTCGCTGTCTATCTCGGCGATCACCGCCCAGCGGAGCGAATCCAACTCCAGGGAGCCATAGGAACTGAGGACCGGCTGACCGCGGTAGTCGAGCGTCTCATGGATCCCCTCCTTCCCTTGGAATGCGTTGCGGACGCTGTCGTTGCGCACTTCTAGGACATTGAGGACCGACTGCTGTTTTTCGATCTGATCGACGACCGACTTGTTGATCCCGCGACTGCGCAGTTCGGCGATGAAGGCCTTGGGATCCTCCACCATGAAGCGGCTGCGACTGCGGAAGGTGTAATCAGGACCAACCAAGTAGCATTCCCCCGTTTTCCCCAATCCCTCTTTTTCCCATCCGAAATTCCCAGTGATCACCTCGGTGAATTTGGAACTTGGGAACTGCAGCACCAGGATCCCGATCATCTCCGGGCCATCGAAGATGGGGCTGAGCGCAAAGCCTTCCCCCAACCCAAGCGCCGGCGCGTAGGGTTCGAAGTCGACGATCTTGAAGTCGTCGCGATCCCGGGCCTTGATCATCTTCTTTACGCCAGCCGCAAGCAGCGTGTTGGAGTAGGGGCCGGTGTCGAGGTTGGTGGCGAACTCGGATTGCTTCTCCACGGAGTAGAGGATGTCGAGCGTCTCGGCATCAACCAATAGGATGTCATCGAACTGAAAGAGCTGCGAGGCGCGCACCAAGCGAGGATGAAACTGTTGATGGACTGCGTCGTATCCAGTCGACTCCAGAGGAGCACTGACAAGATTGCGTTTCTGGTTGTAAGGATTCTGGTTATCCGCCAGATAAAAGTACTGCAACCACTGCTCGGCCGGTCCCTCCGGCAGGTACTGTTCCAATACCGGAGTGCCAACGCGCGTCTTGGCTAGCTCGGGAAGGAATTGCTCCTGATAGAACTGCCGGAGCCTTTGCAGTTGATCGGGAGCCAGACGCTGGTTGCGGGTAGCGGCGAAGGCCTGACGGAATGCCAGCGTACTGTCGACGACGATCTGGCTGTCGGAAAGAGCCTGCACTTGGTTGCGCAGCGCCGTCAGCATGGCGCGCAGGGCGCTGGACTTGGCGTGACGCACCGCCTCCAGTTGCTTCAGTGCCCCCTCGCGCAAGGTGACGCGAGCCGACCGGTAACCAAGGGCCCCCATCGTGCCGACCGATAGCAGCGTCAGCAGAAGCATGGCCAAGAGCAATTTGGACTGAATTCCGAGGCGAGAGAGGAGGGAGGGACCCAAAAAACGTCTCCTTCATTCTTCGATGACCGGGGTTGGTGGGCTCATCGCCAAGCTGGGTCAAGCCGATAAGCATCACACCGTCCCACTTGGGATGACCATGGCGATTCGCACCATCGTAATGGTACCAGGGCGATAGGGGAATCTCGCTCGCAATCCCCCTTTGTTTTCACTCTAAAACCGCTCGAATTTGAGGTATCCCTCCCATCCCGGATTTCGGTGTGTCAGTGGCTGGCGGATTCCTGGTGCGGGCAGGCAGCGGATTCCATTTTTCTTTCCTGCATTTATTCTCGCCAGCCTCTCGATTCGATTAGGCTGGCGTTCAGTTGGATAGAGCGACGACCCGTTGGAAAAGTGAGGAGGGGCAAATGAGCATCAAAAAAAGAGTGGCATCCCGTCCCGTGCGTGTTTTGAGACTGGAGGGATTGGAGCAGCGTCACTTGATGCATGCCGATCCGATCTTCGATTGGAACGATGAAGCCTTGGCGGCCATTCGCACCGACAGGACTTCTCCTCCGGTGGCATCCCGGGCACTGGCGATGCTGCATGGTGCGGTTTATGACGCGGTCGAGTCGATCGACCAGCGAAATGGGACCTACCTTTCGGTACCGGCGGCTCCTCCCACGGCATCCAGGGAAGCAGCGATCGCAGAGGCGGCCACTCGGGTGCTATCGAATCTGTTCCCAGCTCAAGTCGCCAAGTTCCAGGCCAATCGACAGGAGTGGCTGGCCAAGGTCCCGGAGGGACTCGACAAGCAGGCGGGCATCGCTGCGGGTGGTCGGGCAGCAGACGCAATGCTTGCGGCTCGCGCCAATGATGGGTCGCAGAACTCGGTGACCTACACTCCTGGTGGACAGCCTGGAGACTGGGAGCCGACGCCTCCGGCGCTGGCGCCTGCGCTGCTGCCACAATGGCCTGGAGTGCGTCCCTTTGCGATTTCTAGTGGCAGCGCCTTTCGGCCCGGTCCACCGCCTGCCCTCGACAGCGCGCAGTACACTGCCGCCTTCGATGAGGTCAAGCAGATCGGCAGTGCAACCAGTTCGACGCGGACCCCCGATCAGACTCAGATCGCTAATTTCTGGGCCAATGGAGCCGGGACGGCGACGCCACCAGGGCATCTGAATCTGATGGCCAGGACGATTGCCGAAAGCCGCGGGACGACACTTTCGGACAATGCGCGTCTGATGGCGATCCTCAACCTCGCGCTGGCTGACTCGGCGATCGTCTGCTGGGACATCAAGTACCGATCCGATTTCTGGCGTCCCATCACCGGGATCCGCAAAGCGGCCGACGATGGCAATGCAGCCACCCAGGCCGATCCGACGTGGACCCCATTGCTGACCACGCCCAACTTCCCAAGCTACACCTCGGGCCATGCCACTTTCAGTGGCGCGATGGCGACAGTGCTGACTCGTTTTTTTGGCACCAGTCAACTTCCCTTCACCGCTGCCAGCGAAAACCCCGCCGCAGAAGCCCGCTCCTACAGTTCGGTCGACCAAGCGGCTCAGGAATCGGCCGACAGTCGGCTTTATGGTGGGATCCACTGGAGGTTCGATAACGAGCTAGGGCTCTCGATGGGTCGATCCGTTGGCTTGGCGACCAGTCAGCGCATGGACATTCCGGCTCCAACCCCCGCGACGGTTTCGGTGATCGGTGGCATTCTGACGGTGCGAGGCACTGCGGGTCCCGACCGCATTCTGGTCGAACGGATCGCAGGCCAAGTGCAGGTGACCGTCAATGGCGTCCGGCAAGGGAGATTCGAACTGAACGCCCTGACGGGAGTTTCGATCGATGCTGCGGATGGGCACGACTGGGTGTTGATCGCCAGAACGATCGTGCTGCCTTCCAGTATCCGCGGGGGCGATGGGAATGATCAGCTGTATGCGGGAGGCGGCAGCACCGAACTGCACGGCGAGGGAGGAAACGATTTCCTCTATTCCTACCAAGGGAACGATCGACTCTTCGGCGGTGCGGGCAACGACCGGATCTACGGTGGCAGTGGCGATGATTTTCTCGATGGAGGCGACGGGGACGATTGGCTGTTTGGTGAGGCGGGGGCAGACCAACTCCTTGGTCAGGCGGGTCACGACTGGCTCTATGGAGGCAGTGGCAACGACCGCCTGGAAGGAGGCGATGGGAACGATCGCCTTTGGGGTGAAGCGGGGGTCGATCAGTTGCTGGGAGGCTTGGGAGACGATTGGCTTTATGGCGACCGCCTCGACAGTCTGCTCGATGGTGGCCCTGGTCGCAATCGGATCTACCGCTGATCGGCCTTTCGCTCGGCCAACGCTTTTCGGCCTGCTTCCAGCGTTTCGACGATCGCAGCGACATCGTAGACGCATCCGCCCCAGGTGCCACCGCCAACCTGTTGCAGTGCGGCCCATAAGCGCGTGTCGTCAGGAAGCCGCGGGTCGGGCTGCAGGGCAGGGTGAGCGGTTCGGGAGGCTAGCAACTGGTTAGCTTGGTGGGGATCAAGCCGCCGATCGACACAGCCGACCATGTCGACGCTTCCGGTCAATCGAATGCGATCGATCTGAATTGCAATCCAATCGTCATCGCGGACGCGGCCGATGGGTCCCCCAGCCAACGCCTCGGGGCCTACGTGACCGATGCAGGCACCCGTACTGACCCCCGAAAATCGCGCGTCGGTGACCACCGCCACCTCCTTGCCCCAAGAAAGGTGCTTCAGGGCGCTGGTCACCTGGTAGGTTTCCTCCATGCCCGATCCCAGCGGACCACGTCCGATCAGAATCAAAATGTCTCCTGGACGGATCGGGCGCGGGTGCTGCCCTTTGATCGCCGCAACAGCTTCTTTCTCGGTGGTGAAGACGCGCGCCGGTCCTTGCTTGCGGTAGACCCCATCTGGATCGATCACGCTGGGATCGATGGCGGTCGATTTGATTACCGAGCCCTCGGGGCAGAGATTGCCGACCGGGAAGCAAACCGTGCTGGTCATCCCCGCGGTGCGTGCCGCTGCAGGGGGATAGATCACCTGATCGGGGTCGACCCCGTCATTCTCGAGGAGCCACTGCCGCAACTGGGCGCGGCGTGGAGATCGATGCCATGCATCGAGGATGGTATGCCAGGTTTCGCCAGTGATCGTGCGTGCATCGCAGCGAGCCACCCCCAATTCCCGTAAGTGCCACATCAACTCCGGTACCCCGCCGGCGAGAAAAAACCGGACGGTCGGATGGTAGGCAGGTCCGTTGGGAAGGCAGTCGACGAACCGTGCAACCTGGAGGTTGATGGCACGCCACTGCTGGACATCAGGCCGGCGCAAACCGGCTGCATGAGCGACGGCGGGAATATGGAGCAGTAGGTTTGTCGATCCGCCGCAAGCGGCGTGAACCGCCAGGGCGTTGTGGAACGAATCTTCGGTGAGGAAATCGGCGAGCGTCTGTTTGCGTTGATGCATGTCCCAGAGTGCCTGGGCGCTGCGTCGAGCGGTTTCCAGCCAGAGCGGCTGTCCGCTGGGGGCGAGGGCTGCATGAGGGACGGTCATCCCCAGCGCTTCGGCGACGACCTGGCTGGTGGCCGCGGTTCCAAGGAATTGGCAGCCACCACCAGGGGAACCGCAGGCGCGGCAACCCGCTTCCGCAGCCGCTTCCAGGGAGATCTCTCCATGCGAGTAACGGGCTCCGATCGTCTGGACCTTGCCAAGATCCTCCGCTCCCTTGGCCGGCAAGGTGACGCCACCCGGCACTAAAACCGAAGGAAGCTGGCTGGATCCGGCCAAAGCGATCATCATCGCGGGGAGTCCCTTGTCGCAAGTGGCCACCCCCATCACGCCACGGCGTGTCGGCAGGGAACGGATCAAGCGACGCAGGACGATCGCAGCATCGTTGCGATAGGGAAGCGAATCGAACATGCCGACCGTCCCCTGGGTGCGCCCGTCGCAAGGATCGCTGACGAACCCTGCAAAAGGCACTCCACCCGATTGCTCGATCCATCGCGCTGCCTCGCGCATCAGCAGGCCAACTTCCCAGTGCCCCGTGTGATAGCCGAGAGCCACGGGACTGCCATCTTCGGCGCGGATTCCCCCTTGGGTGCTCAGCAGCAGAAACTGCGGACCTAGCATTTTGCTGGGAGGCCACCCCATCCCGGCATTCTGCGTCCAGCCGAATAGATCGCCACTGGACCACTCCCGCAACATCTGGTCGGAAAGAGGAAGAGAGCCACTAGGCCCTTCTCCCTGTGAGACCACCGGCCGCTGACCGGCACCTAGCCACGAGGGATCCTGATCAATACCCAGCCACGATTCCAACCGAAAGGCCCGTTCCATCGTTCTTGTGATCCTCTTCCTTGCCAACCTCGCTCGATCTCATCCGCCTCCAGTGTAAACCAATCGACCTGGATCGGTCCTCCCCAGGAAGATCAAGTCGCTGGCGGGGGGTGCCAGGCGGCTCCTCCCAGGCAGCTCAGTCCAGCGCATCCAGATGTGCCAGCACCAAGTCGGGAAGATGCTTCAGGTGATAGCCCCCCTCCAGCAGACTCAGCAGGCGGCCCTGGGAGTGGCGTTGAGCCAGCTGATGGAGGTGCTTTGCCATCTGCTGGAAGTGCTCCAACTCCAGAGATAACCCGCCCAGGGGATCCTCCCAGTGGGCGTCGAATCCCGCGCTTACTAGGATCAAGTCCGGCTCAATCCGATCAGCGAATTGAGCAACTTCTTCGCAAAAGCGATCGACGACCCGGTGCGCCGGGGTGCCATAGGCCAGAGGGAGGTTCTTTGTCAGGCCCAAGCCCCGGCCGCTTCCTGACTCTTCGCAACTTCCCGTCCCCGGATAAAACGGCCAACGGTGCATCGAAAAGAAGCCGACGGAAGGGTCTTCCCAGAAAATCGCTTGCGTGCCGTTGCCGTGGTGGACGTCCCAATCGACGATCAAAACGCGATGGAATCGGTGCCTCTCTATCGCGTACCGAGCGCCCACGGCGATATGATTGATCAGGCAGAAACCCATGGCACGATCAGCAAACGCGTGGTGGCCTGGAGGCCGTGAGGCGATGAAGGCGAGAGGATCCTCCCCCGACGTCATCCGGTCGACTGCGTCGATCACCGCACCGCTGGCAAGGCAGGCGACCTCAAAGGACCTCGGCGAGAGGATCGTTTCGCTGTCGATCCAGGTCGGGTCGGGAGATGCCAGTTGCTTTATTTTTTCGAGGTAGCCAGGGTCGTGGACCAAGCAGAGTGTTTCCCATGATGCAAGCGACCAGGTCGCCACTGCATCCCTGGGAATACGCCCCGCCTCGCGCAGCCGCCGATCGACCACCACCGTTCGCTCCGGCCGTTCCGGATGAACTCCCGTTTGGTGTTCAACGAATGCCTGGGAAGCATAGATCCTCATGAAGGAAACTCCTATGACATCTTCCGATCCGATTGACCCCGGCGCGAGTCCCGAGGCGCCATCGGATTTCCTCGGCCCTTACAAGGTCGAGCGGGTGCTGGGGCAGGGGGGCATGGGGATCGTCTACGAAGGAACCCACGCCAAAACCGGCCAGCCCGTGGCGATCAAGGTGATCGCCAACTCCCTTGCCGATCAAGAACGCTTTCGCAGGCGGTTTGCCGCCGAGGTGGAAACGCTCAAGAAACTCCAGCATCCGCACATCATTCAGTTGATCGGATATGGCGAAGAAAAAGGAAAGCTTTTTTATTCGATGGAGTTTGTGCAAGGGGAAAGCCTTCACCATCGGATCAAACGGGATGGACCGATGCAGTGGCGCGACGTCTGCCGACTGATCGGCGAGATGTGTGCGGCGCTCAAAACGGCGCACGATCAAGGGGTGATCCACCGCGATCTGAAACCGGCCAACATCATGCTGGACCACGAGGGCAATGTGAAACTGGCCGACTTTGGGATCGCCAAGTTTTTTGGTGGCGAGGAAATGACCGCAGCAGGCAGTATCGTCGGCACCGCCGATTACATGCCTCCCGAACAGGCCGAGGGCAAAGCGGTAACCAGCAAAAGCGACCTCTACTCGGTCGGCAGCATCGCCTACTTCGCTCTGACGGGCAGACCACCGTTTGTCGGGCGATCGGTCCCCGAAGTGCTTTATTCGGTGCGCTACGAGCAATTTCCGCCGGTCCGGACGCTGGCGCCCAAGACCCCTGAGGCACTGGAAGGCCTGATCCACGAGCTTCTGCAGAAAGATCCCGCCAAGCGTCCCCCCACCGCCCTGGTCATCGGCAATCGCGTGCGTGCCATTCGACACGGACTGGATCGAGCGTCTGATCCGGCAGGAGAAGGCTCCGGCAGCAAGCCATCCGCACCCCCACCAACCTCGGAGGAACCCGATTCCCAAGCAAAGATGGAGCCCTCGTCGATCGATTCAGCCAGCGTCCTTCGGGAAAAGCAGATCGATTTGAAGCGCGATCAAACCGGCTTCTCGACACGCATCGCAGATCCGAACCGCGACCCTCCCTCCGAAGCCGCCAAGCCATCCCTGGAAGGCACCGCTGCCACGCTGGCCGCATCCCCGAGCAAACTGATGCCCGAGCCGACCGAAGCGGAGTTGGCGATGTCGCGAAAGTCGGAATTCACGACGCTGGAGGAGATGAAACGGCGTGAACGAAAGAAGAAGAAGGAATACGAGTGGGAAGCGGAAGGTTGGCACTGGACATCGATCGTCTTTTTCCTCCTGGCACTGGCGGTCGGCTTTTGGGGATGGAGACAATGGACACGCGTTCCTAGCGACGATGTCATTTTGGAGAAAACGATCGCTGCCTTCCAGCAGGAAGACTTTTCGATCATCCGCGAGCATCAGTCATGGCTGAATCGTTGGCTGCTGGAACAGCCGATGGACCCTCGACAACCGGCGGTCCGCAAGATGCTCTCGGCGCTGGAACTTCGCCAAGCGGAGCGCGATGTACGCAGTCGACTTCGAGATCCACAGCAAGCCCCCAGCCCGATCGAACAGATGTTCCTCAATTGCCAGGAAACGCTGCGCCGCTCTCCATGGCAAGCCGACTCGAAAATGCGAGCCTTCTTGACGGTCTTCGGACCCCAGGAAGCGAATCTCCCTTCCCAAGAAGCCAGTTTGGTCGCCGCGGTGCGTCATTGGACCCAGGCTCAGCAAACACCGATCGACCAAAAGAACGACCAGCCCTTCGAGGAACTCCAGCGCTGGATGGAGCACTCCCTTGAGCAGCTCCCCGAATCGAAACAAACCGAATTTCTGGCCGCACTTGCCGAACTCAACTCGGACAACGACAGGATGTTGGAGGCGATTGAAGTGCTTCGAAAAAAGAAGGTCGCCCCTCCCTCCGCATCTCCATGATGGCTCAACCTCCCCTCCCGGTCGACGCGCCCAACCCCCATTCAATGCAGTCGATCGGTCGACAGGTAGCATTCGATTCCGGTCGGCTCATCTCGCGACTCTTCGTGATCTTTCGGGTTCGGGCTGTGCCCGTTTGCGGCATCGATAGGACGACTCTTCGGCCGATGAAGGTGATTGTGGCTGGCATCGACTCTCCTTAGGCTGCGGCGTCAAAATTCGGGTCTGCAGTTCCCATGGTGATTGCGGCTGGCATCGACCCTCCCGGCGCTGCGGCGAACGCCTAGTGGAAGAGCTGGGGACGGACGCTGCGTGCCGACTTGCTGATTCCTGCCAGAGGAGGGTCATCGACCTTCCAAAACGGGAAGAAGCCGAGTCCATCCGATCGTGGCTTGCCACTGGCGAGTCGGCGTTCCAAAGGTTAGAAAACGAGTGTTGCTTCTCCTGCGGGGAGCATTCTTTTTTGTTCGATCCGCAACCGGACCGATTCCCAGAGTATCGGCAAGGAAACAGGAGTCATCATGGCTTTCGTCGGACGCAATGGTTCTTGGACGGTGGGGCAGGCACTCTTGGGATTGCTGGCGATTGGGATGCTGCTGCAGGAATCGAAACTCGACGCCATCCGCCTGATCGCACCGCTCCGCGGAGAAGATCCTCCTGGTCATTCGGATCTGGCTCGCCATGCCGAAGGGATGGCACGCATGGATCGGATGGCGCAGCAAATGCGTCAGTTCCAGACTGGTGGGCGAATCGAGGCGGCCAGTTGGGATGCCGATGGAAGTGGACTGACCTTCCGAACCGAGGGGACAAGAAAGCGATGGGATGTAGCGACCGGAAAGATTTCGGAAGCCGAAGCGGTGCCCCCGGCAGCCGCCGCCCCCAATGCCGGAAGGGGGGCTAGGGGTCGAGCTCCCGTGGGGCGCGCCCAGCAACGCACGGAGGAGGTCTCTCCCGATGGTCAATGGAAAGCGATCCATCGCGAAAACAACCTCTGGCTGGAACCTATCGGACAGGTGGAAGGGCGCTTCCCGGTAGCGGTGACCACCGATGGGACAGAGCGACGGCGATATGGCACATGCTGCTGGGTCTACGGAGAAGAGCTGTTTCAGCAGGATGCGATCTGGTGGTCGCCGGACAGCCAGACTCTCGCTTACTACGAAGTGCGGGAAGAGGGGATGCAGGACTATTACCTGACCGGAGGGAACCTGGATTCTTACACCACGATCCTCGCTTCCCGCTATCCCAAGGCGGGCGACAGCAATCCCGAGGTCTTTCTCTGGCTGTACGATCTAGCCAGCGGCACCCAGCGAAAGATCGATATCCCCGGCGAACCACGGCAGTATCTCTACCGCATTCAGTTCTCACCCGATGGGAAGGAGCTGCTGGTCCATCGCACCAACCGCCGCCAAGATGTGCTCGACTGGATCGCCATCGACCTGGTGACGCTGCGCCAGCGCGTCGTGGTGTCGGAGAAGCAGCCGACTTGGCAGGAAAATGCACCGACAATCCGCTTCCTTGAAGATGGCCAACGTTTCGTCTGGGAGACCGAGTCGAATGGATGGAAGCGATTTCAGCTCCGGCATCTGGATGGCCGTTTGTTGGCCGATCTGACCCCAGATGTCCCCTACCCGTGCGGTGAACTGGTGCAGGTGGATGAAGCGGCGGGATGGCTTTACTACACCGCCTTTAGCGACAGCAATCCGTACGCCGCGCAGTTGCATCGCGCACGGCTCGATGGCACTCAATCCCAGCGAGTTACCAGATCGCCACTGCATCACACCGGATTTCAGATCTCCCCGGACCATCGACATGTGGTCGCCGTGCGGGAGATGGTCGACACCCCGCCCAGCACTGTGGTCTATGGAATCGACCAGGGGGAATGGGTGCTGGCAGAAGGATCGGCTCAGGCAGCGCGCCAAGCAGGAGTGGTGCCGGCCGAGTGGTTTTCTTTTGTTTCCACCGACGGCACCACCACGATTCACGGCATCCTTCAAAAGCCGACGCATTTCGACCCCAGCCGCAAATATCCGCTGGTGATCGACGTCTATGGAGGCCCTGCCTCCCAGGGGCTCCAGTGCCGCTACAGTGCCGCCAATCCTCTTTGTGAACTCGGCGTCGTGGTGGCAAAGATCGGCAATCGAGGCACGACGGGACGTGGCAAGGCATTCGAATCAGCAACCTACCAGAGACTGGGTGGCGTCGATCTGGACGACCAAGCGGCGGGTGTCCGTCATCTGGCTGAGCAGCCTTGGGTGGATGCCCAGCGCGTCGGCATTTTCGGGCACTCCTATGGCGGCTACATGGCGGCCCTAGCGGTGCTGCGCTATCCCGATCTCTTCCACGTCGCGGTGGCCGGCGCTCCGGTGACCAACTTCAAAAACTACGACACGATCTACACCGAGCGTTACATGCGCACGCCGCAGGAGAATCCCGAAGGGTACCAACTGGGCTCCTGCATGGAATACGCATCGCAACTTCGTGGCAAGTTGCTACTGGTACATGGATTGGTGGATGACAATGTCCACCCTTCCAACACCTGGCAGCTTTCCAAGGCGCTTCATGATGCCAACAAGCGGTTCGACATGATGATCTATCCGCAGTTCGATCACGGGATCGGTGGAACCTACGGACGGCTCCGCACCGAATACCTCGCGAGGCACCTGGAACCCACCCCAGTGCCGATGCCACCCCTGGAGGCAGGGAAGCAGGAGCAGCCCGTCTCGGAAGCGCCTGGCAAGTAGACGCAAGGCCTTGCCATCGTACCGGTCAGCTAGCGGGCGCGGCCATCGACCGAGGTCTGTGGAAGAGTGGCCCGCGTCCACTCAGGTCGGTTCGCGCCGTGCCTCCGTCGCTCGCATACCCAGGTTGCCGTAGCGATGGTAGTCGGTCGATACGCTCTGCTCTTGCACATACCAAAGCAATTCGATTCGCCCCGCAGCATGCAGCGGCTCATCGACCACCGGCACATGATGCTCGATCGCCGTCTGCAGGATGGCCAGTGCCAGCGACCCTGGCTGGAGCACGCGGACGCGGTCTGCCTGCCCACCGACCAGCGCCCCCAGAAAGACTTGATCGGTCTCTTCGACGAACTCGATATCGGCACCCCAATCCTGCGTCCACTGTTCCATCCATGCTTCCCATTCGTCGTGCAGATCGACGGGTCTTGAGATGGTGATGCGAGCACCTGCGGCGACCGCTGCCGAGGCGGCAGCCAGCACCTCCCAGAGCCGATCTTCGGGACCTACCCGCAGACGGACGCGCTGCATCGGTAGGTACCGCCGGAAGTTGTCCTGCCCCAGCAGCCGCAATGTGTCATGCTCCTGACGAATCTCTTCCCTGGCGACGCGGTCATAGTCGAGAATCGCCTGCAGCAGACGACTCCATTCCTGCCGGTTCTGCCCGCTCAATTGCACAAACGCTTCCGCGTTGGATGGACGGTGGAGGGTATTCCAGAGCGTCTTGAGCGATGGGAGTTGCGGACCATTGCTGGGAGGCAGCTGCACATTCTCGGGTGGATGACAACGCACTAGTGGGACGACGTAGTTCGGTCCGCCGGCTTTGATCCCTGGTCCAAAGGCGCTTCGCCCCAGGCCACCGAAGGGTTGTCTGAGCACCACAGCGCCGGTTGTCGGACGGTTGATGTAGAGATTCCCAGCGCGCATCTTCTTGCGCCACACCGCCTGCTCGCGATCATCCAGGCTCTCCAGGCCACTGGTAAGCCCATATCCGGTCTGATGCAGCAGCTCGATCGCTTCCTCCAGTTTTCGGAAGGGCATCACCCCCAGCACGGGACCAAACAGCTCCGTCAGGTGCGTAAACGACCCTCGCTGCACGTTCCATTTGATACCGGGGCTGTAAAGGCAAGGGTTGTCGTCGAGGTTTTTGGGGATCAAAGCCCACGATTCCCCATGCTCCAGTTCCTTCAGTCCTCGCAGCAAAGCTCCTTCGGGCGGACGGATCAATGGTCCCATCTTGGTGGAGAGCTTCCAGACCGAACCGACGCGGAGGCTAGCGACCGCATCGACCAATTGGTCTCGAAAAGCGCGATCGTGGAAGACTTCCTCCTCGAGAAGGAGCAGCGAAGTGGCGCTGCATTTTTGCCCCGAATGGGAGAACGCTGAATGGAGAACATTTTTGATCGCCTGGTCTCGATCGCTAAGCGCGGTAACGATCGTGCCGTTCTTTCCCCCTGTCTCGGCGAACAATCGTAGTCGCGGATGATCGCCCAGCATTTTGAGCGCCGTTTCGGTGCCACCGGTGAGGATCACCGTATCGACTTCCGGGCGACCCAGCAGTTGCGATCCCGCGAGGCGGCCCGAGCAGGGGATGAGCTGGAGCGCTTCGCGGGGAACCCCTCCATCCCAAAATGCTTCGCACAGCAGATAGGCCGGTAGCACGGTATCGGAAGCAGGTTTCAGGAGGACTGTATTGCCTGCCGCCAGCGCTGCGGCAATCCCACCACAGGGAATGGCGATCGGAAAGTTCCAGGGGCTAACCACCAGGACGGCGCCGCGGGGCTGAGCCCCCAACGATCGATCTTGGAACAGATCGAGCGCACAGCGGGCGTAGAACTCCACAAAGTCGATCGCTTCGCTGACTTCCGGATCGCTTTCGGCTAGCGATTTCCCGCCATCGACCAGGGCGGCCCCCATCAGATCTCCACGCCTCTCCCTCAGCCGCTGCGCCACCGCTCGCAACACCCCATACCGATGCTCCGGCGAAGCGGCTCTCCAGCCGGCCGGGTCGCTCGAAGCGCACTGGACCGCCAGATCCAACTGCCTTTGGGAAGCTTGGCGGTATCTAGCCGCCACGCCTTCGGGCCGCGATGGATCGATCGACTCCATCAGCCCCCCTTCTCCCGTTTCCTGCCTACCGGCGATGACCACGGGGATTTCGGTTGCTTGAGCGTCTCGGCGACCTTCCCAACGGGCGACGATTTCTTCGGCCCAAAGGCTGTTCTGCCGGAGTGAAAAATCGGTATCCGGCTCATTCTCCAACTGCTGCCACTGAACGGGAGGCGGTGGTTGACAGGGTGCCGACCGGCGGTCCTGCGTGCGGCGGGGCTGGTTGGAAATCGTATCGACCATCCTCAGCGATTCCAGAAACCCACCTTCCAGTCGCTTCCAGGTCGATCCATCGACGGTGATGCGAAAAGCGTGGCGGAGAAAGTTGTCGGGACCGGTGTTTTCGTCGAGCCGTCGGATCAGGTAGCCGATCGCGTTGATGAACTCCTCGCGATGGCAGGCAGGGGCATAGAGCAGCAGTCGCTTGGTCGCTTCGAACAGCGCACGGCGCTGGTGATTGGCCATCCCTTCCAGCATTTCGAATTGGACGCGTGGGCCTGCTTGGACCTGCGTCGCCAGGACCAGTGCGTAGGCGACGTCGAACAGATTGTGCGATGCGATCCCCAGGTGCACCGCATCCAGCCGCGAGGGCTCCATGCCGTATTGCACCATTTTTTTGTAGTTGGCATCGGTCTCCAGTTTGATCTTGTAGGGAGCTTGCGGCCAACCCCGGACGCTCGATTCCACCCGCTCCATCTCCATGTTGGCCCCTTTGACGATGCGAATCGTCACCGGCCCACCGCCTCGCTTGCGTCGCTCCATCGCCCAACGCGTGACCTCCTCTTGGACCAAGAAGGAATCGGGGAGGTAGGCCTGCAGCGCGATCCCCGCTCGCACCTGATCCAGCCCGGGTTGATCGAGCGTCCGCATGAAGAGTTCGGCCGTCAACCACATGTCGCGGTACTCTTCCATGTCGAGATAGACGAACTTGGTCGTCTTGGTGCCATCTTTCTGCTGGAACGTCTCCTTTAGCGCCGCCCGATACAACCACTCCAGACGCTCTCCCAGGACACGCAGAGTCGACCTGCGGGCCAGCGCTGAGATCTGGGAATAGAGGGTGGAGATTTTGACCGAAACGCATTCGATTTCAGGCAACTGCAGACTGGCCAGATATCCCTCCAGGCGACGCTGCGCTTCCTTTTCTCCCAGGATCGCTTCCCCCAGGAAGTTGACGTTCATCCGAACCCCTTCGGCTCGCCGCTCCTGCAGATGTTCCCGCAGCATTGCTTCTTCGGCCGGGAGTATCACGTTGGCCGTCTCGCGACGCATTTTCTCCTTGACCAAAGGGACAGCGACCCCAGGAAGGTAGCCGCCAAAGGACTGAAAGCCCTTCATCAGCGTCCAGTCGATCGATCCGAAGAATCGAGGCACACCCTGAACGTCGAGGATATGGACCAGTTGGTCGACCGATCGATTGGCCGACTGGCTGCGAAAGCCCTGGTCGGTGAACTGCGTCAAGGTGGCTTTGTCCCCAGGATGCTGGATCATCCGGTCCAGTTCTGCCTGCTGACGTTTTTCCTGCGGCGTCTGCAATTCCATCGCTCGTCGCTGCAGCATCCTCGCCAGTTCGAGAGCAGCTTCCACCACCGAGGCGTCGCGGAAACTGGATTGGTGTCCTTCCCCTTCCAGCCGCTGAGGGAGTTGGGTGAGCCAGTCGGCGAGGGAGTTGGGAGGGGTGTCGCCGTCGATTTGGTTCGCCATGGTGGATTGATCACCTGTTGATAAGTTGCCTTGGGGCCGTGGCCACCTGCGAGGCGGCGACCCGTCCCTTATACCAAAGATAGTCCCCCTGCCATTTGGCAGCGGAGCAATCGTCGAAAGCCTTACCCCAGAACAGGGAGCGGCGCTGCGGCCACGGGCCGTTTGAAGTTCTGATCGGCGATGCTCTTGGCGACTTCCACCGCCAGTTTCTCCATGATGGCACCCACCTCCGGAACCTCCAGGGCCCGAGGCAGGCCACCCTCATCGGATAGCTCCCTCATCGGCATCTGGATTGGAATCTCCGCCAGCAGCGGCACCCCTAGCTGTTCCGCCCTAGCTCGCGTCCCTCCCTTGCCGAAGATGGCGTAGGTCTTTCCGGTATCCGGGCAGGTAAACCCGCTCATATTCTCCACCAACCCCAGCAGCGGAACCTTGGTCTTATCGAACATGGCGATTGCTTTATCGGCATCCAGCAGCGCCACCTCCTGCGGTGTGCAGACCACGACGGCCCCTGCAAGCGGCACCAGTTGGGAGAGCGTCAGGACGACATCGCCGGTGCCCGGAGGCAGGTCGATCACCAGATAATCGAGTTCTCCCCATGCGGTGTCGCGCAGGAATTGCGTCAGCGACCCATGCAGCATCGGCCCGCGCCAGATCACCGCCTGATGCCGTTCGACAAGAAACCCCATCGATAGAACAGGCATCTTCCCCAGGCGGATCGGCTGAATTTTCCCTTCGATGATTTCAGGGCGTCCCGAAAGCCCCAACAGATGCGGGATGCTGGGACCGTAGATGTCGGCATCCATCAACCCGACTCGAGCACCAAGTTTTTCCAGTGCCAGCGCCAGCGAAGCGGCGACGGTGCTCTTACCCACCCCTCCTTTTCCCGAACCGACGGCGATCACGTGTCGCGCCTTCAGGCCGATTTGACCGATGGCAGGGTAGGGACGGTCGCGCTGCACCACGTCGATTTGAACCGACTGAATCCCCTGCACCTGCGCTTGGAATCGCTGGGTGATCTGGTCGACCATCCAATGCCGCAGTGGCATCGAGGCGCTGGAGAGCGCCAGTTGGCAGCGGACATGGCCACTGGCAATTTGCCACTGGGTGACCTGCCCGGTCTCGCTCAGCGGCCTTCCGCTGTCGGGATCCCGAATCTGTTCAAGCGACTTAGGAAGCTCCTGGTGCAACGTGGCCGAATCGGTCATGGAAGGACCATTTCCTAGATCGCGGAGTGGTGATATGGAGGAAAATCCCCCGAGGCGGCGTCCGAAGGCCGACCAACTGTTCCAGTATTGTAAGCGACTGTCCAGTTCCCGTCAGGTTGCCGGCTCCCCACGGACCGCGCCCTTCGGTCAACGCGTCGGAGGTTCGCTTTGCCGCAGCACGGCGCCTCTTTGCGGATGCGCGATCAACAACGCGAAGCGGTCGACCGTATCCAGATCAGGAGTCGACAGCGATCCATAGTCGAATTGGCCTCGCAGATCGGTGTATCCATCCTTATAAAAGCGGACCGATCCATCGCGGTGACGAGCGTAGACCTTCACGTAAACCTCCTCCAGCGGCTTGCCTTGCCGATCGGTCACCTGAAGTCTCGCGTAGGCCGGCACCATCGCCACCTGCAGATCGCTTGCCGAAACCAATTGGGAGTCGAGAACTCGGTCCGACGCCACTTCGATCCGCAAGGTGCGGTTGGCCAATCCCTCGGGCAACTTCAGTTCCTTTCGGCCACCCGCCGGATCCAGTTCCAACCACTCTTCCTGGTTGGGTTGGATCGGGATTCGCTGCATCGCCTCTTCCTGGAGGAAGGGGCGACGGGAAAAGAGCATCTCCAGATCGATCAGGTAGTAGCGCACCTGCAACCGGCGGAGATTGCGGTGAACGAGGACCCAGCGACCCTCCTCCTGGACAAGGTTGGCCACCGGCTGACGATCAGCCATCGCCCCCAGTTCCGCTTGCCGCGTCTCCAGAAGCAGTCGTTGCACTGGATCATCTGCCAGCTTCTTCGGATCTCCGGAAGTCAATTGATTCCCCGCATCGTCTTCCCTACCATCGCGCTGACGCACCTGCCGCACGATCTCGGCAAACCGTTCCCGCCATCGCCGCGAGCCTAGATCGAGATACTTGCTGGCGATCTGGACAGCGCGATCGTACCGCTTCCGATGGAAATCGAGGTAGGCATCGAGGTAGTCATAGAACAGCGTGCCATCCAGCCGCGCGCGATCGATCTTTTCGAACTGCGTGATCGCCTCGGCGATCCGATTTTGCGCTAGCAGATAGACCGTACACTCCATTCGATCGCGGTCTTCGATAGCAGGATGATGCAGGATGCGCAACAGCAGCCTGCGATACTCTACCTCCAGCCGTTCATTGGGGATGACGATGTTGCTGCCTAGCGGATGGCGTCTAGCGACAACCAGCGGCAGATACTCCAGCCACGGATCGAGGTAATGATCGCGAGACTCCCATTCCCCTAGCCCCCCGCGAGTCGAGGGCCCCATCGATTCCATCCACCCTGATTGATGCTCAAGAAACTGCGCCACACGGAGTGGATCCTGATGCATCAGAGCGTAGGACCACAGCGAGTTCGCATAAACTCCCTGCGACTCCAGCTCCTTCAGGCAAGCATCGAAGAATCCCTTCTCCTTCATTCGAAAGGCAATCCGGCTCAGGTCGATCCCTTCAGCCGTTCGATCGCGCAGGTACGCCAGCACCTCCTCTTGACTACCCCAGGCAGCAACGTCGTTCCAGGAAATCCTCCCTTCGCGCAGCGGTTGATCGATCACCTCGTACCGCCGCGCCACACCCGACCCCGCTTTGGCGCCATCGATCGCAATCTGAGGCCCCAGATGATCGAACGAACCCGCCATAGGGAAGTAAAAAAGAAGACTCTCCTTTCGACTTTCAAAAGGCTTCAGTGGCAGCGGCTTGGAGGCGACGACTTTGGCGGCTTGCAGAGCCACAGCGCCCTGCGGGATCTGCGTCAGCAGTTCGGCCGTCTGGGGGCGGGAATGGGGATTGGTGACCACGACGACCGATCGGTAGACCACTCCGCGGATCAGCGGGCCTTGAGTCACTGGCGCGGCATCTGGCTGCTCCTGTTCCTCTTCCCGGTAGAGTTCCTGACCAACCAGCAATTGCGGGGTTTCCGGACGATCGACCGCAGGCTCCAGCATCTCCACAAAGGCGAGCGATGGCTGTGCCACGCGGACCTGAATCTGCCCCTGCTCGACGCTCAATTCAGCAGGCGTTGCCTCGGTGGGTAAGTCCACCAGCGCAAGGAGTGCCAGCGATTCGCTGAGCGAACCGGAGACCGATAGAATCGATTCCGGGAGGAAAGGACCTGGTTGGGCATCCAGCCAATCCAGCAACCAGCGGCTGGGGGGAATCTGACCGGCTTGCTGCAGCTCCACCGGCGTGCGGTAAAACTGCGACTCGGCCCACTGTCGGGTCATTTCCAGCGATCGGTAGAGCGATGCTTCGCTCAGCCGCCCTCGGCGGGACATAATCCTGCCGAACCCGCTTTTGTCTCGCTCAGGATCCCCGGGGCGATTCTCCTCTCGCATGGCTCCCAGGCCTCCCATGCCACCGGCTTCTAAGCCGCCAGCACTACGGGATGGAGGCTGACTGAACCTAGCTTGCGGATCCTCACCGCTGCTGGAGCCAAGGGATTCTCCTTGGGCAAGTCCATCGACGCCGAATCGATCCTTGCGATTCTCAGCGTCAAGGCCCAAGTAGTCTTCTTCGCTCTCCTGCGCTACCACGCCCCGCTGCCGCTCCTTGAACTCCCAAAACTGCTCTCGCAGCACCCGCTTTAAGGGCACCATGTCGATCGACTGGCTGGCGATGGCGCTATGGAATCGTTCCGCTTGTAGCGGATCCGAGGGAGGCAGTTGTTCCAGCCGATGCGCCAGCCAGCGTCGGTTTCCATCCCGTGCTTCAGGCAAGCGCGAGGCGAGCAGCACCCGTTCCAGTGCATTGGTGCGACTGTAGTTCCAAAGAGTACGATCCTTCTCCAAAGGCAGCTCCAGAAGATATCGATCGACCAACTGCTTTTCCATCTTTTCGGCGAGCACAGGTCGAACCACGCGATCGAAAAAGGGTCGGTCCTTTCTCCACAAAAATAAATGCAGCTCGTGGCAAGCATGCTCGACACAAAATCGCTCCTTCTCCTCCTCGCTCAACAGGTGCCATCGCACCAGCGGTTCGAAGCTGGCCAGTTGCGGACTGGCCGTCAACGGCAACAGCCATCGGAAGAGATCTTCCAACGAGCTAAAGACGCGGACGCGCGTGGTGCGCGGATCCCCCAGTTCGATCGGCTTATCGCCTGGTTCCAATCGACGGACTCGCCGACGCATCGCCCAGGATTGATCGAGCGGCAGAGAGGTAGCCAATCGCAGATCGACGGTCGGGATCGCTTGCGGTTCCAAGGTGAGTGAGTGGGTTGCGACGCCACCCAACTGGACCGCCACCAGGGTGATTTCAGAATGGCCGGCCAGTCGATCCCTCGGGATCTCGATCCACCCCTCTGCATCCGGCTTGCGATTGGCGAGCAGCACCGCCCCTTGCTTCAGATACTCAAAGGCCCGAAGCGACTCACTAGCGGCAGATTGAGCCTTCTCTTCTCCCAGGCTCTTTTGAAGCCCCCCTCGCTCCATCGGCGCCGGGGCATCGGCGGAACCGGGGATGGCATCACCTAATTCCGCCTTCTGCAGCGTGCTGGCGGCGGTGGCCGTGTCCCAAGGGTAGGCGATCAGGGAAGGGGAGGGAAGCAAGTTCCCTGGATGTTTGGGCGCCCCCTGTCGCCGCCGAACGTACTCCACTTCGTCATCGACGCGAAGGGAATCGACCCAGCGACAGATAGCGGCGACTCGGGGCCGAGAACGCGACGGAAACGGTGGCAAGTTCAGATCTCGCCCTGGAGGGATTTCGGGAACCCAAGGGGTCGCCACCACATGGACCCGCAAGGTCGATAGATCTCCGCCCCATTGGACGCGCACCCGATCGGGGTCGACCTGCACTTGTTGCACGGAGGGAGGGATTGCGAGGCTTGGTTGAGCGATCCAGTGGTCGCTCAGGAGAATCCCTTCTTCGGCGCGAGTCGGAAGGACCCAGAGTTCGCAGCGACTTCCGCTGCGGTGGTCGGTCAACAGAAACCTGCCGGCCGGGCACTTGGGGATCTCCAGCGTCGTTGCGGTGGTCGCGACCAATTCCTTGCGATCCGCCAACCAAGTTTCCTGCTGCAGTTCGACCAGACTCCATTCAGGAAGGTCACCCGCAACGGCGTTGGCACCCCGATGTCGATCGACTCTCCAGGGAAGCACCAGCCGCTCTCCCTCCTGCAGGATCAGTCGTCCAGGCCAGGCCGCTGGTGCGTCGACCAGTTGCAGCCTGCGCGCCGCGATGGTGTCGCTGCGGACTTCGATCGATGCAACCTGAGGGAGCGATCCCAATTCAATCTTCCCTTCGTCATCGGTCGCCAGTTCGACTACGACGGGATCGACCAATGCCTTGCACTGGACCGCCACTCGGACGGCGTGCTTGGCCAGGAACTCTCCATTCCTCCCTCGTAGCTCCAAGATCCACTGGTCCGGGTGACGGCGAAGAAAGAAATCGGCAATCTGGGCTGTTCGTTCCTGATGCCGCACCCCCAAAGTCCAGCTCCCTGAAACCGACTCCCTTCCACCAGTCGCCTTGTCGACCTGACCCTCCAGCGTGACGCGCAGCTGTGCGAGCCCCTGAGGGACCAGAAGCGAATGGGTCCACTCGAGTGTGTCAAGCAATTTGGGATCGGGGATCGACTGCACGGCGCTGATGCCGGCTGCATCGACGGACTCGATCGTCACCCGAGCCTGCTTGAGGAGGCCGATCGGGACGGGGCTTCCATTGCATCGCAATTGTGCCCGCATGGCGAGGTTGGCGGTGACGCCACTGATCAGTTGCTGCGTATCGACCAGCACCCCAAGATCCAGCTGATACGACTCCGCACGGTGCTCCAAGCGTTCGATGTTCCCGCCATTGGCCGAACGGAGCAGGAGATCGACCGTTTGGTCGCTCTGACCATAAGGAATCAAAACGGTCCCGTCGGCATCGGCAAGAAAGGTCTTGGCCCCCATTTGCACGATCGCCTCCGGCACCGCCTTGCCCGATTCATCGATCACCTGCAGCAAGTGTCCGGAGTCGGTCCACTGGTCGAGGAAGCTCAGACGCCCTTTCTGGATCAGCATGCGACTTCTCAGCCCGCCTCCCAGCAGTTCAACCATCCACACGCCGCGTCCCTGGCATTGGGGAAGCGGTATCGACTGGCGATGGAGTCGTTGCGGCGGCATCGCCAGTTCGATGGTCCATTGGTCATTGGGGACCAGGCCATCCAGATCCAGGTCGGTCGATGGGGGCATCAAACCTCGTTCGTAGAGACTGGCCGGATCCAGGGAGAAGATCCGGACCGAAAGGGTGGGGACGTTCTTTAGGTCGACCAGCAGTTGGACGGGATCCTGGGGCCCCAGTCGCCGCGCCGACTGCGGAGCGAAACGCAATTCCACTCGGTCCCGCAACGCCCGCTGCTCCTCTGGCGAAAATTTTGCCAGTTGGTTTTGCCAGTCTCCCACCCCATGAAGAATGCGACTTTCGGCCACCATCCGGTCCAGGTACCTTTCTTCCAGCATCGACCGCATCGCTTCGGTGGGGTCTCGGTCCTTCAGAAGCTCCAGCAGATACTGACGAACCCATGGGGAATCGTCGCCGATCGGGGGCAAGCCAATCTGAGCTTCGTAGCTGGCCTGAGGCTCCACCCAGTGCCCCGGGTCGATGCGCTGCAGCGGTTCGACACGGAGGAACGGAGCGCGCCGGGGCAAGCGAAGGTATCGATCGAACGACGCCGCATCGTAGATGCCATCGACTGCATCCCACACCAAGCGATGGTGGAGGATGGTCGCCTTGAGCGAGTTGAGGGAGTCCGGAAGCTGCAGAGAAAATTGCTCCAGATCCGCCAGTCTCTGGCGACGATCGTTGGGTAGGAGCACCTCCCAGGGGGCATCTGGCCTGAGCCGTTCTAGCCACTGTCGCACGAACAGATCATTCGCTAGAAGCTTCGGCTGCAGCTTGGCCAGTTGCTGGCGTTGAGCCAGAGTCATACGGGAGTGGATAGGAAGCGATCCCCAACCAGCTGAGTCCTTGGCCGACAATTCGCGAGCGACCGCGTCAACCAGTCCAGGAGGATCCACCCGCTCCAGTCGGTGCAGCAAGGCTCGCAGCGATTCGATCGGTAGGGGACGCGCCACCAACTGCGCCAGCGCCTCAGTATTCAGCTTGGCCAACGACGGGTCGGCTGCGATCGCTTCCTCGATCTTCTTCTCGATCGCCAAAAGCGTCTCGTCCAGTCGACTGGGGAGCGACGCACCGGGATTGCTCAACGGCGCGGCGTGCTGGAGATTCGGCTGCAGTCTTCCAAGAACGCGATCGATCAACGCCTGCGGCTTTTGGGGGTAATCGAGCCAGAGTTGACGGTCTCGCAGTGAAGCAGCCATGGTCGATCGCGGGAAGGCCGACTCCCAAGCTCGCAGCGTCGCCTCCGCTTCCGGAAGATTGCCTTCCGCCTGAGCCACCAAGGTGGCGAAATAGAACGCCTCTTCCGTACCGGGAATCAGTTGCGCTAAAGCGTCGCGTCGAGATGGAGCCAGCGCCAACGCCTCCAGCGTCTCGATCGACTGAGCCATCAGTGCATTGCTTTGGTATCTCATCGGATCGACCCCCGTACAGACTGCGACCCAGCCCATCACCGCTGCCATGCGAATCCAGCGACCTTCGACCATCATCTACCTCCAAGCCCCTTGGGGCATCGCTTTGGCTCCTCGCCCGTCAACCAGCCGAAAAACCCCGCTGCGATCGGCGACCTCGAGGACGGTACTCGTCCACTGGAAGTGGCAGAAAAGAGTCTAGGGCTTCAGGCGGGGGGACGCTGCAAAGAAGCCGCAAGTTCCAAAATCCCATTTTATCTCTCTCCGTTTCCCGCTCGCCGCCAGATCGGAAGCGGTTCGGCTGCTGACTCGATTCGCGAGAATCGACTTCGCATGGAGAAATCGAACGACATCAACTATAGTTTGGGAGATTCCATTCCATTTCGATGCCTATGGAAAGCGACGCCATGCCGATCTACCTCCCCTGTCCGGGGTGCCACAGCCTGCTCCGTCCCCCCACACGCGCTTCAAATCAAGCAATCCTCCGCTGTCCACTCTGCCAGCATGAACTGGAGGCCTACGATCTCGTCAAAGGTCTCCAGCGACAATGGCTGGTGATCGAAGATCGCGGCACAGATGATTTCGTTGGAAAAATCTTGAACGGACAGGCAAAGACGCAGGTCTCCGACGCCTCCTCCCCAGCGGATACCGCGTCGGTCGAAGGTCCAACCGACTTGGGGGGGATATCGAACGAGGCGGAGACGGAAGCAGGGACGGTTGGTGGAACCGCTTCGCTACTGGGTACCGGTCCCCAGGGTGTGGATGCTGCCAAAATCAACTGGGATCGCCTGCGACCAGCAACTCAAGATGACTTCATCCGAAAGATCCAGGAAAAGAAGTCCCCTTTGGTCTCCGCCCTGCAGGTGATCGCCGGTGGCTTGGCGGCGATCCCGGTCGGGCTGTTGCTGGTCTGGCACGTGCTGGGAAAGGATGTCGCCGGCGCCGGTCCTGCGGTGGGCCGAGTTCTCCCGTGGGTTGTCCCAGCGAAGTTCCGCAAAGTGGCCATCCTCAATCCGACCGACCGTCCAGACGGTAACGACGTCAACGGAGGCGAATTCGACGATGGACTTCGCAAGAAGTTCGAAAACTCGCTCACCAAAAAACCTGCAGAGAACGACACCCCCTCGAACAATACAGCCAGTCGCCCCAGCGGCACTCCTTCCACTTCCAAGCTAGATCCTGTCACTCCTTCAACCGACAGCTCATCCAAGGGTGCCGATCGAACCGCAGCGTCCGATGGGGTGCTGGGCAATAGCGATGGAAGGTCGCAGTTGAGCGTCAATATGAATCGGTGGCTGGAGGCGCTGACGCTGCTCTCGCAGGCGACGGCGGGAGGCAGCGAGGCGATCGATCCAGCCAAGCTAGCCGTGGACCCCCAGGTGGTGCGGCTGAGCAAAGCGATCAGCGAGACCACCATGCTGCTTGGAGAAACCAACTCCAGCGCTCTTTCCAACCGCGCCTGGCGGGAGCGACTGCACTGGCTGATGAGCGTCTCGACGGAACTTCCTGCGTTTCGACTGGCGTTCGAGCAGACGAAGCTAGAGCCTGCCAAGCCGGGTACCCCGTGGGTCGGCATCCTCCCGCTGCTCGATCTGTCCTCGGCGATCCCCGAGGAGTTCAACACCGACGATTCGGATTTGCAGGGGAAGGCCCCACTGGAGCTGGAAGGAGCTTCGATCCGTTTGGTCTGGGATCCTCGCTGGGTCGATCCAAACCAAATCGAACTGCTCGCCAACCGACCTCAACGCTGCATGATCCTGGGAGTCTTCCAGGGATCCGAGCAGGATCAGGACGTGGCATCCGACACACTCAAGGTGGTGGGGGTCTTCCTGATTCCTGAGATCGGAGATTCGCCCGACGCCCCGGCCCCTGCCACCGACGCGAAGTAGGACGTCCGATCCTCCCCTGGCTGACGATCGGCCTGCCACCTGATGCGGTCCTCGCTCGAAACCGATCGGACAGCTTACTGGGCCTAGACTTCAGGGGCTAGTTGTCAGGGGCTGGGAGGTGGCTGACGTTTCTGCTTGGAGGAAAGGGAGCGGCGAGAGCGGAAGAG
This sequence comes from Pirellulaceae bacterium, assembly GCA_044371425.1. Classification (GTDB taxonomy): domain Bacteria; phylum Planctomycetota; class Planctomycetia; order Pirellulales; family Pirellulaceae; genus JBEISR01. The sequence goes on along the minus strand of JBILTR010000001.1, from coordinate 589,612 downwards.
TCGTTTTCGAGGTGCATCGGGCTGTTCCTCAGAGCCACCTTGGTCGCCACCCAGCAGTTGCGTGGCTGGCCACGACTCAGGGGCCGCAGCAACCGGCACCATCTCGCTGACTCGCGGCGTCACCCCAGGGCGTTCATTGGATGGCGTCAGCGGGTCTCGCTGCAACTGCCGATTGATCCGCCATTCGATTTCCGACAGCCTGCTCCCTTCATCCCGCGCAACGAAGGTGAAGGCGATCCCTTCCCTGCCCATGCGGCCCGTGCGTCCGACTCGATGGACGTAGTCATCGCAGTCCTGTGGGATATCGAAGTTGATGATGTGGGAGATCGTCGATACATCAATGCCGCGGCCGACGACATCGGTTGCCACAAGGAGTCGAATCTTTCCCTCTCGCAGTCGCTGGAAGACGCGATCGCGCTGCGACTGGCTCATGTTGCCGTGAATCGTCTCTAGGCCGACGCCTCGCATCGCCGGAAAACGGCTCAACTCCTGCTCCAGTTTCCGATGCAGCTTGGCGGTCCCAAGCTTGGTTCGGCAGAAGATGATCGCTTGAGGCGGTTGCTCCCTCTCCAATAGCTTGACCAGCACCGCCAATTTGTCGCGCGGCTCCACCGCCAAATACCGCTGCTCGATCGTCTCGACGGAGATTTCTTTGCGGGAGCAATCGATCCGCTCGGGTTCGAAAAGGTAGCGATCGGCCAGTTTCTGGGTTTCCCCGGCGAGCGTGGCACTCAGGAAGAGCGTCTGTCGCGTTTCGGGGCATCGCCGCAGTATGCGTTCGATATCGGGGCGAAAACCGATATCGAGCATTCGGTCGGCTTCATCGAGCACCACGCACCAAAGCGATCCCAAATGCAGTTCGCGCCGCTCGACCAGATCCAGGACTCGGCCCGGGGTGCCGACCACCACCTGAGCCCCCTGCCGCAGTTTGCGGATCTGTTCGTCCATCCGGCGCCCGCCGCAGATAGCGACGACGGAGGTCGGGCAGCCGTAGGCAAGTTTTTCGAATTCCCCGTGCACCTGCGTCGCCAGTTCTCGGGTGGGGACCAGCACGAGCGCTTGAGGGAGCTTCTGCTGACTGAGTGGGTCGAGTTGTTCCAAGATCGGAATGGCGAAGGAAGCGGTCTTTCCCGTTCCGGTGCGCGCCTGACCGATGACGTCGTAGCCTTCCAGTGCTTTGGGGATCAGCGCCGCCTGGATTGGGCTGGGTTTTTCGTAGCCCGCCTTGGCCAGAGCCGCCAGCATGATGCGGCTGAGATGCATTTGGGCAAACGTTTCGGGAGCGTTGGATTCCATAGATACTACCGGGACCCTCCTGCCTCTTTGAGCGATCCGCGCACGGCGGACTAATGGAAGGCAGGGCCCAAGAGACGCGTCCGTGCCAGCTCGACGATTCCCAGGTCCACCGCCACAGAGCCGCCCATTGGGAAGTCCCCGACAAGGCGGACAGGGCGAAGGGCAATAGTTTCCGCGGCGATGCAGATCGTCTGCACCTGTGCAGGGAATCATTCGACGTAACAATTACGTCGAGCATAGACGCTTGCGACCGGCCGGTCAATCGTTTCCAATCGCTCGCCCCTGTAGATCTTGGAGTCGATAGATGCCACAAAGAGAGCGTTGGATAGACGATTGCATCGCCTTTCTGGACCGCGCCACTTCTCTCCCGGACCGACTCGGTGGCTTGCACAGCAACGATTCGCCTTCCATCCCACCCACGCTCCATCCCCCTGCGGTGGCCCAGTGGAGCTTGCAGGGGATGGCGAAGTGGTGGGTACAGCGGGGGCCCATGTGGAGTGAGTTTCTTCGAAGGGAAAGCTCGAGGGGCGATCACCCCGCCACGCCACCCGCTTGGCTGAAGAGGCTGGTCGAGTGGTCGGGACCTGCGATTGCCGCTTCGGCAACAGCTCGGGAAGAGAGCGATGAGACCAAGAGCTGGCTGGAATTCTGGAGCGGCCTGCGACGATGGACGCAGCTGGCTGGATGGGAGACACTCGAAGGACAAATGCTTCACCTGGTCGCCGCCCGCCGAGACTCCCTAGCGATTCAATGGCTAGCTGGCGAACTAAAGGAATCACCCTGCCAGTCTTCGCGCGTCGCTGCGATCGGCCTACAGCCTCTGATGGCCCCCTTGCCCTGGCCTGCCTCCAAGTTCTTTGAGCTCCTGGGCAGCTCTTTTTTGGAGCCAGCACAGACGGTGGCATTGATCGAAGTGGCCAATCAACAGGTGCGACTGAACTCATCCTCCCTGCATCCACTGACCCCCCATCGGGAAACGCTCCGGCGATTGCTAGGACAAATGGTGGGAAGATTGGGAGTGATGGAGCAAGATCCTGGGCATTACGGTCAATCGATCGAAGCAATTCAGACCATGCTCGAGGAATCGGTCGCCTTGGTGGTGGCACTTTGCGATCTGGTCGCACTGATGCGGGACGAAGAAGCGGTCGGCAAGTTACGGCAGGCGATGGCGCTCCGCCATCGGCGGATTCAGGTAGAAGCCGCTAGCGCCCTATCGCGGCTTGGCCAAGCGGAGGGAACCGCCCATCTGGCAGCAATGGCCAAAGAACCGACGGAGCGGATGAGGGTAATCGCCTACGCTACCAGGGATGGCGGACTGGAAGCAATCGATCCAGAGTACCGGACACCCGAGGCCGAAGCCGAATCGTTGATGGCACTCTGGCTGGCAGCTCGGCCCAATCTGGGGATGCCACCGGAACATCTGGAGGTGATCTTCAGCGACCAGCTCTTTTGGCCTGGCTATCAGGAGCCCCAGCGCTGTTTCCTAGTCTATTTTCGGCATGCGATTCCCGGTGGATTGATCCAGAACGTCGGGATCGTCGGGCCGGCCGTTCATTGCCTTCCCAACTCCTTGATCGGTCTGGATGCGGTCGATCAACTGGCAGCCTACGCCGGATGGCATGTCAGCCATCCGGAGATTTGGGATCGCCCCTGGTCGGAAGCTTCTCCTGATCTACGACCAGACCTCCAACAACTCCTAGACCAACTGGAGCTGCTTCCGGCCGATCGAATCGACCCCCAGTGGGTAGGCTCCTTGCTCGGTACGCTCAGCTTGGCGGCCCGCTGGTCGACAGGCGATCGTCAGGGGATCGTCGCGACCGATGGCGAGATCCTTTGGTCGGTACCCATCCAGCCAGCCCCCCAGGATCGAACGCAATCGATCGACCCTCAGACCGCCCTCTGGATCCTCCGTGGCAGGACGCTACTTGGTCAGTTCAACCCCGATTTCCCGGTCGGCTCCAGCAGCCATGCGACCCCCATCGCCTCCTCGAGCTGAGCTTTTCCAGCTGCAGCTCCCTCGGTCCCGCTGGCGAAGTGTCCAAACAGACCCGCCCTACACCCAAGAAAGCCCCCTCGCCACCCAAAAAGAGGCTCTTTCCTGAGGCAGACTTTCTGCCCCAGCAGCTGTCCTAAGGGTTGATGGATCGCCCCAATTCTCCAGCCCCCTCCAGTAGACGATTTTTATGAAATCCAAGCGAATCCGGAGGTCTGCAGGAGGTCTCTGGCGTATACTTGAGAAGTCGAAAAGCCCCCCATTCCAGTGTAGCGCATCGATTTTCCTCGGATGCGTCGGTCCTAGCGAATCGTTGCTCTTGTCGACTTGCTGGAGGCGTGAAACTTCCGATGCCGATGAAACCGCCCCCCCAACAAGAACTGCCTCATCGATTGGTCCGGCAGGAAGGGCCGATGGTGCGCTGGCGCATCAAGGTCGCTGTGGCGGAGGGGCAGCAGTTTATTGATTTGTCCAAGCCCTTTGCGAGGCTTGGGGCGGAGAAGCGGTGCGAGCTGTGGTTGCCGGCGTTGGGGGCGCCGGTAGCGGTTTTCATGCACGCGACCAACGAGGGGGTTTTTGTTTACGACTTCTCTTGTCCTGGTGTTTTCGCGAGGCATGCTGCAGGGATTTGGAAGTCGGGTCAAGAGATCGTCGTTGGCCCCTACCGACTGACTTTGTTGGAGTATCGCTACTTGGGGCTCGTACAGACAATCCAGGGCCCGATGCATGAGCTGGATATCGAGACGAAGAAGCAGGGGAGGAATGTTTTCCGGCCGATGCATTCGGTCGCATTTCTGGGTCAGTCGGTCCGCTGCGATTTGCGGCTGCGTCACCGATCGATTGCCGAGCTGCATTGTGCGTTTCTGGAGTTTCCGGAAGGTTTGATGGTGGTCGATTTGTTTTCTCCAAGCAAAGTCTGGAGCCACCATGCGGAGGTCGACTACTCGCTGCTGCGTGACGGGGACACGGTGCGGTGCGGCGAGGTGGATTTGGTAGCCAAGAAAATCACGGAAGGAGTTTCTGGCGGCGGAGTTCAGGCAGTCATGGATCGATCTGCGATCGCAGTAGAAACTGGCCATTGGGTCAAGCAGGATTCGCCGCTCAGTCCGGCAGCGTTGGCATCCCAATGGTCCAGCGTCCCATCTGGCCCGCAGGTCCATGCCGAAAAAGCGGTAGTTTCGATCCCCGAGCGGACTGGGGCGTTCGTCCAAGCGCCGTCGCTGGCGACCGGGCATCGCAACCCCGAGGGCTCGGCAGAAGCGGCTTTGGAACGACGCGGAGAGGATGCAGGCAGGCCCTCAGAACCTACCGAGACGGAAGCAGGGATTGGCGATGGGACCTCCACCTCGCTCTCTTCAGCCTTCCCCGGACCTTCGACGGTCCGGCCCTGGCGGTCGCTGCGAGGCGATGACCAAAGCGGTCAGGGATCGGCATCGACAGGTACGAACACGGAAATTCGAAGAAGCGAACCCAACGCCTCGACGCCCAGGCCTCCTTCCGCCCCCACCGCAGCCAAACCCCCCTACAATGGGGTGTCGCGTGGAGCCGCGCGGGTTGAGCGGGGGCCCACGGTGATTGTTGCCGAACAGCCTCGTCAGGAGATGTCGGTGATGGAGCGATTAGTGGAGTCGCGGAAGCAGGATGCAGAGCGGGCATTTCGATGGAAGATGGTAAGAATCTTGTCGATGTTTCTCTTCGCTGCCTCCTTGGGATGGATCGTCTGGTCGCGGATTCCGCCTGGGTGGCGATCGTTGATTTTGAACCTGGGGCAGCAGTCGGCACCGTCGACTCCTCCGTCGATCGGAATCGACCCTAAGGGGGCGAAATCCGGCCTTCCTTGACGCGGAATGGCGTGAGACGGGAAAGCTTGACGACCAAGGGTTTGCAGTTATTTTATTGATTCTTTTAATCGTGGCTCCGAATACTGGTTTTTCGATATGAAAAAGCGGAAGTACATCGCTCCGTCTTCGATTCTTAAGCCGGAGTTTTCAAGAATTGGCAACCGCACGAAGGTCCCTGACAAGACTTCCTCGGATGCCCCTCAGGAGTCGGTGGAAGAAGCCAATGCATCGAACATTTCGGACCCAGCGGTATCCAACCAACTGGCTGGGGCTGCGGTTGCGGACGAATCGACGGCAACCGCCAGCGGTTCGGTTCTCAAAGGGTGGCTTACCCCTGGAAACATCTTGTTTTTTCTATTGGTAGGCGCTGCTGGAGTCTGGTCGTTTTGGCCTTCTCTGCTCAGCCTGACCCAGACCTGGGAGCGAGAGCCTGACTACTCACATGGATGGCTCGTCGTGCCGATGACGCTTTTCCTGCTTTGGAATCGTCGCGACTCGATGCCGAAAATGGAACTGGGTTGGCACTGGTTGGCTCTACCATTCCTGGCATTGGTGTTGGCGGTAAGGATTTTCGGTGCCTGGGGTTATTATGACTTTGCCGAAGCTTGGGCCATTCCGTTCTCCGTGATTGGCCTCACCTGGCTGGCGTTTGGCCGCAGGTGGGTTTGGTGGGCGATGCCTGCCTTGGGCTTCCTGTTCTTTATGATTCCGCTTCCCTTCCGGATCGAGAATCAATTTAGCCAGCCATTGCAGGTGGTGGCGACAAAGCTGAGCGTCGCAACCCTCCAGACACTCGGGCAACCGGCCGTTGCGGAAGGAACCACGATCCTTTTAGGACCGCATCAACTGGAGGTCGAACGAGCCTGTTCAGGGTTGCGGATTTTCTTCGGGATGTTCGCCTTGAGTTACGTTTACTGCGTCTTGAGTCGTAGATCGTGGCTGGAACGACTTTTGATTTTGCTGGCGACCATCCCGATTGCACTGATAGCAAATGCGACGAGGATCGTCTTGACCGCGTTCGCATTTCAGTGGTTTCCGGGCGAGTGGGCCAGGCACTTTTCGCACGATCTGATGGGATTTTTGATGATTGGTTTTGCGGCACTGCTTTTTGGAGCATTCCTTTGGTACCTGGGACACCTGTTCATCCCGGTGGGTGGAGGGTCCCGCAATCCAAAGCCCTCGCGTTAGCGACTCTCTTTCGACCGATGTCGGAGGAGTACCACCGCCCAATGGACCGAAATTTTTTGAAGAAATCGCTCTGGAATAGAAAATATGAATTCCCCGAATCCCTCTGGATACCTCGAACGGGATCGCTCGGCCCAGGTTATCGATGTGCGAAGCGAACCGATTCCTGGGAAAGGATCGCCCGATCGGTCCTTTATCCAAAGGTCGTCTGACCCCAAACTCCCGACGATCGATGCTGCCTTTGCATTGAGGCTTCTTCGGAATTCTTGGTCATGGGCCCTTCCGGTCGCGATCGTAGGTTGTGCGATTGCCTCCGGGATTGTTCTGTCGATCTTCAAGCCGACCTACCGCGCCTCCTTTTCGTTGCTGATCGACCCCAACAGCAGCGTGATTTATTCCAATTCGAGCATGCAAAGCACGCCGATGTCGTTGATCGCCTTTCAGAAGTTTTTGATCAAGAGCGACAAGGTGATCGACAAAGTGATCGCCAACCCGGTGGTGGCGCAGATGCCGATGATCCGAAACTCGAAAGATCCTGCTACGGAGGTGCGCCGAGCGATCAATCTGGCGGGCGCCGCGTCCAATACGATGATCGAAGTGACTTGCGATGCCTCCGACCCAACCATCGCCTCTTCGCTCTTGAATATCACCGTCGATGAGTATCTGGCACAAAAGTCGTTCATCGATCAGTTCGAATTGACCGCTCGCCAGCAGGTGGTCAAGGCGGCGTTGGAGAAAGCCGAAGCGGAGGTGGAATTGGCGAAGAATCGTGTTCGCGACCTGAGCTCCTCCGCCATCACGCTCGACACTCCGGTCCGTCAAGGGGCCTCCGGCGTTTACGACAGCACCTATGTCGACAAACTGCGATTGGAACGATTCCAGCTTTCGAGCGAAATCGCGACCACCGAGACCGCATTGGCTGAAGCTCAACAATCGGCTCAGCTACAAATGAGCCAGGATTCGATTGCTTTGCTGGCCGATCAGGAAGTGACCTCTTCGCCAGCCATCCAGGCTCTGGATGCCCGGATCAAAGAAATCGAATTCCGCCTCGATAAACTCAAAGCATCCAGTGTTGGGGAGCGGAATCCCATCTACCAACAGCAGATTTCAGAGAAGGCGATTCTCGAAGCCAAGCGAGACGACCTGAAGAAGCAAATCCTCGAAACTTCGAAGGAGAGGATTGCAGGAGAAGGGGTCGAGGAGCGGAGGAAGTCGGTCGCTGAAATCGCAGAGAAAGTCAAGACGCTGAAGGAGCGTCGCGCAAGCCTTGAGGCACAGATCAAGGAATTCATCAGCATGATGAAATTGACTGGCTCGGGAGGCGCGGAGTTGCAATTTGCGGAGGCGGATCTGCTGGAGTGGCAGAAGACCCGTGGTCAGATTCATGATCGCAGTGTTGCGTTGGCGACGGAGCGAGAGAGCCTGGAGCCGATTCGAGAATTGCAGCGATCGACCCCCCCCAAGTTGCCGGTCGAATCGCTTCCGCTGAAGCAACTTCTCTTGGCCAATGCCATCGGATTGGCCCTTCCTTTGTTGATCGCTTTTGGTTTGGAGTTGCGTTCGCACCGCATCGACAGTGCGATGAGCCTGGAGAAGCAGTCGGAGATGTTGGTGTTGGGTGAGATTTCCGCTCTCCCTTACTCTGCGGACCCAGGTAGCAAGCGAGCCGAGAAAGCTCTACGGTTATACGAGGAAAGCATCGACTCTCTGACCATGTCCCTGGTGCTCTCCCCTAATCTCAAACAGGCGAGAACGTTGGCGGTCACCAGTGCTCTGGCGGCTGAAGGCAAAACGACCGTGGCCTGTCAATTGGCGTTGAGCATCGCTAGGTCGACCGGCAAAGTCGTTCTCCTGATCGACGGGGACATGAGGGCTCCCGACGTTCATCACGTTTTCGATCGGAAGATGAACTCCGGATTGGCTGGCTTCCTCAGCGGTGAGAACGATTTGTCCGATGTGATCGATCGCGATTGGAGCAGCCAGGTACACATTCTTCACGCTGGATACCTGAAGGGCAGCCCACACCGGCTGTTGTCACAGGGAGCCATCGATCGCCTGATCGAAAAAGCAAAAGAAAGCTACGACTACGTCATCATCGATACGCCTCCGATTTTGCCCGCCAGCGAATCGTTGATCTATGCCAGATCGGTCGATTATTGCTTGGTGTGCGCGTTGCGGGACCGAAGCCGGGTCGAGCAACTGATGCAAGCGGTCAATAAGCTGGAAGCGGCTGGCGCCAACGTCGCTGGCGCCGTGTTATCCGGAGTCCCATTCCGGGAATACTCAAAGTACTACGGCGATTATGCCTACGGAAATTGGGACCGCTCGCAAAGCTAAAGCCGAATGGGTGCCAGGGACAGGCTAAGATTCGCATCAGGGAAAAACCGCCATGCCAAAATCGGAAGCTCGTCGCAGGCACTCCAGCCTGGAGTTGAATTATCGTTTTCTGTTGAAGTCGATCCTCCTGATGGTTCTGTTGGCTGCGGCGTTCGGGGCAGCCTACTGGATCCAGTTGGGACGTGTCGCAACGGCGGTCAAGGCACAGTCGACCGCAGCGGAAGAGGCAGGGGAATTGGATCGAGCCTCAGAGTTGCTCGATCGCTACCTGTCGCTGAATCCGAACGATTCTTCCGAATTGGTCCATTCGCTGAACTTGCGCGAGAAAATTGCGAGCACGCCGCCGTTTCTTCGAAGCGCAGTCTCCCTTGGCTTTCGCGTTCTTGGCACGCTGCGTGCCGAGACGCCGCCCGATTCGGCGAAGGTCATCGAGGTGCAGAAGGCGCTGGTTCGTCTGCTGATGAAACGAGCAACCTTTGAGGGGCAGGTGGAAGGCTCCAATACCTTCATTGAAGCCCAGTCCATTTTGATGGAAATGGCACCCTCCATAGCCGAGGAAGACCAGCTCTGGCTGCGAGAGAACCTCGCAATTTGCCTCTTTTCGACTCGCAGGTCTCCCGAAGCAGCGACGAAAAAGGGTGGGAGTATGAGTCGGCGTGGGGGGTGGCAAGAGGAATTCATTGAACAGTCCCCGCTGCAGGCGATCACTTCTGTCCTGGATGAAGGTAGCACCAATCTCGATGTGCTCGAATGCGCTGCCAGCATCCTGATCAATCCGGAAGCAAGCAACTACACGTGGGATGATGCAGCAGTCAAGCTGCCGGCCACCAAACGTCTCCAGTTGGTGCAGTCGTATTTCGAGCGAGTTGCTCCCGCGCACACCGAGGAAAGCCGATTCTTCTTCTCTCGGGCAGTCGCCAACCAGCAGCTGAATCCCAGACAATCGGAAGCCGATTTTCGGAAGGCGGTCGAGCTGGACCCGAAGAATCTGAATCTGATCAAAAGCGCGGCGGCTTTCTTTTTCCGTCGCTATCTCGATAACGAACGACTCTCGCTAGCGGATGAGTCGACTGCGGCGAAGGAAGAGTCCTGGAAGTACGTGAACTTGGCGACGGCACAGACCACGGAGGCCGATCCTCAACTGGTGATGCTGCAGGGCCAACTGTTCGCTGCCGAACAGAAATACGATGAGGCGGTCACTGCCCTTTCGAAACTCGCGAATCGCGCGGATGAACCAGGTATCGCCGCTCGAATGGCTGTCGCCGACTTGCTGAGTCGACAAGGCAAGTACGAAGAGCTGATGGAATGGACGAAAGAAACGGAGGGGCTACTCGCCAAAGCCCAATTCGATTCCCGTGCGAGAAGGAACGACCTCAGCCTGGTCAACGATCGCCAACGCGCTTCCGGATTGCTGCGCAGTGGTCGATATCGAGAGGCACTGGAGATCCTCAAGCGAATCGACCAGCAATCGGTCAAAAATCAAACCAATTTGTTCGACGAGCTGATGCTGGGCGACTGCTACTATGCTTTGGGCGATTTCGCTTCAGCCGAAAAGCACATGGAAACCGCGCTCAAGCTAGTCCCGGACGACCAGGCGCTATTACGAAAGCTAGCAGCAGTCAAAGTCTCTCTGTTTCGGCCATCGGATGCTGCCGCCACCATCCGCAAGATTCCATCGAAGACGATGGAGGATTGGTTGCTATTGGGCAAAAGCATTTTTTTGTCCAAGAGCATCGATCGCAACACCGAAGGCACCGTCCAGGAGTTGGAGCAGGCGCTCCGATTCGCACGAGAGACAAGTGCCAATCAGAATCCAACCAAAGAGTTTCAGTGGAACCTGGACTTGTTTGAACTGCTTGCCAAGAGCCAGCGAGAGGATGCGACGAAAATCACCAAAGAGCAACTCGGCTTAGGGCTCATGGAGTTGATCGAAAAGTATCCCGCTGAAGAACAACTCGCCATTTCCGCAATGTCGATCCTCACCCAGGAGAACATGAGGGAACTGGCTCAACAGGTCCGCGAGCTGGTGATCAAGCAGGCGCCCAATTCGTGGCTCAGTGTCGGCGCGCAGATCGACAATGCATTGAACAAGCAACAGACCACCGAAGCATTCCAGATCCTTCAGACGTACCTCGCCGGTCACCCCAATGAAAATGCTGCCTGGGCTGCCCTACCCCGGCTCTATGCATTCCCTGGTTTCCCTTTTTCAAGCGACTCGCAAGTCTGGGATTTGCTCCCCAAAGTGTCCGCAATGCAATTCAACGCCATTCTTCGACAATGGATGCGATTGCCTTTTGACCTTCCCATGTCCCAAGAAGCTTTTGATCAATGGGTCAGTCGCACCCAATGGCTGGTGAAGTACCTTACCGACCATCCTGATTCGACTCCTGCGTGGAGCAACGTGCTGAAGACCTCGATCGCCATCGCTATGGCGGAAAGAGGATCCAACTCCGAAGCGTTGGAGCCCTTGGTGGCCAGCTGCAAGAACGAGCATGAGAGTTTGCCTGAGGTGCATCTGCTCGCAGGTCGATTGTCGATGCTACAAAACAAGCCCTCCGAAGCGCTGGTTCATTTGAAAGAAGCCGAAAGGCTTGGCCTATCGACTGATCGAGTCTCCGAAGCGATCTTGTCATCGCTACTTTTGACAGGAAGAACCGCTGAGGCCAGTCTTTATTTGCGGGAACTTGGAGAGTCGGTCTTTCGATCGGGACGGCTGTCCCAATTGGCTATCACGATGGCCTCTTCCGAAGAAGGGGATCGGCTTGAGATCGCAAGGAAGGCCGCCACCCTTCGGCCCAATGATCCTATCTCCTGGATCACGCTGACGAATCTACTGATTTTCGAAGCCAAGAAGTATCCCATCGATCAACGCAAGCAGTGGACAGATGAGGCGCTCAGTGCGATCCAGAAAGCCAACCGCATCCGACCGCTCGATCCAGTCATTGAAAAGGCATTTCTCTTCGATATCGCGACAGCACTCGGGGAAAAAGAGAATGCACTGGAGGTCTTGAAGCAGTTGGAGCAGGTGGATGCCAAACCTCCGCTTGCCAAGAACTTGACAGTCGCCTCCATGCACGAATCCCTTGGTCAGTTCACCGAGGGAATCGCAGTGCTGGAAGCCGCGCGGGTCGACTACCCCGACGACAATCGGCTGCTCGAAAATCTCAGTAAGCTCTATCACGCCACCAACCAGGTCGAACCGCTCATTCAGATCTTAGGCATCCAGTTGGCCAAGGATCCAGAGAATCTGAGTCTACGACGACGATACGCCAGTCAACTTGCATTTCGCGGACGCCCTGAAGATTGGGAACGAGCCGAAAAGTTGCTCGACAATGAAGGAATCGCAGAGACCGATGTCGACACCCGAATCAAAGTCCAACTCCTCTTGACCCGAGGAAGAGAAGCCGATCTGACGAAAGCGCAGGCGCTGATGGAAAAGCTCATCAGCAAATCCCCTGCCCCTATCCCCGAAGACCGCTTCGCGTTGGCTCAGATCTACGAGCGAAGTCTGCGACTGTCCGTCAGCCGCAACAACGATCAACAGACGATGAAGAATCTGCGGGAGAAGATCTTCGACCTGATCCGAACGAGTGTCTCAATCCCAAGCCCGGACGTTCGGCATCTGTTGTTCGCTGTCCGCTTCTGTCTCGAAAATGGCATGGTAGAGGATGCCCAGAATTTCGCTGCCAGGGTGGAGTCGTTAGGCGCCAACAGCTTTGAAGCCGCCGAAGCGAAAGCTCGAATTTTCAGTTACGAGAATGCCAAGGATCTCGCAATCCAGGAATTGGAGCGGTGGGTGAACCTGGAGACGGCACAAAAGAAGGATAAAGCCAGTCGAGCCGAAGTGTTTCGTCGAACCAGCGTGGCATTCAAATCGTTGGAGATTTTCGATAAGGCACTCGAATACGCAAAGAAAGCATATGACGAATCCCCCGACAACGGGCTCTATCTTGTCTCGATTGTCGGCGACCCCAAGAACCAAGCACCTCGGAATGATGTGATCGCCCAGTTGCGGGCCAGAGCTGAGAAATCCAGGACAGCAGATGACGCCATCTTGCTTGGCGATCTCATCGCTGTTTCGCCTGCCGACAGCCTGGAATTGAAGTCTCTAGAGCCATTTTTCAGTGATGTATTGCAGTCCCATCCGGAGGATTTACGTCTTCAGTTTACATTGGCCAACATGTACCTCTCCCGCGGGAACACCGAAGAAGCCAGTCGCCTGTACCGATCGATACTGCAAAAGAATCCAGCCAACTCCGCCGCACTGAACAACCTAGCGAACATCCTGCTCGAAGACCCCACTTCGGTGTCGGAAGCCCTCAGTTGCATCGAGAAGGCGCTCTTCCAGGAACCCGGCAATGCCCTGATGCTCGATACCAAAGGTACGATCCTCCTGAAGATGGACAAACCGCAGGAAGCAATTCAGGTACTCGAGGCTGCATCGACCATCAGCAAAGATCCGCGAATTGGACTTCACCTATTTGACGCTTTGCGACGCTCGGGACGCAACGAAGAGGCGGCGAATATCCTTCAAAAGATTGATCGGGCAGAGTTGAGCCGGTCGTTGCTGAGCCCGGACGATCAGAAGATTCTGGGCAGCATCAAAGACACACCTTAGGCGATTTCGCCACCCCTCAAGAGGAATATGTGGTATCATGAGTCAATTCAATCGACGGCAACTTCCGATACTTCTTTTCTCACTTTTCTTTTTCCTACTAACAGGTGCTGTGCAGGGCTGGTTTTCTGGACGCTGGGTCGACCGTTCCAAGCAGCAGTCCATCAGCAAAGCCATCACCGAGCTACCCACCTCGGTGGGGGATTGGACCATGCAAAAGGATGTGCCCCTCGGTAAGGCGGCACTGTCGTTGCTCAATCCTTACGGTTACATCAATCGAGTCTACGCAAATGAGAAGACAGGTTGGATCATCTCGATTGCCGTACTTTATGGACTCAAAGGTCCCATCGCCGTGCACACCCCTGAAGTCTGCTACTCCAGCCGCGACTTCGTCCTTGTGGGCGCCAAAACCGCCTACACCGTCCCGATCCCCAAAGAGGGAACACTCTGGAGCCAGGAGTTTCAATCCCGAAAGGTGGGTGCCGAGCACATGATGGTTTATCATGGATGGTCGGATGGAGGTCCTTGGATGGCGGCAAAGAACCCGAGATTTCTCAAAACAGAGACCCTGACCAAAATTCAGATTGCAGCTTTTGGCGCAGACAAAGAGCAAGACCCGATTCCTGAATTCCTTGAACAATTCATCCCATCACTCCGGTCCGCACTCGGAGGGGGTAACTGATTCGATGACTCCTCGTAACACTCTTTCTGTATCCGCGAATGCTCAGGAAAGTCAGTTCGTGGAAAGCAAATTACCTCAACTGGATTCGGATAGTCCAGGCCGCAGTCTTTACGATCCGGAGACCGATGGAGTGCCCGTACCTACCTACGTGCATTGGAAGAGAGTTTGGGAATTGCCCCTAGCACTCGTTCTATCGATTGCGATCGTACCGGTGATCGGAATCCTCGTGTTGCTGGTTCGCTGCACCAGTCCGGGAGCCGGCATTTATCGCCAGACCCGCTTGGGCCGTCACGGACGGACCTTTACCATCTACAAGATTCGGAGCATGGTGCAGGATGCCGAGGCGGGTGGTGCTCAGTGGGCCCAGGGGAAGCACGACCAACGCGCGACGGGGATCGGCTCACTCTTGCGACGTTTGCATCTCGATGAACTTCCCCAGATTTTCAACATCCTCAAGGGGGATATGTCCTTCTGCGGTCCGAGGCCGGAGCGGCCGGAGATCATCGACAAAGAAAGATTGGTCGACCGTGTTCCCGGTTACAGCAACCGGCTGACGGTGCGTCCTGGCGTGACCGGGCTGGCTCAGATCAACCTACCGGCCGATGATTCGATCGATTCGGTGCGGATGAAACAGTGCCTTGACATGCAGTACATCGAGCAATGCAGTCCCTCGATGGACTTCGGGATCATCGCCTGCACCGCGCTGAAGGCGATTGGAATTCAACGCCCAAGCGTGACAAAGCTCTTCGGGGTGATGGCGGTCGCCTCTCCCGCGCTTCGGTTTTCCGACCTCGATGAGACTAACTCGCAGTCCCAGGACTCTCCCAAAAGCATCTAGACCAATGGCTGCGTCCTCTCAAGGCAACCCTCGAGGAAACTCCCAACCCCCCGTATCCCAGCCATTTCAAATCGCAGATCCCGATCGAATTGGCTGGTGTTGATGGCAAATCGTCCTCGACTACCGCTGGATCAACTTGCAGGCGGTTCGTTCCTTTCTCGCGGTCGCCAGGACGATCTTGGGAACTACAGAATGCCCTTGGTTGGCTGTCCACTGCACCTCGCAGCGCTGAAGATCGTCGACTCGGATGTTCGAGCAAACCGCCCCCTCCCTTTGGTCAACCGATCGCATCGGGGACTGAACCGCACAGCACTTTAGGTTGCTAGCCGCATGCACCCTCTCTGGATGTGCCGCAACAGCACCGAAAAGAAATTCCTATGCGGAGGGGCATTCGCGAGAGCCAAAGAAATCTTTCCGTTCCGGGGGCTTCGCTCATCCTATGCGGGCGCTTGGGAACGACCGTGGAATGGACCGTGGGGTGCCTTGGTGGAATGCGCCAGATTGGTCGAATGACGGTCAACGTCATTCGACCAATCTCCAGTGGCTAGCAAGGGCTCGGATCGCCTTCCACAAAAGAGAGAGGCTGGTTCGAGAAAGCCTCATCTTTCTGCGATCGCTTAGACCTCTTCCGGTTCCAGTTCCACTGACAGAATCTCAATGGCTTGCAAAGGGACATCATCGTGACGTCCGCTTGATCCCGTTTTCACTCCTTCGATCTTGTCCACCACATCCATCCCTGCGACAACTTCGCCAAAGACCGCATAACCAACACCATCCGAAGCGCGGGAACGGTCGAGGAAGAGATTGTCGTTGGTGTTGATGAAGAATTGGCTGGTCGCGCTATCGGGAATGTTGGTGCGAGCCATTGCGATGGTGTACTTGCGGTTCGACTTGCCGTTCGTAGACTCGTTTTTGATCGGTGCCAAGGTCTTCTTCTCCTGCATGGCAGCGTTCATACCGCCACCTTGGATCATGAACCCTTGAATAACCCGATGGAAGATCGTTCCGTCGTAGTGGCCGGAACGCGCGTATTGAATGAAATTGGCCGTGGTGATCGGCGCCTCCGAAGCATCCAAACGAATATGGATGTCTCCTACCGTCGTTTTAAGAATAGCCATCGCAGTTAACCTCATGGTGTGATAGAGAAAGAAACGGTTGGACTCGGCTTACTTGGAAGCTTCGAGAATGGTCACCGATTCGATGACGATAGGCTGGACCGGTACGTCATCCAAGGGCCCGACCGTGCGGGTGGCAACCGACTCAATGGCATCGACGACTTCTTGTCCCGAAACCACCCGCCCGAAAACCGCATAGCCCACGCCGTCTCTTGCCCGATCCCGGTCGAGCAGACTGTTGTCGGTCGTGTTGATGAAAAACTGGCTGCTGGCGCTGTCCGGGTCGGAGGTGCGGGCCATGGCAATCGAGTACTTCTTGTTGCGGAGTCCGTTGGTCGATTCATTGCGGATCGGTTTGCGGGTCTCTTTTTCTTTGAGTTGCGAGTTGAAGCCACCCCCTTGGATCATGAACCCCTTGATCACACGATGAAAAACCGTTCCCGAAAAATGCCCTGACTTCGCATACTCGACGAAATTCTCCACGGTGATTGGTGCCTTTTCTGCATCCAACTCCAGACGAATATCCCCCATACTGGTTTTCATGACAGCAACCACTGGTTCGGCCGCACGGGCGTGGGAACTAGCCGCGAAAAAGATCGCGGCAAGGATCCCAACTCGTGTAACGAAGCTGCTTAGCCGACGGTGCGTTTTTCCGAAGTTCATTTTCCTCTTCCCTGATCCAAAGGAGTGCGAGTTGATGGACCGCAGTATCAGGACAACTCCAGGCGGTCGGCCTTATTGTAGGCGAGCTTTCAGGTCTGCGAGAGGCGATGTCTTGGGAAATCAGTACGAACGAGTGGCAGGCAAAAATCTGCTGCTGCGGTGGAGCGGAGTTCGAAGGGAGCACCGAGTCCTCTTCGGTTGCTGCCTGCTTCTGTTGTGGACCTTGTCGGGCGACGGTTCGATGACGAGTTGCATGGCCGGCCAGGGTGAGCGGCAGGAGAGCGATCTCGCGGGAAAAAATTCCCGTCCGAATATCGTCTGGATCACCAGTGAAGACAATGGACCGCAACTTGCGTGCTACGGCGATCCGCTCGCAGTGACTCCGAATCTCGATCAATTGGCTACTCGAAGCATTCGCTTTACCCGTTGCTGGTCGAACGCACCGGTCTGTGCGCCGGCACGCACCACCTTGATCACTGGCGTATGGCCCACCAGCTTGGGTGCCAGCCACATGCGAAGCGAGGTGCCGTTGCCGGAGATGATGCAGCTGTTTCCACAGTACCTGCGCCATGCTGGCTACTACTGCACCAACCGGCAGAAGGAGGACTACAACGTTCGTCCAACGGCAAGCCCCTGGGATGTTTCCGGTCCCCAGGCTCACTGGAAGCAGAGGGCCCCTGACCAACCTTTCTTTGCGGTTTTCAACATCGGCACCACCCACGAAAGCCAGATCCGAAAAAGACCCCATGATGCGAAACTAGATCCGCGCAGCATCTCGGTTCCCCCTTACCATCCCGATCTTCCCGAAGTTCGCCGCGATTGGGCTCAGTACTACGACAAGATCGAGCAGATGGATCAAGAGGTGGGAGAGATCCTTCGCCAGCTCGATCAAGACAACCTACTGGATTCGACCATCGTCTTTTATTTTGGGGACCATGGGAGTGGCATGCCCCGCAGCAAGCGATGGCTTTATCAGGGTGGACTCCATGTTCCGCTATTGATTTCCCTACCACCCAACTTTTCTGCCCTGGCCGCAGAAGGGATGCAGGCGGGAACCGCAAGCGACATCCCGATCAGTTTCATCGACATGGCTCCTACGACCCTTTCGCTGGCTGGAATCGAGCCACCGCAGTGGATGACTGGAAGGGCGTTGTTGGGAAAGTACCAGCGTGAACCGGTCCGTTATCAGTTCGGATTTCGGGACCGTATGGATGAGCGAGTCGATTGTTCGAGGGCGGTGCGGGACGAACGGTTTCTTTACATCCGCAACTGGATGCCGCATCAGCCACAAGGTCAGTTCCTCGATTACATGTTCCTCACGCCAACCACTCAGGCATGGGAGAAGCACTGGAAGGAAGGAAAGACCAACCAGGCCCAATCGGCATTTTGGCTTCCCAAGCCGACTCACGAACTCTACGACTTGGCCGCAGATCCACACCAGATTCACAATCTGTTCGGCCAAAAAGAAATGGAGGCCGATCAGATCCGTTTGAGCCGTGTGTTAGCTGAGTGGATGGTGGAGTCTCGCGATTGGGGGCTGACCCCCGAGTCGATCATGCTTGCTGATTCCAGGGGCTCCAGCCCCTGGGAAACTGGAAAGCGTTTATCCGAAGCGATGATGCGAGGACGGGTGGCGGCTGCGGACTGGGCTAGTGAACACCGGGGCAACGAGACAGATCCTCTGGCGGAGGCAGGGCGATGGTTGCAGTCAGAGGACCCGGTTCAGAGATACTGGGGAGCCATGGGACTGCTGATCCGAAAGTGTCGAAACGAAATCGATGGGGACCTTATCCTTGAGCCCCAATTGCAGGACCGTGAGCCGATGGTGAGAGTGGTTGCTGCGGAGTTTCTGGCGCGGGCCGAGGCCCGCAGCTTACGAAATCAAGGGGTCGATCAACTGGTGGCGATCGCTTTGGCTGCGAAGGAGGACTCCGACGCAGCGACCATCATGCTGGCCAGCTCCGCCTGCCATAGCCTGCTGAATGCGCAAGCCGAGGGGGAGGATATCGCACAAAGATTGTCAGGACTCCCTATCACGCCCAAGGGTACTCCAGCCCGCTACCATCCTTACCTGAAGGACTTCAAGAGGATCTTTCAAGCCTGGAGCGACGGAATCCCATGAGCCAACCAAGTGGTAACGCTCGACTTCCCCAGTGGCTCCACCCATTGCTGCACGCCAGGAGATGGCTCCTGGGAGCCCCGGGGAGAGGGAGATCGGGCGGCCTTCGGGACGGCCATGGCAAGGCTATGTTTCTACAAGTTGATCGACCCAAAAAAATAGGCCGCGACGAACGCGGCCTATCGTGAACGATTTTCTTCTTGGTTCGACTGCGGTGTCAGAACCCACCACCACCACCGCCACCGAATCCACCACCGCCGCCGAATCCGCCTCCACCACCACCGCCACCCAGTCCGCCACCACCAGAAGTGCTATCCCCGGTAATGAAGTTGAAGGTGTCGACGGCGAGGATGTCCATGAAGAAAGGAGCCGGTGAGACGCGAACGTACCGGCGGTCACCGGAGATCACAGCGCGAGCCATCATGAAGGTGCCTTGAGGCATGAAGGTGATTTCGGGACGATACCCAACGGCACCGCGGAGCGGAAAATTGCCGGTGGCGCCCGCCAGAAGCCTCTGCTGCCACTCATACCATTCGGCGGCGCTCGAGCCGCTGCTGGAGCTTCCGCCCCCCATGAACTGCTGAGCCAAAACAGCACGACCAGCTTCCAGCCGTTTGTTCTGTAGGTCTGCGATCTGGGCTTCGACGATCGGGACATCGCGATGTCCGTTCTTGACCATCGCATCGATCAGGACGTCCTTGTCGTCCAGCGGTATCTGCTTTCGAACATACCGCTCATCAGCCGTCCCAAAATCGGTCAGCAAATCGACCGTCACTTTGCCTGCAGCAACATCTCCATAGGCTTTTCTCAGGAGGATGCGGTACTGCCCGGCGTAGCCTTGGGGACAGATATAAGTTTCTGAGTAGGTGCCGTTCTCGGGCCCTTGAGCCGGAGAGCCATCTCCCATCAGGATGCCTCCCGAAACGGTTCGAGGGTTGGTCAGCGAGCAGACGGTCCCGGCAGGCTCAGCCACCGTCAGATCGATATCCGCTTCTCCGGTCCAGCTGACGCGGATGACCAGATCGCGAGCCATGGCGGCCTTGATCTCGTTCTCAAAGGCCTTGGCCTCCATCGGCCGCTTGTTCTTGACCAACTGCAGATAAGTGGCTCTTGCCGACAGTTGGGCATTCTCGTAGATCGAAACCTTTTCTTCTGGCCATGCTTGCTTGAGAATCCCAACGCAAGTCCAGCGCAGTCCATCCAAATCGTTCAGTTCGCGAGCCAATGGGAGGCCCAATTCGTAGGGCTCGACCATCAACGGATTGGCAATCGCGACATCATGCAGGAGGTGAAGCGCCTCCTTTTTCATCCCTTGTTGGATCAGGTACTTGGCAATCCTCAGGGAATCCTGGACTTCTCCCGAGAAGTCAACGGCCGACATCAACACGCGGTACACGTCGTGAGAGGGATACTCGCAAGCCTGCATCGAGAGACTAAGCGCCTCATACATCCACGACTGAGGATAACCGCGGCGTAGCGATTCCTGGACGATATCGATGATGGTTTGGAAGTGAGCCTGCGACTCTGCCTTCCCTCCCTCGACGCCAAGCTTTTCCTTGGCAGCGATCAGCTCGATTCCAACCAGTTCCTGCAGCCCCTTCTGGAGAGCAACCAGTTCTTTTTCGTTGGCGGTCTCCATGGCATCCAACCACTGCTTGGCTTGAGTCAACGACTTCGACTCGTCATTGGCTTGCAGTGGTTTGGTCGGCTGGTCAGGGATGGCAAACATGCCACCACCGCCCATACCGCCCATTCCACCGCCACCCATACCACCCATGCCACCCATGCCGCCGCCCATACCGCCCATGCCACCCATGCCGCCGCCCATACCGCCCATGCCACCCATGCCGCCACCCATCCCACCGCCCATGCCGCCCATCATGCCGCCGCCGATGGGAAAGACCGGGACGACCAGATCACCGACGGGGTAGACTTTGACGATGGCGGCTTCCGATTTGTCCTTGGTCGTGATCTTGAGCACTTCGTCCTGAATCACGTAGGTCAAATCGAGCGGCTCGAGAATCAATCGCAAGGCGGAGCGGAAGGAGACATCGGGGAGGGTCCGAGTCACTTGATCGTCGGCGTTCTGACCGGCTTCTTCAAGCGCGGCATCATCGATGTAGAAAGGAACATCACCTGCCTGCTTGCAGAGATCGTCCACCACATCCCGAAGCGGTCGATTTCGAAAATCGACATTCACCTTTTGCTTCAACGAATCGTAAATCAACTGCTCGGACTTGCTGCTGCCGCTGGAGAGGTCGATCGATGCGAATCGCTCACGCCGCGCCGTCAAGGTTCGCCAGACTTCGGGTGGAGGATAGACAACGGGAGGCTCATCGACAAACGGAATCGCCGCCGCCTCGTTCAGGTAGAGAGCATCGACAAACGCGCGTCGACGCCGATCGACCACATCTTCCATCAGCTGCTGGTTCGCCGCGATACTCGATTCCAGTTCGACAACACGAGCGATGACGCTGTCGCGGGCCAGGTCTTTGACGACCGGTGCAATATCCGAATTCGCCTCAGCAAACAGTTGCTGCTGCATCAGCGAGTTGAAACGCTCCACCAACTGCTGAATCGAGTACTCCCGTCGATTCCGTTCATCCAACAAACGGCGGGAAGCATTGGCGGCAGCAGCCGCCTGATCCGCCTGAGCCTGTCGGTCCCGGTTGGCTCGTTCGCGCCGTGCGGCCGCCTGAAGAGTTGAACCGAGCATCGACTCCAGTTGCGTACGAAGCCCTGGATCCAATTCCGAAGTCCTTCGAACTTCAGCCTGCAAAGCCTTCAGGTTGGCGATCGCAGAGGAAGGATCGTTGACGATCGTCCGATTCGCCTCGCGAATCTGATTGCGGACCTCCGCTTCCATTCGCTGGGAAACGCGCCGCCGATTCCCCTCTTCTTCAGCCAGAAGATCGCCACCTGAGGAAAAGTCATCCAAACCGGGGGCAGGCGAAAACAGTTCGCCAGGCAGAGGTGGCGCAACCCCTGGCTGAACCACTTGGCCGGTTGCCGGGGGAATCACCGATCCATCCACAACTGGAGGTGCCGTTTGGTCGCCGGGAGGAGCCTGTACGAAAACCACCGGACGCACTAGGCGGGCTTCTTCCAATCGCTTGCGGGCAGCGTCGCGAAGGGAAGATGCCTCTGCGTTATCAGGGTCTCGCCGCAATGCCTCATTGGCGATCTCCAATGCCCCCTTGGCGTCGCCTGATTGGAGTGCAAACCGACCCGACTTGACGAGTTCCGAAGAGCTGGATGCAAGGACATACCCCAGCTCCTTCAAAGCCTCAGAGCCGGCGATAGGAAGCGTCAGCCCGAGGTCTCTCTTCGCCTTTTCAACCACCAACGGAAGAAACGCAAAATCAGGATGAGATGCTTCCGACTGAACATCCCAGGTCAATGTCTTCGGTTCCCCTGCCAGACTACCTTGGAGGGTCACTTTCCCGCTCCAAGATTCCCCCGGCAGACTGCCAAGGAGAATCGAGTCGCGGTCGGCACGGATCGGGGGGATCGCTTCAGGAAAGCGACTGGTCCAAGTTTGCGATGCATCCAGCGACTGCGGCCAGAAAACAGGAGCACAGGCAGCATGAGCCAAATGGGTGCCGATCTGCTGAGTGGTCGCTTCAATTCGGTCGCGAATCAACACGGTCCCACCGGTGTGACTGGCCAAGGAAGCAAGCAGTGCGACATCATAGAAAGGACCGATCGCCAAGCTGTGGACGGAAACGCGATGCTCTCGCAACCGTTCAACCAACTTCGACATCGATTCCTGTTCGAAAAGCTGGGACCGATGAACGCCATCCCCAACGTAGATGATCGCGCCATCGGTCCGGTCGGAAAGCAGTTCGATCGCTGATTCCAGAGCTGCCTTGAAGTTGGTAGCACCTAGGGGAACTCGGTCCCGAAGGCTTGCTGTGGCGTGATCGATGACCGACTCGCCACGGCGATGCAGCCCGCCTGAGAGATCCACCGGCGAAACATCGCAAGCCAGGATCGCCACTTCCGATCCAGCGTCCATCCCAGCGATCAAGGCATCCACCACCGCCAACGAATCGCGGCGGATCCGCCCCGTCTGGCTGGCCGAAGTATCGACGAGAATGACCGTCGGCACGTTGCGAGATTCGCCAAGCCCCTCAGCGCGAAGACTCAAGGCAAAATGGATGACTGCATCATCCCCGCGGTAGGTGGCCATCCTCGCGTCGAGACTTTGCGACTGTTGGGATGCTGCCAACAAAGGGCCCAGTGCAGAAGTACCAGCCTCCAACGCCTGGGAACCGCCTAGGCAGCTGAGGGCCAACGTGCACCACACCGACCAACGACGAACAAGCATAGTTTGAGCTCCCAGACCTGCTCCCACGAATTCCGAAAGAGCGTTCCTTGACCGAATCATATTCATCTTATTTGCTCGGACTTCAGGTTCTACAAGAAAGCTGAAAATCCGATTCAAATCCAGCAGTGACTTGGCTTCCTCGAAACAACGAAACCAATGCCGGATCGGTTGCACAAAACGAGCGAATCAAGGGCACTATCGATGCAAACCCCAGGCCGACGTTGCCCCAAAACGATGATTTTCTGCAGGAAAAGTGCTGGCATATGGCGCGGGCGCTGAAATCGTTCCAATTTGAAGGTCCACCGGCAGCTTCCACCCCCAAGCCAACTCGCCAGCGACCTCGTTGACCGCATCGCTTCCCTCAAGTTGCTGTAGCCAATCCAATCAACAACAAAAAATTGAGTGATGCATTTTGATACAGATTCGATCTTGCGACACTCACCCCCCGAAGAGACTAAATTCTCCCAATTGGTGCCACCCACCTTTTGGGACCACCCCCCCTTTTTTGGTGAATCAAATTGGAGTTCGATGACCGTTTCGATGGCGTCAAGACGATCCCCAATCGATCGACCGTCCATGTCCTCTCTTTGCTAGCAGAAAGGGGGCTTTTCCTAATCTATGCTGGCAATTCATCTACTTGTGGCCTGCCGCTACACCTAGAAGAACGAGAAATGCGCGGCCGGTCGATGATCTCGAGGAAATGGGGGCCAGCAGACCAACGGTGCCTTTCAGATGGGTTTCCGACCTCAATTCGAAAAACCACCCGTTAGAGCGGAAAAAGGCGCAATTGGTGCCAGGCACCGATTGGATAGCACCACCCACAAGAAGGAAAAAATCCCAATTGGTGCCAGGCACCGATTAGGAAAAACCACCCATAACGCAATTGGTGCCAGGCACCGATTGGATAGCACCACCCACAAGAAGGAAAAAATCCCAATTGGTGCCAGGCACGGATTGGGAAATACCACCCATAAGAAGTATAAATGCGCGGTCGGTCGATGATCTCAAGGCAAAGGCGTCCAACAGACCAACGGGGCCTTTCAAGTAGGTTTCCGACCTCAATTCGAAAAAACCACCTATTAGAGCGGAAAAAAGCTCAGTTGGTACCAGGCACCGATTGGAAAGCACCACCCACAAGAAGGAAAAAAGCTCAATTGGTGCCAGGCACCGATTAGGAAACACCACCTGTTGGAGTGGAAAGAAGTCTAATTGGTGCCGGGCACTGATTGGGGAAAACTACCCAGATGGATGGCAATTCTTGTGCAGTTGCTTTCCCTTGGGATATCGCATGGTTTGAACGTGACTTCTCCAACTGGCCTAACCCAAAGCCTTGCTTGCGAAGGCCATAGCCCATTCCGCCGATCTGGCTTGGGAGTCGCGATCGCAAGTTGGTTTAGGGTCGGCGGAGGCAGAGGTTGGCTAGATTGCAATTGGAGCCATCAAACCGTTGGCCAGTGTTTTGCCGAGGCTACCGGGCGTGGCATCGACTTGCTACCACCGGACGCCCCAAGCGGACGAATCGGAAGAATCGATTCAATCTCTTCAATCGATCCAACCGATACCGGAGGAAGGGCGGATTCGGCCTGGCAAGTGCCAGCATTCCCGAAACGTGATGGTACGGATCGTACCAACCGCCTCTTTCCTTGCAGGAGCCCAGCGATGGCGGACGTTACAGGTCGGAGCATCCTGACCGTCATGAGCATCCTTTTGTGCTTTGCAAGTGGCTCCTCTGCACTTGGATTCCAGGGCGAACGGCCAACCAATTCCCGCTCGGCTCAAGTCTCCCCGCGAGGTGGTTTGCCATCTTCCGGAGCGGTTTCTCCCCAGAAAGCGAAAGGGGGGTTCTTTCAGCAGTTTCGATCGGCCACCGACAAATGGTTTGGTGGCGACGACTCCAAGCAGATACGAGCCGAGGAGGCTGCGAGGAAGGGGACTCCGCGGCGCAGGGTCCCTTTGGAACCATTTTCGGGCCAATCGGCAGCGATGCAAGAACTTCCATCCTTGCCGAAACCACCTAGCGATCCTCCGATTTCCGACCTTCCTGCGCCTCCGCAGGTCGACCTCGAGACAACCGCAGCACCGGCGCCCCCTTTGGACGCGGCGTGGAACAGTTCCAGCGACAGCCCTGGTGCCTCCCCACGCTCCAACACAGCCGGTCTTCTCGATCGCGAGCCTCGCATCGAATCGCGACCGGTGACATCGCTTTCGCCAAAGTCTTCCAGTCGCAGGGCTTCGGGAAAGCCGGTCGGCGTGGACGAGGTTCCGTCCCCCCGGTTGTCCTTCACCGAGCCGCCGGCGGCAGCTACCGATCCAGTCGGAGAGGTGAATCGGGAGCCCGTGGCAAACAGAACAACCTCGGAACCAGCACCGTCCTCGAATCCGTCGGAGAATCGGTTGGAAGCGTCCAACGATGGGGAGTCCTTCCTCAACCTGGATCGCCCCTTGGCCGAGGCCGCATGGCCCAGCGTGCCGCGCCGTCCGGTTCCCTCCCGCGCCCCCACCCCATCCGATCCCGCAGCATCCCAAGCCAACAAGCCCATGGCCAGTCCCGCACGACCAGCGGAAATGGTGCGCGTCAACACCAACGATCGAACTTCGACAGTGGACGATGAAGCTTCGAAGCTCGCGCAGGTCCCGATGCCACAACTCCCCTCCAGTCCTGCTGCTTCCCCTGTCCAACCCGAACCCTCTGCAGCAGACAATGCCCGCTTGATGGCTCTACCTGGATCTCCCGCAGCGATGGCACCCGCACCGATGGAACTGAGGTCCGCGGATGTCTCTGCGCCTCTACCCAGCTCATCCAGCACCGTCGCTGCACCTTCCGATTTCGCTCCTTTGGCCTCCAAGAAAACTCCTTCCGCACTGGCGATGCATCTTCCTGCAATCGATGTCCGTGTGGTTGGTCCAGAGACTGTCCCGATGGATCGGCCGGCGACGTTCGAGCTGGTTGTGTCCCACCGAGGCCGTGAGCCGATCGAGGGAATGCTGATTCAGGTGAGCGTACCGGATGCCGTTGCGATGTCGATTCCTGAAGCGAACGAGCAAGTACTGATCGACCAATCCGAAGGACTGCGTCAGTTGGTCTGGCAGGTAGACCAGCTACCAGGGGCTACAGAAAAGCGACTTGCATTCCAGTTGCAATCGTCCAAGCCAGAGCTGTTTGCTGCTGAGATCGAGTGGACGGCGCTCCCACAAACCGGCTCTCTTCCGCTTCAAGTCGCTGCAGCTCAGCTTCAGGTCGCTCTGGAGGGTCCCTCGCAAGTCGTCTTCGGACGCCCGGAGATCTTTCGGGTCCGAGTCAAAAATCCGGGGACACTTCCGGCGGAAGCTGTCCAGTTGATGGTCCAGGCCGGTTCAATCGCCGAGAGCATGCTTCCGATCGGAACGATTCCCGCCGGCGCTGAAGAGATTGTCGAGGTCGAACTCGATTTCAAGCACTCCGGGATGATCCCCGTCTCGGTCGCTGCAGAAGGCGCCGCCGGCTCCCTCAAGGCGAAATCGACGATCGATGTCGCTGTGCGACAAGGATCCTTGGAACTCTCCTGGGCCGCTCCGGAAACCAGCTTCGTCGGAGCCACCGCTCAGTGGACCCTGCACCTGAATAACCCCAGCGAATTGGCGATCGATTCGATCCAATGCTCCCTGGAACTCCCCGAAGGAGTCGATCTGATTGAGGCGCCAGAGGGGGCGAAGGTCGAAGGCCGCACGATCCAGTGGCGGGAAGATCCCCTGCAGGCTGGTTCGAGTCGGCAGAGGGGCCTAGTGGTAGCCTGCCAGCGAGAAGGAACGATCGCTTGGAAATCCCAAGCGGTCGGAAGCGCCGGAGCAACCGCATCGGCTTCAGGAGCCATGAAGGCGGAGGCAGTCACCGACTTGCAGCTTCAAGTTCGCGACCCAGCCGCTCCTGCATCCACCGACAAGCCGGCAGTCTACGAAGTGACGATCACCAACCAAGGGCACTCCACCGCACGCGATATCGTCGTGGTGGCTCAGTTCTCCGATGGCATCGAACCGATGGAGGCGAGCGGTCATGGCAATCGTATCGTTCCAGGACAGGTGCTGTTTGAAGCGGTGGAAAAGTTGGAGCCGGGGCAATCGATTCGCTTAGTGATCGCTGCGAAGGCCTCCAGACCAGGCACCCACCGGTTCCGAGCCGAAGTGAGCAGCTCGCAAGGAGATGCCCAGTGGAGCCAAGAAGAATCGACCCGCTTCATCCAAGGAAGCGAAGCCAAAGCGAATCCAACATCTCTACCCGATCGCTCCAGCTCACCCGTCGGCTTCGTTGCTCCACCCGCTCCACCTTTGGCCCCGCCTCGCTGATCGGCCAGCACCAACTCGCAGCAACCCTCCGCGCGTTCCGACAACCGATACAATAAGCCTCGGAGAGCGACTTGCGACAAGTCCTCTCCGATCAGGTTTTTCGGCCCTCTATCGGATCGGACGCTGTATGCGATGCCCCCTGCGTGCACTCTTCGGGATCTTTTTGCTGGCCAGCGTATCGACGGCGATTTCCCCCTCTCCTACTGCGGCGCAAGCCCCCCTTCCGATCTCGGAAATCACCCGCCCGGAAGCCGATTCGGGAATCCCCGATTTCTACCAGCAGGTGATCCGCGTCGACGGTTACCAGATCGTCGCATCGGATCGCGTGAGCCCCTTTGCGTTGAAGGAAGCCGCCTACTGGGTGGCTGCGATGATGCGGCATCGCCCCGATGTGCTCGCCGCCATGCGCGCTAGCGGCTCCCGGATGTCCATCATCGCCTGGAATGAATTCACCACCGACCTTCCGGAATGGAAATGGCTGGGCAACCCCGAACAGGACGGAACGGAAGCCCCCGGCGTATCGGCTCGCGACTTCTGGGATGGCCGCGCTCGTGGCATGGGAGGCTCCCAGACGGATCCCTACTGTTCCTGCGGCGAGGAGAATTTACTGGCCTACCCAGGCGATCCTTACGCAGCCGAATGCATTTTGATCCACGAATTCGCTCACAACATCCACCTACGCGGCATGATTCATGTCGACCCCACGTTCGATACTCGAGTCGAAAAGGTCTATCGAGAGGCGATCGAAAAAGGACTATGGAAAGGAACCTATGCTGCGGTCAACCACCATGAGTACTTCGCCGAGGGAGTGCAGTCCTGGTTCGACAACAATCGACACGATGACCACGATCACAACCATGTCGATACTCGTAAGGAGTTGCTGCAGTACGACCCTGGCCTGGCCGAATTGTGCCGCGAGGTCTTTGGTCCTACGGAGCTGACCTACACCAAACCAGCCACCCGTCTCACAGGACACTTGGAAGGCTTTCTGCCAGAGCAATCGCCAACCTTTCGCTGGCCCCAACGAGTCGATGCGGCGCGAAAGGCGATTCGTCAACAGGTAACCGAACGAAACCAGCGGGCCAGCCCTCCACAGGCCAACCAATGGACAGCCGAGCAGATCTTCAACGCCCCGGAACTACAAGAGAAGGGTCCAGGACAGATCGCGTGGCATCGATCGGGCGATATCGCCTATCGCATGCCGCCAGGCGATGGGGAGATCGCCATCGAGCGATGCGATCCGAAGTCTGGTCGCTTCGAGCCTTGGATCTCCCGAATGCAACTGATCCCTGAAGGTGCCACCGCGCCGCTTGTCGTGGAATCGTTCGCGACAAGCGATGATGAATCGAAATTGCTCCTCTATACCAACTCACAAAAAGTTTGGCGTTACAACACGCGAGGGGACTACTGGTTGTTGGACCGCAGCAGCGGTAGGTTGCGAAAGCTGGGAGGTGACGACCAACCCGCTGCATCGATGATGTTTGCGAAGTTCTCTCCAAGCGGCAATCAGATCGCCTTCGTACGCAACCAGGACATCCATGTCGAGGACCTAGCAACAGGTTCCATCCGCCAATGGACCTTCGGCGGATTGGAGGGAAAGATCCACGGGACGGGAGACTGGGTCTACGAAGAAGAACTGGACCTTCGGGATGGCTATCGATGGAGCCCCGACGGTCGACACATCGCCTTTTGGGAAATCGACACCTCTGAGGTAGGCATCTTCCATCTCATCGATAACACCTCCGATCGCTACGCGCGACTGATCCCCATCCCCTATCCCAAAGCGGGACAAACCAATCCCTCTTGCCGGATCGGTGTTGTCTCGCTGGACGATGGACAGATCGACTGGATCGAATTGCCAGGAGATCCTCGCAACCACTACATCGCCCACACCCAATGGAATCCATCCAATCAACGACTTTATTTGCAGCGATTCAATCGATTGCAAAACCAGAACGAAGTCTTCGTCTGGGACCCTGCAACCAAGCAAACCCGTCTCCTGTGGACCGATCGCGATGCCGCATGGTTGGAGAATGAGAATCCCTTTCGGTGGATCGATGGAGGCAAGAGCTTCCTCTGGCTGTCGGAACGCATCGGTTGGCGAGGGCTCTATCGGGTCAGCGCCGAGCAACCGGACCAAGCGACACCGATCTTGGAAGCCCCTTGGGATGTCATCGAGATCATCTCCTTCGATCTCGATGGGAATAGCGCTCTGGTCAGTGCATCCCCCAACCATGCCACCCAGAAGTATCTCTATCGAGTCGATCTTCGCAATGGAAGTTCCGAACGAGCCACTCCGATCGATCAACCGGGATGGCACTCCTATCAAACGGTTCCCGGTTCCCCCTGGGCGCTTCACTCCTGGTCGTCCGCAGGGAAACCAGCGTCCCATGAATGGCTGGAATTGGATGGGCATCAACGTCTCCAGTTGCTGGAAGATAACGCCGAACTATCGGCTCTCGTAACTTCGCTTGCACTACCAACACCCGTCTTTCGAAGCATCGAAATCGAACCGGGAGTTTCGCTGGATGGATGGCTGCTGGAACCTCCAGCTCCCAAAGAGAGTGGCTCGCAGCAACCCTTGCTGGTGCATGTCTATGGGGAACCCCATGGGCAGACGGTGCGGGATGCTTGGTGGGGGCGACAAGGCCTGTGGCATCGCTGGCTGGCTTCGCGGGGGATGTTCGTCGCCAGCTTTGACAATCGGGGGACCAAAGTGCCCAAGGGGCGCACTTGGCGCAAGTCGGTCCATCGACAGATCGGCGTGCTGGCTGCTGAGGATCAGGCCAAAGCGGTCGGTCTCCTGTTGCAGGAAGTCCCTCGCATCGATCCCTCACGCGTCGCCGTCTGGGGCTGGAGTGGCGGTGGCAGCATGAGCCTACATGGGCTGTTTCGATTCCCAAAAATCTATCGTGCTGCCATCTCCGTCGCCCCTGTCCCCGATCAAACGCTCTACGACACCATCTATCAGGAGCGGTACATGGGACTGCCGCAGGAGAACGCGGATGGCTACCGCGCCGGTTCCCCCATCACCTACGCCGATCGGATGGAAGGAGCCCTGCTGCTGATTCATGGGACAGGAGACGACAACTGCCATTATCAAGGTGTAGAGCGATTGATGGATCGCTTGATCGCTCATGGCAAACTGTTTCAAGTCCTTCCCTACCCCAATCGCTCCCACTCGATCTCCGAGGGAGACAACACGACTGCCCACCTCTACGCCAGCATGACCCGATTTCTTCAGGAGCAACTGGAGCCGGAATCACCACGGGATCGATGAGCCAAAGTCTTAGGGCGATGCTATCGGGAGCAGTTCTTTTGAACCGGCGATGCACACCGGAGGGCTTGCGTCATTCCCGCCACCGTTTGAGAGATTCCCATCGGTCTAGCGCAGGCTGTCGATCGATCTTGCGCGGGGCGATTCCAACCAGTTGCAGGGAAGCGATCGTCTCCCACGATCGTCCCAGCGGGAGCGGTTTATCGCGGTTGGACAGGAAGATTGGAAGCAGCGAACTGGCTCAGCGTCACGTTGTCCACCTGCGCCACTTCCAGCGTCCTCTGGAAGTCATTGCCTCGCTGAAGCCAGATGCTTCCTTCCGGTTGACGCTGGATCGCCATCACCCCATGGTGTCGCGTCAGCTCCAAGGTCGCCAGAAACATCGCCACCAGCCGACTCTTATGAGCCCCGGTGGGAAAGAGCGACTGCAGTTCCAGCGGCCCCTCGTTGGCGATGCGCTGATGCAGTTGCTGCATATGCTGATGAATCGGCGTGTCGTCGTAGATCGTCTGCTCGGCTGCAGGAGCTCGATTGGCCTTGAGAATCCGACCGAAGGCATTGACTAGGTCCCATACCTCCACCTCCGCAATCGGTTGACTGGCAAGATCGTTTCGCACGGGAAGCGATTCAGTTGCCAGTCGGGGGAAGCGCATTTGCCAGCGCTGCGCTTGCTCCTCCAGCAGAAAGGCGACATCCCGAAAACGCTTGTACTGAATCAGCCTCTCGGCCAATCGATCCGATGGCTCCTCCAGCAGCGGCTCGTCACTCGACTCCTGCGGAGTCGATTCCATCGGTAGTACCGCATGCGCCTTGAACTCGATCAGATGAGAAGCGATCTCCAGGAAATCCCCCACCTCATCCAGATTCAGTTCCGTGAGCACCTCGAGGAATTCCAAATACTGCTCGATAATCCTTGCCAACGGCAACCGCTCGACCTCCACTTCCTCCCGTCGCACGAGATAAAGCAGCAAGTCGGCGGGGCCGGCGTACCCTGGCAACTGGATCGCAAAGTCCATGTCACGCCTCTTTCGGTCAGCGCGTCACGCCGACGTTGAAACTGAAGACCTGCCTGTCGTCGGTGTCCGAGTAGGAAACGGGGAAGGCGAAATCGAACGCCAGCGGGCCAGGCCCCAAGGCGGGGACAGCAATACGAAAACCGAGTCCAGGGGCGACACGGAAGTTCTCGCTGTTGACTTCAATATCCCGCTCGATCGTCCCGTAATCGACGAAGGTCACCATCCTCAACATGTCGTCAGCGGTGATCGGGAACATGTATTCCAGAGTTCCCAGAAACATGAAGCGACCCCCAACCTGCACACCGCTTTCCACCGGACTGGCACCACGAAAACTAAAGCCTCTGAGCGTCGTGAAGCCCCCAGCAAAAAAGTTTTCGAAAATCGGTGTCTCTTCCCCGCTGAATCCAAAACGCCAGGAGGATGTCAGGGTATGGCGTCCCCCGCCGTCGGCGCGTTCGCGGATCAGAAAGTACTTGCTGTAATTGATCTGCCCTCGTGGGAAATCGAAATTCCCAAAGACTTGATCGTAAATCAGCTCCAGAAAATGCCCTTCGGTCGGCAGGAACGGACTGTCGCGCGTGTTGTGAGCTAAACGGAACCGACCGGTCCACAGTTCATGATCTCCCACAACCGAATCGAGCGCTTCGACTCCGGTGATCCTAGGATCCGAAATGTCGACATTTTCCCCGCGAACCTCCGTGCTGAAAGAAAGATCAGGGGTGATCTGGTAGCCCAGCATCACGCGTCCACCCAACCGCTGCTCATCCCAATCCTGATAAATACGATCAAACAAAAACCCACTGACCGAGAGGCTCCATGGCGAATACCCAAAGAGGTTCGGCTGAGTCCAGTTGACGCTGTACCGCTGGACCCGATTGCCAGGCATCAACTCCATTCGGAAGTTCTCACCATTCCCACGGAATGCCCCGTTGAACAGATCTTGAAAGCTGCGAGGAAAACGAAGCAAGTCAAAATTCCGCTCCTCGATAATCACCTGACCGGCGACCCCCAGGTCGGTGTTGACCGAACCGCCGAAGACCATTCGGCCCGTCTGCGCTTCTTGCACGTAAACATCGATCGGCGCGTTGCGCACCCGTGGCCGAAAACCGGTGGTTGGCGATACCGGTCCGTCGGCCATAGGGGTTTGGAACTGCATCGGCTGACCCAGGGTCGATCCAACCGATGGCATCACCGGCTCTCCTGCAGGGCCTGCAACGGGCACCGGCGGAAATGCACCGGACGCAGAGGACCAGGGGGAGGGAACTGGATAGCCCGGAGGTGCTGCACCGTAAGGAGCCGCTGGAGCTGCGCCGTAGGGAGCCGCTGGTGCTGCGCCGTACGGTGCAGGTGGCGCTGCGCCGTAGGGAGCCGGTGGAGCTGCGCCGTAAGGAGCCGCTGGCGCTGCGCCGTAGGGAGCCGGTGGAGCTGCGCCGTAGGGAGGCGCTGGTGCTGCACCGTAAGGTGCAGGTGGAGCTGCGCCGTAGGGAGGCGCTGGTGCTGCACCGTAAGGTGCAGGTGGTGCTGCGCCGTAGGGAGGCGCTGGTGCTGCACCGTAAGGTGCAGGTGGTGCTGCGCCGTAGGGAGCCGGAAGCGCAGGCGCGTTGTTCGGATAGGGTGTCGGCAGGGGGCCGGTGTAGGAGGGAGGTACCTGAGCGGTGCGGGCGTTTGGCGGTATGGATGCCGGGCCGGTGGGAGCAACCTGCGATGGCACCATCGGCGTCCGATACAGGTCGCTGTTGCCCGGAGACTGCTGCTGCGATGGTGGAGGGCTGGAAAGGAGAAAGGGATCGGACTGTCCCCAGGCGGACGACAAGATCGCAAGCCAGGCAGCCCAACCGCAAAGCGAGCGGCCGGCGAGCAACCAGACGAGTCGCCTTCGGTGAACGATTCGGCGATTGTTTTTTGGTTCAGACTGCATCAGGCGCCTCAAAGCCGCATTTGGGAGGTGATGATCTGCATCCCCTGGGATCGAACGATTCTGTACTTCGTGCTGGTTCATTACTGGTCCGAGTCCTCATCGACCTGAGGGAGGATCTCGATCCGGGGTGGTTCGCCATCGGCCGCGGTATTCACAAACAGCTCGGAAAACCGCAAACGACGCTCGGCATCATCCACCTTGCGCTGGTCGATAATGCCTCCCTCGTAGAGATTCCCCATTTGATTGAAGACCACGCGTTCCTTCGTAAAGTTTTCGCCAGCAATGTGCACATTGATCTGACTGGCGCGATAGACGTCCCCTTCCTCGATCTCATAGACGAGGTTGACGCGACGCCCTGGCAGGTAGATCGGAACAGGAGTCACATCGACGAAGATGAAGCCACGGGCGCCGTAAAGCTGCCGAATCAACCTGGCATCAAAATCCATTCGATCCTGGTTGAAAAAGTCCCCGGTCTTCAGTTTCATTCCGGCGGAAAGATCTTCCGATGTGTAGAATCGGTGCCCCTGGAAGGAGATCTCCCCTACGGTGTATCGATCCCCTTCACTGACGACGAAGGTGATGGAAAGCCATTTTCCCGAGTCATCGTATTTCAGTCCAAAGTCGACGCGCGCATCGAAGTAGCCTAGCCTCCGGTAGTATCGCTCCAGCTCCTTGCGATCTTCTTCGATCTGCCCGCGATCGGCGACATTGAAGAAATAGGGAGTCGCTCCGTTGCGAGCGTCCTTCGATTTGATCCGAGTCTTCAGGACGGCTTCCGAGAACGCTTGGTTGCCAACGATCCGAATGTCCCAAATCCGCTCCTTATTCCCTTCGCTGATGCGAAAGACGACATCTCGATCCCCAGGCCGATTCCCATCGGCGATCTGGATGTCGGCGTGCCCAAAGCCCTGATCCTGATAGTAGGTCAGCAGTCGCTGCCTAGCCTGCTCAACCGCCACCGGGCTGATGGGATCTCCCTTGTCGATACCGGCATGCTTCTTGAGTGTCGAGTCTTCGATGGCGGTATTGCCGTGGTAGACCACCGATCGAACGGAAGGTTTTTCTCGAACGCGAACCCGCAGGCGGACTCCTTCAGGGACTTCGTCGACAAACGTTTCAATCTTGTCAAACAGCTCGGTGCGATAAAGCTCCCGAGTATCCTGGTTGAGCTGCTCGGGATCGTAGAGCCGATCCGGGCGCGACTGCATGTGGGAGAGCACCTTGTGTTCGCTGACCGTCTGATTCCCTTCGATCTGGACATCGACAATCATTTTGCCGCTACGCGCATCCCGAAAAGCGGGGCCCCCAGCCTCCCAGAGCTTGTCGCGGAAGGAAGGATCTTCGAATGCTGGCATGTTCTGGCCGCCACCCATCTGAGCCTGGGTCGAGGTGGTCATGGCAGACACCAGCGCCACCGCAAGCAGGTGGACAGCCCCCGAAAAAACCAATCGGGAGCTGGCGCAAACGCATTTTCCGGGTGATTGGGTAGCCAACAAACTGGGCATCCAAGAACCTCCGTGAAGCCTCTGGTGGAACTGCCGGCCCCTCGGCGAAAAGGAGCGGCAGGTGCGGTAAATAGCGGTTTGAGCAATCGGTTTCAATCCGAATCCTGCCCGCCAGGCTCTCCATCGAAATGGCGGGATCCGGCGGACCGGCCAGCGAGATTCAAGGGCGACCCGCCTGGTCAACCCGATTTGTCCTTCAATCTGGACAATTGGTCGCTAAGCCGTCACGATGAGTCGTGGGCACATTCCCCCTCGGGGAGGGGACTTGGTTCCAGCGTCAAGTTGCATGGGCAGAACGCAGGTCTGCAGGCGAGGTAGCGATGGCGAACATCACGTTGGTGGGAGGTCCGGAAGAGAAGCGAGGCCAGAAGATCCGCCTGGAGCATCGGGAGATGGTGCTGGGCCGACACCCCGACTGCGATATCGTGCTCGACTCCGGCTCGGTCTCTCGGCAACACGCAAAAATTTCTTTTCGCGACGGGCGCTACCTGCTGCAGGACATGGGCAGTCGCAATGGCACCTACCTGAACAGCGAATGGCTGCATAAGGCGACGCTGCTGAAGGATGGCGATGCGATTCGGATCTGTGATCTGGAATTCACTTTTCATGAATCGCAGGAACTGACCGTGCCCAGAAGTGCTGGCACGCTTCCTAGTAGCAAGGTGGAAGTGGAGATGGTCGACGATCCGCTTCAAAGTGGATCGCGATCGATTTTGGGGAAACGGGAGGATGTCGGCAGCGGCTATGGAACGGCATCGAAGGTCCCTGCCCAGCAGCAGCTGTCTGCCATGGTGGCGATCTCACGCGCGCTGGATGGCGCCGTCTCGCAGGAAGTGGTTCTTCCGAAAGTGCTCGATGGTTTGTTCGAGATTTTCACTCAGGCGGATCGCGGCTATGTCCTGCTCTTGGATGAGGAAGGAGAACTGATTCCCAGGTGGATCAAAGACCGCAAGGAAGGGCAGGACGAATCGGTACACCAGATCAGCCGATCGGTGCTGAGGTATGCGATCGAGAAGAAGGAAGCGCTTCTGGTTTTTGATGCTGCGAAGGACGAGCGATTCAAGGACTCGCAGAGCATTCTCGATTTTTCGATTCGCTCGGCCATCATCGCGCCGATTGTGCTGAGCAACGCGACGCCGATCGGGGCCATCCAACTGGACTCCCAGAAGAGGGCTCGCTTTGAAGAGCGTGACCTGGAAATGTTGATGGCGGTTTCCGGTCAGGTTCGCATTGCGTTTGAGAATGCGAGGATGGTGGAGCAACTGCTGCTGCAGAAGGTGCTGGAGCAGGATTTATCGCTGGCCCGTCAGGTTCAGTCGGCGTTTCTTCCTCAAAAGCCGCCAGGCATCTCGCGCTTCGAATTCGCTCAGTTCTACCAACCCCAACTCGATATCGGTGGAGACTATTTCGACTACATCCAGTTGAGCCAGGGGCAGTGGGCGATCCTGGTGGCCGATGTGGTCGGGCATGGTATTGCTGCTGCGATGTTCATGGCCAAGCTGTCGGCCGAGACGCGTTTCGCCTTCGCTAGCTCCAATGACCCAGTCGTCGCCATGGAATCGCTCAATCGACGCATCTGCGCTCTGGGCTTGGACAACACGGTCACCATGTGCGTGATCTTCCTAGATCCATCCCGAGGCAGCGCGATCGTTGTCAATGCCGGCCACATGCCACCGCTGCTCAAGCGAGCCGATGGATCGATCGAAGAACCAGGCCAGGAGGAGTCCGGATGGCCGCTGGGGACCGAGGAAGAGGCCAGCTATCAGGGTGCGAGGATCGATCTCAAGCCAGGGGATTTTTTGCTGATGTATACCGATGGCGTCTTTGAAGCTTTTGGGGAAGACAATACCCAGTTTTCCATCGATCGCGTCCGCAAGATGGTGGCTGGGCATCAAGGCGATTTGGATGGATTGATGGAATCGATCGTCCAATCTGTCGTCGCCCACATCGGCTCGGGAAAGCAGGAAGACGATATGTGCATGGTGGCGATCGGTTGCCGATGACGCGGTTGCATGGAGCGGGTAGCATGCCGGCGCGCTTGCGTCCCTTAGCAGAAGCGCCGCAATAGAGATTCAAGCGTCACCAGCAGGCCGGCACCGATCGAACCCGTATGGCACTCGATCGGCAACCCCCGCCTGGCTCCAGGATTTCCATGTCCATGACGGTCACGGCTGGAAGGGCCGGGTTCGCGTTGCATCTGCCGTCGGGAAGTCCGCGGGCACCTCTGTCGTTACTTGGCCAGTGGCGGCCCACTGAGCCCCACGCACCAGAAGGGTCTGAAATCCAGCGCACTGCACCGATTCATCGGCGTGCCCCATCGGCGTATGGAAGACTCGCCCTTTTCCATACTCGACGGTCATCACCATCGGTTCGTGACGCCCTGAACCTCCTTTGTCCGGATTGGCGAAGGCGGTCGCAAGAATCGCGAGATTCTCCCCTGGTCCACGCAACCGATCGTATAGTTCGTCATTGGCATGCAACCAGGTTTGGGGCAAGCCTCTTGTGATCGGATGGTTGGTATCGCGCAGCACCACCAGGAACGGGTGCTGAGCTCCATGGCTGCCACCCGACCCGGCCGAGGTGTCTCGAATGGTCTTCCCCGATTCATCTAGATAAATGTAGGGGCCACTTTTCTCGTTCCTACCTCCCCAGCCCCCCACGCCGATCATCTGATTGAATGCTTTCCAATCGCCGAAAGAATTGTTGGCTGCGTGGACCACCACCAAGCCGCCTCCCTCACGCATGTATTTCTCAAACGACTCCTGCGTTGCCTCCGGCCAGGGAGCGGCTCCGAATCCCAGATTGCTGAGGACCACATCGTACAGATCCCAGCGGGGAGCAAAATCGGGATCGGGCCGCGGCTGCTCGGTCGCCTCCCGCGTCACCCCATCTTCCAAGGGAAACTCCTTCAGCAGGGACTCCCCCTGCCAGGTGTAGCGAGTGCGTGCGACATCGACCTGAAAAAGTCCAGATGCTTCCAGGCATCGCTTCATGATGACGGTGGTCTTGGGCCAATTGCCATGATTGTTTTGACCATCGACGATCAGCAAGCGAAGCGTTCTGGTATTGGACGATCGGGATGCCTCATCGGCCTGAGCCATTGCGGGGGCCGAATCAAAAAACAAGAAGGCAATCAGAGCAAGCACGGCGACCAAGCTGCGGTGGGATGGATCCAAGCGGCCCTGCGCCCTGGCGATCGGCAATGTCCTCAAACGGGACAAGGTTGGCAAACAACGTGCATGACTCATATCGATCGCCTCCTGGACTACGTAGTACCGGTCCACCGGTTGTTCCGCGACACTCGCGAAACGAGGTGGAACTATTCTTCAGCGCCTTAACAGCTTAAGCCCCAAGCGGCTGGGATGCCATCAGTCACCCGTCGGACAGACGTCGATAGTAGGTCGGACTAGGAACATCTAGGGCACGACATGCCATGGCGATTCCGATATCTTTGCGAAGTTGCTGCGTTGCGATCCTTCTGTCTTCTCGTCGACCGTCGGACTGGTGCTGGCATCGAGAAGCCCGAAAACTATTTTTGAACCTCGATGATCCGTTCCGCTTGGCGTAGTCGTTCGGCCAGACGATCTCGATCGCGTCGAAGGCGGATCATTTCAGCGGCTCAGCCGTCACTTGCTTGATGACTTCGTTCCGCAGGAATCTCAGGCTGTGCTTGCTCAATCGTCCTCCCCGATTTCGTCGAGCAGCGGCTCTCGCCTGGCAGACCTGCGGCAAGTTCTCCCGTCTCTTCGCGAAACGACCGTCCGGTCACTGCTGAATACGCTGAAACGCCATGGCAAAGCCGACAACGTCGGACGGTCTCGGGGTGCAAAATGGTTTCCGGGGCAGCTGCCGCCAGAGGGAGACGACGCATGACGGACGTGTTCTATCGTGGTCTATCTCGGCTGGTTGATTTAGAGCGAGTCCCGCTCAAATCCGCACTTGCAGACAAAGCACGCTCAGAAGATGTGCGCAAAACGTGTCTGAAACGTGCGCTATCGCCGCAGTCGGCCTTCGATGTCCGCCTGATAGACTTCCATCGTCGACAGATCGAGAGCGGATAGCCAGCCTCCGCCGTAACAGAAGGTGTCCAGCGCGATCAGATGGGGGTGGAAGACCACTTCACCGTCCCGCGACGGAGTGTGGCCGACGATCAGTCTTTTGACCTCGGGGTTGGGCTGCGGGAAACTTTCCGTCAACTTGACCCATCGAAGATAGGCGGGGGTCTGATCTGGAAGGGGCACATCGTTATCGTAGTTGGCATGCAGGCAAAGGAACTGGTCCAGCTCCTTGTAGGGCAGCAGGCTGTTGAGAAAGTCGAAGTGCTCCTTGGGAATCACATCGACATCTCCGGTAAACCCGTACGATTCCATCGTTTCCGTGCCACCGTTTTGCAGCCATCGAAATGGGGAGACTCCTCCTTGAAGACTCAGAAGCATCATTTCCTCATGATTTCCCATCAGAGGATAGAGCGTGCAGTGGTTGGAAACCTGGATCAGGCGTTCGATCACCCCACGGCTGTCTGGGCCGCGATCGATATAATCTCCCAGGGTGACGATCACATCCTCTGAGGTAGGGGCAATGGTATCTAGCAGGGTGTCCAGAGCGGCCAGGCAGCCATGAATATCACCGATCACGACGGTTCGCATTGAGCAATCCTGAACTGGAGATGAAAACTACTGGAAATGAGAGCGGATCCTGGCCCGCCCCCAAGTCGACCAGCCAGCATGCTGCGGTCGAGTTCGGGGCTTTCCAGCCGGCTCCCAGGCCATGTCTCTCTGGAGTCACTTCGGTAGCACCCAGGGCGGGTCCGCAATGATTTTAGGAAACAGTGTACCGATGGGCGACATTTCTTCCGCATTGGAAACCCCGTTTGCCATGGCTTGCCTGGCCAGTGGCGTCGTGACGCAGCAGCACCTAGCGACGGCGATCGAGCAGGTGGCTGGAAATACTGCGATACCCGGCAGTTCTGTCCAATCGTTAGCTGCCGACGAAATTGCGCAGACTTTAGTGCTACAAGGGGTGCTGACCCGCTACCAAGCCGATCAACTGCTGGCAGGTCGATCCAAACTGACGCTGGGACAGTACCTCATCACCGACTGGATCGGACAAGGGGGGATGGGTCAGGTCTTCAAAGCGGTCCACCAGGTGCTGCGCCGTCAATGTGCGATCAAGGTCTTGCCGATCACGCGATCCAGTCCTGAGGCGAGGGAGAGTTTCACTCGAGAAATCCGGATGCAGGCGCAACTCGACTGCCCCTATCTGGTGCGAGCCTACGATGCGGGGGTCGACGGCAATGTCCATTTCCTTGTGACGGAGTATGTCCCAGGGATGGATCTGCGGCGATTGGTGCGGATGCATGGCCCCTTATCGATCCAGCAGGCAGCCAGCATTCTGATGCAGGCCGCTCTAGGACTGCAGTATGCGCACGAGCGGGGACTGGTCCACCGCGATGTCAAACCTGGGAACATTCTGGTGACTCCCGATGGAGTCGCCAAAGTTTCCGACGTCGGCTTGGCCGGGTTCGCGGCCGATTGGAGCAAGGATCCGCTGGCCGGAAAGATTGTCGGCACCGCCGATTTCATATCGCCGGAACAGATCACCAGTCCGATGGAAGTCCAGGCCGTCAGCGATATCTATGCCCTGGGGTGCACCTGCTACTACGCGATCTGCGGCAAGGTGCCATTTCCTGGAGGCGACTCGCGTAGCAAGCTCCGCCGGCACCTGGAGGAGATGCCCTACCATCCCAGCAAGTTCAATCCACAGATCAGCGAGGAATTTGTCGACATCATCGCCGACATGATCGAAAAAGACCCGAAGAAACGGATCCAGACGGCAGCGGAGGTGGCGGTGCGGATGGAGGTATGGGCTGGGGATGCAGCTTTGCTCACCAGCAGTCGGCTTTCGCGAGGCCCCTGGATGGCAGCCCCCATTCCACTGCACGAAAAGGAGATGGCTCCCGTCACCCACGAACCGACCGAGCTTTCCATGAGCGGTGCAGACGGATCGACCTCCGCGGCCGCCATGCCACCAGGTTGGACTGGGAACGATTCTCCTTCCAGCGGCCTCCCCGACTCCGAGCGCCCCGCCGCGTCGCCTCCCGCCGGCCAGGGAGTGGTGATGAGCGAAGAGAGCCTTCGCGCGACGCGGCATGCCTGGATTGCGATGACGGTGGCGATCGTACTTCCTCCGGCCCTGCTGATCGGTGCGATTCTTGGATTTCTCGCCTGCAAGGCATTTTTCTCCTGACACCTTCCTGAATCCAGTGCCGCTTCCGAAGTGCTGCCGCAGAGCGCCGCCGTCAACATTCTAACAAGCGTTAGAATATCAGCAGCCCGCCTCCAGGAATCGGCCTAGGCAGTCGCTCTTGTCCTGCCTGCCAGCGCAGTGGTAGGATCCGCGGCGAATCGACAGTCCGAGGGGCTTTTTTCCTCGGCGGAACCCGAAATGGACTTGCGGGGCGGAAGCGGCAGATGGAGCGATCGACGGCAGGGAATCATTGGCGATGGATCGCGATCGTTTGGATCGGCGCATCGACGTTGCTTGCTGGGCTGGGGAGCAGCCGCCTGCTGGATCGGGATGAACCGCGCAACGCCCGCTGCACGATCGAGATGCTGGAGGCGAACGACTGGGT
The DNA here is from genome assembly GCA_044371425.1 of Pirellulaceae bacterium. GTDB lineage: Bacteria > Planctomycetota > Planctomycetia > Pirellulales > Pirellulaceae > JBEISR01. The sequence continues at coordinate 547,931 of JBILTR010000001.1, read as the reverse complement.
CGTCCCTCGCTTCAACAACCAACTGCGAACCCACAAGCCAATTCTTCTCTACTGGGCGCAGATGGCCTCCTACCGTTTGGCGGGGACAAATTCCTGGGGAGCACGTCTCCCCTCAGCGATCGCCGCTTTGGCGACGGTCCTTCTGCTAGGCCTGTGGGCGCGCGCTGTCGCAGGCAGTTCCATCGGGTTTTGGTCGGCTGCCGTGCTTGCGACCTCCCTATTGTTTGTGATGGCCGGTCGCGCGGCGACACCCGATGCGCTGCTCATCCTTTTCGCCACCACCGGCTTGCTCTGCATGGCGATGGCGATGATGCACCAGCGAGAAGGTCGCAATCGATCGGTGTGGTTCTGGCTGGCTTATGCATCTTGGGGAATGGCGATGCTGGCTAAGGGACCGGTAGGCCTCATCCTGCCACTTGCCGTGGCGTTGACCTGGGACTGGATCGAACGCATCCGACTAAGTCTTGCAATCGACCGTTTAGGCACCTCCAGTTCCCACCCTGCATCTGCCCTGCAATGGGTTCGACTTGCCTGGGATGAGGGGTGGAGCACCCTGCGAAAGGCTCGCCTTCCCTCAGGACTTCTGATCGCCCTTGCCGTCGCCGCTCCTTGGTACCTTTGGGTAGGTTACCGAACCGAAGGAAAATGGTTGAGCGGCTTTTTCCTGGAGCATAATTTGGGGCGAGCCGTGACGGCGATGGAAGGTCATCGGGGAGGGCTGTGGTTCTATCCCGCAACTCTCCTGGCGGGGATTTTCCCCTGGTCGCTTTTCCTTTTGCCGATTGGCTGGTCGGTGGTCTGGGGCTGGAAGGACGGCAGCAGGACAGGTTCCCTGGTGCGTCTGGGGACGGTGTGGCTGCTTCTTTATGGTGCCGCATTCAGCTTGGCAGCGACCAAGCTTCCCAGCTATCTGACCCCGGCTTATCCAGGCGTCGCATGCATCGTCGGTGTCGCGATGGCTCGTTGGTCCCGAGGGGACTGGCAAGTCCCCCGTTGGCTTGATCCCGTCGCGGTCGCCATGCTATCGCTGTCAGGCATCGCGATATCGGCGGCGGCAGCGTACGCACTCGTCATGCAGGGTTGGCGCGACCTGGCTCCCTATGCAGCCTGGGGGCTGGTCTTTCCGGCCGCTGGCCTAGCGGGGTGGGCGATGACCCGCCTTCGCACAGGCCGGTCCCCTCTCGCGACAGCGAGCCTGATCCCGGCATCGACCCTAGTCGCAGCGTCGATTTGGATGGCTGCGATCCCGATGCTCCTTTTGCCACAGCTGGATCGGCGAAGGAGCCATCTGGATCGGTTCCTGGAGGCCTCCGGGCATTCCGACGCCGTTGGGGGGACGCAATTCCCACTAAATACCCGCCCCGAAACAGGCACTCGCTGGATGGCGGTAGGCACGATCGAACCCAGCTGGGTCCTATACAGTGGTCATGGGATCCGCGAGGTAGTCAGCGACGAAAATGGGCTGGCCGAAGTCGTTCGCTTCCTCGAACAAACCGATCGCAGACTGGTGATTCCCAGCAACCAGTGGCCCGAGTTGCAGCGGCATCTTGAGGCGCGCGGAATCGCGATGCAGGCAGAAGCGACACTGGAGGGCTTCCTCCGTCCAGATAGCTCCTTGATCGCAGCCCCCGCCCTCGACGATTCGACGCGCATCGGGGCTCAAAGTTCGTTGCCGAGGGGACGCTGACCGGTAGGGGACACCAACCGACATGGGTTGCCTAGAGGACCAGTTTTTCGCAGTCACCCCAGCTACTACCCGCTTGGAGTTCGATCTCCAGAGGCACGCTCAGCTTCACCGCCTCGGTCATCTCCTTGGCGACCCATTGAGCCAATCGGTCGCGCGATGCTGGCGACACCTCGAAGATCAATTCGTCGTGGATCTGTAGCAGCATGCGGGCCTCTAGAGTGGCGGATTCTTCCAGTCGGCGATGGATGGCGATCATCGCCATCTTGATGAGGTCGGCGGCCGAACCTTGAATCACCGTATTGACTGCCATCCGTTCGGGTTCCAGCAGCACTTTCTTCTTCCTGGCCTCCAGCGTCGCAAAGTCGCGTACCCCCTGGATCCAACGCTTTCTCCCCGAAAGCGTCTGCACAAATCCCTGCCTCTTGCACTCCATGATGGTCTGTTCCATGAAGTCGACCACGCCGGGAAATCTCGCGAAGTACTGGTCGATGAATCGCGATGCTTCGTCCTGTGGAATCTGCAGCGCCTTGGCAAGGCCGAAGGGACTTTGTCCGTAGAGGATTCCAAAGTTGATCGCCTTGGCGCTGCGCCGTTGATCGCTGTTGACCTGATCGATCGGTACGCCATAGACCTGACTGGCCACTTGCGCATGGATATCCAGACCATCGTGGAATGCCTGCAGCATCGCCGCATCCCGGGAATAATGCGCCAGGATGCGCAGTTCGATCTGCGAGTAATCTGCTTTCAGCAGCAGCCAGTCCGGCTGCGAAGCACGGAAGGCCGATCGAATCTCTTTCCCTTCCTGCGTTCTTACGGGAATGTTCTGCAGATTGGGATCAACGCTGCTGAGCCGACCTGTGGCGGCGACGTCCTGGCGGAAAGAGGTATGGATACGGCCCGTCACCGGACTGATCTGTTCGGGTAACGCATCCAGATAGGTGCTCTTCAGTTTGACCGCCTGACGCAGCTCGAGAATCTTCGCCGGCAGAGGATGCTTGGAGGCCAGCTCCTGCAACACCTCGGCGTCGGTGCTGGGCCCCGTCTTGGTCTTCTTGACGATCGGCAACTGCAACTCTTCAAAGAGCACTTTGGCCAACTGCTTGGGGCTCTCCGGATTGAAGTGCCCTCCCGCCATCTGCTCGATCTCCTGGCGAATCGATTCGATCCGCTTGCCAAAGCGATCGCTGAGCGACCGGAGGCGCTGGACATCGACGGCGATGCCCTGGTACTCCATCGCTGCTAGCACATCGATCAAAGGAAGCTCCAGCTCCCGAAACACCGACTCCAATCCCTGCTGCAGGATGCGAGGCTGAAGGACCGGAAGGAGCTGCAGTGGCAAGTCGGCATCTTCGCAGGCATAGTAGGAGATTTTCTCCAGCGGCACCTGATCCATCGTGGTTTGCTGCTTGCCCGTTCCAATCAAATCGGAGATCGGGATGGAATCGCGATCGAGCACCCGTTTGGCGATTTCACCGAGGCTGTGATTGCGCTGCCCGGCATCCAGCAGGTAATCGGCGACCATGGTGTCGAACTCGATCCCACGCAGATGGATTCCCTGCGATCGCAGGAGGATAGCGTCGAATTTCAGGTGCTGGCCTATCTTCCTGATCTTCGGATCTTCCAGCAGAGGCTTTAGCTTTTCATGCACTAGGTCGGCATCGAGAGTGGCGGTCCCTTCGGGAGCCATCAGCGGGATGTAGGCTGCACAGCCGATCTCCCACGCCAGGCTGTAGCCAACCGGTTTTGCATCTCGCGGCTGCAGACCAGTCGTCTCACTGTCGAAGGAGACCCATGGGGCCTTGCGACAGAGAGCGATCACCTCCTCCAGTTGCTGCAGTGACTGGACCGTCCGGTACTGGGTCGCGGGCGAACGGGCCACCGATGGACTCTCAGCGACCGCCTCCACCTCCAGCCATCGTTTGGCCAGCCCCTTGAAGCCCAGTTGCTGAAACAGCTCACCAGCCGGCACAGCGTCCGGCTTCAGATCTCGCCACGGTCCCCAGGAAAGTTCGATGGGAACATCGCGCCGCAACGCGCTCAAAAGTCGGCTGAGAAAGGCTTGGTCGCGATAGGTCGCAAGGGTCTGCTTGCGCTTCGCGCTGGAAATCTCCTCCAGATGCTCATACAGCAGCTCTAGCGTTGGATACTTCCCCAGTAGTTCGGTCGCCGTCTTGGGGCCGATCGAAGGAACTCCAGGAATGTTGTCGACCGAATCGCCGACCAACCCCTGATAGTCGGTCACTTGGCCAGGACCAATGCCCCACTCCTCCCGAAGCTGCGCCTCCCCGTAGATCATCGATTTTCGAATCAGATAAAGCTGCACCTGATCGCTGAGCAATTGGCGACAGTCCTTATCGGAGGTAACCAGCAGGCACCGAGCTCCCGCCTTCTCCACCTCCTCGGCAATTGTCGCCAGAAGATCGTCCGCCTCATAACCGCCCAATTGAAGCACCGGAATCCTGAGCAGCTCCAGCAGCTTCAGCACGATCGGGATCTGAGACCGCAACTCCTCTGGCATCGGATCGCGATGCTGCTTGTAAGGAGGATAGATCGCATTTCGAAAGGTCTCTTCCGACGCATCGAAGGTGCAGACCAGAAAGTCGGGTGCCAAACGATCTCGCAGGTCGGCCAGATCCCGCAGAAATCCGTAGACCGCCTGAACAGCCTGCCCCGAGGGACTGCTCATCGTCGGCATCGCATGAAAAACCTGATAAAGCAGGCTATGGGAATCGACCGCAATCACCAGCTCCCCAGCCCCCAACTCCTTCCCAAACCCGAAACCAGCCCCCTTGGGGGGGCTGCCGGGAGCCTTGGGATCGGCGTCGCTGGGGGGAGGCGAAGGAGTCGCCGGGTGCTGATCCGGAGGGGCGACGGAGGGTTCGGTTTCGGCAAACAGGGAGGGTTGTTTCGCCGAAGGAAGCCGTTTGGCCATGTTGCGCTCCATTCCACCCCGAACGACTCATTTCGATGCCTCATCTTACCGAAGGAAAGCCCGATGGGAGATCGCTTCGGCCACTCCCCGTGCGGTGGCGAGCGATTCTTCCGTTGGGGAAGACTTGGCCACCGGGGTGGTTTGAAGGTGTCAGCCAAGGTGTCCTGGGTGGCAAATGTTTGACGCCCCTGGGGCAGGCACTTAGGATGAAAAAGTCCGGGGTCTGTGCTTTCCGCGGGACACAATCCGTTTCCCGTAGCCGGTCAATCTAGTTCTTCGAGGGAATCTCATGGCGGCTCGCGATCGTAACCTGTTTGCCTGGCAAGCCTACGTGTTGACCATGACGATCATCAGCCTCGGTTTGCTGATCGCCTTGGGCTATGTGCTTTTCACAATGTCGACCAACACGAAAAAAATGGAGTCGGCGGTGACGCGGGCTTCGGATGCTGAGCGACAGCTGCAGACGGTCAACAGCAAACTGCAGTCGCTACAGGCGATGGTCGGCAACAAACAGTTCAGCGAAGCCGAGTTCCAGCAGTTGCTGCAAAGCATCGGCACTGACGCCGACATCGATACGATCAAAAAGAAGTTCGATGGGGACATGTCGCTCTTCGGGCCCGATGTGCCCGCCCAGGATCGCAACTATTCGAAACTGGTTTCCGACTTGATGAAGGCGGTCCGAGACCGCAACCTGCAGATCGACCGTTCGTCGAAGGAAGTCGAACGGTTGACGCAGGAAGTCAACCTGATCCGCGATCAGGAAACCAAGGCGAGAGAGAAAGAGGTTGCGGAAAAGAAGGAATTGCAGGCCAAGCTGGAACAGACGATTCAGGAATACCTCGATAAAGAAGCTGCACTGAAGAAGAATCACGAGACGGAAGTCGCGGTGGCTCAAAAGAACATCGCAGCTCTGCGGCAAGAAAAGACCAAACTCGAAGGTGATCTGAAAGATATCCGCTCGGAGAACCTTCAGCTGACCCAGTTCAAAAAGGACATCATGGAGCAGCTGGTCAAGGAGACCGAGCGAGAGGATTTCGAATCAGCGCAGGGCAAGATCGTCTCGGTCGATCCACGTGGTGTCTTGGTTTGGGTCAATATGGGACGAAAGCAGGGATTGCGGCCAGGGATCCGCTTTAGCGTCCTCAATGCCGACACGATCCGTGTCACCGAAGCGACCCCCAAAGCGCAGATCGAAATCACCAAGGTCGACGACAACATGGCTCAGGGGCGAGTGCTCAGCGATCGCCTGAATGTTCCAGTGATCGCCGACGACTTGGTCTATTCGCCGACTTGGAAAGTCGGTGGCAAGATGAAGTTCGCACTGCTCGGCAAAATGGATGTCGACGGCAATGGGTCGGATGACCGTGAACTGGTGCGGCAGATGATCGAGCAAAATGGCGGTGAGGTGGTCGAAGAACTCGGTCCCGACGGGAAGTCGAAGGGACAAATCGACATCTACACACGCTATCTGGTGGTTGGCGAAATGCCGAAGGTCAGCGGCGACGTGAACGACCCCAGAACCCAGGATCTCGGACGTAAGTACAACGATCTTCGGAATCGCGCTCGACAGCTGAACGTCTCCGAAATGACGCTGGATCGACTCATGGGCTACCTGCGGAAGTACGACGAAGATCGCACCATTCCGCTCGGCGATGCCATCCGCAGTGAAGACTTTCGGGATCGGAGCGGTCCCGAACGAAGTTCGAATGAAGAGCTGACTCGTCAGTTCGGTTCCCGAGCCGGTGGCAGCTACAACCCGGACCGATAGTGGCCGAGCGTCAGGACCTGCACACTGCCTAGCGGTCGATCGCTAGGCAGCGAAAGCAACAAGTCCACCTGCTCAAGAGCCTTTCCATCTTCCAGCCGAGCCGGGGGGATGTGGATCCCCTCGACGTCTACGCTGACCAAGTCTGGTCCAAACGCACCGTTTCTCTAGCGGAGTCGTTCCCAGCTTGCCATAGAACGTTGGCCGGTGGGATCGTGGTACCGGTACCCTCATCGCGCCAGATCGTCCGGATTGCGCTGAGGGCGTCGCTGGCAGGCGATCTCTAAAGAGCCGCTGTTGGCTTTTTCATTCTCCAGCGGCTTAGTTGCCTTGCTCACTTCTTCACCAGGAAGCGCTGCTCACGCACGCCGCGCAGCTTCCTCCCTCTCCAGCAGCTTCGTCACCTGAGGATCGCGCATCGACGCTTTGGGTTTGTGTCGACTGACCCGCAACTTCGACGCTTGTGGCTCCTTGCGCAACCGCACGGCGCTGCCGAATTGGCCGAGGCGACGGGAGCGTTTGGCACGAAATCGCTGCAATGGAGCTACCGAACAGGCCTGAGTCATCGGCTGGAGAAGAGTCGGCATCGGAAATTGACTCTTCCACCACGGCATAGACACCCCCTTCAAGTAGGAATTTTCCGTGACGGGGATTTTTCGCAAGTGCGATTCTTCGGATCTTGTGGTGGGCAGCGGGCCTGCAGCGACTGTGAGGAAGGATCGCAGGATGAGACTTCTCCAAAAATTCCCAATTGCGCCTATTCTTCTTCCTTTGCCAAGAAATTATGCTGGGGGGGTCGTTCCAGTCAGTCGCTTCGTGAGGTGGAGGCATCCCCTACCCCAAGGGGAGTCCCTGACTGCGGTAGGTCGGAAAAGGGCGAGTCTATTGCCTTCATTCGCGACGAAGCTGGGACGATCGATGCATCGCTGGAGAAGTGCCCCATAGCGCGTGAACATGGGCATGAGATCCGAGGACAGAAAAGGGAATCGCTACCATGTCCATCCGCTGGTTCGGATTGCTTTCCGCCTGCTCGCTTGCCACATTCTCCTGGGCAGTCGCTCAGGATCCCATTGCACCGGCAGCACCTGCTGCCGCGATCGATCCTCCTGTAGCCAGTGGAGCTGCGGTGGGTGCCCAAGTGGAACCGATTCCGCCGGGAGAGGTCGTTGGGGAGGCTCAGGGCTGGCTGAATGGTCTGTACTTGAAGCAATGGGTTCGAACCGAAGCAAGTCGGTTTGTGGTGAAGATAGTGGAGCTGTCCGATTCGGGCGATTTACGAGGGCTGGCTGATTATCGCGTTCACTTGATCCAGGATGGGAAGGTGTTCGCCGAGGGAGTCAGCGGTGAGGACGGAAGGTTTGCTTTCTCGGGAGTTCCATCCGGAATCTACACGCTGGCGACCATTGGCAATGGCACCCTCGCCACGATTGCGATCCATGTTTTGGACAACGAATCGGCAAAGCACTTGAGCAATGAAGTGGAGTTGCCGATCGCCACTGAGGTACCTGGATCGGTTCGTCGACTGCTGGTCAGTCAAGGGCGTCCGAGCGAAGAGCAGGTGGCAGGACCAGTCGCAGCCGACCCAATCGCAGCGAATCGTTCTTTCGGCCCCTCCTATTACGTGGTTCGCGACGACAAGGGAAGGGTCGAGGGGAATGTTCGAGCGATTACGCATCCGGGAGATCGCGATTACTCCGACACACAAATTGTCGTGACTCGTGGGGGCCGCGAGGTCTATCGAACGGTTGCATCGGCGAAGGGGGCATTCACCCTGGAAGGGATGGAGCCAGGGGCCTATGGGATCACAGCGACCGGTAAGCATGGCCTCTTTTGCAGTGCCTTTCTGGTGGGTGACCTCAAGGCGGCAGTCGCGATGGTCGCTGAGGGGCGAAGATTTGTCTCCGCGATCGCCGACGGCTGCCCAGTCTTCAATTGCGAACTGGCCAGCCAGGGGGACTACCTGGTCCTGGAACGGTTGATTGAGGATCAATCGTTGTCGGCACCGGCGGAGAGTGTCGCCGGAGCCGTGCCGATGGGCGGATTTGGCGGCGGGTACGCCGGAGGTGCTGGGGGAGCGCTCGGGGCGGGAATCGGTGGCGGCATGGGAGCCGGCGGTGGTGCGGGCCTGGCCGGTGGTGGCTTGGGTGGGTTGGCAGGTATCGCGGTAGCCGGCGGTGTGGCTGCAGCCGTCGCGTCGGAAACCAACGAAACTCCCGACAGCTTCTAATTCTCCCGCAAAAAGCAGTTATTCTCCGGGGCATCTTCTTTGTGCCCTGGTCGTTTCGCCTTCGCTTCCCAGCGGGCGTTCGATCGTTGGTGCGATGCTGCTTCCCTTTCCCTTGGGGCGACCGATCGGTCTATTCCCGGGAGCGGCACGGTGGCTAGCGATCGCTAGCAGGTGGCGGGGCGGCTCGCTTCCCCGAATCGCCCTATTTCTCGAGGCTCGTCGTCACAATCGGATCGATCCGCAAACTACGCGCTGGGGATCTGGAAATTCATTCGATCTGGTGGGCAATTCGAAGCCTGCCAAGAAAACGTGTCGAATGGTAATGGGAGAAAAAGGTTGCGGGCTTCTCGTAGCGACGTTGTTGGCATGTTCCGATGATGCGCTGCGACGCTCTCTTTCCAACGAAGACCAGTAGATTTCTCCTTCGACGAGTGGGACGCATGCGAAGGATGTACGAAGGAAGCGGAGCTGGATGGATCCAGACCGCTCCCCATAACAAAGGGCCGGTTCCGATGAACAAGCGTGTCATGACATGGATGCTGGCAGTGGCCGGTGCCGCATGGTCACCTCAGACGTTCGCTCAGGCGACCGATGTCTCCGTAACACTCCCTGGCGTCTCCGCAGAATCGGCGGACGCCCAAGTCCATCTCAACGGACTGTATCTCAAGCAGTGGATTCGAACCGAAGCCAGTCGATTTTCGGGTCGCATTATCGAGCTGTCGCAGGTGGAAGCGGGAAGTCGTGGCGTGGCCGGACACCGTGTCACCTTGGTTCGCGAGGGTCAGCTATTCGCCGAGACGCTCAGCGATGAGCAGGGGAATTATCATTTCACCGGTGTCCCAGCCGGACTTTACACCTTGGCGGCGGTCTCCGGCAAATCGATCGGGGTGATTTCCTTGAATGTGCTGGAAGGGGAAGCCGGTTCGCACCTTGGGTCGCAGGTAGATCTTCCGGTGAGCCAAGAGGTACCTGGAGCGGCGCGTCGACTGCTCGCCAGTCAGTTCCGCCCCAACACGTGGACTGGGGATGCCTATGCCCCGCAAGACCCGATTGCTCCGCAGCGCGATTTCGCATCGTCGTTTTCGGTGATTCGCGATGCGCAGGGGCGAGTGGAAGGGAATGTGCGATCGTCCACCAACCCGTCCTCCCGAGACTACTCCGACACCCAGATCTTGATCACTCGAGATGGTCAAGAAGTGTTCCAGACCCGTGCTACGTCATCCGGCTCCTTCAGCTTGGAGGGGATGCAGCCTGGAGTGTACGGTATCGTTGCAGCCGGTTCGCATGGCATTTACTCCAGTTCGTTTGTGGTAAGCGAAGAACAGCAGTCGATCTCCCAGACGCTAGCGGGAGAGCGCTTTGTAGCCCAGACCAGCACCGGATGCCCCTCGCTGAACTGCGAACTGGGATGCCACAGCGATTACACGGTGGTGGAAACCCTGATCGAAGACTGCACCTCACTTGCTTGCCAGGATCCGTGCGGTTGCCCCATGCCCATGGGTGGCTTTGGAGGGGGATATGCAGGAGGCGGAGGCGGCGGTGGAGTTGGAGGCGGCGGTCTGGGTGGTGGAGGCCTGGGAGCCATTGCGATCGCCGGTGGCATCATCGCGATCATCGCGACCGATGAGACAGATCCTCCAGTAAGCCAGTAAGCCAGTGAACCAGTAAGCCTGGATGACGGCATGAAGGACTTCGATTTCCCAGAGCCATCGGTCGCGAAGACGGATGGCTCTTTTCGTACCCACCGCCGGTGAGCAAGCAGCTAGCAGGCTTGGTGCCGTTGGCCACTCACCCATCGCGCCCAGGAGGTCCGCTTGACGGAACGGTTGGAAGAGGTAGACGCTCTGCTGGGACGGATCGTTTCGTGCCGAACCCAAGATGGCCTGAAGCTAGATGGGTTCCTACAACGTGTCGTCGACCAGCCCAGGAGACCGGGGGCAGGGGATGGCAGCTTCCCAGATCCAAGTGAAACGCTTTGGATCGTGGTGCATGGAGTCGCCAGCAACTTCTATAGCTCTCGCTTGCTGCGGTGCTGCGCGGAGTACTTCGTCGGTACGGGCTGTGACGCGGTCCGAGTCAACACTCGGGGTCACGATGCGATGGCCTTTTTCAGCAACGGTCTTTCGGTCATTCAGGCGGGTGCTGCTTACGAATCGATCGGCGACTCGGTCAAAGACCTGCATGCGTGGGCGCAGTGGGGTAGGGAGCTGGGGTACCGAAGGATCGGCATCCTGGGCCACAGCCTGGGTGCGGTGAAGACAGTGTTCAGTCTGTCTCAGTCGATGGAGCTTTTCTCTCAGGTCGGCGAGCTGGTGCTGCTCTCCCCACCCCGTTTCAGCCCCTCCCTGTTCCGCGCCGACCCGCGGGGCACCCGGTACGCATCGGCGATGGCTCAGGCCATCCAAGCGATGGAAGGGGGGGAACCGGACAAATTGATGCGAGTCTCCTATCCCTTCCCGATGCTCATTTCGGCAAAAGCCTATCGAGAAAAGTACGGAGAACCTGCCAAGTACGATTACCTTCCGCTAGCCTCCTCGATTCCCATACCCACCCTCTGGTGCTTCGGTTCGCAGGAGGTCAGGAGCGGCAAGGGATCGTTCCGCGATGCGGATCAACATTGGCGAAATCTTGATCTGCCACCGATCCACTCTTTGGAGGTCATCGAGCGAGGGGATCACAATTACAGTGAGGTTTTGCCTGAACTTCTGCAATGCATCGGTCGCTGGAGAGCCGGATCAGGCCGCTACGATTCCCTCGCCGATTGACTCGGCCGGAATATACCAGTTGGAAGCAGGCCAGATGCGACGACTGGTCGTAGCGGGGGCCAGCCTGGTACCGGTGCTGGTTGGCGACTGCCTGCCTCTCGGGTATGCTCGTTCTTCTACGACCTCCCCGCCCCCTTACCTGCCCGATGATCTTTCTGAGAGGACACGATGACATCTTCGAGCGACCTGAGCGTTTCGGTAGCCCAGCGAAAAGCGGAATTGGATCAGCACACCGTCGAAATGGTGCATTGGCACTTCTCGGATGCCACCGGCAGCCCTTTCTGGCTCGAGAAAAAAAGGGGCCTCAATTTCGATCCGCTCAAAGAGGTCAATGGTTTTGACGACCTGAAGAAGTTTCCTCTTTTCGAAGATGACTGGCTGCGTGGAGGCCCCGTCAGACGCTGGGTTCCCAAAGGACTGGACGGGCGCCCCACTTACGTCTTTGAGACGGGGGGAACGACTGGGATCCCCAAGAGCCGCGTCGTAATCGATGACTTTCGCATCGACTACGAGAATTTTTCAGACACCCTTCCCGACCAGTATTTCCCGAAAGGCTCCAATTGGCTGATGCTGGGGCCGTCGGGCCCCCGGCGATTGCGGTTGGCGGTGGAGCACCTTTGCCAGTACCGTGGCGGGATCTGCTTCTGCATCGACCTCGACCCCCGGTGGGTGATCAAGTTGATCAAGAAGGGTTGGATGGAGCATTTGGAGGAGTACAAGAAGCACTGCATCGATCAGGCGATCACGATCCTGACCGCAGGCCATGACATTCGTTGCATGTTCACCACCCCAAAGCTTCTGGAAGCTTTGGCGTATGGATTGGCAGAGAAGGGGACTAGCATCCAGGAAGTCGGGATCACCGGTATTTTTTCCGGCGGCACCGAATTTACCCCGCAGTGGACTCGCTTTGCTGTCGAGGAACTGCTGGGCGGGCCAACCGAGGAGAGCGGTGTTTACATGACCCCGACTTACGGCAATACGCTGATGGGGCTGGCCTGCTCCAAGCCGATCGGGCCGCACGACGGATACAAGATTTCTTATTACGCTCCCCAACCCCGCGCGGTGGTGGAGGTTGTCGACTTCGACGATCATCAGCGCGTGGTCGACTACGGCAAGACGGGACGCGCCAAGCTCTACACGATGACCAAGGAGTTTTTCGTTCCAGGATTCCTGGAGCGGGATGAAGGGGAGCGCGAACCACCCTGCGATCTTTACCCATGGGATGCGATCAGCGGGGTTCGTCCCTACCATGTTCTCGCCTCCTCGACGACCGTCGGCGTCTACTGACGCAAGCCGGTTCTGCTCAGCAGGGTCGATCCTTCGGCCCTCCATCGCCACTTAGAACTGTTCGCTGCACTTGAAAGGATCGAAGCCCCATGCTGACCCTGCATCCCTTGCGTTGGGGAAAGCCCTACCAGTCTCTCGAAACCCAGGAAGTCATTCACTTCGACACGGGAGAGCCGATCGCCAAGATCGGTCAGGTCAATGGTGGTATGGTCCAGATGGATCTTCGGAAGGCGGACCAGGCGCGGGCGGCTCTTCTCAAGGTGCCCAGCGATCAGCTTTTGAAGATGTGCACGAAGGCGGCGGAGCTATTCGAGCATGCGACGCTTCCGATGGGGGATGGCCACCAGTCGGTGGACGACTTCATCCTGCAGCAGTCTGCAAGCACGGGACTGCCCGAGCACATGTGCCGGTCGAACATGAAGAAGAACTCCTTCGTCCTGGCGAACATGGAGAAAATTCTTGATGCGCTGACGCGCGGGCTTCCGCTTCCGATCCTCTCCGCTGGATACGGCGAGGAAGGGCGAGGCGTGATCGTCAGCTACCAGGCCCAGACGCCGATCCTCGGTGCCGTGCTCCCCAACAATTCGCCCGGTGTTCATACCCTGTGGTTGCCTGCGATTCCGTTGCAGGTCGGTCTGGTGCTCAAGCCAGGTTCTCAGGAACCTTGGACACCGTATCGGATGGTGGCGGCCTTCATGGAAGCTGGTGTACCCCGGGAGGCATTTTGCCTCTACCCAGGTGGGCATGACGTCGGTTCGACACTTTTGGCCAAATGCCAAAAGTCGATGATTTTCGGCAGCGCTCAGACGGTGCAGCAGCATGCTGGCAACCCGCGGGTGCAGGCTCACGGACCCGGTTTCTCCAAGGTGATCTTGGGAAACGACTTGGTCGATCGCTGGGAAGACTACCTTGACCTGATGGTCGAAAGCATCGTCAGCAATTCCGGTCGCAGCTGCATCAATGCCTCGGGTGTGTGGGCGTCACGGCACACCGAAAAAATCGCTGAGGCTCTGGCGGCTCGATTGGGTCCGATCGACGTCCGCAGCCCCAAAGACGATGGTGCCCAGCTGGCGGCATTCACCAATCCAGCCATGGCGACGGGAACGTATGCGATGGTGCAGAAGGATTTGGAGGAAAGCGGTGTGACCGACTACACGGCATCCTACGGACCGAGGCTGGTTGAGCAGGCGCGTTGCGCCTACCTGAGGCCGATGATTGTCCACGCCGACAGCCCGCAGCGCGGGGTGGCGAGCAAGGAGTACATGTTTCCGTTTGCATCGATCGTCAAGTGCTCGCAGGCCGACATGATCAAGTCGATTGGATCGACGTTGGTATGCACCGCCATCACGAACGATCCCGATTGGATCGATGCACTGCTGTCCGCTGTCCACATCGATCGATTGAACATCGGTCCGATCCCGACCAATCGCTTGAACTGGCTCCAACCGCACGAAGGGAATTTGACGGAGTTCCTCTTCCGCAATCGCGCAGTGCAGCGAGTCTAGCGGTTCGTCCGATCCAGGTTTCCCACCGACGCATCTCGAACTCAGGGACAAGGCATGGAAGATACCTCGGGTAGCATCGTGATCCGAGGGGCGGCCGAGCACAACTTGCGGTCGGTCGACCTGTCCATCCCTAAGAACCGCTGGATTTGTTTTACGGGAGTCAGCGGTAGCGGAAAAAGCTCTCTGGCGTTCGATACGATCTTTGCGGAGGGACAGAGGCGGTACCTGGAAAGCCTCTCGTCCTTCGCAAGGCAGTTTCTTGGGCAGTTGCCCAAGCCGCAGGTGGAACGCCTGGAAGGATTGCAGCCGTCGATCGCCATCAGTCAAAAATCGACGGGGCACAATCCCAGGAGCACTGTCGGAACGATCACCGAGATTCAAGATTTTCTCCGCGTCCTCTACGCGCAAGTGGGAACGGTTTTCTGCCCTGGCTGCCAACAACCCGTCACCAGCCAGACTCGGGATCAGATGGTCGAGCACTGCATGGCGGTCGATACCCCTGGGGTTTATGCCGTGCTGGCTCCCGTGGTCCAGGCCCAGAAGGGAGAGCACCTAGAGCTGCTGCAGGATTTGAGGCGGCAGGGGTATCAGCACGTGGTGGTCGACGGCAAGTGGATGGCGATTGAGTCGGTGGAGCCGATCGACAAGAGGCGACGGCACACGATTGAGCTGGTGATCGACCGACACTCCTTGCCCTCGATCGATCGCATTCGCTTGGCCGAAGCGATCGACGAGGCGCTGCGGATGGGATCGGGAGTCATGGCGATCGCGCCGATCGTCGGCCAGTCCTCCCCAAGCGGCGCTGCCGACTCCGTGGTGCGGATCGACAAGAGCCTTGCGACCCTTTTCTCGTCCCGATTTGCCTGCTCGACATGCCAACGATCCTTCGCGCCCCCAACCCCCCAACGGCTCAGCTTCAACAGCCCCCAGGGGCGATGTCCCGGCTGCGATGGTCTTGGCGTCGTCTACACCTTCACCGAGGAATCTCTGATCGAAGATCCAGGCAAGTCGATCCGTCGCGGCTGCATTGGAATTCTGGGAACCTGGGGCCAAATCGTCCGCTCGCTGCGCTCCAAAGTGCAGCAGGCCTGCAAGATCTACGAAGCGGCGACGAACCAACCACCCGGTTCGCTGCTGACCCGTACCTGGCGGAAGCTCTCAGAACCACAGCGACACTTCTTGCTCCACGGTCGCGTTCCGGAGCAGGAACTGGCGGCTTGGAATCCGGACCTGCGACGAAGCTTTCTTCGACTTGGTTTTCCGGGGATCATCGCTTCCCTGGTCCAGCGATGGCGGGAATCGAACAATCCGATGTTTCGCAGGCAGTATGAAAAGCAGATGTCGACGCTGCGCTGCGAGAGTTGCCAGGGGCAGCGACTGCATGAGGAAGCTCGCGGGATTCGACTCGGGGCAGCAGAAGGGGGACGCAAAGGGTCCACAAGTTGGCTTTCGCTGCCACAGTTGGGGGAATTGCCGATCGACCGATGCCAGCAGTTTCTCGAACAGCTGGTGCTTACCGAAACTCAGAAGAAAATCACCCACGAACTGCTCAAAGAGGTCAAGACCCGACTTGGATTCCTCAACGAGGTGGGGCTCTCCTACCTTTCGCTCAACCGCACCGCACCAACGCTCTCGGGTGGCGAATCCCAGAGAATCCGCTTGGCCGGGCAAATCGGATCGGGACTCAGCGGCGTCACCTACGTGCTCGATGAACCATCGATCGGACTTCATGCCCGCGACAATCACCGACTGCTTAGTTCCCTCCGTCGCCTGCAGGATCGCGGCAACACGCTCATTGTGGTCGAGCACGATGAGGACACGATGCGTGCGGCAGACCATCTGGTCGACTTCGGGCCAGGACCAGGAGTGCTGGGGGGCAAAGTGGTGGCTCAGGGATCCGTCGAGGATTTGGTCGAATCCCAGGAGAGTCTGACCGGGGCGTACCTAAGCGGGAGATCCAGCATTGCGGGGCCTTCGGTGCGGCGCACCGGCAGCGGGAAGGCACTGATCATCCGAAGCGCCCGCCACAACAACCTGAAAGAGATCGATGTCTCCATTCCTTTAGGGACATTGACCTGCATCACCGGTGTCAGCGGTAGCGGCAAAAGCTCTTTGATCACCGATATTCTTTGTCCGGCCCTTCACCGAGACCTTCATCAGGCGCAAGGCCAGCCCGGCCTGCACGATGCGATCGAAGGGGTCGAACACCTCGACAAGATCATCGATATCGATCAAAGCCCGATCGGGAGAACGCCTCGCAGCAATCCTGCCACCTACGTCAAAGTCTTCGACGAAATTCGCGACCTGTTCGCACAGCTTCCCGAAGCCAAACGCCGCGGCTTCCTGCCAGGTCGCTTCAGCTTCAACACCGATCCAGGGCGTTGCGTCGCGTGCGAGGGGAACGGGCAGCGGAAGATCGAAATGGAGATGCTGGCCGATGTCTGGGTGACCTGCGAAGTCTGCAACGGAGCACGATTCGACAGCGAGACGCTGGCGGTGGAGTTTCAGGGCAAGAATATCTCGCAGATCCTGCAAATGGATGTCCGCAGCGCACTGGAACTATTTCGAGACATCCCTTCGATCGCCCCCAAACTCCAGACGCTCTCCGATGTGGGACTCGACTATCTGCAGCTGGGACAACCTTCCCCCACGCTTTCCGGAGGCGAAGCCCAGCGAATCAAACTGGCCAAGGAACTCAGTCGCAAGCAGACAGGCAAGACGATTTATGTCCTCGACGAACCAACCACGGGACTCCATTTTGCCGATGTCCATCTGCTCCTGAGCGTTCTTCATCGCTTGGTCGATTCGGGAAATACAGTGGTGGTGATCGAGCATCAACTGGATGTGATTGCGGCAGCCGATCATCTGATCGATCTTGGGCCCGAAGGGGGCTCCGAGGGAGGTCGTTTGGTGGCCTGGGGTACGCCCGAGCAGGTAGTCAGGACGAAAGGGCCCACGGGGATTGCGCTGGCTGCATTCTTCGAATCGAAGCAACCCAAGCCGCGCAAAGGAAGGAAGAGACCTTCGGCGAGTCCCAAGAGCCCTTCGTCCCTACCTTCTGCCAGCACTCGGAAGTCCCTGGTGGTCCAAGGAGCATCGCTCCACCACCTCCAGTTGGTCGATGTCGAGATCCCCAAACCGTCGCTGACTGTTCTGAGCGGCCCCAGCGGAAGTGGAAAGACGTCGCTGGCTTTTGACACGATCTACGCAGAAGGGCAGAGACGTTTCGTCGAAAGCTTGAGCGCTTATGCGCGGCAGTTTGTCGGCCAGATGCCCAAGCCGCCGTTTGTGCGTATGGAGGGGTTGGCGCCAGCTGTGGCGCTGGAGCAGCGCAATGATGGCCATTCCCCCAGGTCGACCGTCGGCACCGTTACGGAAATCTACGACTACCTCCGGGTCTGGATGGCAAAGCTAGGCACGATGCACTGTCCAGGGTGCCGAACGGCACTTGAGCGCATGGGCAGTGACCAAGTAGCCCATTGGCTCTCCGATCTCCCGGCGACTCAGGAATTCCTCATCGCGGCTCCCCAAACCCCTTACATCGTGATGTCCCCGGACTGGGCAGAGAACCTCAGGCAGCAGGGGTTCATCCGGGTGCAGATCGACCACAAGACCTACCGACTGGATGACCTTCAGGAGAAGCAGAAGCTGCCTGTGGTGGAATCCTTCGCCATTCTGGTGGACCGTCTGAACTCCCGCAGTTCAAGAACCCGGTTGCTGGAGAGTTTGGAAACCGCCTTCCGTGAAGGCAATGGCGATCTGGAAGTCGTTCTGGTCGATCCAAGCCAGCCGGAGACCCGATGGGAGCGAAAGTTTTTCAGTCGCCATCGTTCGTGCCCATCCTGCCGCGCCCGCTACCCCGATCTGATCCCTCAGAATTTTTCGTTCAACACACCCTCTGGCTGGTGCCGGCAGTGCGAGGGTCTGGGAACGCAGCGAGGCATCGATCCCTCGCTGCTGCTGGATCCCTCCAAAACGCTCTTCGAGGGAGCGATTGTGGCCTGGGGATCGGTACCCAAACCGCCCCATCCGATGCGGTCGCTTTTGGAAGCTCTCGTCGAAGCGGGGGATCTTCCTGTCGAACTGCCGATTGAGCGGTGGCCGCAGAGCAAACGGCACTGGCTGCTGCATGGAGATGCCCAGCGATGGATTGAGCTGCAGTGGCCTACTGGATTTTCTTCCTACTCGGGAATCGTCAAGTTCCAACACCTGGGGCTCTATCAAGCACTGGATCGATGCCAAGCGGCGGTGCCTGGTGCAAGGTCTGCCCTGCAAGGTGCCGTCACACGCATTCCCTGCACCGCCTGCCTGGGATCACGCCTGGAACCTCTGGCGACTGCCGTCAGTTACGCCGGGTTGACGATGGCCGACTGGAATCAGATGCCGCTTGCCGAGATGCATCGGCACTGGCTGAGCTTTCAGAAGGATACCAAAGAAGGCAGGGCGATTGAGGAGCTGCACGGGGAACTGACGCGACGGCTCGGTTTCCTTGTCGATATCGGCCTCGGTTACCTTTCGCTTGGTCGCGAAGCCCATAGCCTTTCAGGAGGCGAAGCCCAGCGCATCCGACTGGCATCGCAGCTAGGCAGTGGACTGACGGGGGTCCTCTACGTCCTCGACGAACCCACCGTCGGGCTCCATCCCCAAGACACGCACATGCTGCTAGAGGCGCTGAAGCGCCTGCGCGATTTGGGCAATACCCTGGTGGTGGTCGAACATGACCGGGATATCATCCAGGCCGCCGATCACCTGATCGATTTCGGTCCGGGAGCCGGTCGAGGGGGCGGGCGCATCGTCGCTTCCGGCACGCCAACTCAGGTGCGCGACACGGGAAAGGGGCTGACGGCCAGCTATCTTCGCGCCGGTTCGGAGGCGATTCCTAGCCCTTCCTCTCGACGACCACTTCCGGATCGCCATGATCCCGATGCCTGGATCGGTGTCCGAGGTGCCAAGCACCACACCCTTCGGAACATCGATGTCGATTTTCCTGTCGGTCGAATGACCGTCGTCACAGGACCAAGTGGTAGTGGAAAAAGCAGCTTGGTGTTGGATGTGCTCCAACCTGCCGTTCTGCGTAAGCTGAATTTCCACGCCGATTCGGTCGGCATGCACTCGGCATACCGGCATTCCCATCGGATCCGCAAAGTCGCATTCGTCGATCAGTCCCCACTGGGCAACTCCCCTTCCTCCAATGCAGCCACCTACCTGGGGATTTTCGATGAGGTCCGAAAGCTCTTCGCCAAGCTTCCCGAGGCCAAGGCGCGCGGCATGGACCAGGGATGGTTCAGCTTCAACGTCGGCGAGGGACGCTGCCAGCAGTGCCAGGGGGACGGGAAGCTGAGGATCGTCATGCACTTCCTCCCCGATGTCTGGATCGAGTGCGATGCATGCCAGGGGAGACGGTATCGGGATGAAGTACTGGAACTGCGGTACCGCGGCCGATCGATCCACGATGTTCTGGAGATGTCCGCATCCGAAGCAATTCGGCTTTTTGAGGATTCCCCGAAAATCGTCAAGTCGCTGCAGACGCTGTGCGATGTCGGATTGGAGTACCTGCCGCTGGGACAGCCCGCGCCGACGCTCAGCGGGGGCGAGGCCCAGCGGGTCAAACTAGCGTCCGAACTTTCGCTGACCTCCCAGGGCCAGACCCTTTATCTGCTCGATGAACCCACCACCGGACTCCACCTGGATGACATCGCCAAGTTATTGCTGGTGCTTCATCGTCTAGTCGACCAGGGCAACACGATGATTCTGATCGAGCATCATTTGGATCTGATCAAGCATGCGGACTGGGTGGTCGATCTAGGGCCAGGCGCAGGGCGCGATGGAGGCCGCCTGATGGCATGCGGAACGCCAGAGCAACTGATGGCGCTCCCCGAGTCGCAGCAGACCGCAACCAGCCGTGAACTGATCCGCCATACCCGGCTAAGTCCCCCACCTGCCGGTACCAAACGGACCCAAGGCACACGACGAAAGAGCAAAGGGGACGCGGTTCCTGCACCCCTCCAGCCACTTTCTGAGGCCCCCCTGGTTACTTCGCCAAAGACACTATCGCCACCTCCCATCGAACCTCCGGCGGTGGTCCATCCCGCATCGCCTTTGCACCAGCAGATTCGGGCGGCGCTTCCTCAAAGGGCAGTTTCTCCGCAACGGGAAAAGGACGCCGCCAAGATTCAGGTGACAGTGGAACCCGCTTCGGAGGGTAGCTACCTGCTGCAAGTCACTGGACTGGGTGCGTGGATCCCGATCCCGACCCGCAAGAAGATCGCAGACCCTTCCCGGTGGACCTTCGAACGGAGTGGCCGCAACGGAATCGAGATACAGATCCGGCGATCGAAAGACCTTTCGTCGAAGTCTTTTCAAGCGCTGATCGAATGGCTGTCGACGCAGCGATGGGAGTGGGTAGATGGAGAGCTCTGAAAAGCATTGGATCGAACCGCTGATGCTGTTCGATTTCCAAGTACCGGTTTACCGCCATTCATCGACTGGTGCCTGCGGCCCCCTGTCGTCGGCCTATGCGATACCGCCCATTCGCTGCCTTCGTGACGCTCCATCGATCCTGGAATGTCGTTTGGCTTGGTCCCCGGAAGGTATCCACGCGGTTTGGCGCAGCCCAGCTCGATCGGCGACAAGTCCCAGTGGCCCTATTTCTGAAGGGTCGGTGGCTGTAGGGATCGATACGCGTGGGGCGGCGCGCCTGCGACGCTGGGGGGAGACACATCATCTGTTCGAGGCAACGTGGTCGATCGATCGGCATGGCAAAGTCCGATCGAAAGTCGAGCGGAAACGCGAGCCGGTCATTCACTGGATGGACCGAAATCGGATCCTCGAACTTCCGGTCGACAAGGATGAGGTCGATACTCCCCAAGTGGCAGTGGTATCGGACGCCCTAGCCGAAGAGGTACGGCTTTGGATACCTTCCGATTCGCTTAGCGGATATCAGCCGCAACGGTTTCCAGAGATTCGTCTCGGTTATTTATGGAGCCGTCCTGGGATGCCCTCTGAGGGATCGCTGCTAGACGATGCGCATGGTCTGGAGAACGACCCGAGAGGCTGGATCCTCCTCGCCCTTCAAGACCAAGTACCGCCCGGGGACATTGGTCCGACCGTTGGTTCACGCGAGGAACCATCAGCGCGGCGCCGCAAGCAGTCTTCCTGACTGTTGGTGCGATTGCAACGCCACAGCCTCATGGAGCCGAACGATCACGGAGCCGCTTTGGATTCGGCCGATCGCTTGCCCTCAACGAATCGATTCCACTGGCGCTGCGCGTGCGGGTCTTTGTGTTCCAGCTTCAGGCACTTCTCTGCCGTTGCGATCGCGGCATCAAAATCCCTCAGACGAAACTGGACTTCCGCCAAGGTATCTAAGTACGTTGGTTCGTCGGGACGCAACTGGC
Organism: Pirellulaceae bacterium; assembly: GCA_044371425.1. GTDB lineage: Bacteria > Planctomycetota > Planctomycetia > Pirellulales > Pirellulaceae > JBEISR01. Next base: position 526,366 of record JBILTR010000001.1, on the reverse strand, counting down.
ATGCCTTGGTCGCATGTTCCAATGCCTCTGGCAACTGGCGATCGGTGCGGGCCAGGAGCCATGCGAGGTTGTTGTGAAACATGGCATCCTTGGGCCACTTGACCAGATGCTCGCGATGGAACTCGACATAGCGAGCCAGCCAGCGATCGGCCACCTCCTTCCCAAAGACTGCCTCTGCCTTGGCGGTCGCAGCGATCGGCTGATCGATATCCTCGGGTCGCATCCGGAAAGCATCCGTGACCGCCTCCTCCGCCTCGGTCAGGTTCCCCGCTTCGATCGCCGCGCGCCACCGATAACCGGCCTCCTGGCTGTGATAGTAGAGGTTGGCCGAAGGGAGCACCCGAAACTGCATGCTATCCCGCAGCAGCTCTTGGATCGCGGCCCGCACCAGATCCCTGGCTCGCGTCGGATCCAGTTCCTTGTAACTGTCGGCCAGTGCCAGTGTGTAGGAAGAGGAGGTGGCTCCTGGTATCGCAACCTGCAACTGCCAGAGGCTCCATCCCAGTTGGCGGATCGGATCGGCCATCGCCTTGTTCTCCAGATCGCGCAGTTCCGTCTGTACCCCCAAGGGCTCGGGCATGATCGCCAGGACGCGACGCTGCACTTCTTGGGCCGCCGCGTGTCGTCCACTGCGCCGCAGCAGATCGATCCACTGAAATCGATGCTCCAGCGAAATCCCGCCCGACTTCGACTCCGCCTCCAGACGCCGCAAAGCGAACTGGCTGTCCCCCATCCTCAGCGCCGCTTGGCTCATCAATAACGTGACATCCGGCAGCTGGGGAGCGACCGAAAGAATCTGCAGGGCCAGGCCCGGGTGTCCGGCATCCAGCGCCAGCTTCCCCAAAATCGTTTCCACTTCGGGGAGGGTAGCGGCAGCGGGAAGCTGCTGCATCTGCCAGCAGAACTCCTCCAGATTCGTTAGCGTCCAACCCTCAGGAAGCGAACCATGATAAAGACGCTCCAACCGCGCCAGAGAACTTTTCCAGGAGCTGTTGGGGCGACCGTCTCGGATCTGCTGAAGCATCAATGGCCCCAGCTCCAGCCAATCCGGGTAAGCCAACGAAATCAGCTCCGATACCGACTCGGTCAATGTCGCGCGTCCATCCAGCTTTTCCAGCTGCAACAACACCTGCTCGATCGCCCGATCGCGCCGTGAACCACTCGACCACTGCCGCATCAACTCCGCCATCAACTGCGATTCACGGGAATCGCTTCCCGCCGCACCCACCAGCAGTCGATCGAGCCGACGGGCGTATTCGGTGTATCCCAGCCTTGCGAGCGTGTTGCTGACATCGATGAGTGCCAGGAATCTGCCGATGCCTGCCTGACTGAGCTCCTGAGACGAGAGCAATTTGGATTGCTTCATGAACCAAGTTTCGAAATCGAACGCGGTCATCGAGGCATCGTCGACAACACCCTCCATCTCCACGAGGGCCAGCATTTTCTCCGTGCGTCCCATCAGCGACCAGCAGGCCGCAGCCAGACTGGGGAAATCCCGCTGCAGTCCCTCGACCCCTCGCTCTGCTTCACCCAAAGCCACCTGGTGGTTGGCCCAGGCGACTGGATCGAACGCGTCGGCGGGCACCCTTCGCAACGACTCTTGCCACTTGGTCGCCTGGTCGTTGCGTCCACACCACCGCATCGCCAGCCACTTTTGGATCTCCTTGGAAAAGGTCTCCGAGTCGGCGATGCGAGTGCCGTCGGGTGGACTGGCCTGCAGATCAGGGGTCAGACCCTCCCAGCGAAACGACCGAATCGCAATCGACTCGGCTAAAGGTTTTTGTCCCGATTCGACGGCCGACTGGAATGCCTTTTCCGGATCCCCTTCCCAGAATCGCCGTACCGATTCGATTTCAGGCGACGGATCCAAAATCGCCGTCGATGGCTCGGCACTCTCCGCCCCACCTGCTCCCCTGCGCCCACGGCTCTCCAGCATCCCCTGCGACTTCCAGTAAACGCGGTACGCTGCCGCCTCCAAGGGAGGCAACAGGCGATCGGCCAGCAGCGGAAGCAATTCTTCCCGCTGCTGGTCCAAAGCGGTCTCCAAGAGACGCTTCCAGTCGTCGCGGTCCTCGATGAGCGCGGCCCGCTGATCTGGGGTCAGGAGTTCCAGCAGTCCGAGGACTTGAGGCCACTTGCGGTCGTTGGCCAGTTGCAGGATGGTGTAGAAGTCCCCTGCTTTGACCAGTGTCAATTGGCTGAACGCTTCACTGGGCTGGCTGGTGCTGCCTTGAAGTCGCCCCAGCAACACCAGCCATTTGGCGGAATCCCGGATTTCAGGATCTTCCGACCGAGTCGCTTGGACGATTGTCTCGGTTGCTTGCGTCCCCGCGGCCAGCAGCGACAAAAAGGCAGCTTGCCGTGTTTTGTACTGCGGGGAACTCAACTGTTCGATCCACAAGTCCATCTGCGACTGGCCGATCGCAGTCGCCCCAGCCAAAGGCTGTGCGAGCGATGGGGAGCCGGAAGTTTGGCCCCAGAGGAAGCCCGCAGAGGAACTGTGGCCCAAGAAAGCAATGCTAGAGGATCCCAGCGGTACCAGCAAAGTCCAAAGGGAAATCGATCGAGGAACGGTGCGGACCGTACCAAGCCACGACTTCCTCCGATGCCTCATCGCTACCATGAACTTCCTCCCATTGCACCCAACACGGCGTGTCCAGTTCAGGGACGACTGCACCCTTTGATCATACCAACCGCCATCGCACCCTGCGTGCGGAATGCTGGGGGAATCGATAGGATAAAGCGTCTGGAAGTGCAGCGATTGGGTTTGGCCTGAAGCGATCGAGAGACGGAGTGAAAGCGATGCGATCTGGTGATTTCTTTCTACGGGTGATGGCGATCGCTGCGATCTGCATACTGCAGGGGATCGGACTGCTGTCGGCAGAGCAACCCTGGCCGAATTGGCGAGGCCCATTCGGGGATGGGCGAGCGTTGGAAGGTCGCTATCCGATCCGATGGACCGAGTCCGAAAAAATCGCCTGGCGTTTGAAGCTACCTGATCGCGGTGCATCCACCCCGGTGGTGGCTGGCGATCGGATCCTGACGACCGCAGGACGCGATGGTAAGAACCTCCTCCAATCGATCTCGCTGGAAGGAAAGATCCTATGGACTGTGGAGCTGGGCGAGGAGGTCGCGGGCAAGCATGCCAAAGCCAGCGGGGCAAACTCATCCCCTGTGACCGACGGGGAACGAGTTGTCGCTTACTTCAAGAGCGGCGACTTGGCCTGCTGCGATCTTCAGGGAAAGATTCTCTGGCAGGACAATCTGCAGAAACGATTCGGAGAGGATTCGCTCTGGTGGGACCTGGGAACCTCGCCGATCCTCGTCGATGGCTTGGTGGTGGTGGCGGTGATGCAGACCGGCCCAAGCTACCTGGTGGCGTACGATCTTGAGACAGGCCAAGTGCGATGGAAGACCGATCGAATGATGGACTCGATCGAAGAAAGCCATCAGGCCTACACCACCCCGGTGGTTGCAACGATCGACGCAACAACAGCGATCATTACCCTGGGAGCCGACCATGCGACAGCTCATCGCGCGGCAGATGGGAAGCTGTTGTGGTCCCAAGGGGGCTTCAATCCAGGGAAGGAGCAGTATTTCCGAACCATCGCATCCCCCGTGCTGGCAGGTGACTTGGTGCTTTGCCCTTACGCGCGTGGCGCGACGTTGACGGCGCTTCGAACCCGTCGCGACGATGGAGAAAGACAGGCATGGCGATTGGAACTGGGCGCCGACGTGCCAACTCCTGCCGTGGCAGGAAATCGCGTTTACCTCTGCGGCGACAAGGGCTTGGTCTCCTGCCTGGAAGCATCGACCGGAAAAATCCTATGGCAGGAAGCACTGCCCAAAAGCCGCCACGATTTCAGCAGCTCCCCGGTGATCGCAGGCGATCACGTCTACCTGACTCGCGAGGATGGCACAACCTTCGTCATCCGCCACGCCGACTCCTTTGATCTGGTGGCGACCAACTCGGTCGACAGCGCCACGGTGGCCACCCCGGTCTTCGCGCACGGCAAGATCTTCCTGCGAACCTACGATGCGATCCTGTGCATCGCGCCATGATCCTTAGTTGCAAGCGCCCCATCAGGCCGCTGGCCAACTGGGCGCAACTTCCTCTCCTCTCCGATGACTCAGGTGATTGATGCAAGCGATCCTCGCCCTCGACCAAGGTACCACCAGTTCCCGCGCCCTGATTTTCGACCGGCAGGGGAGGGTCCTGCAGGTGGCTCAAAAGGAATTCCGTCAGCACTATCCCAAACCGGGTTGGGTCGAGCATGACGCGATGGAGATCTGGCAGTCGCAGATCGAGGTGGCTCAAGAGGTGCTACGCAAAGCAGGGATGGCACCGGGCGACATCGCATCGATCGGCATCACCAACCAGCGGGAGACGACGGTCCTGTGGGACCGAAAGACGGGTCAGCCTCTGGGGCCGGCGATCGTGTGGCAGGATCGCCGCACGGCGCCACAGTGCCGGCAACTGATCGCCGACGGACGTGGTCCGATGATCCAGCAGCGCACCGGTCTGGTATTGGACTCCTATTTCTCGGCCACCAAGCTCCAGTGGATGCTCGACCATTTCCCCGACGCGCGACGCCGCGCGGAGGGAGGCGAGTTGGCGTTTGGCACGATCGATTCCTGGCTGCTTTGGAAGCTGACCGGGGGGAGGTTGCATGCCACCGACGTCAGCAATGCATCGCGCACGTTGTTGGTCGACCTGAAGACAGGTCAGTGGGATGACAGCCTGCTGGATTTATTCCAGATCCCGCGTGCCGTCCTGCCGGAAATCCTTCCCTCCAGCCATCGATTCGGCACTACAGATGCCGAGTGGTTCGGTCGGCCGATCGCAATCGGCGGTGTGGCAGGGGACCAGCAAGCGGCCTTGTTCGGCCAGATCTGCCATCACGATGGGATGGCGAAGAACACCTACGGTACCGGCTGCTTCATGCTGATGCACACCGGAGACCAGCCTCGCGCCAGCCAGCGTCAACTGCTGACCACCATCGCCTGGAAGACCGACGGCCAACTGGAGTACGCGTTGGAAGGCAGCGTCTTCATCGCAGGGGCGATCGTGCAGTGGTTGAGGGACGGACTTGGCGTGATCCAGCATGCGGGGGAGGTCGAGCAATTGGCTAGGGAGGTGCCGGATAGCGGAGGCGTCTACGTCGTTCCTGCGCTGACCGGTCTGGGGGCTCCTCACTGGGACCCCGACGCGCGAGGAACGATTTTGGGAATCACCCGAGGCACAACCAAAGCCCACTTGGCGCGCGCCTGCCTGGAAGGAATCGCCTACCAAGTCGCCGACGTGCTGGGTGCCATGGAAGCTGACTCGGGGATCCGCGTGGAGCAACTGCGAGTCGATGGTGGGGCAGCAGCCAACGACCTGCTGATGCAGTTCCAAGCCGATCTGCTGCAGGCACCCGTCGTGCGACCCCGCGTGCTGGAGACCACGGCGCTGGGAGCCGCCTATCTGGCTGGGTTGCAAGCAGACCTCTGGAAGGACAGGCAGGAACTGGCCGAATGCTGGGAAGCGGAACGGGTATTCGAACCGCTGTTGTCGGCTGATCGAGCATCGGAACTTCGAACGCAGTGGAATCGCGCGGTGGAGCGATCGAGCGGTTGGTCGCTACCCGACGCGTGACGCATCGGCCAATCGGCGACCACTACGCTTCAGCACCTATAGGGAGTCCCGCAGGATGGATCGACAGGCGAATCTCGATCGACTTTTGTCGCGGCGCGAGCCTTGGGACTTGGTGGTGATCGGCGGAGGGGCCACCGGCGTTGGTATCGCGCTCGATGCTAGGCTCCGAGGCATGGAGGTGGCGCTGATCGAACGATTCGATTTCGGAAAGGGCACTAGCAGCCGGTCGACGAAGCTAGTCCACGGAGGAGTCCGCTACCTGCAGCAGGCGCAGATCGGACTGGTTCGGGATGCATTGAGGGAAAGGACTTTGCTGCGCCAAAACGCACCCCATGTCGTCCATGCTCGCACCTTCGCCATCCCTTGTCGTTCGCGATGGCAGCAGTGGTTCTACGGCCTGGGGATGAAGGTATACGACCTGCTAGCCGGCAGCCACGGCTGGGAGAAATCCCGCATGGTCTCCGGCAAGACGATGCAAAGCCTGCTTCCGACGTTGGACCAGAAGACCATCCGCCATGGCGTCCTTTACTCAGACGGACAGTTCGATGACAGCCGCCTGCTGATCGACATGGCATGCGAAGCAGACCGACTGGGAGCCTGTCTGATCAACTACGTCGCTGCAACGGGCTTGATCCGATCCGATCAGAAGATCCACGGAGTGGAGGCGCAGGACGGCGAGAGCGGCAAGCGGCTGTCGATCGAAGCGAGAGCCGTGGTCAATGCAGCAGGTCCCTTCTGCGATGAAGTCCGACGCATGGCATCGGCCGACATTGCCCCTATCGTCGCCGCCAGCCAGGGAGTGCACCTGGTGCTCGATCGAAGCTTCCTTCCAGGCGATACTGCCGTCATCGTACCGAAGACTTCCGATGGCCGCGTCATCTTCATGATCCCATGGCTGGATACCACCCTCATCGGAACCACCGACACCCCTTTGCCCCAAGCCGAAGTCGAACCCAAGGCGCAGGAGCAGGAGATTGAGTTCCTGCTGCAAACCGCAGGGGACTATCTGTTGCGACGACCTCGGCGAGAGGATGTACGAAGTGTCTTTACTGGCATCCGGCCGCTGGTCCAGTCGTCGGGCACCGCCCGCACCGCCTCCCTTTCCCGCGACCACCTGGTGAAGCGTGAAGCCGATGGGTTCTGGACCGTCACCGGGGGCAAGTGGACCACGGTGCGGAAGATGGCCGAAGATGCCGTCCAGCAGATTCAACGGGAATGGTCTCCAGCAGGCCCTGCTTCCCAGACCAAAAACCATCCTATTCCCGACTCCTCGTCCCAAGCCGAAACGTTGCTGCGCGAGCACCCCGAGTGGGCCAGTCGCATCGACCCGAATCTCCCTCTTCGCATCTGCGATATCCGCTGGGCTGTCCGCCATCAGATGGCAAGACAGGTCGAGGACGTTCTGGCCAGAAGATCTCGATTGCTGCTACAGGATGCGAGAGGCGCTGATCGCATCGCCCGACAGGTTGCCAAGGAAATGGCGGACGCCTTGGGCTACGGCGACGCGTGGATCGACCAGCAGATGACGCATTGGCGCTCGATTGTCGATGTCCACCAGATCGCCTGATGCACGCGCGTTGCAGGCACTGCAGCTCATCAACCCAATCCCGACAGAAGGAGCAAACCATGTCACCTTGGATGGCTGAGTTTTTAGGCACAATGATTTTGATCCTGCTGGGCAACGGTGTGGTGGCCAATGTCCTTCTTAAGGGCACCAAAGGAAACCAAGCCGGCTGGATTGTGATCACGGCGGGATGGGCGATGGCGGTTTACATCGGGGCGATGTGTTCCGAACCGGCCAGTGGTGCCCACCTGAATCCGGCGCTGACAATCGCGATCGCGGCTTCGGGCAAACTCGCCTGGTCCGATTGCCTCTCCTACATCATCGCGCAGTGTGCGGGAGCTTGGCTGGGGGCCGTGCTTGTCTACCTTTTTTATCGCCCGCACTTCCAGGCGACCGAGGATCCTGGTGCCAAACTGGCGTGCTTTTCCACCAGCGCGAATCTTCCGGGCCATGCGCAAGCTTTCTTCTGTGAGCTAGTCGGTACCTTCGTGCTGGTGCTGGCGATCTTCCTGAGCGTTAAGGCAACCCACAGTGAAGGGACTCTGGGAATGGGGGCTTTAGGACTGATTCCAGTCGCACTGCTGGTCTTTGCGATCGGCCTGTCGCTGGGTGGCACGACGGGCTATGCCATCAACCCCGCGCGGGATCTCATGCCCCGATTGGCTCATCACCTTCTTCCGATTCCGGGGAAGGGATCGAGCGACTGGTCGTATGCATGGGTGCCTGTCGCCGGCCCGATCGTTGGCGGCTTGCTGGCCAGCCTAGTCCATCGATGGATCGGTGGCTGACAGCCGCTCGATCTTCTCCAGTCTTTGCGTTGATCCGTTGTGGCACTCCCTGCGCCGAGCAGTCCCACAGCGAGATATTGCTCAGGGAAGACTCCACCGCATGCGCAGCCACCACTGGATCAGCCAGAGGGTGACGATGGCCAGAAACAACAGCCAGCTGTCGGCCAGGCCATCTCCCAAGCGATGGTTATCCGACCAGGGAACCGCCGATGCCTTGCGATGTTTGGCCAGCCAGTCGAGTGCATCGGGGACCTGTTCGGGTGCGTAGATCGCCCCACCCGCTGGCTCATTCAGCTTGGCCATCTGTTCGATCAATCCCCAATCGGGATTCGACTCCATGGTTTCCGCCGAGCTGGAGAGGATGGAAAAGGGTAGGCTTGCTTCCAGGGGCTTCCCTTGACTATTGTTGGTGGTGGCTTTCAGCTGATAGCGGCCGGGGGGAAGTCCCGACTGCAATTTGCCGCTCATCCGATTGGCCTCGCTGCGATTGAGGATGATGCCGCCCTGGTCCGTCCCATCGCGATAAAGCCGCATCCGGGTTCCATCGGGAATCGGCTGATCGGTTTCCCCTGGATTCCAGATCACCTCCAGATTGGTCGATTCGTCTCGAAAAAGACGTCGTTTGTCCATTGCGATCGAGAGTCCTTCTTCGGCCGATTCGCGGCGCATGCACCAGAGCAGAGCTTGGCGCCAGAAGCGTTTGTGCTGTTCCTCCTTGCCGGCCAGCCACCACTGATAGGATCCATCGAAGGCCAGCGACAGGATGCGTCCTTTCTCTGCCTCCCCGACCACCACCAGAGGCTGTTCCTTAGGTCCTGCGACCAGGACCTGGACTCCCGGGGCGTTGCGGACTCGCCGCCAGCGGTTTGCACCTTGAAGTGGCGGCAAAGCCTTCCAGAGTTCGGCGCTGTCGACCTGGTCCCCTAGGGTAACGATGGGATGATTGGCGATCATCTTCATCGGAAGTGGGCCTGCGTGGTGCAGCGCCTCGATGATCGGGCTTCCAAAGGCCTGACGGACGCGCGAATCGAATTCGACGGGAAGCAAGGCAGCGATCGAGGTGTTGCCGTAGCCTCCTGGGCCATAGGCATGATATCCCCCCAGGGTGATCAAGCCAGCGCCCTCCCGCACCCGCTGCTCCAGCAACTTCATCGACGCTTCCGAGATGGCAGATGCGTCGAGGTCGCCGAGGATGTACGCGTCATAGACTCCGGAAGAAAGCTGGTTGGCGAAATCGAGTGGCCAGTTGGAAGCGGTGTAGCGAAGGACCGGTAGAAAATCGATCTGCAGTTCCGCGCTATCGGCCAGCGCTCGCCGCAAAAACTTCTGCTCGGGCCGCGGCTCGCCTTCCAGATACAGCACCCGGGCTCCGCCGTCGCGCACGTTGAGATAGCAGGTGACCGCGTTATTCTCCACCACCGGCTCATTCGACTCCGGGGCTACCGAAACCTCCAGTTCGTAGCTTCCTTGCGCCGGCGCGATCAGAGGCAACTGGAAGGCGAGGCGTTGATCGGTCGACGTGCTGGAGACGACTTGCTGCGTGATCGTCTGGTAGGTTCCCTCGGGGGTTCGCACGCGAAGCAATACGGTGAACTCTCGATTAGCAAACCCTCGTGCATGAAGCACTCCCCGAACGGAGCTCTGGTTGCTGGTAAACACATCCAACTGTTCGGGCACCGATTCGATCGCAAGATCCCGAGTTTCTGTCGAGGCGTCGCGTGGCCCAATGCCGAAAAGCAGCATTGGGACGCTCAGCTGGGTCAACTGTCTGGCAACCCCCTGTGGATCGTCCTGCGATCCGGATACCGTCTGAGCGCCATCTCCCATCCAGACGACAGCCACCAGAGGTGGATCGGTCTGTTGCTGCATGACTTTCGCCAGCGCCCCACCGACATCGGTCGCTTCTCCCGCAGGGGCATTGGGTAGAGGCGATGGCTCCGATTCCTTCGCGACAGCTCGCAGCGATTGATCGTAGAGGTAGGGAACCAGCCGCGTGTCCTCCCCCATCAGGCTCTCCCCTTCCTGCAGGCTTTCCCATACCTTCCGCTCGATCTCCCAGCGACTCTGACTGGCCTGTCCGGCGGGCAGTTCCATGCTGCGGGAACTGTCGATCAGAACGGCGACAGCTCCCTTGGGAAGGCCCTCGCGTGTCCAGGAGATGCCGGGCCGCAAGGTGGCCAGCAGAAGCAGTAGCGCCACTAGGGCGCGGAGCAGCCGAAGCACCCAGAGCCTTCGCGGGGTCACGGTCGCTGATTCCCCCATCCACCACGGCAACGCCAGCAGCAGCAGCGCCAGACCAAGGGCCAGCCATGGGGAACCGAAGATGGGATCGATCGTCCAGTGGATCATGCCTGCCTGCTGCTCCGTGCGGTGCCAAGCTGGTAGAAGCGACTGGCGATCGCCTGTTCGGCGATCAGAAACGCTGCCAGGATCAACATCAGATAGGGGTACAACTCTCGGCCAAAGCGACCGGCTCCGATGCTGTGGGTGAGCGCATCGCGATCTTTCGCAAGCAGATAGGTTTCTTTCCCGAGGATCTCATCGAGTTGTTCGGGGGTAGTTCGCTGCAGGTTGAGCGACTCATCGGGAATGTAGGCCGAGAAGCCGCGCAGCAGCGTCTTTCCATCCTTGATGCCGCGCAGTCGATAATGCCCCGGCCGTCGGGTGGAGGGGACCGGCAGATTCCCGTCCTGGCTTTCGGCGCGGATCAGTTCCGCCTGCGGGGTGAAAAGATCGTAGCGCTGCGGCATCGTGGCGGGATCGTTGGCCAGGACCATCGGAGTCCCTGCTGGGACATTGAATCGCTCCCTGCCTTGTCCCGACAGGTACTGGACGGTTCCCAATAGAAGCGCGTACGCGGGCCATGCATCCGGACCGCTCCAGAGCTGATTCCAGGGACTTCGGCCTTCTGGATATGCCTCTTCGGGAAGTGGTGTGGTGATGGTGATGATGCGGCCAGATCCCCTGGGCTGCTCGATCACAGCTGCCTGCCCGGTTGGAGAGAACTGGACCAGAGCCGCCGCGCCTGGATCGAGTCGATCGAATTCCCAGAATCGATAGGTATCAAATAGATTCCACGGGGTCTGATCCAGCATGGAATCGAAGGGAAAGAAGATGGGATGGGAAGGCATCGCTGGTTGCAGGAAGGCGGGGGCATCGTCGGGACGACGCACGATGCGTGCTGGAACTCCAGGGAGCAGTTTGGCCAGAGGCGATTTGGCGAGAATCTCGGCACTGCCGGCCGATGGCCCCAGGCCGATCAGCAGGCTTCCCCCTTGTTCGACATAATCCGACAACCGCTTCACCGACGACTCGAGGAGATCCGCTGGATCGATCAGCATCACCGCTCGATAGCTGGAGAGTTCCGCGATATCCAACTGAAAGTAATCGGTCAGAACCGAAGATGCATCGGGCAGCGACTGGCCTGCCTGTGGGTCGATGGTTGCGGCAGCGGCCAGTGCCTGCTGGGGATCGCGGGCGACAAAGAGCGAACGGCCCTGAGGACCGGCGACGATCGAGACGGGGTAGCGGTTGTCGATCTCCAGGGGATCGGGATTGGCCAGCCTGAGTTCCAGATGATGAGTCCCAGCTTGCAGATCGCGCATCACAAATCGCACCACCCCCGGAGAGCCTGCTTGGACCTCTACCGTCTGACGATCGACCAGTTTGGGTTCCGGTGTCTGCATTTTTCCATCGACGATTCTAGGAAGCGTGGCATCGATCGGTTCCTGGTAGAGTTCTGCGGTGGCCTGCCGTGAAAGCGGAGGCCCTTCCGCCTGAAGGCTTGCCTGAAGTTCCACCATGCCTCCGGTGGCAACGCTTTGGGAACTCAGCGTGACGGAGCGAATGCCCAGGTTGGTTGGCTGCTCCATTCCCAGATCAACCAGTTGCAGCAGGACGGGAGGCTCCTTGGCCAGCAGTTGGGCCAGTCCCTGGTTCTCCTCGATCGACCAACTGCTGGCCGATAGATCGGAGAGAACATAGATTTCCTTTCGGTCCAGGTCGCTTTGACGGACCAGATCGATGGCCTGCGCGATGCGCTGCGGCATGGGGATGGCTAGGCCATCGACCGAAAGCTTTTCCAGCTGTCGCTTCAGCGTGATCCGATCGCTGCTCAGTCGCACCGGACCTTCGCCACCGAGGAGCGCGGCTTGGCTTTCCGGCGGCATGCGATCGATCAACCACTGAGCCGTCTCGGTGGCTTCTTGCAACCGGGTCTTGTTCGAATGTCGGTAATCCATGGTGGGGCTGGAGTCGATGAGGATGGCGGTGGCGATCGGCCCGCTGGGATTGGGCATGGGTGGGGCGGTGCCGTTGAGCCACATCCAGCCCAGCCCGGCAGCGACCATCGCCCAGAGCACACCCGCGGTGATCGACGTCCCCAGGAGGACCCTCATCGGACGCCGTCTGGCCAGAGCGATCCAACTGGCGGCGGTCATCAGAAGCGCCAGCACGCCTCCGCCAAGCAGCAGCGTGGTTGCGGTCAGGAGGTTGCTGGAGACGCGAGGCCCAGCCAGCAACAAGGCCAGAAGGGCGATCAGCAGCACTCGCAGCGCCAGCAGCAGCCAGTGCTGGACGCGCCAGCCTCGATTGGAGTCGATCTGTGTCTTGCGCACAAACCGAAGGGCTGGAAAGACGATCCGTTTGGGCGGCCGTTTGGCCATCAGGTGAAACAGGATCGGTGCCAGCCCCAATCCGGCTCCCAGCAACAGCGACAGATGAAGGAACGTCATCTCAAAAACGTCCCCGGCGACTGAGAAGGTATTCGGTCAACGCCTTGTCGTACGGCATGCTGGTATCCAAAGGAACATAGTCGATCCGCTGCGCGGCGCACCGCGATCGAAAATCGGCGCGAAACGCCTCGATCTGGTCGCGATATTCCTTGGCCACTTCCTCGGCGCGCACCGTCAGCGTCTGCCCCGTCTCGGGCTCCTCCAACTGCACACTTCCCTCGAAAGGAAAATGGACTTCGGCTTCATCCAGGATATGGAACACGATCACGTCGTGCCCTCGATGTCGCAACTGCTGTAGCGACTGCATCGTCGATTCCGGATCCCCCAGTAGATCGCTCATCAACATCACCAAACTGCGATGGCGCATCATCGACGAAAGCTGCATCAAACTTTGAGCCAGATCGGTCTGCCCGACAGCCTTCAGTTTCGACAGATGGCTGAGGATCGCAGGCAACTGGCCTCGGCGGCTTCGAGGCGGCACGCTGGCATGAAGTCGCGTATCGAAGGTCACCAGTCCAACAGGGTCCTGCTGCATGATCATCAAATAAGCCAGCGCCGCCGCCAAGCAGATGGCATACTCAAACTTGGTCAATTTCTGGCGATACGAGTACGCCATCGAAGCGCTCAAGTCCATCGCCAGGTAGCCCGTCAGATTCGTCTCCGACTCGAACTTCTTCACGTAGTAACGATTGGTCTTCGCGTAGGCCAGCCAGTCGATGTCCTTCGGGTCGTCCCCTGGTGCATAGCGCCGATGCTCGCTGAACTCGACCGAAAACCCTTGGTAGGGGCTGGCGTGCAGCCCCTGCAGAAAGCCGCGCACGATCATCTGCGCGCGCAAGTCCAATCGCTTGATCTGCGAAGCCAGCTCGGGTTTCAGATACTGTTCAACAGCTACCATCCCATCCGTTCCGCAAAAGTGTCTCTTCAAAAGAATCGCTGCAGGGCTGGCCCACCCTTCGAACCCGGCCCTTGGTCAGGCCAGCTGCCCGACGGGCGATCGATCAGGTCGCGAACTTGGGCACCTCCGGCTCGGGGAGTTCACGCAGCAGTTTTTCGACGATCCGATCGGTGGTCATGCCGTCAGCCTGCGCTTGAAAATTGGTGCTCAGCCGATGGCGAAGCACCGGGACGGCGATGCGCCGAATGTCGTCGATGGCGATGCTGAATCGCCCATCCATCGCCGCCATCGCCTTGCCACCTTGGATCAAAAACTGCCCAGCTCGCGGACCCGCGCCCCAGTCGACTAGTTCCTTCACAAAAGCCGGCGACTTGGGATCGGCTGGCCTGGTCGCTCGCACCAGCATCGCGACGTATTTGACGATGTAGGGACTGACCGCCACGCTGGACACCAGTTTCTGAATGTTCAGGATCGCCCTGGCCGATAGGATCTTCTGGATCTCCGGCTTCTCATTCCGCGTCGTCGCCATCAAGATCTTTTCTTCTTCGTCGGCCGAAGGATAACCGATGCGGATGTTGAACATGAAACGGTCTAGCTGCGCCTCAGGCAGTGGATAGGTCCCCTCCTGCTCGATCGGATTCTGCGTGGCGATCGTAAAAAATGGCTCGGGCAACGCATACGTCTCCCGTCCCACCGATACCTCTCGCTCCTGCATCGCCTGCAAGAGAGCCGCCTGAGTCTTGGGTGGAGTCCGGTTGATTTCGTCGGCCAGCAGGATGTTTGTGAAGATCGGTCCCTCGACGAACCGAAAAATCCGCTTTCCCTCTTCCTCCTCCAGGACATTGGTTCCCGTGATGTCCGATGGCATCAAATCGGGAGTGAACTGAATTCGCTTGAACTGGGCATCGACGATCTTGGCTAGCGAGCTGACCATGAGCGTTTTGGCCAGACCGGGTACCCCTTCCAGCAGGCAGTGCCCGCGCGTGAAGATCGCCGCCATCAATTGCTCGATCACCTCCTCCTGTCCGATGATCGCCTTGGCCAGTTCCTGCTGCATCGCGTCCCGATGCTCCCGAAACTCCTTCAGAAGTTCGGCGATATTTCTGGTCGGCTTGGGGGGTGGTTGATTCGACACGAAAAACCCTCGCTGGCGATTGGCAAAGACCGCTGAGAAATCAGTCGGCGACTACTGGGATTGTACGCGATGGCCGGGGGTTTCCCATAGATGAGTCGCCCCGCGGGAGCTGGTCAAACCAGAGGCTTTCGGCAAGCAGCAAACTTGTCGCGGTGGTTGCATCAGCCAGCGAGGATCGGGGGACAATCGCCAGTGTTCCATCTTCCGATCGTCGGCGCAGACGCTCCTTTCGATAGGCCGTTCCCGCAGTCGACCGCTGGATGGCATCGCCTTGAACGGCTCTTCCAACAGAGCCCTTTCTGCCTCAGAAATTCTTTCCGGCGAGTTTCCAAGATGGTCCGCTACCCCGCGAATCGCCCAAGGTAGCACCCACATGGCAAGGGGGCGAAGAGAAGGCCACGCAAAGGCCGGTCGAGGAAACACAAGGAGTCAGAAAGATGCTCAGCAAACTTCTTTTGGGTTCGATGGTCACGGTCGGTGGCTTGGGATTGGTGGCGGGGACAACCGCACTCAGCTACCTGAGGATGGGGATCAGCTCGGTTCGGCAGGAGATCGCCGATCGGATTCCGGTCCAGGTGGAACTGCAGCGCGCCAGACAGATGATTGCGGAATTGAAACCGGAGATCGCCGAAAACCTGCGGCGCATCGCCAAAGAAGAAGTCGACCTGGAACGATTGGAGGAGGAACTGGAGACGAAGCGGCAGCGGGCCGATAAGGCGCGATCCGATGTGGTTCGACTGAAGGACGATCTGGAGAGTGGCAAGGAACGATTTGTCTATGCCAAGAAAAGCTACACTGCCGAGGCAGTGAAAGAAGACCTCGCCACCCGCTTCCGCCAATTGCAGACCCAGGAAGCGACTGTCGAGAAGCTGGATCAGGTCTTCCACGCCCGACAGAAGAATCTCGTCGCGGCTCGCCAGAAACTCGATTCGATGCTTTCGGCCAAGCGGCAGTTGGAGGTGGAAGTGGAGAATCTGCAGGCGCGTTTGACGATGGTGGAGGTCGCCGAGGCGTCCAGTCGCGTCACCGTCCACGACAGCCAACTGAGCAAGACGCGCGAGTTGATCGATGCGATCGGCAGCCGAATCGATGTGGCCGAGAAGCTTCTGGATGCCGAAGTGGAGCCGACCGGCGCCATCCCAGTCGACCAGCCCCAGTCCGAAGATCTGCTCGACCAGATCTCCCGGTACTTCGGCGAGCCCCAGGTGGAAACGGTGGTCGTTACCCCCTAAGCTTGGAGGGCGATCGGGCGATCGGAACCCTTCGGCAGACAAAGTGTCCGATCGTCCAGGCCTCCGGTTGTCGAAGCAAAGAAAAGGCGGGGAAGTGGTGCGAAAAAAGGAGTCTTCCAGAGATGGTTGGCGGTGAAACCCCCATCCTGTGGGTCGATGGAGTCGGAGGATACCTGCTCTGGACCCTACCCCGCATCCTTCTTGGCCGGACAGGAAGCCAAAGCTGCGATTGCCAGATCCTGGGAGATCTGGGGGACAGGTCCTACCAGATTTGGCGGGCTGGAGAAAAGCACCTGGGGTTTGATCTACCGGAGATCGCAGGAGCGGATCCGAAACGGCTGAGGCACGGTGATCGGATTATCCTGGGAGAAAGTGTTCGCCTAGAATACCAATTGTCGAATCCGTGGAGTGCCACCGCGCTCCTCAAAGTGCTTCCGCCACATCGCTGGCGTGAAGCGATCGACGGGGTGCTGATGGTCGACAGGTGCATCGTGCTGGGCGCTTCCGCCCAATGCCACCTCCGGTGTCTGGAATGGAAAGACCAGGTGGTGATTTGGCGGGAAGCCGAAACATGGCATGTCAAATCGTCAGCGCCTCTGGAATGCCAGGGGAAAGAGGTTGGCCTCATGGCACCGTTGGAACCTGGCAAGCGGTTGCTTGGCCCGGACTTTTCCTTAAGCCTTCAAGTCGCTTGATGCGTTTGGATCGATACCCACTTTCCTGCTCCCTGCCGGTAGGCGGAAAAACAAACGGCTGGCCACAGCACGTTTGAAGGGAGACCGGTTCCTATTCCAGCGGTTGGCACCGCCCCGATTCCGATCCCCGGGAACCTGGGATATCGGAGCGATTCGTACACTGGAGCTGTCGATGAGATTTGGATATGGCAATGGAGACCAGCCACTTGCGGGCTTCACCATCCGCCGTGGCGTCGGTGTCGGCGGATTCGGGGAAGTCTATCTGGCGACCAACGACGCCGGCAAGGAAGTGGCGCTCAAGCGCATCCAGAAGAATCTCGATGTTGAAGCTCGCGGCGTGCGTCAGTGCATCAACCTGCGGCACACCCACCTGATCGATCTCTACGATCTTCGGATCGACGACCAGGGGCAGGGCTGGATTGTCATGGAATATGTGGCGGGTGAGAGCCTGAGGGATCGAATCGATCGCAATCCCCAGGGTCTGCCCACCGAGGATGTGCTCTCCTGGTTCGGTCAGGTTGCATCGGCGGTTGCATACCTTCACGATTCAGGAATCGTCCATCGCGATCTCAAGCCGGCCAACATCTTCATCGATGGATCGCTGATCAAAATCGGCGACTACGGGCTCACCAAATTCATCTCCCAGTCGCGGCGCGGTGGCCAGACGGAAAGCGTCGGGACCCTCCACTACATGGCACCGGAGATCGGAAAAGGGGAGTATGGCAAGGAGATCGACATCTATGCTTTGGGAATCATTCTGTGTGAGATGCTGACGGGGGAAGTTCCTTTCGACGGAGAGAGCGGCCAGGAAATTCTGCTCAAACACCTGACTCAGCGACCCGATCTCCGGCATCTACCCGAACCATTTCGCAGCGTGATCGACAAGGCGCTGGCCAAAGATCCCAAGGAAAGGTATGCCTCGGTTCGGCAGATGCTCCTGCCGCTGGGACTGCAGATCGAACCCAACGGCCTTGCCGCCAGGATCCGCCCACCTGCCGCCACACTCGGTAAGCCAGCGCCAGGCCACACCGCCTCACCTCCGATCCTCGAGCCACTGCCGGCGCTCGATCCCGATGCCGTCCGTTTCGGACCCGTCGAGGATACCCCCGAGGCGACTCAGGCAAAACGATCCAAGAGACTGCAGAAGACCGAGTGGTGGTCGCCGGATGGGCAGAAGTCGGTCGACGCGGTGGAAGGATGGCTTGCCAAGTTCGAAGAGCAGCAGAAAGCGTGGCTGGCAAAACTCTCCGGCGCGCAAGCGAAGGAGGCTGGCCGGCGCAAGGACAAAGGCAAGAGCGGCAAACCTTGGGATCCCTGGAGTCTCTGGGCTGGACTGCTGGTCGCGTCGCTGCTGCTCCAACCCCTGTCGCTCTTCAGAGGCTTGTTCCATGTCGTCTTGTGGGGGGGACTGGCAGCCTTAATCGTCTGGGAGTCGACCGGGCGCAAGCGACTACTCCCTCACTTTCTCACCCGTTTCCTTCCCGGCAACAAATCCGGCCAGCCGATCCAGTCGCTGACCGCTCCAATGCCGATGACTCGCAAGCAATGGGTGGTTGCCGAGCGGCAGCGTTTGGCGGCTCAACCAAAAATCGAACGCTGGCAGGCGATCACCGGCAACTGGTTCTTCGCTTTTTGCGTGGTGTCAGTCCTGGGTATCCTCGGAACGCTCTTTGGCGGTGGCTGGGGACGTTGGGAGCAACCCGGATGGTTGGCGGCGGCATGCTGGAGCGGTCTGGTGATCTGGGGAGGCTCCAGCCTTCTCCTCGCACTGGCCAGCGGATTTTCCGCTCGGGATGAAGATGGCATCCTATTCCGCTTCCTGCAGCTGGCCAGCGGCATGGCGCTGGGAGCCGGCGCCTTTTTCATCGCTCAGTATCTCATGATCCCTTGGGATTTGGTGGGAGACACCAGTCGCTATGGCGGCCTTTTTCCACTGACCAAGATGGTGCAATACTCCGACAACCAAAAAATGATCGAAACCTATTCGCTGACTGCCGATACGGTCACGATCGAAACCTCGGAAGGTCAGGTCTCCAAAACGGTACCGCGATACCGTTGGTGGGGAAGTTTCTATGAAGAAAATGGTCTCCCCACACTCCCCGTCTACCTGATTCACTTCGGACTTCTCTTTGGAATGGTGCGATGGTGGCGGATGGCCGACCCCCTCCGACGGCGGCGTTTGAGCCTTCTGGGGCTGGCAGGCGCCTTGGTGGTCGAGACCATTTTGACCGGGCTGATTCCGATCGCTCAGCCCTGGGGCTGGGCCATCGCCGCTGGAATTGCAGGCACAGTCTCCCTTGCGTCCCCCTGGATTCCCTACGATCATGGAGAGAGTGCAAGGCAGTCGGGCCAATATTCCTGGCAGGGTGTGGGCGGTGACCAGCACAGGAAGATCAGAGAAACGGTTTGAGCCTTGGTATCGCGGTTGCAACGTCTGGAGTCGGTCGATAGGCCACCCAGTCCTGGAGCTAGACGGATGGTCCTGAAAGCCCACAAGCTCATCGCCACAGCCCGGTCGTTCCGGCAAGCGTCGATGGAGTCGATCGAACGACGATTCCTCGTCGGTCTTCTGCTTGGTATCTTCGCCTCCCTCTGGTGGTTCAGTCCCTCCAGCAGCGCCCAGCAACCGCCGGAACTTGGTGGTTGGTGGAATCCGGGTGGTTGGCGGCAGTGGGTCGCCAACTCCTTGAACTCCGCGCTCGACCTGGATCTGATTCCCTATGAGGATCTGGAGCTTCCGGCGGGCTTGGAGCCGGTGCCGATGCAGGCGGGCCGTGTGACGATCACCTTCGCCTTCGACCTATTCCAAAAGGGATGGCAGACACCGGAGTTGCAGCAGCGGCTTCAGGCGCTCCAGTCGAGCGATTCGTCGAACCAAGGAACCGCCATACGCTCGAACTCCGTCGGCCGCCTCCCCGGCGATGACAAACCGCAGGACGCCACCCTTCCACTTCTGGCCAGCAACCAGAGACGACTGCAACCATCCGGCGAAAGAAGTCGTAATGAGGCTGCTGGATCCTCAGCGAATCCCATCGACGAGCATGATGGATCGGCCGGTCAAGAACCAGACAGCAGACGACTTCTTTCCGACGATCTCCCCGAGTGGATCGCACAAAGCCCCGATCTTCGCGAGAAGACACATCGCCTAGCAGTCGATTGCCTGCCGGCCGAGTCGTTGGGAGAAAGCCTCGCCAGCAGCGATCGCCGATTGATCGAAGTCGTACGAGACTATTTGGATCAGCACGTTCTGGTTGGCGGCTCCGCCGAAGCGATCCAACAACTGACGCCTCAGTGGATCCGTAAACACTGGTTGGTCGATCAACCACCTTTTGATGCCACGCTGCAAGCCTCAGGGTCCACCTACCATCAAGCATGGCTTCTGCTTGAGATTCCGCCGTCCGACCGTCGACTGGTGCAGCTTTGGAGCGAGGAGTCGAAGCGTCAGGAGCGGACACAGGAAGTCGCTCTGGTCGCTCTGACTTGCCTGGCTTCGATCGGAATGTCCAGCGGTCTTTTGCGAAGCGTTGGATGGCTGCGGAGGCGGCGCACAAGGGCGATTCCTACGCCGTCGGGACATGAGGTTCTCCCGTGACGACGCCTGAACAGCCCAACCCTGAGGAGACGGTCGGCGCCGCTGACGCGGGTTTGATTGGAAAGATTCGCCAGGGGGATGCCCAGGCCTGGCAGGAATTGATCGAACAGTACGAAGGGCGGCTTTTGGCCTACGTGCTGCAGCGAATCCATGACCGCGCACTGGCTGAAGATATCGTCCAGGAAGCGTTTGTTGGCTTGCTGACCAGTCTCCCCAACTACGATGCGCGGCGGCCTCTGGAAGCCTATCTCTTTTCGATCTGCTCCTACAAACTCACCGACCAACTTCGCAAGGCGGGAAGACGCCCCCGCTTGGTCCGCCCCGGTCGGTCGGGATCCAGCAGCTCTCTGGGGTCCGAATGGCAGATCGCCGGGCGCGACCAGCGCGCCAGCGCCCACGCGAGAAGCGACGAACAGCGGCAACTCGAGGAGTCGGCTCTTCGCGAAGCCCTCAGCACCCAGATTCAAAAGTGGAAAAGAAAAAGGGACTGGGGAAAGCTGCAGTGCATGGAACTGCTGCTAGTGGCAGGGAAATCGAACAAGGAGGTGGCTGAGCTGCTGGGGATTACCGAGCAACAGGTGGCCAACTACAAGTCCGACTTCATCGAACGCACACGCAGTCTCCTGGGTCGACTGCCACTGGATGCCGAGGTCTTTCCCGAGCTCCATTCGCCTTAGTAGCCACTCGAAAGCATCCGGCCCATCCCTCCGCTACGAACTTATTGGTTCTGGTACGATTCGAGGATCCCCAAGCAGCTTCTCGCAGGACCTTCCCGCATTGGGTCCAGAAACGAGTGTGAGGTGTTCGAGACAGCAGAGGCGTTGTTGACGCTGCGCAGATAGAAATGGATTGGCACGATGGAAATGGGACTGGAAGGCCAACGCGTCGTCGTCATCGGTGGCGCGCAGGGCATCGGGTGGTCGACGGCGGAAGTTTTTGCGGAGGAAGGCGCCGAGGTGGTGATCTGGGATCGCCAAAGGCCAACCCTTCGTGCAGCACCATCGACCAGCGCGGACTGGGAGTTTCATTCCGTCGATGTGACCAAGATCGAATCGTTGGAGGAGGCGCTGGCAGCCACCCGACAGTCCGGTCCGACTCCCTGCCACGTCGTCCTGACGGCTGCGATTGGTTCTGGGCGGTTCGGCTTCCCCTTTGATCGACTCTCGCCAGAAGATTGGCATGCGATTCTGCAGGTCAACATCATGGGGATGGTGCATGTGGCTCATTTGTTTGCCGAGCCGATGCGGAGGGCAGGAGGGGGATCGATGACGTTCCTGGGAAGCGTTGCCGGGCAGATGGGGTCGCAAACCGACCCACCCTACAGCGCTAGCAAGGCAGCTAACATCAACTTCATGCAGTGCCTCGCCAAGGATCTGGCGCCGCATCAGGTGCGCGTGAACATCGTCAATCCGGGCATGGTCCAAACGTCGCTCAATCGCAGCGTCTGGGCTGCCTCCCAGGAAGGTCTTCCAGCCGACCAGCAGGAGTCCTACGAGAGTTGGGCGATGGCCAAGATCCAAAGAGTGGTCCCATTGGGGCGCTGGCAGACCACTCGGGAAGTGGCATCGATGATCGTCTACCTAGCCAGCATGCACGGCGCCAGCATCACCGGCCAGTGTTTGAATGTCGATGGCGGTTTCGTGATGCGCGGCTGATCAGCGCGCAGCGGGCGTACCCCCGGAACCACCCAGCCACCCTCTCCATTGATCGATAGCCACCAGCGTCTGCTTGGCGGCTACCATCGCGCTGGGGATAGGAAAAACCTCGGCCGAAAGGAAGCCGTCGTAACCGATTCGCCGCAGCGCCTCGACGATCCCCTGCTGATCGGTGTGGCCTCGCCCCATCGCCTGACGGTTGGAATCGGCCAGATGGACATGACCGATCGCTGCGCGATTGGAGAGGATTGCCTGTGCCGGATGATGTTCTTCCAAATTCATATGAAAAAGGTCGGCTAGCAGTCGCACGCCGTCCAGTCCACTCTCCTCCAGCCAACGCCGCGCAGGGGTCAATTGGCAGAAGAGGTCTGTTTCGTAGCGATTGAGCGGTTCATAGAGGAGCGTTGTTTGATACGCAGTGGCCGCGTGCCGGGACAAATGCCGCAGAGCATCGGCGAGACGTTCCAGGCAGCCTTCGCGCGCCGCCGAAGGTTGCGACCGCCCCTGCATCGACCCGATGATGGCGGGCGCCCCCAGTGGCCCCGCTCGATCGATGATCCCCTCGACAAATCCAATGGCTTTGCGACGAATCTCGGGGTCCGAGGAAGTCAAAGACCACTGATGCTTCAGCCATCCAGCCCCTGTACCGATCGCGGCCAGTTGCAATCGATGCTCCGCAAGCAGATCAGGCAGCCGCGCCAACTGCGGATCGTCTGGTCCGTTGGGAAACACCTCGACCGCATCAAACCCCAATTGCGCCGCCAGCTGGCAGCCTCGCTCCAGAGATTCATGAAAAACGAAAGGCCCTCGCACCGCCTCGGGCACCAGGCAGATCGTCACCGCGCTACGCATGCTAGTTCTCCAATCCTCCGAAGATCGGCTTCAAATGACGCTCCAGCAGATTCTCGCGCACCTGCGTAGCGATCACCTGCCGATGCGTTTTCAGGAGGTCGAGAAACCGCGATCCCTGCTTGGCGGCCAGCTTGAAGGAAACATGCAGCAGTTGCCGAACTCCAGGATGGAATGCCCGATGCGATGGCACGTGCCGGATCGTACTGGCCCAGGTCGGGCCATCCCAAGTCGATGTCTGGGAGGGGCTGGGCAGCTTCTTTGGATCGATATCGATCACCGTGGCATACGGAGCGCACAACTCCTCCAGGTGATCGAAGGCGTGGTGGTAGATCTCCTGCGTCAAAGCCAATCCGTCGCCACCTGCCTCGCACAGCCCGATCAGCTCCTCTAGCCAAGTCGTGCCGGCGGTCTTCACATGGAGCCCACAGCCGGTATCGGCGAGGACTCTTTGAAGGATTGGATAGAGCGAGAATTTGTCGCTGCCGCTGTGCACGCTCAGTTTCAATGACTGGGGTAAACCGTATCGAGCGGCAGCCAGTCGCAGCACGGCAACATCCTGCCGCAGCTCCTTTTCAAACTGCTTCAGATCGCCGACGTAATCGACCCCTTTGTTGAATCGTCCGGTGAACTTGGGAGCGATTGTATCGAGCGGGATCTGCTGGTCGGCAAGTAGCGCCAGAATGATAAGCAATTCCTCTGGTCCCTGTGGGGCATCGGTCTCATCCATCGACACCTCCACGACGTAGCGATCCCCGCGCTTCTGCTGTTCGATTTTCCTTGCGATGCGTCCCGCCTCCTCGGCCGCCGCCGCGTAATTGCTCCCAGTCCGATCGATCAACTCCCGTGGAATTTCGATCGGAGGCCCCGCCTCCGAAAGAGCGACCGGTTTGGAAAACTCGGGATGCCTCCCCAAGAAACGCTCCACCGACCAATTCTCCGATCGCTTGCCGATCTGATCGGCGACATCCAGCGTGAAGAAGTTGGAGCAGTCGATGAACGGATCGACCGTGTCGAAGCGGATGTGATCGGCATCGACATACCAGGGCCTGGACCAACCGCACGCAATCGTCGCCTTCTCAGCCGCTTCCCAGACCGAACGTGGATGCGATCCGACAAAACCATGCTCGCGATTCGACTTGTTCCACACCGGCGCGATCGTCACCCCCAGACGCCCCATCTCCTGAATCGACTCCAGTTGCGCGACGGCTTCGTGAGCAAATCGATCCCCCATTCCGAACGAATACTTTTCCATCTGACTGCCTGCTGCTTCCTGATTCTCCCTTGTCGCCGGTCCATCCCGATGCCGCCGTCACATGATAGCCGATCCACAGAAAGGTGCGGCACGAACCAGCTTGCTGCCGGAGGCGGTGATGGCCCCACTGGGATCGGATCGATCGGTTAAAATCGACGGTCCGATTGTGTTTCTTTTGGACGATCATTTCCGCATGGAGGAGGACCAGACACCATGGCGAAGAAAAAAGGTTCCGCGAAGTCAGCCATCAAGGCAAAACGGGTTGTGCCCAAGCGAATCGTACTGAAGACCGGGGAAGCGCTGGTGGAGGAAGAAGCCGCCTGGTCGGCGGCAGAACCGGAAGTGGTCATTGGTGCCCTCGATGGTCCCGTCGGCTACGCCATCGCTCAGCTGATCGGCAACCAGGTCAAAGGGCACACCAAAGTGTTTGCCATCCTCAACAGCGACGTTCAGATTCGGCCCGCCACGGTGATGGTCAGCAAGGTAACCGTGCAGAGCGAAAAGTACACGAATATTCTGATGGGAACCGTTCAGGCAGCCATCGCGCATGGCGTGCTGGACGCAGTGAGGGAAGGCTTCATCCCCAAACAACTGGCCAACGACCTGGGGATCATCGTGTCGGTCTGGCTGGATCCATCGATCGTCGATGTCCAGTACGATCCAGAAGTCCTCTTCCGTACCAATCGAGCCGCCACCTGCAAAGCGATCGGAAAAGCGCTCAACGACGAACCCGGTATCGATTGGCTGCTGAAGAATCAGCATCAGATCCCCCACTTCTTCCATCAACTGGCGCTCGACGGAAAAATCTGAGCAAGATCCTCCGGTACGAGGGCTGAAACCCTAGCAATTCGAATCACAGGATCCTGCAGTTTCTTTGCAGCGAGCAACCAAGCTGCATGGGGATCCAAAGGACACAGACGGGAACGCCGTCCCTTTCAAGCCAATTGCTGGTGATCTTGATCACTGGGATGAAACGGCTGGGTCCCTGATCGGGTTACCAAAGTTGCCCCGTCTCAATCCGACACGTTTTTCTACAACGGTTGCCGATTCCGATGAAGCCGTCCCTTCTCGTAATTGGCGAGCGTAGACCAACTGTGCCGCATTGGCGATTGCAACAAGCATATAAGAAGATTCCAGCTGCGCTGCTGCCGAAAACATGCTTCCCAGCATGAAGGCCAACAGCCCCGTCAGACAGGCTAGATAGGTCATTTGAACCCAGCGGGGAAGTTTTCGGAAATTGAAAAGGATTTGCCAGAAAACGGCGATTCCCGGCACGAGGAAAAACATCAAGTAAAAGATAAATGCAGGGATGCCACAACCTGCGGAAATCTCAAGAAATAGATTATGCAAGGACTTTTCAGTATTTATGTCATTGGTCCCTAGATAGATGGGAACAAGGTACCTAGCACAGTTCGGACCAACTCCAAGAGCAGGGTTGGCGAGGGTAATTTCCATGCCAGCACTCCAAAGTTCGTAGCGAGAGGAAGCGGATCCATCGAGTTCCGATTCGCTAACGAAGGAAGACATGAATTCTTGGACCACAGAAGGACCTGCCAAAGCAGCGCCCAGAATCAGTAGCACCGCGGCGCCAAGCAGTGTCTTGGAATTCTTCGGGATAAAAAAGAACCAGAGTCCAAGTGCCAGTATGCCCGCTAACATGGCACCTCGCGACTCCATCAACATGACTTGGTGGGCCTGGAGTAATGCAATAAAACCAGCCAGTGCTCGGTGCCAGAGTTTCTGCGCAAACAAGGCTAGTGAAAGAGATATGAATAAAATCGATACCGTCAAATTAGAGTAGATGTTATTGTCACCTTGGTAACCCCATTGCCCCATAACAAACCGACAATAACCGTCCTCAAAATAAGATTTGTTGATTTGGTAAGCATTGTAGCTCTGGGCTAGAATCACAACCCAAAAAGACGCTAATACCTTTTTGGGAGTGTCCAAGAGGATCATCAATAGCAAGGACGAGAGACCTATTTTCCACAAAACATCGAGATACTGAGCACTAGTTGCTGGCTCAATGGATGACACATTACTTATGAAGGCCAGAAACAAAAAAGCAGCAAAGCTTAGACTAGAAATCAGTGGAACGCCACGAATCCGGTTGCCTCGGAAAAGAGTGAGCACGAATCCAATCAAAGTCGCCACGAAAAGGGGCGTCTGGAGACTCTGAGTTGACGGAATGATCCATCTCCAGTTCCAATTGGGTTGCAGCAGGACCCAGCCATAGAATGCTAGGATCCCCCACACCGGACGAAACGGTGCGGAAACAACCATCAGATAAAAGGAGTAAAGGACCAGATAGCCGCCCATTTTTCAATCCAACCTTTCCCCACCGTCGGAGATTCCCTCGGACCTCTGGAATTCCGAAAGTGGACGGGCCAGTGATCAGGGACCGTTAATTATGCACCAAACCGATCACTCTTCAAAGTCAATCGTCTTGAACCAACCCCACAGAAGTCGCCGCCCGAAAAGGTGGGCCCTGAGGCTTGGAAAAGGCGATGCTATTGAGTCCCGGCGATTTTGAGTCGAAATTCCGAGAGAAAATCGATGGAAAACGATCTTTTCCGAGTACATCCTGCACCTCACCTCCCTTAGAAAGGTAGCTGTAGGGCGGTTGGCCCTCGAAAACGAAGATCCTGGAAATCAACCAAGGCGAAAGCTAGTGTTTCGATTCCGGATTCGGATGGCGTCAAGCGGCACCGGAAACCTGGGTATGGAGTGGCCAAAATTGCTTTCTGTGAGTCGAATAGACCATGAATAAAGTAGTTCTCGAAGATCAAATCGGGATGCGAGCGTTGATTCTGGCTTTTGTCGCCATTTTTTGGGATGGCACTTCTTACGGCCAGAATCTTCCGATACCTCCTCAAGTTGGCTGGATCGATGAGTCGATCACGCGGATTTGGAAGGAATCGGAACTGACCCCTTCGAAGGTCGAGGAAGATGGCGTCTGGTGCCGCCGAATTTATCTCGATCTTCTCGGCCGCATTCCTAAGTTTGAAGAACTTCAGCGGTTTCTCAAAGACACGCATCCTCAGAAGCGACAGAAGTTGGTCGACCTTCTGCTGGATGATCCCGCTTACACAGAAGAATATGCCAGTCGTTGGTCCGATCTATGGACCAACATTCTGATTGGTCGCGCCGGCGGAACCGAACAGAACACGCTGACCAATCGAGAAGGGATGCGCAAGTACCTTCGCGACCACTTCGCTCGCAATAAGCCCTACGACCAGATGGTTTTCGAGTTGATCACAGCCACCGGGACGACCAAGCCGGGGACGGAAGAGTTCAACGGAGCGACGAACTTTCTGGCGATGAAGGTCAACGAGGAGGGGGGAGTCCAGGCCACGGCTGCCGTTTCGAAGGTCTTCCTCGGTCTTCAAGTGCAGTGCACCCAGTGCCACAACCACCCGTTCAACCAGTGGAAGCAGCAGAAGTTTTGGGAGTTCAACGCATTCTTCCGCCAGACTCGTGCCCTTCGAAGGTTTGTCCCTGGGACGCGAGACATCGATCATGCCAAGCTGATCAATCAGGATTTTGAAGGCGAGAGCAAGAGGACTCAGGAGGCCGACATCTACTTCCTGCTTCGCAACGGTCAGACCAAAGTCGCCTATCCAGTCTTTGTCGATGGGACCCAGATTGGCCGAAGCGGCTACATCAGCGACGTCAATCGACGAGAAGAACTCGGCAAGCTGGTGCTCAAAAGCGAATTCCTGGATCAGATGATCGTCAACCGCATGTGGGCTCATTTCCTCGGGTACGGCTTCACCAAGCCGATCGACGATCTGGGGCCTCACAATCCGCCGACCGATCCGGAGTTGCTGGAGCGGCTGGGAAAGAGCTTTCGCGAATCTAGCTACGATATGAAGATGCTGATTCGCTGGATCGTTCTCTCCAAACCCTATCAGCTCTCCAGTCGCATTGGCGATGGAAACCGCGCTGATGATCCGCAGTCAGGTGAGCCCCCCCGGTTCTCGCACTTCTATAGCCGGCAGATGGGGCCGGAGGAGTTGTATCAGTCGATGGTTGCCGCCACGCAGGCAGACCGACGCGGGACATTGGAAGAACAGCAAAAGCAACGGGATCAGTGGCTTCAGCAGTTCGTCGTCGCCTTCGGAACCGACGACGGGGGCGAGACGACCACCTTCAACGGCTCGATTCCGCAGTCGCTGATGATGTTCAACGGGGACCTGATCCAAAAGGCGACCAGCAACGAACCCGGAAGCTGGATTGCAGAGATCGCCGGCAGCAACGGAAAACCGGCAGAGAAAGTGAATTTCCTCTTCCTGGCCGGACTGGGACGTCGGGCCCGCCCTGAGGAACTGGCTGCCTCGGGCGAACTTCTGGCGGCTCGCGAAGGAGATATCTCCGCCATGCTGCAAGATATGTGGTGGGCCATCCTCAACAGCAACGAATTCATCATCAATCACTGACCAGTCAAGCACCATCAGATCAAGGAACATACGATGAACTGGAAAACGCATCTGACCCCTAGCGGGATGTCCCGACGGCATTTCATGAGCCACATGGCGGGGGCTTCAGCGCTGGTGGGATCCTCGCTGGCGATGGGGCACTCCCTTCGACTTCATGCCGATGATCTGAAGAAGAATCGCAAGAGCGCTATTCTGCTGTGGATGGGTGGCGGACCATCGACGATCGACCTATGGGATCTCAAGCCGGGGAACGCCAACGGTGGCCCCTTCCGCCCCATCTCCACCTCGGGCGATGTTCAGATCTGTGAACATCTGCCGATGATGGCAAAACAGATGCATCACATGGCGATCGTTCGATCGATGAGCACCCGCGAGGCGGACCATGATCGAGGCAGGTACTACATGCACACCGGCTATGTACCCAACCCGAACATCGAGCACCCCAGTTATGGATCGGTGATCGCTCACGAACTGATGGAACAGCGTCAGGGACTGGAGATTCCTCCCTTCATCTCGGTAGGTGGCGCCAGCGAAGGCCCAGGGTTCCTGGGAATGGCATGGGCCCCCTTCTCGGTCAGCAGCAATGGTCGCATCCGCAATCTCGACATGCAGCTGAACGAACAGCGATTGATGCAGCGAATGGCTGCCTTGGACCTGATCGAAAAAGGATACATCGCGCAGCGTCGCGGTAACGCAGGTGAAGAGCACCGCAAAATCCTAAAGAAGACGCTCGATCTGATGACCAGCCAGCAAATGGAAGCCTTCCAGGTCGACAAAGAAGCTGACCCCGTCAAAGAACGCTATGGCAAGAACAACTTCGGAGAAGGTTGCCTGCTGGCTCGAAGACTTGTCGAGTCGGGAGTGCCATTCGTCGAGGTCGATCTGGGTGGATGGGATAATCACGGCGATATCCATCGCATCCTCTCCGAGGACCGCCTGCCGGTGCTCGATCAAGCCATGAGCGCCCTGGTGGAAGATCTCGATCAACGAGGATTGCTGAAGGATACGGTGGTGATCTGGATGGGTGAGTTCGGCAGAACTCCTCGAATCAACGGAGATGCCGGACGCGATCACTTCGCGAGAGCCTGGAGCTGCGTGGTCGGTGGTGGGAATATCCGCGGCGGCATCGCCGTCGGTGAAACCAGCCCCGATGGCATGGATGTCGCCAGCACCCCTCACTCGTCCGAAGATCTCATGGCTTCCGTCTGCCAGGCGCTGGGAATCTCGCTGGAAACCACCTACACCAGCCGGAGTGGTCGTCCGATGAAGATCGCCGGAGGTGGGGCGCCGATCAAGGAACTGTTCGCCTGATCTGTTCATGTCCTTTGCTTGCCGGCGGCCTAGCCGCCGGCTGCGGTGGACGAGAGATCGATCTTGCGCCCTGGAAGCGGAGGATGGGTGGACTCGGAAAACAACCCCCAAAACCAGTCGCCGCTTCCATCGACGGTCGTTTCCCTGATCGCTCGTCATCAGGCGATGGTTTGGCGTTACGCGAGAAGTCTTGGGTGTGATCCGGCGCTGGCCGACGAGATCACTCAAGATACTTTCATCGCGCTGATCCGAAGCGGATTTAGGGAGTTGAGCGAACCACAGACGATCGAATACCTGCGGAGGATCGCCTACCACCTGGTCCTGGCCGATCGCAAACGGATCGCTCGAAGCCCAGCGATTCCGCTGCCGCCCGATGGCCAATTGCCCGACTGGCTCTGGGATCGCCGAGCCGAGGAGGGAAGGACGATGGAGATCCTCGAACGGTGCCTGCAGCGACTTTCGGAGCGGGCGAGGGTAGCGATCGAAATGAGATACCGTGATGAAGCTTCGCGATCCCAGATCGCCGCCAAGCTCGCCATGGGAGAACATGGCGTCAAAAATCTTCTGCAACGGGCCAAAGAACAACTTCGAGAGTGCATCGAGAGTCAACTGGAACATGAATGAGCCATCGCAGGGCGATCCTATCGACGCTTTGCTCCAGGAATACTTCCAGAAGAAGTCCCCTCCAAGGAACGTCGCCCACCAAGTGGTCGAGAGGTCGCGCCAGTTATCCGCCGAGCGTCTGGAGAGACTCCGTCTAGTGGCTCTGGAAGTGGCACCCTCACCGATACCTTTGCCTCGGCCTGGACGCGGTCCGCACATCCCGGCGGTCAACTGGATCGCCGGTCTTTCCATCGCTGCCACGCTGCTGTTCGGATTGGTCTGGGCATGGCGAGATCAGGCCAGACAAGCACCTCCTTTGGTCGCCCCGACGGTCACCATGACTCCCCTCCCAGCGGAGACTACCGCCTCCTCGACCGACCAACCAAACGAGCAACCACCGATACCCTCCGCGGCCCCCCAATCCCCCGCCCGGTCGCTCGACCTACCCGCTTTTGCAAATTCGAACCAAAAGAACCAAACCCCAAACCTCAACACTCCCTCCCGTTCGAAAATAGCAGCGATCGAGTCCGAAACGGTTGTGCAGGTGATCGACCAGCAACTGGAGCACTTGTGGGAAGTAGCCGCCATCCAACCCACAGCTCGCGTCGATAGCCGTCAGTGGACCGTTCGCATCCAGCAGTGGCTTGGGGTGTCCGACTCAACGCCTTTACCTGCCCCTCCCAGGAATCTGGACTCAGCCGCTCAACGCTGGCGATGGCTCTCAAGTCTCCCGGTCGACATCGATCGATTCGCAGACCGATGGTCGACTCGATTAGGCCGCAAGTGGCAGATCGTTGCTGCGCCGCAGGAGGACCAGCCACCCTCCGATGCGTTCCGACAATGGATCGCACGGCAGCTGATCGCCGATCAGTCGGTCTTGGAAATCCAGCGACGCATCCTGTCGATCGACGCAGGAGAGTCTGGCGCGCCGCCGACCGCCTCGCTGTGGATCCCAGCAAACCAAGACTCGAAAGCGATCCTCGAGCAAACCTGCCAAGACTTTCTCGGACTGTCGGTCGGTTGCTCTCGCTGCCATGACCAACCTGGATTTTCCCAAGCCGATTACTGGTCGCTGGTGGCGGTCCAGTCGACCCTCAGCGTCGAGAAGTCGGCGGGAGAAAAGCAGCAACCAGCCTGGCGGATCATACCGGCCAAGAGTTCGTTCTATGAAAGGCCCGATGGCACTGTAGCGCAAGCCGACGCGACGCTGCCCGGAAACGATTCGCCGTCCAACTGGAACGATCTCTCAAACTGGGTGTTGAGCCATCCCAACCGTCCGAAGGACATGGTCAACTGGGTTTGGCAGGAAGCCTTCGGAGAGCCGCTGGCTCCTTCCGACTTCATCGAAGAGACCGCCGAAGGAAACGCTCGACGCGAATTGCTCGATTTCCTCGCCACGCAGTGGACCGCACATGGCGAGTCGCTGCCAGTTTTGGTCGGCTGGATCTCCGCCTCCACCCCCTGGCTGCTCGCCGAAGAGCCCAATGTGACGCCATCGCGATTGCTGGAACCAACCGATCAGAAGCGCGATCGACTGACGCGACGACGCCTTTTTGCCTCCTGGTCTCCAAGCATTCCGGGAGCCGATTCGATCCCGTTGGCGCAGCTGGATCGCTGGATCGAACATGTGTCGGGAAACCCCTCCGGCGACATGGCCAGTCGCCAGCGGCTGGCCCAGCCAGCGACTTCGCTACCCCCTCCCACTCTCTCCCCTCCGGGAAAACAAGAGTTGCCGGAGATCTTTGCCTTCATCGATCGAAAACTGGAACTGCTCGATGCGCCGATTCCGGAAGTCAAGGGATGGATCGATCGTATCGCGCGATCGAAACTTCCATGGGATCAACAGGTCGAACACGTCCTGCTGGCGAACGGCATCCCTTCGAACGAGCCATGGCGCGCCACGGGCGGCCGATTGCGAAGTCTATATCCTGAAGATGCTCCCCGCGCGCTGTTGGCCCTATGGCTGCTTTCCCGATCCAATCGGTGATGTGATACCCCCGACCGCATCTCCCTGATGCCGGATGCGCGCTGGTCGGTCGCCGAAATCATCCGGCACCAATTCTTTTCCGATCCCCGCCCGATCGCACCCCAAGGACAATCGGAAATACGAACGATCGCCTTGCGGCCAGGTCATCGATCCTTCAACAGCTTCAGTAGGAAATCGACGTTGTTTTTCGCAGTGACTCCTGGGTGGCCTGGATAGACCAGTTCACAGGAAATCTTCTTTTCCAGGCACCGCTTCTGGAACTCCGTTCCGTAGAGGGCAGAGTGAGTCGGATCGTCCTCTTTCTGCCCCAGCACTGGTGGCTTTTTCTGATTGGGGTACTCCAGGAACAAAGGGGGATCCCCTTCGCTCACCAGTTCGATCGGGGAATACTCCTGAATCCATGGAAGCACCTCAGCCCGGTGGCTCATCAACTGCTCGAATTCCTCAGCGCGACTTCGCCCTTTGGCTGCAAATCCAAAGGCATGACCACCGTAGATCGCATTCGGAATCCAGCTCCTCAACTGGACCGGGTCGAGTGAGGTTTGCGCCCCGGTGACGGCGACCCCCAAGAGTCGCGTCGACTGCCGAGCGATCGGATCGTCGCTGTTGGGTTCGGCCAGGTCGTCGTGGAGAGCAAGCCACAACGAGGTGCAAGCGCCGGCGGAACTTCCGGTCGCTGCGAATCGCTTTGGATCAAGGTTCCATTCACCCGCTTTGGCCCGAAGTGTCTGGATCGCTCGTGCCGCATCCCCAAGACATCCCTTGACCGGTGGTTCGATCTTCGCCTCCATGGCCTGTGCGATGAATCGGTAGTTGATAGCGGCAACCGAGATCCCAGCATTCAAGAAAGGATCGATCATCGACTTTCCGTACCGTCGCTTATCTCCACCAACCCACCCGCCACCGTGGATCAGAACGACCACTGGAGTCGGTTCGGTAGACGATGCCTGCCAAAAATCGATTCGCTGACGCGGGTGGGGGCCATAGGGAAAATCTGAGACAGTAGGCACCGGACGGGGCGGATAATCCCTATCGATCTGCTTCTGGATTGCTGCAGCTTTCGCCTTCGGAACCTGAAGGCTCAAATCGTCAAATGCATTCTTGTCATCAAACGACCCGAAGCCGACCAGCCCCTTTCCGAAAGTTTTATCGACGACTTCATAAAGCGGCTGGGTCATGTCATCGAAGTAAACGCGGATCGTCCCCGACTCTGCATTCCGTTCGACCTGCACCCAGTGCCAACCATCGCTCCACGGGACTTCCTTCTTGTTGTCGGTTAATGGCCTTCGCGGAGCCCCATCGACGATCATGATCTGACCGCTGGCAGGATCGGGCTTGGCACCTAGATGCACATAGTAAAAGTGCTCGGGGTCCTGATATCCAAAGAAGACGCAGCAGTCGCGATGCCCACCGGTATCCTCAAGATTTCGAACGCGAAATCGAAGAAGAAAATCGTCGACGGGAGGGCCCTGTAGCAGCGCAAGATGCAAGGGGCTGCGAACCTTTGGTTGGTAGTTGCTCTCGCGTCGGCGGATCGCCAGTACCGACTCTCCATCGATCCTACCCCATTCCCACGACGACGGGTCGATCGTCCGCCAGCGTCCCTTATCCTCCGAAAAGTCTTCGGTGAGTACTTTCTGGTATCCGGAAGGGGAATCCTGACCACTTGCTGGTAGCGCGACCGAGCCAAAGGCTGCGGCGATGCCAAGCGACCTTACCAACCAGTTCCTGACTTTTGGAAGAACCGACCAACGCATCCCAACACCTCCCCAGCGGAACCTCTGACAGATTGCAACGCGGTCCTCAGAGATCGCAGTATATCGATTTCCGAGGGAGGCAACGAAAAGAAGTCAGCGACAGCCTAATACCAGGGACGATCGCAACAGGTGGCTCGAAAAACGATCGTTCGCCAGATGGCGTTGCCGAATCACGACGACTCAAACCGCGAATTCGATCTGCAGCGGTGCCGCACCGGGATGGTGCGACCCTGCGATGCGGTTCGCTCTTGGAACGGAAAGAGGGGAACGGCCGGTGATGCCGCTTCAACCTGCAGTGACGTGCGCAACCGTGACGTGCGCAACCCTCCCTCGCCAAGCCATCGCATGGGGATTCCGATCCACTGCGACGCTTCTCGCCAGAATCGAAACGGCTGGCGAGGGAGAGTCCGCCTCAAGGGTTTCTGAAAATCGGCTGGCGACGGTTTTCGAAATTCGGTCCACTAGCCGAAGATCCAACGAAATCACTTGCCACGAAGACGCCATGGAGATTTCTGAAATAGCCACCAACCCCCTTGCGGACGCGGCTGGACCACTTGCCCCGGGTTCTTTACCTGGGTGCGAGCCGGCTCAAAGAAGCCTTTCTCAGGTGAGAACTTTCTCGAAATTGGGTCGCGCACACGCGCCTCCGCTGTGGCGCCGATTAGCAACACTGCCGTCATGGTGACGATAGCAACGGTCCATCTTGCGACTCGCATCGATCGACTCCTTATTCCAAACCTCTGAGAAACCATCCTTGCAATGCCCGCACCAGCCATCCCGACGGGTGCCCAGTTGGAAACCGCCGTACTTTTTCCCAGCGGCGTCTCTAGCCAAGGGTCGCAAATCGCGTGCCGATGATCGGGCATGCGCGATTGGCGAAGGAAAAACGGGGAGGGATGGCGGACACCTTGTAGCTTGTAAAAACTAAGTGCTTCGATGTTTTCCAGGCATCGCAGGCGGGCATGGAAGTGACTGCACATGCACAGCGAAATCCTCTGATTGGATACCGACTGCCTTGTCGAGAACCGCGACTGTCAACTCCAGGAGACAGTTCGGGTTGCCAAGGAAGCAACCGAAGTTTCCGCTAGCATGCCGCAATGGCTACGAAGAAGAACGCAGGGTGTTCGCAGCGGTTGAAATGCAGTCGACCGCCTCCTATCCTCCTAACAGATGGATCGAGAATCGCATGGAGGCGATCCGTCTCCTGTGCATCGCTAAAGACACTTTCCTCACCACGGGTCCAGCAGACCTTTGATTCGGTTCTTTTGTTCTCACCCAGAAAGTGCAGCATGGTTGCAGGCGAGTTGGAATCGATCGATGCTTCCGTTCGGGATTTACGCTCGGCAGTCGGCGAGCTATTTCGAAGTCCCTCCTCGGTCGCTCATTTGCTGATTCGCGCGCCCGACCTGACGATCCTGGCCGCCAACACTCAGGCCTGCGCCATGTATGGCTGCTCGGCAGATCAACTTGTAGGCCGATCGGTTCTGGAGCTCAGCTGTCAGCCGCAAGAGACGCAATCCTTGATCCGCCAGGCGATCGACAACCCATCTTCGATCGCCCGTCGCCGGATGCACCGTCGCCACAATGGGGAGCCATTTCCGGTCGATATCGGCTTCACTGTGTTTCGCGAAGGAGATTCGATCTATGTCTGCAAGCATCTCCAGGATGCCAGCCAGATCGCGGCGACGGAGCGACTCTTGCGGGAAAGCCATGATCGATTCCGCGCGGTGGCCGATTACACCTACGACTGGGAATCGTGGATCGATCAGCAGGGGGATCTGGTGTGGGTCAATGGAGCTGTCGAGCGGTTGACGGGGTTTTCCGTCGAGCGGTGCATGCAGATGAAGCGGTACCCGCTGCCGATGATCGCCGAGGAAGACCGTGCGCGCCTGGATGAACTGCTCCAAGGAGCGTTGTCAGGCAGCTCGGGCAACGACGTCGAATTTCGAGTGGCCGCCTCGGATGGATCGCTGCGATGGTTCGCTGTCTCCTGGCAGGCGCTGCGAGATGGTCATGGGGATCAGATCGGGGTTCGTATGAGCATGCGGGACATCGGAGACCGCAAGCGAATGGAAGATCGACTGCGGGTGCATTCGCAGGAGTTGGAGGCGTTGGCAGAGCTTCGTTCGCGGCGGATTGTGGAACTGGAGCAACGACGCTCGCGAATTGAAAAATTGGCAGCCCTTGGTGAGATGGCTGCTCAGGTCGCTCACGAAATCAACAACCCCATCGCCGGGATCAAGAACGCGATTCGCTTAGTGGCCGATGAAGGCAATCTGCCCGCTGCCTCCAGCTCACTGCTGGAACTAGTCGATCGAGAGATCGGAAGGATCGCTGGATTGCTGCAGCAGCTCAATCAGCTCTGTCGCCCCCAAATCCCGACGCCCGAACCGACCGACTTGGTTCGCTTGTGGCGGGAGGTGATCGAACTGTCGACCCATGGGGCGGAGCGGAAGCGAATTCGGTTTGCGGCAGTGGATTGGCCAACCGATCTCTACCCTTCGCTGGCCAGTGGCGAATTGCGTCAAATCGCCATCAACCTCCTGCGCAATGCACTCGAAGCATCGCCTCCAGAGGAAACGATCGAAATCGAGATCCGGCGAGAGGATCCAGCTTGGGTGCGCATGGAGGTGCGTGATCGGGGGGGTGGTATCTCCAGCGACATCCAGGAGCGGATCTTCGAACCATTCTTCACCACCAAGCACGAGCAGGGGAAATCGGGGATGGGATTGGGGTTGGCCATCACCCGCAGCTTGGTTCAGGCGATGGGCGGCACGATCTCCGCCAGCACGCGAGCTGGGGGTGGCACTTGCTTTGGTGTCCTGCTTCCCATGGATCCCGCGACAAGCGTTCCATGGGAGGAGGAAAGGCCATGAATCGAGCGAAGGCCAGGATCCTGATCGCCGATGACGAATCCTTGTTTGGCACCACCACCGCGCGCTTTCTTGAGCGACATGGTTACTTTGTTCGCTTTGTACCTGATGGACTCGTGGCGGCCAGCGAACTGGAGGAGTCGCCCTTCGATCTGCTGATCGCCGATCTGGATATGCCTGGGAATCGCGGGCTAGAACTGCTGGCAACCTGCCGGTCTGCCTATCCCGAAATACCGTTGATCGTCGTGACAGGGAGACCCACACTGCCCAGCGCCATCGAAGGGATTCGCCTGGGCCTGCACGATTACTTCCTGAAGCCACTGGAGCTAGATGATCTGCTGCACAGCGTCAGGCGAGCCCTTCCGCCACCGAAATCCGAACCTCCTGCAGGTGCGGGTTTCGACGAACTGCTGGGGGAAAGTGATGCCATGCAGCGACTGAAGCAATCGGCCCTCCGCATCGCTCGCAGCCATGCGACGGTTTTGATTCGCGGTGAAAGTGGTACGGGAAAAGAACTGCTGGCCAGAGGCATCCACCGCACCAGCCAAAGGTCCACGGGACCGTTTGTTACGGTCGATTGCGCCGCCATTCCCGAGTCGCTTTTGGAATCGACCCTGTTTGGGCATCGGCGCGGGGCCTTTACCGGTGCTATCGCCGATCGACGGGGACTGATTGAATCGGCCGATGGCGGCACCCTGTTTCTCGACGAGGTCGGGGAACTCCCGCTAACGTTTCAGGCCAAACTACTCCGCGTTCTCCAGTTCGGCACCTTCATCCCCGTCGGCGCGTCCAGCCCCGTGCAGGCCGATGTGAGGATACTCGCGGCCACCCATCGACACCTAGCGGAAGAAGTCCAACAGGGAACTTTCCGACTCGATCTCTACTACCGTATTTCGGTCCTCGAAGTCCTCTGCCCCTCGCTTGCCGATCGCCTGGAGGACCTGCCACAGCTGAGCAGCCATTTTCTAGCCCGAATCGCGCAGCGGGACGGCTTGCCTCGCAAATCGCTTGCCCCCGAAGCGATGCAATTGCTCACATCCCACAACTGGCCAGGCAATGTCCGAGAACTGGAAAACACGATGGAACGCGCCGCATGCCTGGCAGCGGGCAATTGGATCGATACTGATTCGATCGCAGCCAGCCTTCAGCGACTGTCCAATGACCCGTTATCTTCCCACCACAAGCTTTCGGGCGATCGATCCACCCACGGAGAACATCTGGCCGAACAAGAACGTCGTTATCTGATGGAGCTGCTGCGCCGCCATCGAGGGAATATCACTCGAGCTGCCCAGGAGGCGAGGATGAGCCGCCAGGGGTTGCACAAAGCACTTTCGAGATTGGGTATCGAGCCGATCGAGTTTCGATAGACCGCCTAACGCGTTGTGTCATTTGGCGGGCTGGGGAATCCGCATCAGCGTGTAGTACGCATCGCCATGCAGCAACGGGCGACCATCCTTCGCTCGCAACCCTTCGGCCTTTAGATGATGCACGTGACCTCGCTGAAGCCCTTCGATCTTCAATGAGATCGATTTGCCATCCTCTCCTACCGTTGCTGCCACGACCTTCGGTTCGGTTGGATCGACTTCTGGACTGCCATAGGCGCTTTGGAAAATGTAGGTGAATGTCGACATCCGATACGATGCGATGTCGGTCGCAGATGCGACATCGACCGGTTCAGTGCAATGCAGCACAAACCCATCGGCAACCGCTTCCATCCGATGCAGCTCGAAGGGAACACGTCCTGTCCAGTCGAGTCGTTGGACGCAGAACGACTTCCCTCCTCGGGAACCCCAGCCTCGGTTGGTCCCTCCAACAAACAAGCTTCCTTCTTCGGACATTTCCAATCCCACCACACCGCAATCGAACCCTTCGCGGAATGGGAAGCAGGCACCTTGCCACTGGCCATCCACCTTCTCTAGCGCGCAGCGCATCACCGTACTGTGGGTCTGATCTCCGACGAAAAGCTGGCCTGCAAAGGGACCGAACCCACCTTCACTGGAATCGGCGGCGATACCCGCTGCCGATTGCCCCATCTTTCCATAGGGAAACAGAATCACCGGCGGCTGGAATTCCGGGATACGGTCCGCTTCGATCGCCCAGCGACTTCCATCCTTCGGCTCCATCGGTCGCGGCCCCATCTCTGAGGAGGCTTGTTCGTACCAGCGGAATCCACCTGGATGCCCGACGAATTTTCCAGGGGACAATTGCTTTAGTGCACAGGTACCATTCCAGGGACCTTGATTGTCGGTGTAAAAGACATCTCCATCCAGATTCATCCCGACGCCACCGGGCGAGCGGAGGCCACTGGTGGTTGGCACGGTCCTGCCGTCCGGAGTGATCCGCATGGCCCAGCCCCGAAAGGGTGCATCGCTTCCGAACGATCCTGTCAGGCAAAGTGCGACCCAGAGATTCCCCTGGCGGTCGAATTTCGAACCGAAGGCATATTCGTGGTAATCACCGGTGATTCCCCATCCATCGGCGACCACTTCAAACAGATCGGCCGCGCCATCACCATCCTGGTCCTTCAGTCGAGACACATCGCTGCGCTGCGTGACGTACAACCACCCATCCTTCCAAGCCAACCCAATTGGTTCGTGAAGACCATGGGCGAAACGCTGGAACTGTGCGCTGGTGACGCTTTCAGCCATCGGCATCGAGACCAACCAAATCTCGCCACGGCGGGATGCGACCGCCAGTTTCCCATCGGGCAACCGCTGAAAACTGGTCGCTTCCAGTTCGACCCCTTCCGGTGTCTGGAAAGTGACAATGCGATAGTAGTCTGATTCCTGCGGGCGCGCCTCTTGCGCTGGACTGGGCATCGCGGTCAGCGCCACACCGATTCCAAGGATCCATAGGTAACGACGCGCAGCCTGCCATGAGGTCATCTTTCCAATACCGCTCATCTTCAATCACCTCTCGATGGAACCGATCTCACGCTGGACTGAATCTCTGCCCGCACCCCAATCGCATCGCTGCGATTCCGACATCACCACTGCACATGCCATTGCCACAGCACCGATTGCCCCGCCTTCAGATCGGGCAGCTGGAGAAGCACCGAGGCGCGCCCACCCTGCTCCGAACGGACCAGCTTAGGCAAATCCCCTTGCCACTCCACTCGCCATCGTTCCCCGTCTTTCCAGACACTTGGCTGGATTTCAGCGAGCGAGTCTCCTTGCAGCCAGCGGTAATAGCATTTCTTTTCGACGTTTGCATCGGTCGTGGCATCACCCTCTCGCGTGATGCGCAGCATCCGGCTCATGGTACCTGCCTGGCCATCGACCGGCTGCATGCGATCCTCCACCAGCAACCCATCCATCCGATAGCGGAAGGTGGGGATACCGGCCGAGTCGAGTTGATAGCCGAGGAACTGAGCGCCCCGCTGACGAGCTGAATCGGCAGGCCAAGGATCTTGCGGTTTTTCCAGCCAGGCTAGCGGCGATCGATCTTCCCAGGCCAGCAGATTGTCCCCGAGCGGTTTCTGTCGGCCGACTCCACGGTCTCGCCAATGCAGACTGGCATCGATGAACTGGTTCTGCCACAGCCAGCGCCAGTGCATCCACTCGGCATCCCACGCGCCGTGCACCCCTTGCGGGAATCCAACGGCGATTCCTCGCGGCGACATACCTTCCAGAAAATTGCGATACAAAATCGGCCGATCGATCGGCTCCAACACGATCTGATCGCGCATCAGTCCTTCGGGGATGGCGGCCTGGGATCCCTGCTTGAGGAACTGCCAGATCGCGTCGATCTGTCGCCGCCCATCGCCATCGTAGATCGAAGTCAAAACGCTCTTTCCCTCGGGAAAGCTGGCGGGCATGCGCGTCCCCGGTCGGTAGGCAGTCGGATGCAGCATGTAGCGAATGAACCAATCCTTTCGCACCCGCTCGGGCATCGACAGGAGACTCAGCGAAGGGATGCCTAGCGACTTGCGTTCACCAAAGCCGTGGCACTGCACGCAGGCAAGTCCTTTCGATCCCACCAGCTGCCTCCCGGCG
This sequence comes from Pirellulaceae bacterium, assembly GCA_044371425.1. Taxonomy (GTDB): domain Bacteria; phylum Planctomycetota; class Planctomycetia; order Pirellulales; family Pirellulaceae; genus JBEISR01. The sequence goes on along the minus strand of JBILTR010000001.1, from coordinate 485,367 downwards.
GCCAGCATCTTGGGATCGGCCGCGGTCTCCTTGGATTCCTCCGAATCGGGCTTCCGATCGTTCGCTACCAAGGCATCCCGCATCCCGGAAGTCGCATCGTGGTAGGCAGGCATCCGCGTCAACATAGCAGGGCGATCCTTGGCCCCCTCACGCAAGATGCGATCCAGGTACTCATCCCGCAGCTTATCTCCAACGCCATTCAAGGCGGGAGGCAATCTTCCTTCGTCGCCCATTTCGGGCGTGGTCGACTGGAACGCGGCTAGAGAAGTCAGCTCCGGCCCCCCCAACCCATCCCTCTGGTGGCACTGCGTGCACTGGAGCGCGACCATCCGCTGGTGCAGCCAGCGTTTCGAATCGACCGGCGATTGATTCGTCTCTTTCGTCGGCACGCCGCTCGCGCGCAGCGCCCCGGCGATCGACGCCCTCTGTCGATTGGTCAATCGATAGTCGGGGACTCCCGGAGCTGGAGATGCGGCCAAACAACCACGATCCAACGTGGCGAGATCGAGCGGCACTAGGTTGGCCTGAACCTTCGCTGGCTCCTCGTTCGATCGATCAATCGCATGGCACTGAATACAGCCCAGAGATCCGAACCACTGCTTCCCTTTCGCAGCAAGTCGTTGGGTCGCTTCCACATCGTCGACAGGTTTCGCTACTGGCTGCCGGTCGACCCGAAGCGATTCGGCCAGAGGCTGCCTTTCGACACCCGGGCCTTCCCAGTCAAGCTCTAGCGTCCACTCACCACCCCCTTGAAAATACTCCACCTCCACCCGATGGATACCAGCGGCCAACCTGCGCGATTCCGCGCGGGTTTGGTGGGGGTGGACCCCATCGACGTCGACAATCGATTCCCCATCGATCTTCAGTCGGCTTCCATCGTCCGATCCAATCGTGAATCGATACTCCCCGTCCAACGGCAACTCCAGATATCCCTCGAATCGCATGGCGAACTGGTTGGTCCGCTGGGCTTCACGGAGATCGAACCCTGCAGTGGTTCCCTTGCGATAGGCCGTCAGCTTGGAGAAATCCGGAAGCCGCTCCCAATTCCCTTCGAACGCTTCGAAAAGCACATTGGGCTGCAACTGGCTCTCCTGTCCCTGAGGGATCAGGTAGAGGGCCAGATCACGCGCCTCCTGTTCGCTGAGCCGCATGGAGGGCATTCGCCCCGAAGGACGAGTCTGATGGGGGTTGAGCAGAAACGAGACCAACCCTTCCACTCGGTATTTGTCGGCGATCACGGGCAAGGGTACCAGACCGCGCGAGCTCCCTGCTTGCTGTTGCTCCCCGTGACAGACGAGGCATCCGGTCGTCTCGTAGAGCTGTTTCCCGCGGGCCGATGCGTTGCTGTCGGCCGGTGCGCCGCGCATCGGTCTCGTCGCTTCAAAAAGGTAGGCGGTCAGTTCCTTGGCGATCGTCGCTCGCTCCCCTGCATCCTTTCCATTCAAGAGGTCGGGCATGGTGGCCCCAGGATGCACCGACGCAGGATCCTTTAGATACGCCTCCACCCAAGCTGCCATCAGGCGGCTGGAAACCAGATCCAATCGGGGAGCTTCTTTCGGAAACAGCGAAGGCTCCAGAGCCCCAGGGGAATGGCATCGGACGCACCCCAGCTCCCCCACCAGCAGGCGTCCTGCTGCATGCGGATCCCCTTGGGTATCCCAGCCCTCCGGAAACCGTTCGTAGCCAGCGACTCGCGGCCGTAGCTCTTCCTTGCGACTATCGAACGGAACAACCCAGACATTGCGGTACCGCACCGGGTTGCCATGGTCCTGCAGATGAATCGGCCCTGTAGCGGCATCTTCGCCCAGAGGCGCAGCTCGCGTCGGCCCAGGAACCGGCTCCGATGTATGAATGCGATGGCCATTGAGGTCCACCGTCAACCTCGCATCCGAGACTTTCTTCCCCTGAGCGTCCCAGCGAGCCGCTTGGAATTCCACGTCATAAGTCTGCCAGGTCCCAGGTGGAAGAGAGGCATTGAACTGCGCTGGCTTGACCGCATAGATCGCCCCGCATCCATCCGGCAGATTCTCCATTCCAAAGGAGTCAAGCACCTGTGTCTCATAGCGCCCCTGATGGTACACCCCGCTGTTGCCACGGCCCTGACCTGATGCGTCGGGCATCCAAGGAATCTGAAATTCCAGATGGAGTCGATAGTCTCCGAATCGCTCCCGAGTGGTCGCGCCAGCCACCAGACTCCCGTCCGCATCGACCTTCGCACCCGGTTCCCACTGTTCCTTCAGCGATGCCTGGCTACCATCAAAAAGGACTTTGGCGCCGATCGGTGGCTGGGCACCCAGGGTGGGGCTGGACCGAACGACTTTCTCGACCGCGAGGTCTTCCAAAAATCGCTCGACCTCGTCGATTTCCAGTTCCACCTGCCGGACGGCCTGGCGGTCCCAACCGTCTCCCGGCAGCCCGCCACCATAGACCAGAAGTTTCGCCGTCTGGTCTTTCTCTTGCGTCGCCTGGACTCCTGTCCCTGGCTTTCGGTACTCACCAACCCACTGGGGAGGCACCGCATCCTCAGCCCAGCCCCATCGCGGGATGGCACTCCAGGCGTTGGCGAACAACAAAAAAACGGCAATCCGTCGAACGATCGCATCCAGTCGCGTCATGGCCAACTCGTTCCAACTCAGGAAGGCAGAAGGATACCCCGGTCCCAATTCGGCATCAAAGGGCAACGAAAGTCGACTTGCCCAGGCCCTCAAGATAACTGCACAGCCTACGGTCTGCATCCCCGCAGAAGGCACCCCAGCCGATTGCCATGCTGCCTCCCTTCCTGCGGGATGGCAGCGACGAGTGCTTTCAGGGCTGGTCCTGGCGCTGCTGGATCGCTTGGTAAAGCGAGTCGGCCAAGTGAGGCGACGCGGCATCCAGCGGCGTCAGTTCATCGATCGAACGAAACCAAATTTCTTGGCGCCTCACGAACTGCCGACTGCGCGCTTGAATTTTTGAAATCGCCTCCTCCAGCGACAGAGAGCCATCGATCACCTGAGCGATCTCTTGATAGCCGACCGCTTGGCTGGCGGTGCGGCCTAAAGAACCAAATCGCTCCTTCAGCCCCTTCACTTCATCGACCAGTCCATCCAGGACCATTTGATGAACGCGCTGATTGACGCGGCGATGGATCTCTTCTCGCGGCCACTGCAGAACGAAAGCGCGCCGCCGCTGCTGCGCATCGACTCGCTCAAACTGCGTCTGCCAATGGCTGAGGGGACGCCCGGTCGCTTTGGCCACTTCCAGCGCGCGGATCATCCGACGCCAGTCCCCTGGAAGGATTCGGTGCGCGGCCAGCGGGTCGACTTGCCAGAGCCTCTCACGCAGCGATTCGACGCCATGCAGCTGAACCTCTTGTTCCACTTCGGTGCGGAAGATGGGATCTCCCGGAGGGCCAAGAAACATCCCTCGCAGCAGCGTCTTCAGGTAGAGCGGTGTGCCACCAACCAGCAACACCTGCTTGCCACGGGATCGAATCTCTGACGCCTTCCGATGCGCCGCCAGCACGTACTGGGAAACGCTGAATTCCTCCGTCGGGTCGACCAAATCGATCAGATGGTGCGCGACGCGTCGCTGCATGGCGGCGTCGGGTTTGGCAGTTCCGATGTCCATACCCCGGTAGATGGCCATCGAGTCGACAGATAGGATTTCCGCCCCCATCCGCTCGGCAAGCTCCAGCGCCAAGTTCGACTTGCCACTGGCGGTCGCACCGGTCAGATACCAAGCGTCTTTGAGCGGAGGCTGAATCCAAGATTCCATCTGCAACGCCTGGGGTTCTTCCCCCGCGCCGGTCGACTCCACGTTCCGTCCTTCGTTCATCCGCTAGCGTCTTCCATCCTCAATGATTCGCCGGTCGCCCGCAGTTCGGGCGGGCTCAATCGAACCCAACCACCGCTCCGCCCTCAGCTCAACCTGCACCCTCCCTATTATTCCCCCCGCCAACCCCAGCAGAATTCGTTCCCCAGGTGGCGGTCTGCCTTGAGCCGATGGGGGCGGCTGTTAGACTGATGCTCGACCGATCCAGCAACCCCTAGAGCCTGACTTTCATCATGACCCACCAGATGCTCGAACGACTGATGCAGCAGATCCACCAGCGGGTCACCGAGCTGCCCGAAGGATCTTACACCACTCAGCTGCTGCGTGGTGGTGTCGCTCGCATGGGGGCCAAGGTCATGGAGGAAGCGGCGGAGGTGGTGGAAGCGGCAGGGGAGCCAGGAGAGGATGGCCGCCAGCACACCATTCGCGAAGCGTGCGATCTGCTTTTTCATCTTTTCGTCCTGGTTGCCTCCCGAGAGATCAGCCTGGAAGACCTCCAAGAGGAACTGGCGCGGCGGGAGGGGATTTCCGGACTTCAAGAGAAGGCCAGTCGGCCGAAGAAATCTTAGCCCCCTTCTGAAAGTTTTTCCGGGCGATCACAATGAAGTCAAGAGTCTTGCTGTGGCAGCCCGTCTTCATCGTTCGGAAACCCCATCAGCAGGCATGCCCTCCCTCGATGGCCACGCAGCTCACCGGGGCATTTGGATTGAGATTGCAAAGGACAATGAACCATGTCGGCTCAGGCACTGCGGCTCGGAGTCCCCAGCAAGGGACGTTTGAGCGAACTGGCGATTGAACTGCTTCAGCAATCAGGGCTGCAGTTCCGGCGTCAGGACCGGTCCCTGTTCGCTCGCGTACGCGGCCTTCCAATCGAAATCACCTTTCTTCGAGCCGACGACATTCCGACGCTTTGTGCCGAGGGAGCGATCGATCTAGGGATCACCGGCAGCGATTTGGTTGCTGAGTCGAAGGCGGATGTCCAAGTGCGCATGGCCTTGGGGGTCGGCAAGTGCCGTCTTGCGATCTGCGTCCCCGAGGATTCGAAGATTGAACATCCTTCGCAGCTAGACGGGAAACGGATCGCTACCAGCTTTCCAGGAATCACCCAGTCCTATTTGGAATCCCACGGTGCCCAGGTCCACCTGGTGGAATTGATGGGCAGCGTCGAGGTGATGATCACGCTGGGCGTCGCCGATGCGATTGTTGATCTGGTGGAGACCGGCAGCACGTTGGCCGCCAATCATCTAAGAATCCTCGATGAGGTTGGCCAATACGAAACGGTGCTGATCCAGAGTCGCAACGTGCACGACCCGGAAACGGCGGAGCGGATCGAGCGACGATTGCAGGGGGTGGTGATCGCTAGGGACTACTCGCTGCTGGAGTACAACATCCCCAGAGAACGACTGGCCGAAGCAGAACAGGTAACGCCTGGATTCCGATCTCCGACGATCAGTGCCCTGGAGGAATCCGACTGGTGCGCGGTACGGGTCATGGTGCGAAGTAGTGAAGTGATCGATGCGATGGAAAAGCTGGAACGGCTCGGCGCCTCCGCCATCCTCGAAACAGCGATCCGCAACTGTCGGCTCTAAGCCGCCAGGACCGCGAATGGCTCTTCCCTCGAACAGCTTGCCAACATCGACCGGGACCACTAGCAATTCTCTGTTGGCGCCCCGCATTCCTGCTACACTGACAGGACGGTTTGGCACTCGATTGGCGGAACCGAAGGGTGCCGATAGCCATCGGTTGGCTCCGCCAGCCAACCCAGACAATGCCACTCCACTCAACCGACGCACCACCGGCTGATCCGTCGCGGATTCGACGCACGGCCGTGCTGCCCTGATCGGAGGATTTCTTCCATGAAGCTTTGCCCCATGAGCCATCGCCTTCGCACCGCGCTGCGGACCAGCCTTGCTGTCGCTATCCCCTCCCTCTGGTGCCAGTCATCCTGGGCTCAGCGCGACCTAAAAGAAATCCCGCAGCCCAATCCAGTGGCCGAACGGGCTGCAATGCAGGTCGATCCGACGCTGGAGGTGGAACTGTTTGCCTCCGATCCAGCGATCACCAAACCGATCCACATGAACTTTGATCCCCTGGGAAGGCTCTGGGTTGCCAGCAGCGCCACCTACCCGCAGCTGGCCCCCGGCGAAGTAGCCAACGATCAGATTCAAGTGCTGGAGGATACCGACGGGGACGGCAAGGCGGATAAGAACACCGTCTTCGCCGATCAACTGCTGATTCCCACCGGGGTCCTTCCTGATATCGATGGCCGTAGCGCGTACGTCGCTGCCAGCACCCAGCTGCTTTATCTCTCCGATACCGATGGCGATGGGAAAGCCGATTCGCGGCGGATCGTCCTGTCTGGATTTGGTACCGAAGACACCCACCATCTCCTCCACACGCTGCGCTGGGGCCCCGATGGATGGCTTTACATGAATCAGTCGATCTACATCCACAGCCACGTCGAAACGCCCTACGGCACAAAACACCTGGATGGCGGTGGCATCTGGCGCTACCATCCTCCAACGCAGCGTCTGGAGGTGGTCTGCAAGGGATTCGTCAATCCTTGGGGCCATGTCTTCGATCGCGCCTTTCAGCAATTTGCCACCGACGGCGCCTACGGAGAAGGGATCAACTACGTCTTCCCTGGGTCGGTCTTCGTCACCTCCCCCGGTGCCGAACGCTGGCTGAGCGGTCTGAATCCCGGAAGTCCCAAGCATTGTGGGTTGGAGCGAATCAGCGGCAATCATTTCCCGCCGCAGTGGAGCGGCCAGATGATCGCCAACGATTTTCGGTCGCATCGCGTCTGTCGATTCCAGGTGCAGCGCGGCGACGAAGGATACACCAGCCAGCAGCAGCCCGAGGTGATTCGATCCGAACATATCGCGTTCCGGCCGATCGATGCCAAGATGGGACCTGACGGTGCCCTCTACATCGCCGACTGGTACAACCCGATCATCCAACACGGGGAAGTCGACTTCCGCGACGATCGTCGCGACCGAATTCACGGGCGCGTATGGCGTGTCCGCTGCAAGGATCGCCCCCTGTCTGCCTATCGATTCAATCCCAACGCACCGATCGAAACCCTCGTCGCAGCGCTTGATGATCCCCTGGAACTGACCCGGCAATGGGCTCGTCTGGCGCTCGCGCGGCACCCCTGGCAACAGGTCGCACCCGCGATCGACCGATGGATCGCCAGCGAAGTCCCCGCCGACTCCAGCAACGGCGAACTCCCCTGGGCGGCGACTCGGCAACTGGAAAAACTCTACGTCTCCGAAGCCTGCGGGCAGTGGGACCAGGGGCTTGCCAAGCAACTGATGAAGCACCCGGAACCGCGGGTTCGCGCCGGCGCTTTGCGTCTGGCAGGCTGGAACCTCGACAGCTGGAATGACCCGATGCCTTCCCTGCAACAGGCCGTCGTCGACGCAGACTGGCAGGTGCGGCTGGAGGGAGTGATCGCCTTGCGTCGACAAGGCTCCCCCGAAGCGCTCTCGCTGGCCATGCAAGTGCTCGACCGCCCCATGCATCCCGCCACCGACTTTGCCCTCTGGAGCTTCCTCCGCGAGAGCGAAGGGGAGTGGACTACGTCGATCGCCGACGGCAAGCTGCCCTGGATGAACAAACCGCAGGCCCTCGTCTTTGCCAGCCAGGCAGCCCGAGGCGGCGCGCTGGCCAAATGGCTTGGACAGCATCTCTCCGAGGTCACCAACGATGTCGATGGTCGCCGAGCCCTACTAGAAGCGATCGCCGCCAAGGGGGATCCTCAGGATCTGTCAGCTGCCCTCACCTCGCTCACCAAGGAAGTTCAGAAACAACCAGTTCCCATCGATCAGCTCGATCGCTGGATGCCAGCTCTCTGGGATGCCTCCAGTCGACGCAACGCCGCACCCGACCAAGCCGCCGATCTGCTTGAAAAATTCCGGGAGGCCGCCAAGAAGCAGACCGATGCCAATCTGACCGATCGGATCGACTGGCTGGCTGCCATGGCAGCAGGGAAATGGAATGTCGCCAGCCTCCAGGTCACCACCGCTCAGTGGCTCGCCTCGGCACTCGATCGCCTTCCCCCCGAACGGATCGCCGCAGTGCTGGATGGTTTCCCTGGCTCCAAGAATGAAACATGGACCGGTCTGCTGGAAAAGGCATTTCGTGAAGGAAAGACCCCGGCGATCCGTTCGGCAGCGATCGGTTCGCTGGCCAAACTGGATCTGGGTGCCGCCGCGACGCGTCTGGCTGAAACGATCGCCAGCCAGACCGAACCGCTGGATGCCGCAACCATCCCACTGGTAGCGGCTAGGCAGGGGGGCCCCGAGGCGCTGGTGGCGGCTTTGGAGAAAGTAGAGCAATGGCCGACCGATTCGGCGCGGATCGCTCTGGAGTCGCTGCAGAAGAACTCGATCCAGAATCCCGCGCTGCTAGATGCCATCCGAAGGATTGGAAAGATGAGCGATCAACGCTGGGAGTATGGCCCCAAGCTGCTCGAGGAGATCTCGCAACTTGCTGCCTCCCAGGCGGATCCACACCGAGGGGAAGCGCTCTACCGGCGCAGCTCTCTGCAATGCTCGCGATGCCATCCGATCGGGACCGCTGGAGGGCAGATCGGGCCGAACCTTGTCAGCTTGGGCGGAAGCTCCCAACTCGACTACATCCTCGAGTCGATCCTCTCTCCCGATGCGCGACTGAAGGAAGGATTCCAGACCATCGTCGTCCTGACCGATTCGGGCGAGGTGATCAGCGGGCTGGAACAAAGTCGTTCCGACGAAGCCCTCCAGTTGCTGACCGCTGAAGGGAAAGTCGTTCGCATTCCCCGCGATTCGATCGAAGAAGAAAAAGTCGGCAAGTCGCTAATGCCGGCAGGCTTGGTCGACACCCTTTCGAAAGCTCAACTGGCTGACCTGGTGCGATTCCTCAGCGAACTGGGAAGAACCCCGGAATTCACCATCTCCACTCAGCCATGGATTCGTCGCTGGGAAGCGCTGCAGCACACTCCCGAAGGGAACCAATTGCTCAATCGCACAAGCCTCGACTCGATGGCCACCGACCAAAAAGTCCTCCAGTGGTCCCCCATCGTGACGCTGGTCAATGGAAAAGTCCCCCTGGGCGAATTGGCCAAGTACCAGCCACATGGAAACATGAAACCATTTGTCGCCTTCCGGTCCCAATTGAACTGCAAGCAGGGAGGGGAACTGCAACTGCATGTCGAAGGGGTCAAGGAATGGAAAAGCTGGTGGGATGGTAAACCGATCGATCTGGTCGCCAGTGGCGGCAAGATCGCGATCGAACCGGGCAATCATCAACTGATCCTCGCGATCGATGCTGGCCAATCGGATCAGGCAGGAGTCTGGTTCGAGGGAACAGGTGACCGGCCTGCGGTGGTGGAAGCGGCACCATGAATGATCGGGGCCTCCGCCCACTGCAATCGGCCACACCGCATCGAAGCATTCCCATGCGGCTGATCGGCATGGCCCTTCTGCTTCTGAGCATCTCGGGATGCCGAGGGTGCGATGGTTGGGATTTTCGGAAAAAGGCGGCCGACGCCAAGGACAAGAAAGATCCCAACCAGCGGCTGGAGATACGCGAACTGCTGCCGAGGCCCTCGATTGTCGACCGCACTCTGGTGCTCAAACCAGGGCACTGGATTGAAGCCCGCCTGCAGACCAAGGCGCTGCTGCAGGAGGAGAACCTGCTGCTCAACACGCGAGTCACCGAGAGAACCTTGCGCCCACTGGCACTCTTGGGATCGATGGACTTTGTCGATTTTCAGCGACAGGCTGTCTTCGCGCAGGGCCAATTGAAGGAGTTCGATCTCCAACTCTACCTGCCCGACCTCCCCAACACTCTCACTCTGGATGAAACGCCCCTCAGACCGTCGATTCAGACCGAGTTTGTCGACGCTTCGCTGGGTGGGATTGTCGGCGCCGCCGCCTTTCCAGCCAATATCGCTCCAGCCGAGCAGTTTCAGTTGATTGTCTGGAGCAGCCAACCGGATCGCAATGCGTTCTGGCCCGGGCTTTCCTGTGTCGTCTGGCCGGCCGAGGGGCGGACCGAGGCAATGAAGGTGACTCCCCATCGCGTGGTCGAAATCACCAACCAGTCCGCCGCTCAGATGCTCCCCTCCAGATGCCTCTTCTGGACTTCGGCCAGCCATATCGTCTTCTACGACGCCGACCCAACCCAACTGACCGAAGCGCAACTGGAGGCGATGGAACAGTGGCTCTATTTCGGAGGTCAGTGGATCGTCAGCGGACCCGATGCCCTGGCCGGCATCTTCCGCTCCCCCTTAGCTCGCCACCTGCCGATGCAGGAAGTCCAAAGCGGAGTGCTGGACCAGGAGACCTGGGAGCCATTTCTGGAAGCATGGTCGGTGTCGGGAAATACCGACAAGGAAAAACTGCGCCAACTTCCCGAGTCCAGGCGGATCGTCCGTCTGCAGGGAGATCTTGTGGAAGGTGCCAACTGGGTCCAAGGTGCCGAGGGGATCATTGCAGAGAAGCGGGTAGGGAAGGGCAGGGTGGTCCTCTCCACCGTACCGCTCAGCGAGGAATGGCTGGTGAGATGGTCGGGGATCAGCAGTTTTGTCAACGGCGCCCTCTTGGGCCACCCGCCACGCGCCTGGGTGATCGCCGATGGACTGGGAGAATTGCGTTACTCCGATCTCCCGGCAGGCGATGGACTCGATCCCCGATTCACCAGCACCCTCCGCTTTCTCGGACGCGACCTGGGGATGGGAATCAATCACCCCTCCCAGTCCTATCCCCAAGGGATCCGGATGCTGAAAGGAGCTAATATCACCGCCCAGCGCGACGCGTCGGAGTCCAATCGCCGCAAGACGATGCAGCAGCGCGAAGCGTCCGCCAGCAACACGTTGATCGATCCAGACCTGATCGATCTCGACGAGGAACGGCCGGCAAGACGAAGCCCCGCTTCCTGGAATGATGCCTCGCCGCTGGCAGAGGCAGCCACCGACACGCTGCTGCAATCTTCCGGCAACCCTGTCCCCAGGCTTTCGCTGGTTGCATCCCTCCTGGCAGGGTACCTGCTGGTCCTAGTGCCGCTCAACTGGCTGGTCTTCTGGTGGATCCGACGCCTAGAACTGGCCTGGGTCGCCGCCCCGATCTTGGCCGTGCTGGGGGCGGGAGTCGTCTTTCGACTGGTGCATCTGGATGTCGGAATGACCACTCGCCGTTATGAACTGGGCCTGCTGGAAGGATTCGCCAACCAGCCCGTCGCCCATCACACCGCATTCCATGCCACCTTCACGTCGTTGGCCAACCGTTTCCGGATCACCTATCCCGACAACCGTGGCGTGGTGCTCCCCTACGTTTTCTCGGAGATGCGACGCGATGGAAAGAAGCTGACCTACAACACCGCCGACAGCGAAGGCAATGGCCTAGTCCCCTTTCCCATCAACAGCTCCTCCTCCGATCTCTTCCACAGCGAAGAGGTACTGACGCTGGATGGTGGGCTCGATGCCGAACAAGCCGACTCGGGATCCTCCTGGAAGCTGACCAACCGAATGAGCCGACCGATTCAGGGATTGGCGATCTTCGGACGCTCAAAATCCAACCAATTGGAATCGGCGTGGATTGGTGATCTCGACGCAGGTGCGTCCTGCGATACCCAACTGGAAAGTGAAAATTTTGAAGAGGGCTGGATGGAAGGCTGGGACAAGCATCCAGCCACCAGCAGGTCCTCCAGCGAGGAAGACCCGCTTCCAATGGCCAATGCTCTCAAGGCAATCCTGGAAGAGGCAGAACTGCCCCCCGGCGCTGTGGTGGCAATTGGCTGGATCGACCAAAGCCCAGGGCACCTGGTTTGGCAACCCGACGCTCCGACTCCGATCGCCCGTACGATTCTCTTTTTTCACCTGAAGCATCCACCAGCACCGCCAGCGCGCCCGGATGCATCACTACCGGCTCCCACGACCCCCGATCCCGTTTCCGAGTGACTTCGGGAGCCTTTTTCCCAGCCACTTGGAAGACGATGCCGCCCAGTCGACCATCGACCGTCGCTAGGAGTTTTTGCTTCGGGACGTTAAAATCGCAACGGGAACGGAGGTAGCAGACGGGATCCGCATGGGATCGTCGACTCTCTGGTCGGTCCCCCTGTGTTTCCTTTCCCCAGGCAATAGGTCACAGTCCCCGAACAGCCTCCTGGATCATCGACAGCGGGAGGGCTCGATGAGGTCCCTGCCATCCAACCCCCGAATCGAAGCCGGTCCCAAGCAGCATCCGGCGGAAAGATGGTTAGCAAGTCCGTCCCCCTCAGCCCTCAACCGAACCAATCCGCCAGGCCACAACCCAGCGCCGGATTCCTCAGATAGAAACCCATCGCCATGGCGCATCCGAATCTTACTGAATTTCAGAGACTGGCCGAGCAGTACGATCTGGTCCCGGTCTACCGGAGATTGCTAAGCGACAGTGCGACGCCGGTGAGCGCACTGCGAAGTCTCCGACAGGATGCCCAGCCCTGCGCGCTCTTTGAGAGTGTGATCGGGGGAGAAAAAGTCGGGCGCTACAGCCTAGTGGCCGCGCAGCCCAAGATGCGATTTGTCGCCTATCGCGATCAGGTGGAACTCCATCGCGACGGCGATTGCAAGAAGTGGACCGCAGCCGACCCGCTGGCCGAACTGGAGCAGCTCATTGGACAGCGTTCGGTGGCACCCGTTGACGGACTTCCCCCCTTCGCTGGCGGTGCCATCGGATATGCCGGGTACGACGTCGTGCGGTACGTGGAACATCTACCCAATGCGCCGAGAGATGACCGGGGCCTACCCGATCTCGACTTCAGCTTTTACGACTCTTTAGTGGTCTTCGATCATGTGTCGAAAACCACTGTGGTGCTGTCGGTGGTCGACCCCAAACAATTCGGCTCCACCGATGAAGCCTACCGATCGGGGCTGGATCGAATCGACCAGCTCATCCACACCATGGCCCAGCCACTGCCGACCGAATCGCCTCAGGAAATCGAACTGGGGGGGATTCCCACGCTGCAGGGAAAATCGAATTTCACCCCCGAAGCATTCGAAGCTGCGGTCAAGAAGTGCAGCGAGTACATTTTGTCGGGAGATGTTTTTCAGGTGGTGATCAGCCAGCGCTGGGAGGTCGATTTCGACGGCGATCCGTTTGAAGTATATCGATCGTTGCGCGTCATCAACCCCAGCCCCTTCATGTTCTTCCTGCAGACCCCTTCGACAACGCTAGTGGGGGCATCGCCCGAAGTGATGTGCCGCGTGGTCGATGGGGTGGTGACCGTCCGTCCCCTGGCCGGGACGCGCCCTCGCGGGATCACGCCGGAAGAGGACAAGCGACTGGCGGACGAATTGCTGGCCGATCCGAAGGAGCGGGCCGAGCATGTGATGCTGGTCGATCTGGGGCGCAACGATGTCGGACGGGTCGCGCGGTTTGGATCGGTGCAACTGAGCGACGTGATGGTGATCGAGCGGTATTCGCACGTGATGCATATTTCGTCAAATGTCGATGGGCAGCTGCGCGAGGGATTGACGGCGATGGACGCCCTGAAAACCTGCCTCCCTGCGGGGACCGTATCCGGGGCCCCTAAGGTGCGGGCGATGGAGATCATCGACGAGATCGAGCCGACTAGGCGAGGTCCGTATGCCGGCGCGGTCGGCTATCTGGACTATCGAGGCAACATGGACACCTGCATCGCGCTTCGGACGATGGTGATCTGCGGCAAGAAGATCTACATCCAGGCGGGAGCTGGCCTGGTGGCCGACAGCGATCCCAAAAGCGAGTTCCAGGAGACCTGCAACAAATCGCGCGCCATGCTCCGGGCCATCGAAGCCACCCTGGCGCGCGGCTGAAGCGACCCGCCCCACTCCGAATCCTATTCTAATAAACTTTAGAATATGACATCTTGGTTCGGTTGCTGCCGCTCAGGGCTTGGTCGAGCCCTCGGTGGACGTGAGGCAAAGGCTGGATCGATCCCGCAGACGCTGGCATCCAGATCCGGCGGAATCTGGTCTCGACGACTCGGCCTCACGGCCCAATCCCAAGCAGCACGGGGATGGGGCGAGGACCGAGCTTGTCGGAGGGCTTGTTGGCCGGTTGAAGGATGCCGGAGGCGGAAGTCAGCAGCATCACGGAACTGCCACCGCCATCCAGGTTCATCCCGTCCTGGCATCCCGCTTCCACCAGCAGCTCGGCCAACTCCCGCTCACTGACCCCTTCGCTGTACCCCGGCTGCCTGCCATCGACCACCAGCCATACCATCCGTTTGCCGTCTTCGCTGAGCCCCAGGGCGGTGCGGGGATGCAGAACATCGCTCGGTTCGGCCAGCATCTTTCCTCCCATCAGGATCCCGCGGAATCCAGAGACCGCCCAGCGAGGCTCTTTCGGTTCACGCCGATAGGGACTCTCGGCGGCAAAACAACCGATCCAGCAGCGACCATCCGACTCCTGCCAACACGACCAGTAGGCCGGCTCCCTGGGACTGCGTCGATCCTCCCCCTGCATTGCCCAGCCAGAGATATTGGCATGCCCTCCGACGATGTAGCCGGGTGGCTTGCCCGTCTTGGCGTCGGGAAGCATCGCCCAAGCATTGGTATTGATCGCGCAGCGCATCTGGTGCTTCTGCGCCAAAGCCATCGGCTTGGTCAACTGGGTCTCGGCCGGCCCCTGCTGGTCGGGGTCCTGATCCAGCCCAACGGCCAGTCGATTCCCAACCTTCTCCAGGTCGATCACCAAAGAATGGATGCGAAGCTTTCGAGGCTCCTGCCTGGCCTGCACCGAGTACTCCACTCCGTCGGGCAGCTGAAAGCCTCCGGCGGCCCCCGCTTCCTGTCCATTCGCCCAACCGGTCCCAACCAGGAGCACCATCGCCCCGACCAACAGTTCCTGAATCGATCGTTGCAGCTTCATCGCCAATCCCCACCTCTTTGTCAACGACGCACTTCACCACTTCGCCTGGCTTTGCCATCGTCCCCCAAGACCACGCGTGCGGATCACCGATTCGTCCTGGCGAACGGCTGGGTCCATGCCTGCCGTTTTTGATTGTCGAGCACCGGGTCTTCGGGAGCTAGATTGCTGGTGATCACGGCGCGCACGAACGACTCTCCCTCCTGCAACTGGTACTTGGCTCGCTTGTCGGTACTGGTCGCGGCAACACGCCCGATCTGCTCCCCTTCCGCATCGGAACTGGTCACCAGAAACTCGATCGTGCATTCCTCTCCTTCTTGCGGGTCGACTCGTACTTCCAGCGTCAACGAGTCGGCATCCCACTGGACATCGCGAAGCATCACACCGCTGGAAGCATAGAAGTCACCCGCCTTCATCGCCCGAATCAGATGTTCGGGGGTCAGATAGCGACTGCGCACCATCACCCAGCCACGGCCCGGTCGGCTTCCCGGCTTGCCGTGGTACTCATGGCTGTCGTCGGTGGCCACTCCCATGAGAACGGGCGCCTGCAGTTTGTTGATGCGAAGGTGATTGGCCAGGTCCCACATCCGCTCCACTCCGGGATTCTCCTCGTTTCCAAGATGATTGACCCCGGGATGGCCGTTGTAGACCTCAAAGAATCGCTCGGATACCACCGCCGCCAGATCCTCGAAGGTGATGCCATAGCCAAAGTTGGGATGGTTCAGGTGAGGCAGTATCTCGCGTCCCTTGGCCTTCTCCTGCTCCAGCACCGAACGCAGATTGTTTTCCATCACCTCGCGGACTGTCTTGCCACCCAGCGGTTCGATCTTCTCCACCAAGTTGGTGGCATTCATGTGGACTGGCTTATCCCCAGCACGATCGGTGATTTCCTCTGCAGGAATGAGAATGAACTTCCCACGCTCTTCCAACAAATAGCGGTACTCATCCAGAGGTTTCAGCCGAAACTGGTAGTCTTCAGTTCCCTCCTCTCCTTTCGTTTCGATCCACCCGCCCCCAAAGCGCTTCTGGTACTTCACAATCGCCTCTTTACCGCCCCGCTTGAGAATGGTGTCGTACTTCATCCAGCGATCACCTTCCTGCAACGTGTTGTGATCGGAGATCGCCAGGAAGTGGTAGCCGCGCACTCGGTACCATTCGGAAATCATCTCTGGGAAATCATTCCCGTCGCTCCAAAAAGAATGCGTGTGCAGATTCCCTTTCCACCATCGGGCCGGTGGATCGGAAGGGACCGCGTCATCGGCATCTTGCCAGTAACCGACCGATGGAGGCGCCAAGAGGGACGTAGAGAAAGCCAGAGTCAACAGAGCTACCAGGAAGTGGGTTTTCGGCATCGGCTCGAACCTTTCCAGAGCGAGAGGGGGGAGATTGGATTCGTTGTGGCAAACGCAGTGCAGCGGATAGTGCACCCTGTCCGGTGGAATGATCAGTGTAATGGATGCATCGCAAGGGGTTGAAACCCTCGCTTTGGCCATCGTATCGCTTTCATCGATTCTTCACCCCCTCTCGCAGCGCGAGGCGATTTGATACGATCGACAACAGTTGGGTGGTACCTTTCACGCGACCTACCCGTCATCCCCTCTTGGCGATCGTTCGGTGCAGCATGCAGATTCGAATC
This sequence comes from Pirellulaceae bacterium, assembly GCA_044371425.1. Classification (GTDB taxonomy): domain Bacteria; phylum Planctomycetota; class Planctomycetia; order Pirellulales; family Pirellulaceae; genus JBEISR01. The sequence continues at coordinate 469,047 of JBILTR010000001.1, read as the reverse complement.
GGATCGCGTCAAAGCCCTTTGGCGCGATGGCAAGCGCAATGGGTCGCGGAACAACTGAACCGGCTGGGACACCACGTCGAGATTCTCTGGATCACCACCACTGGCGACGTCACCCAAGGGGCCCTGACCCAGCAGGGTGGCAGCGGGCTTTTTACCAAGGAGATCCAGCGAGCCGTTTTGGACGGACGCTGCGATCTTGCGGTTCACTCGCTGAAAGATCTTCCCACCGAGCCGGTGCAGGGTCTCATGCTTGCCGCCGTCCCACCCCGAGAGGATCCTCGCGACGCCCTGGTGACAGGGACACCAGTCGAGTCGATTTTCTCTCTGCCCAAGGGAGGTCGCATCGGAAGCGGCTCCCCGCGCCGAGCCGCCCAGGTTCGTAAACTGCGGCCCGATCTGGAAGTCGTGCCGATTCGAGGCAACGTCGATACGCGGTTGCGAAAACTCCAAGACGAAGGGCTCGATGCGATCTTGCTGGCAACCGCTGGTCTGAAACGGCTGGAGGTTGAGCACCACGCCATCCTTCCCTTGCCGACTGACCAGATGCTGCCTGCCGTCGGACAAGCCGCCTTGGGACTGGAAATCGCCGCCGATCGAGCCGACTTGAAGGATGCCCTGGCCCCACTCGACGATCCATCGACCCATCAGGCGGTGCAGGCTGAGCGGTCGATGCTGCGGTCGCTGCGTGGCGGTTGCCTAGCACCGGTCGCCGCCCTCGCTCACTGCCAATCGGAGAGGATCACCCTCCGCGGCGCCGTCTTCGACCTAGACGGATCCCGCTCGGTGCAAACCACCGTCGAATCGGTCGATGGCGACCCAACCGCCCTAGGACAGCTAGCAGCCAGGCTACTTATTTTAGGTGGTGCCAACCACTTCATCTCCCCACTTCGGCAAGATCCCACCACCCCGGGATGATCGAGGTAAGGGAGGGATGAGGGTCTGCATCCAGCGGCTAAGGGGAGAAAACCTGACCGTAGGCAGCAAAACAAATTTGACATCCGCATCGAAAAGTCGCTATTCTTGGAAATTAGCGGAGCAGTGAATTCGCTCTTGCGCTGATTGGATTCATTCTATTTTTTCATTGCTGGTGCGGAGGACTTTCGAATGAAACGTTTGCGACCAAGGCGAGCCTTCACGCTCGTCGAACTGCTGGTGGTGATTGCCATCATCGGCGTCTTGGTGGGGCTGTTGCTGCCCGCAGTGCAGCAGGCTCGCGAAGCAGCTCGGCGAATGAGCTGCTCGAATAACATGCGTCAGCTGGGGCTGGCGATTCTCAACTACGAATCGACCTACAAACTGATCCCCACCGGCATTGGAGGTACTTCAGGTAGTTGGGATACTTCCAACGTGGAAAACATTTCGCCGGCCGTGGCGCTGCTTCCCTACATGGAGCAACAGCCGCTGTTCAATTTGATCATGAATGGATTTCCCCAAGTGGGCGGCTGGTATCCGGGACGCATCGTACCCGGCGGTCCAGCTCCTTGGACCACCTTCGGTGGCAGCTACACTCCTTGGCGCACGGAAGTTCCCACGCTGCGATGCCCTTCCGACCCTGGACGTTATGCGACGCAGGACGTGATGAACCAGCGCCGCACCAACTACGGCTTCAGCTTCGGCGACACGATCGAAGGCAATCACTGGAACTGGAGCACCAATGCCAATCGCGGCATGTTCCAGGCTCGCTACAACCGATCCCTCCGAGATGCTACGGATGGTCTGAGCAATACCATCCTGATGGCGGAAATGGGAACCGACACTGGCGAACCACGCGTTCAGGGGAACACGATCTACCTGAGCGATCAGATCAAGAACAACCCGCAACTGTGCAAGCAAGAAATGGTGATGGGAATGTATCGCAACCCTTCGATCATCATCACCAAGGCGGACAATCGTCGTCGTGGTGGTCGGTGGGCGGATGGTCGTGGTCAGTTCTCGGGCATCACCACCGTACTGCCGCCCAACTCCCCTTCCTGCACCTTCTATGACAATGACTGGGATTGGGGGATCTACAGCGCCTCCAGCTTCCATCCAGGCGGCGTCCATGTGGTGATGGGGGACAATGCGGTCAAGTTCATCTCCAACACGATCGAAGCCGGCAACCCGGTGAACAATCCTGCACCGAACTTCGAGAGCCAGAACGGCGTCGTCGGGAGAAGTCCTTATGGTGTCTGGGGAGCCTTGGGAACCCGAAATGGGACCGAAATCATTCCAGCGGACGTTCTGGACTGATCCGGCTGTTTCCCGAGTTTTTTGTGCCCAAATCGAAGCACCGCGGTTGTCCGCGGTGCTTTTTTTGTCGACTCACCCCCTTTGCGAATCCCGATTCGGATTGATCCGGAACCGCATTTTTCATATGAAATTCTTATCTCTTGCATCAGGAAGATGCTTCAAGAGGCGATCGGACGATGGGGCAGAGCCTTCCGAGGATCGCAGAACCGATTGCCGGAGCAGGGAAGTGGAGATCGTCATGGAATGGACGCTTCGAAAATTAGCAGAGCTGGTAGGAGGGGTGGTCCCAGGCAATGGCGACCTGCCGATCCATGACGCTCAGCCTCTGGTCGACGCATTGCCGGGCACCATCACCCTGCTCGACTCCCACAAGAACCTGGGAACTCTTCAGAGCCGGGCTCCTGCAGCGGTGGTGGTTCGGGAGCTTCTGGAGTCGGCTCCCTGCGCTCAGTTGATCGTTTCGGATCCCTACGCCGCTTTCTCCAAAATCGTGGCTCTCTTTCGCCCCAGCCAACCCATTGCTTCCCCAGGGATCGATCGACGCGCTGTGGTGGATGCGTCGGCGACGATCGGAAGGGACTGCTGGATAGCCGCTACGGCGACAGTGGGACCCGGCTGCGTCGTAGGAGATCGCGTGCGCATCCATCCTGGGGTGCACCTGATGGCAGGTTCCACCGTGGGTGAGGACAGCGAGTTGTTTCCGCACGTGGTTGTCTATCCGGACACGCGTATCGGAGCTCGCGTCCGTGTGCATGCGGGTGCTGTCCTGGGTGCCGATGGCTTCGGGTATGCGACCCGAGGCGGCAAGCACCACCTCTCGGCACAGCTGGGATACGTGGTCATCGAAAACGACGTCGACATCGGTGCCAACACCACGATCGATCGTGGCACCTTCGGCGCGACGCGCATTGGCGAAGGCACAAAGATCGACAACTTGGTGATGATCGCGCACAACTGCAAGATCGGTAAACACAATCTAATCTGCTCGCAGGTAGGTGTCGCTGGCAGTTCCTCGACAGGCGACTATGTCGTGCTAGCCGGTCAGGTTGGGATGAGAGATCACGTCCATATTGGAGACCGCACGGTGGTCTGCGCGCAGGCGGGCGTCGCCGGAGACATCCCTCCCGATTCGATGGTCGGCGGTTCACCCGCCATCCCTCAGAAACAGTATTTGCAATCGGTTCTGATGCTCACGCGCCTCCCTGAAATGCGAGACCAATTGAGGCAACTAACCCAGCGACTTGCGGCATGGGAGGCAACTGGCAGTTCTGCAGGAGCCGACGATGGCTCGGACGCCCCCTCTTCACCGAGGCGTGCAGCATGAGCGGTGTCCATCCTTTGCGGCTCGCTGAACCGCTGACCAGCAGGGGGTCTTCTGTGGCGTACCCCGGCCCAGCGCCTGTTGGAATCATCGCAGGTTGGGGCAATTATCCTCTGCAGGTGGTGGAAGCCCTCCATCAGCGAGGTGTTCCCGTCGTTGTCGCGGCTCTGCGAGACTGCGCCAGTCCTGAACTGGCCAGCATGGCTAAAGCCTTTCAGTGGTTTGGCATCTGCAAGGTGGGGGCTCAGCGCCGATGGCTAAAGCGGCAGGGAGCCCAGAAGGTGGTGCTGGCCGGAAAGCTTTTCAAACACGAAATCCTCTTTCAGCGTTTCGGCTGGATGCGGCACCTGCCCGACCTGGAGTGCCTTCAGATTTTCACCCCGCATCTGATTCGAAAGACCTCCGATGCGCGCGACGACTCCCTCCTAGGAGCCGTCGTACGCCACTTCGAGAAGAAAGGAATGCAGATCGTGCCTGGAACCCAAGTGGCCCCCGAACTGCTTGCACCCCATGGCCTGCTGACTCGACGCAGTCCCTCGTGGCGCGAACTGAAGGATCTGCGATTCGGCTGGACCATGGCCAAGCGGATGGGAGACCTGGATGTCGGCCAAACGGTCACGGTGCGGGACCAGACGGTCCTGGGTGTGGAAGCGATCGAAGGGACCGATGCCTGCCTGGTGCGGACCGGTCAGTTGTGCCCGCGAGGCGGTTTCAGCATGGTGAAGGTGGCCAAGCCATCGCAGGATGATCGATTTGACCTTCCTACCATCGGACGGCTGACCCTGGAGACACTCCTCCGCGCCGGTGGCACCGCCCTTGCGATTGAAGCCCATCGCACCATCCTGCTGGAACGCGAATCCGCTCTTGAGTTCGCCAATCAGAACGGAATCGCTATTGTCTCCTGGACTGATGCCGACCTGACCGCTCCCGTCGCGCACAGCACCTCACCATGATGCACCAGCCTCGTTTACTCGCCGCGCTGCTCATGGCCTGCTGGCTGACGGGCGCCCCACACCTCTGGTCGCAGAACTCCAGCCTGCAGCGCAAGATAGGACAGCTTCAGCCCATCCCAGACGAGAGGAACCTGCCACCTCGCAAAGAGACTAGCGCGCCCCTGCAGCATGCCCCGTGGGTGGATGGGGTGCTTCGCGCCGTCTGCATCCAGTCGCTCGATCGCGGCTGGGCCGTCGGGGATCGGGGGACCATCCTGGCCACCACCGACGGTGGCCGTCAGTGGTCAGCTCAGGTCAGTGGTACATCCCATCCCCTTCTGGCTGTCACCTTCCATGACGATCGATCTGGCTGGGCGGTAGGGGGTGCGATCGAACCCCCTTTAAAGATCAGTCGCGGAGTTCTGCTGCGCACCTCCAATGGCGGGAAGACTTGGCAGAGCATTCCGATTCCCACCTTACCTCGACTCACTGGCATCCAGTCGCTGGGCCCTGGCCACCTGATCGCCTGGGGCGATTATTCGACCGTCCACCAAAGCAGTATCTTTGAATCGCTGGATGGTGGCGAGCAATGGTCGGTGGCCTGTGTCGGGTTGGGTCATCTCCAACAGGCTCGCTGGCGCCATCGCACCCAGGGACTGCTGCTGGACCGCATCGGTCGACTCTTCCACGCCGATCAGACGCGCGATGTCACCCAAGTGGTCGCTTCCCCCCACCACGATCCGCGTCGATGGCACTGCCTTGCCGACAGTGGAACGCGATGGTGGATCGCCGGGGAGAAAGGACAAATTGCCTTCAGCCAAGATGGCTTGCAATGGACGGCGATCGAGCGAGATCGTCTGCCCCAGGTTTGCGATGCGATCGAGTGGCGAGCCATTCATGCCGACGGTCGCTCGGTTTGGTGCCTGGGCCAACCGGGAAACATCTTGATTCACTCCGCTGACCAAGGCGCTACTTGGCAATCGCAGACCCTCCCTATCAGCCTTCCCCTGGAAACGATGGCCGGTTGGCAAGGGGATAGGCTGGTGGTCGCCGGCGCGGCCGCTGGAATCGTCGGTAGCCGTAACGGTGGCCAGGCATGGTGGTCGGAGCATGGGGAGGACCGACGCCTTGGGCTGCTGGCCATCACCGCCACCGGCGCTACCGCGCCGCTGGAACTGCTCGCAGACACCTCGATCGAAATCCCACTGCGAAGTGGATGGCTGCGGGTCGCCGATGTCGACCGCGCCTCGGCTGCCGCCGCATGGGCTGATGAATCTTCGACCCAATCGCAAATCGCCAGCTCCTTGGCTCTCGCGTGGGCAGGGCATCTGGACGCTTCCGCTATTCCGCCAGCGTCCCTCCCCGCCACCACGAAGACCGGAAACCCATTGCAGGTCGAACAACTTGCCGCCTGGATTCGAACACTTCGCCCCCAGGTGCTAGTGGCAGAACAGGAATCCGCAACGGGCCTGTCCGGCCAGGTCGCCAACTGGACTCAGGATGCGATGAAGCTTGCTGCAGACCCAAAGTGGCTTCCTGATCCCACGTCCAACACGCTGCTCAATCAACCCTGGCAGATCGCGAAAGTCTTTGTCCCATCTGATCATCCCGGAGGGCTGGCGATCCCTCAGGAAAAGGCGCTCGCCCACTCGGGACTTCTCCTATCCCAGTTGCTGGCACCCGTCGATCTGCTGGTGCGTCCCGTGGGAGGCAGTGCGCCCTCAAGTTCCTACAGTCTGCGCGTCAGCCCGATCTTCTCGGAAGGTTCGCGCCGCAATCTGCTGGGAGGATTGGCGATCGATCCAGCAACCCAGCGACCTCCCTTTTCCGTGGGACAGCGATCGGTCGCCCGCCTTGCAGGCGGCATCCAAACCCGTTCCCAGTTAATGGCCCTGTGCGATCTCCCCAATGAATCCTCGGGGCGCCAGCCTCGATGGGAAAGCCAACTGGAGTCGATCCTCCAGACCGCTCCTGAAGAACTCCATGGTCGCTGGTTGCTGGAACTGGCCGAACGATGTCGTCAGCGAGGTCAGTGGAATCGATGGGAAGCGACCCTGGGAAGACTAGTCCGCACCGACCCGAACAGCGGATTGGCATTTGCCGCCTGGATCGAACTGGCCACCCATGCCAGCAGCGAAGAGCTTGCCTACTGGATCGATCGCCAGTCGGTCGACCAACTGGCCAATCGCAACGCTTCACCTGCAGTGCGCACCGTCAACCACGACTCCCCATTCCCAAATCAGGCAGCTTCCTCCGCGCCAGGTAGTCCGATTGCAACCGATGTCACAGCGCCTCCCGAAGGGGTGAAGGAAGCGGCCTTTCAGGCTGGCGAAGGGAGTCTTTCCATACCCGCCCCGCTGCAGATGCCTCAAGGAAGACAAGGGGAAGCCAAGACGTTCGTGCGAGCCGCAGATTGGAAGGAAAAGCGACCGGGATCGGCAACTCCTGGCATGACGTGGCTGGTGGAACCGCGCGTCATCCCTTGGTCTACCGAACTGATCTCTAAGACCTATAGCCCCTTCTTTTCCGACCCGCGCGCCGGCATGGCCCGCTGGCGAGTAGCCCAGTGGCAACAGGGACAAATCGAATCGGATGCCTGGTCCAACCAAGAAGCAGCCCCCCATTCCCATACCTCCAGTCCCTTCCAGGATTGGCTGCAGGCTCCCGCCATCGCCGGGTGGTATCAAATCGCTCAGCAGGAAACGCAGTGGAACCAAGGGATTCTGCATCCCCTGGCGATGGTTGCCACCCCCACCTCGCTGCCGCCCCAACTGGATGGCCTAGCCGACGATCCATGCTGGAATCCTCAAAACGCAAAGGAGCTGATCTCGGCCGACGGCCAAGCCTCCCATCCGTCGGCTCAAGTCCGACTAGCCTACGATGACCAATTCCTCTATGCCTGGATGGTCGCTCCCGTACCAACAGCCGACCTTCCCCCAGCCCAGCAACCCACGCGCCAATACGACTCTCTTGCCCCATCGCTGGATCACTTCACGCTGACGCTCGACGTCGATCGCGATTACGCCACCTGCTACCAGTTCAAAATCGATATCCAGGGAAACACCGAAGACCGCTGCTGCAACCTGATCGACTGGAACCCGAAGTGGTTCCGCGCGGTGCACCAGGATCAAGCGACTTGGTCGGTGGAACTGGCGATCCCCTGGAGCGAATTGACGGCGCGGCCCCCTGGGCCGCACGACGCTTGGGCAGCTCATGCCATGCTGACGCTTCCAAGCGGAAAAACATGGCACAACGGCCGGATTGCAAGCGAATCGTTCCAGCCCCACTCCATGCGTCTGCTGCACTTTGGACGCGAGCTAGAAAAATGACCTTGAGCCACCGGGGAGTAGTTGGTACAGGCTTGAATTGACCCCAGCGCAACGGCGCTCAGCCAGTCCCAAACAACGCGGATCGGCCTCGGGGTGTTGCACCCCAATGTCTATCGATCCCAGGCTGGAGGTAGAAGGTGAAGCTGACGTCGCTGCGATTGCGTTCGCGCCAGCTTGCTTGCCATCTCACCATGGCCAGCCGGCTCCGATCCCTCGGTCTATTGCTGGCATCGACCAGCCTTGCGGGCTGCCAATCACAAACGCCAATGACCGGTCCCTTGACCCAGCAAACCTGGCCAACGCCGACTTGGCCTTCCGCTTCCTGGTGGAACCCCAATCCCCTTCCCACTGGTACCATGCCCACTGGTCCCAGCGCACCGACGCCTACCCCGGCTGTCGCGCAAAATCCCACCTCCGGCCTACCTTTCGGCGCATCCAACACAGGATTGTCCGCTCCCGCATCCAGTGACCCTGGCGCAGCGATCGTCGCGCAGGCCAACAGCCAAATCCAGGAACTGGAGCGGCGTCTGCGGCTGCTCGATGAAAACAACCGGCAGCTCACCAATCAACTGGCGCAGTCACAGCAGCAGATGCAGCTGCATCGCGATCGAGCCAACTTGATGACCAAGCAACTTCAGGATCTCAGCGGCCAATTGGCTCAGGCGCAGATCGGCCAGATCGAAGCCAGCCGACAATCGCAAGAACTGAAGGAATCGATGCAAAAGCGTGGCAGTGCAATCCTGACAGCCAACCAGTCGCAGAACCGAAGCGAACAACCACCTCCTTCGGACTTCACTGCGAATCGATCCACCACCATGCCCTCCGAAACGCCTGCTCGCCTCGGTCCACTTTCCTCGGGTGCCGTCGGCCAGCGGATGACGATCCCCGCCGATCAACTGTTTCTACCTGGAACCACCCAATGGGCGCCAAGCGCCGCCGGAGTGCTCGATCGCCTCACCGAGACGATTCGCCAATCCTACCCTCGACAGCGGATTTCCATCGAAGGGCACACCGATGCAGCTCCATTGCCGCCGGGCTCCTACTCCACCCCCTACCAGCTTTCCGCCGCACAAAGCATGGCGGTCCTGGAATATCTAGTGCGACGCAGCCAGCTTCCTGCCAGCCAATTCCAGTCGCTCGCTTTCGGCGACAGCCGCCCGGTAGGAAGCCAGCAAACCGCCGAGGGCCGAACCGCCAACAGACGATTGGACATCGTCGTCGCCACAGAAGGCTACTGAGCCTTCCGGTCGTCTGCGGGGCCTAAGTATCGCGACTAGCCCAATTCATTTCCGACGAAATCGATGCTGCATGCAATCTCACCATCCATCGGTTCATGGCTCCGAGGATGTTCGCTGAGCCCCTTTCCATAGAACGGGCAACGCCTGAAGCATCATCAAGGCCGGGCCGATCAGCAACCACAGATCGCCGATCGCTCTGGCTTGCATCGCCAGCGCGATGAAGAGGAGAAGTCCGGCGATAGCCACCAATCGCATAATCCAGAGAGGCACCCCACGGCCCTGCCATAGCGACCAAGCCAGCGAAGTTAAAAAACCTGCGATCGACCCGAACACTCCCACCACGATCGCCGGTTTTTTGGGGTCTGGATCGGTAAAAACCGCCCAGAAAGCCAGCATAGAAACCAGCCAGAGGGCTGCAGCAAACATGCCAACGACAACGGCCACAAACCTTTGCAGCCGATCGACCTTGGGGATGGGCGGATCGTTCCAGGCTTCAGGACCAAAACGCTCTTTGAGATCGAGATTCACGACGGAGTCTCCTGAAGGCTAAAGGACCCTGAATGCTGGAACTCCAGAACCGTTGTATATGCCATCTGGTTCACGATTCGCACCACCGGCCCGTTTTTTATACCAGCATCGCCAAGGCATCGCAGGACAGACGAGAAATCGCTTGGATCCTCGACTCCCTTCGATTGGCTCGGCGACCTCAGGAACGCGCCGAAGGACTGGGCTGATGGTCGACTCGGGACGGTCGCCGTGCCGCTTCGATCCATTGGCTGACCGCATGCCCCAGCACCAGCAGGAAGCAGCTGATCAGGAAGATGGTGGCAGCGGTGCAGAGCCCTCCTTGCAGGAGGGTGCCCCACTGGCGATCTTTCCATCCGGATACGATCAGCGACCAGAACCTTCCGGAAATCATCTGAGCCGATGCGGTCAAGGTTGTTGTCGCCACCCAGGCTAGTGGAATCAATGTCACCCATCCATAGCGGCCCCGACCTTCCTGAAACAGCCATGTGGTGACGGTTGTCAGCGCCAAGGCAGCAAGCAGCTGGTTGGCGATGCCGAACATCGGCCAGATCGTATCGATCGATCCAGTCCAGATCAGCCCGCCCCAGCCAATGGTCACTAGAGCCGTCGCAAGAATCACACCAGGCATCCAATCCATCCGCTCAAATCTTCGATCCACCTTGGCCAGTAATTCCTGGAGAAGGAAGCGAGCAATGCGCGTTCCGGTGTCGATGGTGGTCAGGATGAACAGCGCCTCGAACATGATCGCAAAGTGGTACCAGTATTTGATCCACCCATCGCTTTCCAGTTGAGGCAGGATGCGTTGGATCGCCTGCGTCATCACCTGCGCCATACCGACAGCCAGCGTCACCGCCCCACCGGTTCGTCCACGAAGCGATTCGCCTCCGACTTGCTGTTCGATTTCCGCTAGTCGATCCTGATCGGCATCCATCTTCTGCAGCGTCTCCGCGTACTGCTCCACCTTTGCCAGATCGATGTTGATCGCCCAGTAGTCCGATTGCGGCAATGCGGCGGCTGCCAGCAGGGCCACCACACCCACAAGACCTTCCAGCAACATCGCTCCATAGCCGATCGGTCGGATGTCGCTTTCTCTTCCGATCATTTTGGGAGTCGTGCCGGAGGAGACCAGACTGTGAAATCCGGAGATCGCGCCGCACATCACGCAAATGAACACGAAAGGAAAAATCGCCCCTTGAAACAGAGGCCCGCCCCCCCCAGCAAAATGTTCGTTCACCGCGGGGGCTTCCATCTTCGGATTGGCTACGACGATCCCCACCACAAGCAGAGCGATCGTACCGATCTTCAGGAAGCTGGAGAGATAGTCTCGAGGGCAAAGCAGCACCCAGACGGGAAGAACGGACGCGATGAATCCGTACGCGCAGAGAGCAAAAATGGTCTGGCCTCGTGTGAGGCTAAAGAAAGGTTCCAGCGGGGATCCTGGAATGCTGTGCCCCAGCAAGGTGGCTCCCAAAACTGCGGCGGCCCCCAGCAGCGAAGCTTCCAACACCTTCCCTTTGCGAAACCGATACATGTACCATCCGACAAACAGAGCGATTGGCACGGTGCAGAAGATCGTGAAGGTGCCCCAACTGCTACCCCGCACCAGTTCCTTGGTCCCCGCCTGAGTGATCCACTGGTTGGGATCGCCAGGAGTCGTCTGCGATGCAGCATCCTCGGTCGATCTCAGAGTGAACGACTCACTTCTCTGCAGGCTTTTTCCACCTGGGTAGATGACTTCGGTACCCTTGGGAAAGTGGATCTTTGTGCCACCCTCGATTTTCTCGACTTGGATGGGCGATGTCGCCACCATCCGTGTCCCAGGGGCTAGGCGGATTTCCTCACCACCCAGCGCCTTGACCACCACCAGCCCCAACCCCGACAGCGCGATGACGACGATGAAGAGAATCGCGATGGCGGCAAAGATGCCGGGCGATGTCCCCAGCATGCGGCGAATCAGTTCGGCCAGCGATTTGCCATCATGGCGCACGCTGGCTGCCAGAACCAGCATGTCCTGCACCGCTCCAGCAAGACAGACCCCGATCACCAGCCAGATCAAGCCTGGCATGAATCCATACTGAATCGCCAACACAGGACCAATCAACGGACCGGCACCCGAGATGGCAGCGAAATGATGACCGAAGAGAACCCAGCGATGGGTCGGATGGTAATTCTGTCCGTCATTCCTGCCGACCGCCGGAGTCACACGGGAATCGTCCAGCATGGCGACACGAGCTGCCAGAAAGGCGCTGTAGAAGCGATACGCGATCGCCATGGCAGCCAGAGCTCCGAGGATCAACGGCAAGGCATGCATAGAGGATTCCATCCGAAAGATAAAGATTCCAGAGCTGTGGTGACTCCTGAGGCAGATCGATGCCATGCCCACCATCTGGCATTGCTTATCCTATCCCATGCCACCATCGGGCTCCACCATCGCACCCACAGGTCACCCATTCGGTCTCCCTGAAAGCAAAGATCCACCTGCTTCTGTGCGCCTGAACCCCTTGCCCAATCCTCTCCCATCCCCATCGATCCCGAAGACCTAGCTGCGGGAACCGCAGGACTCAGTGGCTGGAGGGCAACGGCGACGAGCGGTCGGCCTGATGAAGGGTTAGCATCCGGAAGGCGATCGCAAAAAGGGTGGCTCGCACCGTCAGATCGGCCAGCATCGCATACCACGCACCCTGCACTCCCTGTCGCTGAAACGAATGCAGCCAGGCAGGTCCAACCAGAGGCACCGTTGCGTCGGTAGCGATCCAATAGGTGAGTGGAATGCGCACGATGAGGAAGCTAAAGAGGGAGATCCAAAGTGGAATTTTGGTCTTCCCAGCACCACGCATGGCAGCCGCCAGAACCTGGATCACCGCCAGCCAGGGAAGCCCCCAAGCCACCGTCCGCAACAAGCCAGCCGAGATCTGTTTTGTCTGAGGATGTCCGGGCCCTACAAGCGATCCAGCCAGCGGATCGGAGAAAAGAAGGAATATGAGGCTGACAAACGCCATCATCGCCATCGCACCCAAGAGGATGCGCCACGTCGTCCTGTGGGCGCGGTCGATCTGCCCAGCGCCAAGCAACTGCCCGACCAACGTCATGGTCGCGATCGAAAAAGCCTGACAAGGCAGATAGGCGATCGCTTCGATCCGGATCGCCAATCCATGAGAAGCGGAGGCGAGCGTGCCCAGACGATTGATCAAGGCGACAAACCACAGCTGGCATCCTACCGTCAACATCATATCGATACCACCGGGGATTCCGATGGCGAGCACTTCTCGAATCGGCCTTCCATCCCGATCGATGGCGAGAGGATTCCACCGCAGCCCGCGCCAACCCTGAATCAGCAATCCGGCGATGACCAGTCCTCCCAGCAGGTAGCCGATGGCAGTCCCTAGCACGACCCCATGCCACCCGAGGTTAGGAAATCCGGGCACCCCAGCGACAAGCAGGTAGCTGAGCGACGCGTTGATGAGGTTCATGCCACTGTAGATCCAAAGACCCGTTGAGGTATCTCCAGCACCTCGCAGCAACGCGTTTCCCACTTGAAGAATCGCCATGGCGGGAAGGACCCATAGCATCATGGCGATGTATTGTTGTGCGGCGATCGATGCGACTCCCTCAAGCCCCAGCAATCGAACCAGTGGCTCAAGGTAAATGGCTCCAAGAAGGGCAATGCCGACTCCGGCCACGAGAGCCACTCCTAGCACTTGCTGCGTGGTGCGGCGCGCCTCATCCCACTGCTGAGCGCCGATCAGCTGCGCCATGCGAGCGGTGGCACCAATCGACAAGGTCGCGAACAGCGAAGAGACACCCCAGAGCAGATAGGCGGCCATCCCTGCGGCAGCCAGATGCCCGTCGCTCAAGAAATGACCGGTCAAATAGGTGTCGACAAAGCCAACTAGAAGAGCCAACAGCTGTTCGATCAGGACCGGCAGCCCCAGTCGCCTCAGCGCGCTGGGCAGCGACAGGTCGACCAGACGGCCACGCGCCAACTCCGCCCCACCGGTCTTCTCCGGCCCCGGCGATTCCATGCCAACCTGAGGGCGATCGCTCAAAGATCGGACTTCTTTCTTGATAGAGAAAATGGAATGCACTGCGATGGCTTAGCAAGAGTCGCAAAGCGGTTTCACCGAAGCGACTAAAGGTAGACAGTTTCTTACTATACTGTGGTTTGACGTGAACGGTGGTTTCCGATGATCCTCATTCCCCTCGACGAGAAACGGTCTGGATGTCATGGCGCAGCTGGATTCATCCCTCCCCTCCGATTCGGGTTCATCGAGTGTTCCTGCAACGTTTCCTTCGAATACGATGGAAGAGCGATTTCTTCAGGGACCGCACTCCCGGTGGGAGGAGCTGAAAGTCGCTTTCCACGTCTTCGCAGAGATGATCTCCGGATTCCGATCGCTCCATTTTATCGGGCCCTGTGTCACCGTCTTCGGATCGGCTCGATTCCCCGAAACCCATCCCTATTACGATTTCGCCCGCCAGATGGGACGAGCGTTGGCTAGGTCGGGATTCACTGTGATGACCGGAGGGGGGCCGGGGATCATGGAGGCTGCCAATCGTGGCGCCAAGGATGCCAACGGCCGCAGCGTCGGCTGCAACATCGTCCTTCCCAAGGAACAAAACCCCAATCCCTACCTCGACACCTTCGTCGACTTCGATTTCTTTTTCGTTCGCAAGTTCATGCTGGCCAAGTACTCCGTTGCCTTTGTTGCCATGCCAGGTGGTTACGGTACGCTGGACGAACTGTTTGAAGTGGCAACGTTGGTACAGACCGGCAAGATGCACGATTTTCCCGTCGTGTTGATGGGAAAATCCTACTGGGATCCGCTGATCGACTTCCTGCGCGGCAGGTTGCTGGAGTACCGAATGATCGATCCCATCGATCTGGAACGCATGATGATCAGCGACGACCCTCAGGAGGTGTGCGCCTACATCGAACAGACAGCCACGCAGCGTTTCGGATACCGGAAAGGTGTTTGGAAACCCCGATGGTGGCTGGGCGAAAAAGACCCCTTCCTCCGTCGCAATGGCAACGGACGAAACGGCACCTAAACGAGAACGCTCCTGGTGTCGACTCGCTTCCACTCCCCTGCCCGCAACGGACCTCACGCGGCGCGACGCAATAGCGATCTTCCTGCGACACGCGGGAGCGATCGACGAGGAATCGTTCTTCGATGGATCCTAGGCCCTATCGGCGCCTCTTCCGCCGCCACCTGGGAGCTTGATGCAGGCGATCTGTTTTCCTGAAGCAACACCGAACTCACTTCAGTGACTTCGGCGCGGCTTTGCAACACCTGCACGTACTCGGCTCCCAGAAAGAAAATCGACACGCCGTAGTAGCACCATAGCAGCAGGGCGATGAAGGAACCAATGGCTCCGTAAGCGGTCGTGTATCGCATCCCAATCCAAACCGCTTCCAGCACCATTCGGCCCATTTCCCATATGAGGGCTGCCAGCAGGCCGCCTCGGATGGCATCCAACCAACCTACTGGCTTGCGAGGCAACCAGCGATAGGCGCAGGCGAAAAGCAGCGAGGTCGCTAGGTACGTATTGAGGACGCCCCCCATCGATCCCAGGTGAGTCCAGTGGGGTAGGGTGGCGCTGGTCACCGACTGCACCTGAATCCAGAGTGTGTTGAAAAGAAAAAGTCCGATCACCATCCCTCCCAGAGAGACCAGCATCAGAAAGGCCCCCATGCGATCTCGCAAGACCCGAGTGGCGGTGCCTCGAAGGTTGGCGCTGCGGCGAGGCGGGATCCGCCAGATGCGATCCATGCCTCGATCCAATTGCGCAAAGACGCCAATGGCGGCCATGATCGTTGCCACCAAGCCCGTGGGTCCGGTGATTACCGAGTGGTTTCGCAGATGCACCAGTACATCCCGCACCTGCCGCTCGACATCCTCCGACATGTGCATCGCCGCCATTTCCAGCAGGTATTTCTCTGCATCACTGCCCATCCTTGTAAACTGCAGGAACAGCCCCATTGCGGCGGTCAGTAGCAAAAGCAACGGAAAAAGCGAAAGAGCCAAGTAGTAGGCGACTGCTGCCGCCATCGAACCCGCATCGTCCTCCGACCAACGCCTAGCCGCAGCTGCCACATTGGGGAATAATTGCCGAAGCCAGCGAGTCAACGGTCTGGGCAGTGTTTCGTCCAGCATGCCATCGAGCTTTTGTGCGACGACGTCCAGTTGGCCCGCCGCTACCGTGCACGCCTCAGTCACGCGACGGCTCGCTCGCTGGTTTAACGAAGTCCTCTCCATCCCTGCTCCCTCCATCGGATCAACCACCACCAGCCCCATGGACCGGCCAACGCTCCGACTTGCAGCCTCCCAGTAC
The DNA here is from genome assembly GCA_044371425.1 of Pirellulaceae bacterium. GTDB lineage: Bacteria > Planctomycetota > Planctomycetia > Pirellulales > Pirellulaceae > JBEISR01. The sequence continues at coordinate 453,137 of JBILTR010000001.1, read as the reverse complement.
GATCGCATTGCCCAGATCTGGTCTCAGGGGGGCAACGTCGCGTTCCCGACCGAAACGGTCTTCGGGTTGGGAGGCAATGCCCTCGATCCCTCGGCGGTCCATAAGATCTTTCAGGCCAAAGGAAGACCCAGCGACAACCCACTGATCGTGCATGTGGGAGCTATGGACCAGGTGCCTCAACTGGCGCGAAGCATCCCCACTTCCGCTATCGACCTCTGGCAGAAGTTTGGTCCCAGCCCGATGACGCTGGTGCTTCCCAAATCTGATCGCATCCCCGATTGCGTGACCGCAGGACTCCCTTCGGTCGGTATCCGGATCCCCTCCCATCCAGTTGCTTTGAAGCTGCTGCAGCATGCTCGCCTGCCCATCGCTGCCCCCAGTGCCAATCGCTCTGGCACTCCCAGCGCAACCACTTGGCAGGCCGTGCTGGAGGATTTGGATGGAAAAATCGATGCCATTGTGTGCGAGGAGGGCTGCGGGCATGGAATCGAAAGTACCGTCATCGATTTGACTGGAGACCGTCCCGCAATTCTTCGCCCTGGTTCCATCACCTGGGAGATGATTGCCCAGGTACTGCCCAACCTGATGCCACTGGTCACACCCCAGTCCAATCGACCGCACCTCCCACAGGCAGCCTCCCAGCCGCTCCCCTCGCCAGGGCTCCGCCATCCTCATTATCAACCGCAAGCGAAAGTCGAGATCCACATGGAGCCATGGCTCCAGACGAACAGTTTCCAAGGCCCGCTGGCCTATATTGGGTTGACCCGCTGGCCCACGTTGGACCATAGCCCCACACTCCAGCAAGCTCATCCCTCTGTCGACTCCTACGCCAAGGGGCTCTACGAGTTCTTTCGCCAAGCCGATCGGTCGGGCTGTCAAACGATCGTCTGCCAACCGGTCGATCCGACGGGTGTCGGATGGGCATTGATGGATCGGTTGCGGCGAGCCGCGGAACGGTCTGCGTGAAGTGAGTTCAGGGACTGCTCTGCAAGGACCCTGTCGCAGCAGGTGTTACGATCGAAGGCATCGATACAGGCACTGCCGAGGTCGCAGAATTGGCTGAAGGGCTTGCCATCCATGGCTGAATCGCTTGGTAGACCTGCCGGCCTTGTTGGACCATAGAACTGCCCTGGATTTGCTCCAGCAACTGCCGGGCAGGCTGAAGATTGGGGTCTAGCTGCAGAGCTTTCTGCAATGAGGCTTGAGATCCAGCTAGGTCCTGTCTCGAGAAATGGAGATAGGCAATCTGGTAATGCGCCATCGCGGGCGATTCTCCCTGCCCAACCACCTCCAAGGCCTCCGCATCCTTTCCCTCAGCCAGAAGCAGACCTGCGATCCCATGACGACTCTCCCGGTTCTGCGGATCCAGCAGCAGTGCCTTGCGGTACGACTCCAACGCCTGCGGCGACTGCCCCGATGCCTTTTGACACTCGGCAAGTTCGCAAATCAGACGGACATCGGCAGGACTGGCCGCAATGGCTCGCTGATAGTACTCGATCGCCTTGCCACAGTCGTCCTGTCGTTTGTGCAAACGCGCCAGGCTGGCTAGAGCTGCAGCGTGATTTGGATCGGCCACAAGCGCTTTGCTGTAGAAATCAAGAGCTTTCGCATATTGGCCTGAGGACTCGTAAAGCTGTCCTTGTGCCACATAGAGTTCGGGCCCCAAATTGCCATTCGCATCTGTGGTTCCCTCTTCCGACACAGCTTCGGGTGATATCGCGCGCGAAAAACTCTGCTTGGCCTTCCCATAGGCCGATTGCACAACCGTCCCCAAACTGGCAGCCTGCCCCTTAACCCCGTCGGCCGTCCGACTGGCAGTCGCCATCCACCCCTTCGGACCGGACGGAGTCACCGCCTGGTCCTTGGTGCCCGGTAGCGAACAGCCTACAAAGCAAACGACCCACAGCATGAATGCCAGCACGCGTTTCATCAGCTCGTGTTCCTCTATGCTCAGTCAACCAGGGACGATGGCCTCCCGGAAACCAACCCCAGCCCATCAGAGAACGACTCCCTTTCTTCATCGACCTCCAAGCGACCGATCATTCGGCAAAATCGTCAATCTCCTCCCAAACCAACCAAACTCCCGCCCGCACCCCCAAGAAATGAACGGCAAAAAACGTAGTCCCATTCCAAATTCGGAATGAGGAACCTGCACCAACCCTTCGGTCCATCCCTGTCTAGGTGACGTCTTTTGCTCCGCGTTTGAATTCAAGGATGATACCTGCCGCAATCCACCCAAACACCACCCCCCCCAAACCACCCAGACAACCAAGACGCCATACCAATCGGGGCGCCAGTCGGTGGGCGGCACCTTTCTCGAACTAATCGGTGGGCGGCACCTTTCTCGAACTAATCGGTGGGCGGCACCTTTCTCGAACTACTCAAACCCCGCACGCACCCGAACCAACCTGAAACCACCAAGCACACCAAGCAACCCAGACCCCAGGACACCCGTCGAAGTGTGGGTGGCACCTTTCTCAATCGCCAATCGGTGGGTGGCACCTTTCTCAATCGGTGGGTGGCACCTTTCTCGATCGGTGGGTGGCACCTTTCTTGAACTACCCAAACTCCGCACACACCCGAACCACCCTGAAGCCACCAAGCACACCAGGCAACCCAGACCTCCAGGACACCCGTCGATCTGTGGGTGGCACCTTTCTCGATCGGTGCTCAAACTCCGCACACACCCGAACCAACCTGAAGCCACCAAGCACACCAGGCAACCCAGACCCCAGGATACCCGTCGATCTGTGGGTGGCACCTTTTGAGATCTACCCAAATCTCGCATTTACCTGAAATAACCCGAAACGGTCAAGCAACCCAGGCCGCCAGGACACCGCGTCCATCGGTGGTAGTACCTCTCGCTCATGCCTTTGAGAATTGAAGCTCTAAGCCAACTAGCAGATATCCACCCTGACTTGCGAAGTTGCTCCATGGACTTCAGCGGACAAAACTGCAACGCCCCCTCGGCAAGCTTGGCGTCCTCGCAATCTTTCAGCCTCTTCGGCTTGAAGTCACTCGCCAGTTTCCGGTACCAGAAATGGCAGACGTCGAGGGGGGTTGATGAACTGCGCAGAAATCCGCCACGGAAGAGGTTACTGACTGCATGGCCCTGAATCCAATGGGACCACGGAACCGGATGGAAGTGACATCGAGGCCTAGTTGGTTACCGGCTGACTAAAAAGCCAGCAGCATTCCAACTCCTTCAACCTGTCCTTCGCCATGCGCCTATGCCATTGCGCGCCAGCCGCGCGCCACGGACCAGTTTAGGATCAGCTAACCGACGGAGTCTAGCAAGTGCAGCAACTCCACCGGTTCGTCGATCAGGAATCTGGCTCCGCTCGCCTCCAGTTCACTCGCCAGCCGAAAACCCCAGGTTACCCCAACCGCCACACAGCCAGCCGCACAGGCTGTCCACATATCGGTGTTGGTATCCCCCAAATAGAAGACTCTTCCAGCCGGTATCCCCCATTGCCTGCAAATCTCGTCGACACCGGCTGGATCGGGCTTGCGAGCCACATGGGGACGCTGACCAAGCACTGGGTCGAACCGCCCCGGGGCAAAAAATCTCGACACACATTGCAGCGTGAATGCATGCGGCTTATTGGAGAGAACCGCCATAGGAATCCCGCGTCGCTCCAACAGTTCCAGTAGCGACTCAATCCCGGCGTAAGGAGCCGAAGATCGGTCCCAAGTCTCTGCATAGTGCCGCTCGAACAACTCCACACAGCGATCGACGACCTGATCTGTCCCGACCCCGTCGGGCAACGCCCGTTGAAACAGGACTCGGACTCCATCCCCCACTAGATACCGATAAGCATCCAGAGAGTGCTCAGGGTACCTCAATTCTAGAAGAACTTGGTTCGCCGCTGCAGCGATGTCCCTAAGGGTGTCGAGCAACGTACCGTCCAAGTCAAAGATGACACCCGACGGACCCCGGAGATCCCCCGGCCCCGATTCCTGAACGGCGTCCATTCGCAAGCCCCAGTTTCCGCTTGGACCGCTACTTCACCGAATCGGCCAAAGCCGGCGGAAGCGACTCTTTTAATGTATCCCGAGGTTCAATCGTGTCCTTGTACGCATGAGCGTCCAAAAGGGTGAACCCAAGAAAGAGTGCGACGAATATCAACGTGCTGATAAAAAGAATGGCGTTGAAAGGCTTGTCCCAAAGCATGTGCATGAAGAACAAAATCACCAACGCGGCTTTGATGGTAGCGATGAAAAGACTGAGCCAGATTTCCATGTCACCCAGATTCAGAGTCGACTGGTACACCGTCAGCAGTGTCAGAAGCACCAAAATCCCAAATATGGTGAATAGCATGCTCAGCGGAGCCGGATGCGAGAACTCGCCATCTCCATGGAGCTGCGAATCATGAACGTTGTGGTCCGCTGTGGAATGCGTGTGAGCCATGGTATGCGACTGCTTGCGAGGGAAGTGAGTGAACTTGCCAGTGAGAAAGCTACTTGATCAAGTAGAGCAACGGAAACAGATAAATCCAAATGAAGTCGACCAAGTGCCAGTAAAGCCCCACATTATCCACCGGTCCAAAATACTTGCTGTGGAATTCTTTCCTGGCGGCTTTCACAATCAACCAAGCAATCACCCCCATACCAGCCAGGATGTGAATCGCGTGAATCCCAGTCATGCAGTAATAGATACTGAAAAACACGCCAGCACGCCCCTTCTGGTTGACCGAGGGTGACTCAACTTCCTCGATACCCTTCTCCACTGCCACCTGATCCGCGTAAGACTGCTGCGGAACCAAAAGCTTCTCCCGCTCGCTACCAACAGGAAGCGCGGTGGCGTCCGTTGCCCCAGCAACCGCAGTTCCTGCGGACGCGTGATCGGCGTGGTCCGCGTGATCGGCGTGGTCATGCGCCCCATGCGCCGCTGTCGCAGCATGCTCGGCGCTCTCTTCCAGTTTCAACCCGAGGAACGCACCACCGATGTAGCACGCCGCGGCAACGGCTAACGGACCAGCGATTTGAAGATGGAGGTCGTTTCTCTTCATCAGCGCCCAAAGCCAGTACAAAGCAAAGCCGACCAGCAGCACCACGCCTGGTGCCTGTAGATAAGGCAAAGCAGTTGGAATCGCATGATGCTCGGGGTGGGTCACCTGAGCCTGATACAGCATCCCAGGAAGCAACCCCAAGTCCCACTTGTGGCTGTACTCCACCGTTTTGACACCAAGGAACATCGCGGCACAGCCAAGTGTCGCGCCAAGCAGAGCAACCAACAGCCGATGCTGGCTCAATTGTGCCGCCCGCACCGCCCAGGCCATGGTCAACGAACTGAATAGCAGGACCCCAGTGTTGATCGCACCTAGCTTTTCATTGAGAAAAGCACTGCAGTACGAAAACACTTCCGGGTTCAGGCTGCGCAACAGTGCGTATGCGCAAAACATGCCGCTGAAAAACAGCACTTCGGTCACTAGGAACAGCCACATTCCAAGTTTGCCAGAGTCAAACTGCTGCTCGGCATCGTCGAAATGGTGAGCGAGCCACGCTGGATGATCATGATCGTGGCCGTGATCATCATGGCCGGTGCCGTGGGACTCGTGAGTGGTAGCGGTCATAGTTCAATTCACCTGAAACCCGGTGCCGTGCAAACAGTCATCCATTCAGCGCTGAGGGCGTACGTAGCCTTCTGCTGACTCGGAATACTCAATCCCGCGGAAATCATACGGGTCGTCCACCTGCGGCGGACGCTGGAAGTTGTAGAACGGAGGAGGCGAAGTGCAAGCCCACTCCAAGGTGGCGCCACCCCAAGGATTCGCAGACGCTTTCTTCCCCTTGAAAATCGAATGGATCAAAACGATCCCAGCGATCAGCAACCCGACCCCTAGAGTGAACGATCCGATGGTCGAGTACTGATGCAGCTCCTGGAACTCTGGAAGGTACTTCGCATAGCGTCGCGGCATTCCCCGCGACCCGAGTACGAATTGCGGAAGGAACGTCATATTGAAGCCGACGAAGACGATCACTGCACTGATCATACCCCAGAATTCATTGAACATCTTGCCGGTCATTTTTGGCCACCAGTGGAACACCCCACCCAAAAACGCAACCAGCGTTCCACCCATCATCACGTAGTGGAAGTGAGCCACCACGAAGTAGGTGTCGTGAAGATGCCGGTCGGTCGACAAAGGTCCAAGGAACAACCCGGTCAACCCACCAATCGTGAAAAGGAACATGAAAGACAACGCATAAAGCATCGGGGTCGTCAGACTGATCGTCCCCTTGTACATCGTCGCCAACCAATTGAAGACCTTGATCGCCGATGGAATGGACACGGTGAACGTCAACGCACTGAAGATGATCGCCGCCACATCCGACATCCCGCTGGTGAACATGTGGTGTCCCCAGACCAAGAAACCAAACAGCGCGATGGCGATCGACGAGTAGGCGATGAATCGATAACCAAAAACACCCTTGTGGCTATGAACACTGATCAACTCGCTGATGATCCCCATCGCCGGCAGAATCATGATGTAGACCGCAGGGTGCGAATAGAACCAGAAGAAGTGCTGGTAGGTGACCGGATCGCCATTCAGCTTTGGATCGAAGATGCCGATTCCCAGCAATCGCTCGGCGGTCAGCAACAGCACCGTGATTCCAAGCACGGGAGTCGCTAGCACCTGAATAATGCTAGTGGCGTATGTCGCCCACAGAAACAAAGGCATCTTGAACCAAGACATCCCCGGCGGCCGCATCGTATTGATCGTCACGATGAAATTCAAGCCAGTGAAAATCGAGCTGAATCCAAGGATGAAGACCGCCAGCGTGGCAGCGATCACCGGACCAGTGGTATCCAAGCTGTATGGGGTGTAGAAGGTCCATCCCGTATCCAGCCCCGTAGCGAACATCGCCACCAGGAACAGTATCGCTCCAGTGATCCAAAGATAAAAACTTCCCAGGTTCAACCGCGGGAAGGCAACGTCCTTCGCACCCAGCATCACCGGAACCAAAAAGTTGCCGAGGGCTGCTGGGACGCTGGGGATGATGAAAAGAAACACCATCACCGCACCATGCAGCGTGAAGATCTGGTTGTAGACCTTGTTGCTGAACAACGCCCCTTCAGCTTGGTAAAGGTGGGCGCGAATCATCAGCGCCAAAATCCCCCCCAGCAAAAAGCTGGCGGAGACCCCAGCCAAATACATCAGACCGATCCGTTTGTGGTCGAGCGTCATCGCCCAACTCAAAAAGCCGCTGGTGTGCGTCAAAAAATTGTCCTTCTCGTCGGACGGAATGGCCGCACCGCCGTGAAGAACTGGTTTGGAAGCTACCGCACTCATCGTTCTGATCCTTATGCCTTATCGTACCTGCGTCTCGCCGACGCGATGATGTGACAAACTTGTTTTTAGAACAAATGAACTGCAACCGCCACCCGATCGGAAGGGAGTGGGTTGCTCCGCCGCCCCCCTTCGCAAGTGGACCAACTACTTCTTCAGCGACTTCAGGAACTCGATCACCGCAGCAAGCTGCTCCTCTTTCAGCCGCCCTTGATAGGAAGGCATCGCCGACGCTGTCTCGTAGCCACTTCTCGCCTTAGCCTGAGGATCCAAAATCGATTCTCGAGCGTAATTTTCGTCGAAGGCCTGCGATCCCTTCCCAGCGGCAAGTGCAACATCCACACCCCAGGATCCCTGGAAGCTTGGACCTACCACCTTGGTTCCATCCAACGAATGGCAACTCTTGCAGCCATATCGCTCGTAAATCCACTTCCCATGCTCCACCGGATCTTCCGGAGGCTTCGCCGCATCGGCGACCCACTTCTCATAACCTTCCTTGGAATGAACCGTCACCTTCGCTAGCATTTCGCTGTGCTTGTCACCGCAATACTCGGTGCAAAGCAAGTCGTAGGTTCCCTCCTTGGTCGGCTGGAACCACATCAGATTGTAGCGGCCTGGCACCACGTCGCTTTTCGCTCGGAATGCCGGAACAAAAAAACTGTGAATCACGTCGGAGGATCGCATCACCATTTTGGCGGCCTGATCGATCGGCAGATGCAATTCTGGCGAGACGGCTCCATTGGGGTAGGTGAAGGTCCACGCCCACTTCTGGGCCTGCACTTGGATGTCGAGCGTCTCGGAAGGCGCCCGCGACATATTGAGATAACCCGCAGCCCCCCGCACGAAAATGTAGATCACGATGAAGGTCGGTAGGACCGTCCAAGTGATTTCCAGCGGCGTGTTGTGCTCCGCCTCGGGGTTGCCGCGATAACCCGGCCGCTCCCGGTACTTCCAAATGAAGTAAGCCATCCCCCCGACGATCAGCACGAAGAAAAAGACACTAAGCCAGAGGATGAAGTAAAAGAACGAATCGACTTCCGCTGCGAAAGTCGATGCCTGCTCTGGAAACCAGAAGGTCTTGTTGGCATCCGCCAGGGGCAGTGAGTAAGGCAGCCAGTTCATCGTACTTGTTCCGTGGTATTCCGAGGTCTCTTGAGGACATCTGAGTTATCGGTGGAGAGCCCAGCGGCGGTTTCAGCAGCCACTTCCGGCGTCTCTACCGTAGGTTCTTGGGGAGCCTTTCGTGCGAAGCGCCAGAAAGGAGCGGTCCCGCCCAGGAGGATCAGCGAGAAGGCACCCGCCGCTAGCGCCAACAGCTTTCTTGCGTCAGCCGAGTAGCGATTCTCCAGGGCATCGTAGTGGAAGCACCAAAGCAAAAACGCCTCCCAGGGCGATCCTACCTCCCCGCGTCCCGCCTCCCGTATCGCTTCCTCCAACTTTTGCGGCTCCAAACCGACATCGTAGGCGTACCGCACTATTTTTCCGGTTGGGGCTACCAATGCTGTCATCGCCGCATGGTCGAACCGCTTGTGTTTCGAATCGTAGGTGAATCGGAAACCGAAGGCGTCGGCCATCTTGCGAATCGCCGCCGCATTGCCTCTCCAGAAGTGCCAGCCGTTTGGGTCATGACCGGTCAGGCCAGCGGTGTACTTTCGGTGTGTCGCTGCAATCTTCTCAGGAGATTCCGAGGGATCCAGGCAGATCGAGAGGATCAGAAAATCTCGCCCCAGCAGCAGCCGGTCCATCCCCTCCACCGATCGGGAAAGTCCATCGAGGTGTGCGATGCACAGCCCGGGACAGTCGCTATAGTTGAACGTCACCAGCAGCGGCTTTCCCAACGAAAGCAGCGATGCGGGAGTGACGATTCGATCCTGCATATCCCGAAAAGTCGTTTCGGTCGGCACCTGCGAACCCAGCCGCTCATCCACTCCAATTCCTGCGGCGCGCTCAGGCACCCCGGTCAATTGCTGGGAACAGCAACGACCTGCGAGCGACCAAACGCTCAGGGCCAGCATCATCGGCAGGATTTTTGCAAACACGGTCCAGTTTCCAACTTCAAAAAAAGGATGAAATCCCAGCACTCCGGCCTTACGTCCCCGGTTGTGCAGCAACCTTCTCCTTCCACTTCTCAACCGTCAGTTCCATCGCCCGTTCAATCGGGATTTTGAATTTTTTCACCGTCTTGGAGTTTGGATCAGCCGGGTCTGCCGGCACCTCAAAGGCTCCATAGCCCGCCAGCACCTGCCGCTGCGATTCCAGCACCTGGGTCGCTTGCGTGTATTCACTTCCGGCACTTTTGCGTTCGTATTCGCTGGTCTCCCAGTAATACGACAGGGCCTGCACCCCCAGGATGATCACCACCAGCAAAATCGAGCTCAAAAAAGTCGCCAGGCCGATCATTTTCGTGTTCAGGTCATCGTAGCGAGCCATGGGACACTCCAAACATTCTTCTCAGACAGCCGTCACCGCAAAAAACAACCGACGCTTCACAGCAACGGATTGGTGTACGCCAGCGATTCTTCCAGTCGAGGATCTCGCACCGCAAGCAGCGAGACCTGAGATGCCTGCCGCAACCAGAACGAAATCAAAATTGCAAACATTCCCAGTCCAACTAGGAGGTGAGCGATGATGACGATGGTCGATACGGGTCCCGAATTGGGAAGAATCAGGTACGTCATATCCAGCCAATGGGCGACCAGCGCCCATACTGCCCAGAAGGTCAACCCGAAACGGTGCCTCCGAACATGCCGGCTGACCAGCCCCAGCCAAGGAAGGACAAAGTGGACGGGAATCAGCAGATATCCCAAAGCCGCCCACCCCCCCGACAACCGCTCCCGATACCAATTGGTTTCCTCAGGAATGTTGCCGTACCAATACAGCAGCAACTGGGAAAAAGCGATGTAGGACCAGAACATGGTGAACCCAAAAAGGAACTTCCCCATGTCGTGAAAATGCTCGGTGTTGACCTGGCGAGTCAACACGCCCGAATCCTGCAGCGCCATCAAGAGGCAGATCATCAGAGCGAAGAATCCAAACATCGATCCGGCAAAGAGATAGACGCCAAAAATCGTGCTGTACCAGTCGGCATCGATCGACATGATCCAATCGAAGGCGAGGAAACTGACCAGCAACGCGTAGATCATGATCATGGGGCCTGACCACTTCTGCATCTGTAGCGTCAGGTCGACCGATCCACTTTCATCCTGAGTGGTGCTGCGGCGGAAGTACCAACGAGTCATCCAGATCAGCAATCCGATGTAGATCGCCGAACGCAAAGCGAAGAAGGAAGCATTCAGATAGCCGGTTTTCTCGGCAGTCAACCCGTGCAGCGATTCTTTCGGTTGGTTCCATTCGTAAAGCATCGATGAACCAGACAGCACCATCAGCAGAATGGGAATGAAAAGAATCGCTGTCCATGGAATGGTCGACGCGATCAACTCCGCAACACGCCGAATGGAACTGCTCCATCCGGCGCGGCACAGATGGTGGATCATGACGAAAAAGATCGCCCCCAAGCCGAAGGAGAGGCAATAGATGAAGTTGGTGAGATAGGAATGAACCAAGTAGCGACTAGCAAGTGCCTGATCGGTTCCCCACAGGAACATCGCTCCACCGATCAATAGCCCGATGGCTCCCACCGCAAGCAGCGCGGTCGACTTGCTCCGCCAAGATTCAGGAAGGCGGATCGATGTCTCATCAGTCCTGTCGCTCATGTCCAGTCACTGCCCTAAACGGAAAACTGCGGAATGGTATCTATCGACTTGCTGCATCATTCAGGAAGGGATCGCTAAAGGCTATTCCCAACCTGGTCATCCACCTGTGGGTCCGACCGAGGTTGCCGACTTTTCCTGCGGAACATCTTCCAGTCGTGCATCCTGGCTTCTCTGTAGAGCCTGGATGTAAAGCACAATGGCCCATCGCTCCCTAGGCTCGATCGACGCCCCGTAGCCGGCCATCTTTCCCTTGCCATTGGTGATCGTGTAAAAAACCTGTCCGATTGGCTGCGCGACCACTTTCGGGTCGTGAAGCGAGGTCGGAGGAAGCCAATACCCTTGTGCAAGCTGGTCTGCCCTGCGGGCAACCAACCCATCTCCGGTCCCGCCGATGCCATGGCAGACGGAGCAGTAGGTTTCGAATTTTTTCTTGCCCAGTGCAATCAGTTCGGGATCAACAGGCAAAGGAAACTCGGTAATCCATGCTCGCTGAATCCCCATCGGTGCCGCCGGTGCCTGAGCCGCCGCGGCTTGACCACCATCCGCTACTGGGGAACTTGCCGCCGGATCGGAGGCAGGTGCGGCCGGCTTCTCCTGCGCCGCAGCTTCCACTGCGGGCGCCGCTGCCTCAGCTGGCTTGGGATCGGCTGGAGGTTCCCCAGGGGTTGGCTCCGCCTTGGGCTCCTGACCACCATCCTGCATCGGCATCGCCACCAACTGATTCCCTTTCAAGAGGGCAGCTGTAGGCTGAGCCGGATCGTACCCCAGATAGAATGGATCGCTTTGATCGAGTTGTCCTCGAGCGACGGTGCCGACGACCTGCGGCCGCATGGCTCGACCATCCGCAAAGATGGTCGTCTTCTGCTGCGGCTTTTTCTTAGGCTGAAAATCCATATCGAAGAAGACGTGCCAGCGAGGCTTCTCACTGGTGCTGTTTCGCATCAGAAAAACAACCATCGCCGGAATCATCGAGGCGAGGATGATCGAACCGAGCGTGTAATAAATCCAAGAGGGAACCGATGAGGAACTGCTATCCTCTTCCACCTCGAAAAGTGCCTCGGGATGCGACCCCTTCAGCAGATCGTGGACGGCTTGGCTGTTGTAGTACTTATCGCGGGAATCGACATAAAGAAAAAACTTGTCGTCTGTGACACGATCGAAGCGAGGGTTGGTGAAAACCGGATTGCTTAGGCGAGGGAGTCGGTTGAGGGCAATCATCCCAAGAAACGTCGTGAAGGCGCTGAACAACACCGTCAGCTCAAACGAAACCGGAATAAAAGCCGGCCAGCTCTTGTAGGGTTTCCCGGAGATGATGTAGGGATAGTCGATCGCATTCATCCAGATCTGCATCACCAGAGCGGTAGCCAAACCGCACAGGCCCGCGCACAGGACGATGAACGGGAGTATCGTCGGCTTGATTCCCAACGCCTCATCGATCCCGTGAACGGGAAAGGGAGTGAACGCGTCGGTCTGCGTGTATCCAGATGCCTTGACCTTCCTGGCTGCATCCAGCAAAGCATGTTCGTCTGAAAACTCCGCCATCCATCCGAATTTCCTCGGTGCAACGGCTGGCTTTGGCTTCTTCGCATGTGGCTCGGCCATATCGATCACTTCTTCAGGCGTTGAACTAATTTCCTATCCCACCCACAACACTGCACTGTCTGAGCCGAATCTAATGAGGATCCGCGTGATGCCCGTGGTTCTGAATCGCAAGAATCCCTTTGACTTCCGACATCGCCACGACCGGTAAGAAGCGGCAAAACAGAAGGAAAAGTGTGAAAAAGACCCCAAAGCTTCCAATCAGCATCGAGACGTCCACCCAAGTGGGACCGTAGTAGCCCCAAGAGGTAGGAAGGAAGTCACGGCTGAGCGACGTCACCGTAATCACGAATCGCTCGAACCACATCCCGATGTTGACGAAGATCGAAACGATCACCATGAGAATCGGCGTGGATCGGAACTTCTTGAACCAAAACAACTGCGGCGAAATCACGTTGCAGGAAACCATGATCCAGTAGGCCCACCAGTAAGGACCGAATGCTCGGTTGATGAAGGTGTAGGACTCGTAGGGGTTCTTGCTGTACCAAGCGATGAAGAACTCGGTGGCATACGCCAGACCCACCAGGGTCCCCGTGGCAAGAATGATCTTGCACATGTTCTCCAGGTGCCTCAGCGTGATCAAATTCTCAAGTCGATAAATCTTCCGCATCGGGACCAACAGCGTCAGCACCATCGCGAAACCGCTGAAGATCGCACCAGCCACGAAGTAGGGTGGGAAAATGGTGGTGTGCCAACCGGGCAACTGCGATACGGCGAAGTCGAAACTGACGACGGTGTGCACCGACAGCACCAGCGGGGCTGCCAAAGCGGCCAAAAGCGTGTAAGCCTTTTCGTACCGTAGCCACTGGCGGGAAGAACCATTCCAGCCCAGCGATAGGATGCCGTATACCATCCTGGGAATCCAGTGTTTTGATCGGTCGCGAAAGGTTGCCAGATCGGGGATCATCCCCATGTACCAAAAGACCAGCGAAACCGACGCATACGTCCCAACCGCGAAAACGTCCCACAAAAGCGGACTTCGGAACTGGGGCCACATCCAAAGGTTCAAGCTAGGGTAGGGCGTCAACCAAAAAGCCAACCAGGCGCGACCGACGTGGATCCCAGGGAAGATCCCGGCACAAATCACCGCGAAAATCGTCATCGCCTCCGCCGCGCGGTTGATGCTGGTTCGCCAGTTCTGGCGGAACAGAAAGAGAATCGCCGAAATCAGAGTTCCCGCGTGCCCGATACCGACCCAAAAAACGAAGTTCACAATCGGCCAAGCCCAGAAAACGGGAGACATGTTCCCCCAGATCCCAACCCCTTTGTAGAAGAGGTAGCCGATCAACAGGACGAACATCAGCGCCAGCGAAGACGAAACAGCGAAGAGCAGATACCAGAGCTTCGGCTGTGGTTGCTCAGCAACTCGACATACCGTCTCGGTGATCGTGTGGTAGGTGTGGTTGCCGGTCACCAGCGGTGCTCGCCGTCCCGGGGTCTCTTCGGTGTTGTCGATCTCGGTGGAAAGCACCTGGGAATCGGCATTGGTCGCAAACATAGGTCAGCCCATTGGTTGGCTAAAAAGGAATCAAGGGATCTTCGCGAAGCAGACTTCAGCTCTTGTGCGAAACGGGTCGGGAATTCGTGGCGTGATCATGATCGCCATGATCTTCATGCCCCTCGTGATCGCCATGGCCACCATGACCGCCATGATCGGGGATCTCAGGTGGATTGGCCTGCATTCGGTTCATCAGTCCTTCCGGAACGTTGCGAAGTCTGGCCAGATACTGGGTCCGCGGCTTGATGTTGAGTTCCTCCAGCATCGCATAGCTGCGCGGGCTGTGGAACAACTGTGCGACGCGGGTGGTGGGATCGGCTAGGTTGCCGAAAACGATCGCCTGCGTCGGACAGGCTTCCTGGCAAGCGGTCTGAATCGAACCGTCCTGCACCCGCCCATCCCCTTGCTGGCGAGCCTGAATCTTGCCGTTCTGCACGCGCTGGATGCAGTAGGTGCACTTCTCCATCACCCCGCGACCACGCACGGTGACTTCGGGATTGAGCACGAGGGACTGCAGCTTGGTGTTGACCTTCTCGCGCCAATCCTGCCAGCCGTAGAAGTACCCATACTCTGTGTTGTAGTTGTAGTAGTTGAAGCGCCGCACCTTGTAGGGGCAGTTGTTGGCGCAGTAACGCGTTCCAATGCAACGGTTGTAGGCCATCGCATTGATCCCTTCCTCCGTATGGACGGTGGCGGCCACCGGACAGACCTGCTCACAGGGGGCCGTTTCGCAATGAACACAGGCGACGGGCTGGCTGACAATCGTCACGTCGGTCGGATCGTCAAAACCTTCCCCTTGCCTGGTCTTGTCCATATCGCACTGGAAGTAGCGATCGATCCGAAGCCAATGCATCTCTCGGCCTCGAGCCACCTGATCCTTGCCGACTACCGGCACATTATTCTCCGCCTGACAGGCCACCACGCACGCATTGCAACCAATGCACTTGTTCAGGTCGATGGTCATCCCCCACTGCGGCAGGAACGGCATCTCGGCCTCGATCTTGTCGATCGGCTCCTTCCACAACGACTCGTTCGCATGATGAGGCGCGTAGGTCTTGGGGGCGAAATCAGGGTGCTCCAAGAAGTGCTTGAGCGTCCCTTCGCGAACCAAAGTCGGCGTTCGCCTAGCAATCTCTTCCAACCCTCCCTCGTCGATCGCGAAGTGATCCTGAGTTGTGGCTAGCCGATAGGGAATGGCGGTGGGACTGACCGAAACAGCGCCAAAAATCGGCTCCTTGCCAGGCTTCAGCCAGCCCGCAACGTCGTGACCGACACCTGTCCCCACCGAACCGGCCAAGACGCGTCCGTAACCCCGCTGGACGGCGATGGAACCTTCGGCCTGCCCAGGCACGACAAAAACAGGAAGGTCGATCGCGAATCCATCGATCTTGACTGTCGCCTTATTGCCCTGCTTGAGCCCTAACGTGGCGGCCGTCTTGGGGCTGACGATCGCTGCATTGTCCCAGGTCAGCTTGGTCACCGGCTGCGGCAACTCCTGCAGCCATGCGTTGTTGGCCAGCCGCCCGTCGAACAAGGTGTCGCTCGGGTAAATCACCAACTCCAGATTCCCCTGAACGATCTCCTGCTTGACCGCCGTGGGATCGATCGACGCAACTTCGTCTAGCTTCAAATCCTTGTTGGAAATGCTTGGAAGCAAGTTGCGAGTCAGATAGCCGCTGTGGAGAAGTTCCCGCCACTGGCGATCCGAAAGGTTGTCTCCAGACAACAGCTTTGCAGTCTGCCGCACGTAGTTCTCGGAACCTTCAAACGGAATCCCACCCAGACTGGCCAGCAGCTCCAGCGAGCTTCGACCACCCAGCAACGGCTCGATCAACGGCTGACCCACTCCGTAAATCCCGTCGACATCCACGCAGTCGCTCCATGACTCTAGCGGGTGTGCCGCAGGGATCACATAGCGACAGACCGCAGCCGTTTCGTCGGCATAGTCGGCGAGATAAATCGAAAAAGGGATCCCTTCGAGTGCGTTGTGAAGAGACAAACTTCGGGGCGACCCGAAGACGGGATTGTTGGCCAGCACGATGGCGGTCTTGATCTTCGAATCCCGAACCCTTTGCACAAATTCAGAGAGATCGACTGACTTGAGCTGCCCCCAGACATTCGGCGTGTCGACCAATCGCACCGCACCACCCAGGTTCCCAAGCTTGCTGTTCAGACGCAGTGCCAACAAGTGCACCTGCGCCGGCTGATGCGGCCCTACGGCAACCAGCGATGCCCCTTCATTGGCGACCAGATCGAACGCGATGCTCTGAATCGCTCGCTCCAGCCGATCCTCGAAGGACAACTCACTGAAAGGTGTCGCCGATTCAACAGGCGCCGCGCGGTCACCAGCCAAGCGAGCATCGACGGCTGCCTCGATACGAGCCAGCACGGAACCGATGTCAGAACTTCGAACAGGCAGACGGAAGTCGGCCGCGCTCCCGGTGACGCTGTAAAGGCTTTCGATGGCATAAAGCCGATTCATCGAACCGGTGGTATCTGGCGTTCGGCCAGAAGCAAACTGGTGAGCGTACCGCGCCGCCAAGGGATCGGTCCCCAAGAGATCGGCATCCAAAGCCACAATGACCTTGGCGGCATCCAGCCGGTAGGAGAGCTTGGCGTTGGGTACCCCGAGCGTCTCGAGCGCTTTTCGGACCGGGGTCCCTTCGAACGGCTCGTAGCGCACCAAAAGGGCATCGGGATACTTCTCCTGGAACTGAGCCAACAGCCGAAGCATGGAAGGACTGCTGGTGGATTCGAAAATCACCGCCGTCCCTGCCCCAAGCGAAGAAGCAATCTCCTGCGAACTCTTCGCAATCAACTCCTGCACCCCATCCGGATCCATTTTGGAGCCCGAGTTGCGCACGATGGCGGCCATAGCGTTGTATGCGCTGGATGCCGCTTCATCGCCACTGAGAAATGCCTTGGACCCCGCAGCCACGGCTGCGCTCTGCGCGAACGCCTCTCCCAGGCGATCTGGATCGTACAGCGACAAGATCGAGGCCTGGGAAATCGCATCCAGTCCGACTTGCTTGAACTGCTTCTCCTTGCCATCCTGAAACTCGGATGCAGCACTCACATCCAAAGAAGGATGGTCGGGGTTGCCTCGCAACTGGATGGGCCTGCCATCCAGACTGGTCACCAAGGCATGGACAATCCGACCCGCCCATTCAAAGTTCGTCGCGAAATAGGTGGGTACCCCCGGTATCCGCCCCTCCGGCGCAGCGGTGAACGCTGCAAATTCCTCTTTGTAATAACGGCAGCCTGAAGCAGCACCGAAACTCAACGAGGCGCCCATCAGCTGCAGCCAACGACGCCTCGAGACACCCTCTGGAAACTCCGAGGCTGCCTGCGGGAATTCACGCTGCAAGAACTCCTGGAACTCGGGCCGGTTCTCCAGGTCCGCAATGCTACGAAAATATCGCTTCATACCGTTCCCGGTCTTTGTTGGAGGGTTCATCGATGGCACACCGCGCAGTTGGTCATGGGGTGAATCTGATTCTTTTCCTTCAGCTCTCGCCCCAGTTCAGCCGCATCGCGACCGATGTCGGATGCCTTCCAGTCCAGCTTCGTCACAAATTCGACGGGCCGCAAATGCTCTTCGGGGTTTCGATGGCAGTCGACACACCAAGTCATCGAGAGCTCCTTGGCCTGATAGACCTCTTCCATTTTGTCGATGCGGCCGTGGCAGGTCACACAACTGACGCCGCGATTGACGTGCGCCGAGTGATTGAAGTAGACGTAATCTGGCAAACGATGGATGCGCACCCACGGGATCGACTCCCCAGTACGCCAACTGTCGTGCACCGCCTTCAATTTGGGGCTCGAGGAGTGAACGGCAGAGTAAACGGGCGGTCCCGAAGGACTCATAGGACTGTGGCAGTTGATGCACGTCTGCGTAGCTGGCACACTTGCGTGGGCAGCCTTGTCGACAGAAGTGTGGCAATAACGGCAGTCCATCTTCAACTGGCCGGCGTGAATCACGTGGCTGAAAGGAACCGGCTGTCCGGGCTGGTACCCGGTGTTCAGCGTCACCGGATCGGTGACCCCCAGAAACATCGGTGCGGCAAAAAGCAAGCCACCGCCAAGTAGCGCTAGCCCCAAAACAGCCAAAAGACGGTTGGTCCAGCGAGGAAATAGGAAGCGTTCCATGGATTGATCGTTTCCGCAAAAACCGGAATCGTGTAGTGCTCGTCTAACCCGATGATACCCCAAGTCGCCTCTCGCTAGAAACCGAGACAGCGCCTCTCAGAAAACCATAGGACTAGCCGATTGCCCTAAGACGGACTCCCCAAAAATAAACGATTGCACAAAGCTTGGGTAGGGAAACCGGAACTCCTCGACGGAGCTCGGCGACGAAACCCTCCCAGTATCGTTACCGAAAGGCCGGAACTTCAATATCAACCTTTCATTTGCGACAAATCGTCGCACTCTGGCTGAAGGTGGAAAGAACGGAGAATTCGACTTTCCACAGCGGAAAGGGGGACGAAGCCGCTATCAGCCCGGGTTGCCCGGTGCTGGTGGTGCCGAAACCTTCAGGCGACTAAGCCCTCCATCGACTCCCAACACTTGACCGGTAATCCATGAGGCTCGGTCCGATAACAGGAATTCGATCGCTTGCGCCACTTGCGAGGGCTCCCCAAGACACCCAAGTGGGTGGAGCAACCTGGATGCCTCCGCCGACCGTGGATTGGACCAGATCCTTTCGGTCATCGGGGTTTGAGTCAGCCCCGGAGCGATCGCATTGACCCGAATTCGCCGCGCCGCGTAGGTCGCAGCTGCTGATCGGACCAAGCCCTCAATTCCCCCCTTCGCGGCTGCAATCGCCTCATGATTGCTGAGTCCGATCGACGCCGCTGCAGAACTCATCAGAACGATCGAAAGTCCATTCCCAACCAGCCCACCCCCCCCAGCCGCTTGGAGTTTCGTGGCGACTCGGATCACACCGAACGCGGTCGTCAAGTTTTGAGCAATCGTCGCCTGCCAGTCGGAAGGAGAGGTCAGGTGCGCTGGCTTCAACAGCACACTACCTGCCAAACAGACTACCCCGTCGATTCCGCTAAGATTCGATGCTGCTTGTTGATAGGCTCGCTCCAATTCGTCCCAATCCGCCGCGTCCGCTTGCGCGACGCCCCCGCCAAACTCGCTCCGCCACCGATCCAAGGCATCTTCGCGACGCCCAATGGCAAACACTTGATCCCCTCTCTCCATCAACAAACCGCTCAGCGCCCGACCAATTCCACCCGTGGCACCGACAATCACCACCTTCATTTCATCAGCCCTTTTCGATGAACACCGAAGAATCACACCGAGCGCTGACAGCGAAACCCCAAAGGCCGCCAAGCTCCTCTCGCGATGAGAACTCGCAACCTCATCTACTCACACAAGGGAAAATCTTTGCACTGCCCCCGAACCATAGCAGCAAGCCAAGATCACCAACCGCCCCAGTGGATAAATGCACGTCGCGGAAATCTGGCCCATCCCGAAAAGATCGCTTGCGAAAGAACCCAAAGGGTGTGGCGTCCCGTGGCCTCGCCGCCTCCCAAGCCGCCACCATGCAATCCGGCTAACTTCACGTCGGCGACGATCCCAAGAGAGGTCCAATGTGTGCTCCTACGTCAACTTCCCTAGGAGCCCCCCGAATGCGATCCCCTCAACGAAAGCCACCCCCCTAAAAACGCCAGGCCACCAAACCAAAAACCACCACATCAGGTGGTTAAATCAAAAGGTGGGTGGCACCAATTGAAAAAAGTGGGTGGCACCAATTGGGAAAAACCACCCTTTGGTGGTGTACGACCTACAACTCCCTAGCAGCATCCACTTGCCCCAAAACCCCACCGAAAGGAGTGAAAATCAACCCCAAAAACCACCACATCAGGTGGTTAAATCAAAAGGTGGGTGGCACCAATTGAAAAAAGTGGGTGGCACCAATTGGAAAAAACCACCCGAAGGGGCTGGTTGAGTTGACCTGGACTTGGTGGTCGGTGGTCGATAGCCTTCGCCGGTTTGGAGGAGGTCCCGTCCCTTCGGTCAGGAGGAGCGGATCGGCCGACGAGTCCTGTAGGCAGGAGTCATGCCATGAACCACGGTTTTTTCGGTTGGATCCGTGAAGGAGTCAAGCAGTCGGTCCTGCTTGGGGTTCACGACGCAATGCAGGCGATGGGTTCGCCGGAAGAGCAGAAAAATCTTCCGAAAAGTGTCTCTCAGTGGATGGCGGCTCAACCTCTCCCCGAATCCTCTCATGACGCCGCCAGCCAGCTCCCTGGTCCCACCCGCAAAACGGATCGAAAGAGGCTTGGTCGGTCGTTGAAGGACCTCGATCTCAAGCCACCTGCGCAACCATGATCGATCCGCCTGGGGATGCCAACCGCGCCGATCGACCCGATCGGTCTCCTCAGCAACTGGCCATCCAGATGATGGAATGGGATCGGTTGCGATGGAGCTGCGAATTGCACGATGGCCTGATTCAGTCGATCGTTGCTGCGCAGTGGCAGGTCGAAGCGTGCGCAGCCTCTTGGAGGTGTGGTAGGGCGCTGACGGAAGAGGATTGGCAGCAGATCTCTCTCCTGTTGCAGCGGGCCGCGACCGATGGCCGGCGCTGGATCAACCAACTGCGAAGTGGCTGGGATTCTCCAACCGACCCGCTGGAGGTCCATTTGCAACAACTGGTCGCCTCCTTTCGGGAGGCATACCCCGGAATCGAGTGGCAATTCGACTGGCGATCTCCCTCGCATGCCCCTGAACCCAGCAGCGATTTGTCGCTAACCATGCTGCGGATCGCCGAAGAAGCTCTTCGCAATGCCGCACAGCACAGCCATTCACCCCAAGTTCGTATCGAAGTCTCCTGGGATCCCTCGGCCCGCCGGTTCCTTCTGGAGATTGAGGACCATGGCCGGGGTTTCGATGCCACCAGCCCTCCTCCAGGGCATTTCGGTGTCCGAGGGATGACGACCCGAGCCCAATTGGTTGGTGGTCGAATCGAGATCCTCTCCGCTCCGCAGTCAGGAACTCGCATTCGATTTCTCGGCCCATCGCATCCCGCCTGACCATCTTCGGGATCTTTTCGCTGAATCCCCCGGGGTACCCTCCCTGACGACGGCTCATCGCCCCCCCCTGCTGGACAGGTCATTGGCTACACTGAAACCTTTCGGGCTGGTGCTTTGCGCGCCGAGCACAACGAACCATTTCCCTTTTCGTTCTCCCAGGAGTTTCGCTCATGCGTTCCCTTCGCTGGCCATGGTATCTGGTGGCTGGTCTTTCGATACTGATTCCCCAAGCCCACGCGCAGGAAGGGGATCGCCCCTCCTCCAGCATCCCTCTGAGTGAAAGTCGTTCCGTGAGCAATGATCCTTGGCAATGGTTGGAAGACGTCAGCGGCGACAAGGCGCTCGATTGGGTCCGTGCAAGAAACGCTCTCTGCCAGAAACAGCTGGAATCCGATCCTGCGTTTGAACCGCTGCGGCAATCGCTCCTGGAAATCCTCGATTCCAATCAGCGCATCCCCATGGTCAGCAAGCGAGGCGACTACTACTACAACTTCTGGCGCGACCAGAAGAATCCCAGAGGTCTGTGGCGACGGACCACGCTGGACGAGTACCGAAAGGACCAGCCCGCTTGGGAAGTTCTGCTGGATCTCGATCAGCTGGGTGAAAAAGAAGGAGAGAGCTGGGTTTGGAAGCGAGCCTCGATCCTGCGACCTGGCTATCGAAAGGCGTTGGTCACCCTGTCTCGAGGTGGCTCCGATGCCGATGTGACGCGCGAATTCGATCTGGAAACCCAAAGCTTTGTCGAAGGGGGTTTCGATCGTCCGGAGTCGAAGGGAGGGATGGACTGGATCGACGAGGACCACGTTTTCATCTACAGCGACTTCGGCGCCGACTCGATGACCACCTCGGGATATCCTCGCATCGTCAAACGATGGAAACGAGGTACCCCGCTAGAATCCGCAGAGAAGGTATTCGAGGCGTCGCTGCAGGACATGTCGGCTTCGGGGATGCATGATGACTCCCCTGGATTCGAGCGTAGTTTTTTGGTGCGCAACGTCGCCTTCTACAACGATGAACTCTATTACCTGCCCCCCTCGGGCGACGCCATCAAATTGGACGTCCCTAACTCGGTCAACAAATCGGTCTTCCGCGAGTGGCTTTGCCTGGAACTGCGGGAGCCATGGGAAGCAGGTGGCCAGAGCTTCGCTGCGGGAAGCCTCCTGGTGACTCGCTTCGATGAATTCCTCGCAGGAAAACCGAAGTACCAAATCCTCTTTGAACCGACCGATACTTCCGCCTTGTCCAGCTTTTCCTTCACACGCGATCATCTGGTGCTCAATGTGCTAGAAGATGTCAAGAATCGCCTGATCGTATGCACCCACCGGCAGGGAAACTGGTCCAAAGAACCGCTGAAAGGATCCCCGGAGTTTGGAACGCTCAGCTTCATGCCGGTCGATCCCGATGAGTCCAACGCCTATTTCCTCACCAGCACCGACTACCTGACTCCCACCACGTTGCTCTATGGGGAGATCGGGGAAGCTCCTGAGAAGCTGAAGAGTCTGCCGGAATTCTTTCCATCGCAGGGGTTGCAGATCGAGCAGCATTTTGCGACCAGTCGCGATGGGACGCGCGTTCCCTACTTTCAGGTCTCGCGCAAGGACCTACCGCTCGATGGCGACCAGCCAACACTGCTCTATGGCTACGGCGGTTTTGAAATCTCCCTGCAACCCTCCTACAACGCCTCCGTCGGCCGCGCCTGGGCCAGCCAGGGTGGTGTCTATGTGGTGGCCAATATTCGCGGAGGTGGTGAGTACGGTCCCCGATGGCACCAAGCCGCTCTCCGTGAGAATCGGCTCAAGGCCTACGAGGATTTCGCCGCAGTGGCTGAGGATCTCATCTCACGCAAAGTCACCTCGCCCAAGAGACTAGGAATCCAGGGTGGAAGCAACGGTGGACTTTTGGTCGGCAACATGGTGACGCTCTATCCAGACCTCTTCCAAGCTGCCGTATGTCAGGTGCCGCTGCTGGATATGCAGCGCTACCACAAACTGCTAGCGGGGGCCTCTTGGATGGCGGAGTACGGCAACCCCGACAAACCGGAAGACTGGACGTTCATCCAGCGATTCTCCCCCTACCACAACTTGCGAGAAGACCGTCGTTACCCCAGCGTTCTTTTCACCACATCGACCAAGGACGATCGAGTCCACCCAGGGCATGCGCGCAAGATGATGGCCAAGATGGAATCGATGGGCTATCCGGTTCTGTATTACGAGAACATCGAAGGAGGCCACGGTGGCGCGGCCAACAACCAGCAGAGCGCTTACATGCAGGCGCTGGCCTACACGTTCCTCCGCCAGCAGTTGATGTCCGCCAAGTAGTCTCCGACGCCGGCATGGGAAATCATCGCCCAATCGGGGATCGAAACGACTCGATCCTCGACCCCGCGGCTTATCCCTCGACCGATGCTGGACTGGCCCCCTCTGCTGCATCGACTTCCCACTGCTGCGATCGCTGTAGGGACGTGGCAGCTTGCTGATGATCCAGCGTATCGCATAGAACACGGCCATCGCGGAGGACGACATTGCGTCTTGCGTGACGCGCCACCGCCAAGTCATGGGTCACAAGAATCACCGTCAAGTGATGCTCCTGATTGAGCTTCAGGAACAGATCGATCACTTCGCGGCTGGTGCGCGTATCCAGGTTCCCTGTTGGCTCATCGCCCATCAGGATCGATGGCTTGGCCGCAAGGGCTCGTGCGATCGCCACGCGCTGCTGCTGTCCCCCGCTGAGCTGGCTGGGGTGATGGTCCATCCGATCCCCTAAACCCACCATCTGCAGTAGCTCCCGAGCCCGGTCCCGACGCGACCGCGCCGAAGTTGCCTCCCCATACAACATCGGCAACTCGACATTTTCCAAAGCGGTGGTGCGGGAGAGCAGATTGAAGTTCTGAAACACAAATCCAATCTGTCGATTGCGGATCCTCGACCGCTGATCTCGAGTCATCGTGACGACTTCTTCACCATCCAGCAGATAGCTACCTGAGCTGGGGCGATCCAGACAGCCGAGGGTGTTCATCAAGGTCGACTTTCCCGATCCGCTGGGGCCGATCAACGCGACCGATTCCCCGCGGTCGATCGACATCGTGATGCCATCCAAGGCGTTCACCTCGACATCCCCCAGCCGATAAACCTTTCGGACTTCCGTCAGTTGAATCAGTGGCACGAATGTCTCCCATGGTTTGCTGGTGCACCTTGCAAGGGAAGCGCCGAGGGGGCGGCGACCGAGTTGCATCAGCTTGGAACATTCCGACCGTTTTGGCAAGCATCGGGCAATCTCCTAAAGCCGTTCCGGCGGCTGCACAATAATCTGGCCTCACCGGTAATCTGGCCTCATCGGGCCCGGAACCTGCCTCCACCCGGCGACGTGCCGCTCGATTGCTATGGTATTGAGCGTACCGTTGTGGCAACATGCAGAAGTCCCATGCTTGAGGGCAAAGAACCTCCGGTTTTTTTCATCGCTACCAACCGGCTTACAACAACCATCGGACCCACCCACGACCTCCAGGAGATGATGCTGATGTTTCGCCATTTTTCCACCTTCCTGATGGGGACACTCTTCGGTGCCGCTCTGATGGCCGGATTGCTCCACTACTACCTAGTTCGCGATCAGGAGGGTTTTCATCTGATCCGCAAGGTGACCCCCAAACTGAACCGGCCTTATCACGACATCCGCAACTATGGTGCCGAGGACTGGCAAAGCCATCCCGACCTAGGGCTGTCCCTGGCGCGAGCCAACCGCTCGAGCGCCATCGGCGAGTCGATCCTGAAGCCTTGGAAAGACGCGGCCAACCAGGTGCTTCCTCCCTCCGGCGCGCCCCGCTAAATCTCCACCCTCCCAAAAGCAGGTCGGCTGCTGTGGGCTGGCTGGGAAAGTGTTGGGAAAATGGGGTTCTTGAGATCTTTCCCCACTGAGGCTGGAGGGGCGATCGGCTATAATCCGGATTCCGATGGAGAGCCCCTGGTGCGGCCTGGTGGCAGGCATTCCCCGTGCCGGCTACGCCGCTGCGGTGAGGGTGCGCCGCTGGCACCTTTTCCCCAGCAAGGGGAGCCTCTTTCCGGATGGATAGATCGAGTTTCTCAGCCTAAAGCGACAACGAGACGACCATGAGCAACGGCGCTTCCGAGCAGCCTGAACAGGATCTCCCCAACGACGAATCGATGGCGCTCGATCGCTCCGACTACAGCGGAGACGATCTGAAGCACCTGAGCGACCTGGAGCATGTCCGGGAACGGCCGTCGATGTACATCGGCGACACGACGCTCAAGGGACTTCACCACCTGGTCTATGAAGTCGTCGACAACTCGATCGACGAAGCGATGGCCGGTCACGCCAAAACCGTCTCGGTGACGATCAACGCCGATGGTTCGGTAACCGTCGAGGACGATGGCCGTGGCATCCCGACCGACCGCCACGCCCAGCTTTCGGAAATGCTCCAGCGCGAGGTAAGCACGCTGGAAGGCGTGATGACGGTTCTGAAGTTTGGAGGCAAATTCGAGAAGAAGGCCTACCAGACTTCCGGTGGTCTCCACGGGGTCGGTGTGACGGTCGTGAACTTCCTATCGCAGTGGTGCGAAGTCGAGGTCAGCCGCAACGGCCAGGTTTGGATGCAGACCTACGAACGGGGTGTACCGACGTCTCCTGCCAAACAGGTTCGAACGACCTCCCGCCGTGGCACCAAAACCACCTTCAAACCCGATAGCCAGATCTTCCCCAACACCAAGTTCAACTACGACACGCTCCACAAACGACTCCAGGAACTCGCCTTCCTCAACAGCGGCGTTCGGATTCGGTTGAGGGACGAACGGCAGGGGCAGGGGGATGAGTTCTACTATGAACGAGGGATTGTGGAGTTTGTCGAGCATCTGAATCGTGCCAGCGACGTCCTGCATGAGGATGTCATCCTGATCGAAGGCAAGCGGGATGATGTTGGCTATTCGATCGCATTTCAGTACTCGGGCGAATACACAGAAAACCTGCAGTCGTATGTCAACAACATCCACACGATCGAAGGAGGAACCCACGTCTCAGGGTTCCGATCCGCGCTCACCCGCACGCTCAACGCCTACGGAAAGAAAGAAAATCTATTCAAAGACCTCACCCCCACGGGCGATGATTTTCGCGAAGGTCTGACCGCAGTGATCAGCATGCGCGTCGGTCATCCCCAATTCGAAGGCCAGACAAAAACCAAACTGGGCAACGGTGAGATCGAAGGCATCGTCAACACGATCGTCGGCGAAGAACTGGCGAAGTACCTGGAAGAGAACCCCAAGGCGGCTAAGACCATCGTGAAGAAGGGACTTCTGGCCGCCGAAGCGCGGGAAGCTGCCAAAAAGGCCAAAGACCTGCTCCGCAAACGCAAAGACGCTCTGGGTGGCGGTGGTCTGCCCGGCAAACTGCGCGACTGCATCAGCAGCAAGATGGAAGAGTGCGAACTCTACCTAGTGGAAGGTGACTCGGCAGGCGGGTCGGCTGAAGGCGGTCGCTTTCGCGACACCCAGGCGATCCTGCCACTGCGAGGCAAGATCATCAATGCCTACAAAAGCCGCGAAGATAAAGTGCTCAACAACGAAGAAGTCCAGAGCATGATCCAGGCGATCGGTTGCGGTATCGGTACCGACCAAGATGTCGGCAAACGCCGGTACAACCGAATCATCATCATGACCGACGCCGATGTCGATGGCTCCCACATCCGGACCCTGCTGCTCTGCTTCTTCTACCGACAGATGTACCAGTTGGTTGCCGGCGGCCACGTCTACGTCGCTCAGCCTCCTTTGTTCCGCGTCGTGCGCGGCAAAAAGGAGAAGTACTACGTTCACTCCGACGAAGTCATGAAGCAACAGCTGCTTGAAAAAGGACTTTCCGATAGCCGCTTCGTCGATGACCAGGGGACGGTGATCGAAGGGGACCAAATGCGGAAACTCTGCACCACGCTCGCTTCGGTCGAAGAAGCGATTCTGGCTCTGGAGCGACGTGGCATCAGCCTTCGCACCCACTCCGAACGGATGGATCCCCAAACGCTCCGGATGCCGGTCTACCACTTGGTCTACAAGACCGAGGAGCACTGGTTCACCACCCGCGAGCAACTGGATGGATACCTCAAGAGCCGCAATATCGCCACCGAAGCGACCACCATCGACTCCCTGGAAACCGAGGAAAAGCTCGATCCCGACGGCGATGGACAGCTCTACGGAGACAAACCCTACATCATCGAACTGCATGAAGTGCGGACGATCAATGGCGGCCTGAAAGAACTAGAAGCCTTCGGCTATGGAATCGAACAGCTACTCCCGAAAGATCGCACCGGCTTCACGGAACCGCGTTTCCGATTGCTGCGGGAAGAAGCCGAAATCGGGCTGGAAGATCTTCGCGCCCTACTGCCAGCCATCCGATCGGCCGGTGAAAAAGGACTGCAGATCACCCGATTCAAGGGACTGGGCGAAATGAACGCCGAGGAACTGCGTGAAACCACCCTCGATCCCTCCAACCGGACGATGATCAAGGTGACGCTGGTCGATGCCGCCGCCGCCGATGAAATGTTCCGGGTGCTGATGGGTGACAAAGTGGAACCTCGCCGCCAGTTCATCGAGAAACACGCTCTGGATGTGAAGAATCTCGACGTCTGACGGTCGACAGGCACAATAAGCCATGGACGAGGAGTCGCGATTCCCACCGCAGTGGTCGACTTCGTCCGGGAACAACCATCTGCCAACCGATGGCTGCTTGTGTTGATTGGGATGGATCAATCCGACCTCGGTAAGGAAGCATTCGATGCGCGGTCACCATGCCGGCTTTTTGGACCTTGCCTCATCGGATTCACCACGATGCATCCATCCCGCGGCGCGTTGCCCTGGCTGGCCCAAGTGGTTACTTGCCCTCTCCTTCCTGGTCGCTCCCCCCCTCCTCGATCCTCCATCGGTCCAGGCGCAGGAATCGCTTCCGGTCGAATTGCCTGAAGGGTTCACCATCCAACTGGTTGCTTCCGACGACCTGGTCCACGATGCCTTCTGCATGACGCTGGATCCCGCGGGTCGCCCCGTGGTCTCCGGTCCTGCCTACATCCGAACGCTGGTCGATACCGATGGAGATGGACGATTCGACAAGGGAATTCCATGGACCAGTGCTATTCGCCAGGGTGCCCAGGGGCTTTGGGCTGAAGGCAAGTACCGGTTCTGGGTCGCCGATGGCGGGCTGTGGCGCAGCGCCGACAACAACGGGGATCTAGTCGCCGACACCGCGCCAGAGAAACTGCTGGCTCTGACGACAGGGGGCGAGCATCACACGCATGCGATTCGTCGGGGACCGGACGGATGGTGGTATCTCATGGCCGGCAATCACGCCGAAGGGATCCAGCGATTGAAAAGCGACCCCGATGCCGCGATTCCCGTCGCGCGTGCCGGGACCCTCTGGCGCATCAGCCCCGATTTCCAACGACGGGGCGTCGTCGCTCACGGCCTCCGCAATGCCTACGACTTCGATTTTCTGCCCGATGGTCAGCCGGTCACCTACGACAGCGATGGAGAACGGGACATCACCCTTCCCTGGTACCGCCCCACTCGCATTCTTGTCCTCAGCCCCGGTTCCGACGCCGGTTGGATCGGCGAATGCTCTCGCGATCCCGACTATCGATTTCTCATGCCCCGCACCCTGGCCTCTCTGGGCCGCGGTTCGCCGACCGGCGTGGCCGTCTACCAACACAACCGCTTTCCCTCGAAATACCGCGGCGCTGTTCTGGCTCTCGATTGGACTTTCGGGCGCATCCTGGCAGTCTACCCCGAACGCGTCGCCGTCTCGGCCGATCACCCCGACGCCAAACGACTTCGATTGGGGGCGGAGACGTTCCTCAAATCGACCGGCAGTGCGGGCTTTGCTGCGACCGACCTGGTCGTCGAACCTTCTGGCAGTCTCCTTGTCAGCGTCGGCGGAAGAGGAACGCGCGGGGCAATCTATCGGATCGATTACCAGGGTCCGGCGGAAGCACTGCCGATCTGGAGAGATGCGACCAGCGAGGAACGCAAACTTCCCCCTCCCCGATCGCTCGATCCGGACCAAGCCGAACAGGCAGCCAAATTGCTCCAGGCCAATGCTGCCCTCGAATCGCACCAAGTCACATCCGCCCGGCAGCTGGCCGGAGAACGCATCCAGGAGGTGCTCGCCGAAGCTTCGGTAGGGAACTGGAGCTACCGCGAGCAGAGGTTGACCGACGCCGCTAGGCTCCAGGCTGCCCGGCAACTGCTCGCGATCCCCGGAACGATGATCAACCCCCGTACCATCGATCGCTGGCTGGCCGATCCGGTGGCCGAACTGCGCGCGATGGGATGGCGAGCGATCGGATGGGGTAAGGCCAATGGCACACCCAGCGACCTCGCCAACTGGCAGAAGAAGGCGGCCGATTGCGTGGCCAAGCCAGCAAGTGACTCCCCTGGATCTGCGACCGACTGGGGGGAGTGGATGACGCCGGTCGACCAACTGGCTGCCTGGGAATGCATCGGATGGAAACGGTGGACGCCCAGCAGCGATGCACTACCGCTGGTTCTCTCCGACAGCACCCTTAGCCAAGTCAGGCTGTGGGCCCTATCGCGCCGACGCGTTCGACAGGGGAATGAGCTGCTTCAAAGATTGGCCGATCTCCATTACGCTACCGCTCCCACCGGCCTGGAAGGAAGGGTGCTGGATGGCCTCGCCTCGGAAGTCTCCCAGAAGCGATGGCCGACCGACGAAAGCGCGATGCAGCAACTGCTCACGCATCTTCAAGTCGCAATCGGGGACCTGCGTCACGTAGTGCCTCCCCATTCACCGACAGCCAAAAACAGCTTTTTCGACAGCTATCGATCTCGGTTTTCCGAGCGTTTTGATCCCAAGGTGCGCGATGGCTGGACTCGATGGCTGCTGGCAACCATTCAGCAGGCAGGCAGCGACGGCAAGATCGATCTCCAAGTGGAAGCGATCCGGACCCTGGCGATGATGCGCCCAACCTTGGCCGAAGTACCCCAAGTCGCTTTGACTCTGATCGACGAAAAGAGCCACCCCACCTCCGATCTTCACGCGCTGGCCCTGCTGGCTAGCTGCACCCACCCTGCAACCCCAGAGCGTTCGGATGCCGTGGCTGGCGCCCTTCTGGCAATCGAACGCAAGGTGAAGGAGCGAGGTCTCAACACCGATAGCCAGTGGCAAAGTCGATTGAAAGATCTTTGGGATGCACTGCTGGCCAGCGACCCCAATCTACCCGCTCACCTGACCGAGCATCCCAACTTTGGCCAGTCCGATTCGCTTCTCTGGGCCCGGTGGCTCCCCGCGCCGCTCCACCCAGAAGCGCACAAAAAAATGCTCGACCGCATGATGGACAGTGACGCAAGTTCATGGAGCCCGGAGATGGTCCGCTGGGTCCTGGAGTCGTCGGAAGATCCCAGGCGCGGTGATTGCCTCCGCGTCGCTTGGAAGGAAGCGGCTTTGCGCGGTGCGGTCCTGGCAACGCTCGCTCGACAGACCGATCTGGCCGAAGGCTGGCAAGATCCTCTTCTGGAACGCTTGGCATCGCCCGATCGCTCCGGATGGCTTGACGCATGGACCGCACTCCGCACACTTCCTTCCGGCCCACCCGAGAAGGAACTTCAGTCGCTCACCGAGTTCCTGGTCCGATCGGGCAAGCCTCCCGAAGGGATCCAACCCACTGAATTGCTCGAGCGACTTCAGCGCGCCGCCCGCTCCTTATCGCTCCCTTCCATCCCTGACCAACTGAATCCCGAAGCTTGGCTGCAGTTGCTTGGGCAGGCTGGCCCAGAGTCGGTGGAGCTTCAGGCGAGATTGCAGGCGTTGCAGAGTCCTGGGGATTGGCGCGATCGCGTCGCGCAGGCCAAGGACCGGACAGGGGATGCCCAGCGCGGCAAACTGCTCTTTCAACAAACCCGATGCGCGCAGTGCCATAACTCTAGCACCGCCCTGGGGCCCGATCTGGCAGGCGTCTCAAGGCGCTTTGCAACCCAAGATCTCTGGGAGTCGATTTTCGAACCAAGCAAGTCGATTCCCGACCGCTACCAGGCCTACCGAGTCCTGACGGTCGACGATCAAGTACTGGTGGGCCTGACGATCTACCGATCGGCGGATGGGATCCTCCTGCACTTGGCAGATGGACAGGTCGCGCGCGTCAGCCAGGAAGATCTTTCCAGCATCCAGCCATCCGCGATTTCTTTGATGCCATCCGGTCTGCTCGACGGACTCGACCCGCAGCAACTGGCCGATCTGCTGCGCTACCTAGAATCGCTTTAGACCGCAGGAAACTTGCTGACAGGATCGGGTGGTTGCGATGAGCGGCGAAATGGGGGGGAGAGGGGCAGGGGAACGGAAGGAAGTGCCGGCTTGGCAACTGCCGCCGGGTGTTTGCCGTGGTGCCTGGGACTACGCTCATCTGCCATCGATCGCTCAGCAATACGATTCTTTCCATGACGGACATCCGCTGCTGCATTTCGATCAGCAGTTCATCGCTCAGCAGATTCAAGACGTCGACCGGCAGCGCTCGCCTGTTGGCTATGATCTGGGCTGTGGTACCGGTCGGCATCTGATCGCACTGGCGCAGATGGGATGGCGAATGGTTGGGGTCGACTTGAGCGAATCGATGCTGGAGCAGGTGAGGATCAAAGCCGCAACGCTGGGACTCCAAGACAAAATCGAAACGCAACTGGCCAATATGGTGCAACTCGATTCGATCCCCGACTGCAGCGCCGATCTGGTTCTCTGTATGTACAGCTCCCTGGGAATGGTACGCGGACGGAAGCATCGCCAGCAGGTGCTGCGCCACGCGGCACGCATCCTGAAGCCCGGCGGGCAGTGGATTGTGCATGTGCATCATCGCGGGACCTGGTGGCGGGAACCCCAAGGATGGTGGATGCAGGCCAAGCAGTTCTGGAGATCGATCGGCGATCGGCAGTGGGAGTTTGGCGATCGAGTCTATCCCTACCGCGGCCTGCCCAATATGTATCTGCACATCTACAGCGGCCGTGAACTGCGGCAGGACCTCCAGCAGGCAGGGCTGCGGATCGAACGTTGGTGCTGGCTGAACGATCGTTCCAGCGGTCCGCTGGAGGCCAGCTGGTGGCTGCCAAGCCTGCGCGCAGGAGGGATGATCGTCGCCGCCAGACGGCGATGAGTCATCCCAGAAGTTCGCTCACTTTTTCGACCGAGCTCAGGAAAGCGACGATCCGCTGATGGATCACCTCAGGTGTCTGCGTGGCATCGACGACCAACGTCTTCCTGGACGCGCGAGGAAGCTGCGTCAGGAATCCATCACGCACCCGCTGGAAATAGTCGCGCCCTCTTTTCTCCAGGCGATCCTGCGGCCCTTTCATTCGAGCCATCGCCAACTCCACGGGCAAATCCAACAGGATCGTGATATCCGGCGACAGCTGCTGTGTCGCGACGGCACCCACCTCCCATAGCGTCTCCATGGACAGCCCATGGCCCGCTCCCTGATAGACGACGTTGGCCAGCAGAAAACGGTCTGAGATGACCCACTTTCCGGCTGCAAGTGCCGGGAGGATTCGCTGAGCTACCAGCTGAGCGCGAGCCGCCATGTAGAGCAACATTTCGGCGACCGGTGCAATTGGAATTTCCTCGCGATGCAGCAGCAGGTCGCGCACCGCTTCCCCCAGGGGCGAACTGCCCGGATCACGAACCAGCTCGCAAGGGACCTGCCGACCTTCCAGCCACTCGGTCAGCATCTGGATCTGCGTCGACTTGCCGGCCCCATCGATTCCATCGAATGCCAGAAACACCATGGACTTCCTTGTCGCATCAATCGCGCAGTGGAGAAATCGCCTTCTGCAGCGTCGCCCGCATCACATCGGCAGGAGGCTCCAATCCTGTAAAGAGCTTGTACTGATAGCAGGCCTGCCGAATGAACATGTAGCTTCCGGTCAGCACGGGACAGCCCTGCTTGCGGGCCGTCTTGACCAAGAGCGTCGACTCTGGATTGTAGACCGTGTCGAAAACCAAGGTACTGGCATCCAGATGCTCGCCGTCGTACGGGGTATTGTCGACGTCGGGGAACATGCCGATAGGAGTTCCATTGACGATCAGCGCTGGTCGGACATCGTATCGGGAATCCCAGGAGATCGCCTTGGCACCGATGGCCCGCGCCAGCGCCTCCGTCCGCTCCATGCTTCTCGATGCGATTTCGACGATCGCCCCACGCTGCCGAAGTCCGAAACCGATCGCCCTGGAAACACCTCCAGCCCCCAACAGCAGAACCGTTCGCCCCTTGAATGGTTCATCCTGGCCAGTGACCTGCTTCATCGCATCGGTCAGGCAGTCCATCGCCGCACGATAATCGGTGTTGTAACCGATCGCTTCGTCTTGATTGAAAACCACCGTGTTGACCGCGCCGATCTCCTGAGCCGCCTGCTCGGCCCGGCTGAGCAGCGGAAGAATCGCTTCTTTGTGCGGGATCGTGACGCTCAATCCGCCGATCCCGAAGCTGCGGCACCAACGGAGAAAGACAGGCAGTTCTTCTTCCGGAATGCGGAAAGGGAGATAGCGAGCCTGAAGGCCATGGTGGGCAAAGGCGCTGTTGTGGATCAACGGACTATAGCTGTGCCCGACGGGATCGGCCACCACTCCAAACAGCTTGGTGTCGGCATCGATCGAATCGACCCGGTACAGGTCGCGCATCTGCTTGAAAGAGAATTGGCCAGGAGCGATCTGACGCTCTGAATCGAAAGAACAGTAGGTGAAGGGGGCTCCAAAACGAGCCGCCAGGAGGCGCGTCACGCCGCCCATATCCCCCATGGCGATCCCAATCGTCGGCACCTTCGACTTGTCCATCAGCTCCAGCACTCGGACGACATCCGAAAAGGAGTTGGCGAGGGTCGCGATTTTGACGATATCGGCGTCGTGCTTCAGCAGACGTTGATAGATCGCATCCAGATCGGCGGGGGTTTCCTGGAAGTTGTGGTAACTGACGATCCGCTTGGTCTTCCCATAGCGCGGGATCGCAGCCGCTGCATCTTCTTCCAGGTCGACATACTCCACCCCCGCGGCGATCGCTGAGCGAAGCAGCATCCGTCGCTCATCCTCCGGTCGCTCCCAACGGCCGCCATCACTCTTCCTGCGGCAGGTGATTACGACCGCCGTGGGCCGATCCTTCAGGATCCGTGACAGATCGATCGTGCGACCGATGTAATCCAGCCGCAACTCCACCAGCTCACCACCCAACTCACCAATATGCTGGTGTTCGGCGATCAGATACTTATGGCGGGTTCGTCCTAGGGTTACGCAAATCATCCAGCCGGCTTTTCGTTCGAGAGAGCGAGGGGGACTCCAATTCCTTGAGTTTAGATGAAGGAGCACTTCTTGCAAATCGATCGGGGCATCCAAGCCGTTTCCCGGGGCGATGCAGCGACTCCTCCATACCTGGAAATCATCGATCCCAGCGAAGAAACCGCTTCAGCAATTCCGGCCCTGGTTCGGTGAGAAAGCTCTCTGGATGAAACTGCCAGCCTTCCACCGGCAAAGTCCGATGCCGCACTCCCATGATGATTCTCTCGCCCGTCGATGGATCGCTCACCCAGGCGCTCACCTCCAGACAGTCCGGCAGCGACTTGGGCTCGATCACCAAGCTGTGGTAGCGAGTCGCCACGAATGGATTGGAGATCCCCCGGAACATCCCGCGATCGTCATGATGAATCCGATCGGTCTTGCCATGCATCAACTGCGGAGCTCGAACAACCTTTCCCCCAAAAGCCTGCCCGATCGATTGATGCCCCAGGCAGACTCCCAGAATGGGAAAGGTACCGGACAACTGACGGAGCAGTTCCAGGGAGATTCCTGCTTCATTGGGTGTGCAGGGCCCCGGGGAAATCAAAATGCGATCGGGGCTCCACTGAGCGATCTGTTCGACGGTGACCGCATCATTTCGCTCCGTCCTAACCTCCAGCGACGGGTCGATCTCCCCCAGACGCTGGACGAGGTTGTAGGTGAACGAGTCGTAGTTATCGAGGACAAAGATCTTCACAGTTGGCGATTGCCTCCTTGAGAATCGGGGCCTCCGGCCGATGGTTGGCCAGCTGGCAGGGCAGTCTCTTGCCCCATCCCCCCCTCCATTCGATCGACACACTGAGCGACCACCAGATCCCCCACGACATTCAGCGTCGTCCGCGCCATGTCCAGAAGGCGATCGACTCCGAGAATAATCGCAATCCCACCGGCATTGACGCCGATCGTCTGCAGCACCAGGACGGTGGCCGGAAGCGATCCCCCCGGCACTCCGGCGGTCCCGATCCCCGCAAACACACAGAGAATCAACACCGTCATTTGCTGGATCAAACTCAGCTCGACACCAAACACCTGAGCCAGGAAGAGCACGGTGACTCCTTCATAGAGCGCCGTCCCATTTTGGTTGGCCGTCGATCCTACCGTCAGCACGAATCTCGCCGTCTCCGGACGCAGTTGCAACTGCTCTTCCGCCACCCGAAGGGCCGTCGGCAACGTGGCGTTGGAAGAGGAGGTCGAGAAAGCAGTGAGCGCCGCTGTGCTGATCCGTCGCGCGAACTTCAGCGGCGAGATCCCGCCAAGGGTCGACAAAGCGATCGAATAGGCGATCAACCACTGAAGCCCTAATCCGAGAAAAACGGTGGCGACATACCATGCGAGGGTCCAGAGAATGTCGCTGCCAAGCCGATTGGTCATCGAGAACATCAGGCCGGCAACGCCCCACGGCGCCAACTCCATCGCCCATCCAATGACCTTCATGCTGATTTGAAAGATCGATTCCAAAAGGGCCACTAGAGGCTGCGATTCGGTTGGCAAGACAGTGATCGCTAGCCCCACCACCAGAGCAAAGAACATCACGGAAAGAATCCCGTTGCCGGGGGAGCTTCCATCCAGTGCCCCGACCATCTCCTGCAGGGGATTGTTCGGGATCATGTCGAGCAGCGAATCCCGAAGCGATTTGCTTTTTCTGGCGTTGGCAACCGTCGCCTCCGCCCCAGTCGAAAACTGTTCCTGAAGAGCGGCCCTTTGTTCCGGGCGAAGCGAGTCACCCGGGCGGATTGCGTTGACAACTCCCAGTCCAATCAGCACCGATGCGAGAGAAAGAAGCAGGGTGATCCCAAAGGTCCATGCCCCGATCCGCCCCAGACGGCGAGGGTCTCCGATGCCCGCCACCCCCAGCACCAGGGAAGAAAAAACCAGCGGGATGACCACCATGAAGATCAGTCGCAAAAACACCTTGCCCACCGATTCGGCGATGTTCGTGGCAAACCAATCGACCCACGCCTTAGCGTCTGGGGAAATGGTCGATAAAACCGAACGGGCTAGCAACCCGGCAAGCACCCCGACGATCAGCCCCGTGAGGATCCTCCAGTGCAGGGGCCACCGCTGCGTGCTGGGTGCGTCTGCCGAATTCATGGAGATATTGAAACTCCTTGCAAAGGTAGCTCAACTCCGTAGTTCCTCAGGAAACCGGGAGCCAGGATCGCTCCTATCATAACCACTCCCATGGTGGTCCGGATCGCTTGGCGTCCGATCTTCGAATCCGTTCGACCACCACCACGACTCCAATGGACGCTTTTCCTAGTCCCTCCTCCGCCCCGAAGATGGTTCCAGCATCGGGTCAAATATCGTAGTCGATCGTCGTCGGCACCCTCTGCATGTCCCCCAACGTGCAAGTGGCACATCGATGATCACCCAATTGCCTGTAGATCCACAGAACCGCCTCCCGAGTGCTTGATCCCTCCACCTGCTGCTCGTAAAAAATCCGATCTCTCCCTATTCGTTCATCCAGTCCGATCCGTTCCATCACCTGCCGCAAGTCGTCTCCCACGCCCGAGAGGACCAGCTGGATCCCCCGCCTGGAAAGCGACGTGAGAAACCGCTCCAGCAGCTCCATGCAGACGGCATCTGGATTGCGTGCGTACCGAAGACGCAACAGGACAAACCGCACCCCCTCCGGCAATTCCTGCTCGATCCTCTCCAGCATCCCCTCCAGGTCGGGACTGGCCCCGAAAAATAGCTCCCCTTCCACATGGTAGAAACGCCAACGATCACACGGGGAGGAAGGAGGGTGGACGCCTGCCAAGGACCGGCGCGGCTGCATCCTGCCGAATCGATCCCACTGATACTCCAGGCAATCCAGCCGAGCCGCCTTGGGGACATAGAAGAAGAACGAAAGAAATACTCCGATCAAAATGCAGAACTCGATGGAGACCAGCGCCGCAGCCAAAGCAGTCGCCAGGACGATGGCGGCATCGAACCGAGTCGCCTTCAGATGGTAAAACAGATGGGGAAGATCGACCATCCGCATCGCCGTCAGCATCAGCACCCCTGCCAGCGCCGCGCGGGGAATGTACTGCGCCCAGGGTGCAAAGAGCAGGATCACCACCGCCACGGCTGCTGCACTAAACACCCCGGACCACTGCGTCGCAGCACCGGCCTGGTGATTGATATAGGATCGCGTCAGCGACCCCGAACCTGGGAAGCACTGAAAAAAACTGCCAGCCAAATTGGCAACCCCTTCGCTCAAACATTGCTGATGGATGTTCAGCTTTTGATGCGTTTTTGCCGCGATCGATTTGGCCATGGCGATCGCCTCCAAAAGCCCCAGCATGCCGATCAGCGCCGCGCTGGGTAGAAGATCTCTCACCAGCCCCCAATCGACTCGCGGAGGCGCGAATGCAGGAAGCTCCCGAGGAATCTGATCGATCCGTCGCACCCCGTGATCGGCAGCGCCAGTGGCCGCGCACACCACCGCCGCGACCGTCAGCGCCGCCAGCAACTCTGGGACCTGCCAACCGCGACGCCGATTGAGCCACCGAAGTGAGGCGGCCACCAGCATGGTTCCCAAAGCCACCGCCAAGGTCGGCCAGTGGATCGGTCCTCCCTGAGTAAACGTCTTGGCAAACCGCAACAGAAAGGGATCGTGCGGATCCCCCATCGCCCGCAGTCCTAAAATGTTCTTCAGCTGGTCCATGACCAACAGGATCGAGGCACCAAGAGTGAAACCCACGATCACCGAATGAGAGATATACCGCGACATGTCTCCCAAACGCATCCCGGTGATCAGGATTTGGATGATGCCAATCAACAGCGCCATCAGGATGGCTGCCTCCACACGCTTCTCCGGCGGTGTGAGACTGAGTGCACTGAGCATCGCGATCGAAATGGCGTTGGTCGGTCCGTTGATCAGCTGTCGGGAGGAATCCAGCAGCGCCCCAACTCCTGTCATGACGATGGCGGTGAACAACCCCATCTGCATCGGCATTTCGAAGATGGAGGCGTAGGCCATCGCTTGCGGTACCGCCACAGCCGCAACCGTTGCCCCCGCTACAACATCGCGACGCAGCAAATGTACGTCGTACCCGCGCAGCGATTCGACAGCGGGAATCCATCGCCCCACCCCGGCGATCCATCCGGTCGACCCGTTGCCTGTTGGCCCACTCTTGACCTCCACTGGACCAGGTTGGGGTAGAGCCATCGGGCATCTCGTGCATCAAGACATGAGGACTGTCGGAACCCCGAGGACCGGGATCCGTTCACCAGTGCAGCATCCTATCGACGAAGCTTCGCACGGTCGAGATCGAAAGGGAGTTGCCGAGCAGACGCCAAAGGCGGCGAGCCGGCCAATCCGGCGGCCAGGTCAATCGATCGGGAAACCCCAACTGCCTGGCGACCTCGCGAGGGGAGAACCACCGCGCCCCCTGCGACTGAAGGACCACCGATCCGCTGGCCACCCACGATTTACCGTAACTGGAACCAAAGCACTTGGTCCTGGGCTGCACGTCGCTCCAACGCACTCCATGCATCGCCCCGCCAAACCGATCCCACTGGGCAGATCCAATCTGGAATCGGCCGTCGTCCGCTTCCGGCTCCCGGTATTCGATCCACGGACGGGCTTCAGCGACGCCAGAAAATAAGTTCGGATCGATCCAACCGTCGGGAATCGGCCGATGTCGATCGCGCGTCGCTGCGACGTAACAGCGCAGCCGGCGATTGTAGTTGCCCCAGGTCGCAGGGCATAAACAACTCCAGGCAACCCGATACCCCCAACGCTCCAACTGCCGCCGCATCCGTTCAAAAGACGACGACTCCAGAAACGGAGGCACATTCTCCAGAAAGATCCAACGCGGCAGCAACTCTGGCACTTTCTCCAACAACACCTGAAACGACTCATGCCGGCGGTCGAGGTCGCCAAGCTGCCTTCCACGCTGGCTGAAAGGCTGGCAAGGAGGACTCATCCACCAGCACTCGGCCTGATGGACGGCGATGGCCGAAGTCCCCAAAGATGCGATTTCGGCCGCGATGGCTGGGTACCCGAAATGCCGACTCGACAACTGGCGAGCCCCTTCGTCGATCTCATAGGCGGCCACCACCGGCAACTCCGGACAGGCCCAAGAAAAGCCACCGATCCCTGAATAGAAGTCGATCGTCCGCATCCTGTTGGATCCACCAGCCGTTCCTATCACGCCCCCCACAGCCCGACTCTTGGAGTATCATAGCCGGAACGATGGGGGACTCCCTGGGAGCCCCCCAAACCGTCCGTCAAACTGGGACTCATCCCCGCAAGCTTGCCCGCATCTTTCGCGTCGAGGAACCACCTGTGGACCGCCCCAATCCCCTCTCGTACACATCCCTGGTCCTGGGCACCCTGCGGCGCCATCGCCAAGCCCTCGGCATGCCGGTTCTGCTGGCTGCCCTCTGGGGAAACACCGGCTGCCAGCCCGCCGCCGAAAGGAAACCGATCTCCGGTAAGGACTCGGGCTACGAAGTCGACGATTCCGCTTCCAGCAAATCCTCCGCCAAAAAAGCCGCGCCCAGCGACAGCGCCGCTACCAAAGTACCATCCACCCCGGCCCCCGCAGCGACTGCCCCGACAGCGCCGCAATCTCCCGCCGCTCCTGGTGAAGTCAAGCAGTCGATTTCCGATATCCAGGTTCAAAGCCCTCCAGCGATGCCAAAGCCAGCGGATGCCTCCGCCAATGCGTCGGCCACGGGCAAGCAGCCGAGCACCGATCTGGCACCTCCGAATCTGGGTGCCCCCAAGACCGAAGACGATCGGCTCTTCATGACCCTCACCATGCCCGAAACCGACGATCCCAAACAGCTGATCGCGTTCCTCGCCAAAACCGATGACGCTTTCCGAGAACTGGTCGAGTCCTTTCAAAAGCGAACGGCTTCCCAACAGGTGCTGGCAGAACGTGGAAAGGCGATGGCAGAGATGAAGCTGACGGCGGCCGAAAGCCTTTTGGAGAAGGCGACGGATGCCGAGCAGAAGGATATCGCCATCTACTCGAAGATCGAAGCCCTCTCTCAGTTGGCAGGATTCCAGGACACCGCGGCCGCCCAAGCCCTCGCCCAGTACGCCTCCGAAGTGCAAACCATCTCCAGCCCAAAAATCGCCCACCAGGCGCGACTAGTCCTCTTCGGATTCCGACTCAGCGACTACAGTGCTGGTGCCGTCAAGGATGCAGCACCGTTGATCGAAGGAATGAACCAGATTCTGGCCGAGAAAGAACTGCTGGATCTCCCCGATCATCGCATGATGATGCAGACGCTCCAGGTTCTTGCCCGACAAGGGGACCAGCCCGCATTCGAAACCGTAAGGGAAAAGGTGATCGCTGCCTTCAAGGATTCCTCCAACCCCATGATCGCTCGCGACATCTGGCAGCTGGAAGTCGCCAATTCCCCCCAACTGAACAGCTTCCAGGAAGCGATCGAACCGGCGATGAAAGAGGGCTCCGGGCCGGCGGAATTCCAAAAGGTCCGCGAAACGGCGAAAGCCCTGGTCGATGCATTCCCCTCCAGCACCACGATGATGATGCTCGCCAGCAATTCGATCCAGATCGAGTACTCAGGAAAAACGGGACTGGCCCAGGCGCTGATCGACGCCTTTGCCGACAAAGTCGGATCGGTGGAAAACCCCGATCTTCGCACCGAACTAGAAAGAACGGTCAACGAGTTTCGGACTCGTACCGGCATCCTCGGCAAACCTCTCGTCTTGGAAGGCCTCCAGTCCCTCGATGGCGCGGCCCTGGATCTTTCCAGCCTCAAGGGCAAAGTGGTGTTGGTCGATTTCTGGGCGACCTGGTGCGGGCCGTGCATCGGCGAGTTCCCCAACATGAAAGCAGCCTACGAGAAATTCAAAGACCGCGGCTTTGAGATCGTCGGTGTGAACCTCGACGATGAGGCGAAGGACCTGAACGATTTCCTCCAGCGCGAACCACTCCCCTGGATGATCGTTCGCTCCTCCGATGCCAATGCCGTCGGTTTCGAGACACCAGCAGCCAAAAAGCTGGGGGTCAATGCCATCCCTCTCATGCTGCTGCTGGATCAACAAGGAACCGTGGTCGCCATGCACACGCGTGGGCCGAAGCTTCAGGAACAGATTGAGCAGTTGCTTGGGGATTCCGGCAAGTAGCTCCTGATCCTGTGCGCCCGATGCTCCCTCCATTCACCTAAGGCGCAGGACGATGGCCAAAGATCCCAAAAAGGATCCCTCCAATCCATCGACAGGAGAGGGAATCGACGAATCGACTGCATCCCGACCCGCGAGCGCCAATCCGGCGCCTGCGGTCGCTGGAAGCGTCTCCCTGGCGCGCAGCCTCGGTAAAAAACTGCTCGCATCGCACCTCCCCGTCTGGCTGATCGATGACTCGGGCCACCTTCAATTTGCCAATCAGGCCCTTTCCGAACTGCTGCACACGCCACCGGAGACCCTGATCGGGCTCGATTGCAGCGACCGCATCGCTGAGGATGGAGAAGCCTCCCGCATCGCAATGATGCTCTCCATTCCTAAGTCCTTTGCGATGAGGATGCGGCTGCTGCCGGAACCACCAACGGACTTCCAAACGGTGCCTCAGGATGCCTCCTGGTGGGTGCCGCTTCCCGATGGCCGATGGTTCCGCGGGAATGCGATCCCTCTGGAAAGCGACGAAGGAACCGAATGGCTTGGCTGGCTGCTCCCCGCCAGTGGACCTCCCTCGGATGAGTTGAACGATTCGATCGAGGGCGCGCAGGCATGGCTCAAAGCCACCCGCCTTCGCTATCGCAGCCTGGATGCCCTGCGTCCCCTGCAGGGCAGAAGTATCGCGGCACAGCGTTCCATGCTCCAAACGCAAAGTGCAATCGCTGCCGATAGCCCCTTGTTGATCGTCGCGCCCCGCGGCGCATTGGCTCATCAAGTTGCGCACGCGGTCCAGATCCACCGCTGGCGCCGACGCGGAATCCCAGAGCATCGTGGGGTCTTCCTGCCAGTCGACTGTCGTCTGATCGACGAGAAAACCTGGCGGCAGACAACCGAGTCGTTTCCTGGGGGCCCGGCGGCTGAGTCGACCGCGATCTTCCTGGACTGCCTCGATGACCTGCCGCAACCACTGGTCGGAAGGTTGCTGGATGCTTTGCAGCAGCATGCCAAACTGACCTGGAGCGCTACGGTGCAGGCCGATTCCATTCCAGCGCGCCGCGACGATTCCCCCTGGTCCCAACTCCTCAGCTCGCTCGATATTCAACGAATCGATCTGGAACCGCTGGCTGATCGCAGCCAGGATCTTCCGATCCTAGTGGAAGCCAGTTTGCGTTCCAGCGCGCTACCCTCCCTGGTCAGCTCCCCGGGAGTCTCTGAGCATGCCATGCGCCTCCTATCGGCCTACCTCTGGCCAGGCGATCTGGAGGAACTGGATCAGGTGCTGCAGCTTGCCGCTCAGCGGGCCGCTGGAAAGTGGATCGATGAAAAGCACCTGCCGCCGGTGATTCGCGGGTTCGCGGGCTGGGCAGAGCAAGCCCACTCACGCCTGGCCCCAATCGACATGGACCGCCTGCTGGAAGATCTGGAAAAGCAGCTGATCACTGCATCGCTTAAACGCCATCGAGGCAATCGCGCCGCAGCGGCCGCTCATCTGGGCATCTCCCGAAACCGACTGTTGCGACGCCTGGAGCAATGGAACATCACCCCTGAGGAACTTACCGCATCCGACATCCTCTCACCCATCGCATCCCCCGATGCCAGTCGCAAGCATGCGAAGGAACCAATCGAACAGGAAACAACAGCCGCCGCCGACGACTCAGGCCCACTCAAGAGCGACCCGTTGCCACAGGAAGCTACCGACGACGAAACGATCGAATTCCGGGAGATGGAATGAAGGGATCCGTCGAATGACCACGTCGCGAAATCCAGCCGATGCCCCCTGGGATTTGCCTCGGCAATCCTGCTTCCCCAATCCCCTTTCGGTCTGGGCCCGAATCGGACTTGATTCCCTCCCCTCCGCCGTCTGGCTCCACCATCTTCACGGTGCGGCTCGAGAACTTGGTCGTGCACTTCAGGCACCCGCCTGGACCGCCCACGACTCCATGCTCCAAGAAATCGCAGACCGCCATCTCAGCGGGTGCATTCTTCCAATCGATCCCAATCGACTCGCCGAATCGCTCGATGGTTTCGACCAGCTGCAGCGCCGACGACCCGGCATCATCCTGACCGCCTACGTCGATCCGGCACAAGCCATGCGACTGAGGACATTCTGCCCGCTGTGGCGAGCTTGGTCGGCTGAAGCAGGAGTCCGTATGGTATGCGTCGGAATCAGCTCGATTCGCTCCGCTGCCATCCATCTGGTTCGCGTTGGATCCACTGTGCAGCAGGAGATCGACCCCATCCTGCTAGCGGCGCAGCCACTGGTCGACCAAGCGACCTGCGCCCTGGGGTCGATGGCGGAGCGGATTGGCGGCGAGGAGAACTCACCGGAGAGGGGAACCGCCTGAAAGCCAAAGAGGCTAGGCGGGCCAGCGTCGCAGCCTACACCCACAAGCCTCGCACGCCGCTTCTACGAAAGCGGGAGCCAGACATCCGCTCACTCTCGCTTGCCGCTACCTGTTCGATGGCTTCCAACGTCCGACGGGATAGCGACCTTCCATCCACCCGATGCTAGGCGTCCCAGTGCGGTGGCGATCTCAGGGGAAAAGAAACCAGAAAATTGTCAGCACGGTGCAAAGCACCACCGCGCCTCCTTCAGCCCATCCCCCGGTAACCACGCGCGAACGATCTGCCTCCTGTGCCGGTTCAAAAAACCGCCAGATCACTCCCAAATAGTAGCTGGCCGCAATCACCGCATTGATCGCCATGACGATCGCTGCCGCTCGGACGATCCAATCGGAGGAGGCGATGGTCGACGAGAAGATCTGGAACTTCCCCCAGAATCCCGCAGTCAATGGGACACCCGTCATGCTCAAAAGAGCGACCGATCCAGCCAAGGCCAGTCGTGGCGACCGATAGGCAAGTCCATTCCAGCGATCCATCGGCGCCGGTTGCTGCAGATCCCCCTGATCCAACGCCCAGACGGCCAGCAGGCCAATCGTCATCGCCGCGTAGACTCCCAGGTAAAAGAGGATCGGAGCCCAGGATGCCGAGAGGCTAGCAATCGCGGCAACTCCAAGCAGCAGATAGCCAGTGTGAGCAACACTCGAATAGCTGATCCAACGGCGGAAGTCCTTTTGCACCATCGCCAGAACGTTCCCGACCGTCATCGTCAGCACCGCCAAAAGCGACAGCGTCCCGATGCTGGTAGTTGAGAACGACAGCCCCTCCGCCCCCCGAGTCCCACCATCCAAAAGTCGCATCAACGCCAGGAAACCTGCGATCTTCGGGACGACAGCCAAACCAGCCGCCATCGGCAGCTTGGTTCCACAGAAAACATCTGGCGCATAGAAGTGGAAGGGCACCGCAGTCATTCGAAATGCAAGGCCCGCCAGCACAAACCCCCATCCCATCCACGCCATCAGGCTAAGCGGGCCTCCGAGAACGCGTCCAACAGCCGCCAAGGA
Source organism: Pirellulaceae bacterium (assembly GCA_044371425.1). Lineage (GTDB taxonomy): Bacteria > Planctomycetota > Planctomycetia > Pirellulales > Pirellulaceae > JBEISR01. Next base: position 408,199 of record JBILTR010000001.1, on the reverse strand, counting down.
GGTCTCACCAGCGATTCCATAGAGATAGGAAAGGCCAAACAAGAACACCGCGCTGGAAAAGGCAGCCAGCGTAAAGTACTTCAGCGTCGCCTCCCTTCCCGCTCCATCGCGACGAGTCATCGCCAGCAGAATGGTGGTGGGCAAACTGACTAGCTCCAGCCCCAGAAACAGGCTGACCAAGTCGCCTGCAGAAGCAGTGTACGCAAGCCCAGAGAGCATCAAGAGAACCATCGCCAGGTGCTCGGCCGTCCGCCCATTGTCCATGCGATGCCAAGCCAGAAGGATCAATGGAATCCCCACGAGCGCCGCCAGCCACGATCCACTGCTGCGAATCGCATCGGATTGGAACAGCGATCCAACCACGCTTCCCGTCGGTTCGATCGCTCGCGCAGCCCAGCACGCCGCAATGCAGAATCCAATCGCGGTCCATCCCAGCAGATCGCGGGCAAGAGGGCTGGTGCGCATCGATCGGGGTAGCGCCGCAATGCTCAACAACGTAAGACCACCCAGCAGCAGCAAGTTGGCCGGCGCCGCAGCAGGGAGTTGGTCCAGAATCTGACTTAGGGTGATTTCCATTTTCGAAACGCTTGCGTCGTGGTGATCAGGGAAGGGGATGAAGGGTGGTGTTGGTCGGACCAGCTTGCTCAGCAAGGAATCGACGGGTCACCAATGTGGGACCATCCAGCCGAGGCGATTTTCGGGTTGCTTCCGAAAGCCGATTCCCATTGGCTGCTGATCCGTCTCGCGGATACAGCTGCTGAGCGATCCGATCGGTGTCGGCGCGAAACAGCTGAAGCCAGTGCGAAGGGACCAAACCGCCGTAGAGGGCGACCGCTGCCATGAAGCCAAAGACCAGGATCGGTCGCCAACCCAAGTCACCGCTGACCACGGCAGCCGCGTCGGCTCCTTTGCGCTGCGGCTTCTCCGATGAAGGAGTCCCAAAAAACAGCCGGTGGACCATCCGCAGCGCATACCAGGCACCGAGAAAAACCCCTGCACAACCCACCGCCGACAACCAGGGTGCGACCCTCGCCATTCCCAGCAGAGAGAGGAGTTCACCAACGAAATGATTGAGCCCTGGCATGCCGGCACCGGCCATGGTGAAAAAGACAAAGAAGGCAGCCAAATGGGGCCATCGACTAGCCAAGCCGCCAGCGGCATCCTGCCAATCGTAAGTTCCGCGCCGTGCACCAATGGCACCAATCAAAAGGAACATCGCCGCAGTCGTCAGGCCGTGATGGAACATCTGCAGCACCCCGCCCGCCAAGCCTTCGGAGGTCAACGAGAATAGCCCCAGCATGATGAAACCAACGTGGGAGAGACTGCTGTACGCAAGCAGCGTTCGAAGATCCTTCTGTCCAAGTGCCGCAAAAGCACCATAGAAGATCGCCGCGGCTCCCAGCGAACCAAGCACCCAAGGACCATACTGAACGCAAGCCTCCGGCAGCATCGGCAGAAGCAGCCGAAGAAAACCAAAAAGCCCCATCTTCACCGCAACCGCACCAAGAAAGGCAGTGCCCACTGGGTGGCAGGCGCGGTAGGTCGGAGGAAGCCAAGCATGAAGCGGCAGGATCGCCATCTTGATCCCCAGTCCCCACACCAGCAACCAGAACGCCCACCCCTGGCTGCCTCGGCCCGCTGAGGGATTGTCAGGAGCGTTGGCCGCTGCCGACAAACCAACAAAGTCCCACTTCCAGGCGTCACCGCCGTTCAGGGAAGCCAAAGCCAACAGCCCCAGCACCATCGGGATGCTGCCAGCCAGTGTGAACAGAACAAAACGACGCGCTGCAGCAAACGACTCCTTGCGATCGGTGCCCCAGCCAGCGACCAATGCAAAAAGGGGAATCAGCGCCAATTCAAAGCCGATATAAAACGTCAGCAGATCCATCGCGAGAAAAACCATCGCCATGGCACCGCTGGCAATCAACAACCATCCCCCCATCAAACCGTGGGATGGCCCCACCAGATCCTTGCCAATGAGGATCGCCACACAGGTCACCAGACTGCTCAACAACAACATCAAACCGCCGATCCCATCAAGCCCCAGAGAGAAATTCCAAAGCGATGGTGCAAGGCTGCTCCCCGACGGAAGGCGCGCCGAAAGCCACGTGGGCTGAAAAACCCACAACGGCTGGATCGTGGCACCGCCCGCAGCTTCAGAGGAAGCCGACACTCCTGCTGGTCCCTCGATCGCATAGGACATCGCCAACCAACAGCTGGCGATCAGCAGCAGGATCGACGTGGCCTGCGCGCCACGCGAAGCAAGCTGTTGACCACCACGCAGTGCGATCGCAACGATCGCGATGCCAGCCAGTACGGGGATCAGGATCAGCCAAGGCAACAGATAGCTCATAGGTTCTTCCAGCCCATCATTTCGGTATTCGATTGAGTCTCACGCATCGATCTAGCCACCCCGCTTCAGCGCTTCCCGACATCCTCACCCGATCCCAATCCCAGCGGCAACAGGAAGTCCGAACCGCTTCGTTCTTTCGCACCCACTTAGCGCCAAAGGGCCAATGCAAGCAGCACCACCAATCCCACGGCCATCACCGTCACGTAGTCGGTAATCCGACCTGTCTGAGACGGACGTAGCGCTTGCCCGAAAAAGGAAGGAATCGAGGCGATCGATCGCGAAAACCAGCCCACCACGTTCTGATCAAACCATGCGACCGCCCCACCAAGGGCCAGACCAGGACGCACCAGCGTCCAGTCGTACAATTCATCGATGTAAAACTTCTGCCTGGCAAGCTGCGGGAATCCCCGGGACGATTCAAACCACTTCCAGCCACCTTTTACCGAAGCGAAGGCCACAGCCGCACCCGCCAAGGACACCAGGGCGCTGACCAACATCAGACCGTAGCCATGCCCCGCCGCGTGAGAATGGCCCTCCTCATGCGGTCCCTCCAGGTATCCAGCCAGCCAGCCTGTCGGCCCTAAAACCCCACCCAACAACAAGGCTCCAACAGCAAGCACCGCCATTGGAGCTAGCATCAGCGCGGTCGACTCATGCGGATGACAGTCTTCGGGAATCTTGGAGGTCCCTTCGAAGGTCCTGGCGTAAGCGCGGAAGGTGTAGAGCGAAGTCAAGAAGGCAGTGATCAAGCCGATCACCAGGAGCAGCCAAAAACTTTCCGCGTGGCCTCGATGGCCTGTCGCCTTTAGCACCACAGCCAGAATCTCGTCCTTGCTCCAGAAGCCCGACAACAAGGGGATCCCGGCCAAGGCTGCCGCCCCTGCCGCAAAAAGCCAGCGGGTCTTCGGCATGGAATCTTTCAGCCCGGAGAACTCTCGCATGTCGATCCGATCGTTCATCGCATGCATCACATTCCCAGCCGCCAGGAAAAGGAGCGCCTTGAAAAAAGCATGAGTGGCCAGATGGAACATCGCCGCTAAAACCGCAACGCCCGCTAGCTCCGGCGCCGCAGCAGCGACACCCAGCCCCAGGAACATGTAACCCAGTTGGCTGACCGTCGAGTAAGCCAGCACCTTCTTCAGATCATCCTGGAACAAAGCGATCAGTGCCGCTAGCAGCGCGGTGATCCCACCCAGCCATGCCGCAGTCATCAGGACGCCGGGCGCCATCACCATCAGCGGCATCATTCGGCAGACCAGATAGACACCAGCCGTCACCATCGTCGCTGCGTGAATCAGGGCGCTGACCGGAGTCGGCCCTTCCATCGCATCAGGCAACCAAACATGCAGCGGCAACTGAGCGCTCTTACCCAGCGCCCCAATCAGGATCAGTAGCATCGACCATCCCAACCACTCCGGATAGCGACTGGCCAAAAGCTGGACGATCTGGGGATCTGTCAGACGTCGAAAATCGAGCAGTCCAGCTCCACCTGTCGCACCTACCTGAGCGCTGATCCGGCTCATCAGCATCCATAGAATCAGGATGCCCATCAGGAAACATCCATCGGCGATTCGGTTGACCAGAAACGCCTTCTTTGCCGCGCGACTTGCCGAAGGACGCTGGTACCAAAATCCAATCAGCAGGTAGCTGCACAGCCCCACCAACTCCCAAAAGCCATACAGAACCAGCAGATTGCTGGAGAGCACCAGCATCGTCATCGCGAAGACGAAGCCGCTAAAAATTGCAAAGTAGCGGGCATAACCAGGATCCCCATGCATGTAGCCTGGGGAATAAATCGCCACCAATAGCGACACGAAGGTGACCACCGATACCTGCGTTAGCGACAGCGGATCCAAAAGCAGCTGGATGGGAAAGTGCGCTTCCGCGACCGACAGCCACTGGAAACCATCGACCAACAGCGAACCCTGGGAATCGAAACGCCCGGTGGCCAGAAAGATCAGAGACACAACGGCCGCGATCCCCAAGCCGATCCAGGTAGGTCCGTGCGCCCACCGTCCAGCCTGTCGCGCAGCCGCCAGCGCGGCCCCCACGATGCAGGCGATCATCGGTGCGATCGGAATCAGCCATGCGGCAGAAGGATTCATGTTCAGTCGTCGCTTGGTAAAAAGTCAAAGAACCAGAGACAGCATCAGCCCCGAGGCGCGGCGGCAGTCGAGTCGATCGACTCGCTGGCCAGATAGCCAGCAGGATCTCGTCCCGCCGGAACCAGCGAGGGCCCGTCGTTCTCCTTCGACGGTTCCCGCGGCCATGTCGAATCCTCGATCGGTGCCGGGCGAATCGACTGTGGATCGCCAAGCGACTGCCACAACTGCACATCCAACGACTGTCGCATCCGATAGAGCTGTACCACCAGAGCTAGGGCCAACGCAGCTTCGCACGCCGCCACCGTCAAGATCATCAACACGAACACCTGCCCACCGAGATCCTGATGAGCGAACGCGAAGGCGGCAAAATTGAGGCTGACCGAAACCAGCATCAATTCCATCGACAGGAATAGAAGTATCACATTGCGACGCGTTGCCAGCCCAAAGAGCCCCAACGCGAAAAGCACAGCCGACAAGGCCAGCACGGGTTGATTCATGATCGATTATCTCCCATGCCTGCTTCCGCTTCAGACGGCTGTGCAATGCAAAGCGCTCCGATGCAGGCAATCAAAAGCAGCGTCCCGGCGAGTTCCATCGCCCAAAGATAGCGCGTGTACATGGCTCGCCCCAGCGACGCGACAGTCGACTTGGGGCGGCTTCCGCCCTCGGCAGCTTGGGACATGCCCACTTCCGATGCCGCATCCTCGGTGATGGCACCGCCCGAAGCACTGGCGATCCTGGCCGGTGGCTGCCACGAGTCGATCCCTGCCAGCAAGAGCCCCACCAAGGCGCCGCAGATCACACCGATCTTCAGTCGGTTCGCCCCTTTGCTCTCGAAAGGAGCCGGGCGAATCTGCTGAGAGAACATCAACACAAAGAGAAAGACGATGATCGTCGCGCCGGCGTAGACCAGCACCGTCGCCGCCGCCAGATACGGGCTGTCCAGCACCACATAGAGTCCGGCCGTCGCAAACACCGCCATCGCAAAGCTAAGAGCCGCGTGGATCGGATGGCGAAAGGTGACCAGACCGCAGGCAGCGACAATCGCAATCGTCGCGAACAAGATCGTTAGGATGCTCTGCATGAAGTTTCCCTGACTCTTCTACTTTCTGCGGTCGTTGATTGGATCGCTCCCGTTCGATAGCGATCACCTTCCCGGCAAACCACCCCCGGGTGGCGGTGGCGAAGGTGCTGCCCCATCGACCCAGTCGGATGCCGGACCCAGGGTTCCACGACGCGTCCGATCGGGATCCTTCCCAGAACGAATCGTTTCGTCATAGACGCTCAAAAGCTTCTCTTTGTCGAAAATCATCTCTTCCCTGGAAAGACCCGTTGCGTCGTAGATGCTCGTTAGCTCAATCGCATCGACCGGACATGCCTCCTCGCACATCCCACAATAAATGCACCGCAGCTCGTCGATCACGAAGGCCTTGGGGTACTTGTCCCGATCCGCCCACTGGGGATCGTTCTTGTCGGTCGCCGTCGCTTCGATGCTGATGCAGTTGGCTGGGCAGGCGGTCTGGCAAAGGAAGCAAGCGACACATTTGACGCGCCCCTTGTCGTCGCGATTGAGCCGATGGACGCCTCGGTAATTGGGAGGAATCTCTGGCTCCACTTCCGGGTATTGCCGAGTCATCGGCTTGCCACGGATCATGTGCTTGACGGTTGTCGCAATCCCTTCGGCGATCGCCGGCAAGTAAAGCGCTTCCGCCAGCCCAATCCGCGGCGGCTGCGCCCATTGAATGGTCTTGGTTTTCTTTTTGCCACCTGTCGTTTCGCTCATCGTTCAACTCGCGGATGGACCATTCTCACGACACAGGACACATGCCAAGGACTCACGACTTCGAGCCAACCACTTGCTGATGGCGACTTGCCGCAGTGGCCGAACCCGCCAGAGACGAGGGACGTCGGAAAGGACGATTGGCCAGCGTCCTGGCCTTCCAGAAAGCAGCCAACGCCATCGCCAACAGAGACAGCGGCGCCAGCCACCATCGATTCCAACCAAACGTGATCACCGCAGCTGCGGCCAGAAAATTGAAGATCCCCAGAGGGATCATGCTTCCCCATGCCAGCGCCATCAATTGATCGAATCGAAATCTTGGAAGCGTCCAACGCAGCTGGATGATCAGACCAACCACCACCGCCACCTTGGCCAGCAGCACCAACCAACGCACTCCATATCCCAGCCACGTCGCATCGACGGCACCGGTCAACCCTGGAAAGTGCCAGCCACCGAAGAAAAGGAGCACCGTCAAAAAGCTGATCGTCACCACATGGGTGTATTCGGCTAGGAAGAAGAGAACAAACTTGATACCGCTATATTCGGTATGAAACCCACCCACTAACTCCTGCTCGCACTCCGGAAGGTCGAAGGGTAGCCGATTGGTTTCCGCTAGCGCTGCGACAAAAAACAAAATCGCCGCAAGCGGCTGCCACCAGACATTCCAGGAGGCAATTCCGGGGCCCTGAGCCGCCACCAACTGCTCCATGTTCAGCGAACCGGTCACCATGACGATCCCCAGGATCGACAGCCCCAATGGGATTTCGTAGCTGATGAACTGAGCGCACGAACGAAGGGCACCATAAAGACTGTACTTGTTGTTCGAAGCCCAACCGCCAAGGATGATCCCGTAGGCAGACAGACTGGAGATCGCCATGAGGAAAAGCAATCCGATATCCACCCCTGGGGCCACCATCGCCCGGAATCCCCCCTTCGGCTCGGGACCCACAGGCCCGAACGGGACAACGGCGATCGACAGCAGAGCGCACAACAGCCCGATGGTCGGTGCGATCAGATAAAGCGGTCGGTGCACATGGCTGGGGATCACCTGTTCCTTCAGGAAGATCTTGATCCCATCGGCGACCGCTTGCAAAAGGCCCAACGGACCGACTCGGTTCGGTCCCACCCGATCCTGGATCCAGGCCGCCCACTTCCGTTCGATGAAGGTCATGTAGAGCCCGATGATCGGGACCACTCCCAGAATGATCGCGATGGCGGCCAGGGTCGGCCACAATCGATTCCAGTCGATGCTCATGAACCGACTCCTTCTGGCCGAGCGGTCTTGGGTTGGTTCAGTCGCACGCCCTGTTCTCCTAGATCCCCCTTCTCGATTCCTCGGAGCGAGGGAATCTTTCGACCGATCTCCTGACGAAGTGTCGACGCTCGGAACAACCCCTGCCTTCCGGCGAGATCCCAGAGGATCCGGCCATCGGAGCGGCTTTCGCCGACCGATCGAATGGCAGGGCGGATCGCCTGAGCCAGACTTTGGGCGTTGATGAAGGTCCCCTCTCGCTCGGCAAAACTGCCACCCGCCAAAAGGCATGTCGCTGCGTCAGAAAGAGGACTTCTCAGGTAATCGAGGACCACGCGATGCTGCAGTCGAACAAGGGCCTGGATGTCGCTGGCAGTCCAAGGGGACTCCCAATAACCACCCACCACGAAAGCCCCTTCCCACCGGTCCAAAGCCAAACGAGCGACCGCGGCAGCCCAATCGAGCGGCTCGCGTCGGTAATGCTCCAGCACCCGCTGGACTCCCTCCCGATTCGGACACTTCTCGGCGCGGATGGTGAACTTGGCCTTCTCGCGACTGGGCGGCTGGCCTCGGTGGTCCTTCGGATAAAGATCATCCTGACCAACCACTGGCACAGGCCCCATCGCCAGCACAGCCCGATCCCCGGCTCGCTGTGCGAGTTCCGCCAGTAGATACGCCTCTTCTACCGTCATCATCGGAGAGAAGACAAAAAGCCACTGGCCACCCTTGGGCCGCGACCACTCCGCCACCATCTGTGCGACCGCCAGTTCGACCGGCCTCCACGGATCAGCCCCCACCGCTCCAGTCGCCTCTGCCTTGCCGGGAGACTCGAGTTGCGGTGAACTGGTGGCGGGATGCTGCAGCCACACCGTCGATTTGGACGGCTCGTTCGATCCACCAGCTTCCAGGGCACCCAACCTGGGCCCAGCCAATCGACGGCCCTGATGAATCTCTTTCCAACCGAACCGCCCCTCGTCGCACATGAAGGAGCCTTGTGCGAGCCGATTTTCGCGTGGCCGGAGTCGGTAGATGCGGTTGTCGTTTTGGTCGATATGGATCGAACATCCCGTGCTGCATCGGTTGCAGACGCTGTCCTGACTCTTCAGCCACCAGACCCGCTGCTTGTAAAGGAAATCCTTGCTACACAGGGCACCTACGGGGCAGAGGTCGACGACGTTTCCGGCCAGCTTGTTGTTGCATGGATGCCCCTCGGCAACATCGATTTCCTCCACGCTACCACGGCTGATCACGTGCAATTCCGACGTGCCGCTGATCTCTCGTGTGAAGCGGACGCAACGCGTGCACATCACACAGCGATCGGTGAAAAGAGCAATCTGGTCCCCGATATGGTACTTGTCCTGCCGCTGCACTTTCGGTTCGTTCAGGCGGCTCTTGGCCCGACCATAACGGTAGGTGTAATCCTGCAAGTAGCACTCACCAGCTTGATCGCAGATCGAGCAGTCGAGGGGGTGGTTGAGCAACAGGTATTCCAGCGTCTGGGCCTGAGCGTTCTGGACCGTGGGCGTTGCAGTCCGAATCGCCATGTTCGGCCGGACTTTCGTCTGACAGCCGGGGACCAGTTTGGGCTGCATCGCGAACTGGCCATCCTCCTTCCGCTCTCCCACCTCCACCAAACACATGCGGCAGCTGGCGACCACGGTCAATTCCGGGTGCCAGCAATAGTGAGGGATTTCCACCCCCGCCGCCTGCGCCGCTTGAATGGCGTTGCTATCGTCGGGGACTTCCACCGGTTGGTCGTTGATGTAGACGGTTGCCACGTGGTTGCCTCTGCGTCAAAAGGAGCGGCCCTAGGGAGCTGCCGCGTCCATCGGTTGATCAAAAATTGGTTCGCTGCTCAATGGTGCGCCGGTAGCGCTTCGGGGGCCGTGCTGCTTCGTCCGCTCTGGATGTACTCTTCCAACTCGGGCCGGAACTTCTTCAAGGCATTCTTGATCGGCCAAGCCGCTCCGTCCGCCAGACCGCAGATGGTGGTGCCCGGAATGGTACCAATCGTCTTGCTGATATCGTCCAGCGTCTTCAGGTCCTCCAGCGAACCTTCCCCGCGCCGAATGCGCTGGAGGATCTTCATCGACCAAGCGGTCCCCTCGCGGCAAGGGGTGCACTGGCCGCACGATTCATGAGCGAAGAAACGGCAGGTGTTGTACAGCACGTCGACCATGCTGGTCTGGTCATCGATCACGATGACAGCCGCCGTCCCAAGCCCCAAGCAACCCGCGCGGCCGGGTCCATTGAAATCCAAAGGGATGTCGAGTTCCTCAGCCGAAAGGAAGCCCATGCTGATCCCGCCGGGAACCACGGCCTTGGCCTTCCTGCCCTTCCAAACCCCTCCCGCATGTTGGTCGATCAGCTCCCTGGCGGTGATCCCCAGCGGCAGTTCCACCAAACCTGGTTTCTCCACATGACCGCTGATGCAATAGAGCTTCGGTCCGTGACTTCCATTATCCCTCGGGTTGTTCGGGTCGGCCGGGATGCCGATCGAAAGAAACCACTCGGGACCACGATCCAGGATTTGAGTGACGCATGCCATCGTCTCAATGTTGTTGACGATCGTCGGACATCCAAAGGCGCCCGACACAGCAGGGAAGGGCGGCTTGATGCGAGGCCACGCCCGCTTCCCCTCGAGGCTCTCGATCAGCCCTGTCTCTTCACCGCAAATGTACGCGCCCGCTCCACGATGCAGTTGGATTTCGAGGGAGTAACCCGATCCTTGAATGTTCGATCCCAGCCACCCCTGAGCGTACATCTCCTCGACCGCCCGCTCGAGGATCCGATAGCACTCTCCATACTCGTATCGCAGATAGAGAAATGCCTTCGAAGCACCCACCGCGTAGCCCGAGATCACAATCCCTTCCAGCACTTGATGTGGATCCGACTCTAGAAGGACTCGGTTGTTGAAGGTCCCCGGTTCGCTCTCGTCCCCATTGATACACAAGTAGACCGGCTTGGTCCGTTCCTTCGGAAGGAATGTCCATTTCAAGCCGGTGGAAAAGCCTGCGCCACCGCGCCCACGGAGTTTCGACTGAATCACCTGCTGGGTGACTTCTTGAGGGGACATCGCCAGCGCTTTGCGCAGCCCCTGATAGCCCCCCGTCGCCAGGTAGCTACTCAGCTTCGTGCTGTCTGCCATCCCCAGCCGCTTTAGCAAAACCGGTTCAAATCGACTCATGATGGCTCCTTGGCAAGCTGCACCACCTGGTCGGCAGTGGCATGAAGACTCAGCGAGTCATCGATCAGGATGCAGGGAGCCCCGTCGCAGGCACCCAGGCATTCAGCCAGTTCGATCGTCGCCCCGCCATCGGCAGTGGTCTGACCGGGCTGCACCCCAAGCCGCTGACAGACTTCGGCCAGTAGGCCATCACCCCCGCGCAACATGCAACTCAGCGACCGGCAGACCCAGATCCTTCGTCGGCCAAGCGGATGCTTTTCGTCTTTGAAAAACCCATAAAACGTCATCGTGTCGATGACCTGCGCCGCCGAAAGATCCAAGAGCTCGGCGATCCCCTCGATCGCTTCCTTCGAGACGCATCCTTGTTCCTGCTGCACCCAGTGCAACGCGGGGAGCGTCACCGCCTGCTTGTTGGGATAGCGCCCACAGGCATCGACGATTTTGGCGCGGATGGCATCAGACAGTACGGTCATCGATCTAGCTCCGCGGCGATGATGTTCAGGCTTCCAAGCACCGCGACGACATCGCTTAGCATGCAGCCTCGGATCAACTGAGGAAACAGGGCGAAATGGACCAGGCTGGGGGGCCGAGTCCTCGCTCGGTAGGCTCGAAAGGAACCATCGGATACGATGTAAAACCCTAGCTCCCCATTGGGCGACTCCGTCGCACCATAGACGCTCTCCATCGGCACAGGTCGCTGCCGATTGGGCATGATCGCTTCGAAATGGTGGATCAGCCCTTCGATGCTGGTGTAGACCTCCCGCTTCTGCGGCAGCGCCTCCTTCCCCATCCCCTCGGCGAACACCGGACCACCAGGAAGTCGGTCGAGCGCCTGATGGAGAATCTTCAGCGACTGCCGCATCTCCTCCATGCGAACATGGAATCTCGCGAAGCAATCCCCTTCCGCCGCACAGATGACATCGAAGTCGAAGTCGTCATAGGCCAGGTAGGGTTCATCGCGTCGCAGATCCCGCGCTACGCCGCTGGCTCGCGCCACCGGTCCGGTCGCTCCCCCCTGAATCGCTTCCTCGCGACTGAGCAGTCCAACCCCCTGAGTCCGCTCCAGAAAGATCCGATTCCGCAACACCAACCGGTCGACGTCGCGGAGCGTTCCAGGGAATTCGTCGATGAACTTGCGGACATTTGCCAACCACGGATCGGTCGCGTCGTACAGCAAGCCACCAACCCGCAGAAAACTGCAGTGAAAGCGCTGGCCCGAAATCTCTTCACACAGCTCGTAGATCCGCTCCCGCTCATTGAATAGATACATGAACGCCGAAACCCCGCCCAGGTCCAGCAGGCAGGCGCCGATGCACAGCAGGTGATCGTGGATCCGCATCAACTCGGCCAGAATCACCCGCAGATACTTGGTCCTGGGTGTCAGTTCCACGCCCAGAAGCTTCTCGCAGGCATGGTGCCACGAAATCTCGTTGGCGATCGGCGAGATGTAATTCATCCGGTCGACGATGGTGACGTACTGGTTGAAATCGAGATGCTCACCCAGTTTTTCGAAACCGCTGTGCAGAAAACCGATATCCGGAACCGCATCGACAACGGTCTCTCCATCCAGCGTCAGGATCAATCGCAACGTGGTGTGCGTCGCTGGATGCTGCGGACCGAAATTCAAGGTCCACAGCCCTTCCTGCTGCGATGGATTGCCGGGGAGTTCTTCTAGTTTCAGTGGCATGGCATGAACCTGTCGCTTCAGCTTTCCGCCCGGGTCAGCACCGGGAAATTATGCCGTTCCCCACGACCGGCAAGGGGATAGTCCTTGCGAAGTGGGTGGGAGACGAATTCAGGTGGCAACAACAGACGCCGCAGATCGGGATGCCCTGGGAACGAGATCCCGAACATGTCGAACACTTCCCGCTCCAACCAGTCGGCGGAACGCCACAGCGGGTAGACCGAAGGCAACTGGGGATCGGGGTCGTTGACCACCGTGCGCACCTCCAGTCGTCTACCCGACTCGGGATCCAGCAACAGATAGACGACACGAAAGCGATCGGTCGCCTCCGGCATCTCCAGTAGATCGACCGCCGTCACGTCGATCAGCATCGACATCCCAGCCTCATCCCTCAGTTGCGTCAGCAGCGAGAAAACCGAATCGGAAGGAACTGTCCAGCAGAGATCGCCGCGAAACTGCGATACCTGAAGACGTTCCCCTAGCGATCCTGCGATTCGATCAAGAGCTTGCTGGCCTGCATCGACTTCCATTCTCTGGTCCGCCCTTCTGGCCGTGTCAGTGCTTGGGATCGTAAGTCATCGAATGAACAGGCAACGGGTCCCTCAGCTGGATCCGCTCCAGTTCGCTCCGGTCAAATCTTGGAGGACCTTCCGCCTTGCGACGATCGCGGAACTCGCTGCCGGTCAAGGTTCCGGTCTGTCGAATCTTCTCCTGCAGATCCAGCAGCGCCCGTATCAGCTGCTCGGGCCGCGGAGGACATCCGGGGATGTACATATCGACCGGGATGAATCGATCGATTCCCTGAACCACCGCGTACGTGTCGAAGACGCCACCGCTGCAGGCACAGGCTCCCATCGAGATGCACCATTTCGGTTCAGGCATCTGCAACCAAATACGCTGCATCACAGGAAGCATCTTCATCACCACTCGGCCTGCGACGATCAACAGATCGCACTGCCGGGGAGAAAACCGCATCACCTCGCTGCCAAAGCGGGACAGGTCGTGACGGCTGGCCGAACTGCTCATCAACTCGATGCCACAGCAGGCTGTTGCAAACGGCATCGGCCAAAGGCTATTGGATCGAGCCCAATTGGCGGCCGCGTCGACCGTCGTCCATAGGACGCTCTCACCACCCTTGCTGAGACCCTTGGAATTCATTCCCGGTCGCGAATTCGCTGTCGCCATGCAAAAACTCCATTGCGGGCCATCAGGAGATACGCCAAAACCAAGGTGGCTACCAACACCGCGATCACCGCCAACGCGACCGGCCGTTGTGCCGGCGGAATCCCCTCCGCCGACCCCAATGCGACGGCGTAGGGAAGGACCAGCACCAACTCGACATCGATCACCAGAAACACAATCGCCAAGAGATAAAAAGGAATCTCCAGAGGACGCCTCGCGTCCTCCACGGGATCCATCCCCGACTCATAAGGCATCTGCTTGACCGCCGTCGGCTTGCGTGGAGCGATCAGATGCGGCAGCACCAAGCTGATCAAGGCAAAGCCGATCACCGCCACCAAGTACAGCCATATCGGCTCGAAGGATGCCACGAGAGGAGACTCCCGAAGGACTTTGTGAAATTTGTCACAAATGACGTATTGTCGCAGTATAGCGAGCCCGGCTAGTGTTTCAATTCCAAAACCTCGCCGCCTCTTCGCTCGAACTGCGGAAGGCAGCCAGTTCAGGGGAGCAAGCCGCTGCCCCGCCTGCGAGTTGAAATCGACCACTCCTTCGAGCGGTCTGCGGGGTCAACGGCCTACTTGTTGCCCCAGTCGGCATGCCACGGGAGTCTAAAGCGCCGGCCAAGCCGGGGACCGAGAACGTCACCGGCCGGCGGGAATGGCATCCAAGAGAAATCCAGGGGGCGTTTTCGCCCCCTGAAAAATTTTCGCTACGACCCCAGCAGCGGCTCCACCACCGTCCCATGGATATCCGTCAGACGGTAGTCGCGGCCTTGGAACCGGTAGGTCAGACGGGTGTGATCGAATCCCAGGGCACGTAGCCAGGTGGCCTGGAGGTCATGGACATGCACTGGGTTTTCGACAATGGCAAAGCCGAGGTCATCGGTGGCGCCGTACTCGAATCCTTCTTTCATCCCGCCACCGGCCATCCACATCGTAAAGCAGTCGGGATAGTGGTCTCGGCCCAGGACATCCCCCTTGGAGGTTCTTCCTTCTCGGAACGGGGTGCGCCCGAACTCGCCTCCCCAGATGATCAGTGTCTCATCGAGCAATCCACGTTGATGGAGATCTTCGATCAGCGCTGCCACGGGGCGATCCATCGTCTTGCATTTATTGGTCAGCCCATCGCCGATCCCTTCCGCCGGGCCTGTTCCATGGAAGTCCCATCCCCAATCGAACAGCTGCACGTAGCGCACCCCCGATTCGATCAGTCGCCTAGCCAGCAAGCAGTTATTGGCCAGGCTCGATGCGCCCGGCTGCGCCCCATAGGCTTCTAGAGTGGCCGCCGACTCCTTGGAGATATCCATCACCTCGGGAACGCTGGTCTGCATTCGGAACGCCAGCTCGTACTGCGCGATCCGAGTCTGTGTCTCGGGATGCCCCATCGACTCGGCCTGAATCTGGTTCAGTTGATGGAGTGCATCCAGCGTGCTTCGGCGGAGATTGCGATCCATGCCAGCAGGATCGGAAACGAACAGAACGGGATCTCCCTGAGACCGGCACTGGACTCCCTGGAAGACGCTTGGCAAAAAGCCACTGCCAAACGAATTTTTTCCCCCATTGGGCTGAACCCCGCTGCTGATCAGCACCACGAACGCCGGCAGATTATCCGACTCACACCCCAAACCATACGTCACCCACGAACCGAAAGAAGGTCGGCCGCTCCGTGGTGACCCGGTGTAGAGCATCAGTTCGGCCGGGGCATGATTGAACTGATCGGTATGCATCGAGTGGACGACGCAAAGCCGATCGGCCACACGCTGCAGATTGGGGATCGCCGACGACAACCAGATCCCCGACTGACCGCAGCGCTGGAACTTCTGCACCGTCCCCAGCAGCTTGGGAGTTCCGGTGGTGAACGCAAACTCGCGACCTTCCAAAACCGAGGCGGGGCAATCTTCGCCATTTCGCTCCACCAGCACCGGCTTGTAATCAAATAGATCCAGATTGGGAGGGGAACCGGTCATGTGCAGATAGATGACCCGCTTGGCGCGAGGCGCAAAATGGGGTGGCTTGGGCGCCATCGGATCGCTACTGGCGGCGGCATTTGCCGCCCCCCCCAGACACTGCTGCAGCGCCAAGGCTCCCAGGCCCCCGGCCGCCTGCTGGAGAAAATACCGTCGCGTGCGCAGTGTCAGCCATTGGTCCGCTGGATGCATCATGGGAAACTACCTTTTCTGCAGTGGATCGGGTGCGGGCAGGCGGACCGGAACGCCGCGTGCCGCAAGGAGTAACCAAGCGGTTTGTTCAGATCATCAACGCGTCATCAGCACTTCGTCCAGATTGAGGATCACATTGGCCACGGCGGTCATCGCCGCCGCATCGACCGGATCCAATCCGGCCGGCAGAGGACCGATGGGATCGGTCGCCAGCCGCATGGCATCTTCCTTTTTCTCCAGGAGCGCACGCCTTGCCTCTTGCCAGAGCGAATGGAGCACCATCGCTTCCCTCTCGCTAGGCGGTCGACTGGTCGCTAGCAGGAATCCGTGCGCGATCCTCTTTTCTATAGGAGCCTCGCTTGGTGCTTCAAGAAGCATTCGCCTAGCAAGCCCCTGGGCGGCCTCCACAAAGACCGGATCGTTGAGTGTCACCAGCGCCTGCAGCGGTGTATTGGTACGGTCTCGCTTGAGGGTGCAAACCTCTCGGTTGGGCGCATCGAAGGTGGCCATCGAAGGGTAGGGATTCGAACGACGCCACGTGGTGTAAAGTCCACGCCGGTAGCGGCCAGCTCCCGGCGAAGTCTCCCAATCGGTCCCTCCCCCGAAGGCTGCCGATAAGCCCATCTTCGGTTGAGGCGGCTTGACCGGCTCCCCATACATTTGCCTCGCAAGGAGTCCTGCAATGGCCAAGGCCTGATCCCTCAACTGCTCGGCCGTCAACCGATAACGAGGCCCGCGGCCCAGCCATACGTTGTCCGGATCGGCTTCCAGCTGCACCGACGAGGCGGGGGATGCCTGCTGGTAGGTGGCGCTACCGACAATGCGGTGCAATAGCATCTTGGTATCCCACTGAAGGCGCTGCGTTTCCAGCGCCAGGTAATCGAGCAGCTCGGGATGGCTTGGGGGATCTCCCTGCGACCCGAAATCTTCGCTGGTCCGCACCAGACCCAGCCCAAAAAGCGACTCCCACAGGCGATTGGCATGAACGCGCGCCGTCAATGGATTCTCCGGCTGCATCAACCAATCGACCAGATCCAGACGATTGCTTGGCGCTCGCGAATGTCCCTCGGCACCGCGAAGCGGCGGAAAGCTCTCGGGCAGTCCGGCCGTCACGGTCTCCCCCTTGCTTCGATAGTTTCCGCGAACATGTACGAACGTTTCGCGCCGCTGTTCCGCAGGCCGATCGCGAAGCACTGGAACGCTGGTCGCCGGCTTCAGCGCGGCGAGACTGGCTTCCAGATGATCCAGCTGGTTGCGCTGAGGTGCTAGTGAAGGAGCAAAGCGGCGCTGGTATAGCTGAGCCCACGCTAGCTCCTCCTCCGCGCTCCGCTGGGATCGATCCTTCTCCAGGCTCGCCAACATCTCTCTTGGAATCTCGCTTCGCGTCGCCCCGTGCGGCGCGTCGGTCCATGCCACTTCAAAGCTGGCAAGAATGTGTTGCGTGTGTTTGGACTGGTACTCCAAGCGAAGCCGGATCGTCCGCAACACATCGGCATCCTCTCCCAAATCGACCGCCGGAAAGAACAGATCGATCTGATGCGGGCTGGGAATCGCTCCCCCTACCGCCCATCCGCTGTCGGGGTTGTTGTCGAGCACCCCTTGGGGGCCAAATCCATCCTGCGAGAAATCTGCCGATGCGCGATCGAACCCAATCGATCGTTCCTTCTCCACCACCAGCTTCATCGGTTCCCGAGTCGCCTTGGGCTGCGATCGACTCCAAACCACCTTTCGGTCCGCATCCAGCAGCTGGATCTGAGCTCCATCCAGGCGGTCGAAGATGTTGCCGTCGGTGCGATTGTGAAGCACCACCGAATCGATCGCTTTCGCTTCAGTCAGCTCCAATTCCCACCAGGGATTATCGGAGATGGCGCTGTGGGTCGTCGACCCGACGTCGTAGCGCCCGTCGGTCGTGCCATCGATCGCTTTCTCTGGAGGCCCAGCAAAGTCGGTGCTGCTCTGAGTCGCCTTGCCACCGACGGCGATGTTGCGTCCCTCCGAAAATAGCTCCACCTCCGCCAACGACAAAATGCGCTGCTTGCCTGGCAATTCGATGCGGACATACCGCACCGCTGGACGCGATTGGGCGGATCGATCGGACGCCACCCAAGATGCCTCCACACGGGAAAGAACAAAGTTCCCGCCAGCCGCTCCCGCCCCACCACCGGGGAGATCGGCCTGAGGGATCGTCTGGATCCGAATCCCGCGAAGCTGATCGGGCCGGACCGAGGATGGCACCGGCAGTTCCAAAACCACCGTCTCCTTGGGCTCATTGGGATCGATCCGCACCGCTGCCGACTGGAACTGCTTTCGCATAGAGGAAGCTGATTCCAACCAAACCGTCCCCTCCGAGAAAGCACTCCATCGGATTGGCTGCGCGATCTGCGTCATCCAATCCAGCCGCTCCTCCTTCAATCGATCGATCGGCTGCTGCAACTCTTCGCGCAGGCGATCGGCTTCCAGTTGCCAACGCTTCTGGTCGTTCTCCTGTTGCGCCGTCAGCAGTTCGATCCGAGGACTTTCATCCCCGCGGTCCGCATCCTCCGTCTGGTTGAAGAGATCGAAGAACTGAAAATACTCCCGCTGGCTGATTGGATCGTATTTGTGGCTGTGGCACTGCGCGCAGGCCATCGTCAGTCCCATCCAGACCGCCATGGTTGTATTGACGCGATCGACCACCGCCACGTTGCGAAACTCCTCGTCGTTGGTTCCCCCTTCGTTGTTGGTCAGCGTGTTGCGATGGAAGGCGGTGGCGATCAGATCCCGTGTGGTTGCGTGCGGCAGCAAGTCTCCAGCTAGTTGCAGGCGTGTGAAGTGGTCAAACGGGATCGCCTCATTGAGCGCCTGGACGACCCAATCGCGATAGGCCCAGATGGTCCTGGGGGGATCGTCTGCATAGCCAGCCGAATCGGCGTAGCGCGCCAAATCCAGCCATCGCCTTGCTTGATGCTCCCCATACGCTGGCGAGGCAAGCAAGCGATCGATCTGCTTGACTAGCGCGTTGGGATCCGAATCGGACAAGAATACCTCTAGCTCCTCTGGCGTCGGTGGCAATCCAGTCAGATCCAAAGACACCCGGCGCAGCAGCGTGGCCGGGTCGGCCTGAGGCGATCCACTGATCTGGTGGCGGGCGCGAGCCGCCTCCACCCATCGATCGATCGGGTCATTGGATGGCAAACCCGCAGAAGCGACTTCGGGCAAGGGATGCGTTTGGGGAGCGAGGAACGACCAGTGCGTCACCTGCGGTGCCCCAGCCGCAATCCAACGTCTCAGCAATTCGACTTCCTCCTCCCGAAGTCCATCTCCAAATGCGGGAGGTGGCATCCGGACATCCGGATCGGTCGAGGTGATGCGATCGATCAGTTGGCTGGCATCTGGATCCCCTGCCACGATCGCCCGCTCCCCGGATGGCAACAGCGCAAGGGCAGACTCGCGCTGATCCAGCCTCAGCCCTGCCTCCACCTTCTCCTCATCCGGACCATGGCAAGCAAAGCAACGGTTGGAAAGAAGCGAACGCACCGCCTGGCTTTCGGCCGGTGAAAGATCTTTCCCCCGCGCGAGCGACATCGCACCTTGCGTGCACCAACCGATCATCAAAATCCCGATGGCCAACATGCCGACCAGCCGGTTTCTGAAAAGGAGTCGAATTCGATTCTGGTAGCGTCGCATGAGTCGTTGCATCCCGCGCGAAAAATCAACATCCAAACGAGCCAGTCGGCGGAAATCGCCGAAGGCCCAGGCTTCCAATAGCAGAGGCTCCCACTGGCAGAGGCTTCTTCCGGTGGGATCCCCGTAGGATCGACCTAAGCCTTCCATCGCGGCCACTCCGCACGTCACAGCAGAACGATCGGCGGCAATGTCGGCGGCGGCCCGCACGGATGCCATTCTAATCGTCCGCCGGCGGCACAAAGAAGTCACTGTTTTCCATCCTTTTTGCGATGGATTTGTTTTTTTGCGTTTCACCGCCTCCGTCGATCGCTCCCCTCACGACGGAAAAATGGAGGATCGTTCCACCAAGCTTGGCGATCCCGTTATGCTAGGGGCGGGAGTGTTCGCAAGGATGCGACCTCCTTCTTTCGTTCCCTCCCCAGGTCGGCGACCAGGACGAACGATCGTCCCCCCCTTGGTCTCGAGGTATCTTACCGCCAGCGACGGGTGCAGGATGTCTTTCGATGCAGGGCCTGATCGCGGCAGGGCAGGTCGGCTGGATCCAACCCGACCTGGCTGCACTCGACCTAGCAGGGCCCCCACTGGAAGACATCATTCCTAGTTCATCGCCACACGGGATCCATTTCCATCATGTTGCTGCAAGTGCCACCGGAATCGCCTTACGATTGGCGAGGAAACATCCTCGGTTTTCCGGTGCGCGTGGCGTGGACCTTCTGGGTGATCGCTGCCGCCTGGGGCTACGAGTGGGCTCGAGGGCTGGATCGCGCTTACGCGCAAGCCGGTTTCGAGACTCCAGGGCTTGCCCTGCTGTTGGCGATCTGGGTCGCGGCGATGCTGGTATCGATCCTGGTTCACGAGTTCGGTCATGCCCTTGCCTTCCGATGGTATGGAATTCGATCGCAGGTGGTGCTCTATCACTTTGGTGGCCTGGCCATCCCAGAAGGATTCGGAAGCTGGCGGGGCGCCCGGCTACGTCGGCTCAAGCCCACCGAGGATCTGGTGGTGGCGCTAGCCGGTCCCGCGGCGCAATTGCTGCTAGCGTTCGCCGTGGTGGCTGTCGCCGTCGCCTGCGGCTACCGCCCCGATCCTTGGATCGCCAATCTTTGGATGAAGATTGGACTGCCGGTTCCGCAGCGGTGGGTCGTGCCGACCAATGCATCGATCGCCGCCACGATCTCCTTTCTGGTCACCCCCAGCATCTTTTGGGCGCTGGTCAATCTGGCACCGATCCTACCGCTGGATGGTGGACGCGCTGCTCAGTCGATCATCTCCATCGTCCAAGGTGGCCAAGGATGGTTGGAAGCCAGCTGGCTGAGCGTCGTCACAGGGGCTCTTCTGGGGATGTGGCAACTGCAAACGGGCGATCGGTTCCTCGGAATGATGTTTCTGATTCTCGCCTTTTCGAACTTCCAGACGATCCAGACCAGCGGCATGGGCCGACCATGGTGACTCCCGGCCCCAGGAGCAGCTTCCCATGCACGCCACCTTCGCTTCCCCACCACTGGCCGATCCGCCGGGAACCGGCATTCTGATTCTTGGTGCTAGCAATGTCCGTCGACATCGCTTGCACTTAGTCCGCTGGCTATCCCAACGACTCCCTTCCCCATGGCACCTGATCCTCGTCGCCGGGCACGGTCGCAGTTACGGTCGCCGCAACCGCGTCGTCGGTTGGCGTCTGCCAGCGATCCAAGATGCAGCTTGGGTCGAACCCTGGCGGAAACTCCCTGTCGCGCGACGCTTTGCGCTGGTTTGCGATATCGGAAACGATTTGATGTATGGAAGTGACGCCGAAGAACTCACCTCGTGGGTCCTCGAATCGGCGCATCGGATCGGTCTGTGCGATCAGTTGACACTGGCCGGACTGCCGATCGAACGAGCCGAAATGCTGGTGCCATGGCAGTTCGAGCTAATCAAACGCTGCTTCTTTCCTGGCTGCGACAGAAAGCTGGATCCTTTGCGCTCGGAAGCCAAAGCGTGCGATGAACGCTTGGCGCAGTGGGCCAAGTCGATGCAGTGGCGCTGGGTCCAACCACCCGCGTGGTGGTATGGATGGGACCCCATCCACCTGCGACGCGCGGTGCGCCAAGAAGCTTGGCGCGAACTGATGGGACTTCCCGATGAGATCGCGCAGAGGTCAGCGATCGATTCGATCGGTAGCGATCGGTACTTTTTGAAAAAATTTTTTTCAAGCACCACCGCGTCGGTGAATCGACAGTGGAAGGCATGGAGTTCGATGGCGCTGGAGCAGACTTGGGGTGAATGGAAACTGGGGCATGCACAACCGATCTGGAGGTCTTCGCATGGGGACACCATCGCCTACTACTGAGCCCAATTCGACGCGGGAAAACCGATCCAAGTGGCTTGCTTTCAACAGCAGAAAAAGAGATTCCACCCAATAAAATAAAGGTTCTACAGCACCCTAGCGCAGCGATTGCATCGGCGCCGGTGCACGCCGCACTTCGGCCCGCGATGCACTCCATCCGACGCGCATCACCCAGCGCATCGCACATGGCTCCATGAGCCATGCACTTCCGCTGCGCCATCCCTTCGCAAACGCAGCGCGCTGTTCCTGCGATGCACCTTTTGCGGCTGACCACAAGGGGCTGATGTGGAAATAATGAACGAAAAATGTGGAAAAGATGTTGCTTTATTGGAATGCTTTCGTACAACTTATTCCGATGTTTATGGTGTTGCCGATGGAATCGGTTGTAACGTTGTTGGATGGATTCCGACGACAAGCGATCGAACCCATCGGATGAGTTTCGGGGTCCTGATCCGAGACACCACTGAGCTGCTTCAGTGACGGAATGTGGACCTCAAGTTCTCTTTTCGGAGGTTTGGGAAGTGGCCAAGAAGAAAGCTGCGAAGGCTGCCGTCAAGAAGGCGGTGAAGAAGGCTGTGGTCAAGAAGGCTGCCAAGAAGGCTGTCAAGAAGGCCGTCAAGAAGGCTGCCGTGAAGAAGGCCGTCAAGAAGGCCGTCAAGCGTGCGGTCGTCAAGAAGGTCACCAAGACCCCCACCCCTTGATCTCGATAGCCCACTGCGATCGCAGGCGACGAATGACTCTCTGTCACGTCGCAACGGGAACACGAACCGCCGGAGCGGCATTGGCCACTTCGGCGGTTTTTTATTGCTCCACCCCCCAGCCTCCTGCCGGCCATCGAAGCGGTGGGCAGATCCTCCAACCGCGCCACAGAATTCCCCCAAGACCTCTCCTTCGTTGATCCGCGCATGAAACTCAAATCGCTTCCTGAGGACTTTGTCGTCGAGGAACTCACCGATTTCCCATGCCGTGGTGGTGACCACGCCTTCTATCGTTTGGAAAAGCGGTCGCTTGGGACGCCCGAAGCGGTAGGCGCTATCGCGGCGCGTTGGAATCTTTCGCGAAGACAGATCGCCTACGGTGGATTAAAGGACCGGCACGCGCACACACTGCAGTATCTAACCATCCAGCGAGGCCCGGCGCGCGATCTAGAGGAACGTAGCTTTCAGCTTTCCTACTTGGGCCAAGCCGATCGCCCCTACGGCCCCAAAGAGATCCTTGGGAATCGATTTCAAATCGTCCTGCGTTCCATCGATGCCAGCAACCAGCAAAGCTTGGAATCCAAACTGCAGCGGTTGTCGGAAGGTTGGATCAACTACTTCGACGATCAGCGCTTCGGGTCGCTGGGATTCAGCGGTCAATTCTGCGCTCAGCCCTGGTGCCTCGGTGACTACCAGCGCGCGCTCTGGCTGGCTTTGGCCGACCCCAATCCCCACGACCGTCCGCGCGAGAAAGAGCAGAAAGAAATCCTTCGGAAGCACTGGGGCAATTGGCCGCTCTGCAAAGATCAGCTCGATCGCTCCCATCGCCGCAGTATCGTCAGTTACCTGTGCGACCATGCAGAAGACTTTCGCAAAGCGATCGGGCTCCTCAGGATCGACCTGCGCGGCCTCTACCTCTCTGCCTTTCAAAGCTGGATCTGGAATCGCTGGGCCAGCGGATTGATCGAACAGGCGGTGCCTTCCTCGCAGCGAGAAGCCCGCGACAGCCGCTGCGGGCCGCTGTGGCATCCCATCTGGCAATCGAACATGGAATCGGCCAACTCGCGTCTCCAGTGGCTGCAACAACTCCTCCTTCCTCTGCCAAGCGCCCGCCAGCATCATTGGCCAGAAGGAACCGAAGCGACGTTGCAACAGGTCCTTCAGCCCCTGGGGATGGAAGTCCGGCAACTGCGAGTCAAATTTCCACGCGATTCCTTCTTCTCCAAAGGGGACCGCGCAGTCTGGATCGTGCCCAGCCAACTGGAGTACCGGTTCTTTCGGTCGGTCTCCGGCAAGCCGGATTCCCCCTCCGCTTCACCCCAGAGCCCCACGGCTCCACCCCCAAAGGCTCTAGACCCAATCGACCCAGCATCGACCACCCCAGCCTCTATCAAAACTTCTCGCCGCGTCGACCTGCAACTGGGATTCACCCTCTCCAGGGGCTGCTATGCGACGATGCTGGTCAAACAACTGGACGGCGTTGCGGTAGACTTGGCAGAAGACCAAAATACAGAGGAAAGAAGCCAGTCGGACTAGAGTCATCCAGCTTCTAGTGGTATCCCTTGCGGGACCACTCCGATGCAGCGATGCCTCGAAGTCTGGCGGCTCCCCGCCATCGGCATGCCAGTTGGTCGCCCCAGGGCCTCACAAGGTCATGGGACTAGCCGAGCCTTGCACCGACGAAGGCTTGAACTTGCATCCACTGGCCCGCCTGCCACAACCCGCCACTTCTGGAGGAAGCAGCAATGGATATTCAGCGCATTCGATCGATGCCAGCCATTTGGCTCCTGGCCCTGATGCTGAGCCCGCAGGTTGCGTTGGCGACTCCTTGGGTCGAAGGTGATCCGCCCTCAGGACTACCCGCCGTGGTGCACCCTGCCGACAACCCCGCCACTGCCGAGAAAATCGAACTCGGGAAGCAGCTCTATTTTGACCCCCGTCTGTCCTCCGACAGCACGATCAGCTGTGCCAGCTGCCATGATCCCAGAAAAGGCTGGTCCAATGGCGAAGCGACTGCGGCTGGCGTCGGTGGCCAGCGAGGTGGCCGAAGTGCTCCAAGCATCCTCAACAGCGCCTACGCCAAGTTTCAGTTCTGGGATGGCCGTGCCGCGTCGCTGGAGCAGCAGGCATTGGGGCCGATCGCCAATCCGATCGAGATGAATCTACCGCACGATCAAATGGTAGCACGGCTCAATGCGATCGAAGGCTACCGCAGCCAGTTCCAGAAAGTCTTCGGTAGCGATGCCACTCCCGACGCCGTCGCCAAAGCGATCGCGGCGTTTGAGCGAACGGTGCTCTCCGGCAATGCCCCCTACGATCGCTTCAAAGCGGGCGACGCTTCGGCCCTCTCCCCCCAGGGTCAGGCTGGTCGAGCCCTCTTCTTTGGAAAAGCGAACTGCTCCAGTTGCCACTCCGGCCCCAGTTTCACCGATGGAGCGTTCCACAACGTTGGGGTAGGCATGGCGGTCGATCCTCCCGATGCAGGACGGCAAGCACACAGCAAACTGGCAGGCGACCTGGGGGCCTTCAAGACTCCAACACTCCGAGATATCGCCCGATCCGCTCCCTACATGCACGACGGCTCCCTGGCGTCCCTGGAGGAGGTGGTCGATTATTACGATCGCGGAGGAACCCCCAACAAATACCTCGATGAAGAAATTTTCCCTCTCAAGCTATCGGCCGAAGAGAAAGCAGCGCTGGTCACCTTCCTCAAAGAGGGATTGGCCAGCGACAATTACCCCGACATCACCCCGCCGCAGTTGCCCAAGTAGCCCCCCCTCGTCTCGGCATAATCCAACGCTTGCGTTATTCTGAAACAGCTACAAACTGTCTTGAAACCATTTCAACAGGTCCTCGATAGGAGATTCGATCCGTGAGAAGATTGTTTGCCGCCATGGTCGCCATCAGTTGGTCGACCAGCCTTCTGCCAGCTCAGGATGCCACACCGCAGGATGCTGCTGCCAAACCGGCAGAAGAAGCCAAACCAGCCGAGGCAGCAAAGCCACAGGAAGAAGCCAAGCCGGCCGAAACGCCAGCCCCAGCAACTGAAACCCCTGCAGCTGAGACACCTGCGGCCCAAGCGCCCGCTGCCGAAGCCCCCAAGGGACCGGCGATGAGCGTTCTGGTGGATGGCCTGGACAACCCAAGCGGGATTGCCGTCCAACCAGAAACTGGAATCGTCTTCGTCTCCGACAGCGGCGCCGGACGGATCGTTCGAATCGTCAACGGTGCCCCAGAACCGGTGGTGATCGAATTCAAGACCGACATCTATGGGAAAGGCCCAGAATACAACATCGGCCCCTTGGGGCTGGCCTTCCTCGACAAGAACACCCTGGTGGTCGGTGGTGGTGACCTGCCCGACGGCGAAGAACTGCTGCGGGTTTTCGATCTAACCGACATGAAGGAACCCCTCAAAGCCGAAGCCGCCAAAGCCAGCTTCAAATTGGCGGCCGAAGGGGAGATCAAGGGAGAAGGTAACTTCTATGCACTGACCGTCGCCGACAATGCGGTCTTCGTCAGCTGCAATGGCGACGATACCAAAGGCTGGGTTTCGCGCGCCGCTTTGGATGGCAACAATGTCACCGGCTATGAGCGGTTTTTGGCGACCAAGGAAGCAACGGAAGTCGACGCACCGGTTGGAATCACCACCAGCCCACGGGGCGAACTGGTGGTCGGACAGATGGGGGAAATCAATGTCCCTAACGACAGCTTGCTGACCTTCTACGATCCGAAGACAAAGGAAAAGCTCCTGAATCTGAAGACCGAACTACATGACATCACCTCCCTTGCCTACAGCCCGCGTGGTCAACTCTACGCGCTCGACTTCGCCTGGGCCGACACCACCCAAGGCGGGCTCTTCCAATTGCTCAAGGATGAAGCCAAGGGGGTGCGAACCAAGAAGATCGTGTCGCTCGACAAGCCAACAGCCATGGCCTTCGGTCCCGACGGATCGCTGTACGTGACCGTCATCGGCCCTGAAGCGAAGAAGGGACAGCTGCTGAAGATCAACCCAGGTCTCTAATCGGATTCTGGTGATAGAGATCGTTCGATCGGCAAATGAGAAAGGGCCGCAGCTTCCAAGCTGTGGCCCTTTTTTTCGGTCCATCTGGGATTCTTGTCGGTAGGGATCGCTTCTCGAATTCGTTTGGAATCGCCGATGGAAGGCTACCAGACAACGCGCGCCGTGCCGCTAAGGTCGGTCCGCAATTCCCGCATGGCACCTTCGTGTCGCCGCAAGTGGCGTTTGACCAACCGACCGACAGCATGGTCGGAGGGTTGCGATCGAACGATCCGGGTGGCTATGCAATCCCCGTGAGCCGCACTCGCACCATCTGGGGCTCAGGGAAGCACTTCGCTGAAAAAGCGAATCCAATTGCCGTGGAAGATGGCCGCGATATCGGTGGCGCTGTAGCCTCGCTTTTCCATTAGCGGGACCAATTTCTGCAGATCGCTGATCTGCTTCAAATCGACTGGCGTCTGCTCGTTCCCATACCCGCCATCCAGATCGCTACCGATCGCCACATGCCGTGTATCGCCTGCCAGCTGGCAGATGTGGTCGATGTTGCGTACCGCGGCTTCCATCGTCTCGGCTGGCGGCGTCACGCCGCGCACATACCCTTCCTGTAGCATGATCACATCGAAGGCGACTCCGATCACCCCATCCCTCTGGATTACCGCGCGAAGCTGCGTATCGGTGAACTGCCTCTGCCAATGACATAGCTCCCGGGCATTCTGATGACTGGCATGGATCCGGCCGTGGAAAAGATCGAGCACCTGAGGGAAGGCTGGATCCGATAGGTGCGTCATATCGACGGTCATCCCCAGTCGCTCGATCCGCTCCAGCAATGGCTTGGCCTCCAGTGCCAGACCCACTTCGCAACGGGTCCCGCCGCCATAGCGATTGGCGCCGTAGTGCGTCAGCCCGATCGCGCGCAGCCCCGCTTCGTAAAACTCCTCGATCGTATCGACCGAAAGCAGCGGATCGGCTCCCTCCATCGTCAGAATGATCCCCAGAGGCGTCGCGTCTGGGGCAGCCTGACAAGCAGTCACATGGGCGAGGAATTCCGCACGGGTCCGCAGAATCTTCAAGTATCCCTCTCGTTCCATGGCGCGGTAGTAGGCCAGGTGCGCGTGAGCCATGGCGTAACAGGCCTGAGGGCTAATCCATCCAAAGGTGTGGTTGATCTGGGGCTCCTGCCTGGCCAGCAACGTCGCCAGGCACCACCCCACCTTGGCCCGCTTCAGCTCGGGAAAGCTGACGGTGTTCGTGCATCGCCCTGCTTCGGTCATCCCCAGCGATCGCTCTTGAGCGCGGATGTCATCCACGGTAAGTCGCAGGTCTCGGTTCCAATCGACTCCGTTGAGCGCCAAATCCAGGTGCCCATCAAAAATCAGCATCGTGTCACTCGCCTGAAAGGAAAACTTGACAGCGTCTCGATTTCTCTTGGGTCATCCCCAAGCTCACCTCTTGCATTTCAGTGTAACAGATCGATGACGCTGTCCTGTCCGTGAGCAGGCGACTGACGGGTGGATGGTGATCTAGTTGCCATCGACGTCCGTTGCCATCGATCCACTAGCCGGCTTGGGGGTCACGAGGACGCCCGAGCTGATTTTATCGGAAGGATATTCGATCACTTGTTGGCCTGGCAAAAGCCCTTCCAGAACCTCTGTCCAGCGGGGATTGCGATGGCCGATCTGGATCGGCGTCATCAACGCTCGGCCCCCTTCGATGCGGTAGACTGCCCACCCCTCTGCCAGACGCAGCAGTGCGCTGGAGGGAACCCGGAGTACGTCGTTGGATTGCCAGTAGATGATTCTGGCATCGACGCGAAAAGCATCCCCCAACGTCTCGCGCTCCTCCGGAGGCTCTTCCATGTCCACCACCACGTTGACCCGCTGCTCTTCTACCCCCAGCGAGGAGATCTTGGTGGTCGCTGCGGGTTCCACCAGGCGCACGCGGCCATGCAGCGGCTGGTCGCCGCCCCAGCCGGTGATACGCACCGGATCGTTGGCGCGAATCTTGACCGCATCGGGAGATAGGACATCGATCTCGATCTCCAGTCGCCTGGGATCCCCGATCTCCAGCAACGCATCGCCCGGCTGGACGACGGCCTGACTCTCCTGAAGCACCCGCAACACCCGACCATCGATCGGTGCCACGATATGAAAGTCATCTCCCGACACTTCCGATCGCTCGGCGCCCGCCTCCTGCGTTGGGCGCGGTGCATCCGATTCCACATGCAACAGCGCCGCTTCGGCCTGCTCCAGCTCAAACTTCGCAATCGCCTCGGCGATTGTCGCCACCGACATTTGCGCCTTGAGGCTCTGGAATTCCGCTTGAGCGATATCGACATCCTGCTGGGCGGTCGAATCGCGTTCCTTCAGATACTCCTGCCGCTCCAGCGTCTTGGCAGCCAATTCCAGCGACTCTCGAACCGCACTGCTCCTCGAGCGGGACTGGTCGACCGCTAGGGAGGCGGCGGTCCGACGCGCTTCGGCCTGGCGCCGCTGGCGCACATCGAGCAGCCCAGGGGCTGCGGGATGAATCGTCGCCAAGGTCGTCTTCCCCGCCTCGACGGCATCCCCTTCTCGCAATTGGATACGAACTAGGTTCCCGGCCAGCGGTGCCGAGACGATGTAGCGATCCTGAAGCCGTGTTTTTCCATCTTCATCGATCCAAGCCTCCATCGGCCCGCGATCGACCATGGCGGCATCCACCCGCAGTTGCGATTGCATCGATTGATAAACGAACCAACTGCCGACAGCCAGAAGCAGCATGGCAATGGCCCACCTCCAGCCGCTCGTTTGCTTCGCCATCGTCATTGCCTCGCTTTCAGCACTTCCACTTCATCCAGTCTAGCAATCCGGTACCGCATGCTCCAGGCAATCGCCAGGGTAGCTGCCAGGACGATCCCTGCGGCTTGCAAGTACGTTCCAGGGGAGACAACCAACGGGATCCGAAACAGCTCGCGGTCGAACGCATGCACGGTCGCGTACGATCCTGCGTACCCTAAGACCCACCCCAGCGGAATCGCCAGCAGAGTCAATAACATCAGCTCGCTGGCCATCATCCAGTGCAGTTCACCCGTGCGATAGCCAAGCACCCTTAGCGTCGCTAGATCGCGCTGCCTCTCGAGAATCGATAGCCTTCCAGTGCTTGCCAGTACCCCCATGGCGATGATCAGCGAGAAGATTCGATTGATCCACCGCATGCGACCGACGTTCTCTGCGATCGTCGCACGGAAGCTAGCCTTCTGCTGTGCGACCGATTCGATATGGACGATCACCGGTCTCTCCCTTAACTGGCGCACCACATCTGCCTGTTTGTTTGCATCGATTCTTAGCCAGGCACCAGATGCCCTGGGGGACTCGCGCAAGTGGTTGCACAGCGTCCTGCGATCGATCCAGATGCCTTCACCTGAGACATCGTCGATCGAGCCCCCGACTTTCAGCGAAAGAAGGGGCTGGCGTTCTTCTCGTATGTCGGCATGCAGCGTCCCTGACACGTCGGTGCCCAAAGACTCCAAAAGCTTGCGCGATGCGAGAACGCCTGTCCCGGGAAGGGAGTGGCGGTGAGCCTTCGAATCGATCAGCAACTGCATGCGCCCATCGGGCTCGATCCCCTGAATCGCCAACAGACGCTGGCGATTGCCCTGCGTCATCCTCGCGGCAACCATCCGAAACAGCTCGACATCCATCACGCCATCGATCCCCTTCAATTCCGACGCCACCGAATCATCCACCGCATGAGTGAAGGTGATCTGATAATCATGCCGTTTGGCATCTCCCAGCATCATGTCGAACATCGCATCGACCGCATCGCGCATGAAACTGCCCAGGACCAGGACCGTCACCGCCGACGCAATCCCCAGAATCGAAAGGAGCACACGGCGAGGATGTCGGGCGACATGCCGGACCATCATGCCGGTTGCAGGAGGCATCCGCGTCCAGCTGACCAAGCGATCTTGCCAGCCATGTCCATAAGGAATCGGCGCCTCCGGCCGCATCGCCTCAGCTGGCTGCAATCGGATGACAGCCATCGCCGCCGCTCCGACGGCAAGCAGCGCCGAAAGAGTAGTCAGCACCAGCGCGCGCAGCAGCACTACGGTCGACAGCTCAAAGCGATGATTGGGGAAATGGAAGAAGCGCGAGTACATCGCCGTCATTCCTTCCCCCAGATAGACCCCCAGCATCAATCCAAAGAGCGTTCCCAAGAGCGCCAGCATCCAGGCTAGGGCCAAGTAGGGAAGGGCGACCTCCCAGGAAGCAAAGCCGAAGGCCTTGAGCATCGCGATCTGCTCTCGCTGAGATCCAATCCAGCGAGTCAGCACTAGATTCATCAGCAACGCAGCCACCACCAGGAAAATGGAAGGCGCCACGATCGCCATCCCCTGTAGTTCCTCCATCTCGCTGGTCAAGAAACGATGGGACCGCTGCTCACTTCTGGCGTAGGCCCCTAGACCTCCGTAGCTGCTAAGTTGGCGATCGACTTCCCGGATCACCCATGGCACGCTGGCACCTGGAGCGGTCCGCAGCACCAGGTCGTTGAAAGCGCCGGTCATCCCGGCGGCCGCTGCCAGCCCCCGCCGCCGGATCCACACCACTCCGAAGGCCTTGCTGTTGGGGAGCAGCCCACCGGGAGCGATCTCGTAAATGAACTCCGGGCTCAGCCCGATCCCCACCAGCTCGACGCTCCATTCCTTCCCTTCGATCGCCACCTTCAAGCGGTCCCCCAGTCGCAGCCCGCGCGCGTCGGCGAACGCCTCACTAACAATCGCCTCCGACTCCGAGTAAGGTTCGGGCCACCGCCCAGCCCTCAGATGAATCCGATGAACCACCGGCTCCCCTTGATCCGGGATCGAAACCGCCTGCAGCTGAAATGTATCTCCTTCTTCAGTGACCAGCATCGATCTGGCCACGGTGACGATGCGACTGTCGCAGAGAGCGACTCCATCGATCGACTGGATCCGCTCCACCGCGCTCTCCGGGGCTCGCTTCAGCGAACAGAAAAGATCGCCAAAACGGTACTCTTCGTAGTATCTGGCGCGCGTCCCCTCCAGCGACTTGAGCGTGCTGGCCGACATCACCAGCACCCCGACACCACAGGCCAGCACCAGAACGATCGCTCCCATCTGCCACCGCAGGTTCCAAAGGTCGCGCAGCGATTTGCGGATCAACATCTGCATCGTCGCTTACCAGTTCAATTGCTGAGGAGCCACCGGCTGATCGTTTCTGCGGCAGTCGACGATCCGACCATCCCTCATCGAGATGACGCGCGTCGCCATCTGGGCGATCGATGCATTGTGGGTGATCACCACCGTCAGCGTCCCCAATTGCCGATTGACCGACTGCAGCGTCTCCAGGACGGTGATGCCCGTCTGGAGATCGAGAGCCCCTGTCGGTTCATCGCACAAAAGGATATCGGGTTGCTTGGCGATCGCGCGCGCGATCGCTACCCGCTGCTGCTCTCCTCCCGATAGCTGGGATGGAAAATGATGCAGCCGATCCGCCAGCCCCACCTGCTGGAGCGCCTGCGCGGCCGGGATCGCCTTGGCCGCGATATCGGTGATCAGTCGCACATTCTCGAGCGCCGTCAAAGAGGGAATCAAGTTGTAGAACTGAAAGACAAAACCAACATGGTCGCGTCGAAACTGCACTAGTTCGCCTTCGGTCGCCTTCGACAGATCATGATCCAGATACTCGATCGTGCCGCTGGTCGGCACATCCAGGCCTCCGAGGATATTCAGCAGCGTCGACTTGCCTGAACCAGAAGGTCCCAGCAGCACCACAAACTCTCCGAAGGACAATTCCATGTCGACACCCCGCAGCGCGTGGACTTCCACCTGGCCAACCCGGTAGACCTTGGTCAATCCGCGAGCTCGAAAAACTGGTGGCTCCATCACCGCTCATCCTTCCTCTAGTTCGTGCGACCGGAATCCGATCTGCTACGCTGATTGCCAGAGTAACACACCCTCCTCAATACGACGACCTGCGCTAGCCCCAGAGAAAAAATCGAAGAAGGAACCCCCATGCCTTTCGAAGAAGATACCGCCGGCAGTCGCCACCTTGCTCTCGAGGCCCACCAGCGATCCAGTCGCCGAACCGTACTAGCGATGATCCCCTCGATCTTCCTTGGAGGAAAAGTGGCTTGCGCTAGCCAAACCGCGCCGTCGGCGTGGAGCGATCTGGTCGATGGGTCGGAAAGACTCCTTCGCCAGGAGATGGACCAGATCTATCCCGCCGTGGTCGATCGAAAGCGTGGCGGATTTCACCAGAACTTCGACGCCAACTGGATGCCGTTTCCCGATACCGACTGCATGGTGGTCGCTCAAGCGAGACACACTTGGACTGCTGCAGCACTGGCCGAACACTGGCCCGATCGTCGGGAGCAGTTTCAGGAAATCGCCCGCCATGGAATCGCGTTTCTCTCGGGTCCCATGTCGGATCCCAAGGATGGCGGGCTGTTCTTCACCGTGGGTGCCGACGGGAAAGCGCGACATCCCCAGGATGACCAGAAGCACTCCTACGGACTGGCCTTCGCCCTCTATGCCGCCGCCTACGTCCATCGCGTCACCGCCGACGCGACGGCTCGGAAACTGGCCATCGATACCTTCCTTTGGCTCGATCAACACGCCTACGACGCGCAGCATGGTGGCTACTGGGACGCCCTGCAACGAAATGGACAACCCATCGCCACCCAAATCTCGGCACAGACGCTTGCGGGCCCCAGAGACCGCCTGGGCGTGCCACCCGGTCTCAAAACGATGAACACGCATATCCATCTGCTGGAGGCGCTGGTGGAACTGGTGCGAATCGCCCCGCAGGAAACACCGCAGGCGGTCGATCGCCTCAAGCAGCTGTTCGATCTGGTGGCTCACCGATTCACCAATCCACCCGGTGCTCTGACCCTCTATTTCACCGGCGATTGGCGACCAACTCCAGCGCACAATTCCTTTGGTCATGATGTCGAAACCGCCTTTCTCTTAGAGGAAGCCGCCGAAACGATCGGTACCGACGATGCCTTGCAAACAGCTCACCAAGTCGGGAAGCAACTGGTCGATCACGCGCTAGAGGTTGGCTTTGATCACGAACGAGGCGGCTTTTACGACCGAGGCGAGGTCTTTGGAAATCCCATCGATACGGCGAAGGTCTGGTGGGCTCAAGCAGAAGGGCTACACGCTCTGGCGCGATTGCATGCACGACGGCACGCCACCGAGGATCGCTATGGAAAGTCGCTCCAGAAACTCTGGCGTTTTGTCACCCAGCACAGCGTCGATCACAACCTGGGCGGATGGTTCTGGCAGACCGATGTGGAGGGGATCCCCGAGGGCCCCAGTGAGAAGCTCAATGCCTGGAAATGCGGCTACCATACAGCCAGATCTCTGATCGGCATGCAAACCGCTCTGAAGGGGTTGAGATGATTCCTATGGGTGTAAGGGATCTGAATCGGTCTTCGATCTCGGAACTGCATGGTACGGAAAGACGGTAGTGCACGCCTACGGTTTGCGACCACATCGCCCCGACCGCGAACACTCCAGAACCCATCGTCGATAGGCAGTCTTTTCTCCACAGGAAAAAGCACGAGACCGAAGGCAGATCGCCAATTCAGTGGGGCAGCAGTCGCAAGGCGAGACCTAGGGACGCGGTACGTCTGGGATTTCCCAGTCGAGCCCCAATTCGGCAACCGCCCCCGGCGCTTCATAGACAAAGCGATGATCCTTCGGACCATCGGCGAGGTCGAAGAGATAGGAGAGCCCCACCTCGGTCCCTCGGAGGCTGGTGGTCTGCCAGCCGACATTCTCCAGTCGCTCTCCCTCTGGCCCGAGAAGATAGGCTTCGTTGTTCATCGCCCAACTGCGAAACGATTCCATCGTTTGCTGTGCCTGCATCAACTGAATCCTGGCGTTGATCTCATAGAGCTTTCCATTCTTCCGGATGCGATCGACGCTGACCGATAGATTCCCGACCTGCACCACCTTCCGCCCCGGTTCATCGAGCGCATCGATCGTGGCTTGTACCGTTTCGCCGGGAAGGGCGGTCTGGAAGGTACCTCGCATCTTCATCGCACCTTCGGGAAGGGGTTCAGCACCGGTGCGCGCGAAGGCAAACACCGCTTCCAGTTGGTTGGCTCCCGGCGCCGGCTGGTACTCGGGCGATGCATCGGGTGCTGTGGGCTGCAGCAACGTTCCATCGCCAGTTTCCAGGACCAACTTGCGCATCGGAAACTGGAGAAAAACCGGTTTCAAACGTGGCTCCCAACTGAACCATGCTTTCCACTCCCAACGGGACTGCGATGGGGAAGCGACATGATGCACCGCCATCGCTTCGGCCAGCTCCACTCGAAAAGGACCGGCATAGGCGGCGCGTCCGGAGCGGGTAGGAGCCCCCGCCGTTCTCGCGCGAATGGGCAGTCCATCTTCCACTGAGACGAACGGAGGGATATCCATCCCAGCTTCATCCAACCACTGATCTAGCGCCTTCCAAAATAGCTCATCCTGCCAATCGACTTCCATCTTGCGGTCTGGCAGTTCCTCGGGAACCTGAAACGAATTCCCCGACTGCTCTTGCAACTGTTCGATCACCTCGCGCAGGGTGTAGCTGCCCGTGAGCCGAATCCGTGAAGGGCGAACTAGGTCGCTGACGCGCCTCGCTTCCAGTTGCTCCCGAAGTCGTTCCAGCCGGATCCGCATCTCGGGTGCCATCGCGTCATCGATCGGCGGCAGTTGACTGAGAATGGCTGGCCCCATTTCCGCCAGCGCCCGCTCGGCCGCCTCTCGCTTCTCCAGGGAATCAGCATCCAGCTGAGCAACCCAGCCAGCCACCTGTTCCTGCATGTCGGCCTCTGGGGGCTCCTCCTGCGCCAGACAGGCCGAACCACCACCCATGACGACAGCCAGCAACAGGACGGCCAGCTCACAGACCGATCGGCTCCATCGACCGATCTCAATCGCATCCATCGCGCTGGAAAACATGCTGGTACCGAACCCCATTTCACTGCGTCTCATCGATCCCATCCTGGCTGACTTGCCACACCTCTCCCACCGCTCTCCAGCGTCCCCCAAGTCCCGACCACCATTCCGAATTCCCTTGGTGTTCGCTGGTTCCATTCGATCGATTCGTCGCTTAGGGATGATTCATCCAGCGGCTGGCGAAGTCGGCAAAGTGATTCCAATCTTCCAGTAGGATGTCATGCTTGCCAACCCGCAGATGGTAACCCACGCGGCTGCCGACCGAACGCGACACCTCGGGCAACGTCGGCGAAGGAAGCCCCTGATGGCCCAGCAGTTCGTAGGCGGGTCCAGCATGCCAACCACTCAGATACTCGCCCAGTGGGTCAGCCCACTGGTCTTCGGTGGCGCTGGCGATGTAGACGGGCCTCGGAGCGATCGCCGCAATCAAGAGATGCTGATCGATCGGAAGCGACTCTTCGCGATCATTGTATTGCCGGAAATTGCGACAGAACCAGTGCGGGAACACTTGGTTGATGCGGGCCACCGATTCTCCATAAGATCGTTTGCTAAGAGCCGCTCCACCACATCCCGAGTTGTTCGAATAGACGATCGCCATGCGGGAATCCTGCGCTCCCGCCCAGAGCGCCGTCTTCCCCAGCCGGGAATGCCCTACCGCCAGAAATGGTTTGGACTGCAGATCGGGATGGTTCTCCAGCGCATCGACCATGCGAGACATCCCCCAAGCCCAGGCACTGATCGTTCCCCAGCGATCGGGATGCGATTCATCGGGGATGAACTCCGGGTACAACGCATGAACTCCGTTGGTGAACCCGTCGTCGAAATCAGGGTCGATATCGCCGCAATAAGCTGTCGCGACGGCAAAGTGCCGCTCCCCGACGATCTGCGCAATCGGCCACCTGGCGATCGATTCGCCACGACCTCCCTCCCCAGCTCGATTCTCGACGGCTCCCGTATCGTTGGGTACCCAGCCCTTGGGCAGTCGTACTTCAGGTGCTTTGGTGACGGTGTGGTTGCCGCGAAAATTGAGCCCGACGAAACAGCCAACCGCTGGCTTCTCGGCGGGAAGATACAGCAGCAGGTCGATCACCAACCGTCGGTCGTTCCGCGTCAGCGCCAGCTCCCACTGCTCCCGACGCACCGTCCCTTCATGCTCGATTCCCGATTCGACCTTCTTCGCTTCCAACCTGGGAAGCTCTTGGGGCGCGAAACCGTACTCATGCGTCGCCAGCTGTTGCACCAGGTACTTCTGTTGGCCGCCCCATTGGTCAACCGATTCGATCGGCTTGCCATCGGGACCGGCTAGCGGACTGGCAAGGGTGTACTGAGGCACTTTCGATTCGTCGTAATTGGGTGGCCGGATTTTCACTTCCTGTCCCTCCACAAATGCCATCATGCAACTAGCTAGCAGCAGCATCGGGACTATTCGCGCGATCCGCGCCAGGGTCTTCAAGCCATCATCGAGGGGACGCATGACAGGATCTCCGAAAATCACAACCATCGATGGAAGGGAAAGAAAGGCCATGGGTCGATCCGCCATCGAAACCCAGGAGACAAACGTCCCAGGCGATCTAGCCGACGCCCTATTTTGGACGCATTTTACCGTAACGATGCCTCCTGGGATGGCTTGCTGCCGACCAGTCGCCCCGGTATCAGCGTCTGCTCAGGGAGACCTTTTCCACCGCGGATGCATCGCGTGAGCCGATGAAAGCCAATCAAACCCACGTCCCAAGCGAGGGGAAGGATGGCGACGAATTCCCTACGGAGTACACTAAAAGGTTGGTCGATCGGGAAAATGTTCCCTGGATCCCTCTCCCCGCCGTCCCACCCGAAAAGATCGATGATATCTCCGTACTCACTGCCGTTCCGTCGGCAGAATCAGCCCATCGGCCCTCCCGACCAAGCTGGCTGGAGTGTCGCACTCTTGCTGCTGATGGTTGTTCTGGCAGGATGCAACCGGCAGCAGGAGAAGGCAGCGGCGCCCAAGCCCGCCGCGCCGCTGGCGAACGTCACTGGGGAATCGTGGGTGATCGAACGCACGGGGTTTCCCAATGTGGTCCGAGCCCAGGGGTCGCTATGGGCGGATGAAGTGACGACGGTTGGCGCGAGAGTTCCGGGACAGGTTCTGGAGGTACTGGTGGAATTAGGGGATGTCGTCGAACAAGGCCAAGTCCTAGTCCGACTGGATCCACAACCCTACCAGCTCCAGGTCGAACAGGCCGAAGCCCAGCTGCTCCAGGCTCGATCGGCCGTGGGGCTCAAACCGGAAGATCCGGTCGAGAAGCTAAGCCCGGAAAATGCACCGCCAGTGCGCGAAGCGAACGCCATCTGGAACGAAGCCAAATCGGCGGTGCAGCGGTTGCGGAAGCTGTCGCAGTCCGATGCGATCAGCGCCACCGATCTGGAAGTGGCGGAGGCGGCCGAGCGAGTGGCGGAGGCTCGTTACGCCTCGTCGCTGAACAACGTTCGGGAAAAAATGGCGACCAT
Source organism: Pirellulaceae bacterium (assembly GCA_044371425.1). Classification (GTDB taxonomy): domain Bacteria; phylum Planctomycetota; class Planctomycetia; order Pirellulales; family Pirellulaceae; genus JBEISR01. The sequence continues at coordinate 370,356 of JBILTR010000001.1, read as the reverse complement.
CAGCGTCCAGACCGCCCAGCTTGGGATCGCTCGTCAACGACTGAAGGAGACAGAAACTGTCGCTCCTTTTCGAGGCATCGTGCGGGAGCGAACGGCGGCCCCGGGTAGCTTTGTTACCGCCGGTCAGCCATTGGTCGCCGTCGTTCGCAACCATCCACTGCGATTCCGCGCTTCCGTCCCCGAACGTTACGCCCATCAGCTTGCCGTCGGTCAGCGCGTGCACCTCGATCTCGATCTAGGGCACCAGCCAAGAGAGGTCAAAGTGACGCGCATCAGTCCCGTCATCGATCCAGCAACCCGTTCGCTGCTCTTCGAGGCAGAGGTCGACAACCAGGATGGATCGCTGCCGACAGGGCTGTTCGCAGAAGCTCAGGTGGTTCTCGACGAACAGGTCCCCAGCCTAGTGCTCCCCGCCGAATCGATCATGCGATTCGCTGGCGTCGACAAAGTCTGGAAGATCGTCGACGGGAAGGTGCTAGAACAGCCAGTGCAACTGGGGCGAAGAATCGAGGATCGCTGGGAAGTGCTGGCAGGTATCTCCGAAGGGGATCGATTGCTCAAGCGAGCGATCGATGGGAAGCCGGGGATGTATCAGGCTACCAGCAGCGATGCCCCAGCTGCGGCGGTCACTCAGAAACCTGCGACCCCCTAACCCGCGATTGGCTGAGGTCCCCACTCCATGTATTGGCTCGCCGAAATCTGCGTTCGACGCCCCGTCTTCGCCCTGATGCTGGTCGCCGCGATGGTGGTGGCGGGTGTTGTCGCCTTCCCACAGCTTGGGATCGACCGCTTTCCACGCACCGACCTTCCGACCGTCAGCGTGCGAACCGGCTATCCCGGAGCCGCCTCACAGGAGGTGGAATCCGAAGTCTCGCAGCGGATCGAAGATGCGGTGGCCACCGTGGCCGGTATCGAAGAGTTGCGTTCGATCTCCTCCGATGGCTCCTCCTATGTCATTTTGACCTTCGGCCTAGACCGCGATATCGATGCAGCAGTCCAGGACGTCCGCGATGCGGTCGCTGGGGTCCTCAATCGACTTCCACAAAACGTCGATCCACCGATCATCACCAAGCAAGATACCGAATCATCACCGATCATGAGCATCAGCGTGTCGGGGCCCCGCACCGCACGCGAACTCTATTTTCTCGCCGACCGCTTCGTCAAAGGGGTCTTGGAATCGGCCAAAGGGGTCGGCCAGGTGACGATTTCCGGGGCGGCCGAACGCGCCGTGCGGGTGGAGATCGATGCCAAGCGGTTGGCTGCCCACCAGCTTTCCATCCTACAGGTCCGCGATGCGATCGAACGACAGAATTCGGAGGTCCCCGGCGGCCGCGTCGACGAGGGATTTCGGGAGCGATCGATGCGCACGCTAGGACGCGTCGCCGACGCCAGGGAATTTCCCAACCTAGTCGTCGATACCATCGAAGGGGTCCCAGTTCGCCTAGCCGACCTGGGTGAAGTGGTCGACGAAACGAAGGAAGTCCGCACGCTTGCCAGACTGGATGGCCAGCCCGCCGTCGTGCTCCAGATCCAGCGACAGTCGGGGGAGAACACCGTCGAGGTGATCGAGTCGGTCAAAGGGCGCCTGGATCGCTGCCGACAACTCCTTCCAGCCGATGTTCAGGTGACTGTCCTTCAGGATCAGTCACGCTACATCCTGGCAGCGCTGCACGAAATCGAAGCCCACCTGATTTCCGGAAGTCTGCTTGCCTGCCTCACAGTACTCCTCTTCATGCGCAGCTGGCGCTCGACGCTGATCGCGGCCGTCGCCATCCCCGCCTCCATCATCGCCACTTTCGCCTTCATGAAGGCCTTCGGCTTCACGCTCAACAACGTCACGATGCTCGCCCTCGTGCTGATGGTGGGTGTGGTGATCGACGACGCCATCGTGGTGCTGGAGAACATCTTTCATTGCATCGAAGAAAAAGGGATGGATCCTTTCGAAGCCTCCATCCTGGGGACTCGGGAGATCGGACTGGCGGTCCTGGCCACCACCTTCTCGCTAGTGATCGTCTTCCTTCCCGTCTCCTTCCTGTCCAGCGTCACCGGACGCATGCTATATGAGTTCGGTGTGACGGCAGCGGTGGCCATCCTCATTTCCATGTTCATCAGCTTTACCTTGACGCCGATGATGTGCAGCTTGCTGCTGAAGAAACTCCCCAAGCAAGTCCAAGGAAAGGGATCGCGAAGCGGTTTCTATGGATGGATCGAATCGGCCTACATGTTCAGCCTACGTTGGTCGCTCCGCTATCGATGGCTGACACTGGCGATCTGCCTTGCCACCCTGGCCGCCAACATCCCGCTCTATCGCTGGGTGAAGCAGGACTACATTCCCACCAATGTCGACGAAGCGGAGTTTGAAGTCTCGATCAACGCCAAGGAAGGTGCCAATCTGCCGTCGATGGATGCCGTGATGGAACTGGCCGAATCGAGGCTGAAGGATGTCGAAGGGGTGCAGTTGATGCTGACCACCGTCGGCTCACGCGGCTTCGGAGGGCTCAATCAAGGAAGCATCTACGTCCGCCTGACCGATGCATCGGAGCGGACGTTTTCGTTCGAACGGCTGTGGCACGGTCTGCTGAAGGGAGATCCCGCAGAAGCCTGGCGCGGCAATTTCACCCAGCGGCAGAAAATGGACGAGATCCGCAGCCTGCTCCGCTCGGTCCCCGACGTGCGCGCCTCCGTACGCAACCTCTCGTCGCTCCGCCAGGGACCCAATGTCGATATCGACTTCACGGTCACAGGCCCCGATGTCCAGCAGCTCAGCCAGTTCAGCGAGCAATTGCGCCAGCGAGCCAAGGAGATACCGGGGATCGTCGATGTCGATTCGACACTGCGCCTGGACAAACCGGAACTGCTAGTATCGATCGACCGCGAGCGGGCCGCAGCCCTGGGAGTCTCTGTGCGCGAGGTCGCCGATACGCTACGTGTGGCGGTGGGAGGCGACGACCGTGTATCGCGTTATCGCGATGCCAGTGTCGACGATGCGTACGATGTCGAACTGCGTCTGGTTGGCATCGATCGACAAGACATCGATTCGATCTCGCAACTTTATGTGCGATCGAATCCACCCGATTCGCTGCGCACCGTCGGCGTCTCCTCGGCGATGGAGTCGCGTAGTGTCGCGCTTTCGAGAATCGATAACGTCGTCGACTTCCGATACAGCGAAGCCCCTGCGCGGATCGATCGCCTGGACCGCCAGCGCATGGTGGCGATCCGAGCCAACATTGCCACCAGCGACCCCAGAGCGCCCGGTGAAGAGTTCGCCCTCGCCGATCGCATCGCCGCCCTGCAGCAAGAAGCTATCGCTCTAGGCCTTCCACCCGGGTTCGAAACCCGAGTCATGGGTCGCGGTCGCGAACTGGAAAAAACACTCAGCGAATTCCGCTGGGTCTTCATCCTCTCCCTGATCTTCATGTACATCGTCCTGGCCGCGCAGTTTGAACATCTCATCCATCCGCTGACCATCCTCCTGACCCTGCCTCTGTCGGTTCCCTTCGGCCTGATCAGCCTCTACTGGGGCGGTGAAACGCTGAATGTCTACTCGGCACTCGGAATCCTCGTGCTCTTTGGAGTCGTCAAGAAAGCCGGCATCCTCCAGGTCGATCACACCAATGTCCTGCGACGCCAAGGGATGCCTCTGCAGGAAGCTCTCCTAGTGGCCAATCGAGATCGGCTTCGGCCAATCCTCATGACCACCATCTCCTTCGTCGCCGGCCTGATGCCCCTGCTGATCGCCAGCGGCCCGGGGGCCGAAGAACGACGTAGCATCGCCGTCCTGGCAGTCGGCGGCCAAACCCTTTCCCTCCTTCTGACCTTGCTGGCAGTCCCTGTGCTCCACAGCTTCTTCGACGACCTAGGAAATTGGATCCGGCGACGAAGTACCCAACCTTCGGCCAAAGCCGCCTCAACCCCATCGAATTAAGCCCCATTCGGGATTCTTTTCGTTGGCGATCACTTCACTGCCGCGACTCAAGCAATGCCGGTGGCCACAGCACCCAGTCACCCTCCCTCAGCGAGTGTGAGATCCATCGCACGCCACGTCTTGGTAGCCCTTGCCCCTGCGACGCCATCCCGCCGACTCCGGCCGGCCGACCTAGACGACCCACGGACGTAACGGACCGACCTGAAAACAACTCTTCCCCTGCCAACTACGCATGCCCCTCTGGGCATCGCCGAAAACCCCTTCGTTCATCGCTCCCTTTTGCAGCCCCCTCAAGATCAGGAGCTCCACGCGATCGGCTATAAAAAGGAATCGCAGTTGGACGGTTTCATTTCCTGAACGGAGGCTTTTCGATGGGGCTGCTCAAAGAATTCAAAGAGTTTGCGATGCGCGGCAATGTGATCGACCTAGCGGTCGGGGTCGTCATCGGCGCTGCCTTCGGCAAGATTGTTGATTCGCTGGTCAAAAATGTGGTCATGCCAGGAATCAACATGCTGACCGGGGGAGCCAAACTCAACGCAACACCAGTCAAGGAAGGTGAGCTGAACCTCCTGGCCTTCCTTCAGACGATCATCGATTTCCTGATCATCGCCGCTGCGATTTTTCTGGTGGTCAAGCTGATCAACACCGCCAAGGCACGGTTCGAGTCGCAGCAGGCTGCCGCACCACCACCGCCTCCCGAGGATGTCGTCCTGCTGCGCGAGATCCGCGACCTGCTGAAACGATGACGATCGGTTCCTGTGCCATCACTCCGGGGCAGCCAGCGTGATTTCCTTCGATCGCCCCCGGAATGAAGCTCCTCACGGAGCCACCAAGTCACTGAGAGAAGTGAGAGCGAAATGGGGGAAGCCTTCATAGCCTATTTCGCTCCGCTCTTTGTGACTCCGTGACTCTGTCAGAGCCTTGTAGTCTCTGCACAACGATCGTTTTCGTGCCAATTTGCCGCCGGCGCGAGAGCCAACCACTGAAGAATTCCCCCTCGGTCGCCGTGCGGATCGCCTTGGTTCTTCCGCGTCTGAGCAGCACTGGTTTGCACCGGGGAATCCCTTCTGCCAAACTGGCATCGATCAGGCCTAGTCGCCTCGACGTTGCCACGGCTGACGTGAAGGGACCATCATGAAGTGGACGCGCCGCCAAACCATCCAGTCGATCGCCCTGTGGCCGATCGCCACGCAGTGCCATGCTGCTCCACTGCAAGACAACACCGAACGGCGCAGCGTGGTGATCTACGGAGCGACCCCAGCCGGCCTGATCGCCGCTATCCAGCTCAAAAAGTATGGGATCGACTGTGTGGTGCTGGAGCCATCCGGGCACGTGGGTGGGATGACCACCGGTGGCCTTGGCGCTACCGACATCGGCAACAAGTCAGCCATCGGCGGCATGGCGCGCGAATTCTATCGACGCATCTACCAGACCTACCAGGAACCCACTCGCTGGCGCCAACAGAAACCCTCCGAGTACCGCGGACCGCACCAGAAGCCAGGCGAAACCACTCAGTGGACTTTTGAGCCGCAGGTGGCGTCGGAAGTCTTCCGAAAGTGGCTCGATGAAGCCCGCGTCGAGGTCCGACTGCATGCCCCCATCGATCGAACCGCAGCTCCCCAAAAGGAGGCTGGACATCTTCGGCAAGTCCGGATGGAGGCGGGGTACTGGGTCGAAGCAAATGCCTGGATCGATGCGACCTACGAAGGGGACCTGATGGCTCTGGCTGGCGTCGAATCCCGCATCGGCAGAGAAGCCAACAGCGAGTACGGTGAGTCGCTCAATGGACTCCAAGTAGCACAGGCCACCAAGCACCAGTTCCTGGAAGGGATCAGCGGCTATCGGGTTCCTGGGGATCCCAAGAGCGGCTTGCTGCGTTGGATCTCGCCCGAAAAAACTCCCGGCCCCGATGGTAGCGGCGACCTGCATGTTCAAGCCTACTGCCTGCGGATGTGCCTGACCGATGACCCTACCAACCAGATCCCCTTTCCAGCACCACCTGACTACAACCCGGAAGACTACGAACTGCTGCTAAGGCAGTGCGAACGAGGATTGCCCATCCTCCCGTGGCATAGCCTCCCGATGCCGAACCGAAAGACCGATACCAACAACAACACCGGATTTTCTACCGATGCGATCGGGCTAAGCGACCGGTGGCCGGAAGCGTCGTATGAGGCGCGAGCCGCGATCTACTTGGAACACCTTCATTACCAACAGGGACTCTGCTGGACGATGGTGCATCATCCGCGCGTCCCCCCAAAGCTGCGCCAGCAGGCGGCTCTGTGGGGACTATGCAAAGATGAATTCCAGTCGGATCGGGGATGGTCGCCGCAGCTTTACGTCCGCGAAGCCCGCCGCATGGTGGGACGGTACCGGATGACCGAAGCAAACTGCCGTGGCAAGGAAAGGGTGGAAGACAGCGTCGGGATGGCCGCTTACACGATGGACTCCCACAACGTCCAGCGATATGTCGATTCTCAGGGATTTGTCCGCAATGAAGGGGATGTTCAGGTCGGTGGATTCCCTCCCTATCCGATCAGCTACCGCAGCCTGCTCCCCAAAGCCGGTCAGTGCGAAAATTTGCTGGTGCCTGTTGCCCTAAGCGCCACGCATATCGCCTACGGATCGATCCGCATGGAACCGGTCTTCATGGTCCTGGGCCAAAGCGCTGCGGCGGCGATCCACCTTGCGGAAAAAAACAAGTCGACGATTCCCGAACTTCCCTACCCGATCCTTCGCGAGGAATTACTGTCGCTAGGACAGGTGCTCGGCTAACATAACAGAGAGTCGCCCCCGCTTGGGGCTTCGGCTGGACGCAAACAGGAAAGCGCATCGATGTATCTGCGAATGGCCAAACGGCTGCTGCTGGAGACCGACAAGCGGCTGCTTTGGAAGCTGACTTGGCTGGCCGGTTGGAAGGGGATGCGCAGCGTCCAGAAGCACAAAGCGAGACTCCGCCGAGGGGAGTTTTTCCCACCCTTTCTCTACATTTCAATCCTCAATACCTGCAACCTCCGATGCCAGGGCTGTTGGGTGGATGTCGCGGCCAAGCAGACCAAGATCGACCTGGAAACCGCCGACCGAACCATTCGACAAGCCAAAGAAATGGGGAACGCGTTCTTTGGCATCCTGGGGGGCGAACCATTCCTGCACAAAGAACTGCTGGACTTGATCGAGCGGCATCCGGATGCCTACTTCCAGGTCTTCACCAATGGCCACTTCATCGATCAAGCCACCGCCAAAAGGCTCCGCCAACTCGGCAATGTCACGCCGCTGATCAGCGTCGAAGGAACCGAGATTGTCAGCGACCAGCGGCGCGGCAAGGACGGGGTGCTCAGCAAGACGATGGAAGGTCTTCGGAATTGCCTCGACAACAAGGTGATGACCGGGGTCTGCACCAGCGTCTGCAAAACGAATATCGACGCACTCGTACAGGACAAGTGGGTCGACCGGTTGATCGAAATGGGGGTGATGTACTGCTGGTTCCATGTCTACCGAGTCGTCGGGCCGCACAGCAGTCCGGAACTGGCGCTCAGCACCGAAGAACTGCGACGCGTCCGGCAGTTTGTTGTCGACACGCGCGTCAACAAACCAATCATCGTGATCGACGCCTATCACGACGCGGAGGGCCGAGCCCTCTGTCCGGCGGTCACCGGCTTTACGCACCACATCGGACCCGCAGGGGATATCGAACCATGCCCCATCATCCAACTGGCGACCGAGACGATTCATGACGATCGCCCACTGCGCGAGAAGTTCCAGAACAGTCAGTTCCTGCGCGACTTTCGAGAAACCGTCGCGCAGCACACCAGGGGCTGCGTCGTTCTAGAGCGACCGGATCTGCTGCAGGAGTTGGCTCGCCGCCATGGAGCCCGCGATACCACGCAGCGGCAGACGGTGATGGCCGAATTGGAAGGGATCACACCGCATCGCTCCCAGTACGTTCCCGGTACAGAAATCCCAGAACGAAGCTGGGCTTACCGATTGGCCAAGCGATTGGCCTTCCATGACTATGGCGTCTACGGCAAACACTTCCGCACCGATGCCTGGGTTGATCCCGGAGAAACCCGACGCCCCACCACGGCATCCCAAACCCCCGCCAGCCCGATGGAACTTCCCGTTCTCCCTTTGCATACGACCCCTCGTGGCAAGTAAACTGACCGTTCCGGAAACGTTCGATCGTTTCTGGTTCCCTCCCACCATCCTCCCGTTTCCTTTTGGAGCTTGACCCCCAATGTTCTTCCTCCCCCGCCGCTCCTTCCTGCTCCAGACCACTCTTGGCCTGGCAGCCGCCTCATCCCTTGTCCAAACGCTACCGCTCCAAGCGGAAGACACCCTGATCCAGTCACCGCCCGAAGGATTCAAGGCGATTTTCGATGGGAAGAGCTTTGCTGGCTGGCACGGCTGCCCCCACCTGGACCCTCGAGACTTCTCCAAGAAGAGCGATGACGAGAAGAAGGCTTGGAACGAAGATCTAGCCAAGCACTGGAAGGTCACCGACGGTGGCGTCCTCTACAACGATGGAGAAGGGGTCTACGCGACCACCGACGCCGAATATGGCGACTTCGAACTGCTGATCCAGTACAAGACCGTCGCTCGCGCCGACAGCGGGATCTACCTGCGAGGCAATCCGCAGGTTCAGATTTGGGATTTCACCGATCCTGAGAAATTCAAGCTGGGTGCCGACAAAGGAAGCGGGGGTCTTTGGAACAACAGCCCCGGTGCTGCCGGCAAAGACCCGCTGGTGCTGGCCGACAATCCTTTCGGCCAGTGGAATCAACTCCGTATCCGACTGGTCGGTGAACGCTGCAGCGTCTGGCTGAACGGCAAAATGGTAGTCGATCACGCCCGCATGGAAAACTACTTCGACCGCAAGGGAACTCTGTTCGCCAAAGGTCCAATCCAACTTCAGACCCACGGCCAGGAGATCTCCTGGCGGAATATCTACCTGCGTGAAATCGGGGCCGACGAAGCCAACCAGATCCTCAAAGAAGGTTCGACGACCAACTACCGGCCGCTGTTCGACGGCAAGTCGCTGGAAGGTTGGCAGGGAGCCACCGACAACTACGAAGTGGTCGATGGCGCTATCCGATGCAAGGAAGGCAAAGGAGGAGTCCTCTTCACCAAGGACAAGTACAAGAACTTCAAGGCACGCCTTCAGTTCCGCCTCCCCCCAGGCGGCAACAACGGCCTAGCGATTCGCTACCCCGGCGAAGGGGACCCTGCCTACACCGGCATGTGCGAACTGCAGGTGCTCGATAACGACGCCAGCCAGTATGCCAAACTCGACGCTCGCCAATACCACGGCAGCGCCTACGGCATGGCAGCCGCAGCGCGTGGGTACCACCGCCCGGTTGGTCAGTGGAATATCCAGGAAGTGCATGTCGAAGGATCGAAGATCCGCGTCGAACTCAATGGGACGCTGATCCTTGATACCGACCTATCGACGATCACCGAATACATGGCCAACTCGCCCCACCCCGGGAAAGACCTATCGGAAGGCTTCTTCGGCTTCGCCGGCCATGGGGACGCGGTCGAATTCCGCAACGTGGAAATCCAGCCGATCGAGTAATCCATCGTTGGAACAATCGTTGTTGCAACATGTTTTTTTGAGAGATCGGTTGGCATCTGCCAGCCGATCTTTTTTTACTGCAGTTTGACCGAAGTGAATCGACCCGCAATCCGATGAGGTAGCTCCATGCGCATGGCGCGACGAGACTGGCTCCGGCACTTCAGCGCAGCGGCCTTGGTGGCGATCACGGCGCGGCGCGCGTCGGCCAAACCCCGCTGGAAGTCGGAGCGGGCGGGGATCGGATTGATCGGCTGCCGCTACCAGGGAACGGTCATCGGACAGATCGCAAAATCCTTCGGCGATGTCGTGGCCATCGCCGATGTCGATCGCCATGTCCGGGAACAAGCGCGCGCCAGTTTCGGAAACACTCCGACCATCCATCTCGACTATCGAGACCTGCTCAATCGACCTGAGGTCGATGTTGTGATGATCGGCGCGCCCGATCACTGGCACGCGAAGATGGCGATCGACGCGCTAGCCGCTGGGAAGCATCTTTATTGTGAAAAGCCACTGACGCTGACCATCGCTGAAGGACGCCCAATCCTACAGACCTGGAAACGATTCCCGCAGACATTCCAGGTCGGATCATGGCAGCGCAGCGACCACCGATTTCGATTGGCTGTGGAGATGGTGCATCAAGGTCGAATCGGCAAATTGCAGCGAGTCGATGTAGTCCTGGGAAAAAACGAACAGGGTGGGCCCTTCGATGTGACAGCAGCCCCTAAACACTTCGACTGGGAACGATGGCAAGGCCAAACGGTCGAAACCCCATACATCCCAGAACGATCGCACTACACCTTCCGATGGTGGCGGGAATACGCCGGGGGCCAACTGACCGACTGGGGCGCGCATCACATCGACATCGCGCTCTGGGCGATCGGTGAAATGCCGAACCTCGTGGAAGCAGTCGCCAAGTGGCCCGACCCCTCCATTGAGTCCTACAACGTACCGACCGATTTTCAGGTGCGTTATGAATTCCCCAGCGGGGTGCAGATGGAGGTGCTGGACGAAGGACGCAACGGCATCCTCTTCACCGGCACCGAAGGACGACTTTTCGTCAATCGTGGCACACTCGAAGGTTCACCGGTCGATCAACTGACCAGCCAGCCACTGCCTCGAGAAGCGTTTCGTTTGTATCGGCACGACAACTTGGAGAGGCCCGAGCGGGTCGGGAAGCTGGATGCGATCCAAAACCATATCGGGAATTTTTTCGATCTACTGGGTTCCGGGAACCCCACCATTTCCGATCCAATCAGCCAGCATGCCAGTGCCATCGCATGCCATCTAGGGAACATCGCATGCCAGGTAGGGCGCCCCATCCGCTGGGACGATGCGTCGCAAACCATTCTTGATGATCCCGAAGCGCAACGCCTCTGCCAGCGCCCCCAGCGCGCGGGCTACGAAGTGAAAGAGCCCGACTGAACCCCACTGTCATCGACCACTCCAGGCTCCACTATCACCCTCTCCCCAACCACCAGACACCTGCCGCATTTCAGAGCGACCACGACCCGAGTGGACTTCCCATCGGTTTTATAGACAGTCAGTCGCTGAAGAAAGTAACAGCAAAACTGACGAGGTTCGATCCGGAAATAGGATGGCGAAGGTAGCATCGACTCGAGGTTGGCACGCTCGCTCTTTGCGCCTTCATACCCCCATGAGGACTCTAGCGGGACGACCACGCGGCACAAGTGGAGCGGCCCATCGTCGACCCACCAGATTGATCGAAAAAACGTGAACCCGATCGGTGTGTCCGGTGTCCTGAAAACATGGAGAAATCGATTTGAAAACCGATGCTGATTCTTGATCTCGACGAAACACTGATTGATGACTCGGAGGAGATGAGTGATCGGCAAGCAGATTTTCGCGTTGGACCCTTTTGCATTGACCAGCGACCGTTCCTCGATTCAGTCCTGAGGTCCGTTTCTCATGTCCAGGAAATCGCAGTCTGGTCGTCCGCTTCAGAAGATGATGTCAACCGAAACACGCAGCATCTATTGCCGATGGTCGGTCGGTGGCGATGGATCTGGTCTCGCTCACGATGCATCCACCGCCTGACCCCAGATTCGTACAAGGTTGACTAGATCAAGGACTTGAAAAAGCTGAAGCGATTGAGATTCGATTTGCACCAACCCCAGATCGTCGATGACTCTCCCAGCAAGGTCTCCCGCAATGATGGAAATGCAAGCTACTTCATTCCAATTGAGGCATCCGATTACGCCCTGGACCTAATTCTTCTAAAAGGACTGATTCACTCGCTGCTTCCCAATCCCAGTTTCTGCAATGTCGAAAAGCGTGGGTGGCGCAGGCGGTTTCAAAACAAATCGAACGGACAAATTCACATCATCCATCCCTAAAGATCCACAGCGAATCGATCGACTCCGTCCGAATGAATCTTCTCAAGATGAGTGGCTATCAGATATTGCGCGAGGTTGCGTGTCCGATGGAACTTCAGGATTTAAAAGATAAAGTCAAGGCAATCGAACACCAACTCGTCGATCAGCCGTTCGTTGAATTGCACGCGTTCGACCGCGAGGGGCGTGTACTTCGCGTCGCGTTGACCGAGCGGCTTCGGAGAGCCGCCCGCAAGGAAGGTGTGTGGCGATCGCGTGAGATGCTGACCACCCTCAAAAATGCAGCCTATGGCTTTGACGAATTGCGGTCGCGCAGTCCCGGCGGTAGAGATGGGATCTTTGTCATGGACAGGACCTTCCGCCCTGCTAACGAGATGATGGCAAAACTCTTTGACCGTTTTCTCGACAAGCCTGGAAGCGGTGCCGACGAACTGGCGACGGCGCTGGGAGTCTCAGTGATCGAACTGATTCCAGTAAGACTTGTTTCCCATCACATGCGGCTACTTGGCGTGCTGGTTCGCAAGGAAGAAGCAGACTGGCTTACCCTGGTCGATTGCGATCGTTCTGAGTAGCAAAGGAACGCCCAAAAGGAATTCCCCTCTTGGGCCATCTTGCTCCGGCTGGGCATCAAGAGTTTCCAATCATCTACTTTGAATGTCGAAACTTCGTGTTTCCAAGGACAGCAGCTACGACCGTGACATTCGAAGTCCTGGGATCGCCCGGTGATGAAAACGCCTTGTTGGTGCGAATCAATTCCGGCCGATCGATCCTCCGTCTCCGATTCGACTGGACCGAGCCACCATGAAAGACGCAGACCACTGGGTGGTCTACTCTTCCCAGCTTCCAGACTTCGAAAAACTAGGGGACCGCAGAGTAATCACTACACATACACACCCCTGAGTCCGCTGAACCGGCTAGCGGTTCAGCTCAAAGGTCACTTTGTCGATCGAGCCTGTGAACGGGAAGGCTCCCTTGCCCCGATACTCCGCGCAGATGGGAGTCACCGAATCCCTACCGATTTCGAACGGTTCCAGACCATGCCGGAAAGTGGTTCGCTTCAGTTCACCTTCCCCTGCCAGTTGGTCGTTCACGAATAGCTTGAGTGTCCCGCCACGCTGCGGATCGCCTGAGGGAACAAACTGGGTACGCAGCGTGACCTTGCCGCTGGGCAACGGGATCGTGCCAGGAATTGTCACATCGGCGATCTCGAAGAAGGTGTAGTGAAAGTGTGGCCGGTTGTCCTGAACAAACAGCGTCCAGCCTGCAGAAAAAGCACCTGCGCACGCCACCACTCCTTCAGCACCTCCCTCTGGTACATCCAGCAGAGCTGTGATGGTGTGAGCGGACGGGAAAATCTGTGGGCCAATCGCTTCGGGAAGCGATACTTCGTTTCCAAAGTAGGTCCAGCGACTCTTAGGCTCACCCGCTATTCGCATCCGCGGGTCCATACGCTCTGAGAAGCGAGAGTCGAGCGGGAAGACGTCATATTTCTTCGCTTCTTCGACGAACAGTTGTTTCAGTTGATCCAGCTTCTCCGGGTGCTGCTTGGCGAGGTCCATCGACTGACTGAAGTCCTCATCCACCTGATACAGTTCCCACGGTGCTTGCTCGAAATCCGCCCCGCGGCCGCCAGTCGTCCAGGGCAAACCATAGCGACTGCAGGCAACCCATCCATCGTGATAGATCGCGCGGTTGGTCGCCAGTTCGAAATACTGCGTCGTGCGACGCCCCTTGGCAGCGGCATCATCGAACGAGTAGAGCATCGAAACACCTTCGATCGGCTTCTGAGCAATGCCGTTGACAACCTTCGGTTCGGGGATGCCTGCGGCTTCCAGGATTGTTGGAACCACATCGATCACGTGATGGAACTGATCGCGTCGCTGGCCCTTGGCGCGGATCCCCTTCGGCCAGTGCACCACCATCGGATTGCGCGTGCCACCGAAGTGGCTAGCCACCTGCTTGGTCCACTGAAATGGCGCGTTCATCGCCCAGGCCCATCCCACCGGCACATGCGGTTCGCTACTTGGCTCCCCGATCTCGTCGATCCTGGACATGGTGCTCTTCAATCCCAGCTGCACTCCCAGAAGGCTTGCGATTTCACTGAAAGTCCCTTCCAGACCACCCTCGGCGCTGGCGCCATTGTCCCCAACGACGTAGAGGATCAGGGTGTTGTCCAGTTCCCCCGACTCTTCCAGGCTGTCGATCAGTCGCCCTACTTCGTAGTCGGTGTAGGCCATGTAGGCTGCATAATTCTCCATCAGCCTCGCGTAGACGCGCCTAGCTTCCTGGGGCTGAGTCTCCCAAGCCGGGACGTCGGCGGGCCGCGGGGTCAGACGCGTTCCCTTCGGGATCACCCCCATTTCCAGTTGCTTGGCGTGCGTCAGCTCCCGCTGCCGGTCCCATCCATGATCGAACTGGCCCGCAAACTTTTCTCGCCATGCCTTGGGGGCATGATGCGGCGCATGGACTCCCGAGGTACTGAAGTAATTGAACCAAGGCTTGTTCGGATTGGCAGCTCGGACATTGCGAGTCCAGCGGATCGCCTCGTCGGTCATGTCGGCCGTGAAGTGGTAGCCTTGCTCGGGCTGGCGAGGCTGAGGCACCTGGACGGTGTTCCGATAGAGCACCGGATAGTACTGATGCGTCTCCCCCTGATTGAATCCGTAGAAGTAGTCGAATCCCAGCCCCGTGGGCCAGCGATCAAACGGTCCTGCAGGACTGATATCGGGTTCGGGAGTGTTGTGCCATTTGCCAAACATCCCGGTGGCATACCCGTTGTCTCGCAGCATCTGGGAAACCAACGCCGTGCTGCGGGGAATGATGCCGGTGTAACCAGGGTAGCCAGTCCCCATTTCGATGATCACCCCAGTGGCGATCGAGTGGTGGTTGCGACCGGCAAGAAGGGCACCACGCGTCGGACTGCACAATGCGGTGGTGTGGAACCGATTGTAGACCAGACCATTGGCCGCCAGTTTGTCGAGATTCGGAGTGGTCACAGGACCGCCAAAGGTGGAGCACATGCCAAATCCGACATCGTCCAGGAGGATCAGTAGCACGTTGGGGCTACCCGGTCGAGCCGTGACGGGAAGCGGGTAACTGGGCTTGGAGTCGCGGTAGTTCTCGCCGATGACCCCGTCAAACTTCGGATCCGGCTTGGGAAGCTGCGTGCCATCGGCCTGCCAACCCCACAAGGGCGCTGCCAGTCCGGTCAGGAAAAGCACGAATGCCAAACTGCATCGCCGTCCAACAGACCAACGCGAATCGTGATACCGCATCCAAAGCCCTCCCGAAAAGAAAAACCGGTCACTACAGGGCAGACAAGTCGACCTGAATCGTTTCAGCAGATTACAGCAGATTATCGCAATCCTTGCAGGTTGCGATCGAGGAATGCGGCAATTTCGCCCCAAGGTACCCCTTCGAAGTCGGAGTGAAAAAGGGGGCAGCGCTCTTTGAAGTGGACCCGATTGGGTCCTGTTCAAGAAGTCCCTTGGATTGTAAAGGCCATGCATCCAAAGACCACTGCGATTGGATGAATCCTCGGAATTGATTCGATTCGAGTAGGCACTGGAAGAAGTAGAATCTGCAACTGCCCTACAATCACCCCGACTCGGTAGGCGACTGGAAGCAGGCGGATGGATCGCCCGCTAAACTGAACTGGAAAGGGGGCGCGGCCTGCTAGGTCCACGGCCAGGTCTTGCCTTCGGTACTCCAGGAACGATTGGCAGGGCTCTTCCCAAGTGCCTGCAAGCCACGGACGCTTTGTCATCTAGCATCGCTTCACGGCGACTCGCCGAATAGTCCGCAAAATGAAGTGGAGACCTGTTCGAAAAGAGGAAAAGGGAGCGGAGGAAGAATCCGGGGATAGCGTCAGCCCCCGACTCCCTTCTATCATTCACCAATCCCCCTTTAGTCCACCCCTTCCCAACCAAGTGAGAGAACCTGCGGGGCTGAACTAGGTTGGGGGATTCCGACCGTTGAATCGCTTTGACGTATTGGAGTCACAACGATGACCGATTCGCAGTGGGATTTCTATGCCACCCAAGAGCTTGTTGGGATGCTGGCCCGCGATGGTTTGCGCTGTCCGCGATGCGACCAGAAAACCAGCGCGATTGAATTTGGCGAGCCGGAATCGCGTTTTCACTGTCGCCTGTGCGGCGGTAGTTTCTCGGCTGCCGAGTATCATGCCGCTCAACGACGGCCACCCAAAACTGGATTGTCGACGCTCTACCGCCCTATCGGACAAAGCGAACTTGCGCTGATCGAAGAAACAGGATTCCGGCGGTTTCCTCCACGGCTCGATTGGCAGCCGATCTTCTATCCCGTACTGACTCAGGACTATGCCGATGCCATAGCCCGCGACTGGAATTCAACCGACCCAGCTCACCACTTTATTGGTTACGTGACGCGATTCCAGGTCCGAAATGAATACCTATGCAACTACGAAATCCAGACTGCCGCCGATCGCCACACGCTGGAGTACTGGATTCCTGCAGAAGACCTCGATTCATTCAATGACAACATCGTGGGACTTATTGAGGTGATTGCGCAATTCCAAAATGGAAAACTGGTTCCCTGAAAGTTCTGGCGACCAAGAAAGGCATGGAACGATCCGACACCTAGCTGCGTCGGCAGTAGCCGTTTAGGAAGCAGTCCACCGAAGGCCACTGTTTCGCTGACACACCTATCACCCGGAATCCGATCATGACCGAACCGATTTATCCTGACGCAATCGATCCAAGCAAAGTGGGGGAATACGAACCCGAAGCCCATGCAGGCGGCGGCTACACATGGGATGAGGTGCTCGAGTACCGCGTCTGGATGCATCCTGAACTTGGTGCTCCTGATGACTTCAACGGTAGCGACTACTACATGCCATTCGCAACTTACGCCGAGGCTTTTGCCTACTACGAAAACCACGTAGGCTGTGAAAAACCCCTCGCCCTTGTCTTGCAACGCGAGCACATCAATGAAACCAAGCCGGGCGTCTATGAGCATGTGAAGACAGAGCGGATCACGGAGTGGCCCCCTGAGTTCCTATCGCGACCGCGAAGAACAGACCGAACCATTCCCGATTTCTTAGCACCGGGCGCGCCACCCAACCGACTCGATATCCTTCGTGGTCTGGCTCCTCCCAAGAATTCAGATTGACCGGCGAATTCCTATCCGTGGGGCAGCCCGCTACAGTTGCTTCGGGCATAGAGGTCACCTTGGTGAGGAAACCCGATGGGTGCATGGGGAGTCGCCATTTTCTCTGATGATCTCGCGGCCGATATCCGCACCGATTTCCGCGAACGGATCGGGGAGGGATGGACGCCATCGGAGGCGACCAAGCAACTCCAAACGGAGTATGCGTCGTCTCTGAATGATCCCGAGGAAATGCCAGTTTTCTGGATAGCACTGGCGGTGACGCAGTGGAAATTGGGACGACTAGAAACGCGTGTCAAGAAAATGGCCTTAAAGGTCATCGACGATGGGTCCGACCTGGCCAGATGGAGCGACGCGAAGAGCCGCGCGAGGCGGGAAGCGGTTCTTGCGAAGACAAGAGCCGAACTGCTCTCCGATCCGCCACCAGCCAAACCAGTGACGCGAACCATCAAGGAATCGAACGACTGGCAGATTGGCGAGATGATCGGATTTCAGTTGCGATCGGGCAAATGGACGATGCTTCGTGTGATCGGCCATCACGAGGACCGAGGTGGTCGATTTGCCGTTTGCGAACTGCTCGATTGGTTTGGAGCAGTGTTCCCAAGCCCCAGTCAGATGGCGACGCTGCCGATCAAGAAAGAGAATACACCAAACGGTGTATCTCAGTTTCTCTTCCAGGAGCCCCGCAAGAAAAAGAACCAAACGAGGGTGGTACGACTGGGGATTTCCACCAAACCGAAACAGAAACCGGGCGGCTACACTGCATTCGTTTGGCCCTACGTCGACAATCAGCTGAAGGAGGTTTTTGGTATCGACTGAGCCTTGGGTTTCGAAGAACCTATCGATCGAACAGAAGCCTAACTCATCCATCCTCGAAGCGATAATGTATCTCCAAGTGCATAGTCCGATCACCGCAGCGATAAACCTGGGCTCTTGCTGATTCCCTATGAATCTCTTATCAACAATGTCGTATCCAATATCTTCACCAGCCTACAACGACTCGCTCTTTGTAGCTCCGCAACTCCTTGGGGGCCTTCGAAGAGGCCACGAGATGGTACACCGAAGTGGCCGAACGAGGTCCCTTCAAATGGTCATTTAGTTAGCGCGCTTCCAGTTATCCTGGATGTGCGTCAAAGGCGCATCAATCGCTCATGAGAGCACCTTACTTTATCCCTCTCGCTGCTCTCTGCTCGATCATTGGAACCTATCCGCTCGTCTATCTGATGGTCGATGGCAAAATTGGAATCCTGCAGACCAAGAGCGACGCTCTTATCGGCGATGCAATGTGGCGAGTTGGTTTCTATACCCATATCGTCTGCGGTGGAGTTGCTCTTTCGGTCGGGTGGTCCCAGTTCGTGAAGTCATGGCGAGAACGCTATCGGGAAATGCATCGGTTCGTTGGGAAAGTCTACGTTCTCATGGCCTGCGTGAGCGGCTTAGCCGGGGTTTGGATTGCTCCCCAAACCACTACGGGATCGATTGCTGGATTGGGTTTTGGAAGTCTCGGAGTGTTTTGGCTCGGCGTGACCGTCCAGGCATACTATCGCATCCGACAGCGAGATCTTTGGAGACACGAGCGACTGATGGTGTATAGCTATAGCGCTTGCTGCGCGGCTGTCACTTTGAGGTTATGGTTGCCTTTGCTGATCGGTATCTTCCAGCTTGATTTCGGCGTAGCCTACCCTATTGTGGCTTGGCTTTGCTGGTTACCCAACCTTTGGATCGCCAAGCGGATCAATTCAAGGAGTTCAAAAACGCCGTCTTTGGACCACAGCCTGGCGAACGAAACCTAGGCCCCAAGCCGCGGTTCAAAATCGATTTCACATCCTTTTCAATCCGCGCAGGTCGGATCACGCAAACGTTCAGTCGACCGTATGCGCAGCCTGCAGAGCGAAGGAAAGAATGCATTCTCAAAAAACACGGCGGTCGCAACTGGTCGTTCCGTCCTGGGTGCTGCCCATCACCGCGATCGGCCTGGGAATGTACTTGGCTTGGGTTGCGATTGGACCCCATGCTGGGATGAATCGTCCTGTGGATACAGAGGTCGTCTTGTCGGATTCAACCGGGTTTATCTCTGACACCAAGGACTACTTAGAACGTACCGAAAGGCTACAGCAAGCCATCCAGGTAGGTGATCCGGAAGTCATCCAACGCGCCGTAGCAGAACAAGAGGCTCTGAATCGTCGCATGCAAGATCGTTTGGCGGCGAAGCTCAAATCGGAAGAGAAGGAGAGGGCTGATTTGGCTAGGGTAGTTCGCAGGGAAAGAGTCAGGACGGGCGTGATTGGGGCATTGCTTCTGTCATTTGGAATCTGGACTCTCGCATCGAGGCGCAGCAGGATCGCGGAACAGGCAGCGTGAATCGACCGGGCCAGGAGGTAAACCGGGATCGTCGACAACCATCGATTGGAAATCCCGCATTTCTAGAGGCGGACTGATCCATCGCCAGTGCTTTCGTCGAGGTTGTCTAATCTGCCTCCGTTCTCCGGCTCGAAGGGGCCATCATGGCGAGAAGATCCTCAGCATGCATCGGATCGAACCTAGAGAGTTGTTCGCGAGCCCACTTCAACTTACATCCCTTGCGATTGTCGCCAGATCGGTCAGCTCCGCTCTTCCCTCCGACTCCTTCACCAACCTGCAAATCAGATCGATCGCCCGAAACTCCGGGTCAACGACTCCCAAGCAGGATGGATGCGCTAAAAAATCAAAAACGGTCCCGTGTTCGATCGACCAGCGTACACTCTTTTCAATTGATCGGAGAAAGCTTTCTAGATTCCAACGGCCATTGCGAAACGCTCCGATATCGCTGATGGGGCTCATCGGCACTTCGATCAAACCATCTGGGTAGACGAACGGCTGTGCCTCTTTCTGGGCTTCGGCGATCTGATCGAGCAAAGGGCCATCGGGCTGCTGAAGTGGCTGGGTGTTGGGGTGAGCTGGGTAGAGGCTGCTGACCCAGGAGTACCCTAGATCGGCCAGCATGGCTCGCACCTCAGGATGCCCCTTCAGACCCTCGGAGAAACCACCGGGGGTACGAAAGCCACTGGGCTTTACCCCCAGCCGATACTCCATGGCCTTGGTGGTGCGCACAATGTTCTCACGAATCAGCTCCAACACCGGACGATCCTCCAGCAGCCAGGGTGCCCGCTGAAAGCGATACTGCAGATCCTCGCGTCGACCGGCCAGTACGTTGACGTGGTCGTAGGTGTGATTGCCCACCGGGTGACCTTCCTCGACGATCTCCTTCAGCCACCCTACCTCCGCCTGTTCGAACAACTGCCCCACCGCGAAAAAGTGGATCACGCCACCTTGCTGGCGCACGCGGCGGGCCGCTTCCCTGGCATAGCTCTTGGTCGGCTGATCGAGATTCCCTTTCTCGTAATCCCAATGGTTCGATTCCCAGGTAGGAAAATTCCTCGCCATTTCCAGATCGAGGGTGATGGCGATACGGCTCTTGGGCCCACCACTTGGCGTCCGATACTCCAGCCACCTTGATGCCGGTGCCGCGATGGCGAGTGGGCTGGCCAGCGATGAGGTAGCAATTGCGTGCGCCAGCCAACTTCGGCGGTTGATCTTTTCCTTCATCGGGCACTCTCCTTGCTGCGATTCTCTCCAATCTGCACCCAAGAGATCTGTGTGATCAGTTGCTGCAGCGCGGCATACGAAATTGCCGCATTGACGGCGAAGCGAGGCGAACTGTTGGAAGGGAAAGTGGCCAGCGAAGCATCGGCCACCAGGAAGACATTGAAGTCCTTCGATAGGTTTTCGTAACCTGCAGTCGTCTTGCAGTAGCACATATCGGTGGCATAGCCGGTCAACAGCACATGCCGGATGCCTTGCTTTTTCAAATAATCCCGCAGCTTCGGATAACCTTCCTCATCGAAGATCACCACATCCTGGGGCGCGACATCGATAGCGTCGCTGACGGGAATCGGCAACGACCAGAACCCTTCGCCGTTGTAGCGGGCGGAGGCATCGAGTCCTGGGAACTGCCGGAAGTAATCTCCCACCGGATGATTCTCTCCAAGGATCAGCTGATCGGGCAGCTTCTCACCCCGATAGTCAAAGGCCGCCAACCGCTCACGCAAACGCCGCATCCCTTCCTCCCGCTTCGGCTCGTCTGGCGTCGACTCGAAGGTTCGGTAGACCATGGTGCGAATCGGATCGGCCGGACCAGGCAGGCTGTACATCACCAGCGACACATTCTGACGCAGCCTCTTGAGGAATGGGTCGATCACTTCCCGCGAGTGGCGAGAGGCGAGATGATTTTTTGTTGGCGTGCAGAAGTCAGCCACACCATGGGGTTCGGGCGTCTTCCAACCCCAGGAATCATCGATCGCCCAGGGATGCACCATGATGATCGCCGTCTGATCTCCGCGCAGGCGATTGGGCATTTCGATGATGCCCCTGGCGTTGTAGCTAAATCGCCAAGCCCTGACGTGCAGATCCCCGATCGGGTCATCGACGATGGAATCGGCTTCGAATCGCTGCTCCTCCACCACCGGTTCAAAGAACTCGGGATGATCCGCCAAGATCGGTGTGGGTGCTTCGATCTTCCGAAGGATGTTGGAGTAGATACGCCCGGCAGACTTTTCCTGGCCCGACAACATCCCTGGCCATGCAAGAAGAAAGAGCGTCATCCCCATCAAACCGTGTCGCATGGTTCTTATCTCGCTGCTGGAGTCCAGGTCAAGTATCGTTCCCAGGAATGGGAGTCAGGGCGTAACTGGGGGATCGGACTGTAGGTACGCAAACAGATCTCTCAACGCCTGCGGCGACCACTGGCGATACAGATCTTCTGGCATCAGCGACATGGCAGATTCCTTCGCCTCTGCGATTTCCGAGAGAGCCAGAGCGATCGGTTCGCCGCGCTGTGGATGGAGGAGTACCCGCGAATCGCCATCGGCTTTGACGATGCCGGTCAGCACCCGATCATCCTCCGTGCGCACGATGGTGGAAAGATACTCCTTGCGAATGACGCTGCTGGGGTCGACGATCGACACCAGCAAAAAATCGCGGTCCTTCCGATTGGCGCTAGTCAGGTCGGGGCCCAGTTGGCCACCTTCTCCAAAAAGCTGATGGCAAGTCGCGCAGTGCTCCCGGAACAAAAGCTTACCTTGCCCTACGTCCCCCGGGCCCGCCCGCAGATCGTTGTTGAGTCGACGCACTTCCGCCAGCCGTTCCTCAGGTGTCGCACTGGCGACGCGTCCCCAGAACTTCACCACCTTGGAGTCGATCTCGGAGTCGTTGTGGCTAGATAGCTGCTGGACCACTTCGCGTGGTACACCATCGGCGGAGATTGCTTCCTGCTCAATCGACTCGAGCAACTTCTTGGCCCAGGTAGGTCGCGATGCGAGAACAGCCAAGATGCGATCCCGCACGCGAGGCTCCCAGGGCGTCACCAGAAGCTCCACCAACCCATCCGCCACCTCGAGGGTGTCGATGCGACTGAGGTACTCCACACATGCCATCTGCACCGAGGGCCTTTTGGAACGCTTGAGGATCGAAAGGACCATCGTCGGCGAGTCGCTGGCAGGCTGGATCGCGAGCACTGCGAGGTCTTCTACAAGTTTCTCCGAGTCAGGATCCTCGCTGGCGATCCGCTCCGTCCATCGCCGCTGCACCTGGCGATCGCCAAGCCGCAGAGCCAGCCGTGCCAGTCCCGCGTCATTGGGGTGCTGCTGCAGATCGCTTTCCAGCATGGGCTTCCAGGCAACCGGTGAAGCCGCATTGGGAGAGATCCCTGCGGGTTGGGAGATCGAGCTACCGGGCATTTGTAGCCCCAGTTCGATCGCTTCCCAGACCGCCATGCGATCGAGTGGCGTGGGGCAAGCGACGAGAAGTCGTGCGAGCGAGTTGTTTCCTTGTTCCGAACGTTCGGCGGCGTATCTCCGCACCAGACGGGGCAGCAGAAAGTCGCGTCCCAGAGTCGACTTCCACAACGTCGGTCGCTCGAACCGCCGCATCACCTCTTCCCTGCCTTCGATCGCATGCCGCTCGATCGCCCACCACCATAGCAAGGGCAGCATCGGGTCGTCGACATCGATGCTGCGATTGATCTGGGCATTGATGATCGGCATGGCGACGTTGGCCGGTAGACGCGCGGCGGTCGAGGCAAGTTGCTGACGGACATGCACGTCAGGTTCCACCTCCGACAGCTGATCCAAAAGGTGCGCCAGCGTATCGGAAATCGCCCACTTGCCGATCGCAAGCGCCAATTCGCCAACGACCTGATCGCCAACGACCTGATCGCCAACGACCTGATCGCCAACGACCTGATCGCCAACGACCTGATCGCCAACGACCTGATCGCCCAGTGCGCGGAGAGCCCAGAAGCGAATCGGCGGATAAGGGCTTTGCAGCAGGCTAGCCAGATCATTCTCTGCGATCGGCTCTGCCCTACCATGCGTCAGAGAGATCCACGTCCAAAGCGCCTCCAGTGCCGCCGTTGGTTCATCGGACCGCAGCGTGGTGTCGCGGCAACGGTCGATCAGTGCGTTCAACGATTCCCTCTGCACGATCTGCTGGCCAGCTAGGCTGCCGTACCTGCGCACCAGCTCCTGTCGGCTGCGACGCTTCTTCCATGCGTTGGCGGAACCTGGGTTGAGGATTTCATCCAGCAGCTGTCTGTCGGTCTGTTGAGACAGATCGAATGGTTCGGCTTGTCGGGGCGATTGCTTGGTGGTGATGCGATAGATACGGCCGTTGGAACGATCCCAGGATGCGTCGGGGTCTGGGTGGGCGGTCCGAGCATCATGCCAGTCGGCGATGGTGATGGCTCCATCGGGCCCGATGGTCAAGTCGGAGGGTGCGAACCAGGGATCGTTCGCCTGGAGGAGGTTACCTCCATGGCGTGTGGCAAAGGTTGAACCCCGCGGCTGGATCTCATGCCAGTAGGCCGCATGCCCTAGCAGATCGGCGGCGACGTACTTATTTCGAAAGGATTCGGGGAACAGATCCCCCTGATAGACCATGCCTCCGACCGTGACATGGCCGCCGATGAAATTCTCATGGGGTGCGTGGTCGAAGTAGCCAAACGCGTAGGGGTTGTGGAGGTTCCCATGTTTGGCAAACGACTTGACGTAATAGCCTCCCTGAACTCCATGCAGCAGCAGATGGCCACCGTAATTGGTGCTATAGAGCAGATGCCCATGAGCATCGAAGTCGAGTCCCCAGGAATTGCCGCCTCCTTCGCAGAACAGTTCGAATCGATCGGTCGCTGGATGGTAACGCCACACTCCTTGCTGGAACTCGATCCCCCGAATGTTCGACGTCACGGTGCTCCCCTGACATCCATACAGCCAACCATCCGGGCCGAAGGTCAGCGAGTTGGCGACGCTGTGGGCATCCTGCATTCCAAACCCTGTCAGCAGCACCTTGGGGTCACTATCGGGAAGGTCGTTTCGATCGCGATCGGGATAGAAAAGCAGGTAGGGAATGTGAAGCACGAAGACTCCGCCATGCCCGAAAGCAAATCCCGATGCCAGGTTCAGTCCATCGAGAAAGTCGTGCCCGCGATCGACGCGGCCATCGCCATCG
This sequence comes from Pirellulaceae bacterium, assembly GCA_044371425.1. GTDB lineage: Bacteria > Planctomycetota > Planctomycetia > Pirellulales > Pirellulaceae > JBEISR01. The sequence continues at coordinate 345,824 of JBILTR010000001.1, read as the reverse complement.
TCATCGAGGAGGATGGTCAGTCGATCCGACCCGCGGGGGCCGTGTGGGGGTGGAGCCGGCAGGCGATCGTAACGGGTGCGCGAATAGCGATCGACTTCGATGCGACGGAGCCCTTCCGGGTTGGGGTATTGCAGATACTGCAGCACCCAAAGGCGGCCGCGATCATCCCAATCGATCGCCACCGGTTGCCTCACCCATGGCTCAGATGCCAAAAGTTCGGCACGCAATTCCTCGGGCAGTTGCATCCTCGCTAGGGATGCTTCCGGCGACAGGCCTTGCCCAGTCGCCAGGGAGCCCGCCATACCGGCCACGACACCAACCCAAAACATCAGCGCGCGCCACATCTTGGATACCTCGAAAACCGGCGATGGGTAAAACAATCGCGATGCTACGATCGATTTGCGGTGCTCGCCTCGTCCTGGATCGTAGCGCGATCTGAGGAGAGGATTGGGAGAATGGTCTTGAGATATCCTTGGGGAACCGCTGCCAGTTATCCAAACAGGGTGGTGATGGGTTGTCCGGGAGTCAGTGGGAAGGGGCGGTTCTGGGTATCGCGGATCTCCTGGGCGGGGTCGAGCCCCAGAGCCCAGTAGAGCGTCGCGGTGATGTCTTCAGGGCCGCAGGGTGCATCGACGGGATAGGCGCCGTGCCGATCGCTGGCGCCATGGATCGCGCCTCCCCGCAAACCGCCTCCGGCCATCATCACCGTGTAGCATTCCGGCCAATGCCCGCGCCCCTTGCCATCGCGATCACCAATCTTCGGGCCTCTTCCAAACTCACCCATCCAGATCACCAGTGTCTCCTCCAGAAGACCACGACTGGCCATATCTTCGATCAGTGTTGGGACGGTCTGGTCGGTGATCGGCAGCAGGCGATCCTTCAAGTCGACAAAGTTGTTCTGGTGCGTGTCCCATCCTTCGCTCCCGGCGCCTCCGATACCACGGGAAAAATAGACCGTGACAAATCGGACGCCTGATTCGATCAGGCGCCTGGCCAGCAGACAGGACTGGCCATAGGTGGTCCTGCCATAGGCATCTCGCAGTTGGGGGCTTTCGCGATCCAGATGAAAAGCATCCTTGAAGGCGCGCGACTGGAGCACACGGAATGCTTGTTGTTGGAATTGAGCCTGACCTCGAACCTCGGAGAGGGAATCCTGCAGCTTCAGTTGCCGATCGATCACCTCCAGCAGATGGCGCCGACTGGAAAGCCGATCGGCATCGATCGACGAAGGAAGTTGCAACTCAGGCAGCCCGAAGTCGTCGGCGTTGGGATCCTGTCGAAAGAAGAAAGGATCGTGCTGTTTTCCTAGGAAGCTGGCATGCTGGCCTGGGGTCACCGATCCGTCGCTGACGACATGCGGAAAGGCGACAAAGGGTGGCACTCCGTCGACCAGTGGCCCTGCCGCATGCGAGACCACCGATCCATAGGCAGGGAACAGTTCCAGGGTGTCGCGCAAGCGAATATCATCGGTGGGAGGCGAGTGACCGGTGAGGCAGTAGTAGCCGGCGGGGTTGTGGTTTTTCATCAGGTGGTTGACGCTACGGACCTGAGTCCAGAGATGAAGATTTTTTCCCCACCTCGGAAGATGCTCGCAGATCGGTGCCCCCGGCAGACTGGAGGCGACGGGGCGGAAGGTCCCGCGGATTCCTTCGGGCGCACCCGGCTTCATATCAAAGGTATCGATATGGCTGGGGCCACCACATTGATGCAGAAAGAGGATCTGCTTGGCGCGGGGCCGGAACGAAGGGGAGGAAGCAGAAGCAGCCAGAAGGCGTCCCAGTGCTGCATTCATTCCCATCCCCAGACCGCCGATCTGCATCAGCGCGCCGCGACGGGAAACCATCTTTTGGAATCCATGGCAACCATGCATCACTGAGATTCCCCCTGGGCCAATGACCTGTGATGGACTAGCGGATCCATTGGAATTCCTTGCTGTTCAGAAGAGCCCAGAGCAGATCTTCGCACGCGCGGCGCAGGTTGTCACCCCGTTCCAGATGCTCGATCATCGCCTGCCGTTCCGGTTCGGTCGGCCTGCGCGACAAGGTCGCCAGATAAAGCTGCTCGATGATCGACTCACGCGACGCCTCTTCCCTCAGAAGCGTCCCCAACCGATTCGTCTTCGCCTCGATCTTCTCCCGCACCAGGCCGCCGTTGAGCAACTGGAGTGACTGAGCCAGGGAGGTTTCCGAGCTGCGTTCGCACTCGCAGGAGAGGAGGCGGTCTGGTTTTCCGAAGGCCTTCAGAAAATCGGCTCCCTTTGGACTGGGACCTCGCTCGATCGCGCGCCTCAGTACCGCCGGCACCAACTCTCCAGTCTCTTCCTTCGGTATCTCCCCAGTCCACCCTACCGCGGTCGCATCGCTGACCGCATCCTCTACCAGTTCGGCGGACATCCGATGGATGGGATAGCCGGCAAGGCTACCTGCAATCCCAAGCGCATTCTCGGGTTCTGCCACCGAGACGCTTTGTCGAGCGAAGGTATCGCTGGTGAGAAGCAGCCGCATCACATGCCGCGTCGACTGCTGGTGACTCAACCACTCATCCGTCAAATACTCCAGCAGCTCCGGATGGCTGGGAGGGTTGGTCTGGCGGAGATCGTCGGGAGGATCGATCAGGCCGATCCCAAAGAGGTGGAAGAAGATGCGATTGACCATGTTGCGCGCGAAGAGCCGATTGTCGGTCACAAGCCAATCCCCGAGTGCATCAAGCCCTTCTTTTGGAGAAACATCTTTCCAGGGCACCTGGGAAGATGGGTGGGACTGCGGCTGCAGCGGCAATGGACGAGGCGGCACCTTGCGGCCTTTGCCGGGATGATCGACACGAGGCTTGCGATCGGCCACTGAAATGATCTCATCGCCGGTGATCACATGGGTATCGAGTTTATCAGGTGGCTGGTTATCGACTGCTTTGCGTTCTATGGCACCGAAGAAAGCAGCCATGCCGTAGTAGTCATCCTGAGTCCAGCGATCGAAGGGATGGCTGTGGCATCGGGCGCATTGGAGACGCACTCCGAGGAAGACTTGACTGACGGCTTCTGCCGCTACTTCGGGTTCCCGGTGGACGCGATGAAAACTGGCGGGAGGCGAATCGTAGGTGCTGCCCAGTGTTGTCACCAGTTCTCGCACCCATTGTTCGGCGGGGCGATCGCTGGCCGCCTGCTCCTGCAGCCATCGATTCCATCGATCGACCCCCTTGCGACTCATCGTCTTGGGTTCATTGCGCAGCAGGTCGCTCCAGTGAAGCGCCCAGCGCCAGTGCGATCCAGGTTCCTGCAGCAGTCGGTCGATTGCAAGATCCCGTCGATCGATGGGAGATGCTGCTTCAAACCGCTGGATCTCCTCGACGGTCGGCAATCGTCCGGCTACCACGAGGCTTGCGCGCCGCAGCCATGTCCAGTCATCAGCCAATGGCATGGGAGCGATCCCCCATCGCCCCAGACGCTGGTGCACCAGTGCATCGACAGGGTGTTGTACCGGGGAGGCGACGCGTTGGGTTGCATGCGGAACGATGGCGATGCGGGCGCTGCGACTGGACGATCCCAGATAGGCGCTCACCGATAGATCCATCGGCTTGGAGACTTGCAACTGGCCCTGGTCGTCGACGGTAGCTCCCTCGACCACGCTGGTTTCCCATCGGACCCAAGGGGTCACATCGCGCACCGATCCATCGGCGTCGATCGCCTGAACCATCAGCGGCAGTGGCTGGCCGGTTCCCTCCATCCATGCTTCTTCCGGCCAAATCCGAAGCGTTGATTCGCTCCTGGACTCCAGGTCGGTCGATTGCCTGATCGAAGGTTGGCTCATCCATTGCATCAGTCGCGTAGCCGATGGGGAATCGAGCGAGAATCTGGCACCACCTTGGTGGCTGATATCCTGTACCGCCTTACGCAGCAGGAGGCTGGATCGAGGATTCAGTCGATCGATGCGGCGTCCCCCAGCATCCGATAGCAGCGTATCGAGATCCAAGTTGGCATCCTCGCCGCGAAGGCTCAATCTCAGCCCGCCTTTGCCGTGCAGGCTACCGTGGCAGATCCCCGCATTGCATCCGTGACGAGAGAAGAGCGGGTGGACATCGCGATGGAAATCGACTTGAGTCTCTCCAACACCCCAGACAGTGACAGGTACCGCCACCACCTGCCGCTCGATCTCCAGCAGCAGCGTCCCTGACCCATTGGCCTTCGCCTCCAGCCGGCCCTGCTCATCCCAGGCGACCTCTTCCGGAAGTTCTTTGACCAACGCCTGCAGAGCGTTCGAAGCAATCACTTGCTCGATGTTTCCCTTCGAGTTCTTTCCAGCCAATGCCAGTGTGGCCGGGTAGAGCGGGGAGACGGCGACGGCCTCGGGGTAAACATGCCAGGTCCGATCGGGCTGGGCACGGCATTCAGCAGCCAGAGCCGCCCAACACAGGATCCCCATCGAGAAAAGGGGCCAAATCCGGCAGCAAGGAAAGAGCAGGATGGGTCCGAGGTGGGTCATCATGGAAGATTCCATGGAGGCGGGGGGGCGGCTGGCTTTAGCTTAGCGGACCTGGGTTCAATTAGCCAACCATCGTTTCCTCTCTGCGTTCTCTCGGGGACCGGATGGTGGTCAGGGCGTGGATGAAAAGGGCAAAGGCTCCCAGAGCGCCACCGCAGAGAAGACCGCCGAAGGCGCCCAGCACCACCGCTGCTCCCACGGGGTCCGACTGGACTGCCGGTGTGGTCCATGGAGTGAAAAATGCCGGGGCCAAATGTCCTGCGGCCCAGCCGAAACCGGCTCCTAGAACCAACCCGAGAGCCGCAACGGCCAGAACCACCTGCACAACGCGGCCAACACTCATCGCTAGGCTCCTTGGATCACGGGCCGACAGTTCCGAAGATCGGAACGAATCACGAGAATCATTTGCTATTAGAGTAATCGATCTGCATCGCCAATCGCCCAGCGCCTGCCTCGATCCATTCTTCAGGTTCTACCGGCGGCATTCAACTCTTTCGGGGAGTCGCAAGCCCCAGCAACCACCCCCGAGAGCCCCCAAGAAACACCCCCCAAAAAAACCTATTCCCCCAATCGGTGCCACCCACCTTCCTCAATCGGTGCCACCCACCAATCTCGGAAAAACCCACCTATATGGGTACTTCTAATCACTGGGTGCTTGCCACCAGTCTACTGCATCGATCAACCTAAGTATCTTTCTAATAGGGACTTATGAAAAACCCAATCGGTGCCACCCACCTTTCTATTTGGTGCCACCCACCTTTTCGAGACGAGAATTACCAAACTAGTGAGGTAGCTATTTTGGGGCAATCGTACGTTGTGACAAATCGAGTCGTTTCGGGGAGGAGTTCGATCGATTTTGGGTAGGTCGGCTCACTTTGCCGACCCTCAAGTCGCTTCCCTGGATGGGGTGCGATCTTCCCGTTATGGGTCGGATGAAGGCAGAGGATCCCTGGGATAGCACCCGAACGCCAGTAGATCGGTTAATGCAACGCATGAGCCAATCAAAACAGCTTATTCCAGGGACACACTCCCACCTCCAAAGAAAATCGATTGGCGATGGAAACCACTCGTATCTTGCTTGAGAGAATTCGAGCCGGATTCCTTTCGACTACCTGGGTAGGGTCGATCGGTCGGGAGTACCGGAATCACCAAAAATGAGGGATTTCCGCTTGATTTTCCCTTCGCTTCCAGCCGAACGCGCCGCTATAATCCGCAAAACAGCCCCTAACGCTCGGTTTCCATCCCTTATCTCAAATCTCAATTGGCTGAAAGGCTCAATCATGCACGGAATAAGGAAGGCGATCGATCGGGCGTCGAAGCGAGGTGGCTGGCGATCGGCATTCACGCTGGTCGAGCTGTTGGTGGTGATTGCGATTATTGGAATCCTGGTTGGCCTTTTGCTTCCGGCGGTCCAGGCAGCCCGCGAAGCGGCTCGCCGCATGCAATGCAGCAACAATCTCAAACAGATCGCTCTCGCATTTCACAATCATGAATCGGCGGTTGGCTACTTCCCGTCGGGTGGCTGGGGTTGGTGGTGGATCGGCGATGCCGACCGGAAATCGGGTCAGAACCAACCGGGTGCATGGACCTACTCGATCCTCCCGTTCATGGAGCAGGTCGCTCTCTACCAACTCCCTTCCGATGGTCAGCCCGATGCGATTCTGACCGCCCAGTTGGCCGGTGGAGCTAAGCTGGCCGAGACGCGGGTACCTGGATTCACCTGCCCGTCCCGACGTTCCAGCCTTCCAGCCAACCGAGTTATTGGTGGTGGATCGAATGGCCATGCTTGGAACGCCGATCCGGTCGCCAAGGCCAATCGCACCGATTACGCTGCCAACGGCGGGTCGGTGAAAGTCTTTTGGGGCAACGGACCTGATCCGACGGCAGCATTTTCCGGCCAGGGCTTTATCAGCCTCGCCAATTTCAACGGCATCTGCGCCCAACGCAGCAACGTCCGCTTCTCCGACATTCGCGACGGAACATCGCTCACCTACCTCGTTGGTGACAAGTACCTCAATCCAGATCACTATGTCTCCGGGTTCGACTACGGCGATGACCACAGCATGTTCATCGGCGATGACTTCGATCTTCATCGCTGGACGGACGAACTCCCCATGATGGATCGCCCTGGCTTCGCTTCCTTCTGGCGTTTTGGAAGCAACCATCCTGGAACATTCAACATGAGCTTCTGCGATGGTTCGGTGCGCACGATTGCGTATACAGTCGAAGCGAATATCCATCTGCTTTCTGGGAATCGAGCCGATGGGATTGCCATCAAGGACAACGATTGATCCGACGCAGAGGATGGAATATGGCCTTCCCATCGGTAGCGGCGCGCTGGCGATGGAGCTTGCTTTTGCTTGTAGGTGCGATCGGCTGCACGGGTCGCAAGTCGCGCATCGCCGGTGGCCTTGGTGAGCCCGCCGAAACCACCAAGGCGATGTTCCAGGCGCTCGACAAAAACTCCGATGGATCGATTCAGGGAGAGGAGCTGGCAAGCTGCCCTGGACTGGCTGCTTCTTTAGGAAGCTGGGACACCGATGGCAACAAGGGAATCTCGACTGCCGAAGCACAGCAACGATTCGAGAAATGGAAGTCGATGCGAGTGGGCGCCATCAACGCCAGCACCACGCTGAAGCTCAACGGCAACCCGCTTCGTGGCGCTCAAGTGGAGTGGGTTCCCGAAAGCTGGATGGGTAGCGGCTTTCCTACCGCCACCAGCACCACCGATCCGTCGGGTCGGGCCATCGCCAAAGCCACCTCCGGTGGTAGCCGCGACGCTTCCCTCGGAGATGGTCTCCCCCCAGGATTCTACCGACTGGTGATCACGCACCCCGAGGTCCCCGAAAGGTATCGAGTCAACTCGCAGGCAGGACTGATGATCGCACCTGATGACCCGATGGGGCTCTTGAAGGCGATCGAACTGACGTCGGAATGACGCCCTTCGAAATCGGCGATCCTCCCCGCGTCCTCCTCCATGGCCGGCTCACAACCTCTCTCCGCTTCCCTTGCATCCCACTTCCATCGACTTCCTACCGATCGACTAAGATGATGGGTCACAAGGCACCATGGCCTCGGCGCAGACCGACGCCAACAGGTGGCGTTCGAAGGTGCCTAGATGGAATGGAGGAGGACCAACCGTGATCGAACCTCGTGCGCGTCTTTGCCACCCGCTTCGCCGAAAGTTACCACCTGCCTTCTTTTTCCTTTTGCTCCTAGGGTGCCTTGTTGCACCGGCCATCCAACCCACCCGCCCCCTTTTCGCTCAGGAGCCCAGCCCTCTGTTTGTTGAGGGCTATGCATCGCAGGTCAGCTACGCACCGGGCGACACGCTGAAGCTACATGTTTCCAGCGCCGTTGCCCATTGGTCTCTGGAGATCGCCAGACTGGGTGCCAAACGCGAAGTCGTCCATCAACAGCAGCAGATCCCTGGACAAGTCCATGCGATCCCCGAGCTGGCCTCTTCGCAGGGCTGCGGATGGCCAACTTCCTGGGAGATGGCGATTCCCGATCAATGGACCAGCGGCTACTACGAAGTGGTGCTGCGCGTCGCGGATCGCGGTGGCAAGTTCACTCACCGATCCCAACGATCCGCGCAATCCACCTGCTACTTTATCCTTCGCAGCAAAACCCCAGGCTCCTCCTCCAAGATCCTCTTCCAGCTAAGCAGCAACACCTACAACGCCTACAACAATTGGGGTGGCTCCAGCCTCTACGCCTACAACGGACGCGGTGGAATTCAGGGAGATCGCGTCAGCTTTCTTCGGCCTCCGGAGAGTCAATTCGGGAACTGGGAATTCCCATTTGCCGCCTGGGCCGAATCGCAAGGGTATGTCTTGGAGTATGCCGCCAATGGCGACCTAGAAACCCCAGGACTGCTCGATCCCTACCGACTGGTGCTCAGTGTCGGGCATGATGAGTACTGGTCCAGTCTGATGCGAGATCATCTGGAAGCCTTCATCGCCAAAGGAGGCAACGCCGCCTTCTTCAGTGGCAACACCTGCTGCTGGCAGGTCCGAAGCGAGGACTCCGGTTCGGCACTAGTCTGCTGGAAGCAGCGCTGGAATCAGGACCCACTGTTCCGATCTCAAGAGCATCATCTACTTTCGACGCTATGGAGTCACCATCTGGTCGGAAGACCTGAAAATCAGCTGACCGGCGTCGGCTTTCTGCACGGCGGTTACCACAAGAGCCACGGACAGTTGATGGATGGTAGCGGCGCCTACACAGTGCACCAGCCCAACCATTGGCTGCTGCAGGGAACCGATCTAAAGGAGGGCGATCCCTTTGGCGGCAAGGATACGATCGTCGGCTATGAGTGCGATGGATGCGAACTCGAGTGGCGCGATGGCAAGCCCTTCGCCACCGGACGCGATGGAACGCCCGAGGGGTTCGAAGTGATCGCCACCGCGCCCGCTCGATGGGCACCCGACGACGCCTTCTTCTACGATCTGTTTCCGATGGATCGGCAGGGGCATGCCGTCTTTGGAACCTACACGCGCGGCGGCACCGTCGTCACCGTCGGTTCGACCGATTGGTCGCATGGCCTGCGAGGGGGCGATGCGGTCGTCTCCCAAATCACCCGCAATGTGCTCGATCGACTCCGCCAGGAACGATGATCCGCCGCTGGCACTGCTTACGCGCCGAGAGCCTCTGGGCATCCCGGAAGGCAACCGATATCCTGATCGCGGCGTGAGTTGCAACATGGCACTGCGGCCCGAAAGCCACACCACTGGCGACATCGACCGCCACCTGCTGGTCTCCAGCGTATCCCCAATCCTCAGGTGAGGATGTCGCGGACGATGGTGCCGTGCACGTCGGTCAGCCGGAATTCGCGACCACCATAAGGGAACGTCAACCGCTGGTGGTCGATCCCCAGCAGATGGAGCAAGGTGGCGTGCAGGTCGTGGACATGAACGCGATCCTGCTGCGCGTAAAAACCGTACTCATCGGTCGCACCCCAGGAAACTCCAGGCCGAATGCCCGGGCCAGCCATCCACCAGGTGAATGCATGCGGGTTGTGATCCCGGCCATTGTTCCCCTGAGCGGTCGGCGTCCGGCCGAACTCCGTTCCCCACAAGACCAGCGTTTCCTCCATCAATCCACGCTGCCGCAGATCGGCCAGCAGACCGGCGATCGGCAGATCGACCTGCCCAGCCAGCTCCTTGTGCTTCTCCCGCAGCTCATCATGCTGATCCCAATAGGCATGACTGACCTGCACGAATCGAACCCCCGCCTCGCTCAGCCGTCGAGCCAGCAGGCACTGCTTTCCAAACCCAGCTGTTTCGGGGCGATCGAGCCCATAGAGCTTTCGCGTCGCCTCCGTCTCTCCATCGATGCGCAGCAGCTGCGGCGCCTCCGCCTGCATCCGAAATGCCAGCTCCATCGCCGACAAGCGGCTGCTGATCGCATCATCACCGGGCTGGCCTGAATGTCGAAGCGACTCCAGTCGGCTGGCCAGATCGATTCGACGCCGCAGTTCCTCCGGTCCAATGCGGCCATTGGCTAGGTTGCTGATCCCCGCAGGCTCCTCCAGGTTGCCGCTCGATCCAATCCGCGTCGCTTGGTGTTGAGCCGGCAAAAAGGCGGCGCCGAAGTTCTGCACTCCACCATGGCCAAGGGTCGGATTGATGGTGATGAAGCTGGGGAGATTTTCATTCTCGCTTCCCAGCCCATAACTGACCCAGGCTCCCATGCTGGGACGCACGAAGGTGTCACTCCCAGTGTGGATCTTCAGCAGCGCGCCTCCATGGGCTTCATTCGATCCATGTAGCGACTTGAGAAACGTCAGATGATCGACCTGCTTGGCGACTTCCGGAAACAGCTCACTAACCCAAGCTCCGCACTGCCCGTGCTGCCGGAACTTCCAAGGGCTCTTTAGCAGGTTCCCTGTCTGTGCAAACTGGACGCGCGGTTTGGCGAAGGGAAGCGGCTTGCCATCATCTCGCTCCAACAGCGGCTTGTAATCGAACGAATCGATGTGGGAAACACCGCCATGCATGAAGAGAAAGATCATCCGTTTGACGCGCGCTGGAAAATGCAAACCGGCTGCCATTCCCGCTTCGGTCTGCATGGCCGCAGCGACACTTGCCGCTACCACACTGCTGCAGATCTGCAGCGCTGCGTTTCGGCGCGTGACCTTCGCTGCATGGTGTCTTCCGAGTGAGTCGCTTTCCATCGAATGCTCTTTCAATCCAGTTGCAGGAATTCGGGAGCCAGGATCAGACCATGGACCAGCGCAACCCAGTCTCCCTGAGTCCATGAGGCAGGAGAATCACTCTCCGATGCGGGTGATGACGGCATCGCGATCCGTGCGATGGCATCCGCCTCTTGGTCGCTCAGGGCACGGCCCCAAATCTTCTGTCCCAACCATTGAATGGTCTGCACAGCCGCCTCGCGAGGCCTGCTGGCCGCCTCCTCCCCCAATCGCTCGGAGCACTGCAACGGCAGCGGGTGATTCATCAGGAAAAGCGACTGATGGGGGACCGTCGTCTGGGGGCGCCGATCGACCGCCACCCCAGGTTCGACATAGTCAAACGTCGCCAGGTAGTCGTTGAGCGCTGCGCGATTGATACTGGCATACAGCGTCCGCCGTGTCGGTCCGATGCCGTTGCCGCCTCCGTCCCATTCGGCTGGCGGTCCACCAAACGATCGGTCGAGCAGTCCACTGATGGCCAGCAACGTGTCGCGCACCGATTCCGCATCCATCCGTCGACGTGGAGAACGCCCATAAAAACGATTCTCCGGGTCGGCCGCGAGCGTGTCACGATCCACGGTCGAAGCGGTGCGGTAGGTGGCCGACAAAACCATCTGACGCCGCATTCGTTTCCATGAACCATCCGACTCCTGCAGCCGAACCGCCAGCCAGTCCAGCAGCTGTGGATGAGTGGGAGGCGACGCCTTGAGACCGAAGGAACTGGAGGGATCGGCCAGCGGCTGCTGGAAGCTCCAAAGCCAAAGGCGGTTGGCGATCACACGCCACGCGAGCGCATTGTTTGGGTCGGTGATCCACCTAGCCAGCTCGAATCGGCCGCTTCCGCTGCTAGGCATCGGCAAACCGTCTGCGCTAGCCAGCCAGACAGGCACGCCCCGAGGAACCGCCTGGCCGATCGGCTGGAGGTGGTTGCCTCGCACATGCACCGGCACCTCTTTGACTTTCCCCTCTTCGACCGCCATCGCACGGTCCAGCTTTGGAATCGTCGCCTCGAACTGCTTCAGCTTCTCTTCCGCCTCTTTCCGCTCCTGAGATCCTTCCGGATGCGCATCGCGCCGTTTCTGCAGTTCCTGCCGCTGGGGCTCCAGTCGCTGGATCTCCGCCTGCTTGCCCGGATCGGGCAATTCCCTTTCCAGCCACTGGGAAACAAACGCCTCGTTCTCCATCGATCGCGTGCTATGGAGGATACCGGCCAGTGCATAGTAGTCGCGCGCGCTGACCGGATCGAACTTGTGGTCATGACACCGAGCACAACCGAAGGTCATCCCGAGAAAAACCTTGCCGATCGTATCGATCTGTTCGTCGACCAGATCGGCGATCATCTTCGGCTTGTCCTGTTCGGCAAGCATCTTGGGACCAAGCACCAGAAAGCCGGTTGCCGTCAATTGGCGCTGCGCAATGCGATGGTCCACAGCAGGCAAAAGGTCTCCCGCGATCTGCTCCATCACCATCTGCGAATAGGGCATGTCGGCATTGATCGCCGAGACCACCCAATCGCGATAGCGCCAGGCCACAGGGAATCCATGATTCTCATCGGCGCCGTTGCTGTCGGCGTAGCGCGCCAGATCGAGCCACTGGCGGGCCGCCCGCTGCGCGTAGGCAGGGTGAGCCAGCATCTGGTCCGCAATCCGCTCGTAAGCGTCCGGTCGTTCGTCGGCAAGGAATGCTTCCAGTGTCTGTGGATCGGGAGGCAGGCCCAGCAGATCGAAGGACAGACGCCGCAACCACGCGGCTCGCGTCGCCTCCGGCTGCACTTCCACTCCAGCTTGCTGCCTGGACGATTCGATCCATCCATCCAGCGGCTCTCTCGACCAAGGGGAAGCCTCAGGGGCGGGGGTTCTTTGCAAGGGAGCCACCGCCCAGTGCGATCGCCCCTCCTCCATCCGGCTCTGCCACCGATCACCCGATTCACCAGGAGAGAGCTCCCCCGCTTTCTCCTGGCGTGGATTGGGAGCCCCCATGTCGATCCACTTTTGGAAGTCAGCCAAAGTCTGGGGATCGAGTTTCCGATCGGGAGGCATCTGCAGCCCGTCGTAACGCAGCGCCTTCAACAGCAGGCTGTTAGAGGGGTCCGTGGGATCGATCGCCGGTCCCAGAGTGCCACCGGCGGCGATACCCGCCGCACTGGCCAGCGACAAACCTGCTTCGGGTGGCCCCTCGGCCGGACTGCCATGACACTCCAGACAATGCTCCACCAGCACCGGCCAGATCTTCGTCTCAAAAAAAGCGATCCCCTCCGGCGTGGCCTGCGAAAGGGGATCGGTCGGGGCTGAGTCCGACGCGACGGGTGGCTGAGCCGTTGCCGGATGGCTGATAGCCAGCAGCCCAAAAGCGGCAAAGACGCTCACCGCAAAAGCTCGTCGGAGCGAAGCGGTAAGCACTCGAAAACCGATTGCAGATGGCATACCAGTTTGATCCAACAAAAACCAATCGGAGCAGGGGAGGGAAGGCGGGTTGCAACGTCTTGGCTGCGGGGGAGGGGGGGAGTTGATGGCAACCATCTGCATTATAGCATCTCAACGATGCATTGCTCGCCGGAAGGGTGTATCCTGAAGGCTGTCGATCGCGCTAGCGGTTAGAACGATCGCCAGTTGCATCGCAAGGCATGGCCGATTGGCAACACAGGCCACCGGATGCACTACCCCTCCCGAATTCCTCCCACCTGGAGCCCTTCGATGACGAAGCAACCCACCAACCGCCGGAACTTTTTGGGCAGTTCCACCGCGCTCACTGCCACTGCCACCTTGGCCGCAACGACCTGGACCGCAAAAAGCTACGGCCGGATCATCGGCGCGAACGACCGACTGGGGGTTGGCCTGATCGGCGGCGGGGTGATCGGCAATGCCCACATGGGAGTCATCAACAATCTAAAGGAAAAGAACAACCTCCTCCCGGTTGCCGTCGCCGATTGCTGGATGACACGGGCCGAAGCGGGGAAGGCCAAGATCGGTGCCGCTCATGCAATGCAAGACTATCGCAAACTACTGGAGATGAAGGAGGTCGACTACGCTATCGTCGCGGTGCCCGAGCACTGGCACGCTCCGATGACGATCGATGCACTCGATGCGGGTAAGGCCGTTTACTGCGAGAAGCCACTGACGCACACGATTCCGGAAGCTCAGGCAGTGGTCAAGAAGCAGAAGGAGACCAAACTGCCCTTGCAGGTCGGCGTGCAGGCGATGTCCGACAACAGCTACATCACGGCTCGCGATGCCATTCGCAAAGGGGTGATCGGCAAAGTGATTCAGGCGCAAATCGAATACGTGCGCCGCTACGATGCGAAGGCGGGCCCTTGGCGGGAACCGGAAGAGGTGGCGGCTCATGCCTCCCAGCCCAAGGACCTCGACTGGAAGGCATGGCTGGGGACGGCGGAAGATCGCCCCTGGGATCCTCACCACTATTTCGAATGGCGCTGCTACTCGGCTTATTCAGGAGGGATCTGCACCGACCTCTTCATCCATCGCATCACTCGTATCATGAGGGCCTGCGATCTCTTGTACCCTCGCCGCGTCGTCGGCATGGGGGGCATCTGGCAGTGGAACGATGGTCGCGACCTTCCCGACAACATCGAAATGATCTGCGAGTACCCGCGCGGGATGACGGTCTATGTGCTAGGAACGATGAGCAATCGGGTGGGGGTCGACCACCTGATCCGCGGATACCGTGGAACGCTCTATTTCACCCCGACGGGCTGGGTCGCCAAGGACAAGGATGGCAAGGTGCTGGCCGAGCATACGAAGACGGGGGGTGAAGATCAGAATCTGCACCACACCAACTTGCACAACCACATCCGCAACGGCGAGCCGCTCAACTGCCCGCCCGAACTGGGGCTGGCTGGCGTGGTGGCAGTCAACATGGCCAATGAAAGCTGGCGCACCAATCAGATGATGGGATGGGATCGGGTCAACGAGAAAATGGTCCCCGCAGATACCTTGCAGCAGGATCATACGCCCGAAGAAGTTCCGACGCCCGACTACTGAGCCACCTTCAGGCCGCCCAGGGGTGAACCTTCAGCCTGACACCTTGGCTTGATCGCTTTCTCGACTGCAACGGGCAGTCGAAGAAAGCCAATCGACTGAACCTGAGCCGCTTCAAGCGGCCTGGTTTTTTGCATTTATCCTGCTGCTGACTTCTCGATTTTTCGTGCTCCTGCTCTGCGATGTGGATCATCGATCTCTTCCTATGGATCTGCGTTCGACGCGCCGAAACCGCACGTAGCTGATGACCTTCGAGTCGTTCATGGACGAACGATCGCGCGGTTGACGAGGCTGTTTCCAAGCACAAGGGCTGACAATCAGAACGACTCATTTCATCGAGCATCATCGAGCAACTTTGTTATCAAAGCGTGCGGCGCATGGCTCTGGTAAAACGGCTTGTTCGCCCCCTTTGTGGATCTCACACAACGTAGCCATAGAGAAAGGCCTTTGACTCACCGCCAGTCGAGAGATGCGCACCTTCGCAACTGGAGAGGCTAATCCAACCATACCTTCCTCCAGCATTCCAAGTTGTCTCGAGTCCAAGCGGGTCACGAACCGGTGGTCCCAAATCCTTTCCCTTCCATCTCCGCGCCTTGGTGGCTCTGTAAGCTACTCCGCCCATAAGCGAACAACCAGGGTAATCCAGCGGATGCCACGAAAATCGATTTCCTAGTCCACTCGGTTTGCAGCTTGGTTGCACGGCTAGACTTGAGCAAGACTTAGCTTTGTCCGTGATCCAATTCCAGCTTCGCAGATACCGCTGCATCGGTCACAACGTAAATTGTCTCCGACGGTATGACTAGTTGCTCTAATTTCCCAGCAGCGACAACCTGTCGCTGATGCTCAACGAACTCGGAAATGTCCTCAATGGAAAGTATCCAATCGCGAGCGTATTTCTCTACGGTTGGCCGTCGAAGGCCAAGTTGTATTGCACGCCGGTCGAGCGGCGCACCCGATGGGTCATGATCGGGATCCCATTGCAGGCGTACATCAGAATCTGCAACCGCTTTTTTCCAATCGTCATGAGACGAATACACTCGCTCGTTATATGACGAATGTACTGCCTTTTTCAGGATCTCATCAAATGCTTCGCGAGCCAATCGAATTGCAAGGGTTACCTGTTGGCCTTCTTTCGTACCCCAGCCAGAACGATACATCATTCAGAAGAAGTTAGGCTTGATCCAGCTCATTCGCGACATGCGGAACCCATCACCGAAGTAGCCGTGTTTTGCCGCGAAGTGGCCTGCATACGGTCGGTACGCTTGATAGACAACAACTGACTCGGAATCCGATTGTGCTAGGATCACGCGACCCGACTTCGGCCAACGCACACTTTGCGAAACGAATGGTTCTAAATTGAGTAGCATCTCTTGAGTCCATCCATCAACACGATGGGTCAGTAGCTTCATTGCCGCCCACTGCTACCCTACGGTGCCATAGTAGATTTTCTGTCCAATGTTTGGGGAAATGGCGGAAGCCGTCCTATTCTTGTGCGCCTGCAGACGCACAGCCGAGGCCATTCACTTTTCCTCCATGATTCGAATGATGACGGTACCCTCTCACTCCCGCAAGAGTAGGGTGATATTCACACCGTGTCTGCCTCGAAGGCCTCGATCCATAGCCCTTTCTATCCCTCGCACGGCATGCCCTCAAGCTGGTCGCTCAAGTCTAAATCCATCCGCGAAAACAATCGTCCAAGTCCACCAAGCTGTTGTCGTGCACGTCTTCCGCGACGACATTGAACTTGGCTCGCCAGTAGTCTACCGCCTTGCTAGCCTGTTCCAGAGCGCGAGCATAGCGACTGTCGAGGCGATGGCTTTATTCCCCGTCCACCTTCATCAGCATCCGGTGGTAGAGATATCTCCATCTGCTTGAGAAGATCTCCGTCTTCATCAGTACCTTCGGCTAGAATTGGTAACCGGGAGCATCGCACCTGAGAGGCGGCTCTCGCTCCAAGTGAGCAGTGACAAAACCCTGTCACCACGCCGCTATTTCGGCTTGACGATCGCCAGGATTTCTTGCAATTTGTCGAATTCGGCGGGCTTGACCAAGTGGTGATTGAACCCCGCCGCTTTGGATCGCTCCCGGTCGGACTCCAACCCATAGCCGGTCATTGCGACCAAGACGATATGCTTGAGTGTCGGCTGTTGGCGGATTCTGTTGGCGACTTCATAGCCGTCTAACTTTGGCAAGCCGATGTCGAGCAACACCACGTCGGGCTGGTAGGCGATGGCCGCTTCCACGGCGGCAAGGCCATCGAAGGCCGTGCGAGTGTCGTGCCGGTACGCCTTCAACAGTTCGGCCAAGGTCGTCGCCGCATCCACGTTGTCATCGACCACCAGCACCCGCAAGGATGGGCCGGTCGACTTTGTCGCTTCGGTGACAGGCGGCGGCGGTAGCGGTGCGGGACTCCGCATCACCGGCAGACGCACGACGAACTCACTCCCCCGTCCCAGCGAACTGTGTACTTCCACTCGCCCTCGGTGTAGCTCCACAAGACGATGCACCAGGGCCAGCCCGATACCCAACCCGCCCTGCGAGCGATCCAACGTCCGTTCTGCCTGCGTGAACAGGTCGAAGATTCGGGGCAGCAGTTCGGGGGCGATGCCGACACCAGTGTCCCGCACCCGCAGCACCGCCTCATCGCCTTCCTGTTGGACGGACAGCCAGACATGACCGCCATCGGTGGTGTACTTGGCGGCGTTGGTGAGCAAGTTCACGACGACCTGTTCCAGCCTAGCGGCATCGGCATAGAGCCAGATGGGTTGCGACGGCACTGTTACGGTGAGCTCGTGCCGATGCTGATCAAGCAGCGGGCGCGCCGACTCCACCGCCCGCTCCACGATGCCCGCAACGGCGATCCGATCTTGCCGAAGTTGCACCCTGCCGGTGGTAATGCGGGAGACTTCCATCAAGTCGTCAATGATATGGCGAAGCTGTCCCACCTGACGCTCGATGGTGGTGCGGGCCGACTGCTGGAGTTGATCTTCGTTTTTTTGAAGCCTTAGAATTTGCAAGGCGTTGGAGATGGGAGCGAGTGGGTTGCGGAGTTCGTGACTGAGCATCGCCAAGAACTCGTCCTTACGGCGGCCCAAGTCGGCCAAATGTTCCGATTGTTCCTTCACCTTCCGCTCCATGCGGCTGCGTTCGGTGATGTCCCGGATGTTGCACTGGATGACTTGTTGATGGTCTTCTCGGTAGGCGTTCGCTACGATTTCCACTTCCACCCGTTTCCCAAGCTTCGTTTCCAGCGGCAAATGCTCCCACCGCTTGTAGCTCCGCTCTTGCACTTCCCGTACGGCGGCTTCATTCTCCGCCTTGTCTCGGAACAGGCCGATCTCCCACAGTTCCTTGCCGACTAAATCATCCTTCGTGTAGTTGAGCAATTCGCTCATAAACGGGTTGGCGTCGGTGATGAGTCCAGTGTTGTAGTCGAGGATAAGAATGCCGTCTTTGGCCGACTCAAAGAGCCGCCTATACCGTACTTCGGAGTCCTTCAACGCCAGTTCCGACCGCTTTTGGTCGGTGATGTCTTCGATGGCGAGCAGGATCAGGTTGGACTGATTGTCCATCTTGCGAATGCGGAGGGCGTTCAACACCAAGAACCGCCGTCCGATGGTCGGGAAGTCGTGTTCGACTTCGTAGTTCAGGACGGGGCGATGGTCGGCCAGCACTGCGGCCAGCACCGACCGCAGGCCGGGGATGTCCCACTGACCATTGCTCAAGTTGTAGACGAAGACGCCTTCCGTCTCATTGGGTGTAGTGCGGAAGTTCTCGTAGAAGGAGCGGTTGGCCGTTTGAACCTTCAAGTCCCCGTTGATCACGAGGAAAGGTTCCCTTAGCGTGGCGATGATATTGTTGGCGTAGCTGAGCGTGTCTTGTATCCTCCGCTCTTGCTGGTAGCGTTCGGAGATGTCCCGAAATACCAAGACCACCCCAGCCACTTCGTTCGACTCATTGCGGATCGGGGCGGCACTGTCGTCAATAGGTCGCTCCGTGCCGTCCTTGCTGATGAGCAGCGTGTGGTTCGCCAGCCCCACAATCACCCCTTCGCGCAAGGCTCTGGTGGCAGGGTTTTCGACCGTGCGGCGAGTGTCTTGATTGATGATGTTGAAGACCGTAACCAGGGGCACACCCACCGCCTCTTCCTGCGACCAGCCGGTCAAGTTCTGAGCGACAGGGTTGAGGAATGTGACGTTGCCGCTGGTGTCACAGGTGATGACGCCATCCCCGATGCTCGACAGCGTAACCCGCAGCCACTCCCGTTGCTCATGCAACGCTTCACCCGTCGACTGAGGATGGTCTTTCATGATCCGCAACCCGCCTTTCCCTGTGTATACCGCAACCGCCCTTTGCATCGGGCTCGCCAGACCAACGGGATTGCCAGACCATCCCGTATTGTACTGACTTCCGTGGGCCGTGCCAATTAGGATCAAGGCCGAAACCGGCCACCGACTCTCGCATTTTCCCGGCACTTCTCGACGCCACCATCGTGCCTTCCAGACTCTATCCTATTGGTACGGTGGGGTCGTGTCGCAAGAACAAGTCAAGCACATCGAGGAAACGACCACGACCGTGGCGGCGTACAACGCCAAAACGACGACGGCCAACCGGCCGAAGTGAAGAAGTGGCTCGACAACAACGGCATCGACCCAACGAAGGTGACGTGGTACTGCGATAAGCAGTCAAGGTCGAGAATGCGACTTACTCGATCGAGAGCCGATAGACGTTCCGCCCTTCATGTTCGAAAGTTGGGTCTGCCGTCACGATCCCTTTGAGTACGAGTACCGCTTCACTGAGTACGAGTGCGACCTTCCTGACGAACTCGTTTCGATACGGATCAGCCTAATGCCGATGGACCGCGGTAGGTCGGCGTCACCCACAAGGATTGGCTTCAAATTTCAAATGGATATCAGGCTCTCATGAGCCGATCGACCCTATGGATGGAGTGAGAGGCTGTTTCGGCTTTCTATCTACGGAAGCTAGGCCATCTGGAGGGTATTTAGGCGGCAATCATGTAGAAAAAACGAATCAGGCTTCGCTGGCCCAGCCTCGCAATCGGCCGGGCTCTTATACCTGCTTCTAACCGATGGCCTTTCGCTGCAACTAGCAGGCGGATTTCATGCGGCTTTTCCCGAGGCGCCACTTTCTCCTAACAGCGGTAAGCGACAACAAATAGACGCTGGAAAGGAAAAACAACCGTGCCGTCAGGCTGGATTGGGTAATCCGCCTGGACCCGTTTCAGTACCTCGTCGAGAAATTGCTGCTGATCGCGCGAATCGGACAACGCTTCCAGATAGGGGCGCAATCCGGTTGAGCCCATCCAGTCGAGGATTGCCTGATGGTTGGGCATGGAATGGTAATAGCGGGTCTCCCAGAGATCCAACTGCGAAGCAAGGGGGTCCAATAGCTGGTAGTAGACCGGCGCGGGGTGAAGCGTGAGGGCACTCCTTGCCTCCTCCATCCGATCGCTCCATCGCGAATCCCGCGACACCGCCTCGATTGCCTTGCGTACCAGAGGGATTTCGCTGCTTGGAATCTGAAATGCCAGTGCACCTCCAGGCCGGATCTTCTGCATCCACGAGGGAATCAGGAGGTGGTGGTCCTTCAGCCAGTGCAAGGCGGCGTTGGCGAAGACCAAATCGCAGAGCCAAGGAGGCTGAAAGTCGGCAAGATCGGCAACAACCCACGCCTCGCGGGGGAATGAATCCCTTGCCTTCGCGATCATCGCTTCCGATCGATCGACGCCAAGAATCTTTGCCCTTGGCCAGCGGCGCCGGAGAATTTCGGTGCTGTTTCCTGGCCCACACCCCAGGTCGACCGCATGCCCGACCTTAGTTAATTGCACTCGGTTCAGCAGTTCCTCTGCGGGCCTGGTCCTCTCCAATTTGAATTTCAGATACTCTTCGGGATTCCATGAACCCATCGATACCCCTTTCCTTCTTGTGTTAATCCTTGTGGCGCCAGAAAAGGGCTGCGTACCACTTGGAAGGATCGATTTGGAGTTTGTCCACGAAAGTTTGTCGTCGACTGACCTCGATCTTACGCTACAAAACACCGAAGGCGTCACCAGGAATGCTCACGCCTTGGGATTCTATCCAGCCATTCTTGAGAAGGGACCTGTTGTGAAACTGTTTCGGTACCGCAAGCCATCGCTCAAGACGCTCCTTGGGATCACCAAGGCCAAAAAGCGGCTGAAGAAGGAACTTGGAATCACCTCGCTGATGAGACCCCTTCGGGCTTGGGACAATACGAAGCGGCGATGGAAGCGGAAGGTGGGCTATGAATCATCGGCAGGTCGCGTCCTACGGAATGGACTTCCGAGGCCGGGCGGCTGTCTGCTGGCCCTCGGGATTTTGTCCTTAGCGTTCGCGTCCCCCCTGGCGATCGTCGGCTGTTGCTTTTTTTGGAGCTGATCGACCTGCATTGCCACCCGCTCTTTTGAGAAGCTGATCAGCGGACGGAACCTTGCGATTCAGGCACCACATGCTCGATTCCATCGTGCATCAGTTGTGCCTTTTGGATCGTCTCTTCGGGAACCGGTGAACTAGCGGTTTCGGAAATCGACGTCGTGCTTCCATCGATCGGCCATCCAGTCGCCCAAGCCAACTGCAACTGGGCGCGATTGTAGCTGCCAACCGCATCCAGATAGCAACGCTGTGCCTGCTCCAGTGCCTGGATCGATTGCAACACCTCGATCGGCAAGCCCTCCGCATCGCCAATGCGCTCCATGTTTCGCTCATAGGACTGCTGCGCCCGAAGGATTGCTTCCTTGGCGACTTCGATCTGCTTGCGCCGGAAAATGGTTCGCACATGAGCTTCTGCAACTTCCTGAGCGACTTGGTCCATGATTCGCAGTTTCGCCAGGGTGGCCTGATGAACCTGAGCGTGCCGACTTCGCTTGGCCGCCTGCTCCCCCAACCCCATGTTTCGCACCTCCCAGATCATCATGGCCTCACCGTCATAGCGCGAACCGAAGTCTTCTGGAGTGCTACCCAGGCCGCCACCAAAGCTACCCGTGCTCAAGCCCAGCAGCACGCTGGGAACAAACGGAGCGTACTTCTCACGTCGATGTGCCTCACAGGCAGCTGCAACCAATTCCTGCGACTCCTTGAGCTCGGGTCGGGACGCCAAACCGGTAGCGATCCGTGTCGACTCATCCAGCACCTGCAAATCCAGTTCCAGAGGAATCAGAGCCAGATCCTGAGGAATCAGGTCGGTGGTCATCGGCAGACTGAGAGCCCGTGCCAGTCGCGACGAAGCCACTTTCTGACGCTCTTCCGCAACCAGTTGTCGGGAACGCAGTAGCGCCAGTTCGGTTGCCGAACGATCCGCATCGGACAATAGGCCTTCCCCTGCCTGGGCATAGTCATTGGTGATCCTGACCAGGGCTTCCGTACGCATCCTTGAAGAATCCAGAATCGACACTTCCTGGCAGGCTTCCAGCAGATTGACGTAGGCGATCGCTGCTTGCAAAAGCTGTTGGTTGAGTATGGCAGTGGCTGCGTGGGACTTGGCGCCGGCGGTCCGCTGGGCAATGACCGGGGCAAAAAGTGCATCCGCCAGGGAAAATCTGGCAATGATTCCAGGCTGTGTCTGTCCCCCAGCGGCAATTGCCCCAACCCCGAGGCCGTAGTTCAAAGAGTTGAGGTTGACATCGACGATCTGGCCGTCGACCGCTTGGTAGTTTCCGTCATGCCGTCGGTAGTTCATCCCCGACTGAAGACTGGGAAGCCACATCACCTTGGCTCGGTCCCATTCCGCATAAGCCTCCTGTACACGCCAGCGAGCGAACCCGACCACCGGATGTTGGCCGCCGATCATCGAAAGGGCAGTGGGGAGATTGATTGGCACCGAAGAAGGCCCGTTTGCATCCAATGCTAAATGGGGCACTCCTTCGTTCCCATCGATCCGGCTGGTCCCAACTGCTTCGTGAGGCAGTTTTTCGGTCCTCAGAGATTCGTCAGTCGATGAGCTATCGGACCGGAGGGCCGACACTGCCATTTCCTTGGACCCTTCGGTCGAAGGGCCTTGCGTACCACCCGGCAACGGATCTTGGGAGGCATGATCTGCGAAGACCACTGCACTGCTCTGGGGCGGTCCCGGAGACTGCATTCTTTGGGACATCGCGCAACCGGCCAGCAGAAGCGTGCTGGCGAGCAGTGCCATCCGTCCCAGATGGATAGGTCTCATCATCGAAGCACTCAGAATACCAGCACCCTTGCGAAGACGGATCCGGAGGGATCGACTGTAACGGTTCTTCCGGTTTTTCTTCGGCGAACGATTGCAATGACAATAGGGCAGATTGAAAGAGCGGCCCGCAAAGAGACTGCTTTGTCCTGTAGTGGTCGGGTTAGACCGACTAAGATAAACGGGGAGACGTGGCAAGATTTAACGCCTGGAGAATCTTCGCTCGAGGAAGTCGCCCTCTTGGCCGGAAACCGAATTCATTCACTTCGGGACCAACACGAATGCAGCTTGTCCTGTCAGCGATGCGCCGCCCCGCAACGGTGATGGTCCTGGTCCTGAGTCTGGTGCTGGGCTGTTTTCTGGCGGTTGGGCCCGCTGTCTTCCAGCAACTCCGCTGGCCTTATCCTTCTGGCCTACCCCGGGGGATGGAAGTCGATATCTTTCCCAAGTTGAATCTGCCGGTGATCTATGTTTGCCAGCCGTATGGCGGCATGGATCCGGCGCAGATGGAGGGATATCTGACGAACTACTACGAGTACCATTTCCTCTACATCAGCGGGATTCATCACGTTGAATCCCGCAATGTGCAGGGGACGGCTCTCATGAAACTCTTCTTTCATCCAGATACCAACATGGCCCAGGCCATGGCGGAGACGATCAATTACGTCAATCGATCCCAAGCCTTCATGCCGCCGGGAACGGTCTCCCCTTTCGTGATGCGTTTTGATACCGGATCGGTCCCAGTCGGTTACCTGGTGCTTTCTAGCGACACGCGCAGCATTGCGGAGATTCAGGATCTAGCACTCTTTCGCGTGCGACCGATGTTTTCCAGCCTTCCAGGTGTTTCGGCACCGCCACCTTTTGGAGGAAGCGCCAGGTCGATCGTGATCAGTGTCGACCCGGCGAAACTACAGTCCCACCGGATGTCTCCAGACGAAGTGATTGTGGCGCTCACCAAGGGCAATACGCTAAGCCCCTCCGGAAATATCCCAATCGGTGACAGCTATCCTATTGTCCCAGTGAACACAGTCGTCAAGGATCCGCAGCAGCTTGGATCGATCCCGATTCGCACCGGGTCGAATCCTGTATTCCTGCGGGATCTGGGGACCATCCAGGATTCATCCGATGCGCCGGCCGGCTACGCTCTGGTCGATGGACGCAGGGCCGTTTACATCCTGGCGACCAAGCGGGCCGAAGCGTCAACGTTGAGTGTGATTCATGAGATCAAAAGCGCGCTGCCCAAGATGAAGGAAGCCTTGGGGGCGGAAGGAGAGGGAATCGACGTAAGGTTCGAGTTGGACCAGTCCAGCTATGTCACTCAAGCAGTTCGGGGCGTACTGCATGAGGGGGCTTTGGGAGCTATTCTGGTAGGACTGATGATTTTGATATTCCTCCGCGACTGGCGCAGCTCGCTGATCGTCCTCTTGAATATTCCTCTCGCCTTATTCGCAGCGATCCTGGCACTGTGGTTGACTGGGCAGACGATCAACCTGATGACCTTGGGTGGGCTAGCTCTCGCCATTGGAATTTTGGTCGATGAAGCGATCGTATCGATCGAAAACATTCACTCCCAGCTCCGGAATGGCAAGCCGATAGCGCAGGCTGTACGAGATGGTTCCATGGAGACGGCCATCCCCCGCTTGCTTGCCATGCTTTGCATTTTGGCTGTCTTTGTGTCTTCCTTCTTCATGCAGGGCGCCGCACGTGGGCTGTTTGTTCCCCTGTCGCTGGCCGTTGGTTTTGCGATGATCGCATCCTACTTCCTGTCCAGCACGCTAGTTCCTGTGTTAGCGGTCTGGTTCTTGAAATACGATCCCCATCCGAAGCACCGAGCCCAATGGATGGATCGCCTGCGCGGTGTGTATGAGCGACTGATTGGCTGGATGATTCCGCTTCGCTGGCTTCTGATTCCTATTTACCTTGGCTCTTGCATCGGGCTATCCCTATGGCATGCACCGCACCTGGGTCGCGACATTTTTCCGGTCGTGGACGCCGGTCAGTTTCGGTTGCGGATGCGGGCTAAGGATGGGACGCACATCGCGAAAACAGAGGCGCTCGCCAAAGAGGCATTGGCAGCCGTCGCCAACGAGTTGGGATCGGAAAACATCGCCGTTTCGCTCGGTTATGTTGGCATGATCCATTCCAACTTTCCGGTCAATGCGGTCTATCAGTGGTCGCGAGGCCCTGAGGAGACCATCCTCTATATCGATTTGAAGCAGGGACTGGACCTTCCGGATGAAGTCATTAAAGAACGACTCCGAAAGCGACTTGCCACGGAAATGCCCGATGTGAGGTTCTCCTTTGAACCGTCGGATATCGTCAATGAGGTGATGAGTTTCGGGTCTGCTACCCCGATCGAAGTGGCGGTCAGTGGAACCGACTTCGCCAAGAATCGGGAGTTTGCGGAAACGCTACGTCAACGTCTGTCGCAAATCCCCTCGCTTCGCGATATCCAGTTCGGGCAGTCGATGAATTATCCGACGGTCCAGGTTGAGGTCGACCGCGAGAAGGCTGGTTTGGCGGGACTCATGCCGATCGATGTGTCTCGTGCCCTGGTGCCTGCCACCTCCTCCAGTCGCTTTGTTGTCCCCAACTATTGGGCCGATCCCAAGAGTGGCATCGCCTACCAAGTCCAGGTGGAAATACCGCGCGGCGTGGTACGCAGCCCCTACGATATCAAACCACTGGATTCCCTGGAGCAACTGGGGCAGGTTCCCCTACGGTCGACGGAAGAGGGAAATGTCCTGGTGCGCGACGTGACGACCATGGAAAAGGGGACGATGCCTGGTCAATTCGATCGCTACAACATGAAGCGGCAGGTGTCCATCACCGCCAACTCCTTCGGAACCGATCTGGGCGAGGTTGCCAAGCAAGTTCGGACCTCGATCACAAGTGCCGGCCCACCCCCTGCGGGAAGTGTGGTGGAACTGCGCGGACAAATCCCAACCTTGGAAACCATGGAGTCCGGACTTGCAATCGGTTTGGCGCTAGCGATGGGTACCGTCCTTCTGCTGCTCACCGCCAACTACCAATCCTTGCGGCTGGCAATCGTCGCGATGACGGCGATCCCCGCTGTGGTTACTGGAATCATTCTGATGCTGCACTACACGCAAACGACACTCAATATCCAGTCGTTCATCGGAGCCATCATGGCGGTGGGAGTCTCCATGGCGAACGCCATCTTGTTGGTTTCTTTTTCCGAGCAGCAGCGCAGGGCGACGGGGGATTCCGTTCTGGCGGCTATTGGTGGCGGGGGCAGTCGCCTGAGAGCGATCCTGATGACCAGCCTGGCGATGGTCGCGGGGATTCTGCCCATGGCCCTCGCATACGGCGAGGCGGGTCAGCAGAATGCGCCGCTGGGGCGCGCCGTCGTAGGTGGCCTGATCGCTTCGCTTGCTGCTACGCTATTCATCCTTCCGTTGGCTTTTGTTCTCTTGATGAAAAATGCCCACCGCAAGTCCGCTTCGCTGGACCCCGAAGATCCGGAGAGCCGATATTTTGCCAACTAAATCTTCATTCTTCTCAATCCCAGCTGCGCGTTGTCCGCGTGCCGATCAGGCCCCTTCGTCCAGCTGGCTGGTTGTTCTCCTGGCCGTCGCCGGCTGCACACCCAGTAAAGACATGGCGTCTCCATCCACCTCGCTATCGGATGCGAGCCCCAAGCGGATGGAACGGGTCACGGCTGGACCACCCCTTCGTCAGACCTTGCGATGGGTCACGGAGCTTCCTGGAAGAGTTTTGGCCTATGAGTCTGCGCCGATTCAGTCGAAAGTGTCGGGCTATGTGGAAGCGGTAGAGGTGGACCTGGGGGATGCGGTCGCCAAGGGGCAGACCATCCTGCGAATCCGAGCCCCCGAGTATCAAGATCAACTCCAGCAGAAGCAGCAACTGCTGTTACAGTCCGACGCCGAAATCCAACAGACCCAGTCGGCCGTCATTGCAGCTCTGGCTTCCGTCCGTTCGGCAGACGCAATGATTCTTCAGGCAGAAGCGAACCTGGAAGGGGCCCAGGCGGATTCCGATCGTTCGAGCTCCGAGGCGCAGCGTATCGGCCAGCTAGCCGGAAAAGGCGCGGTCACTTCGAAAATCGCTGAGGAATCGGCCAACCAGTCGATCGCCGCTCAAGCCTCCAGAAAGGAAGCAAGGGCTACCATCGAATTGGCCAAGGCGAAGAAAGCGGAAGCGGAAGCGTTGGTGAAAACTGCCGAAGCGGAGGTCGAGAAAGCCAAAGCGACACGCAGTGTGCTTCTGGCAGACCTCCAGTATGCCCAGACCATGCTCGACTACACCCTGGTGACCAGCCCCATGGACGGCCATGTCACAAGCCGCGCCGTCGATGTGGGGCATTTTGTCGAGCCTGCAGGTGTCGGATCGATCCCTTTGCTGACCATCGCAAACGATCAAAAGGTTCGAGTCCGTGTCGAGGTTCCCGAACAAGAAGCGGCGTGGGTGGATGCGGAAACCGAAGCTCCTCGCCGGGGAGATCCGGCGACCCTTTTCCTCCGATCCAGCCCCGAAGCGACGATCGAAGCGCGAATCACAAGAACCAACCGCCAGCTTTCCAGCGACAGCCGCACATTGACCGCCGAAATCGAACTGGACCAAAAGGATCAGAAATTGATCCCTGGGTTTTTCGTAACCGTGAAAATCCTTCTGGAAGAGCGGCCGGATGTCTTCACGCTTCCGACTTCCGCAATCATCAAAAGCGAAGGTCATAGTCGCTGTTATGTCGTAGTGGACGGACAGACCCAACTCCGGGAGCTCGAACTTGGACTGAAGGTTGCCGATGCCGTCGAAATCCGATCGGGGCTGGACGGCAGCGAAACGGTGGTGCTGACGCGAGCCAATGCGGTTCAGCCAGGCCAACCGGTAGAGGTATTCCCTCCCAAGTGACCGCAGGCTGTCGCTCGAAAAGAATCGATCGATATTCGGCAGCGTCCCCAGGAGAAGAGGTTCCCTACATGGCCCTGGGCTGAGGCTGACCTGATGCACTCCTCGGACGGAATTGCGTTGCCGGGGCAACACAACCGCCCTTTTGAAATTTCAGTATCGCACCTGGGACTGCATAGCGGCACCGCAGACTTGGCGGATCGTTTCGGCGGACTCCTTCTGCATCATCCCCAGTTCGCTGCTGATGGCGATGAAGCGCCATCCCTCCGAGATCCTCTTCAGGGCCGCCTTGGCATCGGCGACATGGATACCGGGCGCCACACCGTGACGCAGAGCGGTGGTTCGGATCGTCTGCAGCGCGGCGATGAACTTCGGATCCTCCGATTCCATCTGGGGCGTCTGATGCATCGATGCAAGTAGATCGTTTGGCCCGACGAAAACGGCGTCGATCCCAGGCACGCTCAGGATTTCCTCGCAACGTTCCACCCCCTCGCGATGTTCGATCTGGACGATCACCAAAGTGCGTTGATTGGCATTGCGGTAGTAGGTAGCCGGGTCGGTATCAAAGTTCAGCGCATGCTGGCTGCCGCCGACGCTGCGGTTCCCTTCAGGGGGATACTTGCAGGCAGCCACGGCCAATTCCGCCTGCTGGCGGCTGTTGCACATCGGGAAAACGATGCCATACGCCCCTTGATCGAGCGCCCTTTTGGCGTGCTCATGCGCGATGCAGGGAACGCGGATCAGCGGCGTCCCACCGGCGTCTGCGATGGCGGCGAACATCAGCGCGGCGGTCTCCCAATCGACGGCGCTGTGCTCCATATCGACCGTCAGCCAGTGCCAACCCGCGCGCGCCTGAAACCGTGCCGCTAGCGGGCTGCCCAGCGACAGCCAAGTGCCGACCTGCGGGATACCAGCAGCCAGCGCTTCCTTGACTCGATTGTTCTTCATGTTCGGGGCTCCAGTGCAACCTAAGCGTCGCGGAATCGTGTTTCGTAGAGATCCCAGGCGGAAGGATCGAGCAGATGCTGAGGCTTTTTGCCAGCCAGCAGATCAAGGATCGGCTCCGCGCATCCACGGCTCATCCGTTCCGCTGCTTCCTTCGAATTGAATGCGTTGTGGGGAGTCAGTAGTAACCTTGGGGTCGACCGCAGGGGATGATCGGCCGGCAGCGGCTCTTGTTCGTAAACGTCGATCGCAGCACCTCCGATGATCCCCTCGCGAAGCGCCTCCTGTAGCGATTCCTGATCGATCAGCGCACCGCGCGCGGTGTTGATCAGCACCGCTGTCGGCTTCATCATCGCCAGCCGCCTGCGATCGATCAGGTGGCGGGTCTGCGGCGTATTGGGGGCGTGGATGGAAACCACATCGCTGCGGGCGAGCAGTTCGTCCAGCGTCATCGGCCGCACCGATCGGCCCGGGGCGAGAGTTTCCGCGATCCGATGATGCAGATCGCTCCACATGGGATCGCTGGCGACCACCTCCATGCCAAACGCAAGGGCGCGCCGAGCTACTTCCTGGCCGATCTTTCCAAATCCAATCAGCCCCAACGTCTTCCCCCGCAGTTCGATCCCCGGAAACTCCTCCCATCCACCACGGCGCATGCAGGCATCCCCTTCAGCGATCCGCCGCACGAGGCTCAGCAGCAACCCCAGGCAGTAATCGGCGACTGCATCGGTCATCGCGTCGGGGACATTGGTCGTCAGGACTCCCCTCTTGGATGCCTCCTTCACATCGACCGTATCGACTCCGACGCCACAGCGCGCCACCAATCGAACGCGGGGACATCGCTGGAAGAACTCGGCTCCGTAGGGATCGGTCGCCGCGATGACGCAGTCGATCTCCTGGCACTGATCGATCAGGGATTCTAGATCCAGAGGCCCCCAACGGCTGGCCCAGCGCACCTGGCACCCCGACTGCTCCAACTGCTGGCGCCACAGGGAGCCACTGTCATGAAACGCGCGCGCGGTCACCAGAACATTCCAACGATCATTAGAATGTCGTACTGTATCCGATCGGCTCACGTCAGCACCTACCAGAAAAACGGGAAACAAAACAACTCGATCAGCATAGCCGATGCAAGGCAGCTGCAGTGGATGCCGTACGAACGGTCGGTCTCGGGAGAAACGCGGGTGGCTGGGACCTTCAGAAACTGAGTTACGATTGAGGCGGGATCATCCAGCAGCTGGGATGCTGCTGCATCCCGATTCTCGGGTAGTAGGTTTGAGCGCTCGGGGCAGCCAGCAGGATCAACCGTGTCTGCAGCCCAGCGGCTTGGTGGAGTTCTTCGATCAATCGCCGCCCGATCCCCTGGCGCTGCCACTGGCGATCGACCGCCAGATCGGACAGGTAGGTGCAGTAGGCGAAGTCGGAAATCGCTCGAGCGACCCCCAGCAATGCGCCGTGGGGATCCCGAGCGGTAGCGATCAGGTCGGCATGCCGCAGCATCGTCTCGATCCGATCTGGCTGATCGACCGGACGCCGTTCGGCCAATCCGGATCGATGGAGTAGATCGATGAATGCCTCGACCGAAAGGTCAGGTTCCAGCGCGTAGTGGATCGGCTGTTCCTGGGTTTCCATCGATGATTGTCTCCGGGTTCGGCCCTGGGGTCGCTTGCAGGTTGCGTGGATCGGCCCTTGTTCGGCTGGATTGGGAGCGGGCCCTCTTTCAACGAGAGGGCTTTTTCTTCTTGGAGCTGCCCGAAGCACCTTTCGCCTCGCCGCCGCCTCGAGCTTCCTTGACTGCGTTGCGGATGGCAGCGGCTTTGTTCGGATGATCCGATTGTCCTGTCAGTTCGAACAGAAAGCGGCTGGGGAAAGTCGGCCGGGCCTTTCCCCATTTGAACCGGGTCAGAGGGAGGCTGAGCGTCAGTTCTTCCTGCGCCCGAGTCACTCCGACGTAGCATAGTCGTCTTTCCTCATCGATCGCATCGGCGTCTGCGGCAACGCTGCGTCGATGTGGCAGGATTCCCTCTTCCATCCCAACCAGATAGACGATCGGGAACTCTAGCCCCTTGGCACTGTGCAGTGTCATCAAAGCGACCGCATTCTGTTGCAACGCCTTTTCTTTGGGAGAACCGAATTCCTTGCCTGCCAGTGCGACTTCCTGAAGGAATCCTCCCAGCGAGGCATCGCGATGGCTGCTTTGGTATTCCGCGATGGCGTTGACGACTTCCTCCACCGACTGCTTGCGCGCCGTTTGCTCTTCAGGGGTATCGTACAGGCGATCGATTTCGTCGAAGTAGCGGGTACGAGCGATCAGATCGCGGACCAGTTCGGGAAGGTCGGGTTTTCCTTCGAGCCGCTGCTGGAAATCGAGCACCATTTGGACCAGCGACTGCGAACCACGCTGGGCAGGCAGCGGCAGCGACCGAATCAGCGGTTCGTGGCACATCTGAGTCCAGATGTTGGATCCCTGATCGACCGCAGCGCGTTGCAGCGTTTCGATGCTCTTGTCCCCCATCCCGCGAGGTGGAGTGTTGATGATCCGCAGCAGCGCAACCTCATCCTCTGGGGCGACGAGAATCCTGAGGTAGGCTAGCAGGTCGCGGACTTCGCGACGATCGAAAAACGACTGGCTTCCGGTGAGCACGTAAGGCACCTTGGCCTTCCGCAGCTCGGTTTCAAAAAGCCTCGGCTGTTCGTTGGTGCGAAACAGGATCGCCAGATCGCGCGGTTGGAGTTGACGATCTCCCTCCAGGCGTCGCGCGATCTCTTGAGCGATCGACTGCGCTTCTTCGACCTCGGTGGGGAACTGGAGGATGCGAGGGGTCTGACCGCCGTGGCGAGCGGGTCGGAGGATCTTATCGTGGCGATGGCGATTGAAGATGATCAGCTGATTGGCCATCTGCAGGATCGCCGCGGTCGAACGGTAGTTCTCCTCCAGACGCACCACCTTGGCATCGGGCCAGTCTTTCGAGAAACCGAGGATATGCTTCACCTCGGCCCCTCGCCAGCCATAGATCGATTGATCATCATCCCCCACCACGCACAGATTGCGGTGACCTTCAGCCATCGCCTTGATGATGGCGTACTGCGACCCGTTGGTATCCTGATATTCATCGACCAGGATATGGTCGAACAAACCCGACTCGGCCTGCAGGGCCGGCGGATGTTCTTCAAACAGGCGCTGCGTGTAAAGCAGAAGATCGTCAAAGTCGAAGGCACCTAGCAGCTTGAGCTGTTTCTGGTAGCGTCGGTATCCACTGGCCGCTAGGTGTTCCTTGTCGGTGCTGGCATGACCTACCGCCACATCGGGCCACAGCCCCTGGTTCTTCCAACGGCTGATGAAGCCAAGTAGGTCGGCAGGGCGCATCATCTCATCGTGGACCCGCAGTTCGCGAAGGACACCGCGCGCCACGCTCTCCTGGTCGCCTCGATCGTAGATCGCAAATTTCTCGGGGAACCCCAGCTTGGCCGCATGCTTCCGCAGCCACTGAACGCATAGCGCATGAAACGTTCCGATGCGCGGCATCGGAGTTTCCTGCTTTTTGCGACCTCGATGCCCCCCCTGCAGCTTCGCCTCGATCCGCTCGAGCATCTCGTTGGCGGCCTTGTTGGTGAAGGTCACCGCGAGGATGCGATCGGGGCGGGTGCCATGTCGGATCAAATTGGCCACACGGAAAGTGACGACGCGCGTCTTCCCCGTCCCGGCACCAGCGAGTACCAGGAGAGGCCCTGAGAGTGTTTGGACAGCTTCGGCCTGAGCCGCGTTCAGTGAATCGCTCATAGGGTGCCTATCGTAGCCAACCGCCGCTGGGGAGCGAGGGGAGAAGGGAGCGGTTCTGTTTCCAAGGGGAGCCACGCAGAGACGAAAGAGAGGATCAGGGAGCGATCTGCCTGGGAATTTCACCCCGTTGGGGGCACAGTTTCTGGACGAATTCCCTCCAGGCCTGGAATTCCTGCGCTGCGGGGTTTAGGGGGTTTTCTTAAAATACGCTGTTTCACTGAGGGTTCGTCGGGGCGCCGATTGGCTCCCCGTCCCCCCCAATGGCAAACCCAGTGGCAGCAATGCCTGTGGCGTCAAACCCAGTGGCAGCGGACAGATCGAATCGGCGGGAATCCATGGTCAAGCGGGACGAAGAAACCAAACCGACGGGCGAACAGGGATCCGGCAACTCCGCCCAACAAGCGGAGAAGGGGCCCGTCTTTCGCGAAACCTTCGAAAGCTTTGCCGTCGCGCTCATTCTGGCGTTTCTGTTCCGCGCCTTCGTGGCCGAGGCGTTCGTCATCCCGACCGGGTCGATGGCCCCCACCTTGATGGGAGCGCACAAGGACGTCCGCTGCAGCCAATGTGGATTTGGCTACCAGAGCGGCGCGAGCACGGAATTCAACGAACTGGGTGGCCTGCAGGACCGTGTGGTGGTGGGAACCACCTGCCCGATCTGCCGCTATGAAATGCCGCTGGACCTCAAGGGTGACGCCAACCACGCAACCTTCTCAGGCGATCGCATTCTGGTCAGCAAGTTTTCGTATGTCTCCCGCCAGCCCCAGCGTTGGGAGGTGATCGTCTTCAAGTTCCCTGACAACGCCCGACAGAACTACATCAAGCGACTGGTGGGACGCCCTCACGAGAAACTTCGGGTGCAGCATGGAGACATATTCATCGCTCCGGAAGCGACGCCCGAGCGGCTGGAGATCGCAAGAAAACCGCCACGCATCGTTCAGACGCTGCTGCAGCCGGTCTCCGATACCAACCACCGCCCCAAGGATTTGGTGAAGGCAGGTTTGCCCAGCGAGTGGCAGCCATTTCCGATGGGAGATCGATCGAGTGCGAAATGGCAAGTCGACTCTTCGGAGACTCGGTGGCAGGCCAGCTACCAAGGAACGGCTGAGCCGCAGCGTTTGGAATGGCTGCGATTCTTCCATCGAGTCGTCGATCCATGGGTCTGGCGAAAGGTTCAATCCCAAGGCAAATTCCCCGTTCCCATCGATCCCTACAGCAGCCGACTGATCACCGATTTCGCTCATTACAATGCGTCGCTGACCACCAGCCGTCGGTCGGTGTATGGCGATCGGCGCGGTGGCTTTGCCCCCAGCTATCGCAGCGGCGAGGATCCGCGAGCCAACGACACGATGTCGTTCTTCCAGCGATCGTGCATCGAAAACGATGGTACCCACTGGGTAGGCGATCTGGCTCTTGAGACCGAGGTGGTGATCGAGAAGGGGACTGGGACTCTGGTGCTGGACTTGGTGGAAATGGGGATTCACCACCAGTGTCGCATCGATACCCAAAGTGGTCAGGCGACCCTGCTAGCCCTCCGCGGCGATCAGCCTCTGGCCGCCTTCGAGGATCTGGCCGGTGGCTTGGTCACTCAGGCCACCGCATCGACCTCCGTGCGAGGACCTGGGCGTTATCGCCTGCGACTGACCAACGTCGACGATCAATTGACGCTGTGGGTGGGCGACAAAGTGCAGAAGATCACCCCCAGCGGCAATCTCAGAAGCGAGAGTTATCTGAACGGACCCCAGCGGCGGCCGCACTGGTCCCCGGCCGATCCCCTGGATGCGGCTCCCGCGGGGATCGGATTTCAAGGCATCGACGGCAAGGTGGAGCGAGCCAAGATCTCGCGCGATGTCTATTATGTCGCCACCGATGGCGCCTCTCCCTACAACGACTACCGCAATTGGGATGGATCGCTGCAACTGAGCCTCAAGGAGGAAGACTTGATGCGGTATCTGGAACGCGTCGATCCCAGCCGCTTGAAAGACCGAACCTTCCTCGCAGAAAGCCGGACCGCTCTGCGCCGCGACGCGCTCTACAGCACCCCGAGGCTCTGGGAGATGGCCAGCGTCTTTCCCGAGCGGCGGGAGAAGGATTTCCTGCTGGGGGACAAAGAGTATTTCCCCATGGGGGATAACTCCATGGAAAGCTTTGATGCACGGGGGTGGCCCGACCATCACGTGCCAGAAAGGTTGCTGATTGGACGAGCGATCGTTGTCTTCTGGCCGCATTTCTGGAACCGACCAATTCCCTTTTTACCTAATGTCCAGCGCATGGGCCTGATCCGCTGAACGGATCAGACGCGATGGATCGTTCGCAATCATACGGAACGCCGCGTGGCGGCAAGGCAGGAGCGCATGGATGTGCTGAATGTCGACAACATCGTCAAGTCGTACGGCAAACGGCGCGTGGTCGATGGTGTCAGTTTCCACGTCACCGAGGGGGAAGTGGTTGGACTGCTGGGTCCCAACGGCGCCGGCAAATCGACTAGCTTTCGAATCACCTGCGGCCAGCTGCCGCCCGACAGCGGCAAGGTCATCCTGAGCGGAAAGGATGTGACCGATTGGCCGATGTACCGTCGCGCTCGGGAAGGTGGCATGGCCTATTTGGCTCAGGAAGCCAGCATCTTTCGAAAGATGCGCGTCGACGACAATATCCTCTCGCTGCTAGAGCTTCTTGGAGTCCCACGACGGCAGAGGATCGAGCGATGCGAGCAGCTGATGGAACAGATGCAAATTAGCGAGCATCGAAACAAGCTGGCTTCCCAGCTTTCTGGCGGTCTGCGAAGGAAGCTGGAGATCGCGCGCTGCCTAGTCGCCAATCCCAAGATCATCATGCTGGACGAACCATTTGCGGGGATCGATCCAATCAGCGTCGACAGCATTCAGGAGGTGATCCTGCAGCTTCGCGAAGAGGGCATCTCCTCTCTGATCACCGACCACGCCGCTTTAGAACTGCTCGGTTTTGTCGATCGCGCCTACGTGATCTACAAGGGACAGGTGCTCTTTGAAGGATTGCCTGACGAAGTCCGAAAC
The DNA here is from genome assembly GCA_044371425.1 of Pirellulaceae bacterium. GTDB lineage: Bacteria > Planctomycetota > Planctomycetia > Pirellulales > Pirellulaceae > JBEISR01. The sequence continues at coordinate 310,323 of JBILTR010000001.1, read as the reverse complement.
AATCGTGATGTGATCGAAAACTACCTGGGCCAGCGCAGCGATCCAGGTCCATCCATCCCAGGTGGAGTCGCGACGATGGCACCGCCGGCAAGCGCCGCAAGCAAGACCCCGAATGTGCCGGCTCCCCACTGGCCCAGAACCACATCACCACAAGAAAAGCAGGCGGCCCCCGGCCGCTCCAGCCTCAGACGCCGCGGGGACGTCTGAGCCGGGATGGCCACAGATCCTATCGATGCTTGGGATGTCCACGAGCCGAGGCTGGTGGTCGCCTCACGAGGGATCAGGCATCCAGCGGCCCGAAGACCGGTTGAAAGGCTCCTTCAAACGGATAGACGTCATCGAAATCCTCCCGTCGATCGCTCTTGGATTTCTTCATCTGCTTGATGCGTATCAAGTTGTAGACGATCTCTCCGAAATCGCTGGTCGAGTAGATGTTCCAGTGATTGAGCACCGTTTTGGCCAAGTAACCGAATTGGTCGACGGCATAATGCCGGATGGCTTCGCATAGCTGCTGACCGGTTAGGTGATGCTCTCCCTCGGGTTCGGATGCGGCACTTCCCTGTGGCGGCATCTTCATCACCTGCTGTGCGTAAGCCAACCCCTCCCGGACGAATTGATAACTTTCCAGTGGATATCGATGATCCTGTTGTAGCAATTCGATAATGGGGTGAACTTTTGCGGCCATGTAAGGAAGACTTCCGTAATCGAATCAATGAGGGGGGTCTGTTTGGTAACCGTTGGGATCGCAACGAAAGCGATCGGCTGGCTGACGCCATCGACTCAGCTGGTTTCGGGCGATGTTGGGCCGCGATCGGAAGTGGGTTCTGGGGGGGATTCATCTCGTGGCGTTTCGACTTGTTCGGCAGACTGCTGCGGCGGACGGTCGCCGGTGGGCCCGGGGCGTCGCCCACGCCCACCCCCGCGACGCTCAGAGCCCCTTGGTCCCCCTTCGGCGGGCGCTTCGGACGTGAGGCTAGGGCCGGTTGGTTTTTTGACCACCGACAGGATTTCGTCTTCGGTCACTAGCACCCTTCTACGGTCCTCGTATTCGATCAGAACCTGTCGAATCAGTAGTTCATGCCCCTTGACCACCCCGCGCCCCTGCCGGGTGACGACGTGGCTACCGGCGGGGGGCAGCTGCTGGGCAATTTCTTCGTAGGTATCGTATTCGTATCGCAAGCAGCACTTCAGTCGGCCACAACGGCCGGAGATCTTGTTCGGATCGAGGGTCGCCTTTTGGAGTTTCGCCATCCGCATGGAGACCGGCGGCATCTGCACCAAGTGGGTGTTGCAGCAGACTGGTTTGCCGCAGTCGCCGTACTCCGCCAGCAGCTTCGCTTCGTCTCGTGCTCCCACCTGCTTCATTTCGATCCGCGTGCCAAACTCCGCCCCCAGCCGCTTGACCAACTCCCGGAAGTCGACCCGCTGTTCGCTGAGAAAGTAGACGACCACGCGATCGTTTCCGAAGAGCCGTTCCAGGTCGATCAGATCCATCGGCAACTGCATCTGGGCGATGATTTCACGGCACTTTTGAAATTGCTCCCGACTCTCCTTGATCAGCCTCAGCACCTGCTGCTCATCTTCCGCCGTTGCAACCCGCTGGATGGTGCCTCCCGGAGGATCCTCCATCTGCGCCAGGGCTCTGGGGGTTGCTTCCGCCAGCACTTCGCCCAATTCCCAACCACGCAAGGTGCGAACGATGACGCGATCGCCTCGGCGCAACGGATGTCGATACTGCATGACGTGCAGGGTGCGCATCACACCGCAACGAACGATCCACGTGAGCATGCCACAGTCCGCGCTAGCAGGATTCCATAAGAGAAAAGATTTTCTTCAGGTCAGCAGCTGCCATCCGGGCGGTTGGATTCCCAGATCCAGCTGACGATGACTGGGAGAAAATAGGCTCTTTTCGTCCAGAGACCCGGTCGTCTCCAGCGTTTTCATTATAGCGAGTCGCTGTCGGTCTGAAGATCGACACGAGCCATTTCCTGGGCGTTCCTGAGATAGATCTGCGATCCGACCACGGCGAGGGGATTCCAGGTGGTGCCCTGGAGCACAGGGAGGCGCGCCAGCACTTGCGGCTTTGACGGGTCGGCTGTCACCACCGCCAACTCCCCGGATTCGCTGGCGATCACCAGATTTTTTTCGACCAGAAGGACCTGGCCATGCCCATAGCGACCCTGCCGCCATAGCCTCTTTCCCTGATCGAGTTCGACGCATTCCAGGATGCCGTCGTTCAATCCGTAGGCAAAGCCTCCGTCCACTAGCGCCGAGGTGAACTTGGTTCTTAGCAGCGGCGTCCGGCTCCAGATTTCGTTGGCTTGCCACTTCGAGTCGGTCTTTCCAACTTCGATCACGCGACACCCCTGTCCATAGCCTTTGGTCAGCAGGACGCGCCGCGCGTCGATCTGCATGGGCTGGCTGGCACACGCGTCGCCACTGCTACTGCTGGGCCACGGGTGCTGCCACAACAACTCCCCCGTCTTCGGATCGCAGCTGCAGACAAACTCCTGTTCCAGCCACAGCACCTGGGGTGTGCCATCGAGTGTCAGGAGAGCAGGGGATGCGTAGGCAATCTGCCCGCCCCCCGCTCGCCATCGCTCCTTGCCGCTCGCTAGGTCGATCGCAATCAGGCTCTGGCATCCCTTGGACAGATCGCCACCCAGAGGCAAATAGACCAGCCCTTCGTAGCACAATGGGGACGCACTGCGACCCCAAGAGACAGTCGCTTCAAAGCCCTTCTGGGTGGTACCCGCAACTTCATTGAGATTCAGATTCCAGCGAACCGCACCGGTCTGCGCATCCAGGCAGTGCAGGTCACCACAGGCCCCCGCAGCGACCACCTGACCATCGACGAACGCAGGCGTGCTGCGCGGTCCAATACCTCCCAGTAGGTTCTCATGCCTTGCCGGGTAATCGTGCTTCCATACCAGCTGACCTGTCTGGGTGGCATAGCAGCGAATCGATTCGTCGGCTCCATGCTGTTCGATCGTGTAAAGCCGATTGTCGGCCACAGCCACTCCAGACCATCCAGCGCCGACAGCCACCTGCCATCGCAACAACAAGTCGTCCTTACCGATCGGCTTGGAGAAGCGTGGCGAGGTCACCTTCCCGTCGCGATTGGCTCCCAAATACTGAGGAAAACCATCTCTGGTGGCAGCCGCAGGTGGGGTGAGTGGTTCGGAGGGAGCGGAATCGAGTTGAGCGGGAGTTGCAGGGGCATCCGATGGCATTGCAGCAGGTTTGGATCTGGGGCCGGTCCATCGCCATTGAAACTGAGGCACGATCTCGCCGTTGAATCCCTGAAACTTCAATAGACCTGCCGCTGCGACCCCGAGCAGAATCGGTACGCATGCTACCCACTTCCGCAGATGGGCGGATGAGGATCTCCAGAGGGTGATCCAAGCCACCAGCATCGCCAGAAACAAGCAGATCCCTAGGACGACGTTGGCGACTGCATGGTCGAATTCCCAAAGCAGGCTCCAAGCCAAAAGTCCCAGCAATGCCACAGCGGCCGCTGTCACCCACCAGCGCCACCACTGCCCTGCACGAGGAGTCAAAGCGATTGGGTTCGTCTCGTTCGTAGCCATTCGGCCATTCCTCATTCGGTCTCTAAGTTCTTCGGTTCCATGCGTTGCAAGAGGGGGGCCAGAAAGGGCCCGGTCAGACTTCTCGGGTTTCCAGCCACTTGCTCCGGGGTCCCCTGAGCGATCAGCTGGCCCCCTTCGACGCCTCCTTCAGGCCCCAGCTCCAACAGCCAGTCGCAGGCCTTTAGCACATCTAAATGGTGCTCGATCACCAGCACCGTGTTTCCCTTGTCGACGATCCCCTGAAGCACATCGATCAACCGATCGACGTCTTGCCAATGCAGCCCTGTGGTCGGTTCGTCGAGGATGGCCAGGGTGTGTCCCGGACTGCGGCTGGCTAGCTCCGTCGCAAGCTTGATCCGCTGCGCCTCGCCCCCGCTGAGCGTTGTGGAAGGCTGGCCCAGGGAGATATACCCTAAACCGACTCGCTGAAGGCTGATCAGGATTTGCTGCAGCGAATCGATCCCATCGAAAAATTCGACCGCTTCATCGATCGACATCGAGAGCACCTGAGCGATATTGCGATCCCGGTAGTGGACCTCCAATGTCGCTTGGTTGTATCGGCTCCCTTTGCACTGGGGACAGGTGACAAAAAGGTCGGCAAGAAAATTCATCTCCAGTCGCTGCTGCCCCTGTCCCTGACAGACCGCGCACCTGCCTTCTCCTGCGTTGAAACTGAAACGGTTGGTCCCGTAGCCCCGCTGCTTGGCATCGCGTGTGGCAGCAAAGATCCGGCGTATCAGATCCTGAGCCCCGCAGTAGGTCGCTGGGCAGCTTCGAGGTGTTCTCCCGATGGGGGTCTGGTCGATGGCGATGCAGCGATCGATCGGATGCCAACCTGAGAGAAGAGGGTCGGTACGGCTATCGCGGGGACCGCTGGATCGTCCAAGCTGCTGTCGCAGCCTGGGGATCAGAGTATCGAGGATGAGGGAACTCTTTCCGCTGCCACTGACTCCCGCCACGCCGATCAAACATCCGAGCGGGAAATCGACATCGATCCCACGAAGATTGTGCGTCGTCGCCTGTTTGAGCCGCAACAGCCGTTCCGTATCCACCGCTCGCCGACTCCCTGGAACGGCAATCACCCTGCGACCGCTGAGGTACTGACCCGTCGTGGATTCCTCGCTGCTGGCGACCTCCTGCACCGAACCGGCCGCCACCAGTCGCCCCCCCAAAGGCCCCGCTCCAGGACCAAGATCGACCAGCAGATCGGCTTGTCGAATCATCGCTTCGTCGTGCTCTACCACCACCAGCGTGTTTCCGGCCTGCTGCAGACGCCTCAGCGAACCGATCAGCAGATCGTTGTCTCGCGGATGCAGCCCGATGCTTGGTTCATCCAGAACATAGCAAACCCCTACCAGTCCCGAACCGATACAACTCGCTAGACGGACTCGCTGCAGTTCTCCGCCGCTGAGCGACTGAGCGGATCGACCAAGCGTCAGGTAATGCAGTCCGACCTCGATGAGGAACCGAAGTCGATGCTGGATATCTTGACGCAATGGCTGAAAAATCGGATCTCTCAGCGAATCAAAACGGCAACCCTCCAGGAACCGCTGCAATCTCTCAATCGGCATCTGGCACAGATCGTCGATCGATTGCCCTTCGATCCGCACGGCCAGAGCCTGGGGGCCTAGGCGAGCCCCTTTGCAGTCGGGGCATTCGATCGCTGGCGTCTGTTCCTCCGAATCGCTCTCCCGCGTTGGATCGCTGGTTGATCGCCCGCGTCCCGTTCGCTTGACCTTCGTTTCGATCAGCCCGGTCCCTTCGCAGGTCGAACAGGCGCCATAGGGGCTGTTGAAACTGAAAGTTCTCGGTTCGATCTCCGCGATACTCTCACCGCACGCCACACAGGCAAAACGAGTCGAGAAGAGCCGTTCCTGCTCCACCCGTTCCGTCCGATCCGAGGGGGACTTGATGGAAATCGTCACCAGTCCATCGGCAAGTCGCAGCGCCAGTCGCACCGCTTCCTCCAGACGCGTCACCCAATCCTCACGCACCACCATGCGATCCACCACCGCCTCGATCGTATGGTTGGTGCGAACGGCAAGAGTTGGGGGACTGTCGATATCGACCATCTGGCCATCGACACGGACTTTGACCAAGCCTGCCTTTTGAATCTTCTGAAAGACCTCGGCATGGGCCCCCTTGCGCCCCCGGACCAGTGGTGCCATCACCACCACCTGCGTTCGCTCTTCCTGCTGCCGGATGCTTCCCACGATCTGCTCGACCGACTGCCGATCGATCGCTTCGCCGCATCGGGAACAACTTGGCGTTCCCAGACGAGCCATCATCAGCCGCAGGTAATCGTGGATTTCCGTCACCGTGCCGACGGTGCTGCGCGGATTGATGGCGGTTGGTCGTTGGTCGATGCAGAGGGTTGGCTGGAGGCCGGCGATGGAATCCACCTCCGGCCGCTCCATCTGCTGCACGTACTGCCTGGCGTAGACCGACAGACTTTCGATGTACTGCCGTTGCCCTTCGGCATAGAGCGTATCGAAGGCGAGCGAACTTTTGCCGCTCCCGCTGACACCGGTGAGTACCGACATCTGGCCATGGGGCAGATCGACCGAGACGCCGCGAAGATTGTGGGTGCGCGCATTGCGGATGGCGATGCTTCCCAGGTCTCCCCGCAGCCGCCAACTGGCCGCCGTCTCCGATGGAGTTTTCCGGACATCGGTCTCGGAATCGGGATTGGTTGCGATCTGTTTTTTAGCCATCCTGCCCAAGCAACTCCGTGTCCTCGTGCTCATACCCAGGTGCGCAGCAACACAGAAGCCGCAGCGGTTCGTCCGATGGATTGATCAATCCATGAAGCACTCCGGGCGGAATCGCGATGGCATCCCCGGGGCCAATCGATCTCTGCTGACCATCCATCCACATGACACCCGTCCCGGAGATGATCCAGTAGATTTCCTCTGTCCGGTGATGCCGGTGGATCTGGGTGCGTCCCCCGGGTGGCACCACTGCCTCGGCCAGACTCTGCATTCGGATCGAGGAATTGCGGTGGCTTAGCAGTTCACGAATGATCGATCCATCCTTCGTGACAAAGGGGGGGCATTGGTCCAGTGCGATCACTTCCATCTTCGATTCCCTAAGTTTTCCGTATCCATCAGGCCGATTCTGCCAACCAAGTCCCTTCCATTCTACCGGCTTGGTCAGCCTGGACCGCGCTTTCCTGGGAAAGCGAGCGGATGAACTTTGTTTTGGGTAAAGCGAAATCGAGATGCTAGGATAGAAGGGAATCGGTTGCCGACGTCGCGCGACCCAATGATCAGCTCTTGACGGGCAGCGGACTTCCAGGAGGAACCATGGCGGTGTGGCAGAGCGTGGCGGGAGTCACGTTCTTCTCTGTCCTGCAGATCCTCGTCCAGTTCGCCCTCCAGATGCTGTTGGCGGCCCGGTTCGGAACCAGCCCGGCGATCGATGCATTGCAGGCGACCCTGGCGATCCCCCAGGCCATCCAGCTGCTTCTGACCCTGCCGCTTGGCTTTGCCCTGGTCCCTCTGCTGACCCGTGCGTTTCAGAAGGATGCCAACGATCCTGAAGCTTGGCAGATGATCGCTACCGTAGTTGGGATGCTGGTGGCAACCGCCTTGACCGCCACGATGGTTCTATACATCGGGCGATCCTTCTGGATCGATTTCTTCCTCCCCGGCCTGGATTCGATGCGGCATCAACTGGCGTCCGACCAATTGATCTGGCTCTCCTGGCAAGTGCTTTGGGGCAGCATGGTCACTTTTCTGAGCACCATCTACCAAGCGCAACAGCGATTCCTGTATCCCGCCTGGATCGCCTTCGCATTCAGTCTGCTTCATGCCCTTTGGACCTGGCGATGGGCGACCGGTGGCATCGAAGCCTACACGCTGTCGATGTTTCTGACCGGGCTGGGATGGGTGACGGCGCTGATATGGCCTTTGCGCAGGGCGCTTCAACGAGAACCGTTCGGGATCAACCCGATGGCACGCGATCTGTGGCGCATGGCGCTCCCACTACTTCTTGGCAACGCCGTGATGCGATGGGACATGGTGGTCGAACGATGGCTGCTGTCCTTTCTGCCCCCCGGTACCATCGCGCACTTTGGCTACACGCAGCGCTTCGTCACGGCTCTCTCTTCGATCAGCGTCGGTGGCCTGCTAACCGTGCTCTTCGCGCGGCTGAATCGAGGTGAACAGGACGAAGGAGCGGATGCCGTTCGCCACCGACAAATGCAGGGGATCTATGCCCTGCTTTGGATCTTGATCCCCATCGTCGTTGGGATCAGTTTCTTCGCGGAATCGGTCACCGGCGATTTGTTGCAACGAGGAGCCTTTTCCGCGACGGATACGGCGGCGGTCGGCAGTCTGTTCCGAGTTCTGGTCTGGACGCTGCTGGGCGCATCGCTTGCCGACTGGACCGCTCGAGGTTTCTTTGCCATCGGCAATACGATGACCCCGACCTGGATCGGACTGGTGGCAATGCTTCTGGGTTGGGCGGCCAAGGCCACCCTCGTCAGGTTGCTGGGTAGCGAGGGCTTAGCGATCGGTTCGGTTGTCCATCTGACGCTGACGGCGCTCGCGATCGGCATCGTCCTCTCCTGGCGCATCGGTCCTCTCTGGGACCGTCCACTGACCCACGACACCCTGCGTCTAGCGACCTCCGCGCTGGCGACCTGTTTTCTTTGCCTTCCTTTGGTCGCCGCGCTCCCCCAAGGAGGCTCTCTTGCGGTCGCTCCCCTAGGTGCCGGGCTCTATCTGACCTTCCTCTACTGGCAGAACGATCGACTGGCCCGACTGCTGATCGCGCAGTTGACGGAGAGGTTCAGAAGCTGAACTCCATCCCCCATTCCAGCACCGCCAACGCCAGCTCCGCTGCCTCCCTCTGCCGACCGATACGTCGCCGGCCGTCGCGTGAGCTGTGAGGCGTCTCCGATTGCAGCTGAAATCGGCCACTCCAGCAAACTTCGGCCCCCCCCGGAGGCCGCGTTCCAGTGCGATCGCCACGCCGAGCCATCGCGATCCAGACCAATCCATCCTGCTGGAGCGGTGCGCCGGGACCCAGATGCCCCGTGATGGCAAGCGCTACTTGCGCCTCGGGCGCGCACCGAAGAGCCCCCTCGGCCATCGCCTCGGCGACCGGCTGGGATACCGCTCCCGGTCCCTGTGGTTCAAGCCACTTGCTGGGGACCCCCAACCATCGTTGCTTGGCATCCAGGCGATAACTGACCAACGAACCGACCAGCCACTGGGAAACGCCCGGCACGCCTCCCAGCTTGGCTGCGATCAAGCCACAGGTGCAGCTCTCGGCAAGCACGCAACGGATCTCCTGACCTGCCAACCGATCGACCACCCGCCGCGCGGTCGTGGCAGATAGGGCAAGACGACGGGGCGATCGACCTTTTCCCGAGCTACCGACCCAGCGCGTCGACACGTTCTGCCTCTTCATACAAAAAGAAGACCACTCGGTCCGCTGCTGGCGTCTACTTGCCACGCAGCGCGTCGAGAATCGGCAATCGATTGGCCTGCCGGACCGCCAGTGCGCCAGCCGCGATGCCGCACACCAGCACGATCCCCAGCATGCTGATCGGACCCCACATCGAACCGATCGACTGCCCTCGCCACCAGGCAGGGAGCGCCGCCAAAGCCGCACTGCCCACTCCAATCCCTAAGCCGATCGCCAGCAATCGAAGATTCTCACCCGAAAGCATCTTGCCGACGCGCTGAGGCGAATAGCCCAGCGATCGCAGCAACGCCAGTTCCGACCGGCGCTCGAGAACCGAACGGACCTGAACGACCGCCAGACCCAGGGTCCCCAGAAGCAATCCCAGAGCGCCTAAGGCCTGGAACGCTTTCAGGTAGGTGTTCTGCACCGCCAGGAGTTGATCCAGCACGCCATAGGTCGATTGCGCGGTCCAACCTTCTTCGCTCCATCCCTCTTCCAGCGTCTGCCTAGCAAGCTCGAGTTCGCTAGGCGGCTTGCCACCTACCAGAAACCACTGATAACCGCTCAACGATGGAAAGGCCTTTCGGAAATTCTCTTCACCGATGATCAGCGATCCTTGCAGTAGCGTGTTTTGCAGCAGTCCAACCGTCTTGAAGAAGACAGGACGGCCCTCCATCTCAAAGGAAAACACCTCTCCAATTTTTGCGCCACGATGGAGTGACCACATGGCAGTGTTTTGATCCAGGATGACTGGTAGAGGCGATTCGATAGTCCCATCTCCTGGTCGTTCTAGAAGACGCCACGGGGAAGGAAGCGATGCAGCTTGCCCCGACTTTTCGTAGCCAGCCCAGGGGAAACGAGAGGCGGAAGGCAGTTGCAGCTCCCAGTCGACAATCTCCGGTCGCATCCCAAGAACCCGAGGCTGCTGCGACTGGTACAGGTTCCCACAGCTGGCATCATCTCCAGCACGCATCCGTGCCGAAACAACTGTGACGCCATCCAACTGACTTCTTCGAGGCCCCAGAACCTGCTGCTGTACCTTGGGATCGTTCAGATCGCGGAGGATCGGTTGCGAGGATTCGGCGATCCACTGCCAACCTCCCACACCTCGTGGATCGGCTTGGCTGTGGAACAGGCTGATTGCCATCAGCAGGAAGGAGGCGGTGGCGATCAATCCAGAGGCCAAGGCGCTCCGCATCGGGTTGCGATGGACGTTCTTGGCGAGCAGGTTTTGAAAAGTCTGCATTGCAGAAGCTGGCCTGGAGTCGATCGAAGGGAGGGTCCAGGAGCGGTAGAGTTGCAGCACGGCCCAGAGCACCGCTGCCATCCCGGCACCGACAAACGCGCCGGCTGCCGCCTGTCCGCTCAACCACCAACCTGCCATCCACGCCAACCCAGCGAGGACGGCCAGACCTCCGATCAGCCATCGAAGCATGGGAGACCTCGCCGCGCCGCGCTGTACCTTGGAGCTTAGGTTCCCCTGCAATAATTCTCTGGCCGGCATGCGCGACCAGCCGCGCGCTGCCCACAGGACCGTGGCCATCACCGCCGCCAGCGCGCTGATCGCTCCCAGAAGGTAGCTGGCTGGACGCCCATGAAATTCCAGAAACGGTACCTGAATCGCACCGACCCACCAGCGCTGAAGCGCATGGACGACGCCTCGGGCATACAGGTAGCCCAGCGGAAGCCCCGCCAGCACCCCCAGTAGGCTCACCCAACCCGCCTCCGCCACCTGCAGCCATCGCACCGCTGCCCCCGGCCAGCCCATCGCCAGCATGGTGCCCCATTGCGATGCTCGCTGTTCCAGACTGAGTCGAAACAACAGAGAAACTAGCAGCAGTGCCGCGAGAATCACAAAGAAGCTGAGCGCCAGGAAAAGGCCGTCAAACGGAGTGGTCCCCCTGGCCGCATCCAACTGCGTCGCTCGCAATGCCAGCGGTTGCAACCCCAAACTCTTCGCTTCCTGGCGCACCACACCCAGCAATCGGCTCTCCATCGCCGCAAGATCCTCGCCGGCCGATGGCAGAATTCGGATACTGGTTGCCGAACCAAATCGACTCCCAAATCGCTCCACGCCCTCTCCATACGGCAAAAACAGCTTGGGGGTCAATCGATGATCGTTCCAGTACGCATCATCCTCTTTGGCGATCGGGCGCTGGAGGGCGAACGGTAGGTCCCAGTCCTCGATCGACTCCTGATCGGTGATCCCCGGCACCTCCGGTGGGATGGAAGGATCGTTGTACACGGTCGGCGGGCGATCGAATTGAGCGACTTGGCGTCGGCGATAAGGCCGCTGGGGAGTTGTCAGCGGCACCACCCCGCAAACCTGCACCTCCCACTGCCGCTCCACCTCCTGCCCATGTGCGTTCTCGGGAAGATAATAGGCAAGGCGCAATCGGTCTCCCGCTTTCGCCTGCAGTTGATCGGCCAACCACTGATTGATCACCACCGGCACAGCACCTTCCTTCGATGCTGCATCTGATGCAGGATAGGGAAGTGGGAAATCGGCACTCGAATCGATCGCCGCAACGATCGAGTAGGGAACTTCTCTACCGATGGCCTGCTGTGCGGCGACCGGATCCGCTGGCGATGGTGCGATCTTCTGGATTCCATTGGCCAGGTAAACCAGCACCTTGCGCAAACGTTCGGGTGGGAATGCCGACTCAACCTGCTGGACAACCGCATCAGGAAGCAGCAACTGCTCTCCAGTCAGATGGAAGTAATCGAAGATAATGGCGGCATCTTCCTTGGATTCTGTCGGTTCGGTGGAATCCGGAAACTTTGTGGTCACTCGCTGCATGCGAAGTCCGAGATCCTCCAACGACAGATCCAATTGCTTCAGATAGCCATCCACCTCCTGCTGAGCCAAGGGAAGGTCGCCCGATCGATCGGCCTGACCAGCGCGGCGGGAGAAGAGGATCGCGTTGATCTTTCCTTCCACCTTCAGTTGCTCGGCCACAAACTTCCGATCGACAAAGACGACGCGTGGCGGCTTTTGGCTGGGCCGCCAATCGAACCGCCCCAAGCCGCGATTGGGAAGGATCGCGATGACGCGCAGGCCCGGAAATCGCTCGACCTGCCCCTCTTTCTTGCCCAGTGGACTATCCCCTGGTACCGCCTCGGCGGTCGGCACGCGCAACGTGATTTCATCGCCCACGGAAACCTTCAGGTCATCGGCCAAGTTCTGATTGATCACCACTTCCCGCCCATGCGGATGCGCGACACTGGCTTGGTCACCCACATCCCAGAAAGCATCATCGACGGCCAGCATCGTCAGGTTTCCAGCCCGATGCTTCCCGGTCGGGGTGGACGATTCCGCGCTGGCTCGGACAAACTGAATGGCAGGATGCACCTGGTGATCCAGATTGGGATCCAGTCCTTGAAGACTGGACTGGCGAAAGAAACGATTGGCCAAGATGGCGTGATCGATCGCTCCAAGTCGATCGATGACCAGCCCCCGCAGGCTCATCCTCGCACTGTCCCCCACCAGCAACGCTCCGACAATCACCGCCGTAGCGGCAGCTGCACCGGCGGCCAGCGCCAGCGCCATGCGTCGATGAAACCAGAGCGATTTGAGGGTCCAGGACCATTTCGAAGGAGTCGTTACAGCAGAGGTCACAGCGAATTCTCCCCACGACTCCAGGAAACCTCCTCCAATCGCCCGCGGACTAGCCTCACACATCGCTCCATCTGCCTTGCGATCTCCATGCTGTGCGTCACGACCACCAGCATGGTCCCCTCTTCTTTTTGTAGCGCAAGCAACATTTCCAGGACCCGCTGTGCATGTTCGGGATCCAGATTCCCTGTCGGCTCATCGGCCAACAGCAGCAGCGGCTTCATCATCAACCCGCGAGCAACCGCGACGCGGCCGCGTTCCCCCCCGGACAGTTCGCTGGGCAGATGCCCCAGGCGATGCCCCAGCCCGACGCGACCCAACAGCGCCGTGGCCCGCTCCTGCTGCTCCCGACTGGGCGTCCCTGAGGCCATCGCGGGGAGGATCGTGTTCTCGAAGACATTCAGATGGGGGAGCAGATGATGGTCCTGAAAGACAAAACCGATTTTCTGATTTCGAAAAAGCGCCAATTGATGTTCGTCAAGCTGAAAGGGGTCTGCGCCTTCCAGGAGAACAGTTCCCGCTGTCGGCCTGTCCAGCGTGCCAAGGATCTGCAGGAGAGTCGACTTTCCGGAACCGCTGGCACCGACGATCGCCAGATTCGTCCCTGGCTGCATGCAAAGATCCAACTGCTCCAGCACCACCAGATCTTCCGCAGGCGTCGGATAGCTCTTGCACAATCGCTCGACCTGCAATCCTGCCTGCACCCCTGGCATCGGCAATTCTCCCAAACACAGAATACATCTCTTCCACTTCAGCAATCCCGCTTCATTCTATCCACCCGCCCATGGATCGGGCGGATCCTTGCGGTTTCCTCTGAGTTCTTGCGCGATAGCAGAGGAGCCATGCGTTCTCAGAGGGGGGCCTTCCATTCCACCGCGACATTCGATTCGTCGGTTACGATAGTCTGAGTCACGTTGGAGGCGGTCTGGCGCGACGCATGGTGAAAGGGAGCATCTTCGGCGATGGCTGTCGAAAACGTATCTGCAAGATTGACCGAAGTGGCCAGGCACCAGGGGGCGCAAACCGCCATCGCACAGGTAGCGGGCAGGGCCAGACGAAGCGGGGAGCGACCCTACGCGACGATCGACTTTTCTTCTTTGGAAAATCGAGTCGCTTCGATCGCCGCTGGCCTGCAGCAAATGGGAGTTGGACCAGGCCATCGCATGGTGCTGCTGGTCCGATTCAACCAGGACTTCATCGCGCTGGTTTTCGCCCTTTTGCGCGTCGGTGCGACGCTGGTGCTGATCGATCCGGGTATGGGGCGTCGCCACCTATTGAGTTGCTTGCAGGCGGTGAATCCCGATGGTTTTGTTGCGATCCCGGCAGCGCATGCGGTGCGATGGTGGTTTCGCGATCGTTTTCCGAACGCTCGATTCCTTGTGACAGCCGGACCGAAGCTTGGCATTTTCCCCTCCCCGACGCTGATGCAGTTGGAGCGAAGTCGATCCAGCGACCTGCGCATCCCTGCGACTTCCGTCAGCGATCCCGCCGCCATCATTTTCACCACCGGCAGCACGGGGCCACCCAAAGGAGTCCTCTACACCCATCAAACATTCCATCAGCAGATCGACCAGATCCAGCAGCACTACAAAATCCAGCCTGGCGGAAGGGACCTGAGCGCATTCCCTTTATTCGGGCTCTTTAACGCCATGATGGGAACCACGACCATCCTCCCCGACATGGATCCCACCCGTCCCGCTGATGCCGATCCGGTCCGATTGCTGGATGCCATCGATCAATGGGAGATCAACCAGTCGTTCGGCTCCCCCGCACTGTGGACTGGCGTCGGCAGGCACTGCCAGAAGACGGGGCGAAAGATCGCCACGCTGCAGCGTGTGCTCTCTGCGGGGGCACCAGTAGCGCCGCATATCCTCCAGCTGATGCGAGACGCGATGCCTCCGTCGGCGACCATGCACACCCCCTATGGGGCCACCGAGGCGCTGCCGATCGCATCGATTGAATCGCGCGAAGTGCTGGAAGAAACCGCCGCACGGACGCGCGAGGGAGCCGGTACCTGCGTCGGTCGCCGATTTGACAAAGTCGACTGGCGCGTGATCGCGATTGAAGACGGGCCGATCCCGCAAATCGAACAGTGCCACTTTCTTTCGACCGGCCAGATCGGGGAACTGATCGTGCGCGCCCCCCAGGTGACGCGCACCTACGTCACACGCACCGATCAGAACGCCCTGCACAAGATCGCCGATGGCGATACCTTCTGGCATCGCATGGGGGATGTCGGCTATCTGGACGATCAGGACCGATTCTGGTTCTGTGGTCGCAAATCGCATCGAGTGCAATCCGCTGATCGAACGCTGTTCACCGAACCTTGTGAGGCGATTCTAGCGACGCATCCGACGGTCCATCGCGCCGCGCTGGTGCAGGCAGGGGACCCAGCGCGGAAGCTACCGGTGCTGATCGCCGAGCCCTGGGCGGATCAGATGCCAGCCTCCGCCGCCGGCCGCCGCCAGCTCGCCCAACAACTGCTCGCTCATTACCAATCCGCACACCCGGAAGACTCTATCCACCGCGTGCTGATCTATCCGGGTCGCCTGCCGACCGACATCCGCCACAACGCAAAGATCTTTCGCGAGCAGCTTGGTCCATGGGCCGCCAAGGTCCTGCGTGAAAGTCCCTAACCGATCTCGCCATCTTTGGGAACCGCGTTCCAATCGCTCCATCGGTCCGATTCTTTCAAGGAGTCTCCCATGCCTCGACTGCTTCTTCTTTTCTTGGCATTCGCATGGCAACTGCCTCTACCTGCATCCCTCGCACAAAATCCCGCTCCCCCCCCATGGCTGCAGGAAGTGGAATGGAAATCGGAGACAGGGCCGGCGACGGATGAGCTGACGAAGCTCAAAGATCTCGACTCATGGGCGATGCAGCGCCAGCAGTGGCTGGATGCCTGGCGAGACTTTCTGGGGCCAGCGCCCAAAGGGGCCGACGCCTTCGATACTCAGTTGGTTTCCGAAGACGCTGTCGATGGCGTGGTCCGACGCCGGATCCGCTACCGCAACGAAGTCGACGATTGGATGGACGCCTATCTGCTGATCCCGAAAGCTCGCATCGACTCAGTCGACAAAGGTCCTGCCATCGTCGCATTGCATCCGACCACCAACGAAACGATCAATGAAATGGTGGGGCTCTCGGGGCGCGACGGCAGGGAAAATGGGCTGCAGCTAGCGCGTTCTGGGTACGTCGTCCTTTGCCCCACCAACTTTCTCTGGCAACAGCCTGGTGGGTTTGATGCTGCCGTCCAGCGGCATCGCGATCGACATCCTCGATCGCTGGGGATGGCCAAGATGCTATTCGACGCGCAGCGCGCCGTCGATTTCCTGATCGCCGATCCGCACGTCGATCGAAAGAAGATCGGTGCCTTCGGCCATTCCCTGGGAGCCAAGGAGACATGGTTCCTGACAGCGCTGGACTCCAGGATCCAAGCGGCCGTTGCCAGCGAAGGAGGCATCGCCTGGGAATCGACCAATTGGGATGCGCCTTGGTACCTGGGGCCAGAGATTCGCAGTCCCGACTGCCCTCGAAAGCCCCACCAGCTGTTGGCCCTAGCGGCTCCCAGGCCACTGCTGATTCTCGGTGGACAATCTGGACCGGGGGCTGCCGATGGCACCCAAAGCCTCCCCTGGATCGAAGCGGCCGCTCCTGCCTGGCAGCTGCATGGTCAGCCGATCGGCTTTGGACTTTGGAACCACCGTCGCGGCCATACGCTGGATGCCCAGATGATGGAACGGATCATCGACTGGTTCGATTGCTACCTAAAGTGACCTGGAAGGCCGAGCCGATTCGAAAACGACTCAGCCACCCAGCAGAGACTGCATCAGCTCGATCACCACATGGCGTTCGATCCCATGAACGCTTTTCACATGGCCGATCCGATCGGGCAGGATGAAATGGACCTCCCCATGTTCGGTCTTTTTGTCGCTTTGCATCCGCAAGTAAAGTCGGCTGGGATCTAGCCCCTGGGTGATCACCGGCAGTCCTAAGGTTTCCAGAAGACGGCATTGCCGCTGGACCACTCCCACGTCGATCATCCCCTGACGGGCTGCAAGGGTCGCCGCGCAGTGCATGCCCAGCGAAACCGCCTCTCCATGCAGCCAGCGTCCATACCCAGCTTCTGCTTCGATCGCATGAGCGAACGTATGTCCATAGTTCAGGATGGCACGCAGTCCCGTCGTCTCCCGCTCGTCCTGTGCTACGACGCTGGCCTTCATCTGACAACTAGCGCGCACCGCCTCCTGAACCGATATCCGATCGCGCGATCGCAAAGCTTCGGCATGAGTCTCCAACCAGTCAAAGAAGGATGCATCCAGAATCATGCCGTACTTGACCACCTCGGCCAGACCACTCTGGTACTCCCGAACCGGTAGCGAATCGAGGTGCTCCAGATCGATCCAGACTTCGCGCGGCTGCCAGAAGGCACCCACCATGTTCTTAGCACCTGGCAGGTTGATCCCTGTCTTGCCTCCCACACTGCTGTCGACCATGGCCAGCAGTGTGGTCGGAATCTGAATCATGGGAATACCGCGAACGAAGGTAGCAGCGGCAAAACCAGCCAGATCGCCAACGACGCCTCCTCCTATCGCCACCAGAGCACTCTTCCGGTCGGCGCGATCTTCTAGAAGATGGTTCCAAATCCGCTCCAGCTGTCCGATCGACTTGCTCGACTCTCCCGATGGAACCTCCACGAAGGAAGTTCGGAACCCCGCCGCCGTGCACCGATCGATCATCGGATGTGCAATCGCACCGACCAGATGCTCATCGACCACCAGCACCAGGTGGCGACACCCAGGCAGAAGACTTTTGACGCGAGAGACAAGATCGGCCAGGATGTGGCTGCCGATAGCGATCTGATAGGACCGTTCTTCAAGAGCAACTTCCAGGAAGACTGGATCTAGCTTGGACATGATGATGACCGGCCAAACTTGAGTTGGTGGAATGGGATCAAGGCCCTGAACGGATGGCTTGATTTCTTTCGAACATCAAGCCCCTGGAGGACGTCAGCGTACGGTCGAGGGGGGGCTCCAGTCCCGCCCCAACCAACCCAGGCCCATGCCGATCAACAGTCCGCCTAGGTGAGACAGATTGGCCATGGGGGCCCCGCCGGAATCGCCGAGAAAGCCGATGGCAAGCCACGCTAGGAGAAAGACGATGCTCAGTGGCGACAGCTGAGGGATTCGGTCTGGCCGGTACGTCGACTTGATCCAGATGAATCCAAAGAGCCCATAGACGACCCCCGAGATGCCGACGAAGTTCGGGCTTCCAAACCACTCTTTGGGCATCAGTCCCTGCAGCAGGTTGGAACCGATGGCGATCAGAAGGAACATCCAACCGAAGCGGCGGGTGCCTTCGACCGATTCGACAATCCTGCCGAGAAAGAAGAGCATCAGCACGTTGAGGATCAGGTGGAGTGGATTTCCGTGGAGGAAAACGGGCGTCAACAGTCGCCAGCCTTCCCCCTGCTTGATGCTGATCGCTGGATCGCCGCTTTTTGCGTAATCTCGCATGTCGACGAACTTCAGTTCATCGACGATCATGTTGCCCAGACGATTGCCCTGAGAGGGGGAGGAGAACCCGGAGACCAGGGTCACCAAGATGCAGAGGATCACCAGCATTCGGGTGAAGGGGGGATTGGCCGCAGCAGGCCTGAAGACCGAAGGTCCGCCTGACTGGATGCGATCTCTAGCCGCCTTGGCTCTCGCCTCCCGCTCTTCGCGGATTTCGCGTGCTTTACCGAGAGCGGCCGCGTAACGTGGATCGCTTGGATTGGCGAGAAACTGCTCGAATGTGCCTCGCGCATCGGCCAGCTTTTCTTCTTCTCGGACCCAAACTTCCCAGCGATCCTGGGAGTCCTGCAGTTTTTCGACGTGGGCGCTGATCCCTTCGGTCAGCAGGAACGCAACCAACGACTCCGTCGATTTCTGACCTTCGATAGTTCCGAGGAAACGCATAGGGTCTTTTCTGGATCAAGGGAAAGGCGAAATGCCCAGCGACCGGTGGGTCCGTTCCGACTCTAAATAATACTCGAGATATTCCAATCGGTGAGCCGCTGCGGCATCCAGATAGACGACCACGGCGGGGTGCAACTGCAGGGCCGACCCGGGAACCCGCGACGAAACGGGGCCTTCGATGCTCCCAGCGATCGCTTCCGCCTTCCCAGCTCCTGTGGCCATGAGGACGATTTGCTTGGCTTCCAGGATGGTTCCAATCCCCATGGTCAGCGCCGCGCGTGGCACCAGATCCTCGGAACCGAAAAAGCGGGCGTTGTCCAGGATGGTGGTGGCAGCCAACGTGGAGCAGCGCGTACGACTGGCCAGCGATGAACCTGGTTCGTTGAATGCGATATGCCCGTCGCGTCCGATCCCAAGCAACTGGAGATCGATGCCTCCGGCGGCGACGATCTCGTCTTCGTACTTTTGGCAAGCGATTCGAATATCGTCGGGGCGGCCAGGTGGCACTCGCGTCCGACGTTTGTCGATATCGATCGCATCGAACAGCTGCTCGTTCATGAACCGCCGATAGCTCTGCGGATGATCTTCATCCAACCCCAGGTATTCATCGAGATTAAAGGTGCTGATCTGGCGAAAGGAGAGCCCTTGGCGACGATGCAGTTCAATCAACCGCTGATAGGCTCCCACTGGCGTTCCCCCAGTGGCCAACCCAAGCACGGCGTCGGGTTTGCGCCGAATCAGCAATGCGAAATGCGTCGCGACGGCGTCGGCTACTCTAGATTCATCCTCCAACACCACCACACGCATGCTGACCCCCTGCGCAGGAATCCGACGGATCGACCTAAAAGCCTTGGTTTGAACGAGGGGAGATCATTGTGTCACGGGATGCAATCCCGGTCCAGCGACCACCATCGCGGCTCACATCGGACCACCCTCGCAACAGGTCTCGCAGATCGCATGGCAGCGCTGGCAATGCTTCTTTGCCCGAATCTCCATCAGCGGCCCTCCGCAGATCGGACAGCACGGCTCCCCGTTCGCTCCAATGCCCGCTCTGCCCCCATCCAACTCCAGCGCACGACCCATTTTCGACATCGGTTCGGCTGGAATCGGTGGTTGACCTTTCCCCTGACAGCCCGAAAACTTTTTTTCCGACTCGGTTTCCGGTTGGTCACTCATTCCTCTCTCCTAGCTTGCCAATCGCACCCCACCTGCACAGGCCCATCCACGTCGAATCCTGCCGCAGACCAAGATCTTTCATGATGCTGCCAAGAGGGGTGGGAATCGAATCAATAGATCATTCGGATCACTTTTTTGCCAAGGGGAAGTGGTTCGAATTAGAGTGCAGGAGAATATCGACTGAACTCTTTTCCTGCCGCCACATCTTGTATTCCCCTTGAACTCGAGATGCTCCCGATGTCAAACGAGTCAAATGTATTGGAAACAGCTGCCTTCCACCAGATTATCCGCGATGCTTGGTATAGCAACCGACCTATTGTCCCGCTGATCGGAGCTGGTTTCTCGGCCGACTCGGGGATGCCGACGCTGGCCTCGATTGTTCGATACATCGCCAAGCTGAAATGCTACCTTCGACACAGTCTCTACGGCCCCGCCTCCTGCAAAGAGTTGTACGGCTTCAATCCGAATCTTTACTACAACAACCCAGATCAATATCTGGAAGCATTCGGGTGGCCTGATCGATTCCAATTGAACGCTGACGTTGCCGACGGACTGTCTCAGAGGTCGGAGATCATGCGGAGCAAGATGTTTGCGGACGCAGCAGCTCTCCTTGGCGAGAACTCCTCACCGCTTCAACTAGCGATCCATGAGGAATTGAACAATCTGGCATGCATCATCAATCCTGTCGGCCACAAAGCTTTCGAAAAAATTCAGTTTGCAACGCTGATGAAACGCTGGCTGCGGCTCAAACAGCTTGCCGACGCCCAATCAAAAAGGAAATCCAATGGAGATCATGCGGAATTCCTGAAAACTCTCTGGACTGCAGCGAACTCAGGAAATGATCTCGGCAAACCCAAAACGATGGAGGATGCGTTGGCAGGGCTCCTTCAGTCTTTGGGCAAAATAGGGAACCCCTACCACGAGTACGATAGCTTGCTCTATCAGATCACAGGCGACTGGAAGCCACTCCTGCGCCATGTCTCTGGATTCAAACAGGAATTGATCGATGCCCTGTTTGCGCGGCTGGCGAAAGATCGCGTCCCGAGCAATTCCCACATTTTTCTCGCACATCTGACGCAACTTCTAAACATCAAAACCATCTTCACCTACAACTTCGATCACCTCATCGAAATGGCGCTGAGCAAGGAAGAGGTGCCGCATCGGCTTTTTTCGATGGAGCATGGTTCGACACTCCCTTCCCGCGTCCATCTAGATGAAAACGTCGCTGTGATCAAAATGCATGGCAGCACGCACAACATCCTGGTCGATGAGCGGGTTGACTATAAGCTGACGGAACAATACCACACGTCTTTCAAGGATCTTGCCGGCCAGAACCCACTGATCCTCATCATGGGATGTTCCGGTGGTGATCGACGCCTGAGAGACCTGCTTGGGGGACTTTTGGGTGAAAGCCCCAAGGGGGCAACGGCGGTATGGATGCAGAGAGCCGAGAGCGCCGATGCTCCATCAGCCAGGATTCTCAACCTAGACGAACAATCGAAATCGAATCTGAAGACCTACAAGACCTACGAAATCGGTCAGTCATTGAATTCCCTTTTCTGTGCGTTGACCAATCGCTATCCCCCCGGCCGTTCTCCCTATCGCGTCAAGATCAACATCCCGGACGTCATCCCCGACAGGGAAACCACAACGAATTGGGAGCTGGTGGGCAATCCAAGAATTCTGATTTTCCCGCCGTCTGGTGAATCGAAAGCTCCATCCGTAACCTCCGTGATGCTGCTGGAAACCCTGCGCAGTCTCCCTCTGGCCTACACCCGTATCTGGATCGATTTGGAGGAGTTCTATTCCGCGACCCAGGTGATTGCTGAGATCCTCGACCAGATGCGAAAAAGGGATTCGAATCTCTATCCCTTCCTGGCGTCGATCAGCAAAGACACCCGCCAATCAGCTACATCGGAAGCTGCAAACACCACGCGAGAGGACGTCGATTCCGATATGAAACGAGCGGCCCGAAGAGTCTTCCGCGGGCTGAAGCGATCGCGTTATGTGCTCGCAATCTGCGGTCTGGATGCGTTCACGTGGCAAGTGACGACCCACCATGGTGTCTCTCGCAAACAGAACCAAGTGAGCGACGAAATGGCGCACGAACGAAGTTTGCTTGTGGAGTTCATGGACGAGCTAATCAAGTTGAATGAAAAGAACTGGAAGTTCGGCGATTCAGTTCTTCTGTTCCACTCCGAATACCCCTATCCCAGACACTATTTTCCGAGGCAAGGATCGCAATCGGAAGAAAAGAATCGATTCGAAACAGAGCAACTGGCTCCTTGGAATGGACTGAAAGAAAAACTGGAGACACGCCTTTCGGGCGGCATCGCCCCCGATCACCGAATCACTTTAAGCGGCGCCCAGTGGCATCCATGTCTCCAGAATCCCGAAACTCTCCCTTGCGAAGACAAGGAAGTTCCTCCGCTGCTTTTCCCAATACTCAGCGAAGCTAACGATTTACGGCCTGATGAAGCTGGATTTGTTCGATCCATCGGCTGCATGGTTCTTGCCTGCCATCGACGCACTCGTGTTGCAGTCGGCCTGCAGGAGGTATTTGACGCCTTGGTTCGATCGCTGGAATCCGTGGAAGACAAATCGCCCAAGGACGATCTGATTCCGCTTCTTCGGGCAGTCAATGGCATGCCAGGTTTCCTGCGAGATCGCGACCGTGGAACAGGAAATCCGTTTCCGCATATTCGCGCTACGGAATCGGGCATCTGGTTCGACCGGCCACTTCGCGATCGCATCTATGACTACAACACCCGACTGACTGACGAGGATGGGATCGCGGATTGGATTGCTGGTAGAAACCTGAAAAAATCCCAACGCACCCCCCTCCTAAATGCCGCCTTCACTCAACTGCTGATCGCGGCGACCCTGCACGACCGAATTTGCCGCTGTTACTTCTTCCGACTCTACATCCCATCGAAAGATGGCTTCGCCTTCTTTGAATATGCATACCACAGGATTTCTTCGCTTCGCTACATGCTGGTTTTGTCCAATCTGGTCGAAAAACTGGAGGAGAAGGATCTACCAGTCTGCACGGAACCTAGTAGCCGGCAAGCCACCGACCGCACGCTCTCCCTTTTCTGTCGATGCTTCGGGAATGCGTTTGGGAAAGAATGGAGTGACTTCTTGAGCCTTCTCAGTTCGGAGAGAGACGACCGGAAAGCTGGCATGCTGGCCATACTGCACGGCATCCGCGAGCGATCGATTCGCGGATTCACGCAAGGCTGGAGAAGCAATGAACGAGAACTGCGGAATTCGCTGTCCCCCGATCTTCTGAATCTCTGGTGCTCGACACTGATCAAGTTCGATTTCTGTACCGATGACACCGAATCCCAAACCATCAGCTCGAAAGTAGTCGATACCTCCACGACGAACCGAGCCGAGAGGAACTTGGTTGAATTGGTGGTGCAGGCTATCGCGGCGGTGGGAGAGACTCAATCGCGAGTCAATTATGAGCGAGGGGACTTCAGCGCATTCAGGACTGTCCGTTCCGATCTGGCAGAAAAGGTAAAGCGACTCCACGGTAGCCAGGCTAGTCCCGTCTGCAGCGATCTGGCCAGGACTCTGAAGAGCAATGGCGAAGTGGACTCGAAAGTCGGTGAGTTCTGGCATCAGTTTTTTGGCGGCTCACGACATCAGGCGAAGTATGTGAAAGATGCCGCCAAGCTTTCAATTTCTTTGAAAGATCCTAAGAAGGGCGCCCAGAAATCGACGGAGGAATCGCTCCGACATAGCTACATCGAAATCGAGCGATATCTAGCCAGCGATTCCGATATCGCTCCTGCAATACATAAAAACAAAGAAAAGCTCGTCGTTTCGCATTCAGGCCCTTCGGTTAGTGCAGAGGGAATTGATGTATGCCTGGATGCGATCCAGAGGAAAATCGATCACACACAGAACGAATCCGCCGACGTCACCAGTATTCGAAATCCACTCCTGGAGGTGACTGCCGATCGTAGCCTCCTAGTACCCTATCGGTCCCTTTTTTCCATCCTTTCGGCGAGACTTCGGATTTCAAAAGCCATGTTGTCCGATTCGGACCGATCCGAGGAAGCGCCGTGGCAGCAACTGTTCAAGGAAGCATTTCGCGATACCTCCTTCGCCAAGGAAGGCATGGGCGAAGAGAATGCCATCGTGCGCGCAATCGCTCATCTGATCAATGCGGAAGCTTGCTTGAAGTACTATTTCAAGTTGATGCAACAGCCGCGCATCGGGGACACCAAGAGTTCACCGCCAGAACAGTTTCTGCGTCAGGACCTGGAGCGAAGTCATGCCAAGCTGAAAAGCGCGTCCGTGCACCTGTCGCGATGCTATCGAGACATGCTCCAGGCTCCTCGGTATGCTTTGGTGTGGCGATACTTCCATGCCATCAAGGCAAGCTATCACATCGAAAAGCTATTGATACTCGCCGGGGAACGACATTTCCTTGGCGCCGATCAAAAGTTAGGCCGCTCGCGCAGACGTACCGACCCCTCGGAGACGCCTCGGCGTGTCGGAGGACTGATCTATCACATTCGTCAAGGGCTGCTGGCGATTCAGTCGATTCTCGATGAAAGAAACATCCACGATGTTCGATTCCCGATTCACGCCGAACAACTGAGGGTGCGTCTGGCCACCGCGTCGTTGACCTTAGCGCTGCTGGACTTCAAGACAGAGCATCATGACGTCATCTCGCTGAAAGCCAGACTTCAGTTGCTGGTCGAACAGTGGTGGTATCTCTGCCGGTCCGAAGGAGTATCTCCCATCCCCTTCGTTCCTTCATCCATCCAGAGCGTGACATTCCAAGATAAAGCAACTCAATTGCGTCTGAGCCGGTGGGTAGACCCCGCTTGCCAAGTCTGCTATCTACCCCTTCCTCCTCATTTTCTATCCGATCCTTTTGAGAAAAGTAACACAGCGATATTCGAACGCGACGAGACTCAATCCGAATTGGTGAACCTCTGGCGGATGCAGTTGACGCAGGATTTCCCAGGGCCAGAATCAAGACACAACCTTGGGATCGACGATTCAGGGAAATTCCCCAGGATCGACGAGGTCCGTTTACAAAGCTTCGTCGAGGGACTTCTCAACTGCCAAAAGACGCTCGATTATCGCCAACTGCATCGCGCGGTCATGAACGGAGTTGCAGGACGACTTATCTTTCCATGGAATCATGTACGCAAACGACCGTAACGCCGAATTCAAAGGGTGCGTTCCTTTCGAGAAGATGCAAAGTTGGTACGATTTTTAGAGCGTTTTGTTTTCCTCCGAACTCGCCTGACACCCAAAGCAACATGACCGGGATCGACATTCCTTACCAGCCGCTTCGCGAAGGTCTCTACGACCCTCGACAACTCTACCAGGGCTTCGACCCACTGCATCCCACCTCCCTCGCCGACACGCTCGATCTGCAAATCTACCGTCACTACCAGATCGAAAAGGACTCGCGGCGTCCGTCGAGTAGTTTTTCTAGCATGATGCAGGCCCTCCACGACCATTCCCTCACTTTGCATCGCAACGCGTTGCTAAAGGATCGCCCCTGTGTGGCGATCATGGGGGGCCATCGCCTGGCCCGCAACGACAAGATGTACCATTTCGTCGCCGGCCTCTCCCGCCGCTTCACGCAGAAGGGTTTCGTGGTCGCAACAGGTGGTGGCCCCGGTGCCATGGAAGCGGCTCATCTGGGCGCCTCTTCCTCGGGCGAGTCGGACCGCTGGCTGACCAAATCATTCCATCTGCTGGAACAATTCGCCGAATTCCCACACACCGGCCATCCATTGATCGATGATCAAGGAAACTTCCACACGGAGACGCTGGAAGCCAAAGGCCGATGGCTGGCTCCCGCCTTCCAGATCCAACAGGAGCTGGGGTGCAAGGGGGTGTCTCTGGCTATCCCGACCTGGCACTATGGCCACGAACCTTCGACTCCCATCGCCAGCCATCTGGCGAAGTACTTTCAAAACTCCCTTCGCGAAGAAGGGCTGCTGGAGATCGCGCACGAAGGGGTCCTGTTCGCTCCTGGTAGCGCCGGCACCGTCCAGGAGATCTTTCAGGACTGCGCTCAGAACCACTACCGATCTTTCGGTTCTTTCAGTCCCATGGTCTTTCTCCATACGCGATACTGGCGACAAACCATTCCGGTCGATCGCGTTCTCCAGGCCCTGCTGAAGCCGGAAGATTATCGCCAATTCGTTCATTTCACCGATGACCTCGAGGAAGCCTACCGGATCATCGTCGACCATTACGATCAAACCCAACGAAGGCCGCTGCGGGTCGATACGCTCTGCTAACGCAAAGGGTATGGGCCGTTGCAGACTTGAGCAACTAGTCGGTTTGGAGCCAAAGAGCGGAGGGGAAACGATCTTGGCTTGGTGTTGCGATCGTTTCCTTGCGACCACCGCGCCGCGTCGGTTGGTTTCCAAGGGTTACGAAGGATCTTCATCGCCCCGGTGGACGCGATGACGGGCATGCATGGCGATCAGCGCATCGATCACATCCAGCGATAGATCGCGTGCGAGGGCTTTGGCGGTTCCCTTCCAGCCTGGAATGCCGTTGATCTCCAGCAGCACCGGCCCCTGCTGGGTCGGAAGCAGATCGACCCCTGCCAGCGACGCGCCGATCACCGAAGCCGCCTGGATCGCTAACCGCTGCTCCCCTTGGGATGCCTCCCAGGGTTCGGCCGTTCCGCCTCGGGAAAGGTTGTTGCGCCAGTCGCCCCCCACCCCCGTTCGCCGAACGGAGTGGACTTGGCCATCGATCACTAGCAGCCGGAGATCGTAACCTGGAGATTCCAGAAATTGCTGCAAGTAGATCAGGCTGCGAGTCTGCTCGATCGCACCGAAAACCCGCCATGCGATATCGGGATCCTCCACGCGAATGATCCCTCGCCCTTCGCTGCCAAAGACCGGCTTGACCACGCAACGTCTCCCGAGAAACTCCCATCCCTCCATCGCCTGCCGACGGGTCTGACAACAAATGGTGGTAGGAATCGGAAGGCCACTCTCCTGAAGCAATCGCAGCGTCAGCCACTTGTCGATGGCGATCTCTAGCGATCGGGGTGAATTGACCACCAGCAGTCCATGGCTGGCCATTTGATGGAGCGCGTTGACTCGAAAGATCACCTGCTCCAGCGATCCCATCGGCATCGACCGGACCAGCAAAAGATCAGGACATCCAGGCACTCGGGGATCCAGCGGGATCGGTCGCTCTAGATCAGGTGTGGTGCGGCTGGACGCTGCCGGAAGCCGCAGCCCCGCCGAAACTGCCTCACCAAGCGACGTCTCCAGATGCTCGAACGAAACCGGAAGCAGCTCGATCCCTCGCGACTTCGCAGCGCGCGCCAAATCGCGAGCGTACCAGCCATAGGGGTTCCCAAGAAGGGCGATCGTCCGAAGTGCAGCCACTCAAGAGGTTCCCAAAAACGACTGGTGGATCATGTCGGGACGTAGTTCCCCGGACCGCCAGCAACGCCCGCTGCGGAGGTTGCTGATCATCACCTCGGCGGGTGAAAACAGCCCCTTGTCGACTAGATAAAAATCGTACTTGTAACCGCGAAAAACCTCAGCGAACGGCTTCCCCCAATCCCGCGACGATCGACTGGGGATCGCTTCGACATGCGGTTGCACCTGCCCATCCTCGGCATCGACCCACAGGGCGACCTGACCTCCATAGAGGATCGCGTCATTGGTTACGCCGATCCCTTCGGCGAAATCGGTCCGCACGGGAGGCAACGGCGCCACCCCCATGCCGCTTCGAACGATCGAAAGGTCGACCCCCAGTTCGAACATCTTATGGAGGCACGTTTCCACACTGCGCGCCACGACCTGCACACAACCGGCGATCGAACGAGTCGGTGCCACACACAGCGTCAGCCGCTCGACGGGGACTTTGCATGCTTCGGCAATCGCCACGCAGATGGCATCCTCCGGAAGCCGGTCGCACTCCAGGACCCCCACCGCGCGATCCCCAGCTTGAACCAGTCCACAGCGATCCAAAACCGCTTCCTCGCCCCGCCGTTGCCGCATCGGGCCAGATCCCATGGCGTAAAACTTGCCATGCTGAATCGGCCACCCTGCATACTGAGCTCCCATGAAAGCAGCCACCGGTTCGTCGGAACGAACCTGCACCATCGGCCACGGCCCCAGCTCCCTTTGAGGCGGCAATAAAGTCACCTCGGCAGCGCCGCCGGTGCAGATCTCCGCCAGCATTCTCCCCGCCTCCAAGCCACCGACTACCTCGACCCCAAAATCGATCACGGTAGCCCCACTGGAGGTCTGGTGCGCAGCGATCCTCAGTTCGTCCGGATCCGCCAGAGCACTGCGGCACAGCGATTCCGCTTGAGCATTCAAGTCCATCGTTTTTCCCCACAAGACCATCCATCCCATCCATCCCGTCGCCATTAGAATAGCGTTTCCGGAACATGCCAAGCTGAAGACCGACTCGGGTGACTAGAGAATTCCACTGCGCAGCACGATTCATGAACTCTCCGACCAGCCATGCCGATCGTTCGCAGTGGGTGCTGCGCGATGACACGACTTACTTGAATCATGGTTCTTTCGGGCCACCCCCACGAGACGTCTGGGAGGCTCAACGATCCTGGCAGCAGGCCTGTTCCCAACAGCCAATGGACTTCTATCTTCGCCAGATGGAATCCGCATGGTTCGATGCGCAGCACCAGTTGGCCCGATGGATCGACTGCGATTCCAGTTGCCTTGCCCTCTTCGAAAATGCAACCCAGGCGATGAACCAACTGGCCTACAGCTTCCCTCTCAAGCCAGGCCAGCAAGTGTTGCTCAACCCTCACGAATATGGTGTGGTACGGAGCATTTGGGAGCGACGATGCCAGGAAGTAGGTGCCTCCGTCCTCGATGCTCACCTGGAGCTCCCACTCGAAGATCCCATGCAAGTGGTCGATGCCTATCGACGTTCCCACACACCGCACACCGCCCTCTGGATCGCCAGCCATATCACTTCGCCCACCGCCATCACGCTGCCGGTTGAGCGACTTGCTAGGGAAGCTGCCAGCCTCGGGGTACCTCTGGCCATCGACGGTCCCCACGCTCCGTTGCAGGTCCCGCTTTCCCTGAGACAGCTCGACTGCGATTTCTATCTAGCCAGCTGCCACAAATGGCTTTGCGCTCCTCTGGGCAGCGGCTTCCTTTACGCCAAACCCCGCTGGCACGAGGCGCTAGCCAAGCCGCTTTGCCTATCCTGGGGACGCCTAAAGCCTCGGCCAGTGGAGCAATGGAGCGACCACTATGTGTGGACTGGGACGCGCGACGTCAGCCCCTTGCTGACCATCCCAACGGCCATCGATTGGTTCCAGCAACGTGATCCCGACGCTGTTCGCAGTCGCAATCACGCTCTAGCGCAGTTTGCCCGCCAGACGCTTTTGGACCTACTGCAAAC
This sequence comes from Pirellulaceae bacterium, assembly GCA_044371425.1. Taxonomy (GTDB): domain Bacteria; phylum Planctomycetota; class Planctomycetia; order Pirellulales; family Pirellulaceae; genus JBEISR01. Next base: position 281,164 of record JBILTR010000001.1, on the reverse strand, counting down.
TTCCACCCTGGCTCCCGATACGCCCCAGTGGTATTCGATGATGGCTGCCGTGTGGCTTCCCGAGGGAGACCACCGTCAGCTACAGCAACAACTCTGGCAACTGGGACGCATCGAGGTACCGATTGTCGAATTCCAGGGGCGGCACCTGATCCGCGTCAGTTGCCACCTCTACAACGATCAGGAAGATATCCTCCACCTCGCCCGAACACTTCATCAGGCTCTGAAGTCCTGATTTCATGTAGCGACCGATGGCGTTGGATGGCGATTCCTTGTTCGATAGCCGCCACAGCAGACCACCTCAGCAAGCACTCGATGCTCTCGATCGGGACCCAACCACTAGGGACTTGTGGCCCCATCTGGCAGCATCTCGACTCCAAGGCAACGAGTGAACCGGTCGAGCAGATTGCAGGCGCCGATGGCATAGACGATCTGAGCGGTCTGCCGATCGGTGTAATGCGCCCGCAGCGATTCGATATCTTCATCGACGACCGACTGTGGCTGAACCGTCAGGCGCTTCGCAAACAGCTCCACCTGGCGGATCGCTGCATCTTCCGATCTAGCCACCTCCGCTCTCGCCAACTCCCCTTCGGGTTGCCCCAGGGTGTTCCATCGAGCCAACCAAAATCTGGCCATGGCATCGGCGCGATTGTGACGCGCACAGATCCAACCAATCCTCGCCACCAGCTCGGGCGACAGGTCGGCTCCCTCCACGATCGACTCGATGCTGACCAACTGTTTGGTCCCCACTTCCGGGAATAGGCTCATCGCTCGCTCCCAGTCACCTTGGACCTTCCGACCCAGGACGCGACCGGCCCGCTCGGACTCCGGCAATCGGATTTTCCACCCTGGTTTGCTACTGGCAATCGACTCCCAAGAGGGAAGCTCGCCGCGGTCCTGCGGCATCCCCCGGATGATCCTGGATGGCAGGCGGTCTTCCGAAAGATCCTCGGTGACGAAGGACCGCGACTCCCCTCGGAAAACGCGATCCTGCGGCAGCCCCAGAGAATCGGTCCAGCGATTGACCGAGTTGAACATGCTGATCGTGTAAACCATCTCGATGATCTGCTCGTCGGTCATCTGCTCCCGCAACAACTCGAGATCCGAACCACTCCACAAATGAGGCTCCAACGTGATCCTTCTTGCGGCCTCAAGGCAAGCCCTTGTTCGTCCGTCTTCATCCGGACCACCAGCATCCAACCCGGCCAACTGGGCATCGGTCATGCCAATCGCCGTCAGCTTGTGCTCCTGATGCCCCAGGCAGTACTGGCAATTGTTGGCTCGCGATACCACCCAGAAACACTTGGTCTTCAGCGGATACTCCAGCAGCATCAAAGGATCCTGCCCGAAATCTGCCGCAAACCAGGTCTCCGGCAGATAGCGTCGCCGGGCAAGACCATTGGTCACAATCGCCTGCACCCCCCAACTCTGCTTTTCTTCCTCCGTTGGTGGCGCTAGCGGAAGGCGAGGCTGGCGATCCTTCAGCGCCTCCAAGGCTCGCTTCGCTTGAGCTCGATCGACCGGAATTGGCTTGGGCTGACGCTCCTGAGCCATCGACCTGTCGCCTAAAGCAAAAACAATCGATACGACGATCCAGAACATCCATCGCTTCATAAGATTTCTCCCCCGAGTGTCGCTCCGGGTTGTGGTTTTTTGTGATACAGCAAGCCACTCCCAACAGCCTGAAGGCAAGTCCCTCCTACTGCCGGATGACGGTCACTTTCGGTGACGTCCCAACGACATACTGAGCCGCCTCTTCTTTGCTGGTTCCTTTCGGGTCAACCAGCTGTAGCTTGACCGGAAAGAGCATCGAGTCAGAGGAATAGGAGACCCCTGGCTCGATCGTGTACTTCTCCAAACGCCAATTCGCTTCCCACTGGTAGTCGCCGACCACGACGTCGTTGTTGGAAGCGATCTTTTCTCCCTGTTTCCATTTCTCCAGCACTCCTTCCAGCAAGCGCTGGCCGGAGGCCAAATCGGCTTCTCCTGCCACCCCGGTCGACTTCGTACAGCCGGGCAGGCAGATGGTGGCCATCCAAAGCAAAGCGATCGCGATCGGCCAGGCGAACAATGGAGAACGTTTCGCAAATGCATTTGCTGCGTGCATGAATCGATCCAATGAGTTCAAGTACAGACAGGTTTGATCAGATGCTGCTAGATCAACGTCGATTTCCCAGGCTGCGCGCCAGGCAAGTAGGAAGAGGACAGCAGCAAGATCCGTCGAACGGTCCGAAGCTCCCCTCGCCATCGCGAGCGTCGCCTACCGTCGAGGGTGACTTCAGCAGACCAGAGGGAATGCGGATCGAACACCGAGAGAAACCCAAACGACCGCTCCTTCGCCTGCTTGTAGCAAGCAGACGAAGGAGGGCGATTCGGTAAAGCGATAGCCGCACCAGCCTCGGGCCAATCGCGGCTTACTCAGCCGCCGTATCGTTGATCACTTCGGCTTCGGCGCGAGTACCATAGGCTCGCCAAATCCTCAACTCGATCGGATTGCCAACGAACTGCACCGAACCATCACAGCGCAGCGTCTGCACGCCACCGGTGTGCTGGCTGGATGCGGTCGACATGATCCGCCCGGGCGGGAACATGCACGACCGAGTGTTCGGGCCAGCGACGTGCTGATAGAGAGTCGACGAATGGTAGGCCCAGATCCAAGGTGCCCCGACGTTGGAAACTCCCTGTCGCGATAGATCGAGGAAGTTGAACGCAATGCAATCGGCAACCGCTTGATCCGCCGTGTTGGGGAACGTTCCAGGTCGGAACATATCGGTTCGCAGGGTTGCCAAACCGTTGCTACCATCCCCCTTCAGCTTTTCAGAAAAGCAAACGGTCTGCGACATCCCGTCGGTGATATCGCGTGTACCAACACGGCTGTCTCGGAAAAAGACGCCGTTCTGCGGGGGCTGGCCAAAATTGGGGTCGGAGGAATCGGTGGGAGGGGCACCGAAGAGGAGGCCGGTCCCTTGGTTGGCGTAGTAGTTGTTGGTTCCCCCCAAAGCCACCGGCAGCCTCGAGGTCGGATCCGATGGGCACTGGAAGGTCGCCACCGTCTGTAGCCGCGCGTTGTTGTTGGTCGGCGAATCATAGGCCGCATTCAGATCGACCATGTTGTAAAGATTCGCCTGCTCTAGGAACGGCAACAGACGAGCATGAACGCTCAAACCAGTGAAATTCGCACCTACAAGGTTCCCGGGAGGAAATCGTTTGTAGGTCGATTCGTAGTTGAGAATCGCCAAACCGATCTGCTTCAGGTTGTTGCTGCACTGCATTCGGCGAGCTGCTTCCCGAGCGGCCTGAACCGCAGGCAGCAGCAGCCCGACCAGAATACCGATGATGGCGATCACCACGAGAAGTTCGACCAGCGTGAAACCCGAACGAGACAATGAATATGAAGTATTGCGACGCATCGCTTAAATCCCTTTGCTTGTTTCGATGGAATCGATGGAACATACGGGGGGAACGGTATCCGCCCTGCGGTAGTCGATTCAGCCAGTTCGTGATGCCCGCAGGCAGACGGCTGGCTTCCTCAAAATTCCACCCAGAAGATTCGCGAGAGTCTTCCGCGACAACTCGCTGACTTCCGTTGGATCGTCCGTCGTTCCTATCTCTCTTTCCGAAAGGCTGGTCCGCCATCAGGATGGCTAGACGTTCGTTGCACTTTCAGAAAAGAATCGGAACGACTGGGCAGCCCAAGATCGGTGCTTCTAAGGAAAAGTCCTCAGCCCAAGCTTCCGATCACGGAACTCCCTGCAACGATCAACCTCTTGGAGGAGGCACATCGATCGAAACCCGACGAGTTGGCGATCCCAAGTCGGCTGGGATGCTCCAAGCTTCGTCCGGGAAGCCTGCGGGAAAAGAATCCCGCAAAGAAGCGGCATGTCCTAGCGATTTGCGAGGACCATTCTGGTTCGGCGGCATCATTTCCGGGACCGGCAAGTTCTTCGACTCCCGGCAATGCGCACCTCGACAAGGTGGCTCAGGGGCATACCGCACACTCCAAGCCTGACCTGAATCGGCAACCGCAAGAATGTCCAGGAGCACCACCCCGTGGCCGCGCTGGTGCATGTGGCGAAGGAAAACCTCTTCCTGTTGCCCTAAACGTGCACACCCCGCCTGCAGCTCCGAGGCCACACCCCCTACCAGAAGGGTCACCAAAACCATCACAGCACGACGGAAGAATCCGCCGAAGCATGGGATTGGTTGGTTGGTCGACCGGCGCGGACGCATGGCAGACAGTGCCTCATCAACGAAAAGAAGGCGAAAGCGTATCTGAATTATGGAATCGAAATCGGCTCTCTGCAACTGAAACCGCCGGAATCCAGCCGATTCAACCGCCAGTTCCCGGTTGGGATCGAACGGATGGAGGGCAAAGCGGCTGATTTCCGTCGGATCCCAGCCGCTTCGCGGCGTTCGGTCCCACTGGACAGTTGGTCTCACCCTGCCCATTGCTACGATGCAGTAGGTTCCAAAAGTAAGACGGTGGCTGTGTCGCGAAGGTTCCAACTTGCCCCAGCTTTTTCGGGGGTAGGGAAGCGATCGGGTCCGATTGGGGCCAATCGGAGGGATCTGGGAGTGGAGCCTCCGCCAGTGACGGAAGCGCTTCGAATTGATGGAGCGGAAGGCATGCTGGCACCTTTATCCCAAACGTTGCCCGAGTCGAACTACCAACTCGGATGCACTGGCATTCGATGGATCGATCTGGATGCCCCAACGGTGGAGCCCCCTTCGTCGGCTCATCGAAGGACTTGCCATGAACGAAGCGAGCGGATCGGTTGGTTACGAGAACCCGAACCAGATGGCTACGGAGAGTCTGGTGACCAGGTGACCGACGAGTCCACCAGCCAGCTCCATTGGCCACGCCCCTGGTGGCCAGTTCTTCGGGGTCCATTCGGCTTGGTCGCGGTGGATGAAATTGGCGATATCGACTGGGATCGACCAACCGCAGCCATTTTCAGCTCCTATCGATCGCGCACCGATCCTTTCGCGCCCGGCTGGATGATTCGGTTGAGTCAGGCGATCGAGGCGATTGGCAGGCGCCGTGCAACGCTCCTGACGCCAACCAGCAGTCCTGTTCTCAAGTACCAGTGCGAACTAGCAGAGCGGTTTGGCGTCGAGGTCTGTCTGGTCGAGATCCAACGCCGTCGATCCCGTCGCGCCATGCAACCTAGCAAAGAGTCTTGGGAGCGCAAGCTGTTGGTGACGATAGGGGATCGATTCGATTTCCCCTCCATCGATTCACTCATGGCCCTCTTGGTCGACTCCATGGAAGTGATCCATTGCATGCCGAAAGGGCAAACAGAACGGGCCCTCCAACTGCGAACGAAAACTCTGCCCGAATTACGCGACACGATCCACCGTTGGGATCAGCCAGCGGCATGCGCCCCCAAGTCCACCACTTTCATCCCTCGATCGATTCGCACGTTGGGCTGGTTCGATGCAAAGCATACGACAGCCCCGATCTTTCCGTTGCCGGACAAGCCACATCGCGCACCAGGAGCGTCCGACTGGCTGGTTCATTGCACGCGCGCCAATCCTGGCCCATGGCCGCAGCAAGATTTTGGAGAGCACATCGATGAGATCTTGCGGCAGGATCGTTGGGAGATACCCTCTCCGCTGGAGACGCTGATCCGAATCCTCCAGGACCGCAGGCTGCTGGCGACCGGTTACCTCAAGCGATCCGGGAGTCGATCGATTTCCTTTTCTGCCAAACCACTGAGAGATCTTCTGGACTCACGTTGTTATCAGCGACATCTGCAGCGGTGGGACTGGGAACCCTACGGCATCGCGATCGCGAGGAGGCATCTTGTCCACCTGGGGGCTCGACCCGTTCGCTATGGCATCGACGCAGATGCCGAGGTTCAGGATCGCTGGCGGACGGAAGAGGAATGGCGACTGGATGGCGATCTGACACTGAACGACTTGCCCTGGAGCAGTGGGTTTGTTTTCGTCCCAGACCTGAACACAGCCACTCGGATGGCTCGCTTCAGCCCCCTCCCTGTCGGCTATCTGAAGCGATGGTAGTTTCCTTCCGATTCGGCAACGATTCGGCAAGCGTCCGCAAACTTCATCATTCCTCAATGCTCCGGCAGGGCATCCTCCAGTCCACGGAGGATCGATTCGAGGCTATCCTGGTGAATCAGCGATCCGATCTCTGCTGGCGGCTGGCGTTCAGGAAGAGTTGGATCAGTGGATGAGTCGCGGAGTCATTGGGCCATGAGAACGATGCTGCGTGGGTGGGTTCTTGGGATCGGGTTGCTGATTCCATCGGTGGTGACCAAGGGGCAGGAGTCCGAGCCGAAGGTGCTGCCGGTCCCTGGCTCAAACTCCCTGCCGACTCGGATCGCTTTTGGGTCGTGTGGCCATCAGAACAAGCCGCAGCCTGTGCTCGATCGAGTGGTCCAGGCCAAGCCGGAACTCTTCATCTATCTGGGGGACAACATCTATGGCGACACGCGCGACATGAAAGTGCTGCAGGCAAAATACGATCTGCTTGGGGCCAAGCCGGAGTTTCAGCGTCTGCGAGCCAGCGTGCCGGTGGTGTCGATCTGGGACGATCATGACTATGGCGAGAACGATGCCGGGATCGACTACCCGATGAAGGAAGAGTCGCGGGCGATCTTTTTTGATTTTTGGCGAGTCCCTGCCGACAGTCCGCGCCGCAGCCATCCAGGCATCTACGGCGTCCATTTTTTCGAGCAGCATGGGAAGCGACTGCAGCTGATTTTGCTCGACACGCGAACCTTTCGAACTCCACTGATTCGCCGCCCCAAAAACGACCCCAACCCGCAGTTCAAAAACGACTACATCCCTGACCCCAACCCGGAGAGGACCTTTCTGGGAGATCGCCAGTGGCAGTGGCTGGAAGAGCAGCTGCGGGAGCCAGCCGATCTTCGACTGATCGCCAGTTCGATCCAGTTTTCGCACGAGTACAACGGCTACGAATCGTGGACCAACTATCCAGCTCAGCAAGAAAAGATGTTCGACTTGATCCGAAAGACCAAGGCATCTGGAATTTGCTTCGTTTCCGGCGATGTGCATTGGGCCGAACTGTCCAAGCGAAGCCCAGAGGGTCTCTATCCCATCTACGACCTGACCGCCAGCGGCATCACGGAAACGTGGTTCAAGGTCGAGCCGAATCAGTATCGCATCGGTGAAGCCGTGCGACAGAACCACTTCGGCATGATGGAGATCGACTGGCTAGCCAGTCCCGTCTCGATCACTTGGAAGGTGATCGATGTCGACGGGAAAGAAGTTCTCAAGCACTCGGTGTCGCTGGATCAACTCCAATTCCCAACGCCGAATTGAGCCCATCGTCTACCTGCGATCGCTGCGGAATATGGCTGGATGCCGAAGGATTTTTTTGAAGGAATCCGTCGATGATCGCGCGCCCCCTAGCGGTATTGGTGATCGTCCTGATGGGGACTTTGGCTCTGAGTCGATCGATTATCCTGGCTAGGTCGGAAGCCACTTCTCCGCATGTCGTTTTGATCTTGGTCGACGACCTGGGATGGGCCGATCTGGGGTGCTACGGCAGCAGCTACCACCAGACGCCGCAACTGGATCGAATGGCAAAGACTAGCTGCCGATTCACCCATGCCTATTCGGCTGGTAGCGTCTGTTCGCCGACGCGGGCCGCCTTGATGACAGGGCGGCATCCCGTGCGCGTCGGGATCACCGACTGGATCCCCGGGGAATCGGACCAGGGGCATCCGATGCGCATCCCCGAAGATCGCAATCATCTTCCGCTGGAAGAAGAGACGATTGCCGAGTCGTTCCAAACGGCCGGCTACAGGACGTTTTACGCCGGGAAGTGGCACCTGGGAGGGCATGGCCATTCGCCTCGCGAGCAAGGTTTCCAGCACTACCAGGATCCTCTGGATCGCCCCGAGGCAGGATCGCCCGCCAAGAATCGACTCAGCTACCGACCGCATGCCAGCGACTGGCTGACCGATCAAGCAATCGCATTCCTGGAAACCAGCGCCGCGAAGGGGCCGACTTTTTCCGTCCTCTCGTTTTACGACGTCCATACCCCGATCGTCGCCGAGCAATCGATGCTGGAGCATTTTCGGGAGCGTCTGGAAGTCGGCAATGAGCGAACGGATCTACTGGAGCAAGCGGCGAAAACCCGCTCCCGACAAGACTCGCCCCCCTACGCAACGATGGTTCATGAAGTCGATCATCAGGTGGGCCGCCTGCTGCGCACGATGGAAAGGCTGGGCATTCTCGACGATTCCATCGTCGTCTTCACCTCCGACAATGGTGGCCTTTCCACCCTCCTGAAAAACCCCGGCCCTACCTCCAATCTGCCGCTTCGCGCTGGCAAAGGGTGGCTGTATGAGGGAGGCATCCGAGTGCCACTGCTGGTGCGCCTGCCCGATGGGCTGGAACGGACGATCGATGCTCCCTTGGTGACGATGGATCTGTTTCCTACGCTGCTAGATCTGGCTGGCCTGCCCGCTTCGGAAAGGGCTGTCGATGGCGTCAGCTGGAAGGGAACGCTTCTCCAAGATCAGCCTCCTCCGACGCGACCTCACTTCTGGCACTATCCCCACTACCATGGTTCGGGCTGGACCGGCGGTTCGGCAGTGCAGCATGAAGGCTGGAAGCTGATCGAGTTTTCTTCCGATGGGCGCAAGGAACTTTTTTACCTGCCCGAGGATCCAGGGGAATCGCGGGATCTTGCCGCAAAACAACCTGGGAAGGTGGCCGAGTTGTCCCAGATGCTGGACCAATGGCGGCGATCGCTGGATGCAGGGAAGATGGTCGCTAAAGAAAAGGCAGAGGTGGAGTGAGTCCAGGACGGGCACGCACGCGGAACCCTTCCGGCTTGGTTTCGTCGGAGCGGCATCGCACGGGGGCCTAGCGAGCCGTCGATTGCCAGGCCCTTCGCAACATCGTATCGATCCAAGGAATAGCGGCCTGATGGGCTGGCTTCATCAGCACCGAACGGAGGCAGGTCAACCGTTCCTGGTCGATCTCCATCGGGCAGTCGAGCTGTCCCAGGATTCCTTTGGGGACCTCCAACAGCGCCACATGCAGCCCATGGCAAGCCGACTCTTTGAAGATCTGTCGCGCCCGCAACGAGCTTTCCGAAACGGTTTTCTCCCGTGGAGCCCAGACCACGATATCGAGCATGGGAGACCAGGGAGCCCACCAGTCGCCCGATCCGGCAAGCCTGTGGTGAAGTTCGACTGCTGCCTGGCGACAGCGGCGCAGTTGCTGGGCCATCAAGCCACCCGGTTGTAGCGGAAACTGCTTCAGCGTCGCCCAGAGCGCGACGGCCGCTGCCCCAGGTCGCGAACACTCCAGGCTGATCTCCCCCAGATGCAGAGCGTCGGAACTGAAGTAGGTGTAGGGGGAATCGTGCTGGTAGTATTTTCCGACCCGCGCATCCTGAAAGAGCACGCTCCCGCAACCGTAGGGCTGCAGTCCATGTTTGTGGGGATCGATCACCACCGAATCGGCTCGGGACAAGGCTTGAAAAGCCCTTCGCGTCGCCTCCGGCAATTCCTCTTCAATCAACTTGAAGTAGCCGCCGTAGGCGGCATCGACGTGGAGCCGAAAGTCGAACTGCAGCCTCCAGTCGGCGATCTGATCCAGCGGATCGACCGCCCCTAGTCCAGTCGTCCCCAGCGTGGCCACCACCGTCCCGACGTCACCGCGTTGCAACCGCTGCTGCAATGCCTCCAGATCCATTCGGCCGATCGAGTCCACCGGAATCGGCTCACACGGAAGTTGCAGAACCGAAGCGATCCGCTGGTGCGTGTAGTGCGCCTGGGACGATGCCAGGATGGTTCGGCCAGGCCGCTCCTTCCCCGCCACCCAGAGAGCTTCCAGGTTGGCCATCGTGCCACCGCCGGTCAGATGCCCCAAAGTCCGACTCTCTTGAGATGCATGCCAACCGACCATCGCACTCAATTCAACAATCGCCTCCTTTTCCATTTCGGAACTTGCGAGGCCGCCATCGAGCGCGTGGTTGTTGGGGTTGATGGTCATCGCCAAATGGTAGGCAAGCTGCGCGATGATTGCGGGGGGCTTGAGCATCTGGCCAGCATAGCAGGCAGCTCCGTAGGGCAACTCCCCCTTCAGCCGCTCCACCACCTCGCCAAGCACTCCATCGATCGCCTCCCAGTCTTCTGGCAGATCGGAACCAGCGAGATCCTCCGGTAGCGATCTTGAAACTTGAAGGGCTTCCATCGCCTTGGCCAGCGTCGCGATCGATGAACGCCACGATTCACTTGTCACGCGCCACTCCTTGACGTGGATCCCAATGTTCCAGCAGCAATCGCTTCAGGCTCGCCACGCGATCGGGATGCTGCGCGCTCAATTCCACCTTTTCTTCAGGATCCTCGGTCACGTGATAGAGCTGCACCGACGCGGTATTTGGGTAATCCTCGATCAGCTTCCACTCTCCTTCGATAACCCAGCGATGCATCAGGCTGGCGACCGGATCGTCCATCGAAACGATGTCATGCTGGAAGATCTCGCCAAAAATCGCGGTGCGGGCATTGCGCTCCTGGGGGTCGAGCAGATGGATACCTGGAAGATCGCTGGGCACCGACTGACCTAGATGGGAAAGGATGGTCGGGACCAGATCGATGCTGCTAGCCAGTTGGTCGCTGACACCAGCGGAGATCGCCGAGGGTTGATGAAAGAGGATCGGCGTTCTGCAGCCGCCCTCGTTGGGGCTTCGTTTGCTCTTGGGAGCGTACTGGCTGGAGTTGGGGTCATTGATCCAGCCGTTGTCGCAGACGTAGACGATCAGCGTCTGGTCTGCGACGCCGTGCTTGGTGAGCGATTGCCTCAGGGAGCCAATGGTCTCATCGAACCACTCGCACATCGCCCAGTATTTAGCGATCGGGGCATGGGGGGTCAGCGGCAGGTACTTTCGCAGCAGGCGGTCGGGGGGATCATGGGGCGTGTGGGGCATCATCGGCGCATACCAGACGAAAAATGGCGTTTCATCCTTGGCGCACTGACCGATGAACCGATCGATCGGCTCTATCCCCTCGCGTCCAATCGCCAGACCAGCGTCTCCATGCCTTCCCCCCCGCTTCATGTCGCCGTGCGTCATCCCCTCATCAAATCCGCCTCGCTGATAACTTCCCTCCCACCACTTGCCACTTTGGAAACTGCGGTACCCGTGCGGCTTGAGAAGGCGGGGAAGTGTCGCCATTTTGTCGATCTTGGCGATGTACTGCTCCCGGACAGCCATGTACTCGGGATTCTGATAGGGCTTGCCACCCTTTTGCCCCCGCAGCGAGGCGGGGAGAGGCGGGTCATTGCCGACGAATTGATGTTGCCTCGGATAAAGTCCAGTGAGAATCGTCGCCAGGGAAGGGCGGCACAGTGAGTCCGGGACATAGCCTCGACGAAAAACCATCCCCTCTCTGGCCAGTTGATCGATGTGAGGGGTCTGGATGTGTGGATGCCCCGCCCAATGGTAGTCAGGCCAACCGTGATCGTCGGAAATGATCAGCAAGACATTCGGCGGTTTCTTTGGTGCTGCATCCGATTGCGCCGAGGCGGCAAGGGTACTGGAAAGTAGCAAGAGCATCGCCACCAGCGATACGGGTAGGAATCGCCTGAAGGTCCTCATGGAGCGAAACTTTCTTGTGTTATGCTGGGTCATCGCGGTCGGGACTGAATACTGGAGGGCTTGTAGGCTTCCGACTCGAACCGACCGTTCGGACGGGGATACAGCAGGAAAGGGAAACCTTATGACGGTGACGTTGAAAAAACATCCTCCCAGCGGTTCCATCATCCTGGAGCGGCCCGATCAATGCAATGCGATGACTGGGGAGATGATCGAGCGGCTGCAGCAGGCGTTTTCCGATTTCCATCAGGAACCTTCGGTGCGCGCGGTGATTGTCACCGGAGCGGGACCAACATTCAGTGCCGGCCTCGATCTGAAGGAACTGCACGTCATCTCGAAGGAACCCCACACGCAGGAGCGATGGGAGGACCACGCGCAAGCCTTCCAGGATCTTTTGGAAACCATGCTGCGATTCCCCAAACCGATCATCGCCGCTGTCGATGGCCCTGCCATGGGGGCCGGTCTTGCCTTGCTCCTGGCGTGCGATCTGGTGATCGCATCCCACCGATCGACTTTTTCGGTCCCTTCCTCGCGTTTGGGATTGGTCTCCGGATGGGCCTTGCCGCTTCTCCAATTCCGCCTGGGGGCATCCACCGCCGCTCGACTAGCTCTTGGCGGTGACACCTTGGAGATCGAGGAGGCGAGGAACCTGGGGCTGGTGCATCATGTCGTCCCCAGCGAGCAGGTCTGGGTGAGGGCACACCAGTGGTGCCAGGCGATGGACCAAGCCGGCCACGAATCGCTGCAGCTCAGCAAACGATTGCTCAATGAGATGATCGGCGAGGAGCTCTTCACTTGGCTTCGGCTGGGGACCGCCGCCGCCGCCTCCAGCTGGACCACCGAAGCGGCTGCCGAAGGTCTGGATGCCTTCACGACCGGTCGCAAACCCAACTGGCCCGGCCGAAGGGGCTGAGCTTACGGAGTCAGCGAAACCGGCTCCCCTTTTTTCAGCCCATCCTTAGTCCAATCGCATTCCCAACCTGGGAAAGCGAATTGAGGGAAAGGCTCGGGCTGAATCGGCTCGGACGACTCATGGACGATATCCAATTGCCGATCGCTGTTGATCCGTCCCAGGCGGAATTTCTTGTAGAGATGGTGGTTGCGAGGGTCGATTCGCACTTTGCCTCCAGGCCCATCGAATTCGATCGTTTTCTCCAACGCTTCGCGGATCTTCTGGGGGTCGGTGGATCCGGCGGCTTCCACTGCTGCCTTCCAAAGATAGACCTGCACATACGCCGCGTCCATCGGATCGTCGGTCACGCGATCCTCACCATACTCCTTTTTGAATGCCTGGACGAAGCGGCGGTTGATCGAGCTGTCGACCGACTGGAAGTAGCTAGCCGCGACGTAATGTCCCTGCACGAACTCCGGTAGCAGGGATCGGAGTTCGTTTTCACCGACACTGGTGGCGACAATCGGCAGCTTGTCGCTGTCGATGCCCACCTGGCCGGCCAACTCTTGGAACTGCTGATAGAAATCCAGATTGCTATCCCCGTTGATCGTGCTCAACACCAGATCGGCTTTCGATACCATGATTTGGGAAACGATCTCCTTGAAATCTCGACTGCCGAGCGGTGCAAAACTTTCGCCGACCACTTCCATCTCCTTCCCCTCCAGATACTTTCGCACGATGTAGTGTGCGGTGCGAGGATAGATGTAGTCGGAACCGACAAGGTAGATCTTCTTCCGATTCCCTCCTGCATCCGACTGAAACCAGTCGATCGCAGGGAGGATCTGCTGATTGGGGGTTGATCCGAAGTAAAACAGATTTCGCGATGCTTCGTTCCCCTCGTACTGAAGCGGATAGAACAGCAGAGCATCTTCCTGTTCAAACAGCGGAGTCACTGCCTTGCGACTGGAGGAGGTCCAGCAGCCGAAGACCACCTGCAGTCCATAATCTTCCAGCAACGATCTAGCCCGTTTAGCGAATAGATCATCTCGGGATCGACCATCCTTCACGATTGGCTCGATCGGCCGCCCCAGCAGCCCTCCCGCCGCATTGATCTCGGCGATCGCCATCAATTCGGTATCGCGAAGCGATGTCTCACTGATCGACATCGTCCCGGTTTCCGAATGGAGAATGCCGACCCGAATCGGAACCGGCTTGTCGACCAGCCCCAGGTGATCTTTCCACTTCGGATCGATTTGGTCGCAGCCAGCTAGGCTGATCGTCGCCAGGATGGCAGTCGAGACCAGCCCTCTTGGAAACCACTGAGGCAAGGAAAACCGTATCACCATTGGGATCCTGGAAAGGGGAACATTCGAAGCGGTTGTCATCGCTTCGCGTAGGGAGGCGGCAATTCTCATCCAGCTATTCTTCCATCAATTGATCCAGGATCGTTTGGAAAGGCTCGGATGCGATGCTGAGTTCCCCTCGGAATGGATTGTCCAAGGAAGCGATCAGAAAAATCATCATCCCCATGAAGGCGCTCAGCAGCCCTCCCAGGAACAGATGGCTGACCAACCGCATGTCAAAGAGCCACACCAGAGCGATATTCATGACGGCCCCGACCAAAACCACGTACCACATGGCGGCTGGAATGGAGGTGGTGACCGAAAACAGCCGCTTGCGACGGGCTTCCAGGTACTTGTTGAACTGACGCAGCGCTTCGGCGTGGATGATCTCCTGGCCCGCTGTTTTCGGTTCAAACCTCAGCAGCCTTTCGTGAAAGGCGACCATGCGGACGTTTCCTCCTTCGGGGACGATACCCTGTCGCTGAAGAGGCCATGCGTCCTTGACGACGTACCTTGTGTAATCTCGAAGCAACCAGATCAAATTCTGCCTATCGGGTTCTGGATACGCAGTGACGTCGCGCACCAGCGCCGACAGCGATGCCGCCTCATCCGCAACGATCCCCTCCACATTTTCGAAGTTTTGGTAGGAGGCGACGGCCAGCAGTCCAAGAAGCAGACCATAAAAAACGCCAAAGCAAGAGAGGATATAGCCGACGATGTCGTTGACATCGTGCCTGCGGCGGACGAACAGGCGCAGGATCGGCCGGATCAGAATCGCGCCAGCCCAGCTGAACAGCGTGAACGCCCCGGCCAAAAGCAGGGCAAGTTTGGCCGAAGGGATGTCGTAAATCCAGTAGAACATCAAGCGATATCCTGAGCGACCAACCGGGACCGGCACCGCGAAGCGAACTCGATCGACTGCTTCGCGAACGCCAACAGCCGATGGAATTCCATCGGCTGTTGGTATTGTGACCGAATCCCCAGCGGCATGCCAGAAGCCATGGCCGCCTTTGAGGGCAGCGGCCGCCTGGACTACTCCTTGCCTGGCGACTCCAGCGTCACCGCCATGACGATCGGTGCGGTGTCATCGTTCCCCTTGACCAGGATCAGCTCCTTGAGCGGTTCCTGTCGCTTTGGCTCAATCGCCAGGTATCGCAATTGCTGCCCCTTCAGATCAAAAGCAAACTGCGACTGCGGCACATCGATCCTTCGGATGTAATCCGAAAAATGGACGCCGTTTTGCAGGGGATGATCTTCTGTCTGACCATCGGCATAGACCAGCCTAACGATCATCGAGACGCTCTTCTCCTGGACTGCAGGGAAGCCCCAACCACTGATGCCGCTCAGGAGATGGATCTTGGCAGCCGGTGCGTTGCAGATCAGCGAAACCTCCTTAGGCATCTTCGGGGGCATGGTTCCTAGAGGCCCGTTCAGCAGGACGATGTTGGGGACTTGCTTGCCCTGCGGATCGACGAGCACAAACGGGACTCCCTGGAAGACTTTCGGCTTCCAGTCGTCAAAACGCATCCGATCGGGACCGTCATCGCCGTCGTGAAACAGACCTTTGGTGCTGATGGCGGTGGCCACCTTCCCCAGAGGCAGCGGAACATACTTTCCCTTGCTGGTCAGGAATTCCAGCAGATCGCGCATCTCCTCCTGCTTCATCTGACCTTCAAACCCTTCGGGCATCAGCGACTTGGAGGAGGCGGTGATCTTTTCGATCTCTTCGCGCTGCAACGTCTCTCTCTTCCCCTGCGTATTGATCAGCTCGATCGATGTCTTCGACTCGCCGGCCAACATTCCGGTCAACACCAAGCCATCGCCGGTCAGCACCGTGTAGGTCCGGAAGTTCCCTTCGACGCTGCGATTGGGATCGAGGATGTGTGTCAGCAGTTCATGCTTCGGATGCACCGCCATCCCGGTCAGATCGGGCCCGATCGCCTGACCTTCGCCGGAGTGCTGATGGCAGAGGCTGCAGTGCTTGGTGAAGACCGCTTTCCCTTGCGCCACCGATCCTTCCTGCTCGGTCAACGGCATCCACTCTTCCAGCACCTTCTGTCGGTTGGCGTTGGGGACGCCACCGACCATCGCCAACAGCTCCGTCGCCGCCTTGCGAACCGCTTCGTCGGGATGATCGCGAAGCGCTTGCTTCTGATCGAGCGACAGATCGGCCAGTTGCAACTTGCCGTCGCCGATGGCATCTAGCAGGGATCGAGTGGTTTCCGGCCTTGCCATCAGGGTTCGAATCGCTGCCGACCGGGCATCCGGCGTTAGCTCCGGCGCCTTCTCGACAATCAAGGCCCCTACCTCCGCCGCTCGGCTCTGCACCAGAGCCCCCAGGATCCCCAGGACCAGCGTCGGCGGTGTCTGTGGCGTGACCTGTTCCATCAGCTGGGAGACCACAGCGCTCTCACTGGGCTGAAGGGCCACCAGTTGCTGAGCCGCCTCGACTCGAAGCTTCAGATCGGCATCGGCATTGGAGAGCAGACCAAACAGCTCCTCCCCAATCTTCTTCAGCTGCTGGGCCATCGACTTCCCGCCCCAGCGAGAGGCCAGCTGCGCCAGCATGCTCTTGCTGCCGATCGGTACCTGTTCCAGGACCGACAGCAAGGCGTCGGCCGAAGCTCCATCTAGCTCGATGGCATGCTTTTCCGGCCATCCCTGAAAAAGCCCCTCAAGAATCGTCAGCCTCGCTTCGGAATTCCCCTTGGCCATCGCCTGCATCAAGGCTCCAATCGCTTTGGCATCAGGTGAGGTCCTGGCCAGATGCTCCCCAACAATCTTCAGTCGCTGCATGGCTCCTGCAGGAATCGTTTCTCGCTGCACCAGCAGTGGCAGCACTTGTGCGGCATGGATGCTCGCAGCGCTAGTCCACGCGTCCAACAGCCAGCGATCTCCGGCGATCGATTCATCGACCGATGCCAACACCTGAGCCCCCTGGTCGACCGCAGCGGCATCCGACTGATGAAGCAGCGCTGCAAGACGGACTTGAGGATCGGAATCTCCCGTCGCCATCGGAGCAATAGCGGCGACCGCAGCGGGATCCGCCGGCAGCACCTGGATGGCATTGCGTCGAACGCCAGCCGCCGGATGGCTGAGCGCTTCGAGCACTGCGTCGAAGACTTCCTTCTGCTGGGGCTGGATCAGATCGAGACTTCGCAGAACGTGCAGAGCGTGCATCGCACCTGCATCGATCCCGATGGCATCGACCGCAGGAGTTGCGATGCGATTCAAAAGCGCGGCGACGACGGCTGGGGAGCGATCCTGTCGCTCCTCAAGAAGTCGTTGAGCATCCAAGCGCCTGCGCATCGTCGGATGGGAGAGGACCGCCACCAATTGCTCGCTGGAGAGCTGCCCCAGTCCCCGCGATGCCAGCTTGGAAGCCTGCTCGGCCAACGCGCTCTGTGCTGCTTCTTCTCCCTCGTACAGGACGCGATAGATGCGACCATGCTTCTTGTCTCGCAGTTCGGTCTCGTAGGCATTGCCTCGACCGGTCTTGAAACCTTGAGGGGTTGGATTGTGCTGGACGATGTAGTTGTACCAGTCGATCACCCACATGTTTCCGTCCGGTCCGACCTCCGCCATGATCGGAGAAGCCCATTCGTCGTCGCTGGCGATCAGGTTGAATGGATTGGTGCTGCGATATCCAGCACCATCTCGATTGAGCACAAAGGATCCGACCAAATGCCCCGTCGGCTCGCAAACAAATGCGATGCGATTCCACCAGCTCTTGGGATACTGCCGAGCGGTGTAAAGCGAATGACCGGCAGCGGCGGTGTAGCCTCCATGGACATCGACCTGGCGCACCTTGTCGGTGACGGGCTGGAACTTATTGGAATCGGAGATCATGGCCAGGGTGCTGGGGGCCCAACCTTTGACCCGTTCGTAATACCGGTTGGGAATCGGCATGAAATTGCTGGGGTTCGCGTTGGCGGTCGACCCAAAGACCAAGCCCTCTTCACTGAATCCCAGTCCCCAGGTGTTGTTGTTGGTGGCTCGAATGAACTCCACCTCGCGCACACGCAGCGTGCTCTGTTCGATCTCGGACTCGACCGGTTTTCCCTCCCCTAGCCACTCCACAGGAGCTGTTGGGTCGGGCTTACCTGGCTCCACTCGAAAACGCCAGAATCCTTGGCGGAAAGCCTGCTGTGGCTGTCCATTGATGACAGGCTGAGAGTCGTTGTACCCCTGCATGGCCCAGATCCAGCCATCCATCGCGTACTGGAAGTTGCTGACCCCGCCATGGGTATCGCCGATCCCCCAACCGGTGATCAATTCCTGACGGATGTCGGCTACGTCGTCGCCGTTGAGGTCTTTCAGGTAGATAGTGGTCTGGCCATCCTGCACCAGCGCACCGCCTCGGTAGATGACAATCGCCGTCGGGATGCTCAACCGCTCTGCAAAAACCTTCGAGCGATCGGCCACCCCATCTCCGTCGGAATCCTCGACGATCCGAATGCGGTCTCGCCCCTTCCCCTCCGGCTGCAGTTCATTCGGGTAGTCGACGGTCTCACAGACCCACAACCTACCCCGTTCGTCCCAGTTCATCGCGATTGGCTTGCCCTGAAACATCGGCTCACTCGCCCACAGACTGGCGGTGAAATCAACTGGCGTCCGGTAGTGTTTCTGCGATTCCTCGGGGCTCAGAGGTTCCTGCATCATGTTGAGCGGCTTGCCCTGTGTACCCCATCGCTCACCGGGGCGGTAGTTGGGGATCTGAGCCCCAACGTCCCGATAGGTGAACTCGGCGACATCGGTCTTGGCAGGTTGGATGGCAGGAATTGGGAATCGGGAGGCATCGACGTAGGCGCCCGCCTCGGCAGGGTCCTTGCCGCAAGCCCATCGGATCCCACGCTCCACCAGATTGACGAACCCTTCTTGCTGCCAAGTGCGGGTGTCGTGCCCCCAAGCGGTGTAGAAAACGCGCCCTTTCCCATGGGTCCGAACCCAGGTCCAGGGTTCTTCTTTGTTGCCGCGAGCCTGCCCACCCTGGCGGCGAACCTCCAGAACGGTGCGGTCCTTCGTGTTGTGCATGTGGTGGACGTAGGTTTCGTCCCAGGAGCGGAATCCATCAAATCCCTGCATCACCGGATGCTCGGGAGCCACGATGACGGTCTCGAATTCCTCTCCACCGTGCGACTGAAACTGCGCGCCGCAAAGCGCGATGTACTCGGGCGAATTGCGAAAGCAGTAGGTCGCACAGTGAATCGGAATAAAACCCTTACCCGACGCAACGAAATCGAGCAGTGCCTTCTCCTGGTCGGGTTCGATTTGATCGATGTTGGCATAGATCAGAAGGCCGTCGAAGTCCTTCAGCTTGTCGGGATGAAGCGACCCGACCTCCTCGGTGTATGTCAGCTCGATCCCCTTCTTCCTCAACGCAGGAATCAGGCGACCTGCTAGGTCAGCCGGACGGTGATGCCCCTTGTCCCCAAGGAACAGTACCGACAAAGGTTCAGCGGCTTGGGATGCGGGCGCCCACAGCCCGACCATCGTCGCCATGAACCACAACAGAGCAACCAGTCTCTTAGTCATCCGAAGTTTCCTCGTCTAAGGTCTTCTTGCCAAAGCAGATGAGGGTCGGCCACTGGAGTTTCGCCAGCCATGCCACCCTGATTCGACCGAAATCGAACGACTTGCTTCACCACATGGGATGCCGCCTCGGTTTACCCGAGCGTGAATTCCGGGAGGCGAACGATCTGGCCCCCCTGCTGAGTGCTCTGGTGCGCACAGATCCCGACGCAGGTCCAGTTTGCGCTGGTCACTGCATTGGGCCAGGGGTCTCGATTCTGCGACAAGGCAGAAAGGAACTCGTTGACCAAGTGTGGATGCGAACCGCCGTGCCCACCCCCCTGAATGAACGAAAGATGGTCAGCATCCTGGATCGAGCGGGTGAATTGACGAACCTCGGGCGGCAACAGGTGCGCGTAGTCGGGAACTTCCACTTTCGATGCAATCTGCGGTTCGGGCAACTTCGCGGTGTGCAAAATATGCGGCTCCCCTTCCACTAGAGACCACTCAAAGCTCTTCTTCGTCCCGTAGACATCAAAGCTCTCGCGGTACTGCCTGGCGGTGTCAAACAGAAATCGCCAGATGTGCGCGGCGACATCGGAATTGCGGATCTTGATATGGCACGATTCGACGGCATAGGAATTGCCCGACTTTTCGGCTAGCTCCTTGCGGATCGTCCCCGAACCGAAGCAGGAGACATATTCAGCAAGCCCGTCGACCAACCCCAGCACTGGGCTGACCACGTGCGTCGCGTAATGCATCGGAATCATCCGCTCCCAGTACTCCGGCCAACCATCCATATCCTGAGGGTGCGATGCAGCCATGTACTGAATCTTCCCAAGTTCCCCCTTCTGGTACATCTCCTTGAGAAACAGAAACTCGCGGCTGTAGACCACCGTTTCGGCCATCATGTACCGAAGCCCCGTATCCGCCACCGCCTGGCAGATCTGATCGCACTCCTCGATCGTCGTCGCCATCGGCACCGTGCACATCACGTGCTTACCGGCGCGCAGCGCCCTGAGGCTCATCCAGGCATGGTCTGGAATCGGGCTGTTGATATGGACAAAGTCAATCTGCGGATCGGCTAGCACCTGATCGTACTCGGTGTATCGCTTGGCGATCCCGAAATGATCCCCCACCTTATGCAGTTCCGATTCGTTCCGACGACAAATCGCCTCCACCTGCCCCAGCGGGTGCTTCTGGTAGATCGGGATGAACTCGGCTCCAAATCCAAGACCCACCATCGCCACACGGTACGGCTTCTGCGCTGCCATGGGAAAGTCACCCTTTGCAAAGGAGAGGAAGGAAGGGATCGAAAGGTGAAGGATCGACACGCCAGCAGTCGCTCGTACGCCCCGAAGGCTCTTCACCTCCTTTGAGACTACCGATCCCCCTGGCCGACTCCATGAGAAAATGCGTAATTCCTATAAGATTTTTTACCATTTGACTTTCCTGCTTTCCAGCCATTTTTCCGAGCCTTGCCATTTGTGCGGGGCTCACGGGAGGGGGCGAAGTAAAATGGAGGATGAGGGGATCGTAGCGGCAAGTGGAACGATCGATCCTCCTTGAGGACCAATCGCTGGGCCGCCGAAGCCTCCGGGAGCAAACGCCGTGGACTGGTTTCTGTTTGGGCTCTTCGTCCTTTTGGTCGCTCACTTGGTGATCCATTGGATCTGGCGGGGCTGTTCCAAGCTGTTGCGTCTGGCCACCGGCATGCGCTGTCGACGCTGCAACGCGGTTCAGGAATGGGATGGGCTTTGCCTGCCTTGTGCACGTCGAAGCCAACTGTCGGGTCAGAATTGGCAAGACGACTTGGAAGCTGCCAAACGATTGGCTCAGTGGTCAGCCACGCATCGCATGCTCCCCTCCGACCAGCAGCGATCTCTCATCGAATCGCTCGATCGAATCGAAAAGGGAGAAATCCCACCGGGGGGACACGTCGAACGTCCGACCTCCGCTTCAGATCTCTCCGCCTCTCCCCCCGCCACCCATCCAGCGATCGACAAGGCACGCGCGAAGACTTCCTCCGTAGGCCAGCCGATTCCCCCCCCAGCCAAACACACCACCGCCAGCCCGTCCCATGGAACGGTCGCTTCCTCTAGAGCCATGCATCAGGAACCCCATCCTCTGGATGCACCCGAACCTCCTCCGGGAGCAGCGGCGAGGCGCCCGAGGCAGTGGTTTGGGCAGATGCTTCAGGCCTTCATGGAACGATCCAACATCCGATGGGTCGAGCTGATTGCTGCCGCGCTGGTCGTCGTCTGTTCGGGTGGCTTGGTCATCAGCCTCTGGGCACCGCTTTCCAGCGCCAGCCGTTTCTTTCCCTCGCTGGTGTTCCTGATTGCGACGGCGGCCGTTCACGGAGCTGGCCAGTATACGTTGCGCACCTGGAAGCTCAGGGAAACCTCGCGCGGGATCCTGCATATCGGATTGCTGCTGATCCCGCTGGCGGTCATGACCGGCATCCTGTTGTCCAAACGACATGGAACTCCGTCGATCGACGCTCCGTGGCTCGCCGCACTCCTCATCGGTACCCTGATCTACGGCGTGCTGGCCGGCACAGCGGCAAGGGCACTCTTTGGATTCTTCTGGAAACCGGCTGCCATTTCGAATCTCTTGTGCAGCCTCTTGCTGATTCCGATCGCGATGAGTCCAACGAGCTGGGCGACCTCCGTATGGACGTGGGCTGGGACAGGCATCGGGCTGCTGTTTGCATGGCCGATGGCGCTGCATGCCATTTGGCGCAGGCGGAAAGACGGTGCCTACTATGGCCGTCAACTTGCCATGGCCACGCAGGTCTTTGTCCCACTAGCGATCCTGCTGTCCTTCTCCTGGCTGCAGCAACGACAACTTTCTGCCATCGATCCAGGGTGGTGGTCCGCCACCAGTCTCTTCCTGGGGAGCGTCGGGGCATGGGCACTGGCCAGCAGCGACCTTTCAGTCCTATCGTTTTCCCCCTCGGCTCGGTCGGCTCATGAGAATCGGACCTCAAGCGATCCAGCCAAAATGGATCCCAGCAGTTGGCGCATCGGGATCGGTACCGCGGGGGCCACTTTGCTGATCGCCTCTTTGGCCTGCCTAGCCCAAATCGGCATGACCCGCGAGCCGCTTCTGGGGGCGCTGGCCGCCAGCGCAGGCTGGTCGACGACGCTGGGCTGGTTCGCCGGCCGCCGCGGTTTGGCATCGATCGGAACGCTGATGGCGATCCTGCTGACCGCCATGCTGCTGCAATGGGGTCTGGATGCATGGCCAGACCAAATCCTTGCGGGTTGGATCGCATGGCAACGAGTCGCGGCCATTGGAGGGATCGCGATAGCGACGCTGGCGGCTGGGTGCATTCTGCTTCAAGCGATCCCTGCCACCGATGCTCGGCCACATCCTCAAGCGTTTCGCCTGCTACCATCCACCCGTGCGATTTGGGAAGGAAGTCTGTCGCGCCGGTCCCTGACTGAATGTGCCATGCTGGCTGCAGTGGCCGCTCTGATCCTCTGCTCGCTGCTGGCCCTGGTGGCGCTGCTTCATCCCGCAAGCCAACCGCCCCACGGCGGCTATTGGGCGCCACCTGTCGTCTTCCTTGCAGGACTGTCCACCCTCGGCCTTTTGCTTCTTGCGCCAAGCGTATCGCTGACGGCGATGTCGATTGGCATCACCCTGGGCTTGGGCATGACGCTAGTCGCTGCCTTCTTCTTTCCCTGGCCACAGCGAGGTCCATGGGATCCATTCCAACCGCTGGAATCGCTGGAGGGACTAGCGCCCAAAGGGCTGGCCACCGCGTTGTCGTGGGTGGTGGTCGCAGCGATTGTCAAGTGCTTCACGGTACTTCGCTGGAACGACCTGTGGCAGCCTCAAGCAGCTCGGTTCGTGACCGGAGGCGCCATCGTCCTCGGACTCTTCAGCTCTTCGATGCTGGTCGATTGGTCCGGTGAGGATTTCCATCGAGCAATTCAGTTCGGCTGGGCGCTGCCCATCTTGATGCTGGGCTGCTGGTGGATCGAGCCGAAGGTATCGATCCGCGAACTGATGATTGCCACAGCGATCCTTTGGTCGATGTTGGCTTTCCACCAATTTGCAAGCGATCAAGGAATCTGGAAAACCTATCCCAATGTCGTCAACCTGTGGCTTCATTTTGGCATGCTCGGGATCATTCTGATCGGATGTTCTTGGATCATCCAACAACTGAGAGAGAGGATTTCCTGGCCGCCATCGCAAGAAAGGGTGCGGTGGGAAACGATCGGCATCGCCGCCTCGCTGCTCATCGTTGCCATCGCCGCATCCTCTTTGATGGGCGCGATTCGACCCTGGACAACCAGCCTCAACCTGTTTCCCGATCCGCTGGAAATCGATCGACCGATTCCTCTTTCCGCCGAATCGCTGTATCAAGCGACCTCGATTGCCATAACCGTCATCCTGATGCTTTCGGTCTGGATGACCCGATACCGAAGGAACAGCAATCCGCCGGAGCTTCGAGAGCTCAGTGCGCTTCTTCCCTGGAGCCTGGCGATGATTCCAGCGATGCTTCCTCCGGCTTCGCTGGGGATCAGCGCCATGCTTTGGAGTCTTGCGATGCTAGGGATCGCCCTGGCAACACGGCCAACACCCGCAGGCCGCTACCTCGCCAGAGGCATGGGATGGATCGACGATGGCTCCACAGATCCGACCTTGACGAGCCGAAGTGCTTGGCCGATCGCCGAGCATCTGGTGTTTGCATCGATCGTTCTTTTCAGTGGACTTCTCTGGTGGGCAGGCTTTGATTTACCGGCTCTGGCAGGATGGAGCTTTGGGGCAGAGGGAGTCCCTTGGACGTTACGTCCTTGGTACAGTCGCGCCTGGACGGTGGCTCATGGCCTGGCACCCCTTCTGGCTCTTGTCAGCTTGCGCTGGTGGTGGGCGCGACAACAAGATCCGGACGGACGCCGATACAACTTGGAAGCGGCCAGTCTATGGTTGGCGTTTGCGATCGCGGCATTTCTGCTGGCGGTCGATGGTGTGATGAAGCTCCCCGCGATGACCCAGTGGGCGTACGCTCTGTTGGCTTGCGCTACAGGCCAGAGTCTGGTGGCGATCGCTCTCACTTGGTTCCATCCGGCAGCCAAAGATCGCCCGAAGGAACTTCAGAGCAGTGCATCATCGTCCCCAACAGCCGATTCGATCCAAGACTTGGCGACTCGCATGGCCACTGCCGGTTTGTTGCTGCTGTCGATCGTTGCCACCCTCGGCTCCGTGGTCCTGCTGAATGCATCCAGAGGCAATCCGATCGCGATCGACCTGGGAAGCCCTCGGGTGCTAGCCAGCGTCCTGATCGTACTGACGGGATCGGGATGGATAGGGTGGACCGGAAATCTTCGAAAGCAGTCGTTTTCGTCGGCGCTGCCGATCGCCACTTTGTCTCCGTTCCTCCCTTTGGCCTGGATGCACGGCGTCGACCAGGGATGGTGGTCGCCTAGCTCCTGGACAGGTCTCACAGTAGCCAACCCGCTCCCTCTTCTGCTGGTGGGCTGGTCTTTGGCCCTTGGCGTAGGAGCCCTACACCGAAGCGACCGTAGCTCGGGAATTCTTCGGTTTGGATCGTCGGCTGGCGATCTGGAATGGGGCTTCTGGTGGCTTCTCCTTATCGCCTCTTCGATCTTCGCAGCTTCGCAGGCCGCCGGGCCAACCTATCCGATCGCGTTCTGGTTCCTGATGCTTTTCGCGGCGATTGCGGTGCTGCGAGGCGTGTGGCTTGGGGAGGCACCACCTGGGCATGCTGCTGGTTTTGTCGCTGCGGGTGCGATCATGCTGGCCAAAGGACCGATCCTAGGCGCGACTCTCCCTCTCCCTGTCTCCATTCTGTTAGCCCCATTGGTGGCTGGACTACTTCACCGCGTCTTTTGTATCCCTCGGAAAATGAAGGAACAGTTCGCTCGGCTCTCTGCAGCCGAAGGTCGCTTCATCGATCAGACCGCCAGCTTCCATGTCCCACTGGTCCTCCTGCTGGCCACCGCATGGATTGCCATCCCCTGGCTTCCAGAGTTTGTTTGGCTGAGCGACCACAGCGAATGGCGGGTGGTCCTTTCAGGCATCAGTCTCTGCCTTGCGGCTTGGCGGCTCACCGAAGCACGTTCGATCCATCCCCTGCTTTCGATCTACTGCAGTGTGCTGGCCCTCTTTGCCACCCTCTCGCTGTGGACCCATCAGCAGCTGCAGCTGCCCTCCGATTTCATCTTTCCGATGTGGGCTTTGGGATGCGTGCTGGCGATGGCGATGCTGGCGGGGATCCTCCGCGATTCAATCGTCCACCCCGGAAAGTCGATTCCCTGGAACCGACTCGGTATGGCAGCCCCCAGCTCGGAAGAACTTGAACAAACACGTCGCTGGATGGTGACTTGCCACCTCGCTGCAGGGCTCCTTCTGGTGATTCCGTGCCTCCTTCTAGTGCTGGAATACCATCCACTCTGGACGAAACGGTTCATCGCCATGCTGCCGGCTGCGTCGGCGATCGCCATCCTTCCGATCGCGATCGATTCCCGCCGCCCTTGGGAGAAGTTTGCAGGGCTTTTTCTGGGATCGATCGGCGCGGTGCTTCTTTCCTGGTCCGACCTGAACCTGGACCGGACCGCTTTGGAGACGGTCCAGGAACCGGAGTCCTGGTGGCAAAGCTATCTGGCTTACGCTCGCCTGATGCGCGCCCTGATGGCTATGGTGGCCATCAGCTGGCTGTACCGCTTGGTAGCGCAGACTCGCCCCGCCACCAGCGACGACGCCAAGCGCGTCATGCAGGCTAGCCTAGCACTCCTTCTCCCGATCGGATTGGCAAGTCTCTGGGTGGTGTACGGCTATCTGACACCGGTGGTGGACTGGCCTAAGTGGAGCCTGGGTGGAGTCCCGCTAGGCATCGGCTTGGCGGCGATCAGCACCTGGGTTGCCATGGCATGGCGACTGCTGGTGATCGCTACGCACCCAACTGGCCACGAAGCGGCTCTTTCGATCGGCCAGCGACAGGCAGCCTTCTATGGTTTTGAAGGAACGCTGTTCGCCATAGCAATCGCCTTGCGGGCTCATTTCCCAGACTGGTTCGGCGGCTGGCTGACCCAGTGGTGGCCACTGCTGGTCTATCTGGCGGCGATGGCAAGCATCGCCATTGGAAAGTCCTTTCTGCATTCGGACCGATCGATCCTGCGAGACCCGATCGAGCGGACGACGGTGCTCTTGCCGATCGTCCCGTTGATCGGAATCTGGTTGGACGAATCTTATCCGGATCGATCCATCGACTGGCAGGAACCTTTTCCGTTCGCCATGCTGCTTCTTCTTGGAGCAGCTCTTTACGCCATGGAGGCGCTACGGCGCAATCACTCGGGGTTGAAGTGGTTGGCAGGTCTGCTTGGAATGGCCGCCTTCTGGGTATCGCTCTCCAGCAACCCGACACTCGCGTTTTTCCAACATCCTCAGCTCTGGATCATCCCCCCTGCGATCGCTGGGCTATTGCTGTTGGAAACCAATCGCCGTCAGCTTTCGCCATCCGCCCTCGTGGCGGCTCGCTACGCTCTGCTGCTATCGATCTACTGCAGTAGCACATTCGAGATGATGGTCCGGTCGTTCGGCATGCAGTTCTGGTCTCCCATCCTCCTGCTGACTTTTGCCGTGCTGGGGGTTTTGCTTGGAGTCGCGATGCGTATCCGCGCATTTCTCTACTGCGGCAGTCTCTTTGTCGCGATCGGACTAGTCGGTATGGTTTGGCACGCGCAGCGTGCGATCGATCAGATCTGGCCTTGGTGGGTCTTTGGGATCTGCCTGGGAATCAGCCTGATCGTCTTTTTGGGTTGGATGGAGAAGAATCGTGCAAGAATGGCAGCCTATCGGAAAGCCTTAAGGCTTTGGGAACCTTGAATCGCGAGCGATTCAGCCAAAATTCACCGGTCCCTCGGGAAGCCAATCGGATCGAGGATCTCCTGGGGGAAGATGGCAAAGATTGCCGATTCCTCCGCAGAAGATGCCGCTGCGATTGGCAGAAGGCCGTTTTCAACAGATCGACTGCACCCATTCCATTTCGGCTCCGATGATCTACCGGTTGAGGGGCCGCAGGAGGCGACTTTCCTTATCGAGTTCGCTTGGAATGGCAAGGACGCCGATCGGATCTGCCACCGCGACGATCGCCCATGCCACCCGTTTGTTTGGACCCTCCGTCGCTCAATCGATCCCATCGCTGGCATCGCCAGCTGCTCTTCGCCATCCTCTGTCTGTTCGCTTCGATTTCCTCCCTAGGTTGCTCGCAGTGGAAGCATGACCTTTGGTTCGACAGCCATCCCGACTGGCAGTCGATTTCTTTGAGGGCTTCCCGAGCCGCTTCCGAACCGGTTTTGGACCGGGCGTTGCGATGCGCTCGCCTGGCAGCTGCCCGAGAACTCCGCGCCGACCCCAAATCCGTCGACCTTTTTGCAACCGCTTGCACGCTCGCCTGGCAGGCGATGAGTCGCGCCATCGACGACCGATCGCGTTGGGAAAAAGCACTGCAGCTCTATCACCAGTCGCTGGAAGGATTGCTTCGCGCTGGAAGAAGCTGTGGCCGATGGCGACCAGGGCTGGGGATGGAGCTTTGCGATGCCACAGGACAGACCTCCCTGATCGCGCTGGTCCCCCAGGATGGTCCCTGGAGAGCTCAAGACCACATGCAGTTGATCCCCGTGGGCTCCTACCACAGCAAGCGAAATGAGTCGAAGCGAGTCGACGGGTTCGGGGTTCCCGTCGTCGCTGTGCGGTTGCAATCGAACGAAAAAACGACCGACCAAGGCAATCCCAACGCCATTCGGATCGACTTCCCATCGCGGCCTGAAGAAAGGTTTCTGCTGGAACGAGCCAGTTGGGATGCGACGGTGATCTTCCGACCTGATCGCTTTTCCGAGGAAGCCGACCCGCAGGCGGCAAGTGGAACCTTGGAGATCTATCGGCCCGTCTATCGCGATCGTGCGCTGGGGCCACGCGTCGAGCTATCGTTGGCTTCGGCTCCTGGGGCCCAGCAGGCCTGGAATAGCACCCAGGATCCACAACTGCAAGGGTTTCTAGAGCAATTCCTTCGCCCGGAAGACCCCACCGCTCGCCGTGGCCTCATCATGATCGAACCCTACCAACCAGGGAAAATACCCGTAGTCTTCACCCATGGACTGCTCTCCAACCCACAGACCTGGCAGCCGGTCCTTCTGCAATTGCAACACAATCGGTGGTTCCAGGAACGATTCCAGATCTGGGGATTCGGCTATGGATCGGGTGAGCCGTTTCTGGAGAGCGCAGCAGAGATGAGAAAGGAACTGGCAGAAGCGCAGGCGACAATCGACCCCAGCGATTCGGATGCAGCACTCCGGCAAATGGTCCTGGTCGGACACAGCATGGGGGGGCTGATCTCCAAGCTGCAGGGAATCGCCCCAGAAGACCGACTTTGGAGTGCCGTGGCGCAGGGATCCTGGGAATCCCTTCACGCCGACCCCCAGCTCAAGGAACGGATGTCGGCAGCGTTTTTCTTCGAACCGAACCGAAGGGTGAGTCGCATCATCTTCATCGGAACACCTCACCGAGGTGCGAGGATGGCGCAGCAGACGGTCGGCAGGTTGGGTTCCCTCCTGGTCGATTTCCCGGAGGAAGACAAGGAACGGTTTGAGCAATTGGTGGAGAACAACCCTGGGCTATTCCGCCCTGAGATCGCTCGGCGATTCCCCACCAGCATCGACATGCTCCGTCCCGATGGAGAAGTCCTAAAGACGCTGGCCGAAATCCCACTGGCCGAGGGCATCACCGGCCATTCGATCGTCGGTGATCTGGGCCCATGGCGCGTCGTGGAGCCGGGGGACGGCGTTGTGCCTCTCAGCAGCGCTCGATGGGAAGGGGTCTGCAGCGAACAGATGGTGCCCCAGTGCCATGAGGAGCTGCATCGCGACCCGAGGTCGGTTGCCGAGCTGCTTCGCATTCTTCGAGAGATGGCCGAGTGACTGCTTGTAAACCCAACTCCCTTGGGCTCGCAGGCCTTTCGGGACGATTCCCGTAAGGCCTATCACCCAAAAACAGGGATCGGAAAAAGTCCGGTGATCAATCAGCCATCGACTTCGACTCTCTGTGGGGATACCAAGCAGGAAGAGAGTCGATTTAGCATGCACGAAGGTTCTAGCGCGAATGGGTTACCATCAACTGAATTGGCCCAGGCGTCGATAACACAACATGCTCCGCATCCCTGGCTCGCAAGTCACCGGAAGCAACTACCCTAGGATTTCGGACGCATGCGGCGGCTGGCGGTCCTTGCAAAACCTGCAACCCCCAGACACCAAACTGCGAGCGACGTTGGTTCGGGAACGGTCTTCGTAACACTTGTGACCAAGAATTGTCCAGCATCCGCGTTGCCTGGAACTGCCACAATCAAGCCATTCAGACGCTGCCCATCGCTGAAATCAATCCGAGCAATCGCGCCGATGAGATCGTCTCCATTAACGGTAACGGGGTTGCCCCCATTTGCTACGTTTCCGTCAACGTCGATTCTCCAAAGGAATGACTCTCCTGAAGCGAAGTGGCTGAAGGAAATATCCAGTAAAGTCGAGCCATCGGGTACGATGACCGGCCCGATTAATCCCGTCGTTGTGCCGCTTCCCGAGACAGGCGTGAACGGCGTACCATTTGTACCGTTAAAGGGTGAACCACCATTAACTGTATCAAAGACGAATGGAATCGGAGAAAGATCTAACTGGAATCGGAGAACGGTTTCTCCAGCGGTTGACGAATTGGTAATCCGAAACGGCTGGGTGAAGGTATCACCATCGATGAGAAAAGCCAGTATCGGAGCTGCGTGTAGAGGACCGCATACACTGATCAATCCAAAAAACAGAGTGAGCAAAGACACGACCTGTCTCATTTTCGATTCCTCCAAGTACAGTAAACAAAAGAATGGTCTCTGGAGGAAGAAGCGCACCGTTAAACCACATCTCTTCAAGAAAATGAGAAAATCGGGCCCATTTGCATTGTGGCCATCCGAAACAGAAGAACCACTTTGAGGCCAGTGCGCGCCCTAGGGCCTTTGCGGAAGCTAGGCAAGACATGAACAATCAGCGATTTAGCTATCCCGACACGCAGTAGCTTGGTGCCGTTCCTGGAAGCGGCCCTCAGGTTTGCAATCCAATCCGATGATGTCGCTGATGTTCCTTTAATGAACTCAGGAATTCCAGATCGACGACCAACTGAAAGGGCCTGTCGATCACGTCAACGCCGACTGACTTCATGCAATCATTGTGGAGTGAGATGGACCCGAAGCGATGGATATCGGAGCGAACGATTAACCCATTGGCTCATTCGAAGCCTCGCCTCTCCTGGAACCGCCGCCACTGGATTGAGGTGAATGGAAGTCCTTCGCAACTCTCTACTGCTATCCCCGTAGCCACCAGCGCCAAATGGTGGATGATGCGGGATGGACGTCGTTCAAAGCTCTCCACCGCTTGGCAGCGGTGGCTACAAGAAGTGGTGGCTACCTGACGTCGGCGCAAAACGGTGGCAAATAGCTCCCAGTAGCCACCAGCGCCAAATGGTGGATGATGCGGGATGGACGTCGTTCGAAGCTCTCCACCGCTTGGCAGCGGTGGCTACAAGAAGCGGTGGCTACAAGAAGCGGTGGCTACAAGAAGCGGTGGCTACAAGAGGAAGGGCTGCAAGAGGAAGGGCTGCAAGAAAGAGGCTAGAGACAGACCCGAAAAAAAGAGGCCAGGACGTTGGTCCTGGCCTCTGGAGAACTTTCGAAGGTACTTCGATCCCAACCACTAGCCGTTAGAAGACCCTTCTGGAGTCGCTGGCACAGCGGGCTGTGCTGGAACGACTGGAGCGGGAACGACGACTGGTGGAGCTACTGGGGCAGGGGCAGCGGGGGCTGCCTGGCCCTGAGGAGCCTGAAAGAAGATTCCCATCGGTCCGCCACCACCGCCGATCGATGCCGGCATGTTGGCGACGAAGTTGGCGTCCAGCACCTTGGTGATCGTCCGCTGAGCGTCGCTTAGGTGAGCCGAAGAGTAGGCATCCAGCCCACCTGCTTCCAAGGCAGCATCGACTTTCTTCTTGATCTCCTTCAGCTGCATCGCGGCCAGAGTTCGGATGGTCTGCTGAGCGGCATTGCCACCGTCCATCAGCGTCAAATCGACCAGTCGCCCCAGATGCTCGCGCTGCAGATTTCTCCGAAGCGAACTGACGCGCGGCTTGCGAGTGGTCGATTCCCCTTCGGGCTTGGCGTCCAGTTCGGTCCATGCAGCCTGAGTGATCTTGTCGAGCACTTCTGGGAGCGTCACCGCATCCTGGTCGGCAGGAATCATCTGCTCGTTGTCAAACACCCGCCGCAGCGTGCTTGGATTGAGCAGCATGGTCATGACGGAAGCCTGGATCCCCATGATCCGATCGTTGACCTGGTAGGTCCCATCGCCCATGGAACGCGCCCCTTCGTCGATCCACTTATCGCTCGCCAGACGCTCCTGAATCGCTGGGCTCAACCCGAACGCTTCATCGCGGAACGACTGCTGGATCATGAAATCGAGAGCTTTGCGCTGCTGGTCGACAGGAATCGGCGTCAGCGACTTACGATCGCCTGGATCTCCCTTCTTGTCGCGGATGATGTTGGCACCGCCAACCCAGCCAGCCATCATGCTCAACGCCTTGGTCTGCTCCGACAAAGTCAGCTCATAACCTCGTCGTGCCTTGGCCCAGCTGTCGCCTGGCTTGACGAACTTCTCCAGCAACCGGTCGCGGTACATCTTCACCAGACGCATCTGATTTTGGGCGTAGTCGAGCGGATCCTTGCTGTAGTCATATCGACGGGCCAGAGGATCGGCTCCTCCGGTATCTTCGTCGGTCGCATACTGCAACTCCGGCTCATTGACCCGCTTCAGAATATCCGGCAGCTTCCCTTCATCCGGGGTATAGCCATACTCGATGGCCCACATGTCGTAGGGACCGATCCCGATCATCGTCCAGTCCCCCTTCACAGGACCAGCTTCCAGAGGAATGTTGATCGGCAGGTAATCCATCACCGATCCAGCAAGCGTCTTCTTTCCCTTGACTGCATCGCTGTTGATCTCGTCCAGCTTATAGACGCTGGATGCCTTGAAGTTGTGGCGCAGACCCAGGGTGTGCCCCACTTCGTGCGCGACCAGTTCCGCCAGCAGAGGACCGATGAACGATTCGGGCATGCCATCGAGCATCTCTTCCTTCGGCTTGTCGGACTTCTCTCCTTCTTCCGCCATGGCAGCCATGGCGAAGGCCATCTGAGCGAAGGCCATGTCAAGTTGCTTACCGCGAGCGGCCAGGCAGAAGCCGTTGACCTGGCTGGTGCGTCCCACCAAACCGTCGAACGGATCATCGCCAATCAGCGCAGTCCCGGTGTTGGCGAGCGGATGGCCAGCATGGGGCAGGGTGGCGGTGGCAGCGATCTTGGCCGCAACGTGGGCCTGATTGCTGGCGTCCGCAAATCGAACGCGTGGATCCCAATGTGGCTTGGTCGCCAGCCACGCCATCGTCTCAGGGCTCATCCCTTCCATCGCAACTTCGGGAAGAAGGTCCTGGAATTGGAAGTTGAAATGTCGGATCCAACCGTCAGTCAGGATGATGTCGGCGTCGAGGATTTCACCAGTCAGCGGATGAACGCGGCTGGGACCGATCGCCGTACCGACATTGTTGTTCAGCCAACGGACAAAGTTGTACTGGACATCTTCGGGATCGAGATCCATGTTGGCGCCGGTCTGCGCATCCTGATAGATCACTTCGATCGCGTCGGAATAGCCGACGTTCTCAAAGGCCTTGTTCCAGTACTCGATCCCTTCCTTCACCCAGCGACGATATCGGACCGGTGTGGTGTGCTCGATGTAGAAACGAATCGGCTTGACCGGAGGCGACACCTTCAAATTGGGA
Source organism: Pirellulaceae bacterium (assembly GCA_044371425.1). Classification (GTDB taxonomy): domain Bacteria; phylum Planctomycetota; class Planctomycetia; order Pirellulales; family Pirellulaceae; genus JBEISR01. The sequence goes on along the minus strand of JBILTR010000001.1, from coordinate 247,932 downwards.
TCCCGCTTCTCCAGACGCCAACGATTGATGAATCGCACCCGAGTCCGCTCGTCCTGATAGATCCCGAGGTCCGAGTAACCGGTGGTGAAATACCCAATTCGCTCGTCAGCCTTCCGCGGCTTGTAGCCCGTCTGCTCGGGTACTTCGCTGAGCGAATAGTGGATCGTCTGCAGCTTGCCGCCGTTTCCGACGATCTCGAACGCTAGTTCGATGTTCTTTGCAAAAGCCTTCGCTTTCTTGATCTTCACCAAACCAGGATCGGTTGCCCGGATGCCCGCGCCGAACAGCTTGGCCGACTGGCCTACAAAGAGCGCATCGGCATCGATCAGTGGACCACCCCGAGGCACCATGGTCACGATCGGCACATCCAACAGCACCGTGTCGGTAAACAATCGTCGCACCGAGGACTTCGATTCCTCTTCGCCAGTCGATCGGATCTCCGTGTTGGGCATGATCAGCGCCAGGCGCTTGTTGTACATACGCCAGTAGACGTAGTAGTCCCCAGCTTGCAGACCAGCGTACTCATCGCCACTGCTGACTGTCAGCGCCAGAAAGTACTTCTTCTGCTCAAAGTCCTTAGGCAACTCCACAAACATTTGTCCATCGCGGTCGCGCGTCCAAATGTTGCACAACCCTGGTTGGTCCGGAGATCGGGAGTCGATCTTCTGAAATCCCTCCACCACCTTTTCCATCGGCGGATAATCGGGTTCCTGTGCCACACCTGGCGCTGCACCAAGCGCCGTTAGCAGAGCGGCCGAGAGCGCCGCTGCCAATGCCCTTCGCAGGGTCCTTACCGATCGAGCCATCGAGATGATTCCTTTTTAGAAAAAAAGTTCTCCTGTGGGGGCCGGCCTGTGACGCACCCACCTGAGGCAAAGTCTCCGGTTGCCGAACTCCTTGGACGCAGCAGGACTCAAAACATTCCCACGTTTCGAAAACGCCCGCCCAATCGGCTATCTCCGTATCTTAATCAACCGGCGATTGTAGGCGATTCAAACGGGCCAGAGTCCCCAAAAAGCCCAACTTCAGCACCCTGGACAATCGGTCCAACCGCTATCATCCGACACGGATGCCATTGCATTAGCTTGACTTATAAAGAGCAGCCACAAAAGTCACTGGCCATCAGGTTTGCTTGACCACCAGAATGGGGCAGTGCACCTGCCGGACGATCGCTTCGGCGACCGAGCCGAGGAGAAGCCGTTTGAGCCCCTGACGGCCGTGGCTGGGGACAATCACCAGATCCACCTTCAACTCGTCGGCTCGCTTGCAAACGACCGAAGAGGGGTCGCCCAAAGCGACCTCGAAGACCATGCCCCGATAGCGATCTTCCGCAAACTCTTGCTGCATCGCCTTGAGGCTGGCGTTGAGCCGATCGGCGGGATCGATGTCGGTGTAGATCGCTCCCGAATCGACTGGCATCAGGAAGGGGCTGACGTGGAGCAGAATCACTCGGGAAGGATCGCCGGTGCATTCGATTGCCAAGTCGACTGCATGCTTGCAGAACCCATCGAAATCAAAGGGAACGAGCACTTTTCCGCCAACCGACCAGGCCATGATCTCTCTCCTGAATTGGGATCTCTTTTCGGGGGTGCCGTGAAGGTACGGGATTCCGGGCCATCGTCTTCGAGGAAACCCTCTCCCAGGTGGCAAGCGATCGCTTGCCACATCAAGCCCCGCGCCCTGGCTCATTGTTCCCCGGGGGAGCGCCAGCGAACAGACCCTATTTTTGCTTCGGTCTTCTGGATTTCGGGACCAGCCTCACTTCGTTGCCCCACCGCTACAGTACGCAAGTCACCGACTTGGTGGTGCCTCCAAGGTGCCCATCGGTTGGCCCGAAGCCCCAGCGAAAAGAGTGGCAACATGAGCCAGGAGGAGATGTTCCCTGCCAATCGCTCGACCGAGCTTTTGGACCGGGTCCGGGCAGGGGAGTCGGGCGCTGTCGATCAACTGCTCGACTACCATCGCGGCTCGATCCAACGCATCGTCCAAATGCGGCTCGACCAGCGGATCCGGCAGCGAGTCGATGTGAGCGATGTCGTCCAGGAAGTGCTCGTCGAGGCCAGTCGGCGATTGCGCGAGTATCTGGATCGGCCCGTGATGGCCTTCCCTCTCTGGATCCGTCAGATCGCCATGGACCGCGTGATTGACGCTCATCGGCGCCATCGCCGCTCGGCCAAGCGAAGCGTCGACCGAGAGCAGGAGCCGAAGCGTGCCGACTCGGAAGACAACTCGGGGACAGTCCTCCCACAGCAACTGGCGGTCGATCGGCAACTGACACCGGCTGCCGCGCTCCTGCAACGGGAGATCGTCGGGTTGGTTCAAGAGGCGGTCCAGCGGCTTCCCGATCAGGATCGCCAGATCATCCAACTGCGACATCAGGAGCAGCGATCCAATCAGGAGATCGCTAGGTTGTTGCGATTGACCGAACCGGCGGCCAGCATGCGGTATCTGCGTGCCTTGCGTCGCTTGAGGCAACTGATGGCCGACCCCGAAACGGTCGCGGATCACGATTCATGAATCAGACGACAGAACTGTCAGCGGAGGCAAAGGACTTCCGCTTGGCCGAACTCTTGGTGCAGATCAGCCATCGGCGGCAGCGTGGCGAAGCGGTGGAACTGGAGTCGTTCTGCCGTCAATTTCCGGAGCACGCCGGCGAGCTGCGAAGTCTTTGGGGCGTGCTGATGCTGACCGAAGCTGCGGCTCAGTACCACGACACTCCCGATCCCGCGCACGATCCTGCCATCGGTCAGCGTCCACCTGCCGCCGCCGCCCAACTGCCCCGCACTTTCGGTGACTTTGTGCTGCTGTGCGAGCTGGGTCGTGGCGGAATGGGGGTCGTCTATTTAGCCGATCAGCCAGGGCTGGGCCGCTTGGTGGCGGTCAAGTGCTTGCTGGAACACCGCGCCCTGATCGACACCGATCGCAAGCGATTCCTTGCCGAAGCGCAGGCCAATGCCAAGCTGGATCATCATGGCATCGTCCCGGTCTACCAGGTAGGGGAACAGGATGGAACCCCCTACATCGCCATGCAGTATGTTCCTGGTGTCAATCTCGCCCAGCGACTCTTGCAAGGTCCGATCCCAACGCGTCAAGCGGTGCAGTGGATCTCGCAGGTGGCCCGAGCCGTCCACTTTGCTCATCAACAGGGAGTGCTTCATCGCGACCTGAAGCCTTCGAACATCCTGATCGACGAGCATCAGCATGCGAGGCTGACGGACTTTGGGCTGGCCAAGATCATCCTGGGAGACAGTCTGCAGCGTCGAGCCGACTTGACGGCCACCGGAGACCTGTTGGGGACTCCGATGTACATGAGCCCCGAACAGGCATCAGGCAACGGCGCGGGGTTGGGCCCGCAATCGGATATCTACAGCCTGGGAGCGGTTCTCTACGAACTGCTGACGGGGCGCCCTCCCCATCGTGCCACCACTCCGCTCCAGTGGATGCGGGAAGTGATCGACGAGGACCCGATCCCTCCTAGGATGCTTCAGCCAAGCCTAGACCGCGGCCTGGAGATGATTCTGATCCAATGCCTTCAAAAGCCACCCGATCTTCGCTACCCGAGCGCCGAAGCTTTGGCCGATGATCTGGATGCGTATTTGGCCGATGAGCCGATTCAGGCGCAGTCAGGACACTTGGCACAGGTTTTCGCTAGGCTGTTCCGAGAAACCCACCATGCAGCTGTCCTGGAGAATTGGGGGCTGCTTTGGATGTGGCACGCAGTGGTTCTCCTGATCGCCAGCGCGGCGACCGAGGCGATTCGCTGGAGTGGAACACTCTCCCGCATCCCCTACGCCGCTTTGTGGGTGGTGGGCTTGAGCGCCTGGGCGGCGGTTTTCTGGCTGCTTCGCCGGCGGATGGGACCGGTGACCTTCGTGGAACGCCAGATCGCGCACGTCTGGGGGGCCAGCATGATCGCCACCGCTTCGCTTTTCCCTTTGGAAGCATGGCTGGAACTGCCCCATCTGGCGCTCAGCCCGCTCCTGGGTGTCATCAGCGGGATGGTCTTCATCATCAAAGCTGGGATCCTCTCGGGCATCTTCTACATCCAGGCGATTTGCCTTTTCCTATGCGCCATCGCCATGGCGATCTTCCCCGATGTGGCTCACCTGATCTTCGGTGTCGTATCGGCTGCCTGCTTTTGGATTCCTGGCGCAAAGTACCATCGGCAAAGCCGCCGACCTCAGCAGGGCAAAGCGGTTTAGGATTGGGTACACTACTCGAAGTTCTTTCGAGCTTCATCCCTCGATCTTCCCCCTGCATTCCTTCCTGCCCAGCTTGCGAGGTGGACCGATGCTGCGTTCTGTTTTTCCATGGCTGTTGGCCTTTGCATTCCTTCCCGGTTGCTCCCCAAACTCCACCCCCACACCCTCGACTTCCGACACCTCCAAATCCGCTGCATCCGATCGCTCTGCCCCCTCCGGTGAACCGGCGAAAGGGGAAACTCGAGGGGTCATCGGGCTGTCAATTCTGACAACAGCCAATCCATTTTTTCCCGAGATCGGCAGGGCGCTGAAAGAGGAGGCAGCCAAACATGGTTACCAGGTGGAAATCGTCAGCGGCGAGATGGATGTCGCCAAGCAGCGGGACCAGGTCAAGGATTTCCTCGTCAAGAAGGTCGCGGCGATCGTCCTAACCCCCTGCGATTCGCGCGCCATCGGCACCGCGATTCAAGACGCCAACCAGGCGGGTGTCCCCGTCTTCACCGCCGACATCGCGTGCATCGCCCCTGAAGCCAAGGTGGTCACGCACATCGCCACCGACAACTACGCCGGTGGCAAACAGGCCGCCATGGCGATCTTCGAAGCGCTCGAAGGGAAAGGCAAAGTTGCGATTCTCGATTTTCCCCAGGTCGAAAGCGTGATGCTGCGGACCAAGGGCTTCTACGACCAACTAAAGGAATTGACCGAAAAGCAGAATGCCCAGATCGAGGTGGTGGCGAGCCTTCCGGGAGATGGAGCCAAGGACAAAAGCTTCAAGGCGATGCAGGACCTGTTGCAGGCCCATCCAGATCTCCGAGGCGTCTTCGCGATCAATGACCCCTCAGCTCTGGGTGCATGCTTGGCGATCGAGGCAGCGGGTCGCCAGAAAGAAGTCGTCGTGGTCGGCTTCGACGGACAGCCCGACGGACGACGCGCCATTGAAGAAGGAAAAATCTATGCCGACCCAGTGCAGTTCCCAGACCGCATCGGGCAGGAAACGATGCTGGCAATCGTCCGTTACTTCGACGGGCAGGAAGTCCCCAAGGAAATACTTATTCCCACCGAGCTAGTTCGCCAGTCGAAGGCAGCTCAGCCCTGACCCCACTCCTCCCCGACTCACGCGACACAAGCCGGTACGATCCTGCGTACGAGTACGAATGAAATACCCGATGATAGAAAGCCAACAAAACCGCTGATCGGGTCAAGCTAGAAGGAAAACCACACCCGGCGGCCGAGGTGATTTCAATCGGCGGAGGAGCCTCTTCGCAGATGCCGCTCGACTTCCTCCACGATCTGCTCCGGTTCCACCATGCGGCCATCGCCGATCTTGCGGCAACTGAGCCAGCCTTGGGCGGGACCGATGACGTGCACACCATCCCCCCGCAACTGCTCCAGATTCCGCTGCACCGCCGGCGCATGCCACATCGGATCGCTCATCGCCGGTGCAATCCAAACGGGACACTGCATCTGCAGATAGAGAGTCGCAAGGAGATCATCGGCTAGGCCATGAGCGAAGCTGGCCAAGAGTCGAGCCGTTGCGGGGGCGACGATCAAACCATCGCAGCCCTCCGCCAGTTCGATGTGAGCACCCAGGGGATAGCGCACGTCGAAAAGATCGATCGCAGGATGCTGGCCACTGAGTGCCGCAAAGGTCGCAGGGGCGACAAACTGCGTCGCCCCACGCGTCATCACCACCCGCACCTGATGCCCTTGCTGAACTAGGCGACTGACCAGCGCAGCGCTCTTGAAGGCAGCGATCCCTCCGCCGACGCCCACCACCAGACGACTGGGAGCGATCGCAGCGGAACTCATAGGTCGCCGATATCCAGATCCAGCAGTTCACCCAAATCGGCAGCGTCTCCATGGGTGCGGACTTCGTTGGAGGGAGTCAACGAGATCTTATCCTGAAGGATCTCCTGAATCACGATCTCCATCTTGTCTTCAGTCGCCAGCTCCACCAGCGGCCGGCTGCCTCGATTCAGCTGCACTAGCCGCTTCTGAATCAAAGTCGACAGCTTGAACCGTCCACCTACTTTGTTGACGATCGCTTCTTCTTTCAGTTCGTCGAGCATACCCCTTGGGCTCCCTTGCTTTCGCGTAGCAGTCTGCACATTTCCTGAACCGCCCGATCCAGGCGATCATTGACAATCTCGTGGTGATACCGCGTCCTGTAAGTCCACTCCTCGGCCGCGACTGCCAGACGCCTTGCAATCGCCTCCTCGGTTTCGGTGCCACGCCCCCGCAACCGCCGCTCCAATTCTTCCATCGACCCCGGATGGATGAAGAAACTGATCGCGTCCGAGTACCGCCCAAAGACCTCCAGCGCCCCTCCGACGTCAATCTCTAAGATTACCCAATCCCCCCGCTGGAGGCCAGCCGAAACCGTCTCGGCGAGCGTTCCGTACCAATTTCCATTGGCAAAAACCTCACGGCACTCCAAAAACTCCCCGGCTTCGCGCCTCCTGGCGAACTCCTGGTGCGTCAGGAAATGGTATTCCCGGCCGTCGATTTCCCCTGGGCGGGGAGAGCGGGTGGTGGCCGATACGCTCAATCGCAACGGAAGAGGGCAATCGGCCAGAAGCCGACGGACCAGAGTCGACTTGCCGGCGCCCGAAGGCCCTGAGACGACGATCAGTTTCCCTGGTTGGATGGCCATGACTACCCGCAAGAAAAATGGATGGGCACCTGACGCGCGATGCCACAGACCGGCCCTTCGGTCGGTCATTCAATGTTCTGAATCTGCTCCCGCATCTGCTCCAGCAACGTCTTCATTTCCACGACCTCCCGCGCGATAAGGGCGTCGTTGGCCTTGGATCCGATCGTGTTGACCTCGCGTCCCATTTCCTGGATCACAAAGTCAAGCTTTCTACCCTGGCTCTCTGGTTCGCTCACTGCTTGCCGAAACTGCGCCAGATGCCCGCGCAGTCGGACGCACTCTTCTTGAATGTCGACTCGGTCGGAGAAGATCGCCACCTCGCGAACGATATCCGCCGGCTCCCCATGCATCCCCTGATCGGCCAGCGCCTGCTTCACTTTGCGAGCCAACCGATCGCGGTACTCCTGAGCGACCTGAGGCGCCTGCGCGACGATGGCGACCAGTCGCTGATCGAGTTGCTGGAGGGACTGATCGAGTTGCGTCTGCAGCCACTCGCCTTCGCGCGATCGCATCTGCTGGAGTTGATCGATGGCCAGAAGGAGCGTTTTTCGAGCAGCTTCCATTTGAGGGCTGTCCACCTCCCAGACCTTTTGGCCCCCGGAAATCACACCGGGAAGAGCCAAGCAGTGACCCAATTCGATCGGATGGCGGATTTCAAGCGATACCTTGAGCGCCTGCTGACAGTAGCGAGCCAGTACCTCTTCGTTGATCCGATACGATGGCTCCCCTGCCTCCCCTTCCAGTCGCATCTGGACCTGCAGACTGCCGCGACGGATCCGCGTGCGCACCAGCGATTCAACTTCCGGCTCCAGTCGACTCAGCGCATCATCCAGCCGAGTGTGGATCTTCAGGAATCGATGATTGACCGAACGGACTTCAGCCACCACATGCATCCGGTCGCCCACTCCCGGCAGGCTGCAGGGCAGTGTCGCGATGCCCTGTCCAGTCATGCTCACCAGCATGTCAGTGTCCCAGGAGGAAGATCGAAGGCGCAGACGGATCGACGAAAAAGCCGCTCAGGACTTCTCAAGCGATCAGGGAGTATCCGACTTGGGCTGGTCCGCCGGAGGCGTGGAGGTTGCAGGAGTGTTTCCCGCATCGCTGTTGTTGGTGGCGGGAACTGATTCGGCAGGGGGTACGGGATCGACAACGCCAGTGGAAGGCGATGGCGAGGAGGCATCGGTGGGCGCAACACCTGGGGTGGTCGCATCTTGCAGCCCTGGCAGATCACCCGGTGGGATCAGCCCACCGGCCGCTCCGTTGGCTCCGCCAATCCCATCACCGACCGCTCCACCCACCGGGATCGCTGCTCCTCCGCCGCTGTTCAGATCGACCACATCGGGGATCTGCATCCACCAAACGGCCAGAGCGCACCAGAAAATCCAAATCGCCGCGGTGACGATCGTGATCCGAGTGAAAATGTCGCCGGCTTTGGTTCCGAACGCGCTTTGACCACCCGGCCCCCCCAAAGCACCGCTCAATCCACCCCCGCGCCCCCGCTGAACCAGGATCAAGAGGATCAGGAACAGAGAGATCAGGAAGGTGGTGATACCGAAGAAGTACTGATGGAGCACCATGACCGAGAAGAAAAACACGGGAGGATCCTCCGCAGGCGGCGCCGAAAGAGCTTGGGCCATCAAGGAAAAACTCTCTGGGCAGCCCCACTCCTTGCTGGTTCAAATCAAGCCAGAAACCGAAGATTCTATCCGTTGGCCGACAAGGGATGAAGGCCAAAAAAGGGCCCCAGACCACCTCCTTTTCGGCAAGGCATCTACCCCCAAAGCACCGATCCCAGGCGGGGCAGACGTTTTGGTGAGCCGGTATGTGGCGATCGCGACGGGGGCCGCCAGCCACCTGGGGAGCGATGCGGTGGGGGTGGCCGATCGCATCAACTCAGCGACCAAATCCCAGCTCATTCCATCTGGTTTCCCACATTGCCCCGCAGCATGATGGCTTGAAAAAGGGCGCGATCGCTCGGCCGCAACCGGCAGCTATGGGACTGGTTGCCACACCGTTTCCTGCTCCGCGCCCTGAACCAGCACCGCTCGCCGATCCACCGGAACCTCGACGAGCACGGCCTCCGGCTGGCCTGGCCAGTGGACCACCAGGCGGTCGATTTTTTCGATATTTCCAAGCCCAAAATGGAGCGAAGCGGCATGGCTGCTGGCGTAGCTGCCGCCACTGAATCGGTGCCGCACCCATCGCTTCCCACCGGCCTGAACTTCCAACCAGGCTCCAATCGCATCGCGGTTGCACTGGGTTCCGACTAGCTCCACTTGCAACCAGTGCCCTGCTGTCTGAGTCTGGTTGAACAGAAGCCTCGCCGGTTCTTCCAAAAGCGATACGACAGCATCCAGATCACCATCTCCATCGATGTCACCGGTCGCCAGGCCGCGCGCCGGTAGGCTTTCGTCAAAGAAATCGCCGGCCTGGGTTCCCAGCGAGACCAGTCGCTTTTGGTCCTGGTTTTCCAGGCAGTAGGGCCGCTGTTTGTTGGTGCTCCCCTGGGGGTTTCTCGAGGTGTGGCCTGCCACCACCAAAGCATCTTCATCGCCGTCGTGGTCGATATCCAACATCGCCACTCCCCAAGCCACATTGCGGGTGCCCAGGGTCATCAAGCCGGCATTGCGAGTCGCCAGCTTGAAGTAGTTCTTCCCTTGGTTCGCATAGAGCTCGCAGTACTCGTCTTGATAGTTGGTCACCAGGAAATCAGGAAACCCGTTCCCGTCGTAATCCCCGACTCCGATCCCCATGCTGCCATCGACCACCGAACGCGAACCGATGGCGGTTCCCGAACGCGTTCCCAGCTCGGTAAACCGCCCGTCCGAACGATTCTCGAAGTAGAGATTGGCATGCACATCGTTGGCGACATACAGATCGATGTCTCCATCGGTATCCCAGTCGCCAGCCGCCACGCCCAGCCCACGGCTGGCAGGGGCCGGGGCCTTCGAGGAGACATCTTCGAAGACGCCATCGCCTGTCTGCCGGAGCAGCTGATCTGACTCCCCCTCGTAATCGGACGGAACGCAGCGATCGCGCTGGCCGGTGCGGGAGTAGCAAACTTTTTCGGTTTCCGGGGACCAGCGTGCGTAGTGCGATACGTAAAGATCTGGCAGACCATCCCCTTCGATATCACACCATGCGCTGCAGGAACTCCAGCCGCGATCCTTGAACCCTGCAGATTCCGTCACATCGAGGAAAGTACCATCCCCTTGATTGCGAAACAGCTGCTGCCCCCCCCAGCCAGTGACCAGGATGTCGGCAAAGCCGTCCTGGTCGTAGTCTCCGACGTTGACTCCAAAACTGTAACAGCGACTGGCCAACGATCCTGCTTGCACAACCAGTCGCTCAAAGAATCCCTCTCCCCGATTGCGATAGATCTGATGCTCTACCGGCACCACCTGGGGCTCCTTCGTCAGCTCGCCGCCCCCCGGAAAAAACAGGTCCTCATCTCCATCCCGGTCATAATCGAGGATTCCCGGACCTCCGCCGTTGGCTTCGATCATGGCATAAAGAAACGCGTTCTCGCCGTTTCGATAGACGGCATCGACACCGTGATCTTTCCCTGCGGAACGCCATCGAATGGGCTGCTGCGGTTTGCTTGGAACGGTACCTTCTGTTGCCGTTTGCGCGCCCGAAGGTTGCGCCGCCGGCAGCGATCCGCTCGCAGCATTGCTGGCCGTCTCTTGCGTCGCTTGGGCTTGTGCCGCTGGAACCTTGGGCTTCGAGGAGTTCAGGCCAGAGGGCTGGCACCCGGAGAGCAGGACCCACACCAACCCCCAGCTGCAGATCCCCCTTTGCCCTGCCGTCATGCTGTTCCTGCCTTTTGTCTCTTACCTTGTTAGCCGCTGGGGATTACGAACCACTGCCGATCGGAGTAGATGGGTTCGACTGCTCCTCGGATGGTGAAGGAGCCGTCATTCCACTTTGCGTCCTCTCCAACCATCGTTGGTGCAGCAGAGTGGCATCCATGTTGCGTTCCCGTCGAAAGTAATCGACCAACAGACGATGGACTTCGGGCTGCGCCACCTCCAGCCTCAAAGCGCTCAGCAGCTGGGCGCTGCCCGCCTCCGGAGCAAGGTAGTACATCATCATCGCTCCCAGTTGCTGACGCACCTCCAGGTTGGCTGGATCTTGATCCAGCTGCGCGATCAGACGGTTGATCGACTCTTGCTTGGCCTGGCTGGCTGATGCGATGGCGAATGACTTTTCGGAGGCTGCGGTTTCTCCTAGCGACTGAAAGTTGCGGGCTTGCAGTTCGCGATACGGCGCCACCTCTGGCCACCTGCCGCACAACTCTTCCAACCACCTTGCCGCCTGCTGGTGTTCCCCCGCTTCGAACGCCGCTTGACTCTTTAAAAACAGAAGCGGTGCTTCGGAGACCGTTGCCTCCCCCACCTTCGATAGCGCTTCCAACGCCTCCTGGGACTTCCCTTGGTTCATCAAACAACGCGCCCATCCGGTGAGGACTTGAGCGTCGCCGGGACGTTGCTGGACCAGGACTCGAAATTGTTCCTCGGCCTCCGGCAACTTCGATTGCTCGACCAGCAGTTCGGCCAACTTCAAACGGGCCTGGTGGTAGCCAGGGTCTTTCTCAACTGCCTTGTAGAACAAATCGGTGGCAGGAGCGATCTGGTAGTCGACCGTCTTCAGCGCCGCCTCCCAGAAGTCGATCTTGGGGCTGCTTGGCTCCTGTTCGCGCCATAGGTCCAACAGCCGTTTGCCATCCCCAAGCCGCCAGGCGCCGATATAGCCCTTGAGGAACGGTTCGTAGACGGCCTCCTTATTCCTCCAGCCACGTTGGAGCATGGTCGCCAAGTGCTGCTCTGGCTCCTCCATCGATCCTTCCTGCGCCATGCGTAGCCAAAATGGCATCTTCGCTCGCTCTGGCTTCATCCCCAATTCCATGGCGCGATCGACATGCTTCTTCAGTCGCACCGAGTCGCCCGTGTGGCGGTACACCTCCGCCCGCAGCCATTCCAGCTCCCCTTGCCTCCCCAGCCACCGCTCGGCTCCCGCGACTCGGTCCAGCATCTTTTCCGGCTGATCGGCGTCGATTTGGCGCCACCAGCGGTCGACCACCGCAGCGGCGATCCAGGGCCGAGCGACAAGAAACCCTGCCAAAAGGCCGATGAACAAACCCGCCCACCACCATCGCCGAGCCCTGAGGGAAGGAGGTTTATTCATGGCAAAGCCTGCGAAAGTTGAGAAAAATGGGCTCTTTCCTTCCGAAACCACCGACCACGCTGGGGCTCGTTTTTCACTTGCGACCAACCTCGCCTCTCCGTATACTACGGAACTTCGCCAAGTTGGTTGCTTGAGGAGTAGCAGGAATGACGCTGGACAAGAGTTTAAAGGTGCGAGCCGGTGCGATCAAATCGCGCAACGTCATGAATCGCGCTGAGCGGATCAAACGGCTTCAGGAAATCGGCAAATGGAGCGATGATCTGTCGGTTGTCGGCATGCCGAAAGTCCGCGTTCCGAAGGTCTCGCTGAAGAAGAAGAAGAAGGTCAAGAAGGAAGAAGAAGCCGATCCCAAGAAGGGGAAGAAGAAGTAGCACCGGGCCGCTATCAGCCCCTGCTAATTCCTTCGATTGGCTCACCAAAGCACTCAACCCCGGCCATTGCGGCTGGGGTTTTTTTTGCCAGGAGACTCCAGTCGGCATCGATGCCACTCCAGTTGCCTCGTGGCGCTCCCCCCACCGGACGGGACGCCGCACCAGGCCCCATGCCAAAGGGTCGTCCCAGTGGTGGCCTTACTTTCTACGGCCCCCCCGAACAAACGATGGGAAACCGGACGCTCAGGATGGGTTGCTACCCGTTGGGCTACTCGATCAGGCGGTTTTGTAGGAACCGGTATCGGGGAAGGAAGAGGGAGGTGCGGCCTGCGGAATGGTCCCCTTGAGGACTCGCAGCTCAAATCCCTGCGTCAGTAGCTTGCCAGCATGACTGGCGGGCAAACGGCAGTGGATCAGGACACCTTCTTCGTGGTACTGTTTCGAAAGGATCTCGCCTGCCATCGTCAACCACGCCACCGTCTTCCCATCGGCCAGCGGTAAAGTCACCTCCAGCTCGACGAAATCGCGGGAGAGCGACTGCCCGACGCGACTGGCCAGCACCGGTACCCCTAGGCCTGTCGCCGCGCTGATCGGGACTGCATGAGGGTAACGTTCCATCAGCATCGCCAACTGATCTTGCGTAGCGCTGTCGATCTTGTTGATCACCAGCAATGTGTCTTTCTCTTCGATGCCAATCTCCCGAAGCACTTCATAGACCGCTCGAATCTGATTGAGCACCGCTGGGTTGGATCCGTCGGCGACATGGAGCAAAAGATCGGCTTGACGCGCTTCCTCCAACGTGGCGCGAAAGCTAGCGATCAGTCGGTGCGGTAGATCTCGAATGAAACCGACGGTATCGCTGAGCAGCACAGGGCCCCAACCCGGAAGATGCCAGCGGCGAGTCCGAGTGTCTAGCGTCGCAAAAAGCTTGTCCACGGCCTCGACCTGCGCGTCGGTCAAGGCATTCATCAACGTGCTTTTACCAGCATTGGTGTATCCAACCAGAGAGACGGTCAGCGTCCCTTCCCGCGAAGCGACTTCTCTGGCCTTGCGGCGTTCAATCTTGGCTAAATCCATTTTCAATTCATGGATGCGCTTTTCCGCCAAACGCCTGTCGACTTCCAGCTGCTTTTCTCCAGGACCTCGCATCCCAACACCCATCGTCTGGCGCGATAGGTGCGTCCACATTCGCTTCAGCCGAGGCAGAGAATACTCAAGCTGCGCCAGTTCCACCGCCAGACGCGCTTCGTAGGTCCGAGCGTTGGTGGCGAAAATGTCGAGAATCACCTCGGTACGATCCAAGACCTTGCAACCCACTGCCTTCTCCAGATTGCGAGTCTGTGCTGGAGTTAGATCGTTGTCGAAAATGACGACATCCGCCTCCCAGAAGTCGACCAGGTGCTTCAGCTCCTGCACCTTTCCCTTCCCCAGGTAGGTCGTCTGATCGGGATGCTCTCGACGTTGCACCACAAAACCGACCACCTCCGTCCCTGCAGTTTTGGCCAGTCCTCGCAATTCCTCGAGCGGATCGTCGCCGACTTTGGCATCGGGAGCCAGTAATCTTGCTAGCAAACACTTCTCGGAAACCTGACGGTCCTGGCGATCTTGAGGTTGCAAAGGGGTTCCTTTCTCCCTGGGAATTGGCACAGCGGTCTTGAACGATGCGACGCGATCGCATGGGAGGCCAAAAAGGCTTTCCAAACGCTTCTGAGCGATCGACCTCTTTCTACCGTATGCAAGCGATCGAATGGGAGCAATGTTTGGGGACGAATTCAGTCATTTCTCCCCGGGAAGGTCGGTTGAATGCAACCGGCCCGAGCCAAAAAAGTCGTTTTCCAGGCTCCAGCAACGATCTTCGTCGTCCAAAAAGACCATGCTTGCATCCGAAAGGTTCTCGCAAGCGAGAAAGAACTCGTGGAATGTTGGATCGCTAGGATGGGAAAACCTTGAAATTGGTTCGGTTCCGGTTTTTGGCAGGATGCCTGCCAACCCGTTCAGCTAGCTATCGATTCGCTAGGTGCTCCACGATTCGGCACCTTCCTCCTCCCGCCCCACTTAACCAGCATTTTTCCAATTGGTGCCACCCACTTTTTCAATCGGTGCCACCCACCAATTTCCGAATACCCTCAACGCGAGGGGGCTGCTTTTAGTGGAAACTGATGCAGGAAAGGCAGTGGTGATTCGCAGGCTAGCCGGGAACTGCTGCGATGGCCAACCGCTCTAGAGGGCGGTAGAGCCAGCATTTTTCCAATTGGTGCCACCCACCAATTTCGGGACTCCCTCAATGCGAGGGGGCCTTTTTTGGTGGAAACTGATGCAGGAAAGGCAGTGGTGATTCGCAGGCTAGCCGGGAAGCTGCTGGGATGGCCAACCGATCTAGAGGGCGGTAGAGCCAGCATTTTTCCAATTGGTGCCACCCACCAATTTCGGGACTCCCTCAATGCGAGGGGGCTGCTTTTAGTGGAAACTGATGCAGGAAAGGCAGTGGTGATTCGCAGGCTGGCCGGGAGCTGCTGGGATGGCCAACCGATCTAGAGGGCGGTAGGGAAATGAGGTTAGAAGGTCGAGCGACTTGCTACCCTTGATAGAAGAAGTCGCCCTGGACTCCACCGCGTCATCCAAAAATGCCAGGGATCAAAAAAATTGTCGCGAAGCAGGGAGGTTTTGAGAAGTTTTGCGGCCTGCGTAGACGATACCAATTGCGTCGCGTTTTCCGTCGAGCACCTGGTGCCTGACGGGGGAGGCGGCAAGGGGGGTTCCAAAAAACGATTCTCGGTTGGGCTAGCCAAGGGCTCCTGATTCATTCGTATCTCTGCAGCGGTCGTTGCAGGGGCATGGTGGATTGGTAGAGGGGCGGTGCGCCGAGGATCCATGCAGGAATGGGACCCATGAGACGATCGACCATCCGCCGAGTTGCCGCCCTCCAGCTGGTTCTGACCATGCTGACTGGCTGCCATCCGACGCAACCGTTCTTTCGGGCAGACCATTCTGATCTGCAGCACTACCTAGATACTGCGACACGCATTGAGTATCCCGATGTGCAAACTGCTTCGCTGCCAGAGGCGACCGAGGCACAGTCCCCTTACACCGTGGGCAACGACGATTATTCGTTCCGCGATGTGACGCTGGAAGACTGCATGTCGATCGCACTTGCGAACACCAAGTTGGTTCGCAGCCTGCCTGGATCCAACCTGCAGACAGGCGATCTGGCGACCGCCATTCTTGCCAGTCCCTCAGGCCAACTCCGTTCTGCGTACGATCCTGCCATCACTTCGGCGACAACATCTCCCCAGGCGCTGGTAATCGATCAGAACGGCAACCGCACGTTGCCTCGCGGAGCCATTCGTGCCAATCAGGTGGCCGGTGTCGAGGATGCACTCAGCGAGTTCGATGCGCAGTATTCGTCTTTCCTCTCTTACAACACCACGGACCGGCAGCGAAACACGGGACCGAACACCTTCACTCCGACTCCCTTCGCAGCCAAAGACACCAACTACCAGAGCGCCATTTCCAAGCGGCTGGCGACTGGCGGCGTCGCGACGGCGAGGAGTTCGACCGCCTACTCGCGAAACAACGTCGATGCTCCCAGCATCGCTCGACGCACCCCCAGCGATTTCACCCAGACTTTGGAAGTCCAGCTTCAGCACCCACTGGCTCGCGGCCGTGGCACCATGCTCAACCGCCTCCCAGTTGTTCTGGCACGCATCAATGAAGACATCAGTCTGACTCAGTTCGAAGAAGCGATGCGAAACCTCAGCAAGGAAGTCGAAGTCGCCTATTGGGACCTCTACTGCTCCTACTGGACCGTGGAAACGGCTCGCGCCGGTCGCGACAGCGCCCTGAAAGTCTGGCGCGTCGCGAATGCGAGACTGCAAAACAATGTAGGTGAGTCGGCCGTCGAGGCGCAGGCTCTGGCTCAGGTACACCAGTTCGATGCGCTCCTAAGTGCCGCTCTCAATGGCGTCAACCTGCCTGGCGGGGATCCGGGCGTCAAAGGACGCGAACGACGCCTCCGCTATCTGATGGGACTTTCCGCCACCGACGGCCAGCTGCTGCGTCCTATCGACAAACCCACGATCGCTCACACCGAGTTCGATTGGGCATCGATCCAGGGCGAAACACTCAACCGGAACCTCGATCTGCGCAGCCAGCGTTGGGTGATCAAGCAGCGGGAACTGGAATTGATCTCGGCAAAGAACCAAATCCTCCCCGACGTCAATATCTCGGGGCTCTACCGATGGGTCGGTGTGGGTGACGACTGGTTTGGGAATGATGGAGGAGAAGAATTCCCGGGGATCAATGGTGGTAACAACCTGACCAGCGCCTGGGAAAGCCTGCTGGGAGGACGTTACCAGGAAGTCGGCATGCGTCTGGAACTGACCCCCAACGCGTTCGGTGCAAGGCGAGCCCTTGCCGGTATCCGTGCAGCCCGCCTCTCGATGGCTCGCGAACATGAAATCCTCCGCGAGAAGGAGAATGCCGCGATCTATGCACTGAGCAATGAACTGAGTCTGATGGAGTCGCATTACCAGCAGATGCAGTTCAAGCTGAACCAGTGGATGGCCAGTGAGCGGGAGACCAAGGTCTACAGCGACAAGGCCGAGATCGGTGCCCAGGGACTAGAGCAGATCGTCGACCTTCTGCTGCGGGCTCAGGAGCGTCGCGCACGAGCCCAGCAGGAGTACTATCGAGCGGTCTGTGAGTACAACAAGTCGATCGTTCAGATCCATCTGCTGAAAGGATCGCTGCTGGAATACAACAACATCGAACTGGCTGAAGGCGACTGGCCGCAGAAGGCCTACTACGACGCTCAGCAAGCCGCCATGCGGCAGGCAGCGGGGATCCCGTTGGGCAGTGGTGCAAGCCGTCCATCTTCGGTCAGCCGTGGCACAACGCCGACCGATCAGTTCGGACCAATCAACCAGAATGATGTAGAAGGAGAAGTGATCATCGACCAGGGCGAATGGGTGGAAGGGGCTGTGGTGACTCCCGAAGCCACCGAAGCGATGCAAGGAGCGATGGAGGGGGAGGTGGAGTCGATTGAGCTCAGCAGTCCGGCGTCGGAAGCCGCTCAGCCCTCCGCATCGGACGCACCGGCTCCCAGCCCGCCTCTGCAGATCGGAAGCGCTGCCCCCTGGAGCCGATCGACGGCAGCCAATCCCGATCGCGACAACGCTTGGTCGCGTCGCGCCGGATCGGCAAGCACCGCGATCGATCCACCACCAGTCCTCCCGGCCAACGCGCTTCGGGGTGGCAAGTAATCAGAAGAAATCCAAGGGCACAACAGGAAACAGCGTAAGGCTGTGAACGAGGGCAGGGGGAAACCGCGACGCGGTGGAGTTGCTACAACTTCACCGCGTTTCGGCCATTCCCAACCACCATGGGCTCGATCGCGTTCCCCCCTGCGGCTCTTGTTGGCTCCAGCCAAACCGCCAATCGGCAAGATCGCGCAAGACGCTGACAACCTAAGGCCGATCGAATGCGTCGCCACGGCCTCCAGGTATTGCCTGCGAGAGCCGAACGGTCGTCTGGGATCGAACTGCGGTTTCCGCCTTAGCCTGCGTCCATCGATCGCTTGCTATTTTGTCCGCCTTGCGTTGTTACACTGATATGCCATCAGCGGCATTCTCGGTACTGGCTGCTTCGTGGAGTTCTTTTGAGATGATCTCAAGCAGTTCCTTTCGTCCTGTTCTGCTGCTGCTGGCATTGATCTTGAGCCCCTCGCTGGATGCCCAAGAGTCGAGCTCGCAGAGGATTCGAGTCGCTGTCTTTCAGGGGCCCGGCGTCAGCAGTTCCGCCTTGGAACTGATCCGCGATCTTCAGAGGTCCCCCGCACTGGTAGTCGATCGTATCGATGCTGACGCGATCCGCGCCGGAAGGCTGGAAAGCGACGTCGATGTTGTGGTCTTTCCAGGCGGCTCCGGGGGAGGGCAAGGGGAGGCGCTGGCTAGTGAAGGGCGGGAGGCAGTGCGGCGATTTATCGATCGAGGGGGCTGCTATGTCGGAGTCTGCGCGGGAGCCTATCTGGCGTCGGCCGACTACAGATGGTCTCTGCATCTGCTGGACGCTCGGGTCCTCGATCGCAAGCACTGGGCACGAGGATTTGGTCCGGTCCGCTTGACGTTGCGGCAAGAGGCACAGGAAGCCTTCGCCGTCGACTCGGATCATCCCCAGGTCTACTACCATCAAGGTCCCCTTCTTGCCCCCGCGCAGCGAGACGATCTGGAGGACTATCGCGAACTGGCGACCTTCGCGACCGAGGTGCGGAAAGAAAAAGTACCTGGCGGCGTCATGCCGGGAACGACCGCCATGGCAGCTGGGAGGTTCGGCAAGGGATTTGTTCTGGCGATCAGTCCGCATCCGGAGCGAACCGAAGGGCTCGACGATGTCCTGCCAGCAATGGTCCAGACCATCTGGCTTCGTCCCCAGCTGCTAATCCCTTGAATCCGCTAAGTCGACTCGGACAGCCTAGCCGGAGCCCTCCCCCAGCATCCCGATCCCTTTTCCGACGCAGGGGTGGCGAGCCGAATCGACGATCGTTGAGGTGCATCCAAACGAACATCGAACCAATCGATTGACGATGGGGTTCTACAGTGTCGGCCCCACGGTCCAGGGGATGAACTCATCGTCGCCGTAGCCGAGTTGTTCGCTGAGCGTTTGTCGGCCGCTGGCGATTTCCAGGAGCGAATCGAAGATGCGGCGGCCTACCTGCTGAACCGATTCTCCTTCCATGACCGTACCGGCATTGATGTCCATGTCTTCGGGCATTCGGTGAAACGTTTCTGAGTTGCTGCAAACCTTGAGGACGGGAACAGGTTTGAAGCCAAAGCAGCTGCCACGGCCGGTGGTAAAGACCACCAAGTTGGCGCCTCCAGCCACCATCCCGGTAACGCTTGCCGGATCGAAGCCTGGGGAGTCCATCACAACTAGCCCTTTCGCATCGACCGGTTCGGCGTAGCCGACCACCGATTCGAGTGCGGTGGAACCACATTTGGCGGCAGCACCAAGCGATTTTTCGACGATCGTCGTCAGTCCACCTGCTTTGTTTCCGGTGGATGGGTTGCAGTCGAGCACCTCGCCAAAGACCCCGACATACCACTTCCACCAGTCGATCAGCTCTAGCAGCTTTTCACCGACGGGGCGGGTGCGCGCGCGGCGCGTGAGCAATTGTTCGGCACCATAGAGTTCCGTTGTCTCCGACACAATCGACGTGCCGCCTGCGGCGATCAGGAGGTCGGCGGCCACCCCGACGGCCGGGTTGGCGGTGATCCCCGAGTAGCCATCAGAACCGCCGCACTCGGTCCCCAAGATCAGTTCACTTGCGGGCAGGGTTTCGCGCTGGGCTTGAGCCACCTGAGGGAGCAGCGATCGGACCATCTCGATCCCACGTGCGATCGTCGCGCGCGTGCCTCCTTCATCCTGGATGGTGATCGCGGGAATGGTGTAGCGATCGGGGCGCACCATCGCCCCTGGATTCGCGCCATCGCGTTGCCCGGGCATCTGCAGCTTGACCAATTTCTGGTCTTGAATCAGATGCCCCACCGAGGTCTGTTCGCACCCCAGTCCGATGAGGACAAACCCACCGATATTCGGATGCTTGGCCATGCCACCCAGGACGCGGTTGAGCATTCGGTGTTTGAGCCCCTCGTACTTCATCGCGCAGCCCCCTTCGTGCCGCAGCGCGATCACCCCGTCGACTCCTGGGAATGCCTGGAGCACTTCCGGCGGGAAGGCGGCGGCGATACGGCGCGCGACGGAAGCGGAGCAATTGACGGTGGAGATGACAGCGATGTAGTTTCGGGTGCCGCACCGCCCCCCGGGCCGCCGATAGCCCTCAAAGGTCATCCCGGGGATCGGCTGAGGTGGCGGCGGAATCTCCGTAGCGATCGCCTCGTAATCCACCTGATGCTCGCAACGCAGATTGTGGCTGTGAATGTGTTCACCCTCTGCGATGGGCTGGGTTGCCACGCCGATCGGCCATCCAAACTTGAAGACGGGCTGATCGATTGCGATCGGGCGGATCGCCACTTTGTGTCCCGCCGGAATCCGGCCGCGTAGCGCGATCGGATTGCCCCCTGTCCAGCGAGCCGCATGGTCGCGCTCCAGCGTACGAATGGCGACCGCGCAATTGTCGGATGGGTGCAGCAAAACCAAGTCGACTGGGTTAGGATGAGTCACGTCGGATCCAACCGTGAAAAATGAGAATGCGATTGCCGCCAGAAGCGATCGCCGTCAGCAAAGTAGATCATAGCTGCCAGAGGCATGGGCGAGGAGTCGAAGGATGCAAAAGGTAAAGCTGTTTGTTGGAGTCGATACGGAGGTGATTTCACTGGAGCGGGAGATCAACCGGTGGATCGCTGCCAAGCGACCCAAAGTCCTATCGCTTTCGGGGAACCTTGCACCGCAATCCACCAAGCCGATCGATCGGGCGTTTGGGCAATCGACCATCCTCATGATGGTGCTTTATGAAGAAGCGGAGGAAGAAGGAGCGTGAGCGGGGAGTCGTTGCGAATCCTGGTGCTGGGGGCTCATCCGGATGACGCCGAATTTGCCGCGGGTGGCCTGCTGACCGCTCATCGTCAACAAGGCTCGGTGGTCCGCATGGTCAGTGTCACCGATGGGCGGTCGGGACATCAGGTCATGGAGAGCCGTGAGCTGGTGGAGAGGCGTCGTCGGGAGGCGGCCAAGTCGGCGTCGATGATCGGTGCTGAGGCCAGCGTCTGGGATTTTCCAGATGGATATCTGGAGCCGACTCTTGCGCTGCGGCGAAGGATCTTGGCAGAAGTTCGGATCTTCAAGCCCGATCTGGTACTGACGCACCGCCCTTGGGACTACCATCCGGACCATCGCGCGGTGGGCCTTGCGGTTCAGGATGCCTGCTATCTGTTCACAGTGCCGCTGGTGGAACCGGAGTTTCCAGCGCTGCGACATGATCCTGTGGTCGCCTTTCTCGCAGATCCCTTCACCTCCCCCTCGCCATTCCGCCCCGACTGGTTGCTCGACACCGGACCGTGGATCGACCAGTTGGTGGATCTATTGGCCTGCCATGAGTCGCAGTTTTTTGAATGGCTGCCGTACCATGATGGACTGCTGGACCAAGTGCCGGATGATCCCGGCCAGAGGCGTGTTTGGCTGAAATCGTGGTACCTAGAAGCCACCAAGCAGCGGCGAGGCGCATTCTGGCCCGATTCTTGGGGAACTCCTTCGGGGACGGTGGAGGCGTTTGAAGTCAGCCAATACGCGGGAAAGGTCTCCGATCGCGATCTGGCAGGGCTTTTTCCCAAGGCGCGACGCGTCTTTTAAGAAAGTGCGGCGCTCTTGAAAACGAGTCTCTTTCGCGCCTACACTAGCGGTGCGGGTTGCGTGACGCAGCGCAACGATTCCGACAGCGAGCCGACTTCCGTTCTTGGCTGACCTGGAATCGGCGTCGCAGACTTTATTTGAGAAAGGAGGTGATCGGGTGAGTTCTGACTGTACCGGCCATTGGAGGGATGGTGCGATCTAGGGCGCCGGCGGGCTGCCTGACAGCCGCCATCCCGCTCGTAGGATCTCCTTTCGAAGTCACTACGAGAGAAGTTGATCTGGGAGCCTGCAGGGGATCGCCTTGCAGGCTCCTTTTTTTATTGTGCCAGACGCCAGGTTCTTGAACCTGCGGATGCTTGAAGCATCGAGCGTCCGATGGGATGACGCAACCGCCCAGCGATCTCCAGAGAACCTATACATACCATTCGATGAAGCGACGGCTGCGGGGATCTAGTTGTCGTGTGTCTTCGACGCGGAATCGCGCGCCGCTACCGGCGATGATCTGCACGGTGTGATCCGAAAGTCGGCGAATGTTCTCTTCACTGGTCAGCACGAATTGCGTGCGGCCACGATCGGTCTCGACCACCCACTCGCAAGGTTCTGAGGTGCCCGAGACGCTGACGACGCGGAGGATCCGGGGCACCCATTGGCGCAGTGCCAGTTCCTCTCGAACCGGATCGGCCGTATCGGGTGGGAGTGCATCGAGCGATTCGAAGAGGGCAAGCTCTTCCCCGGAAGCGGAGACCAGAGAGATCCAGCCATCTGGCTGGCTGACAGGGAAAAGCGGGATCGCTTGCACGGGCTCAAACGATCGCCCTTGATGATCGATCCAGGACAGTTGGCCGCGGCCAGTGCGGACCACGCGCCCTATAGCAGTTTGGCGCGGGATGGTTTTTGCGGGACCAACCGAGTCCTTGGGCATTGGCAAGTATCCTAGCGTGGGGGGAGGGAAATCAGTCCTGCACATCCTGCGGATTGGATGCGTCCGGTTGCAGCGTGTGCTGCTCCTGGCAAAGTCGTGTGTAGGTGCCCCCCAATTCGAGAAGTTCCTGGTGGGTCCCCTGCTCGGTGATTCGACCTGCCTCCAAAACGATGATCCTGTTGGCTTTGCGAAGGGTGCTCAAGCGGTGCGCGATGGCGATGGTGGTGCGGCCCTGAGCCAAGAAGTCGAGGGCCCCTTGAATCTCTCGTTCGGTTTGTGTGTCGACCGCCGAAGTTGCCTCGTCGAGAATCAGGATGCGGGGATCGGTCAGGAGGGCTCGCGCGATCGAGATGCGTTGCCGCTCTCCACCCGAGAGGCTTTGTCCTCGCTCGCCGACCATCGAATCGTACCCATCGGGTAGACGCAGAATGAAGTCGTGTGCTTTGGCTGCCTGAGCCGCTTCGATGATTTCCCTTCGAGATGCCTCGGGACGACCATAGGCGATGTTTTCTGCGATGGTGCCAAAAAAGAGGAATGGTTCCTGAAGGACGATTCCGATGTGCGATCGATAGTGGGAGACAGGCATCGAACGGATGTCGATGCCATCGACGGCGATCGAGCCGGATTGGGGATCGTAGAATCGGCAGACCAGATTGACCAACGTGCTCTTTCCCGATCCGCTGGGGCCGACCAGCCCGATCATTTCCCCCGCTTGGATCTTCAGATCGATTCCGTGCAATACTTCTCTTGCGCCATATCGGAAATGCAGATTTCGGATCGCGATCGATCCCTCCAGCCGCTGGGGCCGGATCGGCTTGACCGGTTCGGGGACGCTGGGGACCCGATCCAGGATTTCGAAGATGCGGTGGGTGGATGCGGCGGCTCGCTGGGTTCCCGCCAACATCCGGCTCATCGAATCCAGCCTTGCGTAAAGCCTACCGATGTAGGTGATGAAGACAGTCAGCACCCCGACGGTGATCTGCCCTTTGGCGACCAGCCAAGCACCGAATCCCCAAATGAAAAGGACACCGATGTCGGTCAGAAGAGCGATCACAGGGACGAAGGCAGCCCAGAGTCGGTTGACGCGATTGTTGGCATCTAGGACTTGGCGATTTTTGGAGGCAAAGCGTTCGACTTCGCGGTGTTCCTGCGCGAACGCCTTGACGACACGAATCCCTGGAATCGTGTCGGCCAGCACGTTGACCATCTCCGCCCATGCCGCCACGCCGCGGGCAAAGCCATGGCGAAGTTTCTGCCGAACGCGCTGGATCATCCAGGCGATCAGCGGGAAAGGGATCAGTGTCGCCAAGGCCAGTCCGGGATGGATCCAAAAGAGCAGCACTGCCGTCAGTCCGATCATCACCACGTCGGTGGCGAAGTCGATCAGTTGCATCGAAAGGAAGTCGCAAATTCGCTGGGTGTCATCGCTAACGCGTGCAATGAGGTCGCCCGTGCGGCGACCGCCGAAAAACTCTAGCGACAGCTTTTGCAGATGCGAGTAAGTGACGTTGCGGAGGTCGGCGCTGATCGTCTCCCCGACCTTGGCTAGCACGTAGGTTTTGGCCCAGGAAAGAAGCCACGCCACGATGGCTGCAAGCAACAGACCCGCCAGATAGGAAGGGACTTTCCAAAAGGAAACGTCTCGCCCTGCCTGAAAAGGGACAAGCACGTCGTCCAGCAACGGCATCGTCAGATAGGGAGGAATCATCGCGGCGGCAGTGCTAGCCAGGGTCAGCAGAAAGCCTGCCAAGATGCTGCTGGCGTGAGGCTTGGCGAATCTCATCAACCGCCACAGGGACTGGGAGGGTGGTGGGGCAGGGCGAGCGGCACAGCCATCGCAGATCGACTGGCCAGCGGACATCCCTCCACCACATGACGGGCAGACCTCCGTCAGATCTTCCCCAGCAACCTCCGTCGTGCGATCCGTTTTTCCATCGCTAAGCCAAGCTTGCCATGCCGCCACCAGTTGCCTGGCATCCGGCCACTGATCCGCCGACAAGTGCCAAACCGCCGTCCGTTTGCCCTGAGAAAACATCTCCAGCAAACCGACGCTGCCGCATTCCCGAAGCGACAGTTCCTCGATCTCCTCCAAGCCCCATTGCCGCGCGGCTTCTCCCGGCGTGGGAGCCCTGGGGTCGGGATTCTCCCAAGGGGTATTGGCGGAGGGAATGATCGCAAAAGGCATCGCCCATTCCATCAAGCGATCTGTCGTCAGCAGCAGCTGCCGCGACTGGAATCGAAGTGTGGAATCGAGATCGGGGGCGCAATGGGCCAGAACCGTTTCAGCGTGCACGGATGAAGCTTGCCTGGATCGCTCCGACAGCCTGGAGCCTCGTTGGCTCGATCCCTCAAGGGGTTGGGAGTTAGGGTCGTTCAACCGAAAAGCTCCGTGCCGAGCCAAGACAAACAAAGGCCGCATCCTACATTTTTATAGGATTTCCCTCTGGATTTGAAATGCTCGCATTTTTTTTAAAAGGTGCCACCCACCTTTCGCCCTCTATCGCTAGCATTCAATTGGTGCCACCCACCTTTCGCCCTATATCGCTAGCATTTAGTTGGTGCCACCCACCTTTCGCCAACATAGCATTTAGTTGGTGCCACCCACCTTTCGCCAACATCGCTAGCATTCAGTTGGTGCCACCCACTTTTCGCCAACATCGCTAGTAGCATTCAGTTGGTGCCACCCACTTTTCGCCAACATCGCTAGCATTCAGTTGGTGCCATGTAATGCTTGCGACCCTGCGCGCACCTGGCGCTAGATTTCTTGGGGGGGAGGCTGAATTGGGGGAGGCCGCATGGCCGGGACGGCCATGCCACGGAAAGGGGATACTTGGCAAGCGACGCAGCCGGACCAGCCCCTCCTAAGAGGTGGGCATGCGGCTTTTCTATTTTCTTCCTCGGGGTGGGGGATATGATGAATTGCTCCATCCGGGAGGGGAATGATTCCCTTTTGGATCGATGTCATCGGACTCAGATCGATGGAATTGCTGGTGGTTGTCTCCTGAGGGACTGGAATCACCTGGAGAGATCGGGGCTGGTGAGTGGATTGTCGAGTCGATCGGTCAAGCGGACTGGCCGGATCGTCCGATAGACTTTGGACGTTTGTAGAAAGATCAGCTACTTGAGGAAAAGACAGGGCGATCGCATTCCGGCAAATCGGGGTTAGATGCTGAGGTCGGATCTTTCGTTGTGTCTCATTTCTCTTCAGGTGCTTTAGGGGTTGAAACGAGATCTCCTATGATCGAATGCTCGCGCGTGCTCAAGTTGCGAGGGCCCAACCTCTGGGCCACGACCCCCCTCCTGGAAGTTTGGCTCGAACCAGACATCGAATGGCTCGATCGCAGCAAGCCAGCGGATATCCAAAAGCGACTGTCACTGTTGGTCGAATCACCGTCCGAGGAACGCGGCGCGGAGGTTTCGATCGATCCCTCGACTGTCGCAGGATGGTTGTTGGAAATTGCCGCCACCGCGCAGCGGAAGGCTGGCTATCCCGCTCGGATTCGGAAGGTGGTCGAACGATCGACTGCTCCCAGGCTCCGAATTCTACTGGAGATGCCCGAGGAGCCGGCGACGTTGGCTTGCTGGGATTATGCGTTGAGAGCCCTTGGCCAAGCGTGGGAGGCTGCATCGATGGAAGCGCTTCACCGGTGGCGCGACCAGAATACCGAAGCCCTTCTGGAGCAGATTTATGATGCTTGCCTTGGCCCCAGCAGCAAAGCGATTCTGCGTGCAGCGGACGCCCGCGGGATTCCATGGCGAAGACTGAGCGAGGGGAGTCTGGTGCAGTTGGGTCAGGGAGTCAAGCAGCGGCGCATCTGCACCGCGGAAGCCGATTCCACCAGCGCCATCGCCGAAACCATCGCTCAAGACAAACAACTCACCCGCACCCTCCTGGCATCGGTAGGCGTTCCGGTCCCGGAGGGTCGTTCGGTAGCGACTCTGGAGGAAGCACTGGCTGCAGCCGATGAGATCGGCGGACTGGTGGTGGTCAAACCGCAGTATGGGAACCACGGGCGCGGCGTCACGACGAAAATTCAGGGGAAGGAAGCGGTCACCTCAGCCTACCAAGCGGCTCGGGAGCATGGCGACTGGGTGGTCGTCGAAAGCTATTCACCGGGGGACGATTACCGCATGCTGGTCGTCGGCAACCGCCTGGTAGCGGCCGCTCGACGCGAACCCGCTCATGTCATCGGCGATGGACGCTCCACCATCAGCCAGTTGGTCGCACAGGTCAATCGTGATCCACGTCGAAGCAATGGTCACGCGACCAGCCTCAGCCACATACCGCTGGATGCGGTGTCGATGGCCGTTCTCCAGCAACAAGGCTTCCATGTCGACTCCATTCCCCCGTCGGGAACCAAAGTCCTGATCCGCCGCAATGCCAACCTCAGCACAGGGGGAACCGCAGTCGATGTCACCGACTTGGTCCATCCAGAAGTGGCGCGTGCTGCCGTCGATGCGGCTCGTGTGGTCGGCCTGGACATCGCTGGCGTCGACATCATCGCCACCGATATCTCGATACCGTTACAAAGTCAGCATGGAGCGGTCGTCGAGGTCAATGCTGGCCCTGGCCTTCGGATGCACCTGGAGCCCAGCAGCGGCCAACCACGTCCAGTCGGTGAGGCGATTATCGATCTGGTCTTTCCTGACGGAGCCAACGGAAGGATCCCGGTGGTTGCTGTCACGGGAGTCAACGGGAAGACAACCACCACCCGTTTGATCGCTCATCTGATCACCCTAGATGGCACGCGCGTGGGGATGACCTGCACCGAAGGGATCTACGTCGGTGGCCGGCGCATCGAATCAGGAGATTGCTCGGGGCCGCAAAGCGCCCGGTCGGTGCTCCTCCATCCCGATGTTCAGGCTGCCGTGCTCGAAACGGCACGGGGCGGAATGCTTCGCGAAGGGATCGCAGTCGATCGATGCGATGTCGGCGTGGTGACCAACGTCGGACTCGGAGATCACTTGGGTCTGGGCGGCATCGACACCGTCGAGCAGTTGGCGGAGGTCAAGCGGATTGTTGCGAGAACGGTCCATAGCCAGGGCCACGTCGTGCTCAATGCCACCGATCCACTGGTCGTCGCCATGGCGCCTCATTGCGAAGGCAAAATCATCTACTTTGGAGTCGATGGCGACCATCCGGTCATCCAGGAACATCGAAGCGCAGGGGGCCGTGCCTGCTACATCAAAGACCAAGCCATCACGCTCGCCGAGGGCGATCTAGAGATCCGCTTGCTGGCACTCCAACGCATCCCACTGACCCACCAGGGGAAAATCTCCTTCCAGGTAGAAAACGCCCTGGCCGCCACCGCCGCCTGCTGGTCGCTTGGCATGCCCGCCGAGCAGATTCGCTTGGGCCTGGAATCGTTCTCCAGCCATGGCGACAAGTTGCCAGGGCGGTTCAACATCCTGGAGATTCAGGGAGCGACCGCCGTCCTGGACTATGGCCACAACGTATCCAGCCTGGTCGCCATCCTCCAAGCCCTCGACCAGTTCCCACACCAGGAACGCACCGTCGTCTACTCGGCAGCCGGAGATCGTCGCGATGAAGACATGATCGCTCAGGGAAAGATCCTGGGAGATGCATTCGATCGTGTGATTCTCTACGAAGACACCTTCACACGAGGCCGCGAAAGGGGAGAAATCATCGACCTGTTCCGACATGGGATCCTGCAGGGGAGCCGCGCCAAACAGATCGACGGATTCCATAGCTGGGAGGAAGCGATGGATGCCGCCCTGAAAGTCGCCCAGCCTGGTCAACTCTTGCTCCTCCAGGCCGACGGTATCGATGCCGCTATGGACTACGTGCGAAATCGGATTCAGCAATTGAAAGAGCCGCAGCTTCCTACCCCAGGATTGGT
Source organism: Pirellulaceae bacterium (assembly GCA_044371425.1). Classification (GTDB taxonomy): domain Bacteria; phylum Planctomycetota; class Planctomycetia; order Pirellulales; family Pirellulaceae; genus JBEISR01. The sequence continues at coordinate 219,433 of JBILTR010000001.1, read as the reverse complement.
CCAGCCCCCAAGAAATTCCTGAGTCGACTGCGGGGGGAAGGCCCAGGAGCCACCACAGGCAGTTTGAAGTGGAATTCCCCCTTTTTTCCATTGCCTTGGCGATGGGTGACGGCTACCGTACAATGACGGTTGCGGAAAAAGATCTCAGGGTAGATCCCAAGTCCATCAGGACGCTCCGCATGAAACGTGTCGTTTTTCCTGGTTTTGGATTTCGTGAGGAGCCATAGAGATGAAGCGTTGGGCGATCGCATTGGCGATGTTGGCTGTCGGTACTTTTGTCGGCACCTCCGTTGCCTTCGAAGACAAAAACCCACTGGAAGGCGTCATGTGCATGATGATGCCGAACAAGGCCATCAAGGCCGACAAGGCCGTCGACTACAAGGAAGGCAAGGTCTACTTCTGCTGCCCAGGTTGCGTGAAGAAGTTCGGTGAGAACACCGAAAAGTTTGCTGCCAAGGCCAACCACCAGTTGGTTGCCACCAAGCAGTACAAGCAGGAAGCCTGCCCCTTCTCCGGTGGCAAGCTGAATGCAGACACCGCAATCGAAGTTGGCAAGGTCAAGGTTGCCTTCTGCTGCAACAACTGCAAGGGCAAGGCGGAGAAGATGGAAGGCGACGCTCAGGTCGAAGCCGTCTTCGGCAAAGACGCCTTCGAGAAGGGCAAGTTCACCAAGGTCGTTGCCGAGAAGAAGTAAATCTTCTCGATCTCCGATTCCGACACAGAAACCACCGTCGAATCCGACGGTGGTTTTTTTATTGCCCCTCGCATCGCGGGAAACGACGATCGCCAGAAGTTGTGAAGGCGTGATCTGTTGAAAACAGCCGCACCCGCAACAGACCGAAATGCTGTGCGATTGCGCTCCCAACTCCCACGCAACGATCGCTCCACCCCAACCACCACTTGCCTCTCACCCTTCCACCGTTGTCTGCAATCGCTCGCGAGCCTCTCGGTAGCGGCCGTTCAGCAAATGCGAGGCGACTTCGTTCAGCGCTTCCGCCTTCTTCGAACCACCACGTCGATCCTCCAAACGGCTCTGGTATAGCAACAACGGAAGTGCTAAGTCCAAAGCACTACCTGCGGTTCCCGCGATGTTGCGCTGCCTCAGGACTTCCAGATCGCGATACTGACGCTGACGTGTCGGTTCGATCATCGTCCCCTCTCCAAAATCGTTCCAGGTAGCCACCTGAATCAGCCGACGATGACTCCTCAAGGCTCGATCGACCGTCTCCTGAAATGTTCTTCCGTCGCGTTCATCGATCGATCCATAACTGGCATGGACCCCAGCCTGCTGGTAGATGTCATGAAAGCCAGGGAAAATGCAACCGATCGCCTGCGGATCTCGGTGGAGCGCATCAAGGTACTCTCCCCATACTCTGGGAGGGATCTCCATGCCACCTGTCACCGGAGGCCATCCATAGGCATGATCCATTCCCCGGTCGGTCACCAGATGGGGTAACCCAAACAGTCTTGGCCGAACCGGCAGACGATCGGACCACGTTCTCCATAGGTCCGCAGAAAGTTGCTGCGGACCAAAGACCAACAGCACTGGCCGGCCATCGACACGGACATAGGCGCGGTCCTCCATGCAGGTCTCTTCCCACCATCGCAGATCGAGAACTGCCTGTCGCTGAATCTCCTCAGGACCTCCGGGTTGAACCTGCCGCAGACTCTGGTCTTCATAACAGATCGCATAGCGCATCGAGGCTCTGCGAATCGACTCGATCATCCGCTGAGCATTGCGATGAAGTAGAGGATAGTCCAGAGAAGAGGAGGTACCGTACCAGTCGATCACCACGCCATCGATCCCCGCGATCTTCATCAGCTGCAGGTGGTAATCGATCAGCAGAGGATCCCCGGAATCGTAGGGCCCCACCAATGGCTCGTAATGGGAAGCGAGATGCCCACCGCTGGCCGGATCGAACTGGTCCGGGTCGAAGTGATCCATCGTCCAGTGCCAGCCCCACCCACCCGCTTGCTCCTTCGAGGCATACCAGGGCATGTAATGGACCAGCAGCAGCGGACGCTCAGGGACTCCCGGCTCCTCCGGGCCCCTCGTTGCAAGCCCAAGCCGGCTTACGCAGGCCATCGGCAACGCAGCAGTCAGCCATCTGGCCATCTGCCGACGGCTCCAGTGGCTAGACTTTGCGATGAAATGCTCCTTAGTCATCACTTCAGAGGTACCGCGTAGGGTGGTTTGGTGGAGATCCCCCGCCACCAAGCGGGAGGATCGAACGCATCGAGCAACGCCCGCTTGTCAGGTCCACGCGCTGTCCCCATCGGCGGGGTGGCCCAACTGGTGTGCGATCTCGAAGGCGATTTCCATCGCCTGTTCGTAGTTGAGCCGGGGATCGAGCTGCGTTTGGTAGGCCGTCGCCAGATCGTCTTCGGTCAACCCACCTGACCCTCCAACGCATTCGGTTACATCTTCCCCGGTCAGCTCCAAATGGACACCTCCCAGGTGCGAACCGAGCGAACGATGGATGGCAAACGACTGCCGAAGCTCTTCGACGATATCGCCAAAACGTCGAGTCTTCCGACCGGAGCTGGTGGAGATGGTGTTGCCATGCATGGGATCGCAGACCCACAGGACGGGAATCCCTTCCCGGCGGATCGACTCCACCAGGGCGGGAAGTTTTTTGGCGACCGATGCGGCACCCATGCGATGGATGAGCGTCAATCGGCCAGGTTCCTGTTCCGGATTGAGCAATCGCGCCATCTCCAGAAGCTTTTCCGGTTCCATGCTCCCTCCCACCTTCACGGCGATCGGATTGCGAATACCGCGGCAATACTCCAAATGAGCTCCCTGAAGGTCTCTCGTCCGCTCGCCAATCCATGGGAAGTGGGTACCGAAGTTGTAGTAGCCGATGCCGCGCACACTGGGCCGCGTGAGTGCAGCTTCGTAGTCGAGATGGAGCGCTTCGTGGGAAGTATAGAAATCGACTCGCCGCAGCTCCGCCACCGGTCCACCCGTGATCGTCTCGATCAGATTCAGGGCATCACCGAGCGACTTCAGGAGCTTGCGGTAGCGAGCTTCCTCCTTGGCCGCGTTGACAAAAACCAAATTCCAGTTGTCCGGATGATGGAGATCGGCAAAGCCACCTTCGCTGAGTCCACGGATGAAGTTCAGCGTCAATGCTGCCCGCTCATACCCCCGTAGCAGCAATTGAGGATCTGCCTTCCGTTCCTCCGCTGAGAAACCATGGTGGTTGATCAGATCGCCACGGTAGCATGGCAGGGTCTGACCTGAAACGGTCTCCGTGTCGCTCGAGCGAGGCTTGGCGTACTGTCCGGCGATGCGTCCAACGCGAATGACACGGCGTCGGCCACCAAAAAGGATCGCCAGACTCATCTGGAGCAAAACTTTCAGCTTGCTGGCGATCGGCTCGGCCTGGCAATCCTCGAATCGCTCGGCGCAGTCGCCCCCCTGGAGCAGCCAAGCATCTCCTCGCTGCGCTAGCGCCAAGGCGTCTCGAAGGCGGTCGACCTCCCAACTGGTCACCAGGGGCGGCATCCGATGGAGCTGTTCGAGAACTTGCGAGATCGCCTGGCTGTCCTGGTAGACCGGTTGTTGGGCCGCCGGAAAACTTTTCCACGAGGTAGGGGTCCAAGCGGGCCGCATCCTGATTCCTTCTTGCAAAGCGGTTGTGAGTTGGATTGGGGGGGCTACGGAGAAAGGGGTTAGCAAGGCATCCGTCGATCAACGTGAGTCGAATTTTTCCCGACGGAACTTCAAGTCGCGCACTTCTTTCCAAGGCTCGTGCTGATGCAGTCGATCCAGTATCTCCAGCTTCCTTAAGGATAGTTCCTGAAGGACCGAGCTGTTAGCGACAGCGACCAGCATCACCCCTCGATCGATTTTTCCGGTCCTCGATTCCTTGGCCAGCACAGGTCCGACGATCTCCGTCCAGATCGCCTCCATCGACTGGCTGGTCAGCTGCTGCTGGACGCCATACCTCCGAAGAACGGCCATGATGGGTGACTTGATCGCATGCGATCGATTTCGCTGCTTGGCTCGCTTGGCAAGATGCTCTAGGAACAGCTGATCTCCATCGACTGGATCTGATTCATCCATCATGCACTTTCCTACCTATCGGCGGTTCCCGATGGAGCCACCGGGAACCAACTCTTCGATCGGCGCTTCGCGATGGGAGGGGTCCAACTACTTCTTTTCCTGCCCATCCCCATCATCGACTGCAGCTTCCGGCTTCGCGTTGGCAAAATCGCCGGCGGTCGCCATCACAATCCGTTCTGGGCGGATCCACTCTCGGATCGCCGCATTGACCTGATCGACAGTCAACGAGGCCACCTGCTGCTCGAACTGCTTCTGGAATGTCATATCCCTCTGGGCGAAGAGATTCCCCGCTAGGATTTGAACCAGTCGCCCGTCGTTGCTGCGAGCCACCTGCTGTCCTTGCAGCAATCCCTGTTTGGCATCTTCCAGCTCTTTCTCTGTGACCCCTTCATCCAAAAGCCGCTTCATTTCTTCCTGAATCGCCTTCAGTAGCTTGTCGCGATTGGCGGGGTTGGTGATCGCATACATCGTCAGATCGGCCCGCTCGTCCACCGGATGAGCGGACAGTCCACTGCCGATACCGTAGGAGAGCCCTTCTTTCTGTCGAACGCGATCTCCCAGTCGGCTGGATAGCGATCCTCCACCCAGAATGAAGTTGCCGATGGTGAGCGCTGCCAGTTGCGGATGATCTTCCCGCATCGGCCATTGCTGGCGCGCGTAGAACACGGAGTTGGCTTTGTCGGGAGTTTCGATCTGGATCATCTGGCCTTCGACCGAAGTATTGGCCAGCGTGGCGAATCTCTGGTAGTCGACATCCGATGTCCAGCCCGCGAAGATCTGCTCCACCTGCTCTCTGAGTTGATCTGGATCGAAGTCTCCCACCGCGATCAGTTCGGCGTTGGAGCCATTGATCTGTTGCTGGTAGAGCTGCCGGATGGAATCAGGGGTGACTTGAGCAAGTCCCTCCAAGGCTTCGTCGATCGTCGGGGTGTAGCGAGGATCTCCTTTGGGATACTGGTTCATTGCCCGGGAAACTGCGAGTGGTGCCAGAGCGTCTGGTTCCGATCGCTGCGACTCCAAAGCCGTCTGCTGTTCCTTGATCAGGATCTGCAGTTCTTCGGGTGCGAATCGGGGAGCCCGAAGCATCTCCTGGAGTATCGGCATCAGCTCTGGCAGATACTCCCGCTTGGTGCTCACTCGCAGCGTCATTAGCCCGGGGACTGCCGAGAGAGCGACGTTGGCGCGAAGTCGGTCCAGTGCATCTTTCAGCTGCTGGTAGTCCATCGACTGCGTCCCTCGCCCCATCCACTCCCCTAGCAGATCGACCTCGGTCGACTTGCCGAACAGCGCCTGCTCATTGCCAAATCGCATCTGAATCTGGAGATTGACCGAGTTGCCTCGCGTCTTTTTCGGAAGCAGCGAGTACTTGAGACCAGCGGGGGTGACTCCTCTCTGTGTCCGGCTTTCGATGGCATCAGGGGTAGGATCAAACTCTTCCCCGGCGGTGACATCCTCGCGACCCTGATAATCGGCGAGCATTCGGGCGACGTCCGGCCGATCGGGGACCGTTGCCTTCTCGGATTTTTCAGTCGGCAAGAAAAGTCCCACGGTACGGTTGTTGCGGACTAGGTACTTCTGAGCCACTGCCTGAACGGCGTCCGTCGTCACCGCTTCCAGCCGGTCGCGATGGAGGAAATAGAGTCGCCAGTCGCCTTGCGCCGCCCATTCGCTCAGTTCGGTCGCCAGCTGCGTGGAATTGCTGCTCTGCAGCTCCCTCGCTTTCAGCAATTCCGTCTTCGCTCGCTCCACCTCCTCAGCCGTCACCGGAAACCGCTCAAACGACTCCAGGGTTTCCAGCAGGGCGACGCGAGCCTCTTCGATCGATTTGTCCTTGGGGACTTCGGCCCCGTAGAACATCAAGCCCGGATCGTGGAGTCCAAAAGAGCCACCCAGAACGGACGTCGCTTTCTGGGTCACCACCAGAGACTTGTAGAGTCTTCCGCTGGGTTCGGTGGCCAGCAGGGTGGCCAGTACTTCGACCGGAACATATTCGGGGTCCGCACCGGCGGGGATGTGATAGGCAGCACCCACATACTGGCTTTCACCAACACGACGAACCACCGTCGTCCGTTCTCCATCCTGCGGAGGCTCCACGGTGTACGTTCTGTCGATCGCCGAAGGCGGATTCTCCAGGACTCCAAAATACTTCTGCACCAGATCGAGCGCCTCGGCGGGAACAAACTTCCCAGCGATCACCAGCATCACATTGTCTGGGCGATAAAACTTCCGGTAGAACTCCCGAAGTTTGTCGATCGGAACGCGTTCGATGTCGCTGCGATTGCCGATGGTGGAGTTGCCGTAGTTGTGCCATTGGTAGGCGGCGGAGAACATCCTCTGCTGAAGCACCGACAGCGGAGAGTTTTCCCCTCGCTCGAACTCATTTCGCACTACCGTCATTTCACTGATCAGATCCTCGCCTCGCACAAAGCTGTTGACCAGGCGATCGGCTTCCAGGCGGATGGCGAACTCGAGGTTATCCTTTTCGGCCGCCAGCGTCTCAAAGTAGTTGGTGCGATCCAGCCATGTCGTGCCATTGAATTGAGCTCCCCGGTCCTGCAGTGCCTTGGGGACTTCGGGGTGATTGGGAGTCCCTTTAAAAAGCATGTGCTCCAGCAAGTGCGCCATGCCGGCTTCGCCATAGCCTTCATGTCGGGAACCGACGAAGATGGTCATGTTGACCGTTACCACCGGTTTGCTGTTGTCGGGGAAAAGCAAGACCTGCACCCCGTTATCCAAACGATACTCCGTGATCCCTTCCACAGTGGTGACCAGACGTGGCATGGTTTCCTCAGCAGCTGAACGATGGCAAACATCGGGGCTCAAAGTCAAAGCGACGGCAGCCAGCAAGTGACAAAAAAACCTCTTCATGAGCCTGTCTCCTGGAGTCGGCGCGCGATCGATCGAGTTGGTGGCGATGGAAATCCAAAGAACGTCCCATTGCAGCCCTGGCTGCCGGACGGAATCCCCAGCGGGTATTGTATCGAGATTCCGGTTGGCACAAAGGATCCAGAGACGTTCCAGAGTCAGAGGAAAGGGAGTTTCCATGGAGGAATCGGCAACCTGGGTGATCGTGGCAGCCAGCGATCGATTGCAGGAAGGGGAGGCGATCGAGGTGCTGCTGGGGGATGACGTGGTGGCGATCTGGCGCTCCGCGGGGGAGTTGTACGCGCTGGATGGCCTGTGCGCTCACCAGGGCGGACCCTTGGCCAGGGGAGTGGTGGCAGGCGGCTGCGTCACCTGCCCCTGGCATGGATGGCGCTATCGCTTGGGCGATGGGTGCAATGACGCAACCGGCAAACCGATGCTGCGCCCCTTCGAGGCTCGAGAAGAAGGTGGCAACATTCTGCTGCGCCGCAAGGCGTGAACCGAAGAATCCTTTGGTCCCGGCTATTTGGCGAGCGAAGAATTCGGTCGACGGCCGGTGCTATGCATCGCCACCAGGCGTCCATCGACTGGTCCAAAGGGGCCAGTGTTGGTCGATCTGCTTTTCCAGGTGATCCAGATCGCTGTCGTTCTGGAGGATGTGCGTGGCATGCTCGCGCTTCTGCTCCAGGGGAAGCTGCGACGCCTCACGCTGCTGCCATTCCAAAAGCGTCCATCCTCGCTGGGCCGCCCACGCCATCCGCCGCTCCCTGGGAGTCTCCAGAAACACCACCCAATCGCAGATCGGTCGCCATCCGGCTTCCAAGAGGAGCGGCGCGTCCAGGAGAACCAGTGGAGGCGATTCGCTCTCTTGCTTTCGAAACGCCTCCAGCCGTTCCATCGCTTGGTGCCTGATCCAGGGATGGACGATCTCTTCCAGCAGATGACGATTTTTCTTCGCCTCATCCGATGGCCCAAAGACCATCCGCCCTAATGCCGCTCGATCAATCACCCCAGCGCGATCCAGGATTTGACGACCGAAGCGATCGACCACGGCATCGCGGATCTCCGGTTGCAGCAGAGCCTGGTGCCCCAACTGATCGGCATCGATCCGCTTGGCACCTCGCGCCTCCAGCATGCGAGCCACCTCCGATTTGCCGGAAGCGACCCCGCCGATCAATCCCATCACGCGCATCGCCATTTCTCCCTACCGTTGCTCAGAGCCACCCGGAGCATGGCGAGTCGCCTCAAGGCTGCCCCAGGTCTTGGCGACCTGTAGCCTAGCGAGGGGCTCGCGTGGTCCGGCGCGAAAAGCCGATGGCATCGAGCGCCTGGTAGACCTCTTCCAGCGTCTTCTCGCCAAAGTTCGTGATGCTCAAAAGGGTATCGGGTGTGCTGTGCAGCAGATCCCGAACCGTGAAAATCCCTTTTTCTTCCAGGCAGTTGGTAGTCCGAACCGTCAGGCCGATTTCGGCGGTGCTCAGATCGAGCCGTTCTCGGAGCTGGCGGGCTTTCTCGTCAGCAGGGCTTAGAGGGATTCGAGTCATTCGGCTATCCTCCTTGAATCAGGACTCCATCGAAAAGCGATCCATCGCTTCCGCTGCCTGGACCGCGGCCAAAGGCAACCAAGTCGGAAGTATACCCCAGCAGCCATGGTTGCAACCGCCCGCAGGCATGCACGACGAAGAAAAAACTACCGCATGCTAGCATTCAAAGTCTCTTGGGTGCGTTGCTGGTAGATCGCCAGGCCGTGCAGAGCGTGGTAGAGACCGCCGCAGTCCAGATCGACGGCGGCAGCGGCTTCCAGGTAGTCGCACAATCGATGAGCGGCTTGTTCCACCCACCGCTCGCCAAGCTGCTCTTGAGGCAGTGCGAATGCGAGAAACTCCAGCATGTGTCCGGTGGCGCTGATGTTGAGCGACAGGTCGGCGGATCGCCCGGGCAGATCGGTGTAGTTGGTCGAGAGGGAGCCATCGGAGTTCTGCATTTGGCGGGCTCCCTGAATCGCGGCATCCACTCGTTTTTGCGCCGCTTCCCAGGGACCAGTGATCGCCCCCTGGTGTCGCTTGCGGAACGCCAAAGCGTGGGCCAACCCCTGCAGACGGTGTGTTCCACCGCAGGCGCTGGAGCCCAGATCGGCCTTGGCTTCGAAATCGACCAGAGCGTCGTAATCCCATTGCCGGCCATCGCGCGCCATCCACTGCTGCTCGTCAGGAAAATAGTGCATCAAAGCGATCATGGTCCAGGCATATTCCGGGATCGGATTGTCGGGAACATCCCACTGGGCTTGGCGAGCCCAATCGAAAACGGTGAAGGACTGATCTCCTACTTGGACGATGCGATCTCCCTCGACCCCCGCTTGTGCCAGGATCGCCAGCCACTGATCGACGTGGCCCTGACCGATGTAACTGCCTGGCTCCAACTTCGCTCGCATCCCACGTCGTCCATCAGGCAGCAAATCCCCTGGGGCCAGTTCCCATCCCTGGAATTGCCCCCCTCCGAAGGCAAATCGGAGCGCAGGCAGGGCACCTTCGGGGGTCTCCAGCGGCAATTTGTCTCCGTAGGCAATCACGCCATGGAAGATCTGCCACGCGGCATTTAGGTCGGACCGGAGCGATCGGTTCTTCAGGTTCTCAGCGAGCACCTGCTCGATGCGCCGAGAGAGATTCCGATCGGTTTCTCCCTTCCCCCCAGGCGGAGCTCTGTCGGGACTTCCGGCCACAGACGCGACCGAGGCATCGGTCGAGTCGGAGCTCGGGTTTGTGGGCGTTGTGGGGCTACAGCCTACCATCCCCACCAGCACTCCTGCGACCTGCCAGTATCTCATGGCAGACCAGAGCGACCGGACGAACCCTTCCCAGGTCGCGATTTGCTGGGGAATCCGTTGAATCAACTTGCCAAGCATGCCACCATCCTTCGCAGAATCCACTCCCCCGATGCAAGAGGATCCACGATAAACCGAAACGGCTGTTTTTCAATGATGGCCCATCCCCTCGGGCGCGAGGACGAAGTCGAGCTTTCGGAAAACAGCGGGAAAAAGAGGTCGGCACGGGGAGTTGGACTTGGAGTTGCGTGGGGAGAACCGATACGATTGGAGAGCGGTCGGTGGGATCGCGTGTTGGAAACCAAGTCGATGCTCGGGAGTTGACTCGATGAATCGCGCATGGGGATGGTTTGTGGTGGGGCTTTTGGCCATTTCGGTCGCCCCTGTTCTTTCCTCGCCCGCATCCGGTCAGGATGCTCCAGCAGCCAGCCCTCCCAAAGGCCAGCAGACGCTTGACGAAGCCACCGACCTGAAACTGGATGCCCAAACGCCAGACCAACTGGCTCGCGTGATCGAGCTGGGGGAGAAGGCGATTGCCGAAGGGCTGGAAGAAGAGGATGTGCAGGTCGCCAAGCAGTTGATCGCGGCGGCAAGCCTGCAGCGGGCCGAGCTTTACTACAACCAGATCGTCCAATCGCGAGCCCAGAATCCAACGATCCTCCGGCGGCTGCGAGGGAACATTCTGAAGGACCTTCAGCGAGCCATCGAAAATGATTCGACGCTGGCCGAAGCCTATTTGATGCTGGCCAAAGTCGAAGAACCGCCCAAGGGTCTGGAAGCGATCAAGAAAGGGATTGAGCTGCTGAAGGACCGGCCGACGGAGCTGGCTCAGGCGCTACTGGTGCTGGCCGCTCTTGCCCCGACCCCTGAGGAAAAACTGGCGGCGTTGGATCGAGCGATCGAGGCGGACAGCAGCAACCTGGAAGCTTGGCAAGCGCGCATCGGACTGCTGGTGGCCACAGGGAAGTTCGATCTTGCGTACGAAGGCGCCAAGACCTTTCTCGATCAGCAGCCAGACAACCTCTTCGCCATACAGGCTGCTGTCGCTGCACTCAAGGAATTGGATCGCACCGACGACGCCATCGCCCTGCTGACCGAGAAGATCGAATCGCTCAGCGACCCCAGCCCGCTCTACCGAGTGCGCGCCGAGATGTACATGGAGAAAGAGAAGGCGGAAGAGGCGCTGGCCGATCTGACAAAAGCGGTGGAAGCCGAACCTCGCGATCTTCAGTCGCTTTTGATGCGCGCCCAAGTCCACCTGCAGAAGGATGATTTCGACAAGGCCGAAGAAGATATCGAAGACATCTTGGCGCTGCAGCCCAACTCCCCAGGGGCTCTCTACTTTCGATCGCTGATCGCCGCCAATCAAAAGCGGATGGACGAAGCGATCGACGATCTGCAGAAGCTGGTGCGGATCGTACCTGACAACATCCAGTTCCTTCTGCAACTGGCCTCGTTCTATCAGATGGATGATCGTCCAAACAAAGCGATCGAGCTGGCCGACGAGATTCTCAAAGCGAACAAACCCGAATGGAAGGAACTGACGCACCGAGTCTATCGCCTGCGGGGAGATGCGCGGCTGAGCATTGGAAAGCATGTCGAAGCGATCGCCGATTTCGAGAAGGCGATCGAACTAGTACCCGCGGAAGAAAAAGAAAGTCGATCGGGCTTGCTGAACAATCTGGCCTGGGTGCTAGCGACCAGCCCCAAAGACGAAATCCGCAACGGAAAACGCTCGGTCGAACTTGGCACCGAGGCATGTGAATTGACCGAATTCAAGGAGGCTCACATCCTCTCGACGCTGGCTGCTGGCTACGCGGAGATCGGCAATTTCGAAGAAGCGATCAAATGGTCGACCAAGGCGGTCGAACTGGGCTCCCAGGAGAAGGCCGAGCAGCTGGATCAGCTCCGCAAGGAACTGGAAAGCTATCAGCAGAACAAGCCGTGGCGGGAGCAGCAGGATGTCCAAGAGAAGAAAGCCCCGATCGTCCCGTCGGCCGATGGAGTCGACACCTGATCGGTTTCGGCTCGACCGCAACGTCGTGCGACCGCTACAATACCACCGGACAGCCGGTGCGGATTCCAGCTCACTGACGCAGCAAATCCCACCGATTCGATCCTGCGACGCGGAACCGATTCCCCCTGGTGGCTAGGAATCGATCGCCCTCAAGCGGATGCCAGATCGACTGGTTCGGTCGTCTCATCGAGCTATTTCACTCTCCAGCTTCAAGAAGAAAACTTCCCCATGACGCTTGACCAATACAGCATCTGTCCCTGCGGTTCCGGCAAGAAAGTCAAATTCTGCAAATGCGCAGAGCATCTTTCCGAGATGGCCAAAATCGATCGCATGGTGGATGGCGATCAAAGCGTTGCGGCGCTCGACAAGATCAATCAGCTGCTGAAGACATTCCCCAACGAGGCGTGGCTATATGCCTACAAGTGCGAGATCCAGCTGAAGCTTAGGGAACTGGAAGGGCTGGAAGAAACGTCCGCCAAGTTCATCCGGCTTCAGCCCGACAACCCACTAGCCAAGCTTTTCCGTTCCATGGTGGCGTTGCTTCGCGGCAACATCGAGGAATCGGCGACCCTTCTGGTCCAGTCGATCGCTGACTCCGGCGAGGTCCTCCATCCGCTCTACCTGACCGTTCATCTGAACCTGATTCAGGCGATGTCGCGGTTGTCGCTGTCGATGCCGGCGCTGATGCACACCGACATCCTTGCCGGTTGCACTGCGGACAATCCCGATCTGGCTGTCCGGATGCACGAGAACATTCTGACCCAGGAAGATGTCAGCGTGCTGGTGCGCGAGATGCCGCCATCGATCACCGAACCTCAGGATGCGCCTTGGCTGGAGAGGTTTCGAGAAGCTTATGGCCTGATCTCCAGTTTTCAGATTCAGGCTGCCAAGACCAAGCTGGAGTCGATCCAGCGCGAGTACGGATCCGAACCGGAAATCCTCCTTGCTCTGCTCCATTGCCGGCTGCTTCTTGCAGACCGCGACGGCGCCGCTCGGCTCGCTGGGAAACTCGCCGCATCCTCGAAGCTTCGCCAGGAATCTCGCGTCTACTTCCAGGCGCTCGAGTACGAGATCGATCCATCGGGTTCGGGCTGCATGATCGAAGATGCTGTCACGGCGTACGAACTCACCAGCGACAGCGACCTAGATACCAAGATGCTCGGCTCCTCCATGCTGTCGCCGATCCAGGACGATGCCATGCGTCAGATGGTGATGCAGGCTGCCAAGGAGGAGATTGCACCCAAGCTGATCTGCAATTACTCGATCCCGATCCTGGAGTCGACTCCCTACGCCGACCTCGATCTTCGGCTGGCCAGTGGCTGGGTGGCGCTCTTTGGAAGGCAGACCGATCGGCCACCCAAGCTGGTCTTCCTGGAATCCTCCGACGGAATCCGCCAGCAGGCAACCCAGCGGGTCCTGCAGGAACTGGGAGTCGATTCCAACTCCCGCCAGGTGCTGACCACCGTTCGATCCCCTCTGTTCCTGCAGTACGATCCCCCTATCGTCACGAAGAAACAGGCGGCTCCAGATCAGCAGCAGTCGTTGATCCAAGCCTTCCGCGGCTTTAAGGAAGACAATTTCCTCGACACCCCGCTCTCCATTCTTGGTGGTCGCTCCCCTCGGCAGTGCAAGGACGATCCTGCGATGGCCATCCCGTTGCAGGCACTGGTCCTTTATTGGCAAAGCCAAGGATCGGCTGGATTTTCCCGGACCCACTTTGAATCCCTGTTGACCAAGCTGGGTCAGCCTGTGGTGCGGATGGACAGCCGCGAAGATCTCTTCGATCTGGTCGGTGGTGCCTCCTACTTCTGGACCGACCTCGAAACGATCGATGCCAAGAGCCTAGTGCAGATGATGCAGTCGGCGATGATCCGTCGCGTCCACGGGGTTTTCCCTGAGCTGATTGCCAGAGCGAAGACGATGGAATGGCCGGACGACCTCAAGCCAGTGGCCGAGATGCTGCGTCTGAATCTAGAGATCACCACCAACCAGAATCCGGATGAAGTCCTTCCGATGCTCGATCAGCTGATCGCCATCTGCAAGACATCCGGTGAACCGGCTGGAAATCATATCCTGGAGAAAGTGCGTCTCCTAGAAGCCTTGGGCCGGTCCCAGGAAGCGCAGAGCACCTTCCGGCAGGCGATCCAGGATCACCCTCGCGACCCCTACCTGCTGCAATACATCGCCATGATTCAGCAGTACATGCAGTCGCAGGCGACCGCTCAAGGACCGTCGCTCGATAACGCCATCGCCATGCATGGCCGGGCGCAGCAGACGGCTCCGGCCAGCGGTGGGCTTTGGACACCCGGTTCCTCGAAAGCACCCGCTGCTCCCGAACCTCCGAGCGAGGAAAAGGGAAGCGGTCTTTGGCTTCCAGGCCAATAGCATGCTGCCCCTCGGCCGAATCGATTCGGGGAGGTATGCATGAGCGATCCCGGCGACGCCCACTGGATGCGTCAGGCGCTGGAACTGGCAGTTCAAGGCGAAGGGGGGGTGGAACCCAATCCGATGGTGGGCTGCGTCATCGTGCGGGATGGCCGATGCATCGCCCGTGGTTGGCATCAAGCGTTCGGAGGCCCCCATGCGGAAGTCGAGGCAGTTCGGGAGTGTGATCCCCAACAACTAAGCGGCTCCACCTTCTATGTCACTCTGGAGCCTTGTGCTCATCACGGAAAAACCCCACCCTGCGTCGATCTCTTAATCGCCAACAAACCGGCTCGCATCGTGATCGGTACAGAGGACCCGTATCCTGTTGTGCGAGGCAAAGGGATCGAAAGGCTGCGCCAAGCGGGGATCAGGGTCGACGTGGGATGCCTTCGGCTCGATGCCAGACGCTTGATCGCTCCCTTTCGCAAGCGGATCGAGACAGCGATGCCCTGGGTGATCGCCAAATGGGCTATGACGCTGGATGGCCGCATCGCTAGTCGGACTGGGAGCAGCCAGTGGATTTCCAACGCCGCCAGTCGTGCGCAGGTCCACCAGATGCGCGGGCGTGTGGACGCCATCTTGATCGGAATCGGAACGGCGCTAGCCGACAACCCCTCGCTCACCGCTCGACCTCCAGGCCCCCGCACGCCGCGCCGCATCGTGCTCGATCGTTCCCTGCGCCTTCCCATCGACGGACAGCTTGTGCGCACCGCCCGTCAGATACCACTGGAAGTCTGGACTTCCCCACAGTCCGATCCTCAGCGCCGCCAGAAGCTCGAGCAACTCGGAGTTCGGATCCGCCTGTTCGATCAGGACCCGGAGACCCTAGCGGTTCTTCTAAGAGCGATCGCCGCTGAAGGAGTCACCAATCTGCTCGTTGAGGGAGGTGGAGGGGTGCTCGGGACCTTTTTCGACCAGCAGTGGGTGGACGAAGTGGCTGTGTTCATCGCCCCGGGAGTGCTGGGCGGTCGCCAAGCAAAGGAACCGGTAGGGGGTGAGGGTGTCTCCTTGGCCAGCCAGCAACTCCGATTTGCCGATGGCTCCTGGAGTTGTTTGGATGGAGATCTTTGGTATCGAGGTCGCAGGGTCGATCCGCAGGAATCGGGGGTCGATCTCCGGGGCTCCAGCGAAACAGCTACAGCCGACCCCAAGGCCTGAGGAGGATGCAAACGTTTGGGACGAGCGGTCTTGCAGGCTGGAAAGTGGGAAAATCGCTGCAGCTTTTTTGCGGTTGGCCGATAGATCCAGTAAGACTAGAGAGACACCAACCGATTGGCTCCATCCGCTCTCCCGGAGTTTCGCGCCATGCTTTCGATCGATTTAGGATCTGGCAGTCCGTTGCGAAGACGTACTCTGCTTCGCGTCGGAAGTTCTGCGGCTGCGATTCTGTCCGCCAGTGGGCTCCCTTGGTTGAAGGCCGCCTCCATCTTAGACCCGCAGCGACTGAAAGACCGCAGCGTCATTTTCCTTTTCATGCATGGCGGCCCATCGCAGTACGAAACCTTCGATCCCAAGATGGACGCGCCCTCGAATATTCGGAGTGCGACGGGAGCGATCGCGACGAAGATTCCAGGGATCTATTTTGGATCGACCTTCCACCAATTGGCGCAGCGCGCCGATCTGTTTTCCACGGTACGTTCCTTCGTTCCGGGAGATGCCAATCACGACATCAAGCCGATCGTGTCGAGCGCCTCATTCCGCTGCAGTCTGGGATCGATTTACTCGCGCGTCGCAGGGGCCGTTCGACCGGAAACGGCCATACCCACCGCAGCGCTGATCCACCCTCGATCGGTTCAGCCCGAGGCAGGGCCGATGATCACCGAGTTCGGGAACTTGGCCGCTTCCGGCGACCTGGGGGCCCAGTATGCTCCATTCATCCCGGGAGCGGGTGCGGGACTTCAGGAAGACATGCAACTGCATTTGCCACTGGAAAGGCTGGCCGATCGCCGTTCCCTGCTGGAGCAACTCGATCGGCAGCGACGGCGCATCGAATCGACTTCCGCAAGCGAAACCGAGACGCTTCGCGCTCAGGCTTTCGACGCCTTGGTTAAGGAGGTATCCCAGGCCTTCGATCTCCGACGCGAATCTGCCGATACCATCGCACGGTTCGATACCGCTCCGCTGGTGCGCCCCGACCAGATACGAACTCAGTGGAACAACCACAAACACTATGCCGATCACGCTGCCAATCTCGGAAAGCTGCTGCTGCTTGCTAGGCGCCTTTGCGAACAGGGTTGTGGATTCGTCACGGTCACCACCAGTTTCGTCTGGGATATGCACGCCGACGTCAACAACGCCCCCATGCAGGAAGGAATGAGGTATGTCGGTGCCCCGTTCGACCATGCTGTCTCGGCGCTGATCGACGACCTCCAGGAGCGGGGCCTATCCGAAAAGATCCTGCTGGTTTGCTGTGGCGAGATGGGACGCACCCCGTCGCTCAATGCCGCAGGGGGGCGCGATCATTGGGGCAACCTGGGCCCCCTGATGATCTACGGCGGTGGAACGCGGGGTGGCCAGGTCATCGGGCAGTCCTCGCACGATGGTGGCCAACCTGCATCCGATCCGATTCGGATCCCCGATCTGATGGCGACCCTCTACGATAAGCTGCTCGACGTCAACGCAGTTCGACTGGACACCAGTCTTCCCCGGCCTGTCCTCGATCTTCTCGGCTCGGGCAAGCCGATTGCAGGGCTATAGGCGGCAATCGAACCTCGGCAGCGCGACCATCGCCTACCTAAGCAAACTCGCAGCTAGGCTTTCTGCGGCTCCCGCACGTCAGCCGACGCCTACCTTAGGTGATCGCCGGCTTCAAGAGATCGCAGCGCCTTGGGCACTCTTCGGCGGGCCGCTGGGCGATCGACAGGGGATCTCTGATACCAAAACCCTAGCTGGAACCACACCCTTCGACGCAGCTTAGACTTTCCACTGCAGGTCGATCGTGCCTATTCGATTAAGTGCCGGTGGCTGGGACCGTGATGATCTGTTCCACCGGTCGGGGATCGGTCGACAGATAGCCGTTGACCACCTGTAGCGACGGGTGAGAGAACCGACCTCTTCCCTGCCGCACCTGCTCATCGGTCAAACAGAGCATGAAGAACTCCAGTGCCAGACGATCGTCGGGGGTCATGCCCAGCGGCACCATGGCGGGATGTTTGTCGGGATTCAGCTGCCGGTGCATCGCTACGTCCCCACCTCGGTTATAGAAATCGATCACCTCGGAGAGCGTCATCAGGCGGCCATTGTGCATGTAGGGACCGGTCAGTTCGATGTTCCGCAGCCCTGGAGTGCGGAACGATCCCCAGAAGGCCAATTCGTTGTCATGGAAAAGTGGCTTGCGGAGTCCCCATGGCTCTTCATCGATCGCCAGCGCGCGTGCTCGTGAAAGGAAATGGTGATCAGAACGTCGACGATTGTCCTCACCTTGATCGTTCAGCAGGTCATTGCGATGCCAGGACAAATCGAGAGGGGCGGGAGAAGCGGGGGGAGCGAGTCCTTCCAGAGGCGCATCCGGCGTGAGATCGAAATCTCGCAGCAATTCAGAGACATCTTCTTGCTTGGGCCGGTACGCCGATCCGGAGACACCCTGAGTCGACTGAAGCAGTTCCGCGTACGCCTCAAAATAGATCATCGACATTTCCCGCAATCGCTCGATCCATCGATCGTCCGGACGCTGAGACTTCTCCAGAGACTCCAGGGCCGGTGAGGTCGAGCGGAGCATTTGGATGAAGTCTGCGGTTTCCATCGCCTCCAGTTCCTGAAGCATCTGGGCGGACTCGGGGCTTGCATCCGCCTTCAGATCGTTCTTCATCCCCGCCATCACTTCAGCCACGAAGTCCTTTTTCAGGTACTTGTAGAGCGCCGTACCGATGCCGCGATCGAATCGGGGTGGACTGACACCCAGATTGTAAAAACCGAGATCATAGAAGGCATACTCCGGGGTGGCATGAGGAGGTGCCCAAGGGAGCAACGGTCGGAAGGGAACCTGGCGAGATGGGATGATCATCTTCTCTACCCAAAGCGGTCCGACCATCGCTTCCGCCAAGTCGACTCGCTGATTTTCCGTATAAAACCTCCGATCGCCCAATTTCTCGACGCGCGTCGCTTCGTAGGTCTTGATCCACTTTGCGATCTGGGCTCGATCCCCATCGTCCAGACCTTCGACCGGTACGCGTGTGGCAATCAACTTCGCTAGTTTTTCGGGATCCCCGTGGGCATCGTGCCGCAACTGCTCCATGCGATGAGCCAATTGCCGCGATTCCTTTGCGAGATCGGGATTCCGTTTCGCAATCCGATTGGCGATCAGCGCCATGGTCTGCTGAAAGAACTTTTGATCGTGGAATCGAATCGCATCGGTCGGCCCCAGTGGGACCAGCGTGTTGTGGATCATCGATGCGATCGGGAAGAGTCCATCGATCTCCAGCAGTCGTTCGGATGTGGAAGAGAAGAGCGGCCCCGAGTGGCATTCGACGCAGCCACGATTGAGGAAGACGCGAAAGCCGTGCTGAAAAACGGCGCTGCCGGTCCGGTGTTCGGGACGTGGCGATGCATTCGGCTGGACGATCGCACGATCCAGATAGATGGGTTCCAGTCTACCGCGTTCTTTCTCCCATCGATCGAGGACGGGTCGGGGATTTCCCATCATCATCGCATCGAACGGGCTTTGGTTGGAAACCAGCTCCGACTGATAGATCAGATTCGCCAATCCCCAGAAGAGCGAAAAATTCGCTTCGAGCATTGAACCTTGAGCGTACGGTGGCTTGCGGTTTGCATTGAGCAGCAGAGCGACTTTCGCTTCCCGGCCATCGGTACCTGTCCCATCCCACCACTCCCGGCGAAATGCCCGTCGAATCAGATCGCGGTAGGTGGGGCGTTGATTGGGCGACGCATAGATCCCCAGAACGGGATCGGTGGGGTCGATCTGCTGGTAGGCGAGGATTTTCTGGTCGAGCAGTTTGCGCGCTAGGTCAGCGAAGGTGCGGCCCTCGAAAGACATCTCCACTTCATTGACCACGGGACCGACCGCCTGCGAGGCGAGCGACGCTTTGAGGATCGCGATGCGGACCGGCTTGATGGTCCCAGTGCGATCCCTGCGGTAGATGATTTCGTCCTTGTCATGATCGCCGAAAATGCTGAATCCGTTGAACGTCGATTCGGCTCGGCCATCGTGGAACAGCCGATCGGAGAATCCTGAGTTGATTACGGTGGGGCTGTTGCGGGTGGTGATCTGGCGGAAGGGAGATTGATCGGGCTGGTGATCGCGGAAGAACATCAGCCATTCCTCTTTGGGAATCAGCGACTTTTTGACGCGACTTCGCTCCGACTGCCAGACCCCTTGCGTCGGTGGAGGCCCATTGAGTCGATCGAATACTCGCCGCTCGACCCCCTGAGAACCGACGATCATCGAAAGTGCGGTGCTTGCTTTGGGTTGGGTTACGCGTGTTGCCGAGACGACCGGATCGTAGGGCTCCTGTTCCATGAAATGCTCAGGATGCAAAATGTACTTGTCCCAGACGACATACGGAATCCGCTGGGTATGGCGATCGCGGGGATCAGCGCCCGCTTGGAAGTGGCACGACGCGCAGGCGGTGCCGACGAAGACTCCCTCACGCGAACGTCCAAAATCGCTTCCCGCCTGCATCTCCCAAAACATCGCCTTGCCAAGCTGCTCGGCCGCCTCCACATCGGCGATGAATTCGGCAAGATCGGGCCGGCGCAGCGCCTTTCGGATGACGAGGCGCCCCGAGGGATCCAGCGCTTCCATCGAAATCACATAGGGGTTGATCAACTTGCGTGGATCCCAGTCGTCGATCACCTCCTGGACACGAGCTAGCAGGGCTTGGTCTTCATGGCCCACCAGGTGGATTGCCGCTGGCTTGGGTTCCCGAACCGGTTCCTGCCCCTGCAGCCGTACTCGATCGACTGCCAACAGCAACAGCAACGACAGTGCGATCTCGACATGACGGCGAACCTTTTCAAATGGCATCATCATCGGGATCCTGTCTTAACCTAGCCGGGAATTCCATACCGTTCTTCAAACGACTCTCCGACGATGCGTCGGATCGTCGCCAGCAACTGGCCGTACCTTACGGCCGCTGGGAGATTGGCCCAGCGATCGCTTCGATCGTTTCCAAAAAGTAGCGTGGCATCATGCTGCGATAAATCTTGATCGACGCGTGGATCGAGATCGAAGAAATCGAGCGATTTTCGGAGTCGATCCATCGCTTGGGGTTGCCCCGTGATGAAGTGCCATGGGCAGAGGTCGTCACGATGTTGCCCAGCCCCATAATCTTCGGAATACCTTCGCATCACCGCGACGGTATCGACTTGCGGTTCCAGCGTCATCGATACCAAAGCGATTCGGGATCCAAAAAGCTTGGTCAGATCGCGACGCAGTTTCATCAGCACCGTTCCGGTGGTAGGGCAGCTTCCGCGGCAGGTGGTGTACATGGTGTTGATCAACACCATTCGATCAGCGACCAAATCATCCCGAAATCGAAAGGACTGACCAAACTGATTGACCACGTCGATGTTCTCAAACCTCGCCGAGTTCTTGCGTCGGGGCACCGACGGTTCCGGTTGGAAGCCGACTGGAGCTTGCAGGAAATTCCAAGGTGTCATCTTCCAGGGTTCCCAGGTGGTTGCGAACGATCCAAGGCTATGGCTGGGGCTTTGCCCACCTTTTACGGATTGCGCGGCTTGGGCCGCGGCCGGGAAGGAATCATCAGGTTGCCAACATCTTCGGCATGTTCCGGAGGCACAGGCAACTGCTCGAAGGGAAGCTCCCCATTTCGGTTGTTGAGCGTCACGTCATTGCCATGGGTACGGGCATTGGGAGCGATGTCGGGATCGAGCAAGTCATTGGGGGGCAGCGCTTCAGCCACTGGCTCGAAATTGAACATCATCCGCATGTCTTCATGCTCGATGTTGTGACAGTGGAAGACGAAAGGTCCACGCCATGTGCGGAAACGCATTCGGATGCGAGCCACCGAATTGGGGCCCAGGGCGATGGTATCGTGCAGACCCGCTAGGTCATTTCCCTGGATCTGATTGGTCACATCGACCAGATTGCCCAGGGGAAGCCCCCCCGGTATCGCTTCGATCCGTCCGTCGGCGTCGAAGTCCTTTTCGTATCGCACCAGTTGATGGGCTTCCAAATGGATATGGATCGGATGCCACCATCCTCCCCCGCCATTGCGCAGCACCCACTCTTCCGTCGTATCGATCGTCGGTGTTGCGTTGTTGATGTTTGGATCGTAGAAGCGGCCGTTGATCTGCCACGCCCCCTTGCCACGTTCGAAGATGAACTCGCGAACGACGGTGACCTCACGGTCGAGAATGCGTTGGTGCGGTTGTAGCGGCGTCCCATGCTCGACGGTTGCATCGCGAGTGACGCGAGGTCCACGGACGACGATCTTCATCAGTCCGATCGGTCGCTTGGACTCGGCCAGTCGGATCTGGCGATCCGGTAGATTCACGTCAAAGGGGAGGGTGAGGACGCGAGGATCGCCGGCATCATCCAGTTTCTGCTTGGGCCCCCGGCCGTCTGCCTGAGGCATCGTGTTGACGAGGATGAACTCTTCTTCCTCACCAGGTCCCAGATCTCGCCCTACCAACTGCTTGAAGTCGACGACGATGTCGCCGCGATTTGCCATGGTCAGCACCATGCTGGTGCGCCGCTGCGCTTCAGGCCACAGCCACGTATCCTTTCCGATTCGGAGGAAAGGCTGCGCTAGATTCTCGTACCGATCGGCCCGTCCATCGATGACGGCAGGATCGTCCTCCCCGGCACCAGGGTCGTCGATCCCATCGCGATGCAACCGCCAGAAATCGGAGGCTTTCAAAAGCCGCAATCGGAGCACCCGTGCGTTGGAACCATTGAGCAACCGAAGGCGGATCTTTCGGTTGGGGACGACCTGCTGAGGCCAAGCAATCCCATTGACGAACATCGTGTCCCCCAGGTACCCGTTGTGGCCGTGGCTGTCATAGGCGACCTGGCCAGTCGGAAGATCGACCACCTTGTCCTGGATCACCAGCGGGAAATCGAACGGGTTGAAGTAGGGCTCCTTGCCGCGACGATAGAAACCAGGACGCTGTGGATCTTCCAGCGTGGGGTCGTCCGATCGGCCAAGCAAATCGGGATCCTGACAGCTTTTCTCTCCCAGCCCTGGCAAGACGCCTCGGCGGATCAGATCCAGTTCGTTTTCGCTGAAACAAAGTGCAAACCCCGCCAGTCCCTTGACCACGTTATGAGCCGTCAGGTCCATTGCGTGGTCGTGATACCACATCGTCGATTGAGCCTCCCCTTCGTCGGCGAAGTACCCGTCGGGCTGGTCGGGCGCTACATCGGGATTGCGCCGTAGCGGGACGATGTTCGGGTAGAAGTAATCCCGTGACTTCCCCTGAAGCACATAGAAGGTCGGAAAGCCATCGCTGTGCGACGGACTATGCCCTCCATGGAGGTGCACCGAGGTTTCCGAGTCGATCTGGTTGGCAAAACGCACCAACACCGGTTGGCCGATGCGCATGCGGAACGTGGGGCCGGGAACCATGCCGGAGTAACCATAGAGCCTTGCTTCAAAAGTGGCATCCGGCCGCAACTTCTTGAAGGTCTCCTGGATAGGAATCTTGTAGCACTTGATCGGAAAGTGACCCCAATTGCGGATAGCTTCCCCTGTTTTTCGGTCGCGAAGCGTTCGGAAATGCGCTTGCTTGTCCGCCCACGCCTCGGCCCCTCGCTTGGTTGGATCCAGCCCATAGGCAGCCCAGTGATTGGGAGTGATCCCCCATTCATCCGCCACGCCGTGGAACACCTCGCCAACGGGGACCGGATCGTCCTTGCCAAACACCCCCGGTTGCCGATCGATCTGTTCGAAGCTGCCGACGGTCGTGGGCCGTGGCGTGAGAGGGACTTCGAGAGTCTGAGTGAAGGCCCAGCCTGGAAGTTCGTACTGCTTCTTCTTGTCGAAGGCAGCTTCGACAGGAGGTTCCGCTTGGCTGGCCAAGCCAACTCCTCCCTCCAAGGCTGCGCCTATCGCTGGTGCCGCCGCCACTCCCTGAAGCCATTGCCGCCTTGGAATCGGTCGATTTTTCATCATCAAGCCCTCATCGGCTTGATTCTATTTGGTCGGCAGCAAAGTGCAATGAACGAAAAACGGCTGCTGGCGTGTTGATCGATGCCGGCACCAAAAGCGCGAGGAAAACGATCGCTTTCCGGCAAATCAAAACTGGAAATAGAGGAAGGGACTATTCCCCCAGCCGACGATCAACGCCAAAACGGCTCCAAAAATAGCGCAGGCCGCCCAGGGAGGATAGACCCACCCCTTCTGCTCGTCGTGCAACTCGACCGGGTTTCGAGCCACCGCAGCCAGATACCATGCGATCACCAGAAGGACCAGAAGGATACCCTCCTTCGGGACCGAAGCCCCACCCGTTGGAATCAGCAGGTGGCGATACCAGACCATCGCATGCTCCATATCCGGCGCGCGAAACAGAACCCATCCGAATAGGACCACCAGCAAGGTCATCAACCGACCACCCCAGTAACCCAAGCCGACCTTGGAGAGTTCCATCTTCTTGAACAGGCAAAGCCACAGTCCGTGCCATGCTCCCCAAAGGACAAACGTCCAGTTGGCTCCGTGCCAGATCCCACCAATCAGCATCGTCAGGAAAAGATTGACGTAGTTCCTTCGGATTCCCAGTCGATTGCCACCCAAGGGGATGTAGAGATAGTCTCTCATGCAATTGGACAGGGAGATGTGCCAGCGCCTCCAAAAATCCCCTAGGCTTGTCGCCTTGTAGGGGGAGTTGAAGTTCTGCGGAATGTGCATGCCAAAGAGTAGCCCCAGACCAATGGCCATCGTGCTGTAACCGGAAAAATCGAAATAGAGCTGCATCGAATAACCGATCAGCAACTCCCAACTCGCCAAAGTGCTCATCGATCCAATCTTTTCGATATGGGGATCGATCAGGAATGCGATCGAATCGGCGATGACCACCTTCTCGATCAGTCCCGTCAGAAAGAAAGAAATGCCCCGGGGGATCAGCGATGCGCGATCCGAGACAGCGATGTTCTCCAGATCCTTCTCCAATTGACTGAAGCGGACGATGGGGCCAGCAACCAACTGCGAGAAGAGCGAAACATAGGCCGCGAACTCGAAAAAGTTGCGCGTCGGCCGAACCACACGCCGGTAACAATCGACGATGTAACTGATCGTATGGAAGGTATAAAACGAAATCCCCACCGGCAACACAATGTCCAGATGAAGTCCGTGAGCTTTTGAACCAAAAAGGCCCTGAATGCTGCCTGCCAGATCAAGCAGGAAGTTGGCGTACTTGAAGAAGCCAAGCAGCAACAGATCGACGACGATCGGAACAATCAAACACAGTCGTCTTGACCATCCCTCCTGCCAGCGGAGAAACCCAAGCCCAGCCAAGTAGCTGACCAAGGTCGAAAAGCCGATCAGCAGGCAGAATCGAGCGTCCCACCATCCGTAGAAAATGTATCCGGTGATGGTCAGCCATACGTAGCGCGCGTTGGCAGTCTTCAGCATCCAGAACACCAAATAGGTGATCGGAAGGAAAAAGAAAAGAAACTCGATGCTGTTGAAAATCATGAAATTACTGACTGGAAAGATGAGGGGCCGGTTCCAGAGCGATCAACTGCTGTGCGATTCGTTGCGCCGCAATCTGTGCGCCTCGATCGCTGAAATGGACGATATCGTGAAACAGCGCCCTGTCACCTGCCATCACCTCCCAGAGGTCCACGACCGGTATCGACCTGGAATCCGCAAGCGCCATCAATCGATCTCGAGCCAAACTGGAGAAGTCCACCAGCGTCCGCTCGGTCGCTCGAGGCCGAATCATTCGAGCCGCCAGGAGATCGCCTTCATCCTCAGGGCGAATCGCCATCGCGACACGGATCGGCTGAGTGATCAAGACCAACTGGCACGATGCTTTCTCCGTGCGATCGATCATCATCGTCAAGTGCTTCTGGTAAAGCTCTAGGCGATCCTCGGGAGGCTTTTCAAAAACCCAGCCAGCATCCTTGGATTCGATCGTTTTGGCCAACTTGGATCGATCCCGCGCCTCGACCACCAAGGCTGGCAGACTGAACCGATTTCGGAGTCGTTCGATGAATCGCAACGAGTCCACCCAACCGATCGCAGGGGGTCGCGCGGGGGCGGATTTCAAGGGAGCGACCGAAGGAATCATGGGAGCCTGATCGGCCAGATAAAACAGTGGCGACGCACAGAGAACCAGAATGTCAGGCTGGTATTGCGCCAGATACAGATCCCAGTAATTGACCATTTCGGCCAGCGGCATGCCGACCAATGCGGTGTTGATCACCTGGTACGAGTCGGGAAGGTTGGTAGCCAACACTTCCGGATACGATTTGCCCGGTGACTCATGAGTGCCAAACGTTTCGGAGGCTCCCAGCAACATCACGCGAGTCTTCCCTGGCTCCTTCTCCTTGCGAAAGGAGGGGCCGCGAAAACCATGCTCGTTCAACTTCCAGTGCCGGAAGCCGCTATCGGGTCGACCTCGCCGGAACCCCACCTCCCTCAGGACCAAAGAGTCCATGCTGGAAGTCTCCAAGCAACCCGTGCCAAATCGCATCCAGTCGTCCAGGCGCGCGGTCGATTCGGCACAGACCAGGGAGATCCCCAACAGCGCCGCAGAATACAGAATCCACTTCCAAACGGGGCGCTGCGGCCCCAAGCTTTGGGCCATGGGTATGCCTGTCTTTACCTGGATGCATCATCGATCCGATGGACGCGACCTCTTTGGGTCGCCCACGCCGCTCCAGCAATGGAGGCACGGCGCGAACAAGACAGGCAAGCGATCCTGATCATCGCTCTCGGATGAAGCGCCCTTACCGACCTGTTCGGTCGACATTCTGAGCTTTGATTCCAGTTTCTGCCAGGGCTCAAAGAATAGGAAATAGGATGCCCCTAAATTCGGGCCAACCTTCGCAGGGGGACATGCTGCTTGTCATGCGATCCCAGAGATCGCATGACAAGAAAACTAGGTGGACTTACTCCATTCCTGCAAGCGAACTCTCAGATGCCGGATCGTAGGATCGGACTAGGTAACTGATGATTTTCATTTCATCAAATCCTCGACAGATGTTGTCATCCGCTCTTCCATGCGAGGACGGAACCATCGTTAGCGATCCAGTCGATTCACTTGCTTCCAATGCGCTCAAGGACCTTATCCAGCGTCGGCTCCAATGCCGCCGCACTGGCTCGCAGCCCCTGGATTTCCTTTGGCCAAAGGTCGATTTCGACACGAGCCTGGGCGCCGGAGCGGCCGACGATGGTCGGCACCGACAAGGCTACTTTGCGGATCCCATAGCACTGACCATCCTGGACGGTGCTGACCGGAAGAATGCGTTGCTGGTCGAGCGCCACGGCATGGATGACATCGCGGATGGCGATCCCGACAGCGAATCCGGCGCCCCCCTTCTTTGCGATGCACTCGGCGCCACTGGTCTTGGTTCTTTGAAAAATCGCGCTGGCGGTGGACGAATCCCAACCGGGGTAGCGTTCCAGGGGAAGGCTTCCCACCGTAGCCGACGACCAGATCGGCACCATGCTGTCGCCATGCTCTCCAAGAATCATCGCCTTGACCTGGGTGGGGGCTGCTCCCAAATGGTCACTGATGAGCGAGCAGAATCGGATGGTATCCAACTGGGTCCCCAGTCCCAAAACCTGGGTTGCGGGCAGACCAAGCCGCAGTGCGGCGACTGACGTCAGGACATCAACCGGGTTGGAAACCACCAGGACGATGGCATCCTTGCGAGGCCCGGCAGCGCGCACCTGATCGAGGATGGAGACGAACAGATCGGTATTCCGGTTGATCAGATCCAGCCGCGACTCATCCGGCTTGCGACGCAGCCCGGCGGTGATGCAGATCAAATCGCTTTGCGGAATCAATTCGTAGCTACCTGAACGAATCTTCTGATCGGCGACGCTGGGAGACCCGTGCATGAGGTCGAGCGCATGACCGGCGGCCAAGTCGGCGTTGACATCCAGCAGATGGATTTCCTTGACCACACCACCACACTGCAGCGCGTACGCCGCACAGGAACCGACCAATCCTCCGCCACCGATGATGCTGACCTTCATGGAGCTACCCTCTACCGAAACAGTGAATTCTGAAATTGTCCTTTTGACCCGACGGTTTGTTGCTCGCGAGTCTCTCTTACTTGTTCTGCAACTGCTTGATCACTTCCTCGGTGATCATTTGAATTAGCCGATCCTGATCGATGCTGGCGCCGCTGGCGGCGGCCTTGAGCACCGGGGCGGCAGCCATCACCGCTGCCTCAACCCGCTGCTCGGCACTGGCACCCGATGCCGGTGGTTCGGCAGCTTTCGGCATCGCAGCATTTTTGCCCATGGCAGGGGGAGCCGGAAACGCGCGTCGCTCGACGCCAGCATCTTTCCAACTGGCGCGGAAAATGTCGTTGGCGCAGATATCGCAGTTCTGGTACTCCGCCGTATTCCGCGGGTCGCTGAAACCCCACTTGGCCTTCAGGTCCAGCAGCTCCCTTTCCTTCGTTTCGTTGAAGTAACTGACATTCCCAAGCTGTCTTGCCAGCATCAGGATGCGGCAGTAGGCATCGAGGATTTCCGTCCACCAATAGGCTCGCTCGACATCCTCGCCGAAGCTGACGGTTCCGTGGTTGGCGAGGATGATGACGTTGGTCTTCTGGACGAACGGAAGGATGGTATCGGCGAACGCCTGGCCGCCGGGGGTCTCGTACTTGGTGATCGGAACGTCGCCCAGAAACACCTCCACCTCCGGCAGCACACACTGCGGGATTGGTTCGCGAGCCACCGCGAAGGCCGTGGCATGGGGTGGGTGGCAATGCACGACGCTCTTGATGTCCAGCCGCTGCCGATAGATTTCCAGGTGCAGCAGCGCCTCGCTGGATCGCTTCTTGCGCCCAGCGATCTGCTTGCCGGTCATGTCGATGGTGGAGATATCGTCGGGCTTC
This sequence comes from Pirellulaceae bacterium, assembly GCA_044371425.1. Classification (GTDB taxonomy): domain Bacteria; phylum Planctomycetota; class Planctomycetia; order Pirellulales; family Pirellulaceae; genus JBEISR01. The sequence continues at coordinate 191,232 of JBILTR010000001.1, read as the reverse complement.
AAGAAGCCTTTGCTGTGCATGGTGGGGGTGCAGAGCACTTCATTGTCGCTGATGCGCACCGTGATGTTTCCATCGTTGGCGGCGGCGAATCCCTTGTCATAAATCCGCCTACCGATGTCGCAGATGTCCTGCTTGATTTTGTGAGCCGAGATCATGTTGGCTGGGTTCCTATCAAACGATGTTCGAATCTGAATTCACTAAAGGTTCCTTCGGTTTCCCGCTCCCGCGCGGACCACCGACATTGGTTCATGAGGCGCCATCGCGTTCGATCGATCGCAGCACCCGTGGATCGATCGAGCATTGATCGAGCAGGGCGGCGCAGTAGGCATCGACCGGCTTGATTTCCGGACGAAAGGGCTGAGCCGCTTCGGCGCCATCGCTGACGGCCACCAGGGAGCCAACATCGGCACCCAGGGGATCCCAAACGACGATCATGTCGGGCGCCTCCGAAGTTTTTCCTAGCAACTGCGACCCATGCTCGACCGCGGTTCTCAGAGGCGCTCCCTGAAAGCTCGGGTGGGCGCGGCTGAGCGTCACGGTTCCGGTAATGCGGTAAACTTGCATCGCCTGTCAGCTCCTTGTGTCCGCGTGCGTGCCCAATCGAATCGCTGCCTTGCGAACCGCCAGCAGGGACTGGTGGGGTGTCCATCCAAATCCATCGATCATCAGCAGATTGGCGGGGACTTCCTGCAGGAGTCGATCGATCGACATCGGATCGCTGAGGACGGCGGGACGCAACTGGGCATCGCGAGCCGCCTGCCAGCAGAGCGCGTGTGGATGAGTGGGCCAGAGAATCGCGATCTTCTGCTTGCCCTGCAACAGCTCCGAACGAACCTCGCGCAGCATCGCGTCGTCCCCTGCCTGATCGGCAAGGCGTCGCGCCTGCCTCGGGCAGATGCGATCGGCGATCTGTCGCCAATGCGATGTCGATCCAGCCACCAGCACCGCTGGGTCACCTAGCCCCATCGATCGTCTCGAGGCGGCATCACGAACCGATTCGATCTGCTTGCTTCGCAGCCAATCCCGCGCGGCAGGAGTCACCACGCTCTTGGGTCCAAACTGAATCTGTTGCTGCCCCGCCCAGTGCCGCTCCAACCAAACCACCGACACCACTCCCAGGTCGCAGACCAAAGTCGACCGATCGGTCGATGGGGTCGCGTGGGAGCGCACACCTTCCGCCGCATCCTCCACGACCGACGCAGGTCGATCGGCCAGGCGCAGCAGCACCTGGCGGACGACTTGTTCGATCCATGCTGCATCCGGGTGTTCCATGGGATTCGGTCTTTGGTGGATTCGTTTAGTGGTCAGGAGGATGAGCCCTATCGCCTTGCGGTGGCTCGACTTTGTATTTCTTCCAACGGCTCGACTCAAATCGGATCCGCCAACGCCAGAGTGCTCCAGCGGATTGGCGAGTTTTCGACACCATACTGCTCTCGAATGGTCGCTCCATCGCTGGTGAGCACAACTCGCTCTCCAGGCCCCGCCCCCAACTTGTCGACGGCGATCACCGGCAGCCCATCCGGGCGCCGGCCGTCCGCCAATAGCGGTTGCACAATCAGCAGTTTCTGACGCTCCAGGGATGGATGCTTTACGGTGCTTTGGGCATGCCCCAGAACCAAGCCAACCTGCATCAAAGGGCTCCTTGGAAGGAAGGAATGCGACGTTCGCCGGTCACGAGTTTCTGCCTCCAAGGACCCAGAGGTCATCGATCAACGAACAGCGCCGCTCCCGGGTGAAAGTCAGCGGGGAAGTCACCCCTTCTCCTGTCGGTCCGGCGATGGAGAACGACAGATAGCCTTCGCCTCCCAGCCCCAGCGATGCCATGCAGGGGCCATTCTTCACAAAGAGCGTGGTGTCCATCTCGCGCGCCATTTTCGTCATGTTACGGACGTTGCTGGAGTGGATGATGCTGGTGTGCCGGAAGCCATGCTCATACTGCTTGGCTAGGCGGATGGCGTGATCGACGTCCGAGCAGCGGACGAATGGGACGAACGGCATCATCTGCTCCACCGAAACAAAAGGATGGCTTTCTGGAGTCTCCCCGAACAGCAGTTCGGTTTTCGGATCGACCTGTCGGCCGGCTGCAGCAGCCAACTTGGCGGCATCCTGTCCGAGAAGTTCTTTGGTGGGTGCCCAGTGCTTGTGGTCCCCTTCGCCCACCAGGGCGAGCGCCTTGGAGGAGAGCTTTTCGATTTCCGCAGTGGAAAGACGCACCGCTCCGGCTCGTTCCATCGCCGCCATCATCGCTTCGAACACCGACTCCACAACAAACACCTCCTTCTCAGCGATGCAGAGAAGATTGTTGTCGAACGATGCACCTTGGATGATGCAGCGGGCCGCGCGATCCAGATCGGCTGTTTCGTCGACGACCACTGGGGGATTGCCAGGACCGGCCACCACCGCGCGTTTGCCGCTGAGCAGAGCGGCCTTGGCGACGGCGGGTCCGCCTGTGACGCAGATCATCGCGACTTTGCGATGAGCAAACAGCTGGTTGGCGGTCTCCAGCGTCGGCGACTCGATGACGCAGAGCAAATTATCGATTCCGATTTCCTTCAGGATCGTCTGGTTGTAGCGGCGCACCCCCTCGGCAGCCACCAGTCGTCCGCTGGGATGGGGATTGACCACCACGCTGTTGCCTCCAGCAATCATGCTCACCGCATTGCCAGTAATCGTCGGTAGCGAGTGGGTGACCGGAGTGATCGCTCCTATGACGCCAAATGGCGCGTGCTCGATGACCGCCAGACCATGATCGCCACTGAAGCATTCGGTCCTCAGGAACTCGACCCCCGGAGTGCGTTCTGCAAGGACTTTCAACTTTTCGATCTTGTGCTCCAGCCGCCCAATCTTCGTCTCGTTCATCTCCATGGTGCCCAGTTCCACCGCGTCGCGCTGCGCGATGTGGCGGATGATTTGGATGACCCGCTTGCGATCCTCGATCGATCGATCTCGCAACTGTTCAAAGGCGATCCGCGCTGCACTGACCGCTTCATCGACGCTAGAGAAAACTCCGTGGCGCCCCTGAAATTGATGCAGGCTAGGGGGAGCCGACCCGACCGGCGATCGCGTGGGTTGGGACCGGACTTCCTGAAGGACCTGAGCGACCACCGATCGAATGACATCTTCTGAGATATTCATAATGCAACCACCATGGGCTGGATGGGAGAAAAAGGACTTCAGGATTTTCTTTCCGAGGGCGACGTACGGGAGTAGACTTCCGCCCGCTCCACATGGACCGTATCGACGATCCCGATCACGACGCAATCGATCGGAAGCTTGCTGGTTTCCGGAGTAAACCGTGCACTGCTTCCCTGGGTGATCAGAACCATGTCGCCCACACCAGATCCAAGCGTATCGACGGCGATGAAGCTTCGTCCGGTGGGGGTCAGCGACCGAGCGTCCTTGGGATCAACCCGGTAAGGCTCGACAATCAACAGTTTGTGCCCCTTCATCGTCTCGACCTTCTGCGTGGCGACGAGGCTTCCAGTGACTTTGGCGACAAACATGCCAGAGGGCTCCTTGACTCAGGTGAGGGCTTCGACAGTCTGCCGCGCGACGATACGTTCTTCGTTGGTAGGCACGATCCAAAGCTGGATCGAACCTTTTCCATCATCGATGCGGCGTTCTGCATCGCGTCCGGAGGAGGAGCTGTGGTTGGCGGCAGCGTCCAGGCGGATCCCGATCGATTCCAGGTCGCGACAGACCGCCTCCCGGATGCCGGCTCCGTTCTCACCAATCCCTCCCGTGAAGACGATCGCATCGGCCCCACCCAGCAGAAACACCATCCCACCCAGGTGACGACGGATTTCTGAAACGTAGACCTCCAGAGCCAACCGGGCATCCTGGTTCCCTTCAGCGGCCGCCTGTTCCAGATCCCGAATATCGCCGCTCAGCCCGCGGCTGAGCCCCAGCAGGCCACCCTGATTGGCCAGTTGGTCGAGCACCTTTTCCAGGGGCAGACCGGTGTGGCGCACCAGCAGCGGCAGCGCGAAAGGGTCGAAGTCTCCAACGCGATTGTTCTGCGGAAGACCGCTTTGAGGACTCATCCCCATCGTCGTCGCTTGACTCTTCCCATCCCGCAGGGCGCACAGGGAGCTGGATCCTCCTAGATGGCAGGAGACGACTTTGGCATCTTTCTTGCCGAGGATTGTTTCCATGCGCCATCCGATGTAGCGATGGGATGCGCCGTGGAATCCCCATTTGCGAATCGGCAAAGCGTCCCGCCACTGGTGCGGGATGGCGTAGTGCCGATTGGCATCGGGAATCGTCTGGTGGAAATCGGTCTCCAGCGCAGCGACCAGAGGAATCTCGGGGACTGTCTGAGCCAGTTGACGCATCGCGGCTAGGTAGGGCGGGTTGTGAGCCGGGGCGACCGAGTTGACTTCCTCCATCGCCGCCAACACTTCGTCGTCGATGCGGAAGACGCCTTGCAAGCGCCCTCCATGGACCGCCTTGAAACCGATCGCCGAAAGCTCACTAGCATCCTTCAGACAGCCCGACACCGGATCGGTCAGCTGGCCCACGCAGGCCCGTACCGCCTCGCCGTGATGCGGGATCGGAAGTTCCATCTCACTTCGCTTCGATCCGATCTCGACAAAACACCGGCTCATCGGCGCCCCGATCCGCTCCACCCCACCCCGCGCAAGCTGGGTTTCGGAGGGCATATCGTAGAGTCGATACTTGAAGCTGGTCGATCCGAGATTTGCAACGAGCACCTTCATGGTGGCCGCATCTCCGTCGTTACTGTTGAGGAAAAATCGAGGGGAATCGGCCGGCCGTTCCAACGACCGGCTCAGCACGCCTACTTGAAAAAAGCCTGAGCCAGACCTTCTGCGGGGCGGGGAAGGATGTGACTGGAGACCAGTTCCCCCACCTGCGAAGCAGCCGCAGCCCCTGCCTCCACAGCAGCTCGCACGCTTCCCACGTCTCCGCTGACGATCGTCGTCACATACGCGCCACCGATATCGACTCGCTTGACGATCTCGACATTGGCCGCTTTGGCCATCGCGTCGGTCGCTTCAATCAAAGCCAGCAGCCCCTTGGTTTCCACCAGTCCAATTGCGTGTTGCATCGTTCGGTAAATCCTGTCTTAAAAAAACGGTTTGTCTCGGGATCGGAATCGGTCGAGTCGAGGGATTCGCGCGGGGCAGAAGCCTGCGGTCGGCAGGAGCTACCTTGCGGATCAGCGGGCTGGGACGACCTGGCCCTGCCAGCTGGAGATGGGAGGTTTACTTGACGGAGCCAGAGTTGCCGCCCACCTTGAGGACCTTGGCGAGGTCTTCATGCGGACGCGCGATCACCTGGACGCTCACCACTTCGCCGATGCGGCCTGCGGCAGCCGCCCCTGCGTCGGTTGCTGCCTTGACGGCCGCGACGTCGCCTGTGACAAACGCCGAAACCAACCCGCTACCAACCTTATCCCACCCCAGAAACTGCACGTTGGCAGCCTTCATCATCGCATCGGTTGCCTCGACCAGGGCGATAAAGCCCTTCGTCTCGATCATGCCCAACGCTTCCTGGCCCTTCGATATCGCCATCTTCTTGTCGCTCCTGTGAAAAAAAGAGAATCCACATTTCCATCTTCGCCTCGGACCCCTTCGAGGCGGTTTGGGTGAGCCGAAAGCTACCCGGGGTCAGTGAACTATTTGGAATGACAGCCACACGCCTTGCCCTGTGGCGTCAACTCCACCTTCGTCGCCTGATCGAGCCCACAGGCGTTACCCTCGTCGGTGTCGATATGGACCTCCAGCTTCGCTGCCGCATCGGCGCGTACCAACAGGTCCTGAAACGTCACGGAGCATTGCGGCGACTCCACCAGCAGCTCCATGAAGTCCCCGTTCTGAACTCCATACCACTGCGCTTCTTGATGCGACATATGGACATGCCGCGCCGCCCGAATGACCCCCTCGGTCAGCTCCACCGCCCCCGCAGGCCCCACCAGCACGCAGCCAGGTGTTCCTGCGATGTCGCCGCTATGGCGCACCGGGGCATCGATTCCTAGGGAGATCGAGTCGGTGTAGGCGAGCTCCACCTGACTGGCCTTCCTGGTCGGGCCCAGAACGCGGACATTGGGAAGCATTCGACGACGCGGACCGACGATCATCACCGTCTCCTCAGCCGCGTAGAATCCGTCTTGATAGAGCGGCTTTCCGGGAGTCAATTTGCGACCTGGCCCAAAGAGCTTCTCGACATGCTCATCCGTCAGGTGCACATGCCTTGCCGAAATGCTGACCAGCAGCTTGGGCGCCCCAGACGAAGCGGGACTAGGTGCCTGCGCGGGAGCGACCTGGGGCGATGCCGCCGAATGCATCGCCAACCGCTCGACAGCCTGACGCACCAATTGCTCCACTCGATCGCGATCGATCGAAGATATCGACGACATAGGGTAACTCCTCATCTATCCTGGATGCTCATCCAGTTGGCCTGCTGGCGTCGCTCCACCGGGTGGAGATCGCCTGGTGATCGGTCAGGGGGATGATTCGCAAGGCGCGGGGGGACCTGCCGTCGGTCCACCGCGCCGCGTGATGGTTGAATCGGTTTTGACCATCGTAGGATCGTCGGCAGAATCGCGAATCGGCTCCTCCGAACGCTCTGGCTCCTCCAGTTCGGCAAGGAACAGTTGCGTGCCGAGATCCTGTAGACGCTGCTGCCACGGAAGGTCCAGTTGACTGTCGACCACGACGGTATGAATGGCTTCCAGGGGACACAGCCTGGCTAGGCTGGAGCGACCGAACTTGCTGCTGTCGGTGACGACCATCGTCCGATCGGCGCACTGCATCATCGCTCGTTCGGCCTCCACCAACAGCAGGTTGCTGTTGTAGTAACCGCGCTGGTTGGCTCCCGCGATACTGATGACCGCCGTCTGAACGTTGACCCCCTCCAGCATCTGCTGGGTATAGGGGCCCAAGGTGACTCCAGTGCGTGGATGGACGTAGCCACCCAGAAACACCAGATCGATCGAATCGCTGGAGGCAAAAAGTTGTGCGACGGGAAGGGAATTGGTGACCACCTGAAGCGGACGCCCCACCAGTTGCCGCGCTAGCTCGTACGTGGTGCTGCCGCCATCCAAAAGCACCGTGTCGTGATCCTCGATCAACCGACTGGCCGCTGCCGCCACCGCACGCTTCCAGTCCCACCGCGAAGTGCGGCGATGTTCGAACAACCGCAGCGATGCACTGGGGCCGGTGAAGAAAACCCCTCCATGCGTCCGCCGAACCGCCCCGGACTCCTCCAGAGCATCCAGGTCGCGACGGATCGTCGACTCGCTGACCCCCAGGCTCTCCCGCAGCTCGGGTATCGACACGAAACCAGACACCCGGATCTTCTCCAGAAGCCGATCCCGCCGACCTTCGCCACCCCCCAGCCCAGTCACGATTCAATTCTTTCGCGTTCCTGACCGTTTTCGGTCAAATGCAACCAATCCGGGGGAAACGCCCCCAACGGGGCGTATCATTCCGCCCAAAACCCCCATCCGACCTGTTCATGGTACTCAACCGAACCCGAATACCGAACCCCCTTGATACAAAATGCGCAGGATGCTGCCGGTTTCCTGTCATAGAAAAGGCCTGTAACGAATGGGGGGATTTTGTCGGCGACGCGACCAGCGGATTGGGGATTCCGTGCCAAACGGGTCGACCGGGAGAGCCGCAGGTCGGTTTTTCCGCGGATCGGGCTGGCATGGCGGCGCAGGAGCTGGCGCAGGTTGGTATGGCGTTTTCCTGGCAATCTCCTATATTTTTGTCACCTCGTTGCGCCGTTGGGGTGCGTTGGGTGCGAGAACCTCCTGGTGGGATCGACAGAAGATGACTACGAGTGATCGGATACGGGAGCTGGAGGCCAATGAACTGGCCAGGCGCGCAACGTCAGCATTGGAACGGACCCGTCCGGCTCTGGGATGGCTGGGGATCGGCCTGGGCGCCCTGGCCTTGGCGGCCCTCGGATGGGGCTGGTGGTCGACTCAGGTTCAAAAAAAGAGCGCGCAGGCTTGGTCGGACTTCTATTTTGCGTCGGGAGATCCCGACCAACTGATCGCCGTCTACGAAGATCACCCCGACTCGATCGCCGCCCTTTGGGCTCGGCAATCCGAAGCCGACAGCCAAGTCGCTCGCGGGATGGACTCGGTGTACGTCGACCGCGAGCAGGCAGACACCTTGTTCCGCCGCGCCCGATCGAACTATTCCGGCATTCTTGAGAAGTCGAACGATCCGATGCTGCGCGCCCGTGCGACCCTGGGAATGGCTCAGGCGTTCGAAGGGAGTGGCGAAGTCGATAAGGCGATCGCCGAATACAAGAATGTTCTGGCGATGACGCAGGTCCCCGCCGCGATGATGGCCGAGGTGCAGCGGCGCATGGATTGGCTGCAAAGCCCCGGCAGCAAAGATTTCTATGCGTGGTATCGAGATTTCCGACCGGCCCCAGCAGCGCCGGTCAACGTGCCGGGGGATCTGAAGAGCCTGCCGGGACTCCCCGATTTTCAGTTGCCACCGCTCCAGAATTCCCCGGCAACCGCGACGGAGGGAACCACCTCCGGCAGTGCCTCTCCACCCGCTCAGGGATCCACTGAAGCAGCGCCGGCTACCGAAGTGACCCCGTCGCCCGGCACTCCGACTCAGGAGACTTCCCCGGAAGCAACTCCCAGCGGTGCGGCAGACCCGTCCTCTGACAAATCGAACGGATGATTTTGGACGAACCCGAAGCCCAATCGCAAGATCCACAGATCCCTGGCACCAGGCAGATACGTCAGTGGGTGGTGGAGCCCGAACAAGCGGGGCAACGGATCGATCTGTTCCTCGCCCTTCAGTGCGACGGCTACAGCCGTGTCTTCCTGCGGAAGGTTCTGCATGAAGGAAGCGTCTGGCTAGATGGAAAGCCGGTCAAGCCAAGTTTCAAGGTGCAGGCCGGGCAGACGGTGAAGATCGATCTTCCACCACCTCCCGATGACGGTCCGATTCCGGAAGCGATCCCGATCGACATCCTCTACGAAGACGATGCGATGGTGGTGATCAACAAAGCCGCCGGCATGGTGGTCCATCCCGCCAAAGGCCACTGGTCCGGTACGCTCACCAGCGCACTGGCTCACCACTTCCAATCGCTCAGTGATGTCGGTGGCCCAACCCGACCGGGTATCGTCCACCGCCTGGATCGCGAAACCAGTGGCGTGATCTGCATCGCCAAGACCAATGCCGTCCATCTCAAACTCGCCGCACAGTTCGAAGCTCGCGAAGTGGAGAAGGAATACTGGGCGATTGCGGTAGGGTCGATCGACCGCGACCGCGATTGGATCCGACAACCGATTGGCCACCATCCTTACCAACGCGACAAGATGGCCATCCGTGCCGACCATCCCAGTAGCCGTCCAGCTGAAACCCTCTTTGAGGTCGTCAAGCGGTTTCCGGGATACTGCTTTTTTCATCTCTTTCCGAAGACCGGCCGGACCCATCAGATTCGAGTCCACCTGGCGTCGATCGGCGCTCCCATCCTCTGCGATCGACTCTACGCCGGCCACGCTCGCATCACCCGCGGGCAATTGCTGCGTCGAGCCGCCCGTCGTGAGCCGCCCAAGCCTGGCGATGAACAGGTCCTGCTGGAACGGCACGCTCTCCACGCCCATCGACTCACTCTGCGCCATCCAGTCACCGGCACCCCGATGACTTGGGTCGCCCCTCTGCCAGCAGACATGCAAGCGGTGCTCGACACCCTCCAGGAAAACTCCTGAAAAATTCTTTCGCGCCTCGCGATGCTGTGACCAACCTTGTCACATCTCCTCGCTCCAATCCTCTGAGTCGACGAGGGGAAACAGGATCGAGCGACTGCCAGAAAAGGTAATCGCCGAGGAAAGTTTTTCCGGTTTTTGTAAAGTTCGGAAATGCTAGCAGGGGACTTTCGCGATTGTTTTTTTGGTTGGAGTGAACTTTTGCTCGAAACTTCAGTCCAAAGGTAAGGAAATCATGACTTTGTGCCATTTGGTATCGATTTTGCAACTGGTGACGAAGCGAAGGGATGAGTTTGGCGGGCTGGAGGGAGCTGGCGAGTAGCGGAGGACAGCAAGTCTTTCTGAGGATGTCGGGAACAGGCTTTAGGACAAAGTTGGGATACCATCAAGGAGGTGCAGGATGTTGGTGCTCAGTCGCAAGGAAGGGGAGCGGATTCAGATTGGTGACCAGATCACGGTGGTCATTTCCAAGATCGCCGGTAATCGGGTATCGATCGGGATCGAAGCCCCGCGTGACCTGAAGGTGGTTCGGGGAGAACTGGAGTGGCACGATGTGCCTTCCACACTTCCGATGGATCTGGAAGTGGAGAAAGTTACCAGCGAGGTGGAAGCCCCCCCAGTGGAACGATCGAACAGATCCCTGGGACTCTCTTCCTTCACCGCGAAAAAAAGACAGGTCGGATGATCGATCTGATTGGAAGTACGATCCTCGACTGTCGCACAGATTGTCCGGGCGACAGCAGACGATGCAGTCTTCTTCAACGCCAACAGGTGAGACGTTCAGAGACAATCCCAACTGCTCTATCCTAATCGATCACGAGGTTGATCGATTAGGGCTGGACCATCGATGATTCTCTGTACTGACTTTGAATCAGCGAAGGATCAATTGAGCCAGGAAGTAGTGAGTCCATCTTGGACTGCCCGCGTCGTCGATGAAGTTGTACTGAGGCGCATAGCCAACCCGGACCATCGTCTTCCCGATTTGCATCAGCCTGGCGACTTGAAATCCAACTGGCAACGAGACCCATCGATCCTGACGCCAATCGTAGGTCTCCTGAAGATCACCAAGAGCCAGCGACCATTTCGGATTGATGACGTAGGCAAGCACCGGCTGCAGGGAAGAGACCTCGGTGTCACTGCTGAAGAGATTCTGATTGAATAAACCGAAGGTCCACTTCCCTTTCTGCGCCACCGCACCGACCGCTGGGCCAATCTGAAAAGGATCTCGCCCGGTATTGCCCGGTAAAAAATTCATGACCGGTCCGATCCCGAATCGTCCCCATGGCCTTGGAAAGACGATCAGGTCGAAGAGGGAGACTGGATCGATCCCTTGTCCTTGAGGACCATCGACTCGCCAAGGGGTCGTCAATCGGAGGATGTGATTCATGCCGAAGGCTTGGAAGGGAATCACTGGCTGGAAGGTGAAAGTATTCTGCTTTTCCTTCAGTCCCCAGAATTCCGAGGTGAATCGGTCTTGAAAGTTCAAGGTGGTGACGGAGGCAGTTGGATCGACTAGCTTCGCCGCTAGGTCGCCCTCTCCCTTCCCGCCTGCAGCATTTTCAATTGAGCTTGCGATCCCATCGGCCATCCCTCCAGCACCCGACAAACCACCCAGAGCGGCCTCCTCTAGCGAAGGCTCCGCGACGGACGGTTCGATTCCCTGAGCCTCCAGCCAGCGCGATTGCTCTCGGACGGATGGTCCCGCCATCTCTGCTGGCTCCTCCAGCCCTTCTCCGAGGACCCAGGTTTCGCTGGAGTCTTGATGCGACAGAGCGATGGAATCCCAAGCGATAGGCTGGACAGGCCCAGCAAAGTCCCATTGGGCGTTGGCGATAGAAGCCACCCACGTCAGACAACATCCAGCCAAAAGCATAGAAAATCGCATGGCAGCCCCTCCGTGGCACTTCCCTTCCGCCCTGGGGCATTCGGGGAATCCGATTCACGAAACCACTCCATCCCTGAAGGTTTCTTCGGAAGTTCCGATCGGAATCGTCGGCGTCATTCGATCAGAGGCATTTTCTCGATTGTCCCTGGGTGCAGGCGGCTGGCTTCCGAAGAATCGGGTGGTGAGGGTTGTAAGGAGCTGGACGGAGTTCCCGTTTTCCGTCGGTTGGCGGAGGATCGTTCGGTGCAGGGCAGGGGGTGTGTGCGGCTCAGGGAATGCGACGTCGGCGCTGCCGCAAGCGTTCTAGAATGCCGCCGACGGGAGTGGGAGGCGTCGTCTCTTCCTGGAGTTGGCCAGGATCAGCGGAACTCTTTTCCGCATCGCGTCGGGCAGCCTCGCGCCGCGCCCGCGCCTGACGGACCCACTCGATCGTTGCAGCGATCGCCTGATCGGCGTCCCCTGCAGCGACTCCCTCCAGAACCTGCATCACCTCGGCGGTAACAGGCGCCTCGGACTGGACCTGAGAGCTGATCTTGCCCAGCAACTGGCCTGCCTGCTTGCGCAGTGAGGCTGGATCGATTTCAGGTTGATCCAGCGTGCCCCGCACCTCCAGAACCAATTCGGGAAAACCCAGCTGCTTCACCGAATCACGCCTTGCCAGCCATTCGACAGGAACAGGCATCCCCACTTGCATCGATAGCTCCCGGTCGACGATTCCCACCTGTCCTTTGGAAGACCACTGAAACCGCTTTTCCAGATCGGGAAGACCTACCCGCAGCCCTTCGTGCTCCACCTTCCCATCGGCAAATCGAATCGCGATATCCGAGTCTTCGACAAAAGTCAGCTGCCTTGGGATCTCCTTCTGAAACTGACGGCCAGCCAATTCGATTGCCTGAAGCACCAGTGGATCGCTGGGACCGCTGGTCACCTGGTGCAGTTGCAACGACGCAGTCCCCTGCGACTTTTCGGGATGATCCAGCGGGATGGTGATTTGATCGATTGAGAAGGAGCAATCTCCAGCGATCCAGGTCGACCGCGCCAGCCATGGCACGACGCGATCCAGTCCCAGCTGAAGCAGCTCGGGAGTGATCTCTACATGATCGAGAATCTTTGCTGGTTCGAGCGTCAATACCGGTGGTCCTTCAGCCGACTTCCAGGTTCCTCGCAGGTCGAAAGGAGGCACGATCAGAAGCGGCTCCTTTTGCTCGGCACGCGAAATTTGCGCCTGCATCTTTTCGATGGAAATCGCCACATCGACTCGAGGCGTCTTCCTGGCACCCGATTCTTGTTGGCCATCGATCCTGGGATCGCCGGAGATTGCTGCCAATAGTTCCTGAAGGTTCGTCCCGCCCCGAAGGAATTCCACCTCGACGGCTGGCCGGACGATGGTGATTTCCCCCAGCTTTCTGCCTCCTAGCAGAAACCCAATCAAACCGCGCTGGGTGCGCACCTGATCGACATGAAGGACGCGAGGCTGGCCCAGCGGTGCAATGGTGACTCCATGAAGCGACATCGGCCCCAGCCACGATAGCTCCACACGGTCGCTAGTCAGCTGGTACTCCCCCTTGGCCAGACGATCCAAGAGTGGCTGGATCAGCCAGTTTCCGCTAATCCAACGCGGGACCATCGCGACGGCCAAGGCAACCAGCAGGCTTAGGATACCCAGCCATTTCCAGAGGGAACCCATTGCCGCTTTCGCTCCTTTCCCTTGACGATGCTCCAATCGATCGTTGGTCATTCCTGGTTGTCTCCTTGGTTCGCAGGATACTTCATGCGATCTGGGCTGCAATCCGCTGGACGGTGGCGTAATCGGGGATGGCGGTGGAAGCCCCTAGCGCGGTCACACAGCAGGCACCGGTCGCCGAAGCAATTCGGGCGGCCTGAGGCAGAGTTTCGCCACGACGCAATCCGGCGATCAACCCCGCGTAAAACGAATCTCCCGCACCGGTCGTATCGACCACGGGTCCTGGAGGCCGCGCTGGGGAGACCTCCAGCCATTGGCCCGATGCTGGACTGAGGATCGATCCTCGTTCACCCAGCTTGATCCCCAGCAGTCCTGGCGCCCCCAGGCTGCGATAGAGCGAGATGATTTCTCGAGGATCTTCCAGCCCCGTCTGATGCCTCGCTTCGCTCAGGCTGGGAATGTAGAAGTCGAGGTGTGGCAGCAGCTGAGCCAGCGGCTCCATCGATCCACCGCTACCGGCTGCATCGAGCGCCGTCGCACAGCCGCGCATGCGGAGTCCCTCCAATAGCTCCACCAGATCGTCTTCCAACTTGGGGATCAGGGAGTAGTATCCCAGAAGAAACAGATGGGCCTGCCCAGCCAGCTCCAGACGCTCGCGATAAAAATCGATCGCGATCTGCTTGGGGGCGCCTTGGCAATGGAGAAAAGAACGCTGGCCATCGGGGGCGATCAGGGCGACGGTGGCACTGGAGGGAACGCCGCTGCGAATCGCTAGGTGGCGGGTATCGATCCCTTCCTTCCCCAGCCGCGCCAGGATCATCTCACCCCAGACATCCTCTCCCACTGCAGTCCAGGCCGCTACGCGAAGCCCCAGTCTGGCCATGGCGATACCTGCATTCGCTACAATACCACCGGTCGTCAGCTGTAGCGGCTCCACGCGCACCAGTTGCTCCCGCCCGATCGCCCTCTCCAGTTCGACCGGTCGAACCAACACGTCGATCGTGCAGGAACCACTGACGATACAGTCCCACGTCTTTGGCTGTTTCCAGTTTGGTTGTTCCCAGAGCCATGCCATCGGTTTCGCTTGTTCCCTAGTGAGTTGCCAACGTGACGCGATCCACCCACTCGCCCCTTAAATCGCTCGACCAAAAACTGCAGGCGATCGCCAGCGATCCATCGAATCGATCCTTCATCTTAGCCGACGCCAAAGACCCGGACATGGGCCTTGGCATCGCTGCCCCAGGCCCCCGTTGGCCCGCTCAGCCCGGCCAATCGGCATGGCGATCGATGCCGGAGTTTCTAGAAAACATCCGGCAGATCGTCCGTCAGGGCTTGGTCGATTTGATGCTGATGAGCCCCAGTGTCAACGAGAAGCTGGCGATCGATGAGCAGCTTTTTGAGGGAAGCGCCGTCACCCCGGCCGCTCGCGCCAACGACACCACCGATATCTGGTGCGGCAACAGCGGCAGCTACACTCAGCAACCCTCGCTTGCCTTTCGCACCAGCTCGATCGATCACATCCAGTATGGACGCATTCTGCTGCACCCCTGCGAGGCGTCGCCTGCAACCAATCTGGGACTCTATTCGATCACCTTCAACAACGATGCCGCCAGAGACCGCGAGGCGCTGATCGAGTACCGACGCTTCCGCGAGGAAGCCGAGGCGAAGGGCTTTCGCCACTTCTTGGAAGTCTTTGCCCCCAATGCACTGGAAGGTCGACAGTTGGCCGATGTCGGCCGCTACGTGAACGACTCCATCGTCCGAACTCTGGCAGGCGTCACGCGCGCTGGACGACCGGTCTTTCTAAAAATCCCCTACTTCGGACCGGCCGCCATGGAGGAACTGGCCGCCTACGATCCCTCGCTGGTCATCGGAATCCTCGGAGGATCCTCAGGCACCACGCGAGATGCCTTTCAGATGCTGCATGACGCTCGTCGCCATGGAGCCAGGGCGGCGCTCTTTGGTCGCAAAATCAACCACGCCGAAGATCAGTTGGCTTTCATCGAACAACTGCGACTTCTGGCCGACGGTCAGATCGATCCCATCGATGCCGTCGAGCGCTACCACGACCACCTCCAAAAACATCGAATCCCCCCCAAGCGGTCTCTGGAAGAAGACCTGCAGGCGACCTCGCGTTGATTGGCTCACAACCCCTAACCGCAACATCCCTGCGCTTCATCCGCTGCGAATAGCGCCTCGTAGGCCCCCTCCCAGCCCCGCATCTGAAGAGAGGCAGCAAGGCAGGACGAAGTCGGCCGCAAGTCTCACCCCCCCTGGGAGATCCCCCATGCGTCGCGCCAACGATCACCACCTAGTCGGGCTCTTCCTCCTAGTGATGCTGCTTGCCGGAAGCCCAGAACGACTCGCCGGCCAACTCGCCCAACAGGCAGAATCCACTCCCGCACCTCCGCGCCCCAATCTGATCTGGATTGTCGCCGATGATCTTGGGTATGGGGAATTGGGGTCTTATGGACAGAAGACCATCGCAACGCCGCGACTGGATCAGATGGCCTCCGAGGGAATGCGATGGACTCGTTTTTACTCCGGTGCCACGGTGTGTGCCCCCTCCAGAAGCGTCCTGATGACGGGCCTGCACCATGGCCATACACCGGTCCGAGGCAATGCGGGGAAAGACAACGCGCAAGCGCAGGCCCTGCCCGATGAGACGCTCACGATCGCCGAGGCGATGCAAAAGGCGGGATACCGCACCGCGCTCGTCGGAAAATGGGGACTGGGCGATATCGGGCCTGCCCAGTCGGGATTGCCCAATCGCCAGGGCTTTGACTTTTTCTATGGGTTCCTCAATCAACGCCACGCTCACAATCACTACCCCAGTTTTTTGTGGCGAAACGATCAAAGGGAATCGCTCTCAAACGATCTGGTGGAGCTGGGAGGGGACGGCGCGGGCTACGCCACACAGCCGCAGCAGTATGCCGACGACCTCTTTCTTGAGGAGTCGATCCGATGGATCGATGATCGCAACGCGCAGCCCTTCTTCCTGATGCTCTCGCTGGTCAGCCCACATGCCAACAACGAACGCAGAACCAAACTCGGGGATGGAACAGAAGTCCCCAGCTTGGGCCCCTACCAGGATGCTCCCTGGCCAGCACAGGATCGAGGTCACGCTGCGATGATCGGTCATTTGGACCAACTGGTCGGCAAGCTGTTGGATCACCTGCGCAAAGAGCAACTCGATCGACACACCCTGGTGATTTTCACCAGCGACAACGGCCCGCATCAGGAAAGCGGGCACGATCCCAAAAGGTTTCAGCCATCTGGCTCACTCCGGGGCTTCAAACGAAGCCTTACCGATGGGGGCATCCGCGTGCCGATGATCGCATGGTGGCCGGGTAGCGTACCTGCCAATTCCATTTCCGACCATGTCGCCTACCAGGGGGATCTGTTTGCAACTGCTTTGGAGTTGGCGGAGCGGAAGTCGCCGCCTCCCCCCGACTCCATCAGCCTAGCGGGCGTGCTGCGAGGCAACGGGGCGACCGAGCAGCATGAGTTCCTCTATTGGGAGTTCCATGAGCAGGGATTTCGTCAAGCGGCACTCTACCAGGGGCGATGGAAGGGGATCCGTAGCGGCGGCTCCAACAAACCGATCGTCCTTTACGATCTTGCCAACGATCCATCCGAAGCGAACGATGTCGCAGCCGACCATCCGCAGATCGTGGAATCGATCGATCGCTATCTGCTGAATGCCAGATCCGAATCGGTCCACTGGCCAGCGCGATGGTGACAGCGCGATGGCAGAAGGAACCAATTCAGCGAAACGTACCGACGGGAGGTATCGCGCCAGGGGCTGTGGTTGGGGGAGGCAGCGGAAGCGCAGTCCCTCTGGCCGGAAGCGTCTTTTCGGCCGACACTTTCCGAAGGATCTGGAGAGCCACTCGGAACTCGGGCTGTTGAGCCAGGGGCGCGAACTCCGGATGCGTCTGCACCCGTTCGTACTTGGCCAGCACCTCATGCAATGCATCTTCTGGAATCTGATCGGGCGAAGTCCATTCCGCCGGGATCGCCAAGTAATTCTGCCATGCCGCGTCGACTTTCAGCTGCAGCGACTGTACGGATGACTGCAGTTCCAACAGCGAGGGATCGGGGGAACCGACCGGACCGGCGGGAGCTGCCACCATGCGGTCACCCGGTATCGCCGAAACGCTGGCAGCCTCGATCGCCTTGATCAGAGTCTGCGTCGAGGTGGGGATGGTCCCCGGTCCACCTTGTCCGGTTTGATAGTAGCGCTGCGTTGCCGCGACATCTGGCTGGATGCTGGCACCGCTCAGCGACACACCGGCAAACAGCCCTTTGGATCGCGAGTAGGTATAGACTTCGGCTTGAAGGGAGGTATCGGTCGCAGCGCTGGTGTAGCGTCCCAGAGGACCGGCGGCCGCTGACGCATCGGCACCCAGCGTCAGTTTCCCAGCGCGAATCCGATCGAGCGCCTTGGCGGTCTTGAAGACCAGCACCAGATCGATCGCCTGAACTCCCGCCTGCCACCCGACGCTGCCACCACCCATCCGAACAAATTCTGGAGCACGCCAATTGCGTTGCTCATCCCGCGTCAGCAATACGCCTCGTCCGCCCGCCACTCCCACCACGAAGGCGCCACGGATGTAGTGCGGGATGATCGCCACCCCTTCCGCTTCGCGCAGGAGATTTTCCGGAATGCGCGTCGACGTGCCGCTGGCCAACTCCTGAACCACCAGCGCCGCTTCCACCACCACCCCCTGTTCGCTGGCCGTCGGGCCCTGAAGAATAGGGGCCAGGGGCGTCTGTGCCTCCACCGGCTGGATGCCACCGAGCAACAGCAGCGACGCTGTCAGCGTCGACAGACACAACCATCTTGCGCCCGACCATCTCATATGATGCGACATGTTGGGAGTCCTTTCCCGAGTGGATTTCTATCTGGTCTGCGGGGAGTTTAGCAGACGATCGGAGTTCCACCAACATCGATCCCATTGCTGGCAAAAGGCTTAGTCTCCCATCACCTTGCGATCGAACCATTGGGGGTGCATGTCGGCCAATCGCTGGAGGATCGCCGCCACCCTCTGCCGCTCGGGGGGCCGAAACCGGTGGAATGGTTCGGCGAGGAAGTCATCACAGATCCCCATCAGGCTGGCAGCGCACTTGGTCCCCTTGATGAAGCGAGAGGCGTACTTACCGATGGCGTAGATCTCTTGGAGATCTTGAATCGCTCCCTGCACCGCAGGCAACGGCTCCTTCTGTCCACTTTGAAACAGCCGGTACAGCGTTTCGAACAGGCGAGGAACGAGGTTCGCGCCCCCTGCCACGCCGCCATCTCCTCCAAGCTCCATCGACTGTAGCGTCATCGCTTCCGGCCCCATCAAAACCGACCAGTCGGGGCGTACCGCATCGCGCACGGCGATCGCTTTCTGAAAGTAGTCGAGATCACCGCTGGAATCCTTCAGCCCCACGATCTTGGGCGATTGCCCCAATCGCTCGAGACTCTCTGGTTCGAACCAGACCTTGGTCAGCGAGGGCATGTTGTAGAGCATCAGCGGCAAAGGCAGTTCGGCCACCAGTCGCTCCACATAGTCGATCAGTTCGGTCTGCCCGCACGGAAAATAGTAGGGCGTCGACAGGACCACCGCCGCCGCCCCTCGGTCCGCCGCATGCCGCGCCATGTGCAACGACTCCACGATCGACGTGTCGGTGATCCCGACCAAAAAGGGGATGCGCGCGGCGATCCTTCGAGCGGACTGGTCGATCAGGTCGCGCCGAAGCCGATAGCTGAGACTGGGCGCCTCACCGGTCGTCCCCAGCAGAAAAATGCCATGCACTCCCCCCTCGATGAGATGCTCGATCAACCGATCCAGGCCCTCCTCGTCGAGCCTATCGCGATCCTTCAAGGGAGAGATCATCGGCGGAATCACACCGCGGAAACGACGTTCCATCATTGCTGTCGCTTTCTTTCGCAATAAAACGGACGAGCGAACCAAGTTAGATGCCCGAGTCATCCAGTTGGTCCAACAGCCGATCGAGAGCCGCCTCGTCTTCATCAGTCAAGTCGTCCGAACCCCGCGCCTCCGACAGCGGCAATGGGGCGGAAGCAACCTGCGGCAGCGGCGTGGGTTCGATGGCGCCGGGAGTCGACATTCTAACTTCCTTTAGAATGTTTCCGGCGGGCGGACGGATCGGCAGCGAGACGACGGCGGTGTTCCAGGAGGTGCACAACGATCGCAACGCCTCCACCAACGGTTCGGGCGACCAGTCGAGCAACGAAAACAGGTGGATCCGGCGCAGATTGAGCATCGGCGTTTGCCCGGCGCGATCCAGGGAGGCGGGTGGATGATCCGGCAATCGACTGAAAAGCTCTCCAGGGATGGCTAGTCGATCTAGATGCCGAGCCACTTCCTGGGGAGCCAGCCAAGATACCAGTGCGCAGCTTCCTAGGATCCCCTGCAAGCAAAGTTGATCGGTCCCACCCGGCTCGATGCTCTCCAGCGCCTGCACCATCGACAGATCGATCCCCTTGGCCATCAACAGCGGCTCAATCAACCGCTCCTCAATCTTCGACTCCTGGCCGGAGGTGCGGGTGTGCTGCGCGATCAGAACGGGAAGACGGGTGGCCATGTTGCAATTCAAACCAGTCGTAAAGCGTGAAAAACATCTCGCGCACATTGCCTCCCCATCGCCTCTTCAGCTCGGCGTAACGAGGCGATGCGATCCATCGATCGGCTAATTCGGGATCGTCCCGCAGCAACCAGCGGACCAGCTGATCGGCGTGCTGCAGATTCTGGTGGGTATCCCAAAGGATGGGAAGGCCGCGAATCGGTTGATGCGAGGAGGCAAGCAGCATGCAGTCTCGGACTGCAGTTCGCCGCAAGACCCGCCATCGCTCCCAACTCCTCAGACGCTCCCAACCGTCCACCACCACCAGTTGCTGCCGATCCCAATCGCCACCGGCCGCAAGAAACCGCCGCCGCGATGCTGGACCGTCGATCGTCCACCATTGTAATCGAATCGCTTGGTCCATCGCGTTGAGAACCCCCCCTCCCAACCGCTCAATCGACCCAGCCTGATGACCAACCGGCTGCTCTTTCGCTGGCGGTTGCACCAGGGCGTTCATGAGGGAGCTCTTGCCACTGCCATGAGGACCGATCACCGAAGCGCGCCGATGGGCCACCAACTGTCGAGCGAGCGATTCCAGGGTCTGTGGCGGGGCCAACCAGTACGGGATCACCCCCGGTGCAATGAACCGCGTCGAAAAAGGATTGGAGCGGGGCGCCTGATTAGCGTTCATGGCCACCGAGATCCTGTGGCGGAACGATGCCGCCTACCGAGAATCATTCCTCGCGTGTCAACGCGCCCAAATAGAACGGTTCTTGAGCGGCCCATTGCTGGCCATCGGTGAAGAAAGCTCGCACCCGAACGCACCATCGGATCTTGAGAATGGTTCCCTCGTAAGTCCACGGGGAGGCAGGCAACTGGAGCGCTCGGCGCTGCGGTTGTCGCCAGTCCATCTCCTGCAACGAAGGGGGGGTGATCCGCTGAAACCAATGCACCCCCAAATCCTCGCCACCTTTCCCCTCGGTGTACCAGACCACCGAAATCTCCAAAGCGGCCAACTCCGATAGCACAGGTCGCCCCAGCCAGACATCGAACTCGATTTGATCGAGCGGTTCGTAGCGCGGCTGCAAACCGGCCAAGCGAATCATGATGTCGCTGGAGCCGGAGGTCGGTAACCGGCTGGAAAGACCACCACGGGGAACTTTCGGCAAAACGAGGGCCACCGGTTCGCTTCTCCTTGCACCACTAAACTCCAACGCACCGCGTTATGCTCGCTCTGAAACGAATGCATCACGTCGGTCGGCATCTGGAATTGGAAGTCGAGTTCAAGCGGACTTCCGTAGTCGATTCGACACCTTCCATGCTCCCCGATGGGCATCTGAAAAATCACCTGCCGCTCCAAACGCACATCGGTTCCCTGATGATAAGTCGCCTCCTCCTCACAGACCAGAGCGATCTCCAGTTTTCTAAGAGCTAGCCTTCCAAACTGAGCGACGGCCAGGCGATAACGGTGACTGGGGATGAGGGGTAACTGATCGATCTCCAGGGTGGTTCGGCCAATCCCGGAAGCGCGTCGAAAAAGCCGGAAAAACCAACGGCTGGTGAAGAAGGCGACGATCAGAAACAGGGGCAGTACCGCCACCAACCCCCACTCCGGTTTGGAGCGAAAGCTGCTGAGGGCCACCGCCGTCAGCACGGCCGTCAGCAGATTCCAGGAAAGGCTGAATAGACTGCTTAGCACCAACGGCCCCAGGTCGCCTGGGTTGCCAGGTAGTCGATACTTCAGCCGCACCCCGGGACTGTCTGTGTATGGCTGCAGGGCCGGGATCCCAGGAGGATGCTCGGCCGGCCTTCCATTCCATCGGTCCCCAAGTTTCTTGGCGCGATGCGTCAGCGTCTCCCGATGCTCGACGCTCATCGCCACCTTCAGCACGCGATAGAGGAACCCGGTGCCCCCGATGATGACCATCGATAAGGAAGCTAGCACCATCACCCAAAAACCGAACCCGACCCGAAACGCGCTGGTCTCCGGAGAAAACAGCTGCCAAGCGACCACCACTCCCAGGATCAGCGTGCCCACCAGGCACACCAACCCATAGAAAGCCGCTTCGCCGACGGTTCCGACGAACCACCAGCCAGCCATGCGCTGATTCTGCTTTTTTCCCCAAAGCCGGATCCAGGACTTCATCCTTGGTGTTCCTCTACCTCCCTGGAACCTGAACTGGCACCCCAGTCCGCCTCCTCTGCTCGACTCGCCATGGCACTAGCAACTAGAAAAACCCAGGTCATCCCTACCCCTCTCGGCATCGATCGATGGCTCGATCCAACGCAACCGACGGTTCAGTGAACCAGTTCTGCGGCTTGCTGGTTTTCACCGATTCGCTCGTCGTCACATGGACGATCGACCGGTGGTCGTCGAGGAAGACTCCCCAATCGCTCAGCGATCCACTGGAAAAAACTACCACGGCCAATCCATCATCCAGGTTGTACCATCGCCGCCTCGCGCCTCCCAGACCTTCTCCCGGCCCCCTGGGTTCATGCGGATTGCGCGGGGATGGTTGAAATTTCTCGGGTGATCGATTGCAATGAACGCCTGATTCCGAGGTCTCGGGATCCGCCGCGCTGTTTTTTTGTAGGGGCCTTTGGCATGCCACCTGTCCAGTTGTTGTCGATGCTGGTGCTGACCGTTCTGGGGACGCTTTTCGCATCGTTCCAGGTACAAGCCGACGAATCAGCACCGAAGAAAATCGTTCTGGTGGCGGGCCGACCTTCCCACCCACCTCGAATGCATGAGTTCAACGCCGGTGTTCAACTGCTCGCCAAATGCCTCGAAAACGTCCCCTCCGTCCAGCCTGTCGTGGTGCTCAACGGCTGGCCAAAGGACGAATCGGTCTTTGACAACGCTTCCGCGATCGTCTTCTACATGGACGGGGGAGCGGGCCATGAGGTGGTGCAGGAGGGGGATCGGCGGATGAAGATGGTCGACGCATGGGTCGATGCGGGAGTCGGCGTCGGCTGCATGCACTACGGTGTCGAAGTCGTTTCCGAACAGGCTGGCAAGCCATTCAAAAAATGGATCGGCGGGCATTACGAACATATGTTCTCCTGCAACCCGATCTGGGAGCCTCGCTTCGAGGCATTCCCCGATCACCCGATCTCCCGAGGGGTCCAGCCCTTCTCGGTTCAGGACGAATGGTATTTCAACATGCGGTTCCTGGGCGGCATCCCAGGTGGCAAGTCGGAGACGATCGAAGGGACCGTTTTCACGCCGATCCTGGTGGCCGGCCCATCCGACGATGTCCGCGATGGCCCCTACGTCTACCCCAAAGGTCCTTATCCCCATATCGAAGCCAGCAAGGGGAGGGCCGAGGCGATGATGTGGGCAGTCGAGCGGCCAGATGGTGGCCGCGGATTCGGCTTCACTGGAGGCCACTTCCACGACAACTGGGGAAACGCACCTTTCCGCAAGGTGGTGCTCAACGCTTTGCTGTGGATCGCCAAGGCAGAAGTCCCCAGCGATGGTGTCGATTCCCAGATCACCCCCGATCAGCTGAACGCCAACCTCGACCCCAAGGGTCGCTGATCGGTCCCAACAGACCGCATCGATCGGCTCCAATCGAACCCACCCAAGTCGCAACGTCTTCCAATCACAAATCGGAAGGGGGCGAGGAACTGTCGATCGGTTGCAGCGCTTCGCGAAATGCTTTCGCCTGAGCCACGTAGTGGGCTGCACTGTGCCGCAGCCTCTGCCGCTCCTCGGCGGTCAAAGGGCGATGGACCCTTGCCGGAGTCCCCAGGATCAAGACCCCCTCGGGATACGATTTACCTTCCGGCACCAGGGAGCCAGCCCCCACCAATGACTCGGCACCAATCGCGGCTCCATTGAGCACCGTGGCATGCATTCCAATCAGTGAACCCTCACCGATCGTACACCCATGCAACATCGCCAAGTGACCGATCGTGCAATCGTCACCAAGGGTCAACGGGAACCCTTGATCGGTATGGAGCACTGCGTTCTCCTGGATGTTGCAGCGGGCCCCCAATCGAATCGGCTCAATATCCCCACGCAACACCGCGCCAAACCAAATGCTGCACTCCGATCCTGCCTCGACCCCTCCGATCACCTGGGCGCTGGGTGCCACCCAGCAATCGGCCGCCAAGTGCGGCTGGCGATCCTTCCAGCGATAAAGCGTCATCAAGCATCTCCTAGCGCCTTGCGAACTCGGGAAGGACTACCGCCGATCGGCTTTCGGCAATCGACTCGATCCAAGACGACATTCTAGAACGTTCCCACCGCTCCATTGCGCCATCGATCGCCAAACGTCCGGAATCCAAGGCGATCCCCAGCAGTCGATGCGCAGCGATGCAAAGATCGGGAGAGCCCCAAGGTCGCCTTTCAACCGACAGCGGAATCGGAACTGGCGAATCTACTTGCGCGCCAGGAGCAGTTGTTCAGCAAGATCGGTCACTAGCCACTCCTCGGCGATCAAGCCATCCACGATTTCCGAAGTGACCTGATCACTCCAGCGCACCACCTTCTGGCTGGGAGGGAATCCCCGGAATGGCCCGGTCTGCTTCCCCCGCCAAGATCTCAGCCAGGCGATGCGACTTGGCGACTGAACCAAGATCTCGATCTTCACCTCGATCTCCGAGAACGCCCGACGATAAGTCCCCACCATCCGCCGGACGACTTGGTGACCACCCGAAAAATCCTTCCCAGCAACATGGGCGATGTAGCCAGGAGTGAAAAACTCGGGGATGGCATCCAAATCTCCCTCTACGATCACCTGCCGATTGGCCGCCTCGATGATCTGACTCTTCGTACGTCTCATCAATCCATCCCCCCTGCGCTAGATCCCTCTACCCCTGTCTCATCCTACCCCGCGACTCCCCATCCCTGTGCACTGTGAGTCAACGTATGCAGGTGGCAGTGGAATCCTCTGGCATCCCAAGGGGCGCGTGAGTCGGTGTGCCACTCTGCTTTGGAATGGGCTCGGTCGGAAAAAAGGTGGAAAAAAGGTGTCAGGTACCTTTTTATCTTAAAGGCGGTCCCCGCCCGTTCCTCGCGACCCTCCCAAGGGGAGGGTGAGATTCATCGCGGGATGATGGAAAAAAGGTGTCAGGTACCTTTTTTATCTTAAAGGCCCTCCCCGCTCGTTCCTCGCGACCCTCCCAAGGGGAGGGTGAGATTCATCGCGAGCCTTGCATCCCAAGGGGCGCGTGAGTCGGCGTGCCTTTCTGCTTTGGGCCGCGTGAGGCAGCGTGCCACGTTGCTTTAGGGAGGTTTGGGGGTGATCGTTCGAAGAGACGGGAAGCCTATGCGAGGCGCCATCGAGGCGCAAGAAAAACGCCGCAGGCAGATTGCGTGCGGCGTCGATCGGTTTTCATTGGGGAGGGATCGGAAGTCGGTCAGACGCCGCGATCCATCCGCGTGGGCTACTGCCCGCCGCCGATGTTGTTGCGCAGCTTCTCTTCGATCCCTCGGAGATTCCAAGACCCTGGACGCTGGCTGGGAGGAAACTCCTCCATCGTCTTGAGGAACTGAGCTGCCATGCCCTGGATCGGGATCACGATGAAGGCTCGGTCGATATACCAATCCTCATACGTATTCGAACCCAGCTTGGCCTTCTCGAACGGATCTCGCCGCAGGTTGTACAGGTCGGGGGCTCGCAGTTCAACGAACGGTTCCTTCCAGATCTGCAGTCGTTCGGCGCGGTTTTCCATGAAGACCACCTTCCAGTCCTGGTACCTAGCGGCCATGACCTGACCTTCATCGGCCACATACCAGAATTCCTTCCGCGGGCAGTCTTCGGTCTTCCCGCTGAAGTAATCGAGCATATTGTGGCCGTCGATGTAATTGCGGTATTTGCGACCGTTCAGTTCGACGCCAGCCTTCAGCTTGTCCTTCATGTCGGGAACACCGGCGACGGCGGCCAGGGTGGGCAGCCAGTCTTCATGAGAGACGATGCCGTTGAGCGTCGTATTGGCGGGGAATCGACCGGGCCATCGCACGAAGCATGGCACGCGGAAAGCGCCCTCCCAGTTGGAGTTCTTCTCGCCATGAAAGGGCGTGGTGCCCGCATCTGGCCAGGTGTTGTAGTGCGGACCGTTGTCGGTCGAGTAGATCACCAGGGTGTCATCGGCTAGCTTCAGTTCATCCAGCAGCCCCAGCAGCTCTCCGACATGCCGGTCGTGTTCGACCATTCCGTCGCTGTACTCATCCTGCCCGGAGATGCCGCGATTCTCTTGCTTGACGTGGGTGCGGAAGTGCATCCGCGTTGCATTCCACCAGCAGAAAAAGGGCTTTCCTTCGGCTTGATTTCGCTTGATGAAGTCCTTGGCCATCGCCAGGGTCTCATCATCGACGGTCTCCATCCGCTTCTTGGTCAATGGCCCGGTGTCCTTGATCGTCTGGCCACCCTTGCCATCGGCTTTGCAATGGAGCACACCGCGCGGCCCGAATCGCTTGCGGAATTCCGGGTTCTTGGGGTAGTCGAGATTCTCTGGCTCTTCTTCGGCATTCAGGTGATAGAGATTTCCGAAGAACTCATCGAACCCATGCATCGTCGGAAGATGCTCATCGCGGTCCCCCTGGTGGTTCTTTCCGAACTGTCCAGTGGTATAGCCTTGCGACTTGAGGACGGTGGCGATCGTCACATCGGACTTCTGCCACCCCTGTTCGGCGCCAGGCATCCCGACCTTGGTCATCCCGGTGCGAACTGGGACGTTGCCCCCCAGAAACGCCGCGCGACCTGCGGTGCAGCTTTGCTGGCCGTAGTAGTCGGTAAAGCCGAGTCCTTCGCGGGCGATGCGGTCGATGTTGGGGGTGCGATACCCCATCATGCCACGGTTGTTGTGGCTGATGTTCCATGTGCCGATATCGTCACCCCAGATGACGACGATATTTGGTTTCTTCTGCTGAGCCATCGCCGAGGTGGGCAGCAACGCCAACAAGGCGCAGGCCACCAGCCCCAGATAACCCATCGCGGCGGTTCTCAGCCGCCGCTCTGATACGATTCGCATTCCCTCTTCCTTTCAAAAAACGAAGCTCGCCAATTCGGTACGATTCCCATTCTGTTGGCTGGCCGAACGGTGCACCGACCCGCCGGCTTGGAGAGGCAAGGTTTGGCCGGGAACCGGTCCAACCCTCGCTTTCGCTCGACAGCCCCATCGGCTCATCCCGCGACCGACATCCTGGCAAATCGTACCACAGCACCGGCCCGACCAACGTAGGGTGGGTCGTGAGATGCCAAGTCCTTTTCAAGCATCCCCTTCCAGCCTTCGATGAGACGGAAGGTTTTGAGTATGTCCCCGCCGTCGTCGTCACCGGTAGTGGCCGCTGGGGCCCCGCGACCTGCCCTTTGGGGCAAGATCGGTGCTCAGCGGCGTCTGAGCCGGCTTAGGATTCGCTGGTCACAGCAGGCGCCATCGGCTCCAGAAGACTGGCGACACGCACCAGGTCGGCCAGCGTCTCAACTTCCATTTTCTCCATCACCTGGGCTCGGTGCGCTTTGACGGTGCGTTCGGCGATTCCCAGCGCGACGGCGATCTGTTTGTTCAGTTTTCCTTGGACCACCAGCGAAAAAATCGCCCTCTCCCGCTCCGTCAACGACTCGAACCGACTCCGGATCTGGTCGATTCGCTGCTGGCTGGAATCGTTCAATCGCTGGGTGTGAAGCGCCTGGCCGATCGCTTCCAGAAGGGCTTGGCGCTCGACTGGTTTGGTGAGGAAGTCGATCGCCCCAGCCTTGATCGCCCGAACGCTCATCGGGATATCCCCATGACCGGTCAGGAAGATGATCGGCAGCCGGCACCCCTGTCGCGTCAACGCGGCCTGCAGTTCCAGGCCGCTGGGCCCTGGCATCCGAACGTCCAGCACCAAGCAGCCCGGTGCAGCGGGAAGCGGATGCATCAGGAACTCGCCGGCGCTGGAGTAGCTGGCCACTTCAAAGCCGGCCGCCTTGAGCAGACGCCCCAAGGCGACGCGCAGCGAGTCGTCGTCGTCGATCAGGTGGATCACAGCGGGTGTTTCATTCATCGCATCACCTCCTCGGGAATGAGACTCCCTGAGGATACCGATGGAGGCGCCAATGGCAAACTGAAATGGAAAACAGCTCCTCCTTCCGGGGCATTTTCCATCCAGATCCGGCCACCATGCTCTTCGATCAGCGACCTGGAAATCGCCAGCCCCATCCCCATGCCTTCCCGCTTGGTCGAAAAAAATCGGTCGAACAGTTTGTTTCGCACCGATTCCGGAACTCCGGGCCCGTTGTCCTGAACGGAGACAACGAGCTGGTTGTCCTTCCGGGAGCTGGCGATGCGAAGTCGTTTGGGTCCCTCCTGTTCGGCCATCGCTTCCATCGCGTTGACCATCAAATTGAGCATCACCTGCTGGAGGTGGACGCGATCGGCCAGCACCACCGCATCAACCACCATGGGATCGGACTCCGGGGTATCGATCGCCACCTCCACCCCCCGTCGCTCGGCCTCCCCACGCAGAATCGCAACGACATCGGAGATCACCGACCGCATGCCGATCGGCTGCCGTTCCACCTCCCCTTGCCGCAACAGCGCGCGCAGTCTTCGAATCACCTCTCCGGCGCGCAAGTCATCCTTTCGGATATCGGACAGGATGCGGCGTACTTCGTCGAGCGACGGGGAGGGATCCTCCAAAAGCAGCTCGGCCGCCTCCGCATTGCTGAGGATCGCCCCCAGCGGTTGGTTGATTTCATGAGCGATCGAGGCGGTCAGTTCGCTGAGCACGGCAAGCCGGGATGCATGGACCAGTTCGCGCCGCGCTTCCTCTGCCTGTTGCTTCTCGGTGTTATCGATCACCGCCACCAGCGCCATCAGTCCGCCACCCGATTCGATGGGAGTCAGGCTGATCTCCATCGGGAATTCGACTCCCTGCTTCTTCAGGCCAGTCAGCGACGATTCGAATCCCAATCGTCTCAGGGAGGGCGCCGAGAAGAAGTCTTCCAGTTTCTTTTGCTGCAATGCATGGAACCTCGCTGGGAGCAGCAGGGTCATGGGCTGTCCAATCAATTGCTCTTCCCGGTATCCAAAGAGCTTTCCCGTCTGGTGATTGGCCAGCTCGATTTTGCCGCCAGCATCGACCATCAGCATCGCGCTGGGGGTCGATTCGACCACCAAGCGAAATCGTTCTTCGGTCTGCCGCCGCTGGTCCATTTCCTCAAGCAACAGCCTGTAGGCTTGCCGCCGTTCCTGCACCCCCACGGCCATGAATAGCAGCGGCAGGGAGAGCGCCAGCAGAAACAGCTGCAGTTGGAGCACGTGGTCGTCGGGGCCCCCTTGAACAAAAGGCCCCAGTCCCCCAATCGCGCTGCCAGTCGACAGGTAGGCGATTCCCAGCAGCGCCCAACTGACCCCAGCCACCTCGAATCGCAAAGCCGCCCAGACCAGTAAAGGAATCGGTGCATAGACAAAGGCGGCAAATTGATTGGGTACAGCCGGCGTGGTGAAGACCCAGCCTGCCGTCGCTAACAAACAGAGCGCCAGCAGCGTCCCTTCGATTCCACGCATCCACGAGGCGCCCTGCCACTTCCTCCATCCCCCCATCAGCAGCGAGGTGAACGCAGGGGTGGCGATCAGCATTCCCAGGGAGACGCAGAGGATCGATCGGATGGCGATCGGCAACACATCAGGCTTTCGCTGAGACAGTCGCACCAGATCACCGGGCAGCGAGGTGGCCAGAGGAACCACCACCCCCGCCGCCACGACAAAGACCAGCATCCAGGGGACGGTCGCAAAAGGAATCGCGCTGCACCATCGGCGCACCACCCACACCGTCGCCGCGACCGTCGCGAAATGGAAGGGGGCGATCAGGAGAGCCTGGGAGCCGGGGATTTGAGGATCTCCGTGGTAGGCGGCCACCGCCCCCAGGCACAGCCCCAAAAAGACATTCCACCAATGACGCAGTGGCCAGATCAGCAAGGCGCTGAAGGTCAGCGCTCCAGGCACCCAAACCGTCGTCCTCTGGTAGGGTGGAAACCGAAGGAGAAAGGTCAGCCGCTGAAAAAGGAAGAAAGCGATAGCGAAAAGCAGGATCCGTCCCAGGTGCCCCAAGAGCCTTTTGCCCAGCGCGGGTGGCTGAACGAGCAAACTCTCACCTGGGCGGTCGGTGGATGCCATTGCGAGACTCTTTGTAGCAATCGTCATGTCGCACGCTGTACCGGAGGCAACAAGGACGCAAGACTCCGCCACCCTCCTGGGACATTGACCAACATCTTAACCACCATCCTCTGGCCCTCCAAACCGATCACTGAAAATCGGCATCCACCCTATCTCCCTCGGTTCTCTCCCAGTTGCAGCTTTCGCCAGCGACCTTTAGCCTGAGAGTCCCGATGGCAAGCTTTGGATGCGCGCCATGGGAAAGTCGGTCCGTCTCCACGGTGCAGTGCGGGGGTGCAACTTGATCGATCGGCGCCGGATAGATGGGAACCTTCCGCGATGGTCCGGCATCACCAGCACGTCGACGGGCCATGCGAACGATTCCTCGGTGTTGCCAGAGCCTCTGTCGCAGGCGATTCAGCAAATCCTGCAGCAACTCTCCGAACAGCAGAACGAACAAGGGTTCTGGACAGGGGAACTGGCCGCATCCGCCCTGTCGACGGCGACCGCCATTAGCGCTCTATGCCTGTCGCTGCGCAGCGAAAACCAACAGCCCTCCGGACTGCCGCAAGAGGCGATGAGGCAGTGGATCGAACGGGGCGCAGCGTGGCTAAGGCAGACGCAACGCGACGACGGCGGTTTTGGAGATACCGATCGATCGGTCAGCAACATCGCCACCACCCTGCTGGCCATCGCCGCATTTCGCCTGATCCAGCAAACCCGATCCAGCGGCATCCTTCCAGGGAATCCCAACGAAGATCTCGCCAGGACCGACCGCGCTTGGAATTACGTCCAGCTGCAGGGGGGCTGGGATGCACTGCGAGCTCGCTACGGCAAAGACAAGACCTTCGTCGTTCCCATCCTCACCAACTGCGCTCTGGCAGGACTGGTCGATTGGAAAAATGTACCCAGCCTTCCTTTTGAAGCCGCCGCGTTGCCGCAGTCGTTCTATCGCTTTGTTCGGATGCCCGTGGTCAGCTATGCCATCCCGGCTCTGGTGGCGATCGGCCAAGTGAAGTTCCATCACAGCCCCCCTGCCTTCTGGCCCCTTCGCTCCCTTCGGCGGCTTTCCCGTACCCCGACTCTGGCGGTGCTGCGGCGCATGCAGCCAGCCAGCGGTGGTTATTTGGAAGCGGTACCACTGACCAGTTTCGTGCTGATGAGCCTAGCGGAGATGGGTCAGCACCAGCACCCGGTGGCGGTCGATGCGGTCCGTTTTCTAGGGGATTCGATCCGGACCGATGGCAGTTGGCCCATCGACACGAATCTGGCCACCTGGGTAACCTCCCTGGCGATCCGCGGCGCGGCCGGATGCCAACGCGTCATGGATGACGGATCGTCCCAGCCCCTGATCGGTCCCAAGTCGATCGACTGGTTGCTCAGCTGCCAGCATCTCCAGAAACATCCATTCACTGGGGCTCAGCCAGGTGGTTGGGGATGGACCAACCTCAGTGGTGCCGTGCCTGATGCCGATGACACACCCGCTGCACTGCTCGCCCTCCACACCTGGTGGCATGCCCAAGGGAACTCCTCGACAGCGCCTCCCCAGGCGATGCAGCAAGCAGTCGCTCAGGGACTACGCTGGCTGCTGGAACTGCAGAACCGCGATGGGGGTTGGCCTACCTTCTGCCGGGGGTGGGGAACCCTGCCATTTGACCGCAGTGGAAGCGATCTGACCGCTCACGCACTGCGCGCCTTGCTTGCATGGCATCCATCACGCGACCAGCCGCTCCTGGTGTCCCATGGAATGCCGAAGCCGCCTCGCTGGCAACAAGCCATCCAGCGAGGAGTGCAGTTTCTCCTGCGGCAACAGCAGTCGGATGGTTCGTGGCTACCCTTGTGGTTTGGCAATCAGTCCGACCCTCGCGAAGAAAACCGAATCTACGGCACAGGCAAGGTGCTGCTTGCCCTCCACGCCCTCCAAAAGGGACCTCAGGATTGGCATAAGCAATCCAACCTCCCAGATCGGCTGACGCTAGCGATCGATCGGGGCTGCGGCTTTCTGTTATCTACCCAAAACGCTGACGGTGGATGGGGAAGTGCGGAAGGTACCGCCTATGGCGGATGGCTCAGCAGTCGCCATACAATGCCGCTCGGAGCCAACGAGTGCGAAAAATCAATCCCGCGGAGTTCCATCGAGGAAACAGCTGTTGCCCTGGAAGCCTTGGTTGAACGAGGTAGCCAGGGGCTCGCTCAAGAAGCTATACTAAAAGCGGGCGAGTTTCTGTGCCTTGCGGTCTCCCAGGGGTGGCTGGAGCAAAGCAGTCCCATCGGCTTCTATTTCGCGAAGTTGTGGTACTACGAAGAGCTCTATCCGCACGTTTTTTCGCTCCCTGCGCTACGGGCCCTGGCGGCTCTCCCTTCCTCCAACAGACAGGACACCTTCCCGAACGCCTAAGATTCGGTGTGGCCCGGGAAGACTTGCCGAAGGAATTGCCGTCGGATCACTTTCGAATCCAGTTGTTGCAGCGATAGGACGCTTGAGCGAACCCATGCATAACGACGACGGCGACATCGCCATTGCATCCAATCCAGCGAACAGCAACTCGCTGGCTGCCACCGCCTCTTCCGGCAACCGGGATGGCACGACCGAGGGCTCGAAGAGATCGGCGCGTCGTAAGACCAGCCATCTCAAACTGGTGCCCGAGACGCGGGAATTGCGCGAACAGATCAAAGCTCGCTGCGACGAAGTGGCGGCGCGGATGGACCGCGCCCACGCGCTGACCAAGGATCAGATGGAAGAGGTAGCGCGGCGGTTGCTGGAGGAAATGGGTCTGGGGGAAGGGTATGTTGGCTGGACGATGGTGCTTCTCAGCAGTGCCTTTTTCCGCGATCAAGTCGCCGCGACCGATCCCTCCCGACGGCTTTTTCTTCTGCCTCACTGCCTAAAGCACGCCGAAGGGTGTCCTGCGGACTACGACGAATTCGGGATGAACTGCAAGAAGTGTGGCGCCTGCTCGATCGCCGACTTCCGCTCCATCGCCGAACAAATGGGCTACAAAGTCCTCGTCGCCGAGGGCTCCCCAGTGGTGCTCAAGATCATCGTTAGCGGCTACGTCGATGCCATCGTCGGCGTCGCCTGCCTGAACGTGCTCGAAAAGGCGATCGACAAAATCCTGCTGGCTGGCATCCCTTGCATGGCCGTTCCGCTTCTTTCCAGCGACTGCCGCAACACCAGCGTCGATGAAGATTGGGTGCTGGACATGGTGAAGGTGCAGCAGGCGAAACCGTCCATCCAGACCCGTTCTTACGTCCATCTGATGCGTGCCGCCAGCGGCATGTTCGAATCCCCTCGGATCGACGATCTGGTGCTCCGGCAACGCCCCGCCTCCGAAACAGAAGCCGATTCCGACCCCATCGCCTTCACCGAGCGGGTGGCGATCGAGTTTCTGGCCAAGGGTGGCAAGTACTCCAGACCCTTCATCACCCTGGCTGCCTACGATGCACTTACCGGCGGCAACGCCACCATGGCCGACGGAGCCCGCACGGTGGAAGCCTTCCCTGATGCGATCTATCGCGCCGCGATGAGCATCGAGATCTTCCACAAAGCCAGCCTCGTCCACGATGACATCGAAGACGACGACGCATTCCGATACGGCGAAGCCACCATGCACCGCCGTCTGGGTGTTCCGACCGCCGTCAACGTCGGGGATTACCTGGTGGGACTTGGCTACCGTATGGTAAGCCGCGAGCGGCAGGCACTGGGGGCCGATGTCTCGGCCGATATCCTGGAAATCCTATCTCATGCCCACATGCGGCTCTCGGAAGGCCAGGGCGCCGAACTCTTCTGGCGGGATGGGACCCAAAAGCAGATCGCCCCACTGGATGCGCTGAAGATTTATGCCCTCAAGACCGCTCCTGCCTTCGAAGCAGCACTTCTGACTGGCATTCGTCTTTCAGGAGAGTCAATCCCAACAGAACCGGTGCGGCAGTTCGCCCGAAACCTGGGAGTGGCCTTCCAAATCCTCAACGACCTCGGGGATTGGCAAGGAGATCAGCACAACAAGATGCAAGCTGCCGCCGATCTCTTAGGCGGACGTCCAACCATCCTCCTGGCTCTCGCCATGCAAGGGCTCCCTCCCGAAGATGTCGCTCTCCTGCAGCAGGTCGTCGCGAAGGATTGCTCGCTGCCCGATCGCGAGCGGATCGATACCGCCAGACGGCTCTTCCAGCAGGCTCAGGTCTTCCAGCAAGCCCGATTGCTGGTCGAAAAACACCAACAGCGAGCCCTCCAGGCGGCTCAGCAAATCCCGTCGGAATTGCTGCAACGATTGATGCACTATCTGGTCGACACGGTCCTGGAATCCCCCCACCCCGAACCGCCGCCTGTGGTACCATTGGTGGCAACGGTTCCCCTGGGAATGGTTTCCAAAAGCCCTTCGTAGTCGTCCGGAAAGAACGCCGAGTGAACGTCGATCGCCACGAGGAACCTCTGCGGTCCCTCTTCTACGAAGATCCCGATACGCTCGCTCGCCTCGACTGCGTCGCCTCGACCGATCTGCCGCAACCCTTCCGGCAACTGCTTGACCATCATGCCCACATGACGGTCACCGTCGAGCAGTTCCACGGTGGCCCAGTTTCGGTCCAGGTTTTGCAGCAGCGTTTCGAAGGGGAGCGATACCTTCGAGAAATTGTCCTGAGAACGACGACGGAATCCCCCAAAGTTGTCCTCTACGGCATTGTCGACCTGAACCTCGCGGTCCTGGATCCGCAGGTGCGAAGCGAGATTCTGGCAGGCAAGATTCCTTTGGGTCGCATCCTGATCGAACATCACGTCATGCGCAAAGTGACATTGGAACGCCTCTATCGAGTCACCCCTGGACCGCAACTACTCCAGCTGATGGCAGGATGCCAAAACAGTCCTCTCTTCGGGCGTTCGGCCCGAATCGATCTGAATGGCCACCCTGCCTTGAAACTGCTGGAGATCGTCGGCATCTAAGCCGCCTCAAGGCGAAGCGGTGCTGGTGATGCTGCCTTTCCCAATGCTTTTTGCTGAATGGGAGACAGCAGCCTATTTTGAAAAGATCGTCTGGCTTGTCCTTTCTTTCCGCGCGAGAATTCGCGAAGACCGTAAAGCAGGGTGCGGCCCAGCAACAATCGATGGAAGTAAAGGAGGAGTGAACTCCTGCACTCTCCCACCGGCGGCCGTCGCCACCGGCAGTTCTTGTGCCGGCCCTCCGGGCCTGGCAAGCTCATTTGGCTCAGTCGATCACCGCCCCATGGAATCCCAGAAGGACCAGGGAGAACGAAACTGGCCTCCATTCGCTGGAGATCGCCGACTTTCTTTGGGGTGCAGGGTGTGCTGCCGACGATAAAAGAGATGGAGAAATCGGCTAGGAGCCACCACGGCTGCCCGTCGCGGCCAGGGAGTGCTGCGAACGTCGATGGCTCCAGCAAAAGGAGCCACTTCGATGCTGCGATTTCACCGCTTCGCCTGGTTGGCATTGGTTTCCGCTCTTTTTTCCCCCTCCCTTCAGGCGCAAACCTATCGCGGCCAAGGAGTCGGCATGGGGGGCCTGGCGGGCGCGGTGATCGGTGGTGTCATCGGACACCAGAACGACGAGCTAGCCGAAGGGGCACTTATCGGCGGTGCCGTCGGCGCGATCGCCGGCGGGGTCATCGGCCATCAGAAGGACCAGCAGGCGGCACGCCAGCGATACTATCGGCAACAAGCCTATGCCAACACCTACCGCAATGGATACGCCGTCCCGGCCTCCGTGGGAGTCACCACTGCCGACGTGCTGCATCTGACTCGCAATCGCGTGCCTGACAACCTCATCATCCAGCATCTCTACAGCCAGGGTGTGCAACGCCGAATCCAGGTCCAGGAGATCATTCAGCTGCATCAGCTGGGGGTCAGCGAGCCTGTCATTTCGGCGATGCAGCACGCGCCGCTCGCCTCCCAGGTCGTGCATCAGGCTCCAGCAGGCACCACCACCATCGTGACTTCTCCGTCCTCATACCCTGGGGCTTCCTACCCGGCGGCAACCTACCCAGGTGGCTCCGTCATGGTCCGTGAAACCCTCATGACGCCTCCGCCACTTCCCGCCACTAATGCACTCCCTCCGCGGCGAGGTTTCTGAGCAGGAAGTGCTTGGCCATCGGCTACCGCAGGATCAAAGCGGTGCTGGCAGGTCGCGACGGGAGAACAGAAGCAGGGCAATGGCCCAGCAGGCAACTCCCAAGCCGATCAACGCTCCGGAGAATCCCAGGGGGCCTAGCGAGTAGATCGCTGCGCTCTCCACCCATCCATACCACCAATCGCCGGCTCGCTGGGGTTCCTGAGCCGCAACCTGGACCATCCAGTCGGGCTGATAGGCTGCCAGGAATGTGCCATGCACCAGCGGCTTGAAGGCTGGAGTCGACTTGGAGAGCAGGAACAGCAAGAACTGCGCGACGTAGACGGCCAGGACCAACCCGATGGTCCGCCAACGATACTGATCCCAACTGCTCATCAGCACGCTCAACCCCCACACCGCCAACCCCAGCGCAAATAGGTTCAGGCTAGGGGTGATGTAGAGCGACGGGGAGACAAATTGGCTCAGCGGCACATGGACCGTTTTGGCTTCCGACCAGAAATTCGGGATTGAAATGGGCATGCCAGGAATCGGAACCCATCGCTGCGAACTGATCGGTACCTGGTTGGTTTCGATTCCGATCGCCAATCCGCACCAGGCGATCAGCACCAGACATGCCAGCCCCAGAACGCTCACCAAGGCATGAGCGACCATCACCTGGGTGCGGCTGACCGGCTGGGCAAGAAGCATCTCCATCGTGCCTCGGCCTAACTCTCCGCTCACCACATCCGACCCCCTCGCGATGCTCCAGACCAACACGCAAAGGAGCAGGATCGGTTCGTCGAAGGTCAGCCCGACGACTCCTTCGTAGGTGAGGAATTGTTCGAGCGGCACT
This sequence comes from Pirellulaceae bacterium, assembly GCA_044371425.1. Classification (GTDB taxonomy): domain Bacteria; phylum Planctomycetota; class Planctomycetia; order Pirellulales; family Pirellulaceae; genus JBEISR01. The sequence goes on along the minus strand of JBILTR010000001.1, from coordinate 154,377 downwards.
GGGGCAAATTTTTCCAAGCTGCGGATCTGATCGAGCAACGGGGCAAAGCCAGCTAGTTCGAACTGGCTGATCGTCCAGATGCGCACCCAGGGGAACAACAGCAGCACCAGGGCGCAAGCACCCCACAGTAGGGACGACTCAATCGCGTATTTCTTGATCAGCTGTCGGAACATGCGTGGTAGATCTCATAGATGCTGCGTAATCCAACCGGTTCCAGTCGCAGTTCTTTCCAGCCAGTCTGCTGCAACCAGCTGAGGTGATCCTCCAGCGACCCGGATAAATCGATCGTCCATTGATCCCCTTGGCGATCGACCAGTTTCGCGCCATCGGGAAGTTGGTCTGCTGGCTCAGCGAGCCGTTCGGATGGCGGCTTGGCCCGCATGCGATGGACCGCTTTAAGCGTCGCCAGATCGACTTGGTGGACCACCTGTCCAGCGCGGAGGATCGCCGCCTGCTGACAGACTTCTTCGATTTCACTAAGCACATGGGAGCAAAGGATCAGCGTTCTGCCTTGTCGATGTTCTTCCTGAATCATCTTCAGGATTTCATGGCGCACCGTCGGATCGAGATTTGCCGTCGGCTCATCTAAAATCACCAGAGGTGCCGAACAGCTGATGACGGCCGCCAGGGCCAGTTTCTGTCGCATCCCGGTCGACATGAACGCAACGCGTCGCTTCAAATCCAGTCCCAGCCGATCGGCCAACGATCGAGCGCGCGTCAAACTGCCCCCAGGGTGCATCCTCGCAAAAAACTCTAAGCACTCCGCACCACGAAACGCCCGGAATAGCTTCGCTTCGGCGGGCAGGTAGGCGACTTCCCGCCGCACACGAACGCTCTCGCGCTGGCAATCCCAGCCAAAAACCTGCGCGCTCCCCGAGGTCGGCTTGAGATAGCCCAACAAGGTGCGCATCAGCGTCGTCTTGCCGGCACCGTTGGGGCCAAGAAGGCCGAAGACTTCTCCCTGAGGCACCTGCAGACAACAGCCGTCCAGGGCTCGCAAGGACCCGTACTGTTTGGTGAGCTGGTCGACCGAGACAACCACTTGGCCCATGCTTGCCTCAGACACCCGAGCACCCAAAAATTCGTCAGGGAAGGGGTCGAACGGGAACCGAGTTGGCGACTCCGTCCCTCGGAGGCAACCTCGATTCCGATCGATCCGTGCAACGATAGGGTAGCAGAACGGCTAGCGGCCTGTGGAAGAATTCCATCGGAGGCATGATTGCAAGGAAGCGGCGGCCGATCGGAGGCGAAGAGGAAGTTTGGCTTGCCGATTGCAGGTTGGCGATGAGCTACGGAATTGAAAAAGGAACCGCTGCGCCTCTGCCACCGGCTACGGGATGCCGAGGAGTTGCATGTCCCTCCATTCGCTACAGCTGCCTGAAGGGCTCGATCTCCGGCGACTTACGGAACGGAAGCATCCGTGTTGATGATCGGCTCTCGATCCATCCACGATTGATCTCCCGAATGCCAGAATGCGATGTCGCGGTCATCTGGCTTCCAGGTGAAGAAGCCAAGCTGCTCGTCGATCACGGTCGGGAAATCGACGACGCCCACTTCGGCGCTGCGAAGCAGCACTCCCAGCTTTTCCAGCTCTTCGACGTAAAGTTCGAACCGGCGCCCCTCTTCCTGAACGTCCTGCCGCAGATCCTCTAGCTCCGCAAGATGCATCGAGGATTGTCTCCCCTCATGCCGCCGAATCATGCGGTGCAACTGCAACCGTCGCTCGGCCAGTTCCCGACACGCCAGTTGGATATCGGCAACGATCAATCGCAGCAACGGGAGCATCGACCGGGCCTGATCCAGGGTGAAAAGCGTTTTGTGGGAATCGAGTACCGGCACCATGAATGGCACCTCCTTCCACTCCAACTAGCTGGAATCACCCCTGGAAACATCGCGGAACCTGGATGCATCGGCGTGCGGCGTAGGCAGGTCGATGAACCGATGGACTTCCGATTCCACTATTTTCCTCGATTTGGGACGATGGGCAACGCCAAAAACCTTCCTCGTGGGGACCCCCTGCAAACCGCCGTCGTTGACGATGCAGAAATCCCCTGAAAAATCGATTCCCAAAGAGCCCCGCGCGTTCCTCCGGAATCGGGAATTTTCTTTTTCCCACCTCCGATTCTTCGAAGCCAAGGTTGGAGATCGCTCAGCCGATTCGCCGGGTTCACGCCGCCCGGAGGCTTTCCGCGTCCACCTTGCCGCTCCGGTATTCTTCAGCCGCTCGATCCACCCATTCGGTGCGAACGGTCTCTTGGTGGTCTTGCTGCGACGCCGCAAGGGACCATTCGGCCAACCGAGCGATGGTGCGGGGATGGCCAGCCGCAAGCTGATGAATTCGCTCGATCGCAGCCCCTTCAAACCAGTTCCCGTTGGCTCCACAGGTCGCCGCAGCCCAGTCAAAATAGTCGGCTGTCTGTATCAAGCTCCAGGGTCTCAATCGCACCTGCAACTGGCATCGATCCGCCAACTGCCATGTGTCTTCTTGAAGAAAAGAGGGACCACTGGCCAGCCATCCAATCCATCTTCCCGGTAGGTGCGCCCATCGCTGCAGTTCCTCGCGCATCTCAAATCGCGCCCGATCGATGTCGTCCAGCAAGAAGACCACCGGCGTCCCGTGTGGCGGCGCGGCGGTGACCAGATCTTCCAGAATTCTCCAGGGACCTTCCGAATCCTGCGAATCGAGATTCGATAACTGACTGGCCAGACCGCACTGAGCAACCAGGCGACTGGCCAACTGGCCGACGCGCATCCCGGCCAGCGAACAGCGTGCGAGCGTCCACGGCCGGCCACCAACAAATCGACGGACGGCCCAGCCCACTCTTCCGAGCAAAACCGACTTCCCGACCCCGGATTCGCCCGCCAGCCACCCCAGACCAGAACCTCGCTCAATCAAAAAACTAATCCGCGCCAGCGATTCGTCCACCGACCCGCCACTGTAGACAAAAGGTTCGACGCCACCCCGAACGAAAGGAGTACCAGCTGGCCATCTCAGCTTTGAATTCATCAGGCTCATCGGATCCCAGCCTCCCCGGTGCACCACCAAGCGAAGCCCCTGGTGTTCGGCTTTTCAAGGGAAAGCCTGCGCGATGCGCGCCTCCCTCCCCCGTAAAAAATCGTTTCGGCACTTCCAGGATCGCAAGCCCACTAAAACCCAACGGAGAGCGAACCCTCCGGCGCGCGATGCATGCTAGCATTGAAGCTCTGGATTCCACACGCTAAGACCGATGCATGGCATCCCGGTTCTGCCTTCAGGGAGATCGATCGCAGGTTACCGCTGTCGATTTCCTAGGTATGGGGCTCTGGCGGATCGAAGCTGGACCGGCGGATCGACGCTCCGCCTTGGATGGACGATGCAATGCTGCCACCGTAGGAGATCAATTCGATGAATCGCAAACCGTCGTCGGAGGAACCATCGTCGGATCGTCGCAGCCAGCCCGCGCCCCAAGATGCCTCGCATGCCGGCTGGCTGGCGCCCCGGCTGCGCCTCAAGCAGTGCGAAGAGTTTTGTCGACGCATCGGTATTGGGCTGCGATCGGGTGTCGATCTGATGCGATTGCTGGAGATGGAGCGAAAGTTGGGTGGGGGAAAAACGCAGGACGGGATCCAGGGGGTCTACGATCAATTGCGTTCGGGCAACACGTTGTCGGGAGCGATGGCCGCCCAGGGAACCCTATTCCCCCCTCTCCTGATCCAGATGGTCGCTGCCGGCGAGTCAGGTGGCAGCCTCGACCGAGTCTTTCTCTACATGGCCGAACACTACCGCGATACGCGACAAGCACGCAACGACTTCATCCAACAGATGACCTGGCCCGCTATCCAGCTGCTCCTGGGACTGCTGGTGGTCACCGGGGTCATTCTCCTCCAGGGATTCCTGGGACCGGCCAACCCTCAGGAAGGGATGCAGTTCGATGCTTCGGGACTGGGCCTTCGAGGTGTCTCGGGAGCCTTAACTTTCTGGGGCTACATCCTAGCCGTGGCCGCAGTGGTGGGATTGATCGTTTGGGGGATCTGGAAGAACTGGTTTGGATGCCAGGAAAAACTGATGCCCTGGGTACGGAAAATCCCGGTGATCGGCACCGTCTTCACCACCCTGGCGATGGCGCGCATGTCGATGACCATGTCCCTGCTGCTCAACGCCGGGGTTGACGCGCGTCGCGTCGCCAAGGAGTCGTTTGCCAGCACCGGCAATTCCTACTACCAACGCGGGTCGGCCAATGCCTACAAGGAAATCGCACGAGGCCAATCCTTCGCTCAGGCGATGCGAGCCGCCGAAACGATTCCCAAGGAGTTCATCGATGCGCTGGAGGTGGGGGAGCTGAGCGGTACGGAGACCGATTCGCTGGAGCGATTGGCGTCGGACTATCAAGAGCGATCCAAGGCGGCGATGCAGGCACTCGCCTCCACCGCCAGCTACACGCTGTGGGTCCTGATCGGCATGTTCCTCGCCTTCATGATCATTCGCATGGCGATGCAGTACATCAACCTGCTCAATGAAGCGGTCCGCATCTGACAACCTCCTTACGCTATCCATTCGATCGGGGCACTTCGTTGGACTCTCAAAGAGGCACGAAGGACACGGAGACATACAAAGAAGTAATCGCGCGCACCAATTCCAAAGCCCTGATTCTCAGTGCCTCTGTGCCTCCATGAGATCCATTCGCTTGGGAGCACTTCGTTGGACTCTCAAAGAGGCACGAAGGACACGGAGACATACAAAGAAGTAATCGCTCGCACCAATTCCAATGCCCTGATTCTCAGTGCCTCTGTGCCTCCGTGAGATCCATTCGTGTGGGAGCACTTCGTTGGACTCTCACAGAGGCACGAAGGACACGGAGACATACAAAGAGTGGATCACCTATAGCACGCCCCCCACGGCATGCTCGATACCACGAGGATTAGGCCACCCTTGTCTTGCGGCACCCTTGATGTAGCAAGAGGTGGCTCTTGACCAACGCACCCGCAGGATCGTCGGACAGCCTCCTTGTTCCCGATCCAGTCTCCGCCTGCCGATCGCATCAGACGTGACGGTTGTAATGGCCTCCCGTCTTGCAACCGGCCCTCCATATCCCGCTTTTTCGTTCCGACTGACGATCCGCCATACAGACTGAAAATCACTGGCAGTCATCCAGACCGGTATGGAAATGCTGCCGAAAGTGATCCTGCAAGTCTCAAGGTGCATCATGCAATATGTGGCGTCGGCATTGGCTATCCTCCTGGCGATCGTGGTCTTGATCTTTGGGTTCCAGAACCTGGAATCGGTGAGTGTGTCGTTCCTGGCGTGGAGCACCAGTCTGCCGAAGATTTTCCTGATCCTTGGCAGCTATCTGTTCGGCATGCTCTCTGGCTGGGGGTTGCTGGGGCTGATGAAGGCCGCTGTGAACTGATTGCCAGCTGCTGACCAGGCATCGCTCAATCGGTTCCACCGCACCGCCCTGACTCGCACGCTCGCTCATCCCCGCGATAGAATCAGCATGTCAGGCATCCAGCGATGCCACCGGCACCAAGTTCGGCGGGAAATGTGGGTGGAGCGATCGGATGGTCGAGTGCAAGAAGGGGCAGGGAGTTGCCGAGCGGCAATTTCTGAGAGGGTCATGTCAAGCCATCATGGCGGTGGCATGCCTGCTCGCTACAGGCTGCCAACCCTCGACACCCAACGCCCCACCGGCCGCACCGCCCTCAACCGGAAGTTCGACCGGCACCGCCCCGTCGCCAGCAGCGCCCCCATCCAGCGCGCTGCCTGGAGTCGGCCGTCCGCTTGAGTCGGCCGCGAGAGGCACGTCGTTGGAACAGTTGCAGCAGCAAGCGCTGAACGAACTGGAGAAGGGGGAACTCGAGCCGGCGTGGAAGACGGTTCAACAGGCGCTGCTTCGATCCCCAAGCGATCTTCAAACTCAGTTCATCGCAGCGCGAGTTCTTCATGCGCGCGGGAAGATCCAGGAGGCGATCGCCTTGCTGGATCAGGTCCCGATCGATAGCCCGCAGGGGGGCCTGGCGGCGCTCGGCCAAGCGGCGGAATGGGAAGCCGCATCGGGACGACTTCGGCAAGCCGAAGCCCGTCTCAGGAAGCTGCTGGAACTAGCGCCTCAAGCCACCCCTGCCCACCGGTTGATGGTGCGCATCCTGAACGTGCAGGGAAGACGCTGGGAATCTCGGAACCATCTCTACGCGTTGATTGAGGCGGGGGACTTCACGCAGGATGAAGTCGCCATGTTGATCGATTTCGCCGAGCCCTTCGGGGAGAAAACATTCAGTGAAGCGGCTAGACAGGTGACTCCCGACGACCCGCTGGTCCAACTGGGTGCGGTCCGAAGCATGCTCTACAAGAACCGCTACGACGAAGCGCTCCCCGCACTGCAGTCGATCGTCGCGCGCGAGAAAGATACGTTGGAGCCCTGGGTGTGGCTGGGGCACGTGCTGGTATCCCAAGAGAAGTTGGATCAACTCCCCAGCTGGTTGGCTGCCGCACCTCCAGGTCACTTGGAACACCCGCAGTTCTGGACGATCCGCGGCCGCTGGTGCGAACTGGAAAAGCAGCTTCCCGAGGCAGCCAAGTGCTACGCTCGAGCACTCCAGCAAGACCCTCGCCATCTGGCCGCCACCGCGCGACTGGCCGAATGCCTGACGGAAATGGGAGAGGTGGAATTGGCCGAGCCGGTGCGAAGACGTTCGTTTCAGCTGGCCCAGATGAGCAGCATTGCGCAGGATGTGATACGCGGCAGCGGCCCACCCGATGGGCTCCAGCGACTGGAAGCGGGATATCAGGAGCTGAACGATCCCTACATGGCATTCGCCTGGGCCTCCCTGAATGCCTTCCGTAGTGCATCGCCCCAGCAGGAGATCCAGAAGCTTCAGCCACGGCTTGCCCAACTGGCGCAGACGCATCCCATGCCCAAGATCGATGCATTGCTGGCCCCGCTACCTGTCGATCGCTGGCCCGATCCACCACAGGCCAGCGACACGGCGAGCAGCTCACCGATCGCTCGCGAATCGCTCGAAGGATTCTCCGTGCGCCTGGACGATGTGGCCGCCGAGGTTGGGATCGACGCCAGCTATCTCAATGGCGCCGACCCTCAGGCGGGTGGGATGTTGATCTATCAGGGGAACGGTGGCGGGGTAGGTGTGCTCGATTTCGATCTGGATGGTTACTGCGATCTCTACTTCTCCAATGCTGGCGGACTGCCTGCCGCCGAGGAAGGGCAGGGCACCAAATCGCTCTACTGGAATCGATCTGGAGAGCGTTTTCAGGCGATCCAGGAGTTGGCGAGGATCGATGACCGAGGCTATGGTCAGGGGATTGCCACCGGGGATTTCGATCAAGACGGCCTGACCGACCTTCTCGTCCTCAACTTTGGCACCTCCAGGCTCTATCACAATCTAGGAGACGGAACCTTTCAGCCCTGGGGACTCCCCGCAATGCCCGACCAGTACTCCTGGGCCAGCAGCGCTGCGATCGCTGACATCGATGGCGATACCTTTCCCGATCTGCTGATGGCTCGTTACATCGCTGGCGAAGAATGCCGCACTCGCATCTGCGGCACGGCGGGTACGGTCGCCAAAAACTGCCCACCCAACGAATTCCCTCCCTGCCCCAACGAACTGCTGCTCAGCGACGGCCAAGGGGGATGGAAGATGGCCGATGGCGCATTGCTGAAGTCGATCGCCGAGGGAAGATCGCTGGGGATCACCGTCACCAATCTCGATTTCCAGATGGGCAACGACGCCTTCTACTCGAACGACGTCTCGGCCAACTTCCTGCTGCTTAGCCAACCCCTTCTCGATTCGAACCAAGTTGATGCCTCATCCCCGCAAACCAGCAAGCGCTGGATGGTATCCGAACAGGCGGGCAGGCGAGGCGTCGCATTCGACGCCCAGGGACGCGCTCAGGCGTGCATGGGGATCGCCTGCGGCGATGTCGATCGCAATGGACTGCTGGACCTGATCGTCACCAACTTCCTCAATGACGTCAACACGCTTTACCTGCAGACCCGTCCAGGGTGGTTTGTCGATGGCACGCAGCGCAGCCGACTCCACCTGGACAGCCTTGCCTTTCTTGGATTCGGGTGCCATCTGACCGACCTGGATTGCGATGGATGGCAGGACTTCGTGGTGCTCAACGGCCACATCGACAACTACCAGGGGATCGGAGTTCCCTACAAGATGGTTCCGCAGGTCTTTCAGAATCGCCAGGGGAAGTTTTACTGGGCCAAACAGCCGGAGATCGGCAGCTATTTCCAGGAGCCCAATCTCGGGCGAGCCCTCCAACTGGTCGACTTCGACAACGACCTGGACATCGATTTGGTAGCGACTCATCTGGATCGGCCAGCTGCCCTCCTGCGCAATGGCTCGACAAACTCGGGCCACTTCGTGCAACTGCAGTTGATCGGAACGCAAAGCGAACGCGATGCGATCGGCGCCTGGGTGGAAGTGGTATGCGGCGAGGAACGGTGGGTCGCCGCGATCACTGCTGGAGATGGCTACATGGGGACCGGACAGAAACTGATCCACCTGGGGATAGGATCGCACACCACGATCGATCGTCTGGCAGTCCACTGGCCCAACGGTCAAATCGAAGAAGCCAAGGGACTTTCATCCGACCAGCGGTATCGCTGGATCGAAGGGAAGCCGCCCGAGCCGATCACTTTTCCATAACCTGACTGCTTGTAGTTCGATTTGCGAGACACCCTGGATGGCGCTCCCTCGCTTCTACGCTCCACACTGGCAGCATGCCGCAGGTCAGCTTCTCCTGGAGGGGGAGGAAGCCACCCATGCGATCCGCGTCTTGCGCCTGACCGCCGGCGACCGGCTTGTGGTCTTCGATGGAGCGGGCTGGGAAGGGGAGGGCACCGTGCAGACGATCGACCGTCGCGCCCTTGAGGTGGTCGTACCATCCCCTCGCTTCGATCCCAAGGATCTGCCCGCCCGCGTGCATCTGCTGGTGGCCCTCCCCAAGGGTGATCGGCAGAAGGAGGTGGTCGAACGCGTCATGGAAGGGGGGGTTCAGCGACTGACCCCACTGACCGCCCATCGCAGCGTGGCGCAGCCTGGTGACCAGACGACAGCGCGACTCCTTCGAGCCGCTGTGGAGAGCGCCAAGCAGTGTGGCCGAAATCGACTTGTGGAAATTGGACAACCGATCGAGTGGAAGGAATGGCTGAAACAGCCACCGCTCCCCCGCCACCGCCGATTGGTGCTTCATCCGACGCTTCCTGAGCCCCCTGAATCGCCTGGAATCGCTCCGGACGATCTGATGCAAGAGATCGCGGCCAGTCGAAATGACCCAGACGCCATTTGGGAGTTGGCGATCGGTCCGGAAGGGGGATGGACCAATGACGAAATCGACCAAGCATGGAAGGCCGGTGGTCGAATCGTCCAGTTAGGCCCCCGTATCCTCCGTGTGGAGGCCGCCGTCGCGCTCGCCTGCCATTTGTTCTGCCTGACTTGGGAACAGCCACAATCTTGCATGGCAAGAGGGAAGCAGTAACAGCCAGCCAAAGCAGCCGCCAAAGCCCCATCCCTCTCTCAAAGCCCCCTATCCTGAATTTGCCGACCTTCACCCTCATCATTCCAGCCGAAGAAACAGGGAGTCGTCTCATGAGAAAAAGCCGACGTTGGTTTGGCCAGCAGGCAGCCGCCTGCATAGCTGCTTGCGGAATCACCCGCGGACTTTCCGCCATGGAACTCCCCCCCATCGGCGACCGCCACCAGTCGCACATCAAGCTGTCGCTGGCAGCCTATAGTTTTCGCGATGCGCTCCAGGGAAAAGGCCAAAGCCCTCCGACGATGGATCTCCATCAGTTCATCGATCGCTGTGCTCGACTGGAACTGGACGGCGTCGAACTGACCAGCTACTACATGCCAGAACCGATCCAGCCGTCGTATCTGCATCAACTGCGCATGCACTGCTATCGAAGCGGTTTGGAGTTATCCGGTACAGCAATCCGCTCCGACTTTTCGGCACCTTCGGGAAGTGACGCGGCGAAACAGCAATTGGATCACGTGCGGCAGTGGATCGAACGCGCTGCCGCACTGCATGCCCCCTTCATCCGAATCTTCGCTGGACATCATCCCAAAGGAGTCGACCTGAAGGCCTCGCACCAAAACATGGTGACCGGTATGCGAGCAGCTTCCCAGATCGCTCAGCAGCAGGGCATCTATCTGGCGCTGGAGAATCATGGAGGCCCCACCGAGACGGCTCAGGGACTGATGGAACTGGTGCATGACGTCGATCACCCCCATCTGGTCGTCAACCTCGACACCGGCAATTTCCGTGGGGATGTCGATCCGTACGAACAGATCGAAGCGGTCGCCCCCTGGGCAGTCAACGTCCAGCTGAAAACGGTGATCTCCCATCCCGATGGCAGCAGAAAGGAGATCGACCTGGAACGTTTGGCGGGGATTCTGCAGAGAACGCGCTATCGAGGCTATGTGGCGCTGGAGTACGAAGAACCGGGAGATGTTTGGGAGGCCTGCCAGCATTGGATCCCTAGGATCCGCACCGCCTTACAGCCCCATTCGTCGCTTGTCCCTTAAGCTTCCCAATGGTCCACATGGGATTCCTGTGGGTGGCGATCGCATCACTGCATCCCATGGAAGTCGCCGATGGAAGGTCATCGCATGGCATTCACCATCGGGACCGAAATTCCCCAGATCGTCGCGGAAGAGCGTGTGCCATCCGGTCTGCGTCGGCTGGCAAAAAAAGAACCGGACGGTTTTGCGCCCCGCGACCATTTGGAGGTGATTCCAGCCTGGCACCATGGTCTCGCAGTGGGTGGCCGTGGAACGACGGCTCCCTAGTCGATTCGGATGGACCTTTCGATTCGATAGGTCGCCTGATCGCTCGATCTGCCGTCGGATTGCGATGGCACCATAGCCCCCCTTTTGATCGCACGATCTACGAGAGCCTGCCTTCCTCCGACGCTGGACCAACTCCGCCACGATTCCTTGCGGGAAGAGTCGTCCTGCCCTGTCGCCTTTCGGTTGACAGACTAAGATGGAAAATCCCCGCACTCGAAATCGTTTTCTCTCGTCTGAAAAAGGCAGCATCGCAACGTGGAACATTCGTATTGGCATGCCGTATGGATCGGGATTGTTGAAGGATTGACCGAATTCCTCCCTGTTAGTTCCACCGCTCACATCCGGATCACCCAAGAACTGCTGGGACAGGATTCGGAAGATCCCTACGGCAAGATGTTCGCCGTCGTGATCCAACTGGGAGCCATCCTGGCGGTGCTGGTCTATTTTCGAAAGCGACTGGCCGACTTCGTGCGGAGTTTTTTTCAGCCCAGTCAGGGATCTGCCAGCCGATGGAAACATCCACTGGCCTTGGTGCTGCTCAGTTTCGTCGTCACGGCGATCCCCTGCTTTGTGATCGACAAGAAGATCGGCGAGCAGCTGGAGAATCTTCCTGCCATGGCATGGGCTTTGATCCTTGGAGGAATCGCGATGGCGGTCGTCGATGCCTACGCCAGCCGGCGAGCGACCGTCCATCGGCTGGAGGATGTCAACACCAAGGCTGCAGTCGGGATCGGACTGTTCCAGATACTTGCCGCCGCCTTCCCTGGCACCAGTCGCTCCATGGTCACCATCGCCGGGGGGCAGCTGTTTGGACTCGATCGATCGACTGCGCTCGAATTCAGTTTTTTTCTCTCCATCCCTGTCATGATGGCTGCTTCTGGATTCAAGCTGCTTCAGTTTGTGCTGGATGACCACAACGCCCAGCGGATGGATAGCCAGGGGATCGGAGTGCTGGCCGTTGGCTTTGTCGTCAGCTTCCTAGTCGCTTGGGGGGTCATTGCCTGGTTCATGCAATGGGTGCGGCGGCAAGGATTCCTCCCCTTTGCCATCTACCGGATCGTCGCTGGCATCGCCCTGCTGGGTTGGCTGGCCAACCGGGTGTCCCACTGATCTGAAGGCGCCACCGGAAGCCAATTGCTGGACGATCCCGCTGCGTTGCCGATGCTTGGGACCGTGGCGGCAACCATCTCCTCGTGCCAATGGGTGGGTGGGATTCCTCCGTTTCTAGCGGAAAAAAGGAATCCGTTCCGCTTTCCAAGAGTCGCGGACTACCATACGAATAACCGGGCGGCTCTTGCAGCTTGGCCCGCAGCGACCATATTCCCAGATGAGGTGACGCCGGATGTCGAATGCCCCGCCCAGTTTTTCCGACTTTGCCGATCAATTCCAACCAACGCTCCGAAAAATGGGCTGGATCCTGCCCATCGCAGCCATCCTGATTCTGCTGGGATCGCTTGGCACCTGCATCTATTCTGTCAGCACCGAAAGCATCGGGGTGCTACAGCGATTCGGGAAGTTCATCGGAGTTGCCGAACCTGGGCTGCGTTTCAAACTGCCCTGGGGAATCGATCAGGTGACGATGATCCCGGTCAAGAGGCAACTCAAACTAGAGTTCGGATTCGGAACCGGTGGCTCCACCAACCCGCTCCAATCTTCCGACGAACAGAAGGAAGAGAGCGACATGGTGACCGGAGACCTGAACGCCGCGCGAGTGGAATGGGTGGTTCAGTATGAGGTCAGCGATCCAACCAAGTACCTTTTCAAGCATCAGGAGCCGACAGCGACGCTCCGCGACCTCTCCGAGTCGGTCATGAGGGAAGTGGTGGGCGACCGTACCGTCGATGAAGTCCTGACCTACGGTCGTCAGGGAATCGAAGTCGATGCCATCGCCAAGCTGACGACGCTGGTCAACGAACTGGACATGGGACTTCGTGTCCAGCAGGTACAGCTCAAAAGCGTCCATCCCCCGGCAGCGGTGCAGGAGTCTTTTGATGAGGTCAACCGAGCGCAGCAGGAAAGGGAGCAATTGATCAATCAGGCCAACGGGGAATACAACCGCGTGATTCCCCGCGCCGCTGGCGAAGCAGATCGCAAGATCCAGGAAGCCGAAGGCTATTCGGTCAAACGAACCAATGAGGCAGAAGGGGATGTCGCACGCTTCAAGGCCCTTCTGGAGCAATACCGGAAGGCTCCAGAAGTCACCCGTCGAAGGCTCTATCTGGAGGCCCTCGGGGAGGTCATCCCGAACCTGGGAGGCAAGGTGATTCTCGATAGCGACGCCAAGCAACTTCTTCCGCTGTTGCAACTTCCCTCACCGGAAGCCAAAGACCAGGAGGAGGAGGAAGGCAGTTCCGACCGGAATCGTTCGATCCGATCCTCCATCGTCCCAGCACTCCGTCCACGGCAGCCATAAGTCCCAAGGCGCGGTCCACCTATCCCCTCGGAATTGTTGTCATCCCGTCGAACCAACCACGAGCGAACGAATATGTTGCAGAAGATTGTTACCGCCCTGGTCGCCCTGGCTGTCCTGGTGGGATTCGCCTATGCGACGGGCGTTTTTTACACGATTGACGAAACCGAGCAGGTGGTGATCACGCAGTTCGGCAAACCGATCGGCAATGCCATCAACGCAGATGAAAATGTCTCCCAGGCGGGACTGCATCTGAAACTCCCCTTCATTCAGCAGGTCAACCGGTTTCACAAAAACATCCTCGAATGGGATGGCCCCAGCAAGGAAATGACGACGCGCGACAAACTCTACATCGTCGTCGATACCTTCGCGCGATGGCGGATCGAGGATCCACTGAAGTTTTTCCAGAGCCTTCGCGACACCCGTACCGCCCTATCGCGTCTGGATGACATCATCGGCAGCGAGACCCCCAACGTCGTGGCGCGGCATGACCTGATCGAAGTTGTTCGATCCGACAAACAGCGCGTTCCGGAAAAAGATATGAGCCTGGAGGCGACCGCGGCAGGAGGAGCCGAGAGTCTGATCGCCGGTCTCAGCAAACTTCCACCCATCACCACCGGACGCCAGGCGCTGGAAAGGGAAATCTTCAAAGCCGCTTCTGAGAAAGTCAAAATCTGGGGCATCGAACTGCTCGATGTCCGCATCAAACGACTCAATTACAAGTCGGGCGTCATCGACAAGATCTACGACCGCATGAAGTCCGAACGGATGCAGATTGCCGATCGCTTCCGTTCGGAAGGCAGTGGGGAAGCGGCCAAGATCGATGGAAAACGCGAACGCGATCTGCAGCGAATTGAATCGGAAGCCTACCGGCAGGTCGAAGAGATCAAAGGTCAAGCCGACGCGAAGGCGTCCCAGATCTATAGCACCGTCTATGGAGAAGATCCGCTGGCGGCCGAGTTCTATTCGTTCGTCAAGACGCTGGACACCTACCGAGCGACTTTGGGACGCGATAGCACCCTGGTTTTGACCACCGACAGCGATCTATTCCGACTTTTGAAAAACCTCGATCAACCAACCAACGCTCAGCCTGCGGTCGATCCAAACCGACCGCAGTAGGCTCCATCAAAACCGAAACACCCCCCGCATACCGGTCGATGCGGAGGGTGTTTCTTGATCGTGTTGCCTTCGGGTTGCCTACAACCGCCCCTTCGTTCACTCCGGGTTGGCAACCTGAGGTCGGCAAGTGACATCCACCACCACTTCGGGCTGATCGGCAAGATCGGTCTCGATGCAAATCTTCCCCACCACCTCCGCATCGCTCACCTTCGGTTGCAGCGTCACTTCCAAACGGTGCAGTGCAGCGCTGGTTTCCCCAGCCTGAAAACTGACGTCGAACTCCTCCGAGCGAATCCCTTTGATCTGGAAGGGAGCCGCTCCCTTGACGATAAAGATCTGCTTCCACGGCTGACCCTGTGGAACTTGTCCTGCAGTCACGCGAGGTGGACTGATGGAAAGAGGTGCCTTGATGTTGGCAGTGAGTCTCAGCGGTACCTTGGTGAGATTGCGGTCGTTGGTGACAACCACCAATTCCCGCTCCAAAATGCCCGATGGAGCTTCTGGGGAGATCGCTACTTCCAACCGGTAGCGAACACGGCCATTGCCTCGACTGGTTTCGACCGCCTGCACCTGGACATAGGGATCGCTGCTGATCACTTCCTGAATTTGCCAGTCGGATCTTCCGGCATAATCGACGTCGATCCCCAGCGTCTTCCCTTCCCCTTCGCGAATCACCCCAAAGGACGCTTCTCCAGGATTGAAGACGATATCGCTGCGAATATACCCTTTGACCAGCAGCTGGACTTCCGCAAACGAGGGCTTGTCAAACGTCACCGTCAAGGTCGCCTGTCGCTTGCCGCTGAAAGTGTCGGTATTGAATCGGGCAAGGATCGAACCGATCTGACCAGGACCGACTTCCTGCGTTTCGATGATGGGAGTGGTGCATCCGCAACTGGCTCGCACCGATCGGATCCGCATCGTCTGCTGACTTCGATTTTCAAAGGTGAAACGATGTTCGGTCTTGGCCGCCTTGGCGACCGTTCCGAAATCGTGGATCGAGGTCGAAAACAGGCCGCGCGACCACTCCTGTGCCGCCGCACTCCCAACGCTCGCCAGCACCAACACACCCGACCAAACAACTCGGGCCCAAGCGACTCTGGCCAAAACGATCCCACGCATGATCCCGTGACTCCCAAGTCCGCTGAAGTTCCAAAAGCTTGTTGGTGACTCGAATGGTCGATCGAACTGACTCGATTTGGACCCACCCCCCAAACAGTCCACATCGGATCGCTTTCGGGGGATTCAAAAAGAGTATTCCACACCGAAAATTGAATGGCTTTTGGTGCTTGAGCCTTTTTTCGATATTTTAGAAGGGGTCGGTTGCCGTAGAAGATGCAATCGATAAAACCGTTTCGCTTTCCCACCGCAGGGTGGCTTGGCCGAAAACCAACTGGCAGGGTGGCGCGAGCGAACCGACGGGGAGGCAGAAGACTTCGCCCATTCCTCCTCTTCGCAGCTCTTCCTGTTGCGACGCAGAGGTT
The DNA here is from genome assembly GCA_044371425.1 of Pirellulaceae bacterium. Classification (GTDB taxonomy): domain Bacteria; phylum Planctomycetota; class Planctomycetia; order Pirellulales; family Pirellulaceae; genus JBEISR01. Next base: position 138,570 of record JBILTR010000001.1, on the reverse strand, counting down.
TTTCGTCCATTCCCGAAAGCAGCCTGAGCTCATGGGAATAGTACCAGCGGTCAGCGAAATCGGTCGAACGACTCAGGTGACCAACCCCTTGGTCACCTTCATGAAGACATCTTCCAGCGTCGGATCCTTGTCGTAGAACGAACGCATCCGCACGCCGGCATTGTGCAACCGATCCAGCAGGTCGGCGATTCCTTCGTCATCGGTCTCCAGATCGGCCGTCACCTTGTTTCCATCGATCTCCAGCGAAAGAAGATGGGGATTGCTGCGCAGGATTTCGACTCCCTTTTCCTGATGCTCCAGGAAACGAATCTCTACCGTCCGGTCGCGACGAAGCTGTCGATAGACCTGATCCATCGGGCCATGCATTAGCAGCTGCCCCCGTTCGATGATGCCGATCGAGGTGCAGCAGTCAGCCAGCTCGGAAAGGATATGACTGCTGATCAGAATCGTCTTGCCCATCCGCCGCAGTTCCTTCAGCAGCGCTTTGACTTCGATGCGGGCTCGGGGATCCAAACCGCTGGTTGGTTCATCGAGGATCAGCACCGGAGGATCATGCACCAGCGTCTTGGCCAGACAGAGCCGTTGCTTCATTCCTCTCGAAAGTCCATTGACGAAATCATCCCGCTTGTGGGTCAGATCCAGGAGCTCCAGGACATCGCCGATCACCTGCTTGCGCTGGGTCCGTCCGATCCGGTAGGCGACGGCGAAAAAGTCGAGGAACTCCCAGACCTTCATCCCGTCGTAGACTCCGAAGTCATCTGGCATGTAACCGATGCTGCGTCGCACCGCCATCGGGTCGTTGTTGACCGAATGGCCGTTGACAGTCCCATCGCCACGGGTCGCTCTCAACAAGGTCGCAAGGAAACGGATCGTGGTGCTTTTGCCAGCCCCGTTGGGACCGATGAAACCGAACATCTCTCCCGCTTCGATCTTCAGGTTCAATTCGCCGACGGCGCGAAACTCCCCATAGTCCTTCCCGAATCCAAACAGCTCGATCATGCCAAGATCTCCCGGCCGGGGAATCACCCCGATCTATGCGTTCCCCGTCGCGGATCCTTCACCAGCGGTCGCCTCCTCAAGCATTCGCTCGAACTGCTCTTCGCTGAGCACCCGAACTCCTAGCTGGTTCGCCTTATCCAGCTTGCTCCCCGCTTTCTCACCGGCCACCAGGTAGCTGGTCGATTTCGACACGCTAGCGGCAGCCTTGCCTCCCAGCGCTGCGATCGTTTGATGTATCTCGTCTCGAGAGTACTTGGTCAGCGTTCCTGTGACTACCCAGGTGGTGCCAGACCACGGACCACTCCCAGGGATCATTGCCTCCTGAGGTTGCTCCAAAAGCACCCCCGCTTGACGCAGTTGACGCATCGTCTCGATTCCCTCATCCCCATGAAGATAATCGAAGACGCTCTGGGCGATGATGGGGCCAATTTCTGGTGTGCTGGCCAGCTGCTGCACCGAAGCCTCCTGAAGGGCTTCGATGGTTCGAAAACGATCGGCCAGAACCTGTGCGACTCGCTGACCGACATGCCGGATCGCCAGGGCATGGAGCACCCGGGCCAGCCCCGCCTGCCGACTTCGCTCAATGCCATCGATCAACTGCTTGGCCGACTTGTGGCCCATGCGTTCCAGGTCAGCAACCGCCTTTTCCTGCAACCCATAGAGCGACGCAAAGTCGGTAACCAACTTCTGATCGACCAGCTGCGAAACCAGTTTTTCCCCCAGGCCTTCGATGTCCATGCAGTCGCGGGAGGCGAAGAACCGAAGGCGCTGCTTCCACTGCGCCGGGCAGGCCGTTGAGGTGCAGCGGATGTAGACGCCTCGGGGATCGCGCGCCAAAGGAGCCTGGCATTCGGGGCAGCGCGTCGGGAATTCGAACAACGGCAATGCGTCGCTTCGAAGGTGCTTCTCGACACGCACAATATGCGGGATGATCTTGCCCGCCTTCTCCACCACCACCACATCTCCGACACGGATATCTTTTCTGGCGATCTCCTCGGCATTGTGCAGGCTGCATCGACTGACCGTCGTGCCGGCCAGCTGCACTGGCTCCAATTCCGCCACCGGCGTGATCGTCCCGGTCTTGCCTACTTGAACCCGAATGGCGGCAACGCGCGTGGTCGCTTCGTATTTCTCCATCTTCAGCGCGATGACCCAGCGTGGCGCTTTGGCCGTCGCGCCCAAAGCCTTCCTCTGCTGGAACGAATCGACCTTGATCACCAGTCCGTCGACTTCAAAATCGAGCTCCTGAATTTGATCGAGCAGCTGTCGGCAGTGCGCCATCGCCTGCTCGGTCGACTCCAGGCAGGCGACCCCGGGCGTCACAGGAATCCCAAGCCGTGAGACCATCTCCAGAAAACTGTGGTGGTCCTCCAGATCGACTCCCTCACACTCTCCTACGCCATGGCAGAGAAATCGCAACCGACGCTCCGCTGCCTCGCGGGGATCCAGCAATCGGATCGTTCCTGCAGTGACATTCCGCGTATTCTTGAAGGGGGCTTCCCCACGATCGGTTCGCTTTTGATTTAACTCCACCAAGTCGCTGTTGGTCATGTACACCTCGCCGCGCACTTCTAGCACAGGCGGGATCGAATCGCCAATCAGATGCAGCGGGACCCCGGCGGCCGTGCGGATCGTGTGGGTCACATCGTCCCCCACTTCGCCGTTGCCGCGCGTCACGGCCTGAACCAGTCGCCCCTCTTCGTAGCGAAGCGAAGCCGCGACGCCATCGACCTTCCACTCCACCACCCAGCGAATGGTCTGACCAGCCAGCAGCTTCTCCACTCGATCAAAGTACTGACGCAGCGCCTCTTCGTCGTAGGTGTTGTCGATCGATAACATCGGGACGCGGTGGGCCACTTGCCGAAGCCCCTCAACCGGCTGATCGCCAACGCGCTGGGTCGGACTGTCTTGCGTGATCCACTCTGGATGAGCTGCCTCGCAAGCCTGCAATCGCTGCATCAGGCGATCGTATTCCAGATCGCTGATTTCCGGTTGCGCGACGACGTAGTAGAGGCGATCGTGCCGGCGAATTTCTTCCCGCAGTCGCTCCAGATCGTCTCGCGTCAGGTCCCCCACCATCGATGGCTTCCTCCGCATGCCGCCACGGGCCAACCCAACCAAATGTTGGCCCGGTTCGGTTCGACACTACTGCAAGGGTACAGAAGCACTGGCGGGCGCCGGAGCGACCTGGCTGCATTCGGGGCGCTGACCCACGGGGCGGTTATCGGCGGAATTGGGGATCAGGCACAGCATCTTGAGGACGGTCGAACCGGTGTTGCGGAACTGATGGACCTCGTCGGGGGTGACCAGCAGGACATCCCCAGCTTTCATCGGATGCGACTGATCGCCTTCCCATGCCTCCCCTTCCCCTTCGAGGATGTAAATCTCATGCTCATAAGGGTGATGGTGCCTGGGTGTGTGCCCGCCAGGCTGCAATTCAAATTGCCGCATCGCGAAATTGGGCGCCCCATCGGTCTTGCTGACCAACCATCGCACTTGGCATTTGGCGGCCCCTTCCATCTGAACTTCCTGAAGGGGAACATCGCTGGATCGCTGCACTTTCACGGCGTCGACTCTCTGTCGAAAAGGGGTTGAGGATGCCACCGAGGAACCAAGATTTCATCGGCCGATTCGATGGCGGAGCAAGTCTTAAGTCTACCGCAAGACGAACCACTCCGACAAACCGATACGACAATCAACCATCGGATAACTGCAAACCATGCGATCCAATGGTGAAGGGGTGAATCGCATCGCTGCAGGCGCTGCCGCGATGTTTGACGATGCAAAGCCCCCGTCCCAGCCGATTCCCTTGATGGACTCGCCCCATCACCACCAGGGTGTTGGCCGCTGCCGCCAGATCCCCCGAATCCCAGGGCTGGTCCAGCAACTGCTCCAGAAGCGTCTCACGCGTCGTCAGCAGCGCAACGGCTACCGCTTGGCGATGGTCGTAGGCGTGCTGATCGACCAGCGGTTCGCATCGCCGAAAGTCCTGCCGCAAAAGCTCCCGGGCCAGCCAGTCGCTCGATTGCCTCAGCATGCGATGATAGATCCACTCCAGCCAATCCACCTGCACGCTCTCCGACTGGTGCTCCGTCGGTTCAAACCCGTCCAGAAGGAATCGACGCGTGCCGCGAATCAGATGGCGATAGACGAACTGGGTGACTCCCGGCAACTGCCGATTCCAGTGACCCTGCCACGCATCCCATTGTTCTTGGGAAACCTGACTGCGCAGCACCCGCTGACCAGGCATCCCCAACAGCGACAGCCCACTGGCCAGCGGCACTTGGCGATCAAACACTTTCTCCGCCAGTGGTAGCTCGGGATGCGTGGTCGTCCAGCCAGGGACCCCCAACGCCTCTAGATAGCCGGGGTGGTTCTGAGAATCCCCCCGACTGCTCAGATCGATCGCGGTCCCGACGCGCCCCTCTTGCGATTTCCCTGCGGCCAGCCACCGCAGCCCCAACTGGGTCTTCCCAATGCCGGTGGCGCCCACCACCAAAACCAGAGTCCCTGGCAGAAACCCACCTCCCAGTGCGTCATCCAACCGGGGATCCCCCGTCGACAGCCTCGGGAAGGAGGGAGGACTTGTCCCATCCAAAGCGTCCCGACTCATTGCGACCCCTGAGCCGCTGGCTGGTCCGCCAACGTCGATGGTGCTGCGGGAGTGACGCTGGTCAGACGGACTTCCGAAAGGCTTTTGACATAATTGACCAGATGCCAAAGATCCTCTTCTTTCAGACCCGGCGCGTCATCGCTGGTTGATAGAGCAGCGGCTGGCATCGGCGTACCGGCAATGCCATAGCGGATGCGACGATACAGATCCAACGGGGAGTCGCCTCCCCGGAACTTTCCTTCAACCAAGTTGCGTGGAAGCACTGGCTGTGGCCGCATCGCTCCAATCGAAAGCAATGGCCGAATCGCATCGACATCCCCAGGCTCGATATCGGTTGTCACACCCCAGTCCTTGGCCCAAGCATCGAAGTCAGGTGCCTTCTGGCCGTCTCCCTTGCCGGAAGCCCCATGGCACTGAGAACACGCTGCCGCCTGACCGAGGAATAGTTCTTTCCCTCGAGCGATGGAGGCATCTAGCGCCACTTGGTCGTCGACCTCGTTGAGCCCCGGTACAGGCAGCGTCTCGGGAGGCATGAACTCTTCCACCTCATCCTCTGCCTCCACCCATTTGTCGGCGATCTCGGTCAAAAGATCTTTCGCCGCATCAAGCTGCTCGGCGACCTTGGCGTTGCTAGGATCGTAAAGCCGATCGGGCGGCGTATCGTCCGATCCCTCCAGATCCAATTCGAAGGCGGCAGTTCGCAACAGCGCACGTTCGAATTCCCCGCGCATCGAAAGGTAGATCACATAGTCGGCCAAAGCTTTTCGTTGGTCCTGCGAGAACTTGTCGAAGGCGGGCATCTGAGAACCCGGTAAGCCTCGCGCCAAAATGCCCATCAGGTCGTCATGCAATGGCTTGGAGGCCGACGGGGTCGACTTGAACTTGAATACTCCCATCCGAAAATCGCGAGGGTAAGGATTCTGGGAGGCGGCCGTCGTCCCGCGGCCATGTCCGGTGATGCCATGGCAATTGACACAAAATTGGCGATACAGCCCCCGGCTTCCTGGTTCGGTGGAGTCCTTGGGAGCCGGACCGGCAGCCATCTGCAGATGCTCCGCGCTGATCAGCTCCTTGTAGAGCTCATCCTCCTGCAGAACCGCCGGGATCTTCGGCGCGTCGGGTGTGCCAAACCATTCGACTAAAAGACGCTGCGCGTCCGATAGCGGCTGGTCCATCCGGCTGGAACCGTCCTCCGCCGTCAAATCTTGCGTCGATGCCAACCGATGCGCATACAGATAATTCGGCTCAAACGCCTCCGGCTCCGGGGGCATCGCATCGCACCCCACCACAGCCAGCAATCCCATCGCCAACCAACCCCGCCATTTGCTCGATCGACTCATCTCTCCCCCCTTGTCCCCGGCATCGATCCCACTGGATGGGGTCCACCTGGTCAGCTGGTTGTAACCGCACGCGACGCCATCGGGTTCACTTCCGATCGGAAAGCCGGACGCAACCACCTGGAAATTATCGTCGAGATTCTTTTTTTCGCCAACACCTACGCAACCACGTAGGAGCACCTCCCACGGCGGTTTTCTCCCCTACAATCAGAAGTGCGACAAAATGGATCGGTGGGGTCAGGTGGAAACGAGATCCGAGGGGAAACTGTTGTCATGCATCGCTTCCAGCCCCCGGCCCGTCGCGGGTTCTCGCTCCTGGAATTAGCGACCGTGCTCGCCATCGTGATCCTCTTGGTTTCGCTGCTGCTTCCCGCCGTTCAGGCGGCTCGCGAAGCCAACCGCCGCCAGTTGTGCGCCTCGCGGATGCAGCAGATCGGATTCGCACTGATGCTCTTTGAACAGCATCACCAGCGATTGCCATCAGCCTTCCTGCCGATCGCTCCGATCGCCGATGGCAAGGCCACCCCCGCCTCGGCAACCGCCAATCAGCTGATGGAGGGATGGAGCCCCCAGGCGCAGCTGCTTCCCTTCCTGGACCAGGCGGTGCTGGCCGATCGAATCGACTACCACCGGCCGATGGGGGAGCCACGAGATCTCCAGGGCCAGCCAACCAAGCTGTCGACGATTCGGCTGCAAGTGCTTAGCTGCCCCAGCACTTCCCTCGGACCACTCAGTCAGTCGACGACTCATTACGCCTACAGCGCCGGCCAGACGCTAATCCAGGACCGAGAAGATCCCACCCGCAGTTCGGGCGCGTTCCTCGCTGGCCCTCGCGGCACCACGATCGATCAGATCACCGACGGCAAGGGAGAGTCGCTGGCGTTTGCGGAAGTGCAGCCGGGGCTTGCCTGGATGATGCATGGCAACTTCCCCAACCCGCCGCCCCCAAGCGCCCTGGATGACCTTTGCGCCTGGCTGGGGAAGCTGCAGCCGCAGGACTCCCATCGCCGCTGGTTCGATGGCCGCGTTTGCCAGTCGGGCAGCACCGGGCACCTGGGGGCCCTGCCGCTGCTTTGCAATTCCACCATCCACCTTCCTCCAATCTGCTGGACCAGCGATCAGGAAGGGTCCCCCCTCTGGCGACAGCTCTATGCAGCCGTTCCCCCCAACAGCAATCATCCCGGCGTCCTGATGGCCCTCTTCTGGGATGGCTCGGTGCGCAGCCTCTCGCAATCGATTGGCAAGCCGGTCTATCAGGCGATCAGCCATGTGCGCGATGGCACGCTGGATGCCATCGAAAGCAACGACTGATCGGCTCACGCCGGCAAAGGATCCTTTGGCGGATGCTCCTCCACCACCACCAAGCTCCAGTTCCGCTCTGCGATGCGATCCAGCTCCCTCTGGCTTTTCGCTACCTCCTGGCGCACCGATCGCAACGCGTCGGCTGCTTCCCTGGCTAGGCACTCCAGCACCTTCATGATCTTCTTCTGGGGACGCGATCCCGGCAGCGGGACGGCGGATCGCTTGCGCGCCCAGTCCAGCAGCATCAGCGTCGTTCCGATCGATGCTGGAGCCTCGCTTGGGTTCCCGCGAGCGAAATGGAATTCCTTGGCCTTTCGATCCAAAGCCGCACAAGGCAACTGGACCAGTTGATGCAGCGTCGGAGGCTGAGCCCTGGATACCAGAAACCAGAACCCTTTCCAGCTTTGGTCGACAGCCCATGGGGCATCGATGCCTCCCAACAGCAGATGGTCTAGACGCGAAAGCGCGATGGCGTAACGTTCGGACTTCTCCTGCAGCAATCCAGCGCTGCGAATCGTCGCCGCTCGCGCCAGACGATATCCCTCAAAAGCGTCAGCCAACTGCTGCTTCCGCAGAGGATCGATCCCCTGCTCGATCTGCTGCCGCACCACCTCCATCATCGACTCATTGAACTGCGTTCGCAGCGACAACAGCTCCACCTGCCCCAGCAACAGCTTGGGGTACCGGTCCAGCTGAAGACGACTCGAATCGTTCGGAGATGGCGTCACGGGAAAAATCCAATCCGCAAGATGGGGAGCCGATAAGACAAACAGCAAGGATCGGTTCTGTCGAAGACGTTTTCCAACCGCCGCCCTGGGTTTCCCCTCAAAAACCTGAAGGTCGCTTCCCTGTTCAGGATAGTTGGAGGGCGGGGAGAGAGTCGACCCGAAACAACCGAACCGGCTCCATGGTGGTAGGCGATTGGACCATCGGTCGCTAAGCTGTCGCTGGGGTCTTTCGGTGGTGCACGAGGACTGGATCAGAAGGCTGAGGCGATCGAATGAATGGTATGGAAGGGGGCGGTCGGCTTCCAGCTCGCGTCGCCGAACTCAGGCTGCTGGAGATCGCTCGCGATCTACCAGGAAACAAGGTGCTGGCGATGAGCCAGGGGAGGGGGCAGGCGGCCGAGGTGCTGGCGCAGGAGCGGCCCGAGTCGTCGGTGGTGCTTTGGTACCTCGATGCCTTCGTCGCGCAACTGGCCCAAAACCACTGCCAAGCAACGCCCCAACTGAAAATCGAATGCCTCGACGATTGGCCCCAGGTCGACGCCGACTTGGCCCTTCTGCCACTGTCCCAGCGAGGCGAATCGGAGCTCAGCCGCGATCTGATCCAGAGCGCCTACCAGCGTCTGATCGAAGGAGGATGGCTGGTGGTGTCGGTCGACAACCCCGAAGACCGCTGGGTGCTGGAGCAACTGAGGGTCTACGACAAGCGAGTCAAGGTCCGCCCCTTCGACGATGCGATGGTCTACCTAGTCCAGAAATCCCAACCGCTCAAACGAATCCGCGACTTCCAATGCGAACTGGCCTTTCGCGATTGCGATCAGCTGATCCGCTTGGTGACCCGCCCTGGAGTTTTCTCCCACCGCGAACTGGATAACGGGGCCAGGCAACTGCTGGATGCCATCGACGTCTACCCCGAAGCCAGATTGCTCGATATCGGTTGCGGCAGCGGATCAGTAGCCCTTGGCTGCGCCATGCGCGACTCCAGCGCCACCGTCCATGCCGTCGACAGCAACGCACGAGCCGTCTGGTGTACCCAGCAAGGGGTCAAGATGAACCAACTGGAAAACGTCACCGTGGAACTGAGTGGGACAGGGGAGTATGGTGAGCCATCGAGATTCGATATGGCGCTGGCCAACCCACCCTATTACGGCGACTTCCGGATCGCCGAACGCTTCATCCAGGCCGCGCTGCGGTCGCTACGGCCCGAAGGGCGGTTGGTGCTGGTCACCAAACAGCCCCGCTGGTACGAAGAGAACCTGCCTCTCTGGCTCGATGATGTCGAAGTCTTCGCCAGCCGTCGCTATCACATCGCCTCAGGACTGCGACCCGCGGAATCGCGCGGTGGCCCACTGGATACTCCAGCCAATCGCTCGGAGGCCCCCGAGCCTTCGGGAGACCTCTAACGCAGGGTTCTGGTGTGTTCCGCGGCGGGTGACGGGCGCGGCGGCACTGGACATATTCAAGCCGCGTCACACACCCTACGAAGAGATGAGAAAGACCTGTAGGGTGTGTGAGCCGGTCGTTGGCCGAAGGACCTCATGGCGATCGGAATCGTCGCAGCGCCAAAGCGGTCGGTGGCAGAATCTACCCGACCGCGAACACACCAGAACCAAACGTCGACAAGCGTTTGGGTTTCTCAGAGCACGCGCACGCCATCAGGCATGACGCCTAGCGGCGATCTGGCTCTTGACGAACGCCAGACCATCGCGCGCCAGCTTCAGCTCATCGTCGAACATTCGCCGCCAGATCTTGGTGGCTGCCGCCAGTTCGGGCAGCGCCAATCCAAACGCCTCGATCGTCAGCCAGCCGTCATAGCCGATCTCGACGATGGCATCGAAGACCTCACCCCACTTGATGTCTCCAGTTCCTGGCGTGCTGCGGTCGTTCTCGCTGATATGGATGTGGTACAGCACATCGCGAATCGCACGTAGTGCCACTGGAGAGCTCTTTTCTTCGATGTTCGCGTGGAACGTATCGTACATCATGCCGCAGGCAGGATGATTCACTTCACGGACGAACCTAGCCGCATCTTCCTGTGCGTTGAGCAGATAGCATTCGAAGCGATTGAGCGGTTCGACCCCCAGTCGGACACCCACCTTGCCTGCATGTTCGGCCGTCTTCCGCATGCTGTCGACACCCCAACGCCATTCATCGGCGGTCGGCCCGGCACCACTGAAGTGACCGAGTGCCGAATGGTAGGGACCGATCAGCGCTTCCACCCCAGCGGCCGCGCAGCAATCCAAAGTCTTCGCGTTCAGGGCAACGCCGCGCGCCCGAACCGCCGGATCGCTGCTGATCGGGTTGTCGTCGAGGTTCCGCACGGTGACGGCGGTCCTCTGAAGTCCCAATTCATCCAGCTTCTTGCCCCACCAAGCGTAATCGAGATCGAGATTGAAAATCGGAATTTCGACCCCATCGAATCCCATCCCCTTCAGCTGTTCCAGCACAGGCAGAAGGCTTTCGTGCATTTCGCCAGACCACAGCAGGAGATTCATTCCGTACTTCATCGATCAACTCTTTCTGCTCACAGAGGGGGGGAATCGGCCGCACCTTCGACTCAGTGCGGAATGGTTTTGGGTGAGTATACACCGAGCCACCTGGGGGGCGGAATGGTTGGAGCCCTTGGGATCGCTGCGATCCGATCTTGCTCTCCACCGCTGTAGGCCCGGGACCGATTGCGGAAAACAGATGCCTGGATCATGCTGAAAATTGACTTCGCCAGTCCAGGAAGGCTCGACCGATCGACCACTCCGCTTCCCTGGGCGCTCCCTCGGATGCTTGCAGGATGCAAACCGCATGGACCCTTCGGCCGATACTCCTACCCACTTTCCAGCCCCCCCCTGGGACCGTGTCGCCATCATCGGCGTCGGCCTCCTGGGCGGCTCGCTGGGCTTGGCGCTCAAGGCCCGTCGACTTTGCCGCCAGGTCGTCGGAATCGGGCGCAGCATGCAACGACTGGACGAGGCGATCGGGCAGGGAGCGATCGACGTCGGCTCCACCGACCTCTCCTCGGGTGTCGCCGGTTGCCAGTGGGTGGTAGTCAGCACGCCAATCCAACAGATTGCCGCTCACGTGCTGGCGGCCGCCAAAGCAGCACCCCAGGCGATGATCACCGATGTCGGCAGCACCAAAGAGTCGCTGGTCCGGCAGCTCGCCAGCTTCCCCCATCTACGGTTCGTCGGCAGTCATCCGATGGCCGGAAGTGAAAAAAGCGGCTGCCAGCATGGATCGGCTTCCCTGTTCGATCGACGCTTGGTCTTCGTCACTCCTTCCCCAGCGACTCCCGAGCCATGGACGGTGGAAGTGAAAAAATTTTGGGAGGCGGTCGGTGCCCAAGCGGTCGCCATCCCCCCGGACCAGCACGACCTGTGTGTCGCTGAGGTCAGCCACCTGCCCCACCTGATCGCTTCGGCCCTGGCCACCGCCACCGATCCGCACTGGATTCCAATGGCAGCCAGCGGATGGAGCGGCACGACGCGCGTGGCGGCAGGCGATCCAGCCCTATGGACTCAGATCCTGATGGAAAACCGGACCCCTGTCTTACAGGCAACCCGAAAGTTTGCGACAATTCTGCAGGCATGGGTCGACGCCCTCGAATCGGGCGACGGAGAGAAGATCGAGCAGCTTTTGGAAGCGGGAAAACAGTCACGTGACGCTTTGGGAAATCGACATCCACCCGGCTGACCGGCAGCCGGATCATCTCAGCCACTCCATGCTTGAGGACATCGCCGATCTTGGCCTGGCCGAAGGGCTGGCCTTGCGAGCCGCTCACGGGTTTCTGATCCAGTCGAATGAGTCGCCTGAGAAAATCGAACGCAGCGCACGGCGGCTGCTGGTTGATGCCATCACCGAACGTTCGGTGATCGCGCCCGTCGGTACCCCTTCCTTGAACGCTGCACCTGCGGGATTCGCGTCTGCCGGCACCCATTTCGACGTCGTCACCGTCCTGCCCAAACCCGGGGTGATGGATCCAGTGGCCGACAGCACCCTGGCCGCACTGCGCGATGCGGGGCTGGACGTCGAAGCCGTCCGGACCTTCCGCAAGTACTGGATCGCCGGCGCCGATTCGGGACGACTCGATCGACTCTGCTCCAAAGTCCTCGCCAACGATTCGGTCGAACAGGCGCTCTGCGGTCTACTGAAGATGGACCAGCTTGGGGTCGGCAGCCCCTACCAACTGCAGCTCCTTACCATTCCCCTTCGGACTCTGGGGGATGAAGCCTTGGTGCGACTCAGCCGCGAAGGCCAGCTGTCGCTTTCGCTGATCGAAATGCAGACGATCCAGAATCACTTCCGCGATCTGGGACGGGATCCTACCGATATTGAACTGGAGACCATCGCGCAGACTTGGAGCGAGCATTGCAGTCACAAGACGCTGGCCGGCCGCATCGACTATCAGGACGAACGTGGATCGCGACAATTCCGCAACATGCTCAAAGAGACGATCTTCGCCGCCACGGTGCATATCCGAGAAAAGCTGGCTGGGGACGACTGGTGCGTGAAGGTATTCCAGGACAATGCGGGGATCGTCCGCTTTGACGATCAGTACCACGTCGTCTTCAAGGTGGAGACGCACAATCACCCGTCGGCGATCGAACCCTACGGTGGTGCCAACACGGGGCTGGGTGGCGTGATACGCGATCCGCTGGGAACGGGATTGGGTGCCAAGCCGGTTTGCAACACCGATGTCTTCTGCTTTGGACTTCCCGACACCAGCGCCGCCGATCTGCCTCCCGGAGTGCTCCACCCGCGCCGCGTCATGAAAGGGGTGGTCTCCGGGGTGCGCGATTACGGCAACCGCATGGGGATCCCCACCGTCAACGGAGCGGTCTTCTTCGACCAGCGCTACCTCGGCAATCCTTTGGTCTTCTGCGGCAACGTTGGTCTCCTACCAGTCGACTGCGCTGAAAAAGCACCTCAGCCTGGCGACTGGATCGTCGCCCTCGGAGGAAGGACAGGTCGCGATGGGATTCACGGTGCGACCTTCTCCAGCGTCGAGCTGACCGAAGCCAGCGAATCGATTTCCGGTGGAGCCGTGCAGATCGGCAACGCGATCACCGAAAAAATGGTGCTTGATGTGCTGCTTCGCGCCCGCGATGAAAAGTTGTTCCATGCCGTCACCGATTGCGGCGCCGGTGGCTTTTCCAGCGCTGTGGGCGAGATGGGTGAAACGATCGGCGCGGAAGTTTGGCTGGATCGCGCTCCGCTGAAATACGATGGGCTCAGCTACACCGAGATTTGGATCAGCGAAGCGCAGGAGAGGATGGTGCTGGCCGTCCCGCCAAAACACTGGGAACGCTTCCAGCAATTGGCCGCCAGTGAAGGAGTCGAAGCGACCATCATCGGTACCTTCACTCCCACCGGTCGACTGCGTCTGATGTACGACGGCAACGAAGTCGGCTGCCTGACGATGGACTTCCTGCACGGCGGTCGCCCCCCGGTGGTCCGCAAAGCAACCTATCAGCCTCCCAAGGAACAGCCGCTGGATCTCCCCCAGCCCAGCCAGCTCCACTGCGAATCGACCTTGGTCCAAATCCTGGGATCCCCCAACGTCGCCAGCAAGCACTGGATCATTCGCCAGTACGACCACGAGGTGCAGGGAGGTAGCGTCGTCAAACCTCTGGTGGGAATCCATGGGGATGGCCCCAGCGATGCCGCGGTCATCCGCCCGCGACTGGAAAGCCGGCGAGGCTTGGTGATCAGCTGTGGTATGAATCCACGCCTGGGCGATTACGATCCCTACCACATGGCTGCCAGCGCCATCGACGAAGCCATGCGCAATGCCGTCGCCGTGGGAGCCGATCCCAATCGGATCGCGATCCTCGACAACTTCTGCTGGGGCAACACCGACCGCCCCGAAACGCTCGGTACCCTCGTCCGCGCGGCGCTCGGTTGCCACGACCTAGCGGTCGCCTGGAACACTCCTTTCATCAGCGGCAAAGATTCGCTCTACAACGAATTCACCTGGGCCGACAGCCACGGCAAGCGGCAGACGATCGCGATCCCCAGCACGCTGCTAATCAGCGCCATCGGACAGATCGATTCGGTCGATCGCTGCGTGACGATGGACTTGAAGCGCGCCGGGAACCGGATCTACTTGGTAGGCGCCACGCGCGAAGAATTCGGCGGCTCCCACTACGCGCTGGTCCACCAGCGACAAGGTGGCAAAGTGCCTCGCGTCGATGCGTCGCTGGCCCTGCGGCTCTACCAACAGCTCCATCAGGCCATCGCCAGTGGATTGCTGCGCAGCTGCCATGACCTCAGCGAAGGTGGCTTGGCAGTGGCCGCTTCCGAAATGGCGTTCTCGGGGGGATTGGGAGTCGAACTGGAGATCGATGGCTTGTGCCAGCAGCAGTTCGTCCATCCGCTGGCGGCTCTCTTCAGCGAATCGAACAGCCGCCTTCTGTGCGAAGTCCCCGTTGCGCACGTCGAGGCGTTCGAGCGGCAGATGAAAGAGATCCCACATAGTGCGCTGGGGTTCGTCACCGAAGATCCCATGGTGAAGATCGCTCATCGCGGTGCCCCCCTGATCGCTCTTTCCTGCCAGCAGCTTCGGCACGCTTGGTGGGAACCGCTCGACTGGACCTGATCGAAGCGATCCAAGAGACCAAGGAGAGGTCGGATGGGACGCAAGGAAACGCGGAACCGAAAGCAGTCATCCAAAATGCTGGAGGCTGCTTCGTCGGTAGCCTCCCCTGGCGATCGCCCAACTACCGATTCGGGCATCGCCACATCCGCTTCATGGCGATCGGCTATCTGGCTTCCTTATGGAATGGCCCTGCTGCTGGCGCTCGCCTTCCCCCCTTTTGGCCTCTGGCCGATGGCGTGGCTCGCCCTCGGCCTGCTCACCTGCTGGGTGCGGGAGAAAAAACCACTCACGCGACGCCAGTGGTGGCATTGCTGGCTGGCCGCGATGCTTCTGTGGCTTTGGCTGCTGCAAGGAATCCGACTCGCCTTCTGGCCGCTCTACTTCGGCTGGATCGCACTTGCCGCCTACCTGGCGATCTACCTCCCTGGGACCCTGGCCGCCGCGCGATCGCTCCATCACCACGCTCGCTGGCCCGTATGGCTGGCGGTGCCGACGGCGTGGGCCGGCATGGAGCTACTGCGTGGCTATTTGCTGACCGGTTTCACCGGATGCATGCTGGCTCACACGCTGGCAGGCCATCCCCAGTGGCTGCAGGCGGCAAGCCATATCGGGGCCTATGGAGTCAGCTTCTGGATAGCGATGGTCGCCAGCAGCCTCAGCGATTCGCTGAGGTCGTTCCCTAGCGAACGCTCGTCATCTCCCTCTAGCCCAACTCCATCCCGGCGATGGCTGCGCCCCTGGATGGCGCTGAGTGTCGCAATCGGGACGCTGGGCGTGGTCTGGGGGCATGGAAAGATGGCGATGGTGGATGCCCCCAGTGAATCGGAGGCCGATCCCGTGCTTCGCATCGCGGTGGTGCAGGAGAACGCGCCGACGATGTTTGAGACGAATCGGCAGCGGAATACCGATGCCTGGGAAAGCTACTGGAAGGGGACGGTCGAGGCGTTTGAGCGGTTTGGGAAGGTCGACCTGGTGGTGTGGCCCGAGTCGGTGTTTACGGCCAATGAGCCATTGGTAGAGCGGCGGGAGGGGGCTAGGCTGCCCGAGGAGCTCAAGGCGCAAAACTGGGACGAACGGACGATGGTCGCCTTTGGACAAGCGATGGGGCTGGCCTATCAGGAGAAGATGTTGAGGCTGGCCAATGCACAGCGATCGGCGCTGGCCGCGCGCGGTGAGTCGTTTGATCCGGCAAATGCTGCTTGGATGATCGCCGGCACCGACCACCTGACGTTCACCCAGGAGGGAATGGAGCGAGCGAATGGGGCGTTTGCGGCGCCGATCGATGGCCGAGCCGATCGCACCCTTCCCGAAGCGATCTACCACAAGCACCATCTGGTGATGTTCGGCGAGTACATCCCTCTGCTTCACTGGTTTCCCGACCTCCATCGCGCCTTGGGACTGGCGCCCCTGAAGGCCGGGTCGGTCGACCGGGCTTGGCAGATCGGCAAGGCGTGGCTGGTCCCCAGCATCTGCTTTGAGACGATGGTGCCGCATCGGATCCGGGGGCAGTTGGCCGAGGTCCGGCGGCAGCAATCGATCGAGCCTGATCTGCTGGTCAATGTGACCAACGACGGCTGGTTTCGTGGATCGTCGATGCTGGACCATCATCTGGCCAGCGCCACACTAGCCGCAGTGGAGAATCGGAAGGATCTGGTGGTGGCTGCCAATAGCGGACTTAGCGCCTGGATCGACAGCAGCGGCCGCAGGCGGCAGGTGATTGGACGGATGCAATCGGGGCAAATCCTGGCCGAACCATTAACCGATCGCCGATGGGGACTGTGGCGGCAGATTGGCGATTGGCCTGCGTGGATCTGTCTGGCTCTGAGCGTTTGGGCGATGGTCCGCCAATGGAGAGAGGGGAAGCGAGAATGAGCGAATCGAAGGAAGGGAATGGGATGTCCGCGTTGGAACGCGCGGTGCAGCTAGCGACCAAGCGTCACGCAGGTCAGGCGGATAAGGCAGGCCAGCCCTTTTTGCTTCACCTGCTGCGGGTGATGCACCACGTCGAGGGAGATATCGCCAAGCAAGCGGCCGTGCTGCATGATGTGCTGGAGGACACCGAGGCGACGGCGGACGAGCTGTTGCGGGCGGGGATCGACCCACAGGCGGTGTCGGTGGTGCAGCGGCTGACGCGTGGCAAGGGGGACAGTTACTGGGAGTACGTGGTGCGGATTGCCGAGGATCCGATAGCACGGCAGATCAAGATGGCCGACCTCCATGACAATTATCGGCTGGATCGAGTCATTCTTCGGGAGGGCGAAAAGCGAGAGACCGATTTACGGCGCATCGAGCGCTACATACTTTCCTATCAGTATTTAGCAGGCCGAATCCCTCTATCCGACTATCGCCAGCGCATGGCCCTCATCACCAACCCCCACGAGGGCCACTAAGAAGGTGCGAGGAGACCTTTCTCCTACCATCGCCGCGGGTCCGCGTTCGCCCAACCGAACCGCCCTAGCGGCCGGGTTCCATGGCCCATTGCACGTACATAGGTACTACGTTTTCGAAAAACCAGCGGCTAGCGCCTGGCCACTAAGGTGTTTGGCTAGGAACGTCTGGCAAACGATGCGTTGCAGCTGCCACCACCACCATCGGAGCGAAATCTACAAATGGCTTGCAGCTACCGGCAACTTCCAGCCAAGCGTTACGCCTGCAGATTAGGCGAGCGGCATCTCTTCTCCGTTCCCCGGTCGACGGGTTTTCCGCCATCGTGCATAGGCTGGCAACCCCATGGCAGCGACAATCCAAATTGTTGCAGGTTCCGGAACGACACCCTTGCCGCCGCCACCCCCGCCACCCCCGCCGCCGCTCAAGCTAACTACGCGAAACCCGACATTGCCGAACCATCCATGCGCAAACGACATACCACGAAAATCCCTCGACTGTTGAAATTCTTCTCCATCCCAGCGGCCACTGTACAAACCACGGAAAGGGATACCATTACTAGTAAATGTTCCTATCGACTCTTCCCATTCGTAAACATTGCCCCCCATGCCCATGACTCCAAATGCGTTCAATCCCCCCGCTTGGTCAACCAGTGCTGGGCCCTGCTCGAAGGTTTGCGCGTAAACAAGCGTGTTGGGACTGGTGCCGCTAGCTACCGCGATCGGTACCGAATCGGACGAAGACGCATAGGTCCAATAGCCTCCGTTCCCATCTTTTGTTGGGTCATAAAAGGTCGCCTTGTACCGTTCATCAAAGGTTGGCAAAACATACTTTGCCCGCCTGCTACGCACCGGATTGGTAGAGTCGTAATCGAGGGGATGCAGTAGTGGACTCCAGTCAGCTACATCATCGATGACACCACCGGTGGGAAAGTAGTAGGCTGGAGAAAAATTCTGGCTCGTGTTGAGCCAATTAACGAAGCGAGCCGCCTCGTTCCAAGTGACACCAGTTGCCGGCTTTCCTAATTGATTGCCACCCAAAAACCGCATATCTGCCATCGGAATCTGCATCGAATTCGTCGCGCCGAAATCCGCGTTGTACTTTTCGATGATTTCACGACTGATCTCATACTTTGCAATTTGGTATTCATAAGCAACGCTTCCGAATGGTTTTATCATTCCAGTCCCGATCGGCCCGTTGGGTACTGGATCGCCAGCGTTTCCAGGTGATCCAATCGGAACAAAGTCGATCGCGAACTGATTCACTCCGCTTCCGAAGAGGATGACAGCCGCTTTGGCGGTCAAACCCTCAAAAGCACAAATGGACATGAAGCAAAATAAAGTCAGCCACAGTCTGCGCATTTTCTCGTCCCTAAGATTTTGACTGTTGAAAAGAACCATTCCGTAGAAGCGCAAAAGACCATTCCAAGCGGATGTCTGTTTCGTCGCCACAAGCTGAACTCTGCATCGCCCGTGCAAGCCAACCTTCGCTGCTTTTGGCCTCCCCCTCTCTCGCCGCCGATCGATTCACAGATACCAGCCATTTCTTCGGCTGATGTCTCGGCCGCTAAAGTTAATTTACTCTTTTTATCCAGTGCAAGACTATCTCAACCAAACATTGACGACGCGTATCCCAATTCGCCTGCCAACCCTCTGCACGATCGTTTCGATGCCGTTGTGGCGAATTCCTGCTGAATACAGAATAGGTGACAGTACTTTCTCTTCTTTGAATGGCGGGTACTAGAAAATACGGTAAAAAAAACCAGCGGCTATCGCGTCGTCGCTAAGTGTTGGTTCAGGACTGACTGGCAAGCTCTGCCCGGTTTCCTACGACGAACTCGAAGTCCGTCCGACTCTCGGCTGCTAAAACAAACTGGCGGGGTCGGTTTGCAGCAGCTTTCGGAGGGCGATCAAACCGCTAATCAAACACATCAACAGCGTCAGTCCAAACACCAATGCCATCCGACCGGCCGTCATCCGCATCACCAGCCCCGTCGACTCCCCAAGAATCGCAAAGGCTCCCAGCGTCGCCAGCAGTCCCGGAAGAAATCCAAAGAGCGTCAGGTAGAGCGCCTGCTTCAAAATCAACCCGAAGAAATACCGATCGCGATACCCCATCGCCTTCAGTGTCGCAAACTCAGCCATGTGGTCGTTGATCTCAGTGAACAAAATCTGATAACAGATAATCACCCCCACCACCAACCCCATCAGCGTTCCAATCGTGAAGATGATCCCGATCGGTGTTGCCGTCGCCCAGAAGTGAATCTCCCGCGCGATGATCTGATGGCGCGATAACACATCCAACCGATTTCCGGTCAACGACTGCAGCGTCCGCCGAACCTTCCCGCCGTCCGCTCCTTGAGTCAGCTGCACCAGCCCCAGATCGACTAGTTGCAGCGGATCCCCACCAGGATTGCGCGCCGGAAAGTAATGCGCCATCGCGCGATCGGAAAACAGCAACGTCCCATCATGGACAAAGTCAGTACCGATCGATACTTCGTCGGTGATCCGCAACTGCTTCCCCGACAGCTCCACCTCCTGCTGACGAAGCGATTGCACATCACCTCGCGCAAAGCCATAGCTGGGCTTGGTCCGCCGATCCAACAGCGCCGTCCTGCCGTCCGACAGCATCGCCAGCAAGGGCTGCCACTGCAGTGGCTCCACCACCCCAGACTCCAGCGGTATCCCGACCGCGCGGATCGATCGCGATTTATTCCCCACCACGCGCAGCTGCGTGATACTCCGCTCGATGTAGACCGGCACAATCCGCTGCACTCCCTCAACCGCTCGGGCGCGGTCCAGCCACAGTCGGTCAAACCGCTGCTCGCTGGGCAGGTTGTAACGAGCGGGGCTGACCAGAAAGAAGTCTGCCTTCAGCAGCCTTGCCAACTGGACGGTGTTGTCGAAAAGGGCATTGCGAAAGCCGATCTGCATGAACATCAAGAAGACAGCAAAGCCAATGCCCGCGCTGGCCAGCAATAGCTTGCCTCCCCGACCTACCAAGTTCCGCCATGCCAGCGGTGTCCGCCCTTCCCATCGCAACAGCAAAGCAATCCACCTCTCGAATGCGTCTCAGGGTATCTCTCGAAAATGCCTCGTTCCGTCTTCCGCTCGATCCTGCTTTACCCGATCCCGTCCTCTAAGCGTCGACCTCGTCCGCTACCTAAAACAGCTCGGCAGGTTCCGCCTTGGCCAGTTTGCGAATCGCCCCCAGACCGCTCAGCGTACACATCGCCACCGACAACAGCAGCACTCCGGCTAATCGCCATCCATTCATCTCGATCGGAATCCCGGTCAGTGCCACCGTCAGCCGATACAGCAGTTCAGCCAGCAAGGCCGCAGGTACAAAGCCCAGTAGGGCTAGGTACCATGCCTGCTGCATCACCATCCAGGCGACATCGCGCTGCCGGTAGCCCATCGCCTTCATGGTGGCGAATTCCTTGATGCGATTGGCGACATCCTGAGCCAGCACCAGGTAGACCAGGGCGGCCCCGACGCAGAAGGCGAGCGCCACTCCCATCTGAAAAATCGAACCGATGGGAGTCCCCGTCAACCAGTGCCGATGCTCCAGCCGTATCGCCTCGGGCAGCGTTCGCACCACCACCGATTCAGCCAAGTCCGGAGCTCGCTGCTCTAGCAGCTGAGTGAGGCTGCGAGCTGCCTGATCGCGGTTGCTGCCTGGTTTCAATCGCACCAGGCCCAGGCTGCAGCGCTGCCGGGTGTCGTAGGGAGCCCGCATCCCGAATCCCACTTCATTGATCAGCACCGCGCCATTGGTGGCAAGCCCCGTACCGATCAGAAAATGACCGACAATCTGCACCTCCCGACCATTCAGCTCGGCAGTCAACTCCAGGTCGTCGTCCCCAAACCGCTTTCCGTTTCGGGGCCCGTAGTCGGCTCGCGTGGCGCGGTCGATCAGGATCCGATGAGGAGTCGACAGGGCAGGCAACAGCCGATCCAGATCCGGTTCATCAAACAGATTGCGCCCGGGCGGCATCGCCATCGCTCCGATCGCTCGATATCTCCCATCCGAAGGGCTCTGCCATCGCTGCAGCATGATCCAAAATGGCTCCACGCGTTCGACGGCTTCGCAGGCGGCTGAAAGGTCAAGCACCGAGCGGGGGAAGGAACGAGGCTCGTACAGATGGAGGTACTCGCGAGCCTGGATCACCAGATCGCAGTCCAGTCGGCCATAGACGATGCTGGCTGTCCGTTCGACCGCGCCGCGAAATCCCAGTTGCACAAAGACCAACAGGAGCGCGAAGGCGACCCCCAGCAGCGACACGATGGCGCGTGTGGGATGCGCCAGCCAGTAGAGGATTGGCACCCAGTGCTTCATCGTCGCCTCGCATCGAAGGATGGCCAGTCTTGGGCTGGAGTCCGCTCGCCTCGCTTGCGGGGATGAAGGGACAGCAGGTTGCCGATGACCGTCATGCGATGCCAACGCCAAGCGTGCCCGTCAAACCACGGCGGTGAAGGAAACAGAAGACCGTAGTTGCTCAGCATGAGATGGCTCGATTGCGTTTCGATGCAGGTTTCCGCCTCACCACTCGACCGATTGCTCTGTGCTCCAATCGCTGACGCAAGGCTCATGTCACGGGGTGGTGGTGATCTCGACATCCACCTGCAACTGCACCAGTTCCGCCGCTGCGGCGGCATCGGCCGGTTCGAGTCGAATGCGGACGGGAACGGCACGGTAGTCGGTCCGCGCCAGTGGATTGGGATCGCGCATCATGGGGGAACCAACCAATCGATCGATCCTTTCAATTTTTCCCACCAGCGGTTTGGAGAGAGCGGCGGAACGGATGGAAGCGGTTTGGCCGATGCGCAGACGGGCGCGGTCCGATTCATGCACCTCGGCGATGCAAACCATCTGCGACAGATCGGCGATCTCCATCAGCGGCATCTGCCCCACCAGCTCCCCAGGCTCGCTTCCCACCCAAAGTACCTCACCGCTGCTGGGCGACTTGACCCGCAATCGCTCCAACTGCTCTTCCAGCGACTTGACCTGGGCTTCCAGAGAACGGATCGGCACCAGGGAATCGGCCAGCTGCAGGTTTTTCTGAGCGTTGGCCGTGCGCTGCGTCGCTAGCTTGACCGCCAGTTCGGCCGCTGCGATCGCCTGATCCGCTTCGGCCACCGAACTATTCCACCGCAGCTCCTCCTGAAGCAGTTGCGCCTTCTGTTGCTCCAACTGCAACGTCCCAACCAACGGCTTGGTCAGCGGATCTTCCGCCAACTGCCGCAGTCGATCCACCTGCTGCCTAAGCGACTCGATCGTCTGTGAACCTTGATCGACCAGGGCTCGCTGGTCCCTGGCGAACTGCACCTTGGCGGTGGCCGCCTCCTGATCGGCCTGAGCCGTGGCGAGGACCATTTCCAGTTCGGTTCCCTTGGCAACCCTCTGCTCCATCGCCTCCTGCAAGCGTCGACGGGCAATCTCCAGCTCCGATTGCTTTCCGGTGAAGCTGGCCAGCTGAACCAGTTCCTGTCCTGGGAAAACCTCGTTTCCAGCTTTCACGAGAATCGCTTCGACGCGATCTCCGGGCACTGCGCCGATGCGGATAACGCCCGAGGCAGGCATCAGCCTTCCTTGGGAGAAGACGCGATTGGCGATCGCCAAGGCAGCGGCTTGCTCGGATGCCGACCGATCGGTTTGCCCTTCGAAAAAGGTGCAACCGCCGAGCGGAATGACGAGCGCCACCAGCCACAGCCATCCCATGCGGACGGTGGTGGACCGGGCGCTTGCGGAATCGATAGACTGATCCAACGCGACCCTCCTTAGCGCATCTTCTACCCGGCATCGGCTGGGAGCAGCTCCCTTGACCTTCTGCCAGCGAATCCCCGTCCGATCTCGGCACCCGTGCCATTTTTCCAAAGCCGGCTGGATTCTGTCCTCTGCCACCTGGAAACAATCGACGAAATTTCCACAGTCGATAGAATCCCTGTATCTTCTATATTTGGCTCAAGCTACGCAATCACCCCAAGGCAAAGAAGTCGCGAGAAAGAAACGTCGGCATGGTGATGGGAGATATTCCAACGGGCCCAGGTGCACATCGCGCGACCAAGCCGCGAGCAGAGTTGGGGGAATCGTCGACGGTGACGATTCGCCACTTGCAGCATTATTTTGGGGAGGCCGAGCTGCGGAAGCAGGTCCTCTTCGACATTGACCTGGAGATTTTTGGCGGGGAGATACTGATCATGACCGGCCCCAGCGGGTCGGGGAAGACGACCTTGCTGACGTTGATCGGGGCGTTGCGTCAGGTTCAGGAAGGACAGTTGTGGGTGATGGGCTCGGGGCTGCATCAGTTCAGTGATCCGCAGCGCGTCGCATTGCGACAGAAGATCGGATTCATTTTTCAGTCGCACAATCTTTTTGAGTCGCTGACGGCGCTGCAAAATGTGAGGATGGCTTTGGAGCTGGTGGAACCTCAGTTAACAGGCAGTGCGAGGAGTGCTCGAGCCAAGGAGATGCTTGCTGCGGTGGGGCTTGCGGATCGGGCAAATCATCTGCCTCGTCAATTGTCGGGTGGGCAAAAGCAGCGTGTCGCCATCGCGAGGGGTCTAGTGCACCGTCCCCCACTGGTGCTGGCCGATGAGCCGACAGCCGCGCTCGATGAAAAGAGCGGTCGATTGATTGTCGAGTTGCTTCGTCGGCAGGCCAAGGAGTCGGGGGCGACGATTCTGATGGTCACTCACGACAATCGCATTCTCGATGTCGCGGACCGAATGATCAACTTGGTCGATGGCAGGATTCGCAGCGATGTGCTGGTGCAGGAGTCGACGCGGATTGCGCGGTTGCTGGCGCAGTGTTCGGTCTTTGAAGGGGTGACCCCCAGGACGCTGGCCAATGTAGCCGACCAAGTGCAAGTCCAGACGGTCGCCGAGGGGGAGACGATCATCGAGGAGGGAGCGACGGGAGACCGCTTTTATCTGATACGTGATGGAGCGGTGCGCGTCCTGCAGGGGAACCCTTCGGTGATGGTCGCTGTGCTGGGTCCGGGAGACTTTTTTGGCGACCGCGCCCTACTGACCGGCCAGCCGCGCAATGCCACGGTGGTAGCCGAACAGGCGACGACGCTGTATTGCCTGAGCAAACAGGATTTTCAGAAGGCGATGAACGAACGTGCGACGCTAGAGGCCGAGGTGCGGTCGAGCCTCTTTGATCGCTGATGCGAACGGTTGATTTCCGGCAGAGTCGCTTTGGCCCCGCAGTACCGCGATCGCTCACCACCTTTTTTTCGAGCACTAGCTCGATTCTTTAGCGGCTGGGCGCTAGTCCTCCGATGGGCCGCCTGAGAAGAAAAACCGGTCAGCTGGCTCATTCCTCCAGGATTCGACCGCAATCGTTTGGCGGCACTGCTTGAAAGCAGTAGGTAGCTCTCGCTCCACTTCTCCAGCGAATTGTCGTATCGGACGAAAAAAGGCTACACTGACACTGTGATGTCGCGCGATATGATTCGAAGTCCCTTCGCCTTGCGCAGCAGGTTTTTCATGCAACGGTTGGTCCCCCAACGACTCCAGCGGATCGCCTGCGCTGTTTCGCTGATCGTAACGATGCTCGCGAACTCCCTCTCGGCGCAAAACCCACCCCTTTCGGCTCGCGCGGTACAGCAGTCGATCGAGCGAGGGGTGCAGTTTCTGGAGAAGACGCAGCAGCGGGATGGACATTGGGATGGCTATGCCAATTATGGATGTGGCCAGACGGCGTTAGTGACATTGGCTCTATTGAGTTCGGGCCGATCGCCCGATGCACCTTCGGTCAGTCTTGCGCTGGAGTATTTGCGGAGCAAGAAACCGGGGAGAACGTATGAGACGGCGCTGCAGACCATGGTGTTTTGCGCGGCCGAGCCACAACGGGATCTGGCGCTGATCCAGCGCAATGTGCAGTGGCTTTTGGAGGCCCAGCAGACGCAAGGCGCGTCGACTGGAGGTTGGGGATACGAGCGGGGATTTACGTCGCCGGACCCCTCCAACAGCCAGTTCGCCCTACTGGCTCTTTGGGAAGCCCAGCGAGTCGGGATCCAACTGCCTCCAGATGCGCTAAAGATGTCACTTGCATACTGGCTTCGTCTACAGCAGCGCAGCGGCGGCTGGAGTTATCTACCCCCGTCGATGGCACCGATCGCTATTCAGCCCACCGGCAGCATGACCAGCGCGGGGATCGCATCGCTGCTGATCGCAGAAGATGCCCTTCAGTTTGCCGATGCGAAAATGCAGGGCGAACGACTGGAGTGCTGCCAGGGTCAGATCGATCTGACTCCGGTCGATCAGGGGATGCAATGGCTGGCGGGGAACTTCAGCGCTGCGGTCAATCCGCCAGTGAACAATCCCGCTGGATACTGGTACTACTACCTCTATGCGCTGGAACGCGTGGGGCGATTGTCAGGCCAACGATTCATCGGAAACCACGACTGGTATCGCGAGGGAGCCGAAGAGCTTCTCAAACGGCAGCAACCGATCGGCGATGGGCTATTCAAGCCCGAGGGATCGGAGGATGACGTCCACACCAACACCGCGCTGGCACTGCTCTTTCTTTCCAAAGGGAAACGGCAGGTGGTCATCGGACGGCTGGAACACCGCCAACTTCCAGAGATGCCAGAACCTGCCCTGTCGCATCGGCGTGCCGTTCAGCACCTGATGGGGCATGTCGAAAAGGTATGGAAGCGCGACCTGTCATGGCAGTCGGTGCGGCTGGCCGAGGCATCGGTGGCTGATCTGCTGGAGGCACCGGTGCTATTTCTCAGCGGTCGGGAGGCGCTGCAATGGTCCCCACAAATGAAGTCGGCGCTCAAGCAGTATATTGAGCAAGGGGGATTTCTCTTTGCCGAGGCATGCGAAGGAGATGGCTGTCAGGGCGAGGAGTTTGAAGCGAGTTTCCGAGGGTTGATGCAGGAGCTTTTCCAGCAACCGCTCCGCAAGCTGCCCCCCAATCATCCCATCTGGTTCACCGAAGCGAGGATCGATCCCGCGTCGCTCCCCGAAGGCTTCTGGCTGTATGGACTGGAACAGTGCTGCCGCACCAGCGTCGTCTTCGCGCCGCGCAGCCTCTCCTGTCGCTGGGAAGTCCATCGACCCTACGGAGTTCCGATCAACCTTCCGGGAGGCATCCGCGGGGATGTCGAGAATGCAACGAAGATCGGGATCAATGTCATCTCCTACGCGACAGGGCGAGAACTGAAGGACAAACTGGATGCCGTGCAGATCGTGCAGCCAACAGCGGACTTGACCGCATCCCTAAGAAATACACTCGCCCTGCCAAAGCTGGAACATGGCGGCGGCGCTGATGACGTCCCTCGCGCTGTACCGAATCTGCTGGAGATCTTTCGCAGTGAAGTACCTACCGAAGTCTCCAGCTCCCCTATCCTCATCCCAGCGGTGCTGGAGCAGTTGCAGCAGCACGCAGTCGCCTACGTCCATGGCAGGAGTGCGTTTGAGTGGTCGGAGACTGAGCGAGAAGCGCTGCGGACCTGGCTAAAGCGCGGTGGAGTCCTGCTGGGAGATTCGGTCTGTTCCAGTCAACCATTCACCGAATCGATCCGAAAAGAATTCAGCCTGATCCTCCCAGAGGCGCGATTGCAGAAGGTACCAGCCGATCATCCGATGCTGACCAGCCAGTTCCAGGGATACGATCTGGGAGAGGTGACCATCATCGAACCAGCGACCGCGATGGACGAAGAAGGGTCTGCTGGTCAGCGGCGCGTGGGACCACCGATGCTGGAGATGCTGGTATGGGAAGATCGAGTGGTAGCCATCTTCTCGCCAATCGACCTCAGCTGCGCCTTGGAGAGCCGCCGCGCCAACGCATGCAAAGGCTACGCCTGGAAAGATGCCTCCCGCATCGGCATCAACATGCTGCTCTATGCGATCTATCAGTAGCCCGTTCGCCAGCGACTCTACTTGAGGGAGAGGGTGCGGTCGATTTCTTACCCTCCCTCAGGGAGGGTCGCTGAGGAGGAACGACGAAGCGGGGAGGGGCATTCAGTATCTGACAACTTTGGCGGAATGGTCTACGATGGATTGAGCTGATGGATCAGGCCCTCCCCGCTCGTTCCTCGCGACCCTCCCAAGAGGAGGGTGAATTCTGCTTGCGACTCTACTTGAGGGAGGATGGAGGGATCGACAGAGTTGTTGGCTGGACCGGAAAATGGCGAGCGCCAGACTGCAACGCTTCTGTCCCTTCGGTCACCATCGCTCTGCTTGCCATCATGGTAAAACGGTGGCCAAAATCCGTCGGCTCCAAACAACTCCCCGTCAAGGAATCGGTCAGTCGATAGAATCGAGGGTGATGAGCGATCGGGTCGGAAGGGAAACCATACGATGGAGTCGACGATGCGTGGGGAATCCTTGGGATGGCGAAGGGAACGAAGGGCTGGCAGGCCAGGTATCTTCCAGAAAGGACATCCAAGCCAAGGACTCTCTGCCACCTGGGCGATCGTATGGCTGGCTGGACTAACGGCCAGCCTGGGGATCGCGCCGGTAGCGATCGCCGATGACACACGTCCTGCTTCGCACAACCAGGGAGGCGCCTTGTCGGAACCGATACGACGAGCCCTGGCGCTTCCGGAAGCCTACCGCGGACTTGTCGCCGCCGAACGGCTCGACTGGAACTGGCTACCTCCCGCATCGGCTTGGTACCGAGTCGCCATGGAGAATGGTCGACCGGAGTTTTTCTGGGTCGACTGCCAGCGCGGGGAAAAACGGAGACTGCTCGATCGCGACCAGTTGGCTCTTCAAATCGAAAAGATCACTGGAGTCGCTGAGGATCCAAAGACGCTGAAGCTGGAAGGGGTTTCCGTCGAGGCAACCGACGGGAACTGGGACAGGGCGATCGTCCGTTTTCGAGCAGCGGGAAAGCGATGGAGCTATCGACCGGCGGCCGATCAACTGGCGGAAGCCTTAGCCGGAGGCAACCTCGACTCCCTGTCGGCGCAAGAGCGAATCGTTCGCTCGCGCGGCCAAGGGGAGGAAACTCACCTCCAATTCACCAACCAACTGCAGGTTCCGCTCGAGCTGTTCTGGCTTCCCGCCGACGGGCAGCGGGTTCCCTATGGGCGGCTGGAGCCCGGACAGACACGGCATCAGCATACCTTCGAAGGGCACGCTTGGCTTTTGGTTGGGGCAGGGGGGGATCCGGTGGCCTGCTATGTCGCTCCTGCCGGCGGCGGCCAAGCGGTGATCGATGGCAGCCAGCCCATTCCCAAGCCACCTGCCGGGCGTGCGCGGCGGCAGGCTCGACAACCCAACAGCCAGTCTCCTGATGGCCGTTGGCAGATCGAGCTTCGGGAGGAAAAAGCGTGGCTGGTTCCCGTGGGCGACCAGGCGGATTCTGTGGGAGAGCCAAGAGAGCTTCCGGGGCAGGAACCGGGGCAACTCCCCCTGGGTGGCCCTTTCCGCTGGTCGCCCGACAGCAAACGATGGGTGGGGCTGGCCCGCGAACTTGGCGATCAACGAAAGATCACTCTGATCGATTCGCGCCCCGACGATCAGCTGCAACCGACGAGCCGAGAAGTTCCCTACGACAAACCGGGAGACAAGATCGAGATCGCGTGGCCGAGGCTGTTTGAGCTACAGGAAGATGGGCGAATACGCGCGATCCCGATCGATACGAAACTGTTTGCCAATCCATGGAGCCTGGACGATCTGGATTGGTCCAGCGATGGAAGACGACTCACCTTCTGGTACATCGAGCGAGGTCATCAGTGCGTCCGGTGGCTGGCGGTTGATGCGGCGACCGGTGAGGTCACGGTGCTGCTGGAGGAAACCAGCGCAACCTTCATCGACTACGCGCACAAGATGCAGCGGAGACGACTGGAGTCGAGCGGAGAGTTGGTATGGATGAGCGAACGGAGTGGATGGTGCCATCTGGATCTGCATGATGCGATGACGGGAACCAGAAAGCATCCGATCACCTCCGGACCATGGGTGGTGCGCGGGATCGAACGGATCGATGAGTCGAACCGTCAGATCTGGATCACCGCAGGCGGGTTTCATCCTGGAGAGGACCCCTACCACCGGCATCTGCTGCGAGTGGGGCTGGATGGTTCTCCCCCTGTACCGATCACTCAGGGAGATGGCGATCATGAGTGGAGCTTTTCCGACGACGGTCGGTGGATTTTGGATCGCTACAGCCGCGTCGATCTGCCGCCGGTCCATCAATTGATCGATGCCGAGAGTGGGAAGGTGGTGCTGGAACTGGAACGAGCCGACTGGTCGAAACTGCTGAGTGCCGGCTGGAAGCCGCCCGAGCGATGGGTGGCCAAGGGACGCGATGGGCAGACGGATATCTTCGGAATCCTTCATCGGCCTAGCCATTTTCGCGAAGACCAAAAGTACCCGGTCGTTGAGATGATCTATGCGGGCCCTCAAGGAGCCCACGTACCGAAGGAATTTGGCCTGCATCTGGGGGCACAGCAGATGGCGGAACTGGGCTTCATCGTGGTCCAGATCGATGGGATGGGGACCAGCCATCGCAGCAAAGCGTTCCATGATGTTTGCTGGAGGAATTTGGGAGATGCGGGATTCCCCGACCGACGATTGTGGATGGAAGCAGCCGCCAGAAAGTACCCCCAAATCGATCTGACACGCGTCGGGATCACGGGGGGTTCCGCCGGGGGACAAAATGCGCTCGGTGCCCTTCTATTCCATGGTGACTTCTACGATGCCGCCGTCGCCGACTGCGGTTGCCACGACAACCGGATGGACAAGATCTGGTGGAATGAACTCTGGATGGGATGGCCGATCAGCGAACACTACGCTCAGCAAAGCAACGTCGACAACGCCCATCGCCTGCAGGGGGAACTGATGCTGATCGTCGGGGAGCTGGACGATAACGTCGACCCCGCCTCGACGCTTCAGGTGGTCGATGCACTGATCGCCGCCGACAAGAACTTCGATCTGTTATGGATGACGGGGCGAGGTCATGGTGCAGGTGGCAGCCCCTACGGAAGACGAAGAACTTGGGAGTTCTTTCTCAAGCACCTTCGGCCAGATGCAATCGAATCTCGATCGGCGCAATAGCAACGACCGTCCTCGCGACTAGCTTTAGGCTACCAGCGCTTCGCTAGACCGGACGCTCGAAAGGAGTGCTCGGTATCGGTCGCGGAGCTGGTAGAGGTAGACTGCCGCGTACAGATTGATGACGAAAGAAAGCAGGAAGAAGATCGGCAGCAGGGAACTATTGCCCGACGCGCGTCGCATCCCGATCGTCGAATCGCTCGCATCCCGATCGATACGATCTCCGGAAGTCTGGAGGTTGGGACGCTGGGTGGAAGATTGAGAAATGTGGGAGGTCGTGCTCCCTTGCCGCTGCATCTGCTGCAGTTGCATCTGCACGTCGTTCAGCTGTCGGCGAAGCAAATAAACTTCCTCATCCCGCGCGATGGAATTGGTGTCGATCGAGGACTGAGGAAAGCGTCCTGACTGGCCAAGTGCCGAGCTTGCGGAAGCGCTGCCAAAGTTGCCATTGGAATTGCCGGTTGCCGATGCAGGAATCGTGTTGGAGGAAAATCGGTCCGCTAGGCTAGGCCGAGCGGTTGATTGGCCAGAGCCAGCAGGAGCGGCCGGGAGGGGAGTGCTCCAGCCAGCCCCTT
This sequence comes from Pirellulaceae bacterium, assembly GCA_044371425.1. Classification (GTDB taxonomy): domain Bacteria; phylum Planctomycetota; class Planctomycetia; order Pirellulales; family Pirellulaceae; genus JBEISR01. Next base: position 108,029 of record JBILTR010000001.1, on the reverse strand, counting down.
GGCCAAGGCTGCTGGTGGTGGTGTCGCGATCTCGAGGAGCATTGGCGTTGCTGTAGTTAGGGTTGGTAGGCGGTGCCGCCAGGGAACTGGAAGGGATCTGGCCTGGGGGAAGCGATGCCATGTTGGTGGCCGAATCGCGGTCTCGGTCGCGATCAGAAAAACCTGGCTGGGAGTAGGCAGGGCCCGCTGCCTCGGTCCATCGAGACCCGCTAGCAGCCGCCGGAACGCCAGTGGCTGGAAGGCTGGAGGGAGGAGGCGCCGCGATCGAACTGGATAGGTCAGCGGCTGGATTGGTCAAGGAAGTGCCAGTCGGGATGTCGCGATCGCGCAAAGTGGCCGAACCGTAGGGATCCAGCGACGGAGGCGCAGCCATCGGCGTGGCCTGAGCCAGATCGGTCAATCGAGGGCTTGGGCGGGACGATTCCAGATCACTCGGCGCACTGTAATCGACGTTGGCTAGATTTCCCCCTTCGACGCGATTGCGCATGGCGGAGACCGCAGCGGGGTCGGGTGGATAGGCGGGAAACTGCTGTCGCACCTGCGACTCCGAAGGGGTCCGCTCGGGAACCTCCTTGCTGATCCGAACCACGACTCGCTTGAACCGCCCCTGAATCGCCTGCGGAACCAACGCCGTCGCCTCAAAGCCCCCTGGGGAGTTCATCATCGCCTGGACCTCTTCCGGGGTCAGGTGAATGACATACTCCAACTGGCCGTCGGTATTGGCCTGACGCCACCCGCCGGTTTCCACTTGGCTTGTTTGAGACACTTGGCCTGCCAGCGCCAGGAAGAACCAACCCAGGAGAGTGAACATCAGAAAAAACCCCGCCACGAGGAGTTTGCAGAACCGTCCTTGACTGCATTCGAAGAAGCAATGTAAGCGATACAGCCAAACGGGGTAAATACAGATCCCCAGCGGCATTCAGAAAGCTTTTTTGCTAGCAAACCTTTTCACTCGCGCTCGGTTGGTGGTGGAAGGCGATCGCATCGATGGCTGGGGCGCCAACAAACGTAAGCCCTAGGACATCAAACCACTGAATACCCGATCAAGAAGCGCCGTGTTACATCGGCTGTTCATCGATTCGGGCCTTCGCTTTAGCCCTTAAGCAATTTGCTAGGCTGCGCGCACTGCGAATGGCGACCGATCGCTTCCGGACGGATGATCTCACAGAGTCACGAAGGCACGGAGAAGGGGGAAAAACCTGAGGCAGCTTGGTCGAAACCCATTGGGTCTCGAGTCGTCGTGGAATGCAGATGGCGAGGTATGCAAAGATTTGGCCATCTAGTTGGGAAGCTAGGTATCTTTTGTCGGGTATTGAGTCGAAGGTCTTTCTCCGTGGCTCAGTGCCTCCGTGAGATCCATGAAAAAGCGAGCGAATAGTCACTTTCCTAGGGCGAATTCATTGACAACTTATCTTTATGGAACACGAAACCAAGAAAGGCACAGAGAGTGACTCCGTGCCTTTCTGTTTTCGTTCCATTTTTCCAACGCGCCTCCACCTAAGGTGGCGTGCGAGTTCGTCACGCGAAGAGCGAGGTGACGGCCTGAGCTTTGACCAGTTCGCGCGGCTGGTTCAGGTGGTTGTAGACGATCGTCTCGGGATCGATCCCGAAGGCATGATAGATCGTCGCCAGAAGCTGGCCGGGATGGACTGGATCGGAGATCGGTGCGCTGGCCGTCTTGTCGCTCTCCCCATGCACATAGCCGCGTCGAATCCCTGCGCCGGCGATGACGCTGGTGTAGCAGTAAGGCCAGTGATCGCGTCCGTCGTCGCTATTGCCGTTGCCGCTGGTGCTGACCCCGCGCTGTGGTGATCGCCCGAACTCGCCGACCGCGACGACCAGGGTATCTTCCAGCAGTCCGCGATCGTCCAGATCGGCGATCAAGGTCGAGAGCCCTGCATCCAGCATCGGCCCTGACTGGTTCTTCATCCGCTTGCTGAGATCGACATGGTGATCCCACGAATGGTTGTCGCTGTTGGCCACTTTGGGCCAGATAACTTCGACGACGCGCGTGCCAGCTTCTACTAGGCGGCGCGCCAGCAAGCAGCTTTGCCCAAAGGTATTCCTTCCATAGGCATCGCGCAGCGTGTCCGATTCCTCGCTGAGGCTGAAGGCATCTCGCGCCTTGCCGGAGACGATCAGCGAGAGAGCCTGATCGAAGTACTGATCGAGCTGATAGTTTTCGACCGCTTCGTTGATCTTGGGCATCTGCTGGTTGATCAGATCCCGCAGTTCCGCTCGTCGCTGCAATCGCACCGAAAAGACTTCGGGCCGAAGCTGCAGGTCGCTGACATTGATCCGCTCCATCTTCGACATATCCATGTCATCGCCCGATGGATAAAGCGTGTAGGGATCGAAGGCTTTGCCGAGGAAACCGGCCGTCCCACCCTTGCCGACGACGTTCGATTCCTGCAGGGGACGCGGCAGCATCACGAACGGAAGCATCGGTTCATCGGCCGGGCGTAGCCGGATGATGTTGGAGGCGAAATTCGGGAAATCCTTGGGCGACGGCGGCTCCAACTGACCCGATGGGCTGACCTTGTCGGTGGTGTACCCGGTCATCATCTGATAGATCGCGGCCGTATGATTGAACAGACCATTGGGCGTGTAGCTCATCGACCGAATCATCGTGAACTTGTCGTTGATCTGCGCCAGCTTGGGGAGATTCTCGGTGTACTGAATCCCGGGGATCTTCGTCGAGATGTTCTGGAACACGCTCTTGACGTTATCGGGAACATTTTCCTTTGGATCCCAGAGGTCCAGATGGCTGGGGCCCCCCTGGAGGTAGACCAGAATCATCCGTTTGGCGCGGCCCCACCCTGGACCGCCGCGATTGGCTTCCACGGCCGAGGCGGCTTGGAGGCGAAGGAGCGATCCAAGTGACAGCCCCAACATACCGGCCCCGCCGACTCGAAGAACATCGCGCCGCGTTGGTCGCAGATGACGATCGCACAGATCCCGTCCAGCCGATCCTTGCAAGCACCACATGTGAGGACTCCTAGTGATTAAAGAGGAAAGCGGGACTGTTGATCAATGCCCAGGTCAAATCTTCCGCGACGGTCACCCGCGCCTGCTTGACCTGGATCGCACTCTGTTCGACATCACTTCGCAGACGGAGCAGGGCTGAATCGTCGCCGATCGCCTGCTGTAGTCGTTCGATTCGCTTGTTGATGGCCACCAAGGGTTCATCCGGAGGCACGGCAACGGAGGCAGCGCCGATGGCCGCATCTTTCTCTCGGATTCCTGGATCAACCTTCCGGAAGTACGCCAGCCCCCCTTCCAACGCCGCTCCGGCTCGGTCTTCCTTCGACAATCGAGCGAGCGCCGAAAGCGTTTCGGGGAGTCCCAGTGGCAGGTCTCCCTCGGCCGCTGTGACGCTCAACCGGAACCTTGCTAGGCGATGATCTTTTGCTTCATGCACCTGATGCAGTTTGAATTCGAGCACCCAGTCGGCAGGCAAGTCAAGCGGTTTGTCCAGTTGCAACACCGCCCAGTGCTCCACCGATCCGGTCTCCGCAACCGCCCAGCCACCTTGATCGTTGTTTTTCCCGTCGATCAGCGCCCCGGCGGAGAAGCCTGGTTGATCGAAATCGGTCAGTCCTTTAGCAAACTTCAGCGGCGTTCGCTGCTTGGGATCAGAAATCGGACCCGCCAGCACTTCCAGTTCGGTCACGACGAAATTGCCGTTGGGTGGCAGCCCAGGACCGCCCCCAGGGATCTCGGGAACCGGCAGAGCTTCCAATCGCACTCCCGTGATGCGCGAAACGCCTGGCTGAGCGGTGACCTGGTAGATCCCCTTTTCCTGCGATCCCTCCGCGCGGATCGATCGATCGGCTTGAGGAATCAGCTTGCCTCCCTGGGTGGTCGAAAGCTGGGTTGCTGCGAGCGGAATCCAGGAAGTGGGAGCCACCTTGGTGGCCAGATACTGATGGAAGGTTTCTGGCAGCTGATCGAGGTACTGCTTCTTGGTCGCTTCGGCCGCAGCGATCCGGTCGGCGCGTTCCTTCTCCAACCGCTCCCTCTCCGGCTTGATCTCTTCGGTGCGGGCGGCAGCTTCCTGCTGAGCGGCTTCCAGATTCTTCAGCCGCTCTTGCTCGCGCTTCGCCTTCTCTTCCACCCACCAAGCTTCTTTCTCCGCAAGCGCCTGAACCAGTTGCTGATGGTCGCTTTGCACCCGTTCGATCGTCTTCTCTGCGATGGCGATCTCGGCGTCGGTCGCCGGCCGATTCAGCACCCTCAGGAACAGCTCGGCGATCATCGCCTTGGGATCCTCGGTCGACTGCGCCAGTTGATGGAGATCGTTCTGGGGGGCACCGATCGCCGAACCGATCGTCGGTCCGCTGACTAGCGCCATCACTCCACCCAGCTGGAGGTCGTTGGAGCGTTCGCATTCGCAGGCGCTCTCGCGGACGGGACGGCCCAAGTTGTTGAGGAACCCGTCGGGCAACTGGGCATCGGCATCGGCCAGAGAAGCAGCCCGGGCACCAGCGGCCAGACCGGGGATCTCCGACCTGGTGCCGGTGACGCGGTGGACCGCATCGTAGAGGACTTCGGCTGGCAGTCGCCGCGCTTTCGCCTTCGAATAATTCAGTCCATCATCCTTGTTCCAGTCGTTCGACTCCAGCGACAACTGATAGGTGCGGCTGTTGCAGATCAGTCGCAGCACATGCTTCACGTCGAACTTGTGGTCGATGAATTCCTTCTCCAGATACGCCAGCAGTTCCGGGTTGCTTGGCGGATTGCCGGCGCGGATGTCATCCAGCGGTTCGATCAAGCCGGTTCCCAGCAAGTAGCCCCAGAGTCGGTTGACGTAGCTGCGAGCGAAGTAGGGATTCGAAGGGCTGGTCAGCCAGGTGGCAAACTGCGTTCTGCGCGGCGTCGGTTCCGTCGCCTCCACCGCAACCGGATAGGGGAACTGGGGAGGCGCGACGGCGCTGGTGCGCTGGTGAGTCATTTCCCCGTCTGGCTTGTCAAAGACCTCTTCCCAAAGCGGCTTGGCCCCTTCCACCGCCGTCCCCCCAATCGCCTTGTCGCCGCTTTCGGGATCCTTCTTCAGACCGACTTGTGCGAAGTAGGCTGCGGTTTGGTAGTACTGATCCTGCGTCCATTTTTCGAAAGGGTGATCATGGCACTTGTTGCAATTGAATCGCACCGCCAGGAAGAGATGCGATGTATTTTCCAGAATCTCCTCCGGCGTGCGAAGGATCTTGTAATAGGAAGCTGGTGGATTCTGGCGGTTGGAGCCTGATGCGGTGATGATCGATTTGACGAATTGGTCATACGGCGTGTTGGAAGCAACTTGACCGCGGATCCAGTCTTTGAATCCCTGAGCCCCTTCCTTGCCGAGGAACTTGCTGTTGACCTGAAGCAGATCAGACCACTTGTTGGTCCAGTGGTCGACATATTCGTCGCTGGCAAGCAGCTGATCGATCAGCACCCGTCTCTTTTCCTGAGTGCTTCGTGGGTCGTAAAGGAACGCGCGGACCTGTTCGGCTGTCGGCGGCAGACCGACCAGATCCAGGTAGACCCGTCGGATGAATTCGGCATCGTTGCAGACATTCGACGGCAGCGTCTTGATCCGTTGCCACTTGGCGGCCACGTGCTGGTCGATCGCATTCCACACGGGAGGATCCTGCCAGACGAAGCCATCGCGATTGCCCATCACCGTCAGCGTGGTGGCAGCGTAAGCACCTTCAAAGCGAGCCAGCAGGGGGGCTTCGCCGCGACGGACTGCCTGAACGCGACCGCGACCTGCCAGAATCGCCACCTCCGAATTGCCGCTCTCGAGGAAGGCTTCCTGAGTCACGTCGCGCTGTTTGCCGTCGGCATAGGTCGCGATGACGCGCATCTGGCGAAGATCTCCCTCCAACTGCGCGATCGGATTGGATGGCTGCACCTCCAGTTTGACAACGCGTGGCGTATCCAGCTTCAGCGGTGCTCCCTGCCGAATCCATTGCTCGATCACCGAAGCAGAGGGATCTCCCTGCTTGATCAGCGTGCCCCCCGCATGCGGCACCGTCCCAAGTGGTTTGGAAAGCATCAGCGACTCGTGAGGCGACGAGAGATTGACGCGGCGAGCGGCCAGGTCATCGGTCAGAGCGCGGACATCGTACAGCGGGTCGTAGCCTCTCAGAGAAAGCTTGAAGCCGTTCTTGCCGGCTTGAGCTCCGTGGCAGGTTCCTTGGTTGCAACCCAGACGTGACAGAACCGGGTTGACATCTCGAACAAAATCGACAGGACTGATCGCCGATGCTTCCACATGCAACGGCACACTGGCCGCCAAACTACCCACCTTCAGTTCCAGCGCCCCATCGCCATCGCCGACCGGTCGGACAACCCCCAGCGGGGAGACTCGAACCAGCGGGTTCCCGGCAGGGTAGGTCGCTAGATGCGTCACATCGATCGATTCGCCCGATGCGGTCTCTCCCAGAACGATCAGCTGGGCGGAATGGTGCCAAGCGAGGAGATCGATTTTTTCGGGGAGAACAGAAATCTTGGTTAGCGACGCCGGATCGATCGCACGGGGTGCTGTCGCCAAAGGAGCCGATGGTTCGGCAGGTAGCGCATCGAGGTGCTTTCGGTAGTCATCAGCAAAATGATCTTCGGTGGCCGCCTGGGCTCCCGATTGAGCCGGCACGACGGAGAAGTCAGCTAGTGGCTTCTGGGAGGCGATCTCCCAAAGACGGAGATGGCCATCGGTGGCTCCCGCTGCCAAGCGTCCCTGGTTGTCGATGGCGATCGCGTAGACGGCCGCAGGCACTTCCCATGTTCCGATGGGCTGCGGTTCGGTTGTCACGTATTGATCCAGTTTCGTCTTCTCAGCCGCCGACCGCGCCATGACTCGCTTGGCCTGAATCGCCTTGATTTCTTCCGGCAGTTGACCCTCGATGTCATAGCTCCAAACACGCACCTGACTGCGGCCATCCAGCGTGCTAGCAGCAGCCAAATACTTGGCGTCGGGGCTGATTGCCACCGAGAAGATCCGGCCCGGCATCTCTGGAAGCTTTCGCAGCAAGTTCGCATCATCCCCAATCTGCCGAGCAGTCTGCCGGAAGACGCGGTAGAGCTTGGGGGATCCATCCGATCCGCCCACCAGCACCTCATCCCTGAGAGGATGGCGTGCCAGCGCGCTGATCCCGCCGCGCAAGGCACCCGGCGTGATCGACGTCACGTTGTCGATGAAGCGTTCGGTGGCTACCTCGGTCAACTTGACCGTCATGTCGCGACCAGCAGAAATCAAATGCTCGCCTGAGACCGTAAAGACCGTCGCGCGGGGCCAGTCCTCGTGGGCTCCTTGGTAGAGCACGCGCTGGCCCGTTGTTGAATCGATCGCGCGAACGACGTTGTCGGTAGAACCGTAGGCGAGCAGCTTTCCGTCGCCGGACCAACTGAGGCCGAAGGGGGTATCAAAACCTGCGGACTGGCTGAGCGTCAGTTGGCCGGCTTGCCAATCCCAAACCTGGATTTCGCCCGACAGCCCCGGGGAACCAGCAGCGACCGCCAAGCGCGTCCCATCGGGCGAAAAGCGGACCGATTCCACGCGTGGGGAGACCCCGACCAATCTTCCCTTCAGCGAACCGTCTGAGACCTGGAAGAGCAGCGCTTCGTAGTAGCCAGCCACCGCCATCCACTGGCCGTCGGGAGAAAAATCGATCGACGGGATCGCTGGAGCCTGACGATAGACCGGCGGATGCTCGGCATCAAACGGCGCCGGCCGCTCCACCAAATCATTGACGGCACCTTGAGCGATCCAGCGGCGGATCAAATCGATCTGAGCATCGGTCAGCGGGGGTGCGTTCTTGGGCATCTCCGCCTTGCCATCGACCGGCACGATTTCCGCAAGCAAATGACTCGACTCCACATTCCCCGCGACGATCGCCGCCTCTCCCGATTCCCCACCCGCAAGCAGTTTGGCAAAGTCGGTCATCACAAAGCCACCTTGCGCTTTGGCAGGCTGGTGGCAGCCGACACAATGGGCTCGGAAGATCGGCAGCACCTCTTTCTGGTAGCTGACCGTTTCGACCGCCGCAGGTGTCTCTTGGGCAAACGAAGCAGTGCCAAAGAAGAGGAGCAGCAAAGCGACTTGAGCCATCGTCCCTAGGGTCCTAGGCCACTGAGACGACAGCGAATCCTGGGATTCCGCAGTGTGGGAGATCAGCCAGGGGGATGGGAGACGACCATTCATGACGACGCTCTCAGGAGTGAGAACCGATGGATGCAATTCGGAGGGGCAAAACCCCTGGGGCGAATGGTCGCAGCAAAACCGGAACCGCTTTTCTGAGATGACAGACAGCGAGCTCCATGTCCCTAGCGACCGCAAGCCTTGAGGCGGGAAATCCCCTTGAAACAGGTGCAAGGGAATTCTTTTCACCATACCCCAAGGAACCGGCAACGTCAAACTGAAGCAACCTGGAGAACTGCGCCGGTCGGGAAACCAAATCGCGATTCGACGAACTTCTGGCTCGCTTTCTTCATCGAATCCTCACCATTGCTTGGCCGCGAGTCGTTAAAATTCCGTCATTGCTGGGATTAATTGTCCTTATTCATCGCTTTGCAGGAGGAAGTCGCGTGAATCGTTCTGTTCCCGCTCGGGTGCGTCCGGCATTTACTCTGGTCGAATTGCTGGTAGTGATTGCCATCATTGGGATTCTGGTGGGTTTGCTGCTCCCTGCCGTCCAGGCAGCCCGCGAAGCGGCTCGCCGCATGAGCTGCAGTAATAATGTCAAGCAGATCGGCTTGGCGATGATGAACTACGAGTCCTCCTTCAAGGGGCTGCCCTTCGGTTGGAACACCCACGGAACGCTCTGGAGTGCATTGATCCTGCCATACGTTGAGCAGACGAATTTGCACAACACCCTGCTGTTCCAGGAAAGCGGTCTGGGGAATTGGGATGCTGCCAACAGCCCGAACCGAGCGGCTTGCGAGACGAATCTGAGTGTCTTCAAGTGCCCCAGTATGGCGCTGAAGGACACCTACAACTACAACGGCATCACCCGTCGCGTCCCTGCCAGTTACCGCGGCAACGGGGGCAGCGACATCAGCTCCGATGACTCCTCGACTCGTCCTTTGCCAAACACCAAATCGTTCGAGATGGTCGACCTGAACGGATTGTTCTTTGGTTGCAAGAGCGTTCAGTTTGGCGAGATTCCCGATGGGCTTTCCAACACCATCATGATCGGCGAATCGCTGACCGATCCGGAATTCGTCAAGGACGACCAGGGGATGGACTTTTGGGTGATCGGCAGTCCCCAGATCGACCCCTGCAACTGCGCTGGCGGGACGGGTGGCACCGAGTTCACGGAAGCTTCGGGCAGCACGATCGTTCGCATCAACGCCCAGCTTCGCGATCCTGCGATAAGCGGCCAGTTGATGGAAATGTCGTTTGGCAGCTACCACCGTGGCGGTGCGACTTTCGCACTGGGTGATGGTTCCGTTCGGTTCATCGCAGACGGCATCGACATGAACGTCTACCGACCGTTAGGTTCGCGAGACGGCGCCGAAGTGGCGATCTTGGACGAATGATCCTTGCGAGCGATAGGCAGTGGGATCTTCTTTGTGAATGGAACCAAGGCGATTGGACTGGGAAAGGTTGATGACCCGATGAGTTTTCGAGTTCTGTTCGGAGGGAGCCGGTTGGTATCGGTTGCTGGTTTGGGTTTGATGCTGACCGGTTGCGCAGGCCCCGGCGATGCCGATTACGCCAAGCTGAATCTGGTCGACATCACCGGGACTGTGATGGTGGATGGAGTACCTGTCGAAGGGGTCGAAGTCCGTTTTGAGGACAACCCTTTTCAGTACTCTTTCGGCGTCACCGACTCGTCCGGCAACTACAAGATGATGCTCAACAACCGCAAGTCTGGGGTCACCCCGGGCAGCAAGAAGGTGCGGTTCGTGCCCAAGTCGGGTGGCTCCGAGGCGGCTGCATCGGATGCGGCGTCTGCGATTCCCCAGGAAGGAGACGACGGAGAAGCGAGGGAGACAGCCGACGGGGAGGTGATCGAGATCGCCAAGGATGGGGCAGGATCGGGTAAGGTCCCTGCCTGCTACAACAGCGATCCCAAGATCTCCGTCGAGGTATCCAAGTCGACGACGAAGTTCGACTTTGACCTCAAGAGCGATTGCTCTACCGCGGCTCCCAAGTAAGCGTCCCATCGCTCGCTGGCCTAAGACAAAAACAGACGCTTTGCGATTCTCTCTGGGAGTCGCAAAGCGTTTTTTATTGCTGTGGCGATTGGCAGCTTGAGCGTCTTCGATGGAGCGAGACGATCGCGGATAGGAGACTCTATCATTTGGTGTGCACCCGCGCCCGTGCCACCAATCTGCGAAAGATCTACTTCCGTGGCATCGCCGTCTCGGCCATGCCAGTGCAGCGCAGGCGATCGCGACCATGCCACAAATCTGCTGGAGACATCTCTCCGTGGCATCGCCGTCTCGGCCATGCCAGTGCAGCGCAGGCGGTATGCCCGTGCCGCTTCCGAGAAGAAATCGAACTTAGGGTCGCGTGATTGTCTCGTGAAGGTTCAGCAGGACTCGGCAGACACTGGTCCAGGCAGCCAGTTCCGGAATCTGATCCTGTGGCAGAGAGGTACGACTGGCTCCCACGGTCACCAGTTTGGCGGCTCCTTCCTGATCTTCCTTCCATTGGCTGCGATGCTTGACCAGCAGATCCGACAAGACCTGGGTCTCTGCCTCAGCAGGCCAGCGTCCAATGACTCGATGAAAACCGATCTCCAGTCGCCGCCGATCCTCGATCGGTTGGCGATCGAACAGCAGTTGTTCGGCCAGATGCCGGGCGGCTTCGACGTAGGAGGGGTCGTTGAGCAGGACTAGGGACTGCAGTGGCGTGTTGGAGCGAGGTCGGTCGGCGGTGCACTCCTCGCGGCTTGGGGCATCGAAGGCGAGCAGGGAAGGGTGGAGGTATTGCCGTTGCCAATGGGTGTAGAGTCCTCTTCGGTAAAGCGATTCGCCCTGGCTGTTCTGCCATTCGCGCGTCGGGAAGTTGAGGTAGGCCCAGTATCCGGGTGGCTGGTAGGGCCGAACGCTTCGGCCACCGACCAAACGGACCAGCAAATCGCTGACGGCAAGGGCGTTGTCGCGCACCAGTTCCGCATCCATGCGGTAGCGGTTTTGATGAGTCAGCCAACGGTTGGTTGGATCGACCGCCATCTGGCTGTCGGTCGCCGAAGCGCTGCGTTGATAGGCCGATGACAGGACGATCAGACGGACCATCTCCTTGATGTTCCAGCCCGAGTCGATCATGCGTGAGGCGAGGTAATCGAGCAGTTCTGGATGGCTGGGAGGATCGCCCTGCGATCCAAAGTCATCGACACGTCGCGCAATCCCTGTTCCGAAAAAGTGTTTCCAAAGTCGATTGACCAGGACGCGTGAGGTCAGAGGATGTTCGGGGGCCACCAGCCAGCGGGCCAGGTCGAGTCGATTAGCGCGGGAGGGGTTCGATTTTTCGAGACGCACCGAGAGCACTTCGGGCACAGCCGGTTCGACCAAGTCACCCGAATCATCCATCCAATTGCCGCGAGCCAGCACGCGAACCATGCGGGGGTTCACGGTGCGCGTGACCAGCGTGACAGGGATCGATTTCTCGTGCGCCTCAAGCTCCTTTTTCCGCGCCGCGATGAGGTCTCGCATCGGCTGGAGGGTGGGCGACTTTTCCTTCCACCACGCCATCAACCTGCCGGTCGCATCCTCGCTCCGCGATTGAGCAGCGGCATCGGCTGCGGCAAGTGTCTCCTGGGGTGCCTGATCGAGATAGAACTTCGGAATCGGCTGGGCCGTCCAGGAGACGCGGAATCGACCGAGCGTATGCTGGGGGTTATCGAGGTTTTGCAGCAGGGTGACACGTAGGCTTCCTGGCTGATCGGGAATCGCCGTTCGGTCCAATGCGAACCAGGCATCATTCCGCTGTCCGGCGCGTTCCATCACCGCCCAGCCCCAGGTGGGGCCTTTGGCATCGTCATCCAAGGCACCGGCGACCGCCCATTTCCCGTAGGGATTGCCCTCAGCGGCCCCGGTCTGTTCGTAGCTGGCCAAACCTTGGACGATCGGAATCTTCTTGGGTTCCCCCTCATCCAGTGGCACCCAGTGGACGATCAACTCGCTGAGAACAAAATTTCCGTTCCCGGCGCGACCTGGACCTTTGCGAGGCAACGACTCATCGGGAAGAGTTTCGATGCGCAGCGTCTGGATCTCTTTCGGAAAGTGGTTCCACTGGAGAGTCGTCTGGTCGGTGGCTGGGGAGTTGCCAGATGCCAGCAGGGAGTGGTCGGGCTGCAGTGTTAGAGTGGCGCCTTGAGCGGAGGTGGATTGGTCGGGTGGGACGATGGTCCAACTGGGTAGCTCCGCAAGCCACTGGTCCAAACCGGGAAGCGACTTTTCCCCCGCCGATCGATACTCCGATTCCGCCTCTTCCAGTTGTGTCTTCAGTTGCTGCTGCTTCGCCTCCTGCTCGGGGGTCGGCACCGGGATGCTGGGGCCCCAGATTCCGGTGTCGTTGGCGCCGGCATAGAGCCCATTCTCCTCGATGTCGGCGAAGAATGCTTCTAGCTGATAAAAGTCGCGAATCGAGAAGGGATCGTATTTGTGGTCGTGGCACTCGCAGCATCCCAGCGTCAGCCCCATCCAGGTACCGCCTAGATTTCGGACCCGTTCGGCGATGTATTTGGCGAGATACTCTTTGTCCTGAACCCCGCCCTCGGCGCTCATCATCCCCAGCCGGTTGTATCCGGAGGCGATCTGCAAACGCCTCGACTCTTTGGTGCCAGGGTTTTGCGGCAAGAGATCACCCGCGAGTTGTTCGATGGTGAATTGATCGAATGGCACGTTGCGATTGAATGCATCGATCACGTAGTCTCGGTAGGGCGAGACGCTCATCTCCTGATCACCGTGGTATCCGACGCTGTCGGCGTAACGGACGAGATCCATCCAGAGCATCGCCATCCGTTCGCCGTAGTGTTCTGAGTTGAGCAACTCTTCCACCAGACGCACGTAAGCATCGGGCGATGCGTCGCTGGCGAACTGCTCGACACGCTGTGGGCTGGGCGGGAGGCCCAGCAGATCCAGGCTGAGCCGTCGGATGAGAGTGCGTCGGTCGGCGGGAGGCGAAACCGCAAGAGAGAGCCTAGCGATTGGCTCGGCCAGGAAATGATCGATGGCATTGCTGCCATCGGGCAGATCCAGCTTTGGAACGGCGGGCCGGTCGATTGGCTGAAAGGCCCAGTGGCCCTCGTAGGCCGCCCCTTGCTCAATCCATCGCCGGAGCAACGTTCGCTGCGCGTCGCTGAGCGGTTTTCCGGTAGAATCGGGGGGCATGCGAAGTTCGGGGTCCTCGGTGGTGACGCGGTCCCAGAGTCGACTTTCGGAAAGTTTTCCACGGACCACCGGACCAAGCTGCTCATCACTGCCCAGCAGCCCTGTTTCGGTATCCAGTCGCCGATCGGCCTCGCGTCGGTTGGCATCAGGGCCATGGCAAGCAAAACAATGATCCGAGAGGATCGGTCGGATGTCGCGATTGAACTGGATGGATTCCTCTTGCCCGAAGCAGAGCGTGGTCGCGGAGGTTGCCAGTGAGGAGGCAATTAGGCCGATCGAGCCAATGAAACGAAGCGTTCGCATCAGAAAACTCCCGGTGGGGAAGGCTTGGCAAGCGGAGGGGATCGTTCGACAGGAGGCGGGTGGGTTGGCGACTGGCCTGATCCCATGCGATCCCGGATCGAGGAACCAACGCCTGATTGTAGAAAACAGGCCCATCGGCTTCTACCATCGCCCGGCCATCCTTCGTGGGTTTCAGGGGAATGCTTCGGTGAGCTATCTTGGCGAAGGTGGAGCCGGCTAGAATGGAGTGGGCATACGAACGTAAGGTGTGCCTTCCCTGTGGGGTAACGGACAACATGGAAGACGTCGATCAGAAGTGGCAAGGCAGTTTCTTTGGCCCCCGCTGGTCGATCGCTCACCTTCTCTTCTGGACCTTGTCGGTCGCTTTGATGCATCAGGTCCTGCGATTTCTCCCCGGAATGGGATCTGGTGGGGGATCGAGTGCCGAACAAACGATGCTCGCGCTGGCCTATGGTACCGTCGTTGGAATTGGAGTGCCCGCGATTTTGGTCCCGCATGGCGCGGTGCGATTCTGGGAGCATCCAGCGCGGATCCTATGGGGTTTGAGCGTCGCGATGGTGGTGCTGGACCTTTGTCAGCAGTGCTTGGCGGATGAATGGCGTGTTTACACCGAGGGGATTCCTCCGAGCGAGGCGTGTGCGATGGGCGCGCACTGCACCGCCGCCGTCTGGTCGCTTTATGCCCTCACCCGCAGCAAGATATCTCTAGGATGGAAATTTGGCTTGGCCCTCCTAGTGATCGATCAGTGCGTCCGCTTCTTTCTGCTTGGCTTTTCGGTCCTGTTTTCTCGCGGCGTGCGGGTGATGACCGCCTGGGACCCCATCGTTTTGCAGGTGACTTTAGGTGCTGCGATGAGCCTGATCGTCTGCCTCTACTGGATGGTGATGGCGGGAATCGATTGGTGGACTGGAAAGCACCGCGACTGGCAGTCGGCCACCCTCCTCTGGCTGCTTCCTGCCATCACCCTGGCCCCACTGATCCCGGGGCTCTATGAGCTTTATCGAGGGTGGCGATTGGGGCTTTTTTGATTGGCCCAGAGAAATCAGCCCTTGGGGTTCCCGCGAAAAATGCGTGCCCAGGTGGAGCCTGTCGAGTATATTGAGCGTTGGCGAGGGGCTGCTGGCGGGAGGTGAGCGAGCCGGTGGCGGAACCGATTGGATGCTGTTTCTGGGAGCAGGCTGGGGATGGGAAAGGACCGGGGGAAGGGGAATAGTTCCGAGCAATTGCGGGCGGCCGCTCGCGACAAGATTCGGGTTGCGGGACTGCGCAGCACCCCGGCTCGCGTTGCCACGCTGCTGGCGTTGGAGCAATCCGATTCGCCACTGACGCATGCCGAAGTGGCCGACAAGATCCAGGAGTTGGGGGTCGATAAAGCGACGGTGCTACGCAACCTAGTCGATCTGGTCGCCGCTGGCCTAGCTCGCCGCACCGAACTGGGTGACCGGCTTTGGCGCTACGAATCGGCCGATCCCGCTCAGCCGCTTGAGGCCCATCCCCATTTTCTTTGCGTCGACTGCGGGTCGGTCACTTGCCTGGGAGACCTGGAACTGACACCCAGCAGCCGGCGCCAGTCGGAGGTGGTTGGCCGCGTGACAGAAATCTTGCTGAAGGGACACTGCCAGAACTGCAACGAAGTGCAGCCCGTTCGAGGCTGATCACGCGCTGGCCAGCTGGAGATGGCCCAGCTGGAGATGGCCCAGCTGGAGATGGCACAGCTAGATGGCACAGGGAAAATCGATCGCCATCGCGATGGCGTCTGGCCGATAGGGAATCCAGCCGAAAGAAGATAGAATGGAGCGGAAGGGAGTCGAACCCTCGACCTCAGCATTGCGAACGCTGCGCTCTCCCAACTGAGCTACCGCCCCGAGCCGAAACTCTCGTCAGAGCGTTATCGTAACGCCCGATGGCATAATGTCCAGAGCGTCAACGGGTCCAAAGCGAGCCATTTGGGGATCCTGAGCCAAGGGCCTTTTGCGTTTGCAGTAGTTGAGGTGGCCAGTCGCCCGCCCTATCAGAGATGGAGTCAGCCGGATGCAGCCAGGCGGAGCCAGCAAGCTCTATCTGATCGGATTTCGTGGTGCAGGAAAGACCACCGTCGCCAGTTGCCTAGCCAGGCGGCTGGAATCCGATTGGGTCGACGCCGATCAATGGATTGAGAAAACGGCAGGCGAGTCGATACGAGAGATTTTCCAGCGGATTGGCGAGCAGGGTTTTCGCGACTTGGAAGAGCAAGCGGTCGCCACGCTGGCGCAGGGGAACACGCCGATTGTCTCTCTGGGAGGAGGTGCGATCTTGCGGCCTGCCAACCGCCGCTGGATCGCTCGGACCGGACTGACCGTCTGGCTTCAGGCTTCCGCTCAAACCATTCTCAGCCGCCTGTCGCGCGACTCGCGAAGCAACGCCAATCGTCCGCCGCTGACCAACCTGTCACTGGACGAAGAGATCATCGCACTCTTGGAGCAACGAACACCGCTCTATCGGGAGGCAGCCGACTTGACCGTGCTGGTGGATGATCGACGATCCGAGGAGATCGCCGACACGATTGTCAGGTGGTGGCGTCAGCGTCAACGAAGCAAATTGGGAATGGCGAGGGAAATCACCGATTCGTCTTCCAACCGCCCTGTCGAGCGAGAGGAGACGTAAGTGAGTGGTCCCTGGATGGTATGGTTGGTGGGATGCTTGGCCGCGATGGGGATCAACGAAGCGATTGATCGATTGGCCTACTGGCCTCGCGGGATCGGACGAACGGGGCAACCGCCAGAAGGTTGTCCCAAGCGGGGAGGTTGGGACTGGTTGCCGGTGCTGGGCTGGCTCCGGTTGCGGCGCGAGTCAGAGCATCATGGGAGCGGTTTCTGGGTTCGTCCGATGGCGCTGGAGCTACTGCTGCCATTGTTTCTGGTTTGGCTTTATCGATGGGAGCTCCAAGGGCAACTACTACCAGCGCATTTGGCAGCCGATTCGGTGCCGGCAGCGGAGCTTGGACTGACCTGGCAGTTCTGGGTTCACGCCGCACTGATCAGCATGTTGGTGATCGCCACCTGCATCGATCTGGACGAACGGATGATTCCTGACACGGTGACCACGCCGCTGACGCTGCTGGCGGTTTTTGGCGCCGCACTGTTTCCCGACTGGAGATTCTGGGTGACTGGGCTGAGCCCTGAGGGTAGCTGGGTGGTGACTCGATTGCATCCGGCCAGCCCCGATCCCTGGAATCCCTGGTGGCAAAGCCCCGCCGGATTTCGAACCATCCTGATGCTCTATAGCCTCTGGTGCTTTGCCTTGGCAGATCGTCGATGGATCCTGCGACGCGGATGGAAGAAGGCATGGCGCTACTTCCTTGCGGGACTGGTGCGCCATCCTTCCTGGAAACTGCTGCTGGGAATCTGGTTGGCTGGGTTGCTTGGGCTTGGGTGGATCTATGCCAGCGGCACTCCCCAGGGATGGTCTGCGGTGGTCAGCAGTGTTTTTGGGATGGCGATGGCGGGAGCTTTGGTTTGGTCGCTCAGGCTGGTTGCTCGACTGGCGATGGGGGTGGAGGCGATTGGTTTTGGCGACGTGACGCTGATGGCGATGGTGGGAGCGGTGCTCGGATGGCAGCCAGCGTGGCTCGCCTTTTTCCTTGGTCCGATGGCCGCCATTCCACTGGTGATCCTGGTCTACCTTTGGACTCGGGACCCGGCGACACCGCTTGGGCCCTACCTGGCGCTCGGTTCGCTACTGACCATCGTCGCCTTCCGACCGCTCTACCTGGAATGGGCCTCCGAGCGGCTCTTTTTTCTAGGGGACTGGCTGATCTACTTGTTTGTGGGATTCCTGTTCGCCTTCGGTCTGCTGCTAGGGCTACTGGGATGGATCAAAGGGCGATCGGTCCAGTGAGCGGGGTGGGCCCCCTGAGCGAAGGAGCGGCCTCTGGCTTGCACTTCCTGAGCGATTGCTACAATGATTCGCTTGCATCAGGCGGTTGGCAGGCGTTGCATTGGCGGGCAGCTCACCGCAGCAACGCCTGAAGGAAGCACCGGAGGAGGATCCACGGGGGCTTTGTTCTTGAGGACCGTCACCAGGCTTAGGATGGCCGATTCAGGGAGGTTTCGAGGGTGCCCAAAGGGAAGCAAAGCGCCGGCAATCGACGCATCGAAGGAGCCGAGCAGCATCGACTGTGGGAAGCTCGAGAACGTATCGCCAACTGGCAGCGATGGGGCCCTTATCTGTCGGAAAGGCAGTGGGGTACGGTCCGCGAGGATTACTCCCACTTCCAGGATGCTTGGTCGTTTTTCACCCACGAGCATGCTAGGTCGCGCGCGTATCGGTGGGGCGAAGATGGACTGATGGGGATTTGCGACCGACAGTGTCGCCTCTGCTTTTCATTCGCCTTCTGGAACGGACGCGATCCGATCCTCAAGGAACGGCTCTTTGGGCTGACCGGTCCCGAGGGGAACCATGGGGAAGATGTCAAGGAGTGCTACTTCTATCAGGATGCCGTCCCCACCGCATCCTACCTAAAGGGACTCTACCTGTATCCGCTCGCGGAGTATCCCTATGCCGAATTGGTGGCGGTCAATCGCGGCAAGTCGCGCACCGAGCCGGAGTGGGAGTTGCTGGACAGCGGCAGTTTGGAACGAGAAGGTCACGTGGCATGCCAGATCGAGTATGCCAAGGAGGGGCCCGACGATCTGCTGATGCGCCTGACCATGACGCATCGGGGAACCAGCCGCGCTGTATTGACCGTGCTGCCGCAGCTGTGGTTTCGCAATACATGGAGCTGGGGATGCGACCACGAAGGCTGTTCGATGAAACCACGCATCGACGCCACCGACCCCAACCGCGTTATGGCTCAACACGAGACCTTGGGGGAATACGAGTTTCGGGTCGAGCCGATCGGGACGCAGCCCATCGACTGGCTCTGCACCGACAACGAAACCAATCCCCGGCTGCATCCGGCTTATCCCTCAGAGGGCAAGTACTTCAAAGACGCGTTCCATCGCCGGATCATCGATCGCGAGGAAGCTGCGGTCGACCCTCGTCGCATCGGGACGAAAGTGGCCGCATGGCATCAGATCGAACTGGAGCCAGGTGAGAGCTATGTGTTTCGTTGTCGCCTGCGATCCAAGGAACTCCCTTCGATCGAATCGTGGTTCGGCGATTCGTTCGATCACATCATGGAGCAGCGGCGGCAGGAGGCCGACCAGTTTTATCGGGAGGTGATTCCCGAACATCTGGTGGGGGAGGTGCGAAACGTCTCGAGGCAGGCGTACGCCGGTTTGACGTGGTCCAAACAGTTCTATCACTATTTCGTGCAGGGCTGGCTGCACGGCGATGCGGGGTTCCCTGTACTCCCCGGATCACGACTTCAAGGACGCAACGCCGATTGGCAGCACCTGTTCAACCTTGACGTCATTTCGATGCCCGATAAGTGGGAGTATCCCTGGTACGCCGCCTGGGATCTGGCGTTCCATATGATCCCGATGGCGAGGATCGATCTGGAGTTCGCCAAGGAGCAACTGATCCTGTTCCTTCGCGAGTGGTACATGCATCCCAACGGCCAAATCCCTGCATACGAGTGGGCCTTTGGTGATGTCAATCCACCAGTCCACGCCTGGGCCTGCTGGAGGGTGTATCAGATGAGCGGGCCTCCGGGGCAGCGCGATCGCGAATTCCTGGCGCGCACCTTTCAGAAACTGCTTTTGAATTTCACCTGGTGGGTCAACCGCAAGGATGTCCGCGGCAAGCATCTGTTCTCGGGTGGCTTTCTGGGGTTGGACAACATCGGCGTCTTCGACCGCAACAAACCATTCCCTGGGGGCGGACACCTGGAGCAGGCCGATGCCACGGGATGGATGGCGTTCTACTGCGGATGCATGCTGCAGATGGCGCTGGAACTAGCCGAGGGAGACAACGCCTATGGGGACATGGCGAGCAAATTCTTCGAGCACTTCGTCAACATTTCGGATGCGGTCAACAGCCTCCACGGCACAGGACTCTGGGACAGCAAGGACGGGTTCTACTACGACCATCTCTACCTGGATGGCACACCCTACCCCATGCGCATTCGTTCGATGGTCGGCCTGATTCCCCTGTGCACCAGCGTGCTGCTGCATGATGAAACGATCGACTCGATCGTCGGCTTTAAAAAACGGATGCAGTGGTTCCTCAATCACAACAAGAAGGTCACCGAGAAGATGACCTTTCTGCAATCGCGACGGGAAGCCAACGGCAAGGTGCTCACCAATCGCCTTCTTGCCATTCCCTCAGAAAAGCGATTCCGAAAAATGCTCGAATACCTGCTCGATGAACGTGAATTTCTATCTCCTTACGGCATCCGGTCGCTGTCGGCGGTCCATCAGAAAAATCCATTCGAATTCAACTTCGAGGGACGGGTGGAAAAGGTGGCCTATCTGCCGGGTGAAAGCGACTCGCAGATGTTCGGTGGCAACAGCAACTGGCGCGGACCTGTCTGGTTCCCAGTCAATTTCCTGATCGTAGAATCGCTGCGCGACTATCATGCCTTCTATGGCGATTCGTTCCAGATCGAATGCCCCACCGGATCCGGACGCCTGATGAATCTTCTGGAAGTGGCTCAGGAAATCGAACGCCGATTGATTTCTCTTTTCCTTCCGGACGATAGCGGCGCACGACCCTGCCATGGCCCCTACCAGCGTTTCGCCAAGGATCCAGAGTGGCGGGATCTCGTCCTGTTCCATGAGTATTTTCATGGCGATACCGGCAAGGGCCTGGGAGCCAGCCACCAGACGGGCTGGACCTCCCTGGTCGCGACCCTGCTGGAACGAACTGGCCGATGATCGGCGCCGGATGGTCAACGCAGGGACGGGGTGGGCTGTCGCGATCGAACGGTAGTTTCCCAGAAGGGGGACGGCGATGCCAAAAGGTGGGATCGGCTAGCGAGGCGGCGATCGGGAAACATCTCCGACGGTTCTTGCATGGCCGGGACGGCCATGTCACGTGGCAAGGTGGCTGCGAACTCGGAGGGTGGCTCATCCCACAAGGCGCTAGCGGTCGCTGGTGCGATGGGTCCTTGTGAATGGAGCGCCCCGATCACTCTAATGGAGCCTCCCATTGGACAGACGGTGGAAACGAAAGCAGATGGGATCGAGCAATCCACCGGAACGGCTACCGGGCATCGATCGATTCGAAGGCAATTCCAATAGAGTACAACCTAGCAACGGAGCGATCGCATGGAGATCACGCACCACGGTGGGCGTCATGGAGTCACTGGGTCCTGCCATCAGCTGCGATTGACCGGTGGCCGGTCGGTACTGATCGATTGCGGAACCTTCCAAGGCCGCGACGCGATCGGGCACGAAGATCCGCGCATCGACTTTCCGCTCCAAGGCATTGAAGCGTTGCTGGTCACCCATGTGCACATCGACCATATCGGGAGAATTCCCTACCTGCTGGCGGCCGGATTCGATCGCCCAATCTACTGCTCACAACCCACGGCTCGACTGCTTCCGGTGATGCTTGAGGATTCGATTCGACTTGGGATCACCCGCAATCGTGCCGTCATCCGAGACGTTTTGGGAGATATCAAGAAGCTCCTCAAACCTCTCCCCTACGGAACCTGGGAAAAGATCGGCAACGATCTGACGGTCCGCTACCAGCCCGCCGGGCATGTGCTGGGATCCTCGTATGTGGAAATCGAACATGATTCGCAGCGAGTCGTCTTCAGTGGGGACCTGGGTTCGCGACTGACACCGATTCTGGATGATCCGAAGAGTCCAGAGCGAGCCGATACGCTGGTTCTGGAGAGTACCTACGGGAATCGCAATCATGAAGGTAGGGAAGTGCGTTTGCAGGCGCTGGAAAAGATCCTTTGCCATACCATGCGGAACAAAGGGGTCACGATCATCCCAGCGTTCAGTCTGGGCCGAACCCAAGAGTTGCTCTATGAAATGAACCGAATTCTGGAGAATATCGGCTACAAGAATCAATGCTCGATGCTTGGCCAGATTCCAATTCTGGTCGATTCCCCGCTGGCCAAACGGCTGACCGAGATCTACACCGACATGACCGAGTTCTGGGATGCCGAGGCGAAGGAACTGCTGTCGATCGATGACCAGCCACTGGTCTTCAAGAATCTGATCGAGCTGGATGGGCATCGCGACCATCAGAAGATGATGCAACGGCTGCAAAGTCGCAATCAGCCGGCGATTGTCATCGCCGGCAGCGGCATGTGCGTTGGTGGACGAGTGGTCAACTACCTGAAACAGTTTTTGGGGCGGGAGTCGACCGATGTGGTCTTCATCGGCTACCAGGCTGAAGGGACACCAGGTCGGGTCATCCAGAGCGGTCGTTCGACCGTCCGGCTCGATGGACGCTATTACCCCATTCGAGCCAAAGTCCACACTCTGACCGGCTACTCGGCTCATGCGGATCAGTCGGATCTGCTGAAGTTCGTGCAGGGGATCCCCGAAAGGCCGAAGGAGATTCGGCTGGTGCACGGCGAAGCGCTAGCGCAGGCGGGGCTTCGGGAAAAGCTGCAGGGGCTGGGCTACCAAGTCACCTGAGGGGTCACTGCACTTCCTCAGCTGCTTCAGGATGCATCCTCTCCGCCAGATGCGATCGAGCTTCCTCAGCCCAGGGGCTTTCGGGAGCCAGCTCGATGAAGCGCTGCCAGTGAGGGATCGCATCCTCCTTCTGGGCGTTGTCATGGAGGGTGCGCGCCAAATGGTAGTGGACGTCGGCGTAGGCTTCATGATGCGCCAGAGCCCCATGGAACGCCGCGATCGCCAGATCCACACGCCCTGTTTCCAGCAGCACGCAGCCTAGATTGGCCCTCGCCTCAACAAAGTCCTCGTCGCATTCGATGGCAGCGTAGTACCGCTCCCTGGCAGCCGTCACATCGCCGGTGCGATAGAGCAATTCCGCGAGCTGAAAATGGATTTCGGCGCTCGGTCCATGGATGGATAGATGCACGCGATACCATTCGATGGCCCCTTCGAAGTCCCCCAGATCCTCCTGCTGCTGCGCTTGCTCAATGATCTGCTCACTAGTCCAAGGAGCTTCCTGTCGATTGCCCAGATCGTCCCGTCCTATACCCGGAGTGGCGACGATCAGATGCGGGAGGGCGTCCGAGTCGTTGAAGGTCTCGTCGATCGCATCAAAATCGATGCGCATCTGACCGGCTGGCTCCAGCAGACCTTCGTCTTTCCTCAATAGAACCTGACGTCCCTCGACCAAGATCTCCAATTGAGACAAGGAGCGAGAGAGATTGGGGAAGTGCCGAGCGAATTGATCCAACTGCTTGCGAAGATCCGAGGGCTTGGTGCCTGTGGCGATCCAATGCGCCACCTGTCGCGCGGACTGAACCTGTTGGAAATCGAAGTAAGGAAGCCGATGCACCACTTGTACCGGCTGAATCAGCCCCATTCTCTGCCAACGACGAATGTTGCGCACCGGAACCTTCAGCAGATCAGCCAGCATCGCTGGCGTGAACAGACGCCGACAATCGGGGGCGACCTCCATGCAGCCTAGCCGCCTCCACAGTTCGGTCTCCTCGATGCACTCCACGTGCTCCGATGCAATCGCCGTACGCCAGGGCGTCGCGGGATCGGAATCCAGGAAAGTCCCCGGTAACTCATCCGCCCCGACAATCACTAGGTCGATCTCGGCAGTAGGCCGCTCCACCGGTTGGCCGCCATGAAGCCGCACCAGTTGATGCGCCTCCTTGCGAGTCAGCCCCCCCAGACGCCCTACAAAGGCGACCCGCAAACCCTGCAGCAGCCCCCCAGATTGCACCGCGCTAGATCCATCACCCGACATGGTCGATTGCTCTCGATTCCTTCGTCGACCAACCCAAGTACTCCACACCCTCCCCAATGTACCAAGCGGCGATTGGATTGCTGCTCCTTCGACTCCTTTCGCATTTCTGGCGGGAGATTCGCTAGTTTGGCCCCGCCCAACGCTGGGGACAAATCGGTGGAATACCTGTTGCCAACTTCCAGCCCGCTTGCAAGAAGCACTGAATTCAGCCAATCCACCATCTGGCGATGGTGGCTACCGCAAGCGGCAGAAATCGCAGCGGCGTAGCCAATGCGGCCCGGTAGCCAACCCGGCCACGCGGTGGAGGGCTGCCGAAGTCGTCCAAAAAGCCAATCCACCATCTGGCGATGGTGGCTACCGCAAGCGGTAACGTTGGGGAATTCTGGTCATTCTCCCCAATTTTGGCTCAAGAAATCGCTTTCCCAGGTCGATGGCAGACGCATGGGAAGATTTTCCGATTGGGTGAAATGGCGAGAATGACGCATGACAGTCGATCGATTGGCGATGAGCGCAGGGTTCTTGCCGCGAGCCATTGCGGGACAACTAGCGTTGCTCCTGGCCTCACCATGGGCGGTGGCTCAGCAACCCCCCAATCCCGCTGGGACGGTGCCAATGGCAGCTTTGAGAAGCACCCAGGCCGGGACGGTTCTTGGTGAAACGGTGCTGCAAACGGGTCGCGATCCTGCCACGGGTGAGGCGTTTGAGAAGGTGTTGGTGCAGCAGGTGGTGGTTCGGCCCAGGGCCAAGTCGGATGTCGCCCTAAACGCTCAGCCACTTCCCGATGGCAGAGAGGCTTGGTCGCAGGCCTATGCCCAGTGGCTTTCGGCGCAGCGCACCCGCCCGACCACCACTCGGTTCGCCCCCTATCCCTTTGCCGCAACGACCATCCAGTCGCCCTACGTTGCGTCCACTGCCTACGGACCTGGCAGCATTCCCTCCCAACCAACGCATCTGGCAAATGCCTCGACTGGTGGAGCGACCGTCGCACCGACCTGGGGCCTAACCCCGGTCGCTGGAGATCCTTACAGCACGATGGCGGTCGTTCCCATGATCCCGCCGACGGCTCCCCCTGTCCTGCCACCCTATCAACTCCCGGCCGGCATGGTCCCCACGTCGACGGGAGCACTTGCCTATGGACAGGTGCCACCCTCTCCAGGTTCCTTCTCTGGTACCGACACCCGGGTTGGCGTCGCCATGCGTCCCAGCACGTATCCCATACCGCCACAGCCGACTTCCCTGGCAGCTCCCCCAGCGAGAGATCCTTACCAGAGTGGCCAGTCGGCGACGGTGTTTCGCTAGTCGACGGAAGGCGAAGCGGAGACTGGCGGGGAAACCGAAGTCGTTCGGCATTTCCAGGCAGCGATCCTTCTGCGAAAAATTTCGCATTTCTGCTGCTCGACGCAAATTATCCCGCATTTTCATGCCCGGACATCGATAAAACGATGGTTTGGCTGAAGCTCTTTTGAGAAAATGCGCTGTTCCACACAGCGTCGCGTCCCACCGATTGTCTCTTTTCCGCAGCTCGAGGATCGTGCCATGCTTTGGCGAGTGGTTTTCGTTGATTGCTCCCACTTCCATGCTGGCGACCTGATGCAGATGGTGCGGACCCATCCCCGCGCTTCCTTGGAGGGGATCCATGATCCGAATCGGGTGCGAGCCACCCAGGTCATGGCGGATTTAGGGATTCCCGAATCGCTTTATGACCCATCGCTGGAGGATCTGCTGGATCGATGCCAGCCCCATCTGGTCGTATGCTGCGGAGCTGTCGCCGATCACGCTCGGTGGGTGGAGAGCATCGCTAGGCCAGGCCTGTGGATCCTGGTCGAGAAGCCGATGGCCGCTTCGCTGGAGGATGCGGAGCGGATGGTGTTGGCCGCGCGGCGAGCCGGTGCGCATCTAGTGGTCAACTGGCCGCTCGCCTGGGATCCGGCTCACCGCACCGCCCATCGAATCGCCGTTCGCGAACGGCGGATCGGGGAGATTCAATCGGTCCATTACTTCGGAGGCAATCGTGGACCTCTGTGGCACACCTATGGGAAGGCCGAGCGGACGAAGCAGCAGGTCGATCAGGAGAAACCAAGCAGCTGGTTTTACCAACGTTCCAGCGGTGGTGGATCGCTGCTGGACTACCTAGGCTATGGAACCACTTTAGGAACTTGGTTTCTGGAAGGTCGACTCCCCATCGAACTGACCAGCGTGACGGATCGGCCTGCGGACCTGGAGGTCGACGAGCATTCGATCACGATCTGTCGATATCCTTTCGGTCTGTCGCGCATGGAAACCCGCTGGGGCACATTCACCGACCCCTGGAATCATCCGACTCAGCCACCTTGCGGATTTCTTCTGGTGGGATCCGAAGGGACGCTTCGCAGCGATGACTACGCAATGCACTTGGTGCTCCAGGATGCAGTCAATCCAGAAGGCATCCGACTGGGAGTCGATACGCTGACCGAGGTCGACTCCAATCCCATCGCCTATCTTTTGGACTGCATCGAACGGAACGTCCCGGTGACCGGTCCGCTCAGCGAAGAGACCTCCTGGAGCGGCCAGAGAATGGTCGATACAGCCTTCCAGTCGGCTCAGCGTGGCACGACGCTGCCACTGCTGGGCAGCGAAGCGACAGCAAGGCTCTTCCCCAAGTCGGTCGATCGCTAATCGCCCGCACCGTTGATGGCATCGATCAGACGGCGCAGCCCTCCTGCCTGACGCCGATCCAGCCGCATCGCCAAACGAACCAATTCCGCCAATTCCGGTTCATTGGCTTCCTGCCGGAACGCGGATCGCTGTTCGATCTCCCCTTCCAGAAGCAGATGGGCAAACTGCCGATTGAGTCGATCGAGCTGGGTGGTAGAGAGCGGCTTTTGGATCCGAAGCACCAACCGCGGTCCAACGTACCGCATGCTGTGGTAGTTCTTGTAGAAACGGAGGATCTCATCGACCGCCTCGCTCGCTTCATCGACGACGCGGAACAGATTCCGATCGTCCGGCCCCACCCAGCCGGTAGCTTCCAGCTGCTCTTGGTAAAACTCCTCGAAATGACGCCAGAACCTTCCGTCGGGAGCATCCAGAAGCACCAGCGGAATCATCGTCTGCTTGCCCGTCTGCAGCAGCGTCAGGACTTCCAGCATCTCATCGAGGGTGCCAAAGCCACCGGGGCAGGCGACGGCAGCGCTGCATTCTTTGACGAGCATCAATTTGCGCGTGAAGAAGTACTTGAACTCGATCAGCTTGGGATCGCCATCGATGTAGCGATTGGGGCGTGCTTCAAATGGAAGCTGAATGTTCAGCCCCATCGACATGGCGCGGCCAGCTCCCCGGTTGCCAGCCTCCATGATCCCGCCACCCGATCCGGTCACGACCATCCAGTCATGCCCTGCCATCATCGACGCAAACGACTCGGCCTGATGGTATGCCGGGTGCGCCGCTGGGGTCCTTGCGGAACCGAAGAGCGTCACTTTGCGGCGCCGACGATAGGGGCCAAAAATCCGAAATGCATCGTGCAGCTCCGAGGTGGCTCGGTGGAGAATCTTCAGGTCGCCCCGATCGATCGACTCCCGCTCCAACTGATCCGCCAGCTTCCGCATCGCGGCAATCCAGTCGCGCGAAGCATCGTCGGATGACGATTCATCGGCCGGTTGCGGTCGCTGCTTCTCGTCCTCGCCCAGCGCCTCAGGAAGCAATGGCTCGGAAGAGGGTTCCGACGTTCCGCTCATCAGGCCGCTCCCTTTTCCCCAACCGCTCACACTGCAGGCGGTCCCCCGCAGTGCCAGCTTGCCAAGTCGATCAGCGGGTCCCGGAAGCCGCCACCAGCACGTCGATCAGATCGCGAGGCACCTGAAGGAGGTCCTCTGCGAAATCACCAAGAAACGCCCGCTGCGGGTCGCTTGCACCTTGCACCAGTCGCTGAAAATCCTGAAACGTGATCGGGACCCGGTCGGGCAGTGCGACGCCCACCTTCGCTCGCCCTCCAGCCGAAAAAGAACCAGGCATCTTCGATCCAGGTTGCAATCGATATTCCATAGCTGGATGGCTCCGTCCTTGATAGTTTCGTCGAGCGAGGGACTTGCGGCGGGGAGGGACAAAGGGGGAAAGTAGTGCAATCGACATCGATCGCCTCTCCTCCATGGGACAAACAGATCCCTGTTCCAACCCCCACCCCTGTCACGTAAGCAGCTTCAGCATCGACCAAGCTGCCGCCCGAGCATCAGGGATTCCAGCAAACTTTTCCGGTTCCGAAAGATGGGGAGAATGGGAAGCTTAAGCGGAAGGGCCTTGCGATCTGCTTGACAAGGGAGTTTGGTTGCCCTAGATTCCGGAATCCTGCAGGTTTTTCTATCTATCTTTCGCCTCGCTCCTCTGCGCGCCACACGGATGGTCGGCTCGGCTTACGGGGCTCATGGGTTTCGTCTATTTATGATCGATTTGAAAGCGATTGCGCGGTCGCTTCGCGCATCGGAAGAATCCCTGCGGCGGCCTCTGGAGTTGTTGCGACAAGGGTATTCTCCCGCATTCCTGGCAACGTATCGGTCCGACGAAATCGGGCAACTCGACTACCAGACGCTACGCCGACTCCGAAGCGCCCTTCGTTATCAGGAGCGATTGGAAACGCATCGGGAGATGGTGGAAGAGCAACTGCGGCGCGACCAGCTTTGGAACGATGCCTTCGGCCCGTTGCTGACTCAGGCGCGATCCGTTGCTGAAATCGATTTGCTGACCCGTGGCATTCGCTCCCGCAAAGGAGCACGTGCTCTGGCCGAAAAGCAGCCAGAGGTTCCAAAAATCGGCCAAGCCCTGTTAGCACTTCAAGGCCCAGGCCCCTTGGACGTCGAACAGTGGGTGGGGCAGCAGGCAGGTGTTGGCCAGGAGGAAGCCAGGGCCCTGACAGTTCAGGTGCGCCGCTGGATTCAACTGCTCCTTCACGAAGACCCCGTCCTGATGGACCGCATCGCTTCGGCGCTGCGTCGACGTTCTCAGGTCGCAGTCGAAATTCTCCCCGACAACCACGAACAGGCGACCGAAGGCGGCGCGGGAGAACCATCTGCCGACTCCCTGGAACCCTCTGCCAGCAATACGACGCTTCCCGAAGTAACCGGGTGTGGCTTTGGACGGCTGATCCAAGACCAACCAGGACCGCAGGATGCCGCGAATCTGCCAGGCCTTGGCGAAACAGTATCGACCTCGCAACCACAACTAGTTGGTTCGTTGGAATCTTCGTCTCCCACCGAGCTACCTTCGCCAATACCGGCAGGCTCGGACACCGGCATACCAGAGGCGCCGGAAGCGACTGCCACCGCCGAACCGTCGAGTTCCACGGAGTCGACTGGATCAGCGAATCCCACGACGGAAGGAACGGAAGCCGTCGATGAGAACGTCCGTTTCGGTGCTGCGAAGTCTGGTCCGCTTCGCGGCGGCAAGAAGTCGAATGCCAAAGCAAAGACACCGGCTCCACGCAGCGCCGCCAAACTGTCGCCGCGTCAAAAGCGACGTCGCTGGCTTCGTGGAATCCTCGACAGCTACTCCAAGCTCCGAAGTCCGCTCGACCGTTTGACTCCCTACCAGATTGTCATGCTGGGTCGAGGCACGCGATCCCAGCTGACTCGACTGGTCTGGCAGTACGACAATCCCCCCTTGATTCAGGCTGCGCGGGAACTGCTGGCTCCAGCCAATCATCCCGCAGGCCCCTGGTTGGATGATCTGGTGGTCGAAGCGATGAGCAAGCAGATCCTTCCCAAGCTGGAACAGGATCTGTTCGCGGAGTTTGAAGAGAAAGCGCAGCACTCCCTGGTCGAGCGGGCGGTGGAGTCGCTTCAAAGCTCGCTGCAACAGCGACCGGTGACGGGGCGCACGATCCTGGCGATCGATTCGGTTGGCCCCAAGTCGGCCCCGATCGCCGTGGTCGATCCCCAAGGCAACGTCCTGCACACCGACGAACTACCAGCCAGCAGCAGTCGCAAGGATCTGGTCGCGACGAATGTCGTCCTTCTGGGCGAGATCATCCACCGCTACAAGGTCTCTCTGGTCGCTCTTTCGAATGGCCCGGCTCGGCGCTTCCTGATTCATACGATCAAGCAGCTGCTAGAGCAGTCGGATGGGAATGTGACGTGGACCATGGTGGACCGCGCCGGTGCCGATGCCTACTGCGCGACGCGGGAGTGCCTTGCGGAACTACCGACGCACTCTCGCCGCCATCGCGCAGCGGTCTGGCTGGCACGAAAACTCCAGGATCCATTAGCTCAATTGCTCAAGGTTGATGCGGCTCGCCTTCGCCTGGGGAGCTTCCAGCGGGAAGTTCCCGACACGCTCTTGGAGCAGGAGTTGGAGGAATCGGTTCGCGATACCATTGCCAAGCGAGGCGTTGACTACTGGTCGGCCTCCAAGGAGCTGCTGCAGACCTTGCCCGGTATCACGCCGGAGATCGCGGAAGCCCTAGTCGCCTTCCGACAGGAACAGCCCGAGGCGACGCGGCAACAGGTCGCAGACCGGATGCGGGAAAAATTCGGCGACACCACCTTCCGGCAATCGCTAGGATTCTTGCGCGTTTTCGGAAGCAGTGAGCCGCTTGATGGTACCTCCGTCCATCCCGAGGATTACCGATTGGCTCAGCGCCTAATCGCTCAAAACCTTTTCCCTGCACCTTCGTCTAGCCCCGAGGGGTGGACCAAGCCGAGTCCGGTTGCCGCATCGGCAGCCGTCGTGGACCCTCCCGATGCCTCCTCGGCAGCAGAAGTGACGGAAGACCTCGAGCCTTCGGAGGGGTTTGGGGAAATCAGTTCCGAGGAGTCGACCGAAGCCCCAACCGATGCCGCCGTCGCCGAAGCGCTGACGGAAAGCCCTACCGATTTGCCAGGGGAGACGGAAGCCGAGGAGCCGTCGGTGACTGCCGAGGAGATGGCGGAAGCGGCTGCTGCGTTGGCGGAAATCGATTCGTCGGAAGAGCCAGGGACGGAGGAGGCACCCGCCGCCGCAGGCGAACCGGTCGCCGATGCAACGCAAGCCGCCGCCCAAGATGCGCCATCGACTCCCGTTCCGCAGGTTCGAGTGATTCGCTGCCACGTCGATCCACCGATCGCCGATTCGGCGCTGGCGATCGATGTTGAGAAGTTGGCTCGCAGTTGGCAAGTTGGGCGTGGGCGACTGCGCTACGTCGCGCGGGCCCTGCAACAGCCACACCGGGATCTTCGCGACAACCAGCCAGGGACCCCGTTGCTAGATGGAGTTCCAACTCTGGAAAATCTCCAACCCGGCATGTCGGCCTGGGCCGTCGTGATTGGAGTGGCCGATTTTGGAGCCTTCGTCGATCTTGGTCCCGACTGCAGCGGCCTGATTCATATCAGCCGCCTGTCGTCCGATTTTCTCAAGGATCCCAACCAAGTGGTCCAGGTCGGAGACCTGATCCAGGTCTGGGTCCTGAATGTCGACTCCAAGCGACGCCGCGTGGTGCTCTCGGCGATCTCCCCCCAATCGCTAGATGCGAAGGAAAAGCAGGCAGCGGCGATGGCAGCCGAACGGATGCAGCCACGGCGCGATGGACGTGACAACCGGGACGGACGAGACCGCAACGCCAAACCAGGAGCTCCCCGTTCCCAAGGAAACGCGGCGCCTCGTGGTCGATCCGATCGCGGTGGCCCCGGAGGTCGTTCGTCGTCCGGACCCGATCGCGCAGGAGCCGGTGGCGGTGGCGGTCGAGGCGGCAATGGCCGTTTTCAGCAGGGACGCAGACCGCAGCGGGCGGAGAACAATGAGCCAGCTGATACAGCTCCGGCCACCAAGCCCAGCCCGAAAGTGGAACGCCCCAAGCCCTCGGCACCGATCAGCGATGCGATGCAAAAGGGGAAGGAACCGCTGCGGTCCTTCTCCGATCTGATGCAGTTCTACCAGGGCAAACGCGAAACGCCACCGGCCGTGGAAGCTCCACCAAGCCAGGAGCCTTCCTCTGCTGCACCTCCCAACCAGGCGGAATCGGCTGAGGGGTCGGATGTCTGATTTCGAGGAACGGCTCAGGCAAGCGATCGAGCGGGGAAATCAGAAAGGGAAAGAGGCGGGGCGCGACGAGGCCCTTCGCCGCGAGGAACTGGAGCGCCTGCGGCGACTCCATACGCAGTACCGGCTCGAGTTATCCGAGCATATCGAAAAGGTTGTTCGATCCCTGGCCGATTACATTCCAGGGTTTCGGTACGAAACCGTCTTTGGTGAAGGAGGCTGGGGCGCTGCCTGCTTTCGAGACAACCTACGGATGCAGGCCGGCGTGCGACGAACGGAGTACAGTCGCCTGGAGATCGCCGTCCGCCCGTTTCACGACCTCGCGGTGCTCGATCTGCACGCCAAAGGAACGATCGCCAATCGCGAGGTGTTGGTCCGCACCCTTTTCCAACCAATCACGGAAGCTTCTTTAGATCCGTTCCGGAAGGCGATCGACAGCTGGGCACTGCAATACGCCGAGCTTCTTTCCACGCATGGGGGATGAGGGGAAGTCGGGGAGCAAGCGATCGCCTGGTCCAACGCTCTTCATTCGTCTTCCTAGATGATCGACCGACGGAGCGCCAGCGCGCCTGGTCTCCTGAATGTTGCGCCGCGAGACTTCGGTAGCTCACGACGCCACGGCCGACGCGCCGATTGCCCCCAAGACTTCTCGATTTCTTCGCAAAGATACCTTGCGCTTCGTGCCCCGAACCGATGACTCGATCTGCAACCGACGGGTGGGGCTGCGATGCGATCGATGCAGATTTTTCCGATTTTGCGGGCCGTTGGAATTGCACCAAAAAGATTGGCCGAAAAAGCTCTTGCCTTCTGCGCCAGCGATGCCTTACCATAGCCGATGTTTATGCATACGTTATGCATAAACGGACAGAAAGCAGGCTGAATGGGGCATCGATTTCAGGAGGATCCGTGATGCGGATTGGGATTCGTTCGATCTTGGCATTGGGGGTATGTCTTTTGGCATTCTCTCCAGCGCGGGCGGCGACGATGGTCGCCATTGGAGGCCATCTGGACATTGGGGTGGCGTATGAACCCGGGGGACTGCACCTGCATATGCATGCGGAAGACCCACTGGATGCTTTTGGAGGCGGAACGATTGCGCCGGGGGAATTCGATTCCGATGCGTTCTACATCGGCGTGCCTGGACCAGCGTTCCCGCGTCCCGCTGGGGCTCAGTGGGCATTCCTCAGCGCCACGGCAGGAGATCCCATCTTCTACCTGCCGGAAAATAGCGATCCGGCAAAGCCATTCCTCGGTTTTGCTACAGAGGAACTCGATCCACTGGATGGTTGGACCAGTATGCAGTGGGAACTGGTAGGTGCGACCAATTCCCTTGGGGGCGATTCCCACGTTTCCATTTGGAGTTCGGACCCCTTCGGCAGTCCCATCCTCCGCGCCTCGACGCTGGATCCGGCCGCCGACACCTGGGCCGGTACGATTGGGTCGCATGTTCACTACAACGTCGGATTCAACCGAGAAGGACTCTATCAGTTGGTCCTTCGAGCGACGCTGACCAACGACGGCAGCGGTTCCATCACCGCTGGCACCTATACCGAGGAAGAGACATTCCTCTTCGCCGTTGGTGACTCCAGTATCGCTGCGGTGCCCGAGCCAGGGACTTTGGTTGCGGTCGGATCGCTTATGGCGACCATGGGATGGCGTCGACGCCGAGCCCGCATGGGGTGATCGGCCATTCGTACGATTGCTTTCTGATCGATCGATAGCGGCCCTGGATCGGATTGGACCAGGGCCGCCTCTTGCGGCGGCTCGCGCGACCTAACGCAACGCTCTGATGCGTATCGACCAACTCCGAGGTAGTTACGATGATTCAACTCGATTCCACCAATAGGCTTCCAGTCACGCTGCTTTCGGGTTTCCTAGGAGCCGGCAAGACGACTCTGCTGCAGCAACTGCTGACCCAGTCCCATGGGATGCGGCTGGCGATCATCGTCAACGACATGAGCGAACTGAATATCGATGCGGCGCTGATCCGCAGCGATTTGCCTTCGGTCCATCGGACCACGGAAACGCTGGTGGAGATGAGCAATGGATGCATCTGCTGTACCCTGCGAGAGGATCTCCTCCTGGAAGTGGCCAAACTGGCCAGATCGGGTCGCTTCGACTACCTAGTGATCGAATCGACCGGGATTTCCGAACCGATGCCGGTGGCAGAAACCTTTACGTTTGAGGATGAGTCCGGGCAGACCCTCGGTCAGATCGCGTTCCTGGATACTCTCGTGACGGTGGTCGATGCGAAGAACTTCCTGCGCGACTTTGGATCTGAGGATACCGTGGTCGACCGCCAAGCCGCGGTGAACGACGAGGACGAGCGGACCATTGTCGATCTGATGACCGAGCAGATTGAGTTCGCCAACGTCCTGCTGCTCAACAAGATCGACCAGGTATCACCCGAGGAAAGAAAAACGCTCCTTGCGATTCTCCATTCCCTGAATCCCGCCGCCCGGATCCTTGAATCCAGCTTTGGCAAAATCGACTACTCCGAGGTGTTAGGAACCGGGCTTTATCGCGAAGAGTCGGCGTCAGCGCATCCAGGGTGGCTGGAAGCGCCTCGCCATTCCGGTGCCTCCGAGGCGGATGAGTATGGAGTCCGGTCCTTTGTGTATCGCGCCCAGCGGCCTTTTCACCCAGATCGACTGACCAGGGCATTGGACGAAGAGGAATCGCTTTTTGATGGTGTCCTGCGCAGCAAAGGCTTCTGCTGGATTGCCTCGCGACATGATGAGGCCTTTGAGTGGGGGCAGGCCGGCGTTTCCCTACGACTGCTTCCGGCCGGACTCTGGTGGGCTTCGGCACCCCAGGAGTATTGGCCAGAGGATCAGGCCACCTGCGAAAGGATTCGATCGATGTTCCAAGGAGAGTACGGCGACCGCCGACAGGAACTGGTCTTCATCGGAATCGATATGGATGAATCAACGATTCGCTCCCTGCTCGACCATTGCCTGCTGACGCCAGAGGAGATGCAGCTGGGACCAAGTGTCTGGAGTTCCTGGGAGGACGGTTTCGGCGACCCAGAGGAAGATTCACCAGAACCATGGGAGGAGCGGGAAGCGGCTGGCGACTGATTGGCTTTTTGCAGAAGCATCGCTGGGCCATCGCGGTACGCTGCCGGGGGGACGGTGTTGCGTTACTTGGCGAGCTTTCCATGGCTGCATCGCCAGCGACCGATCCGCTCCACCACCCGCACCGCACCCAACGATGCCAGCAGAGCAACAGCAGGGATTGCCGGGGCTCGCATCCGCATGTTGCTCCAGTAGACAGCATGAACGGCCGAAAGAGCCAAGATGGTGGCGAGAGCTGGCGACCAGGCCATCCAGAGCGTCAATCGATGTTTCCGTGGTGAGATCCAGTTCCCTGTCCTGATCAGCGATGCCAGCCCCACCAGTCCCAGCAGCGTCTGAGTGGCGTAGATGCCACCGATGACGATTCGGGACTCGATGCTGGCGGCATCGACTTGCGGCCACCATGCCCAGAGCCATCCCAATCGCGCCAAGCAGCTTTTGGCGAACACTCCAGGCTGCTCCATGATGGTCTGCTTGGCCAATTGGTTGGCGTAGCGATCCAACTGCGGCTCGGTCGCCCGAGCCGCCTTTTGAAATGCTTCTCGCTGCTGTTGCCATCGCCGATGAAACGGCTCGGGATCCCAGCGCCGCGAGTAGCTTCCTGCGCGGAAGTGTTCGTACAGCGATGGGTTGTTGGCTAGGTAGAGCGTGAAACCACCATGAGTGGTCATGACGATCGGACGCCCAAGCTGCTGGTGATTTCGGATCGCCCAAGGAGCTGCCAGCATCAGCAGTCCCGCAGTCATGGCGACCAGTTGCGATCGATAGACAGCGCGACAGGCGTGCGATTTCGCCCCAAGCCCCATGGCCAGCAGGACGGCCAGCATGCCCAGCACCGCTGGCCAGGCGGTGGGGCGGCAGAGGACCGCTAGGCCAGCGATCAGGCCCGCGACCAAGGCCCACGCGATACCGCTGCTGCCCATCGGCTGCACCTGCTCGCCTCCATCTGCCTTTCGCGATGGCTCCTGCATCTTCAGCCAGCTCCACCACCCCAGCAGCCCAAGGAATGTCGCCAGCGTTTCGGTCATCACCAACCGCGACTGATTCAAGAGGATCGGATCGCATGCCACCCACAGCGTTGCCAGTCCAGCAAAAAACTTTTGGGATGTTTCGCTGGACGTGGGCAGACAAATGGCCGCCAGTCTCCCCGCCACGACCGCCACGAGCAGACAGGTTACTAAGCCCAAAAGTAGATGCAGCGACCCGATCGCCCATTGGGTCATTGCATCCTCTTCCAGTGCCCCGCCCATCAGGTGCAGAAGCCAGGGATAAAGGGGAGGCCGGTAGGCGCTGGGCTGAATGATCCCGGAAGCATCGGGTAGTCCAAAGGTTCCCCAGCGAGCCCACGAGACCGCGTAGGCTCGGTAAGCATCGGGATCGTCTTTCAGCCCCTGGGCGCCAAAGAAGAGGACAGCGCTTCGGACCAGCAGCACGATCAGTACCACGCCGGCCCAGAATCTCGCGTCCGAGTTTTTCACGGCTGGGAATCCTCGGCAGGAATCGTAGCGGAACCCTCCGCTGACCCTGCCCCCTTGCTGTTGGCTCCAGGAGCAAACCACCTGCGCAGTTTCGCTGCCAGCGGTTCCCATCCATCGGCAGCACGCTCGAAATCCACCTCCATCCACCGCAGCGAAGCGATCGGTGAGGAGGAAGATGACTTCTCGCTAGAGGGCCAGATCGGGAACTGGGAACCGAGCGCCATCGTCAGCCTTTTTTCGGTTTCCTGATCGATCAATGCATCGGCCAGCCACTGGGCAGCGATCGGGTGGGGTGCATTTTTCAGGATAGCGACCGTCCCAGGGATGAACAGCGTGCCGATCGCCTCCTGATCGTCCGAACCGGTCGGCTGGTCGGGGAAGATGATCTCCACCGGGGCTCCCTGCTCCTTGGCCACCTGAGCGTCATCGGTATCGGTCAGACCGAAAGCGACCTGGCCGGAGGCGACCGCATCGGCGACCTGCTTGTTGCCAGATAGCACCAGGGCATTGGTAGCGACCTGCTGAAGAAAGGCATCGGCCTGATCTCCCATGCGACTGGCCAGCACCGCAAAGTGGGTTGCCGTGGTGCCGAACATCGGAAAAGCAACCGCGCATTTCCCTTTCCACTTGGGATCGGCAAGATCCGACACGCGGCTGGGTCGCTCCTTGGCATCAGGAATCGACTTGGTATGGACCAGCAACACCCTGGCCCTGGGCGCAAAACCGATCCAACTGCCATCGCTGGCAAGGTACCCCGTCTTCCAGCCAGCAGGAATCTTCCACCGACGCGCCTGCAGCATGCCAGCTCGCTGCAGCCGAATCGTATGCAGAATTTCGCCATTCCAGAAAAGATCGCAGCGAGGATTCTTCTGCTCTTCCATCAACCGAGTCACCAGGCCCAGCGTCTTGGAAGCTTCCACATCGAATTGCCGAGTGATCGTGATCTCCGGCCGACGCCGCTCGAAGGCATCCAGCAGAGGAGCCGCGTACTGACGATCGACCGAAGTGTAAAGCACCACCTCCTTCTCTGGCTGTGGGACGCAACCTGCTCCCATGCTGACGATCCCCAGCCAAAGCCATATCCAGGACCAAACGGCACCTGGAAGCATCCCCCCCCATCCGCTCGATCGATCCATCGAACCCAACTCCAGGAAATCCGCCGGTTGCCTCTGATCCCTTCGGCCCCTGACCCGGGGACCCCAAGGGCTGATCATAATCGACCGTGGTGGCACTGACAGCCCAGGGTTCCGAATCATCCACCATCTGGCGATGGTGGCTACGGGATTGTGGGGGATGTCTTGCTTCGGGATCTTCCACCATCTGGCGATGGTGGCTACAGGATTGCGGGGGATGTCTTGCTTCGGGATCTTCCAACATCTGGCGATGGTGGCTACGGGATTTTTCCTATGGGTGAAACCGAAGTTCCGGTAGGGTGTGTGAGTCGGTCGAGGGGCGAGAAGGATCATGAGGCTCCGAGCGCAGGATCGCTCGCAACGTCTTCTAACCAGATTGGCTCGACCGCGAACACACCAGAACCAATGACTTTTACGAGCACGAGCACGAGCACGAGCACGAGCACGAGCACGAGCACGAGCACGAGCACGAGCACGAGCACGAGCACGAGTAGATACTGGGAGTAGGAGGCCATCGCCTAGCGAGGTACGATGGGGACTTGGTGAGGGATCGATGGCCAGCAGTCCTAGGGCGTGACGCCAACGTGGAGGGATGATGAAAGGTTGGATGGATCGCGTCGTTGGTCTGGTCGCCAAAGGGTGGGTATCCCCGTCGACGGGGAGAAGGATCGCATGGTTTGTCGTGATCATCGGCTGGGCCATGCCGCTGCCGGCGCAGCAGGTTCCCCCCGGGATCGCAGACCTTCCAGGCGAAGTAGTTTCGCTTGTTGTGGAAGGAAAGCCCGCCTTCCTGGCGCTCCCCAAGCCAGAGCTCCGCAAGGAGCCGCAGCCCTGGGTCATGTATGCCCCCACACTGGCTCCCTATCCCGACGTGCATGAGCGATGGATGCATGAGCGATTTCTTGCGGCGGGGATTGCGGTGGCGGGGATCGATGTGGGGGAAGCCTATGGCAGCCCCAAGGGGACGCAGGGACTGGACCAGCTGCATCGGTATCTGACCGCGACCTACCACCTCTCCCATCGCCCATGCCTTCTGGCCAGAAGTCGCGGGGGCCTTTGGATGCTGGCCTGGGCGGCGGAGCAACCCGATCGCGTCGCTGGGCTGGCAGGGATCTATCCGGTCTTTGATCTGCGCGCTTACCCTGGCTTGGACCGCGCCGCAGGCGCGTTCGATCTTTCCCCCACATCGCTGGCCGATCAGCTGGACCGGCACAACCCCATCGCAAAAGCCCAGGCGTTGCTGGATGCATCGATACCGGTTCACCTGATCCACGGCGATATCGATCAAGTGGTTCCGCTGGAGAGCAATTCCCTGGCCTTGGCCAAACGCTATCGCGAGGCAGGTAAGGGGGGACTGATCCACCTGGAAGTGGCTTCGGGACAGGGACACAACATGTGGGAAGGATTTTTCCAAAGCCAGCCGCTAGTGGACTTTGTGATTGCACGGGCCAAGGATCCATCGCGCTGATCGGTTTGTGTGGAAGCGTGCAAACGCCTTCGCCTTGCGATCACTCCCAGTCTTCCGCCTGCCGGCGCCCCATTTCCACCATCCGCAGGTACTGATCGTCGCAGAACTGATCGGTCATCCCTGCTAGGTAGGCACCGACCGCCCAGGTCACGGAATGTTCCTGAGCGAGTTTCTGGAAGCGCACCGGAAGGTGTTCGGGTGCATTCTCCAGCAGCAGGAACAACTGCCTCAGCCGATCCGTCGCTCGATTGCGCATCGCGATCAGCTTGGGGTGGCGATACACTTGTTCGAACAAAAATCGTTCCAACAGCTTTTTCTCGGCTTCGATTTCCGGCGACAACTCCAGACGAAGATTCCTGTCCATCGCCTCCTGAGCCGACGAGATCGATTCCAGGCGTGGTCGGTTGTGCTGAAGGAAATCGGCCACCTGAAGATCGATCAGGGAATGGACCAAAAAGCGTCGCCGATCGGCTTCCCGCTGAGGCGGCCTGGGCCCGCGATCCAAGGCTCGCTGGACCAGCCTCTGGGTTGCCAAAGCCGACTCATCCAGCAAACCTAGTTTCCATGCATCGTCGACGTCGTGGGCGTCGTACGTCATGCTGTCCGCCGCATCGACTACCTGCGCCTCCAGCAACGGCGCTTGTGGCGATTGTTTGTCGGCGCGATGGGTCTGGCCGTCGAGCGTCTCTAGGGAGAGATTCAGCCCAGGAAAATCGGGATACCGACGTTCCAGTTGCTGTACCAGCGCCAAAGCAAACGCATTGTGGCTGAATCCCCCCACCCCCCGCATCTGCTCGTCCAGCACGTCCTCGCCGCAGTGACCAAACGGAGGGTGACCGATGTCGTGCAAAAGCGCCATCGCTTCGATCAGATCCTCGTTCAGCCTCAGGCTGCGTCCCAGGGTGCGGGCGATCGAGGCGACTTCCTGGGTGTGCGTCAGTCGCGTGCGATGATACAGACCCATGTCGCCCGTGAAGACCTGCATCTTGCCGCTGAGCCGCCGGAACGCCGACGAATGCAAGATGCGATCGCGGTCGCGTGTAAACGGACCGCGGTAAGGATGAAGCGGTTCGGGGTGGACGCGGCCTCGGCTCGCCAAACTGGAAAAGGCATAGGGAGCCAGCAGCATCGACTCCCGCTCGGCCCACTCCCAGCGATCATCGATCATCGGTTGCGTTTCCAAAGGTGCATCAGTCTTTCGCGACGGTAGGGAACCCAAACGATCGGGATGGCGTCCCGGTCATTGGCTCGGATCAACAATCCGGCGCCCTGATTCTGCACGTTGGATGGATCGAGGGAAAGGTCGGTTCCTGCAACTTGCCACCAAGAAGCTCTCTCCTTGGGCCCCGCAGGATCCGCAATCCCCGTGGCGCTGGAAGCGGCTCCAGGAAACCACCAGGGCGATCGATCAAGGTCCTGTCAGTTCGGAAAAGCTCCCCTCCAGCAGCATGCCCTCCAGCAGGGCCTCCGACTGGCGAAGCTCCCGCAGGGTATCGAGGAAATTGAGGTTGGTCTGGACGTACGTGCGCTGGGCGGTCAAGTAGTTGACGTACCCTTGCTCCCCTGCCGCATACGCGCGACGACTCAGCTCCAATGCCTCACTGGCCGCAGGCAGGATCTGTTCCTGGTAGCGCTGGTACTGCACCAGGCTGTTCCGATAGCGTTCCATGACCGGCGCCAGACGCACGGTGAGCTGTTGTTCTAGTCTGGCTAGGGCGTGCTGCGCTGCCTGCAGTTGATGATACGCCTCACGAATCGCTCCCTGATTGCGATTCCACACCGGCAGAGGCAAAGAGACTGCGACGCCTCCATCCGACCTTCCGCCGATGCCGTTGTCCCGGTAATTGACCAGACCATTGACCGTGACGTTGGGTCGAGGCACCACCTGCTCTCGGGCCAGCGTTCGCTGGGCTCGTTCGATCTCCGCGACCGCGACAGCGATTTCCGGGCTGGCGGTGCGAAGCTGTGCCAGCAAGGTTTCGAAGACGAATTCCTGCGGCGCGGCTTCCAGCGTCCCATCGACCGCTTCGGGAAACTGGGGATCCAGTCCCGCGAGCGTGGCTAGCACCTGCCAAGCAGCCTGAGCCCGATTCGTGGCGGTCTCTTTGGCGATCAACGCCTGCTGCGCCTCGATCGACGCCTGCAGCAAATCAGCCTTCCCCACCTCCTTCGCCTCCACCAACTGCCGCGCCGCCGACTCGCCCTGCTGGCTGATCCGCACCAAGTCGGCAGCCACCTGCTCGCGACGCCTAGCCACCAGAAGATCGTAGTAGGCGATTCGCACATCGGTCGCCACCCTCTGCCGAATGACAGAGAGCTGCTGCCTGGCCTTGGCCATCTCCGCTGCCACCACTTCCCGCTGACTCCTCAACTTGATCGGACGCACCACCTCCTGACCCACAGCGATCCCATCTTGTTCCGCCAGCCCTCCCGATCCCAACTGCTGTCCCTCATAACCGACGATCGGATTGGGCTGAATCCCCACCTGCCAGTACCTCCCGGAGAGCGATTGGAGATTGGCCTGCTGCTGAAGCAGCGCGGGATGCCGCTGCATCGCCTGTTCCGTCAGCGACTGCAGCGTCCAGAGGGCGCGAACCTCCGTCCCTTCCGCAGGGGACGCAACCGTTCCTTCCGTGAGGGGCGGCACTTGTCCCAACCCTTCCTGAGCCCACGCTGGACATGCGGCCGCAGCGACCATCCAACCGAGTGCCACGGCGACGCGACGAGGCGGAAACCGCCATCGACTCACGCCAAGTGCATCCACGCGACGAAATCCTTCGCGAAGCTGCTTCGGCCCTCGATTTTTCAGGTGTCGCTGCTGGTCCATGCTGATTTCCACCCCGCTATGTTCCACCTTTCGAGACGCTTCGCTTGCGAACCGTACCGAGTCCTCGCATCCCGGACCCTTGTATTCAATCGAACCCAAGAGGCGCCCAGGGCCATCCAATTCGTTTCCACCGCCAGAGGCATCCCAGTTTGGCAATGACAGCTTTGGGGCGTTCCGGAAGCCAGACTGCATCGCGATCCTCGGAATTCCCCTGAG
The DNA here is from genome assembly GCA_044371425.1 of Pirellulaceae bacterium. Classification (GTDB taxonomy): domain Bacteria; phylum Planctomycetota; class Planctomycetia; order Pirellulales; family Pirellulaceae; genus JBEISR01. Next base: position 66,444 of record JBILTR010000001.1, on the reverse strand, counting down.
TCTTGGCCCATCCTTCCGGTTGGATTGGACAGGTCCATACGATAGTAGGACTCGGAATCCTGTTGGAAGGAAGGGAAGGTTGCCGTGGTGAAAGTTCAGGGAAACGACAAACCGGTAGCGCTCGTGACCGGAAGTGTGGCGCCGCGTGTGGGACGGGTGGTAGCGGAGCATCTGGCACGACGTGGCTACCGCTTGGCCTTGCACTCCCATCGACCGATTCCAGAGTCCCAAAGGCAATGGCATCACCCAGCGATGGAATCGGAGGAACTGCTGTGGCTGTCGGGGCCGGTGGAGTCGGAGCGGGATGTGGAGTCGTGGGTCGGTGCGATCGGGGATCATTTTGGACGCATCGATGCGGTCGTGGCATGCGCGGCGATCTGGGATGCCGCCCCCCTGGTGGAAACATCGGTCGATCTGATGCGACGGCAGTGGGAGGTCAATGTGCTGGGAAGCTTCCTCATCGCGAAGCACTTCGGTCTCGCGATGACTCGGCAAGAGCAGGGGGGTAGTCTGGTGCTGGTCGGCGAATGGGCATGCGATCGCCCCTACAGCGACCACATCGCCTACCTGACCAGCAAAGGAGCGATCCCTACGCTGACGCGCACCCTGGCGATCGAACTGGCCGAACGGAATCCGAAGGTGCGAGTCAACGCGATCCTGCCGGGGCCGATCCTGATGCAGCCGGGAGTCAGCCCCGAGGTGACCCGGGCTTTGGTCGAACAGTCGCTGGTCCAGCGAGAAGGCACTCCCGACGATTTCGCTCAGGCAGCCTGCTTCCTGATCGAGCAGTCGTTCACCACCGGCCATTGCCTGGCGCTCGAAGGTGGCCGGCTCATTCGTTCCGGACCGGTCAGCGATGGCCTGGCGCATCCCGCGCATCGCCATGGTAGCGCGACCTGACCCCAGCATCGCTGAAGCCTTCCTCAAGCTTCGATGCCACTGCAGCCTGCAGTGCTCCCTTTCCTCGTTCCAGGCCACGCATCCGGGGCTGGCTCACCCCACGATGGTGGACAGCATCTTCCACCACCTTCGATGCAACTCCAGCGACCGGCAGCAACCTTCATGGCGATCCCATTTCGGGGAAGCTTTGGCGGACGATGCACCTCTACCCTACAATGGCAACATTCGCCGCTTTCCCAACGGCAAGCTATCCATGGTTTCTTTCTTCCTCTTGCTACAAGGAGCGATCGATATGGCCATCCTTCGCTGTTTTTCGTTCCCTACATCCACTTCCACCTGGGCTCTGGTTACCTTCCTCTCCCTTGCAGTCGGTCTCCCAGATCGACCCCTGGTCGCACAGGAATCGACGCAAGAGGCCCCCGTCGATGGACTGGGCGAAGAGGTGCTTCCCCAGGAGGTGCGCTACGAGCGACTGACGAAGATGCTGACCAACGTCAAGCTGGTAGGCCACTTCACGATCGACGGCAAGCCGCTGAATGATCTTCAGCCGGAGACCTATGAGATCAAGAGCGCCAAAAAGCTGCCCGATGGCGATCTTTGGATGCTGATCTGCCGGATTCAGTATGGAGGGAAGGATGTGTCGCTGCCGCTGGCGCTACCGATCCAGTGGAGCGGCAATACGCCGGTCATCTCTCTGGAGAAATTCACGATCCCAGGGATGGGGACTTTTTCTGCAAGGGTAGTCCTGCACGACGGCAAGTATGCTGGGACTTGGTCGCACGATGCCGTGGGTGGTCATCTCTTTGGGAAAATCGAATCGCTCTAGCATCGATCGGCGGCGGTGCCTGACCGGCGATTGGCCGACTCCATGGCTTTTCTGATATCGTTTCCTCGATCCCCATCAAGGCTCGGCATCGACTTTCGACTGGTATCGATGTCCTGGGATCGCCGCCGCGAAATGGAGACGTGATGAGCCGGCTTCGACAAGGTCCGCCTGAGGAAGAACGTGTGGATAGCATGGTGACCACGGAAGCGGAGTGTGCCACGCGATCGCGAGGGGCGAATCGCATGGCGTGGGCAGCCGCTCTTTGTGTCGCGCTGCTATGGATCGTCGTCGTCAGCGGACTGTCTACACGCCATCACCTAGTTCTTCTGTACAACACACTTTCCTTCGTACCGCGATGGCAGGAGGCGCTGGCCGCCCCAGCGACGTTGTTTCTCTTTCCTTCGCTTATCGCAATCCTCTGGCTGCTGGCGGTCGGTCAGGCCGGCAGCGCCAGACCAATCACCCGATCGATCTTGGCGCTGGCGATCGCCGCTGCCCCCAGCGGTCTTTTGGCCGTTGCATCGATGATGAACCTGGAGGTGACGACGGTCGGAAGCTATCTGGAACTCTTCTGGATCGCATGCTGGACGACGCTGGCCTTTGGCGTCCTCTCTGAGAGGATCGTCCAGCGACTGGAGGGATCTCCCAAGTGGATCGCTAATGGTTTGATCGCCGCTGCCTCGATCGTTCAAGGATGCTGGTTCTGGCATCAATCGCACCAGGCAGCGATCGATCATCGGCTGGGGTACAACGATTTTGGCCATTTCGCGCAGCGCGTCGTCCACACCGCCAGTGGGCGCGGCTGGTTGATGGAATCGCCGACGTTGCCTCCGTTCTGGGACCATTTCAATCCAGGACTTTTGCTGTTGGTTCCTCTGTGGAAGGCATGGCCCTCGGCCGATCTTTTCTTCGCGCTCCAAGGCTTCTGTCTGGCCGCCGGTGGATGGTTGGTCTATCTGGCCTCGCGCGCCGTGGGCCTGTCCGTTTGGCCGTCGCTGCTTTGGGGTGCCAGTTGGCTGCTGCATCCCAGTGTGTCGCAGATGAATCTGGCGTACACCTACGGCTGGCATCCAGTGACCTTGGCGATCCCATTGCTGCTGGCCGCATGGTGGCTGGTGGAACGCGGCAAGGCAGGATGGGCCTTAGCCGCCGCCTTGCTAGCCGCCTCGATGGAGGAAACGGTCGTCGTCGCCATCGCCGTCTGGACGGCAGGGCAGGCGATCGCCGGCTGGTGGACCGACTGGCGATCGCAGGGGAAGGATTCAAGAGCATCCCGCATCCGATGGCAAACCTGGGCCGGGGTCTCTGTGAGCGCCGTGTTTGGGTTTCTGGCGATTTACCGCTGGAGCGGGATGGCCGAGTTCCAGACAGCCAGATTTGCAGCACTCGGCGATACCCCTTGGCAGATCGTCCTTTCACCGCTGCGGAAGCCCCAGGCCTTTTGGGGCCAACTTCTGCACTGGCGCAGCCTTTGCTTCGTGCTGGCCTTGATGCTTCCCTGGTTGCCCTGGGGAGGTTGGAAGGGGATCCAACACTGGGGACCAGCGATGCTTCCACTGGGAGTCCTTTTGGTCTGGGACCATGTTCCAGCAAAAAGCCTTGGATTCCAGTACCCCAGCACCCTGCTGCCAATGCTGGTTGCGGCGGCGGTCACCACCAGCAGCCGACCGGCAGCCTCCCGAAAACCCTGGAACGCCGCGCTCTGCGGAGTCGCCTGCGCGGCTGTCCTCAGTCTCTTTCTGGGGCAGCTCCCCTGGAGTTCTCCCACACTGACCGATGTCGAAGCGCGCAGCTATCCATCCGACAGTGCCCTGCGCCGCGCGTCGCAACCCGACGGGCAGTGGATCGCCAACTGGCAGTCGCGACTGCGTCAGGCCAATCAGCCTGTCCTTGCCACCGGAAGGTTGGCAGCCGGCTTGGTTGGCGTTCCCGAACTGGAGACCGTGGGGCAGTATCGGGAACGCCGTAAAAAACTCGACCAGATTGCCTCTCCGCTCCCCACCTCCCTTCTGCTCTACCAAACCCTGCTGCTCGACCTCCAGGAATCCTTCCAGCAGTCGCCGCAGCAGACCCAGGAGCTTCTTCAGGAGGCGCTCGCTGCCGGATTCACTCTGGTCGAGCAGAAGTACCAGGTCGCTGTCCTGCAGCGGCCTTGAGGAATCGCCGAGCCATTCAAGCGGCAGGTGGATCGCCGGCGTGGCGAAGCGTTGCAATCCTGGTGGAGCGCGCAAGCCACGGACGCTATGTCGAGTTCTTTCGGTGGTACGACATCACCAACCCGATCGCATCACCCACGAACCGGCACGATCCACTCGCACAATCCAACACGAATGCGATGGCTTCATCGCTGCGATCGATTGGAGTTGTCATCTTCCAGAGTGAACATTCGGTGGTAGAGCCCCATGTAGAGCGGCAGGAGGTAGACGGTGCCGCTGCCCAGCTGTTGACCACCGCCTCCCTGATCGAATCGCCATGGGTCGGTGTTCCAGTGAGCGAAACTCCGCTCGTCCACCGGAAGCACCTTTCCATCGATTCGATAACCTCTTCCTCCCTCGTTGGGCCGATCCCAGTCGATCGACTGCTGGGGCGGCAAACGGACTAGATCGAGTCGATGGCTGTTGGTGTGGCGCCAATCGCAACGATCCAGTGGAAAATGGATCAGTGTATCGATCGCATCTTCCCGCCAATCGCCCCAAGGTGTCAGCCGATTGGATGGATCTCCAGCCGCAAACTCCTTGGCCATCGCCGCATAAGCAAAGTGAAACAGCGGATTCCTCTCAGGCTGCTCCAGCATCCAGTACTGATGGAAGGCCGTCAGGTAGGCGGTGCGCAGGCGAGGTTCCTTGGTGTACTTGATCAAGGAATAGAAGCTCATGAACGCCATCTCATCGTCCGACTGATTCCCGGAACCGATCCCGCGCTGCACCTTGGGAACCATCGCATTCATCGCGTAGGATTGCTCGCTGGAAAGTTTTTCCGCTACCTGGTGATATCGATCGTCCTGAAGTACATGCGCGGCAACTGCTAGGTAGGAAAGCATGCTGGCTGAATTCAAACCTCGCTCAACCACCCAGCGGAAATCCTGATTGAGCGACCTGGGGTCGAAGTTGGCCCACCGAGTCGGCTTGCCGTCGTGGTCGACTAACGTGAAGTGGTGTTCGATCAAATGATCCGTGAGCGCGCGGACCACCGACCGCACCTTCTCCTTCCGGTCGGGTGTATCAGCGACCAGATCATAATAGAGCCCGTAGAAAAAGTAGTGGCCATCGAGTTCATCCGAACTGGAATCTCCCTTCCAGTACCACTTGCCATCGGCCGATCGGGGCCAGCGCGGCTGAAGGGATTTCCAGAGCGGGTCGTTTTGCTGCACCTGTCGATCGCGCTGGTCCTGTCCTTCATTCGGATCGCGACCTCCGAAGGGAAGGACGGTGCGCGCCACATAACCTGCTGGGGGTGCTGGCTGGCCGCCCTGTGTGACCTTCTGGAGAAACTCCAGTGCCCGCATCACGCGGTCGGCTCGCTGCCGGTGTTCGTCTCGTCCACTCCAGCCATAAGCAAAGCACTGCGAAGCCCCATACATCGAGCTCCATAGGCCGTCGTTGTCATCGTCCTCCAAAGTGACTTGACTACGATCTCCCGGCTTGGCCAACTGGGCCGTCGCGACATAGCCGAATTCGGTCCGCTGGATCAGTCGGTCGATCTCATCTTGGTAATGATCGGCCTTGTCGAGCAGATCCATCGGCCGCATGGCGATCGATCCTAGCCCCTGGTCGGTCGCCAGATGGACCGTCCCTTCCCCATCGATCACGATCTGTTCGACTCGATCACCTGGCATCCAACGCGGTCCCTGCCGGTAGGCGAAATCGGTTGCACCCGCGACGATCGCCCCGCGCGTCGTTCCAAACCAGACCCGCCCATCGGGTGCCGCAGCAGCGCAGAGGAATTCGTTCCAGGGAACACCTTGGCGGCCCGATGCAAAGGTCCACAGTTCCTCCCGCCGATGCGCGATGCCGGCCCGCGACCCAATCCAGAGATTTCCTGAGCGGTCGTAGACGACGGCCCCCAGATGTCGCCTTGCCCAATCGAGCCCCTGCTCGTCGATCGCCTCCACCGCCACCCAAGGCTCCCCCTCCTTCTGCCGCTCCACCAGCCCCAGCATGGGATCGATCCTCGCGGCTCGCCCATCCCCTGCGGGGTCGACCGCCATCGGATCGGCGATGGTATCCTGTGGCCATTTGGCTTGCGTGCGATTCCAAGTGCCATCGCGGCCGGTCCAGTAACCCGCTTGGCCACGGGCATGCAGCACGCCTTGGGGATCCAGCCACAGGGATCCTGATTCCATCGCTCCCAGCTTGGGATGATCCGCTTGGTGATGGAGCGGAATTTCCTGAAGGAAAACTCCAACCGATGGTGATTCGGAAGCGAATGAATGCTGGGCCAATGGCGGCTGGGCCTGCGAATCAGTCAGCGTAAGAAGGGCGCTGGCCAGCAACCAGAGCCAACCAGACGAGGAGGGGACTAGGCCATTGCGTCGACGATTCATGAGCGTTGGCAGACCTTGTTGGCTTGAGATAGGGAAGGGGAGATGGATTCCAAGCGACAGTCGGCCAACGCGAGCCATTCTCGCAGCGGCAGCCAAAAGAACCGGGTAGCTCAAGGATCTTGCCGAGGGTAGGCAGACCAGCGACCAGCCGGTTCGATACGAGGTGACACTGGCAGGACGACCAGATCGGAATCCCACCGCCAGACCACGAGGTCGCCCCAAGCTGATCCGGCAGCGACCGATCGATCGTCGAGGAAGCAGGCACTGGTCAATCGCGTCCCCTCGGGCGCCTCCAGTACCGCCAGCTCTTCGAAGATCGTCCGCCTCTTCTTTTTCGCTTTCCCTTGATCGTCTTTTCCATCGTCTTCTTCCCGCGTCCCCATGCGCATCAAACGCAGTCGACTGGCTTCGGTCACCAGAAGAAGATCCTTGTTGCTGGCTAGTCGCATCAGGTGGCGATGCATCCCATCGCGCCTGGCATCGATCGACTCCCCATGGTCGGCTGGCCAGCAGCGAAGCACCCCGGCATCATCGTAGGTGCAAGGTCGCTTGCCAAGAAACGCGCCACCCCCCACAGCTCGGTCATGCCGATCGTACGCGGCGATCCACTCCTTCTCTTGCCGATCCCACGACTTGGCAGTGCGATCGCGCGAGGTGCACAGCAGCCTATTGCCATCTTGCGACCAATTGACGGATAGGATCGCGTCGGCATGGGGTGTGGCATCCAGCACCAGGCTGGCATCCTCACATCGACGCACCTCCAAGCGACCATCGCGGTGGGCGATCGCCACGTCCTTGCCGTCGGGTGAGATAGCGATATCGGTCGGAACATCGTTGGCGAGCGTCAAGCGGCGCGGTGGAACCGTCTGGTCTGGATCGATCCGGAAAACAAAACCTCGCTCGCCAGGTGTACCACAGGCTACAAAAATCGCCCCCGATGATCGGTCGACCGCGATTGCCGAAGTCTGCTGCCCCAGTTTGCCAACGCGCTGAACCAACCTGCCATCCTTCGGGTCGATCGCCAGGACTTCGTGGTACCCTGCCACCCAGACTCGATCCCGGCCAGCGTCGGATGCGATCGCGGCCACCGGCAGGGGCTGAGTGTAGAACGGCGGTGGTTCTGCTAGGTAAGGGGTATCGGGAGAGAGCTTCCATAACGGCGTCGAAGCATCGATCTCCCAAGGAGTGCCCGCAACGATCCACTGGCGCAACAGATCGATTTCCTGCTGGCTGCATCGCTCCCCTTCAGGCGGCATCTGCAGATCCGGGTCGGTGCTGGTCAATCGCTGAAGGATGAGGCTTTCGTCGACCGACTGCCGCTTGACCACCGGCCCCAGGCCACCGCGCGGTGCGATCAAACCGCCGATCGTTTCGAGGTTCAATTCCCCCTCGGCCTTCCTGGCGTGGTGGCAGCTGACGCAGCGCCGCACCAACAACTGGGCAACCTGCGATGTCGGCGTCTTCGGATCTTGAAGATCCTGGGATTGCAAGTTCGATACCGAAAGCACCAGCCCAAGCATGGCAAGAACTTGGAGGATGGAGTTGGTCATGGAGAAAACCGTCGCTGTGGTGCGGCGTTCCCATCGTGGTCGTCGCCAGCGGATCTGGCAGCGCGGTGCACCGCTCATGCCAACAGCTCTCGGACCACCTTGCCGTGGATATCGGTCAAGCGAAAGTCGCGGCCTGCCCAGCGGTAGGTTAGCTTTTCATGATCGAATCCCATCAGGTGCAGCATGGTGGCATGCAGATCATGGACGTGGACGCGTTGATCGACCGCCTTGAATCCAAATTCGTCGGTCGCTCCGTAAGCCTGCCCCCCTTTCACGCCGCCCCCTGCCATCCAAACGGTGAAGCCCCAGTGGTTGTGATCGCGGCCAGTCATGGTCCCCTGGTTGGCCCCTTCCTTGGGAAGTTCGACGGTGGGAGTTCTTCCGAACTCTCCACCCCACAGCACCAGCGTCTCATCAAAAAGCCCCAGGCTCTTCAGGTCGCTCAGCAACGCTGCGATTGGCTGATCGGTCTCACGGGCCAGTTGGCGATGGCCTTCTTCGATCTTGTCGTGATGGTCCCAAGGTTGTCCGGCGCCATGCCAGACCTGCACGCAGCGCACACCGCGTTCGATCAGGCGGCGTGCGATCAGCAGCTGCCTGGCCTGGACCGTCGAACCGTAGCGATCGAGCACATGCTGGGGTTCGCGGGATACATCAAACGCGTCGGCTGCTTCGCTTTGCATTCGGTAGGCTAGCTCCAGCGATTCAATCCGCGCCTCCAGCATCGCATCGGCCGGTCGCGTCTGTTGATGCTTTGCATTCCAGCTCTGCACCAAATCCAGCAGATGCCGCTGGCGATCGGGCGACATCGATCGATTCACCGAGTTCTCGATCAGTTTGTCGACCGACTGGTGCTTGGTATCGACGTAGGTTCCCTGATAAATCCCTGGCAGAAAACCAGCCTGCCAGTTCTGAGATTCCTGGATTGGATAGCCCCCAGGACACATGGCGATGAAGGCTGGAAGGTTTTCGTTCTCGGTCCCCAGGCCATAGGTCATCCAGGAACCCAAGCTGGGTCGAACCAATCGGGCTTCCCCCGTATTCATCAGCAGCAAGGAGGGTTCGTGATTGGGGACATCCGCATGCATCGATCGGACGACGCATAGATCATCCGCATGCATCGCTGTCTTCTCGAAAAGTTCGCTGATCTCCAGGCCGCTCTGTCCATAACGTCGAAAGCGAAAGGGGCTTGGGTAAAGCGATCCTGTAGGCCGTTCGGTCCGCGGTGTTTCCCCCGGCATCGGCTGGCCGGCATACTTCAGAATCGATGGTTTGGGGTCGAACGTATCGACGTGGGAGGGGCCGCCATTGCAGAAGATGTGGATCAATCGTTTGGCGCGGGCCGGGTAATGGGGAGCTTTGGGGGCCATCGGGGAGGTGCGCTGCGATCCGGCCTGAAGGCTATCGGCCAGCAGTCCCGGCAAGGCAAGCGCGCCGACTCCCAAGCCACAACGACTCAGCCAGCCCCTGCGATCGACCAGCGGAGCTTCCGGTGCGAATCGGTTCATTGGTGGGTTCCCTTAGATCCTATGGTCTAGAGCCTTGGTGGCCAGGGTGCTGGACGCCAGCTCGTCTATCAATCGATAAAGCTGAATTCGTTGGTGGCCAGTAGCGCCTGGACCAGCAGACCCCATCGCTTGGCATCGGTGCCGCCGGGAATCGCCAGAAACTGCCTTGCCTGCTCCAATTCCTCGACGCTGGCAGGTCGACGGAGCACCGAGCCGAAGACTTCCTGGATCGGCTGGTCGCCTGCCTGCGGCGCGCTATCCCCCTGCGCGACAACCGACTCCAGTGGCCACCGCGCTGCCAGCCGTTCCCCCATCGACTTGGTCAACTGGATCACCATGGGGCTATTGAGGACAAAAAGCCCTTGCTGCGGGACGGTGGTCGCTGCGCGCTGCGGGACATGCGTGTCCGGATTGGCGAAGTCAAAGGTTCGGAAGAGCCCTGGAAGATTCTGTCGGTCGATCGATGCATAGAGTGTGCGGCGGTTCGAAAACGGCTCGCTGTGAATCGTCTGGCTGGGGCCACCGACCGTGCGATCCAGCTCCTGGCAGGCATCCAGCATCGCGTCGCGAAGCGATTCAAAATCGAGTCGCTTACGGTTGGCGCGCCACAACAAACGGTTTTCCGGGTCGACCCCCGCCGCCTCCTCGCGATAATCGCTCGACTGACGATAGGCCGCCGAACTGACGATGGTGCGGACCAGCCACTGGATCGAATCCTCATGGCGATGCAGATCGACCGCTAGGCGATCGAGCAGTGGTTGCTGGATCGGAGGTTCGCAGCGCAGGCCAAAATCGCTGGGCGTGTCGACCAAAGGAGTGCCCATCAACCAGCCCCAGACCCGGTTGACCAGGACGCGACGCGTCAGCGGATTGGCTGGGTCGGCGATCGCCTCAGCCAGATCGATGCGGCCACTCCCTTGGTCCAGAGGACGCGGCTCCCCTTGGGAAAGCACCGCGATGAAACGCCGCTGAATCGTCTCCCCATGCTGCCCTTGCTGGCCTCGCAGAAAGATGTAGCTAGGCCTCTGCTCGGCGCGATCCACCAGGCGCATCGGCGATGGGTCGCCACCCGGCTCCTCGCTATTGGTGAAGACCCCATGCAGCGAATAGTACTCCGCCATCGAAACTGGATCGAATTTGTGGTCATGGCAACGGGCGCACCCCACGGTGGTCGCCAGCAGTCCACGCGTGACCACATCGATTCGATCGTCGGCGATGTCGTTGGGGTTGTTTAAAAAGCGGCGTCCCAGCGTCAGCATCCCCATCGCATCCAGATGCCCTTTCTGGTTCTCTGGATCGAGCCGATCGGCCGCCAGTTGATACCGAACGAACTGGTCGTAAGGAAGATCCTGCCGAAACGATCGAATCAGCCAGTCGCGGTAACGAAAGGCATGAGGGTAGGCGCGATCTTCGTTGAAAACATAACCCTTGGTGTCGGCGTACCGCACCACGTCCATCCAACGCCGCGCCATCCGCTCGCCGAAGTGGGGCGACTGAAGATACCGATCCACCAACCGCAGATACGCCTCCTCACTTGGGTCTGCCAAGTACGCTTCCAGCTCCTCAGAAGTTGGTGGAAGACCAAGAAGATCGAACGAAAGTCTACGGATTACGATGGCGGGAGCAGCCGGGGGATTGGGAGTCAAGCCGCGCGACTGCAGCAGCGCCAGCCAATCTCCATCGATCGGTTGCTCCATCGAACTTCCCGCATCGCCAGGAGCCGTCACCGGTTTAGCGGCAGGGGGTAGATAAGCCCAATGCTCTTTGGCTCGATCGGCCCTGGTCTTCGGCCGCTTCGCGTACGCCTCGGCACTCTCCTCACGCGGATCGGGCATCCCCAATTCCACCCACCTGGCGATCGCTGCGATCGCCTCCTCGGGCAACTTGCCATCGGGTGGCATCTGAAGCGCCGGATCGCCATACTGCACCGCTCGCAGCAAACGACTCTCCGCAGGCCCCTCCCTCAGCGACCCATGCACCCCCCCTCGCTCGATCGCCTGGCGACTATCCAGCAGCAGTCCACCCTCCGCCGCTCCGGATTCGATCGAGTGACATTCATAGCACCGTTCGATCAGAATCGGACGAATCGATGACTCAAAAAAGTCTTCCCCAGCACGATCGACTTCCTTCTGATTGGCTGGAGCATCCTGTGCCGCGAGGGGAACTTGCATGAAAATGCCGATCCACACCAAGACCATGGCGGCCCAAGAGCACTGGCTGGAAGTGGTTCGATGCGTTGCGAGGCTAGCCATGGAGGTGGGGGTTTCCGATATCGATGGGTTGGGGTCCTGGTGGGCAACCCGCAAAAGCGGCCCAAACTTCTCGTCTCTTGCCCAAATTGCTCGGGGGCCCAAAGTACCCTGGGGGGAAGCGGGGGTCGATTTCGAGGTGGGAGTGCAGCCGAACCGAGAGCGTCCCGACCGACTCCCTCTATAATCGCACGAAGACTACCTCCAAACAACTCCCGCCGTTTCCAGCCGGAAAGGTCGGGAAGCCGATTCGGCGTTGCTGGCCACACGAAAGTGCAGCGAGTTGCCCTCGGATCACCCCCGCCGACGGAGCGCTGCCCCGACCAGCTCCAGCTTCCTGGTCGACCAGAATTCGACTCGATCCTTCCTTCCTTTTTCGCATTCCGATTTTTCCACCATGGCAAAACTTTACTTCTATTATTCGTCGATGAATGCCGGCAAATCGACGATGCTCCTGCAGTCCAGCTACAACTACCAGGAGCGGGGGATGGAGACGATGATTCTCGTCCCCGACCTCGATCGACGCTTTGGGGAGGGAATCGTCGGGTCGCGAATCGGACTGAAGGCGAAGGCCCAAATCTTTCTGCCTCAGGATGATCTTCAGAAGATTGTGCAAAAGCAGTTGACGCAGCAATCGGTCGATTGCGTCCTGGTCGATGAAGCCCAATTTCTGACGCGTCAGCAGGTGCGGCAGCTGAGCGATCTGTGCGATTTTGAAGGGATCCCGGTTTTGGCCTATGGCCTGCGCACCGACTTCCAAGGGGAGCTCTTCGAGGGGAGTCGCTATCTTCTGGCATGGGCCGATGCGATGATCGAAGTCAAAACCATCTGCCATTGCGGGCGGAAGGCCACGTTTGTTCTGCGCGTCGACGCGGATGGGATCGCGGTGCGAGATGGCCAGCAGGTGGAGATCGGCGGCAACGACCGCTATGTCTCTGTCTGTCGCCGACATTTCAAGGAAGGCAAGCCCCACGGATCCCGCACCAGCATCTCCTGAATCGCTCTGCGCAACTCCAACCCCCTCAGCTTCTTGGAAGATCCGCTCTAGGGAGTCGATCAAAGCATCGGAACGGGAAGCAAGAAAGCGTGCTGTAGAAAGAGCACCAGTCCTCCTTCCCACGAGGCAAGGGTCGCTAGGTAGAGGAAACCCAGGTAGAGCAAACCGCTGGCCAGCGGCAACAGTTTGGCGCTCCATCGCAGCCACCACGCGGCTTTCGTCTGGCGCTGATGAGCCCTCCGCATCGCCCACCCGGCGACCAGCCTGGAGGGAATCGCCAGCACGATAAAAAACAGACAAAGCATCCACATCAACTCGCGTGGCGGGCTCTCGATTCGCAGCAGGTAAAGCGGGATGGCCAGCAAGAGGGTCAGCGTCGTCGCCAGTCCAAAGCTCCAAGGGGCACGACTTGCCAACTGTCGGATCGCGCGTCGATCCCGAAGGCTGCGCCAGGAACCACTTTCGGCTAGCGCAACTTGCAGGAAGGGAAGCAGCATCAAGGTCCGCAGCATCCAAAGCGACCCGACCAGCCCGATCAACCCCAAGGCGGGTTGGTCGTTGGCGTTCATCCCGATCACCATCAGCAGGGCAGGAAGGAGGAGACTGGCAAGCCCCCCCAAAGCCGCGCGGGCACCAAGCCACCAGAGGTTTGGGAAATTCAGCAGCCTCAGTCCGTCCCACCAGCGCGACTCCGCTTCACGCCAGATCTTCGGTCGCCAGACCTCCTGGACAAATCGGATCGGAGCGGGCCAGAGAAAATCGCGCAGCCTGCCTCCACGGAGCAACGCCCAGACCACCCAGACCAGCCACGCCACCCCGATCCACCGCGCGGCGGATTCCCAACGGCCCACAATCGCATCCTGGGGAGCAATGAGGGCCAACGAACGAGCGTAATCCTGCACCCAAAGCACCGGTAGCAAACTGAGCACCATGGCTGCTGCACCCATCAGGATGCGCCGCGCCAAGGCGCGACCAGGCAGACACTGGCTTGCCGGCTGTCCGCTGGCGACTCGCCTTGCGATCTCCAAGAGATACCCAAGCGATGCGAATTGAAGCAAAGGAATGGCCGCGACCACCGACAACAACACCACCAAGGCGGTGAAATCGAAAGCCCGCCCAGGTAGCCGAATCAGCCAGCCCAGCCAGGCGCTGGGATCGTACCAACGACGGCCGGTCTCAGGAGTCTCGGCAGTTGGCAACTCCGCTGGATCATCGAACGTTTGCATGGACCCTAGTGCAAAAAAAGAAGTCACAGTGTCACATCACGCCAATCGAGCACTTCGGTTCCATGCCTGGTTCGTGCGTGTTCTCGTAATCGTACTCAGCATCGCGGTACTCGCACTCGACCGATCCCTCCCCCAGCGCCTGGGGAAACCCAGCACGCGCTGAAAATCCTTTTGCAGAAGAGCTTCGTTTGAGCATACCATGGGTTGGAAAGCTTTTTGTTATTTTTGCATTTCGACACGCCGTAGCCTGCCGATGGTGAAAAAGATCCGCATTCGGCGGGATTTCGACAGGGAGAAAATAGAATCGTGCAGGATCCAACCTTCGCGCCGGTCAAAACACCGCTTTCAAGGCGACTGTTTCGGCTTGCGCTGGGGCTCACCCTTGCCCTGCTGCTGATCGGGATCCTGCAACCTATCCAGCCGGTCCGGGATCAGTTGAAGGCGGCGGCATCGGGAAAGATCTCACCCGCTTCCATGACCCCAAAGTCTCCCATGGCGTACGCCATCGATCATACGATCGACCAAGCCATCCAAGCCCAGGGGCTTGAAAGCTGTCCACTAGCAGACCCATGGACCATCTGCCGGCGGCTGAATCTGGCCCTGGTCGGATCCGGACTGTCGTTGGAGGAGATGCGATGGCTGGAAGCGTATCGCGGGGAAGATCTGGTCGGCGCATGGACCGAAAGGTTGCTGGCCGATCCTCGCTGCAGCGATTATTTGGCTGAGCGGCTGGCGCGAGCCTATGTCGGCACGGCGAAAGGGCCCTTCATCCTCTATCGCCGCCGAAAGTTTGTCCTCTGGCTGGCGCAGCGACTGCGGGAAGAGCCCCCCTATGACCAACTGGTCCGTCAGCTGATCGCCTCGGAGGGGCTTTGGACCGATCAACCGCAGGTCAACTTCCTGACGGCGACGATGGATGAAGCGGACAACGGCCGAGCCGATCCGAATCGGCTGGCGGGCCGAACCTCGCGCGCCTTTCTCGGCATGCGACTGGACTGCCTGCAATGCCATGACGATTTTCTGGGAACCTCGTTCCTCGGCGACTCGGGATCGCCTCAGCCGGGAACCCAGCAGCACTTTCACGGACTGGCTGCGTTTTTCGCTGGAGCCCGCGTCGCAGCGAATCCGTTCTCAGGACTTCGCGATGATCAGGCCGAGCATCGGTACCAGCGCCCGGGCGAGGCCGAGCCGGTGGCGATTGCGATGCAGGTCCCTTATGGTGCCTCCTGGCTTCCCGAAGAAGGAAAACCACGCATTCGACTGGCGGCTTGGGTCACTCATCCTCAGAACCGCATGTTCGCGCGATCGGCTGTGAACCGCTTCTGGGCGATTCTCTTCGGCAAACCCTGGATCGAACCGGTCGACGATCTACCGCTCCATGGTCCTTATCCGGAGGCTTTTGAACAGTTGGTCGATCGATTCATCGAAAGCGGTTATTCCTGGAAGTATCTGATCCGCCTGATCAGCTCCCTGGATGCTTTCCGGCGCGACAGTCGCAGCGATGGGGGGCAGGTCCAGGAAGAGCACGAACGGCTGATGGCGGCATTTCCGCTGACCCCTCTTCGGCCCGAGCAGATCGCGCAGTCGATTCATCAGGCAGCGAGGGTTTCGACGATCGATCAGGACAGCTCCATCCTTTGGAGGTTGGAACAGTTTTTTGTGGTCAATGATTTTCTGAAAGAGTATGGCGACCAGGGGGAATTGGAGCTGGAGGGGATGTCGGAGACGATCCCGCAGCGATTGATGGTGATGAATGGCAATTTGGTCGATGAGCGAGTGCGAGCCAATCCGGTGGTCAACGCCACCAGCCGCATCGCCCTGGCACCAACGCCGCAGGCGATTGAGTCGCTGTATCTGGCAGCGCTCAACCGCAAACCGACTCCGGCTGAAATCGCTTATTTCACCCCCTGGTTCCAGTCGAGCACTCCGATCGAAGCGACCGGGGATGTGCTCTGGGCACTGGTCAACAGCACCGAGTTTCTGTGGAACCACTGATCGACCGATGGGAAGCTTGTTGAAGCGGCCTGTAGTCCGATGGAGCTGGCGGAATGAATCGAAAAGAGAGTGTGATCGATCCAGCAAGCCTGGGGTGTGCCGGTTATCAGCAGCTTCGGTCGCGCCGGCACTGGATAGCCCAATCGACAACTGCCCTCTCCGCTCTTTCCAGTGGCGCATGGTCGCCCCTGGTCCAGCGCTTGGCAGCGGAGCCGCCTCATCCCAATCGCGCTGCCCCCGCCACCAACATCATCCTGCTCTGGATGCAGGGTGGCCCCAGCCAGATGGAGACGTTCGATCCCCATCCCGAAGGCGATGGTGGCCAACAGGTGGGAACGATCGAGACAGAAATTCCCGACATCACCATCAGCTCGTGGTTGCCCGAGTCGGCCAAGCAGTTGGGACTGGGAACCCTGGTCCGCTCCATGGTCAGCAAGGAGGGAGATCACGAGCGAGCGACGTACAATATGCGCACGGGATGGCGACCGGATCCAACGGTGGTTCATCCATCGATCGGCAGTTTGGTCTGCCATCTTCTTGGCAGCAGCACCACCATCCCTGCACACGTTTCCATCCTGCCCGGCGAATGGCCGTCGCGAGGAGGAGCTCTGGGAGCGGCGTTGGATGCTTTTCAGATCGGTGATCCTCGCAATCCCCTCCCCAACCTGCGCGCTCCGACGGGAGATGCTAGACAGCAGCGCCGCCTAGCAGCTCTTTCCGATCTGCTGGAACCGCAGTTTGAAAAAGGCCGACTGGCCGATCTGGATCGCATCCGCACGCAGCATCGCAGCAGCATGGAGCGAGCTCAGGAGATGATGCAAAGCGACCAGCTGGCGGCGTTTGAACTGGCCAAGGAGCCGGAGGAAATCGTTGCGCAGTTTGGCGACCATCCTTTCGGTCGCGGCTGCCTAGCCGCTGTGAGATTGGTGGAAGCTGGAGTCCGATGCGTGGAGGTCGAACTGTCGGGTTGGGACAGCCATATCAACAACATGGAGCTGCAGAAGGGGCAGTGCCAGATTCTCGATCGCGCCCTGGCGGCTACCTTGCACGAGCTTCTGCGACGCGGACTGCTCGACCACACCCTGCTGGTCTGTTCCGGGGAATTCGGCCGAACACCACAACTGAACCCTGCCGGGGGACGCGATCACTGGCCAGTTGGATTCAGCAGTTTCGTTGCGGGCGCAGGAATCGCTGCCAGGAATGCGATCGGAGCCACCTCCGCCAAGCCGAGGATGGAGCCGGAGAAGAGGATGGAAAATGTCGATCGCCCCGTCACGGTGGAAGATCTCCATGCCACCCTACTGACCTGCTTCGGCATCGACGCCAAAGACGAATGGAAGACCCCGGTCGGTCGACCTTTGGCCTGGAGTCAGGGGAAGGTGGTTGAGGCGATGCTGGACCGCAGCCGCTTCTAAAGCGACTCCGGGAAGATACCGAAAAAAGCCCTCGCTCGGCGACCAATGCGTGGGGTTCTGGTCGCCGAGCGAAGGCGGGCTGTGGCGAAGCCCATATCACGGAAAACGCCTGTTTCCATCAATTGGCCGAATCGTCTCCGGCATCCTGAAGCATCGATAGGTCGACCCCATCGACGTAACTTGCTAGCGAACGGGATCGCGCCGGGTTCTGTAGTTTCCGCACCGCCTTGCTTTCGATCTGCCGCACGCGTTCGCGCGTCACAGAGAAGATTTTCCCGACCTCCTCTAAGGTGTAGGCATAACCATCCGCAAGCCCGTAACGGAGCTTCAGAATCTCCCTTTCGCGGTGGTTGAGCGTCTGCATCGCATTTTGGATCTGGACCTTCAGCGACTCTTGATTCGCCTCATAGAGCGGATCGTCATCGCGGTAGTCCTCCAGGAATTCACCGAAGTAGCTGTCGTCGTGCTCACCGACCGGCTGATCGAGTGAAAGGGGCTGGCGAGCCATCTTGAGGATGGTTCGCGTGTCATCGATCGACATCTTGGCGCGCTGAGCCGTTTCTTCCAGCGACGGTTCCCTGCCGAGTTCTTGCACCAGATCGCGCGTCACCTGCCGCACGCGGCTCATCGTATCGATCATGTGGACTGGGACTCGGATCGTGCGACTCTGGTCGGCGATCGCTCGCGTGATCGCTTGTCGGATCCACCACGTGGCGTAGGTGGAAAACTTGAAGCCCCTGGCGTGCTCGAACTTGTCCACAGCCCGCATCAGTCCCGTGTTTCCTTCCTGGATCAGATCGAGGAAGCTGAGCCCTCGATTGCGGTACTTTTTGGCGATCGAGACGACAAGGCGCAAGTTGCCCGCCGAAAGGTCACGCTTGGCATGTTCAAATTGCTTGCGATACTCGATCACCTTCATCACCCGGCGGTGCAAGGTCTTTGGGCTTTCAAAGGTGATCCTCATCAGATGATTCAGCTCGCTGCGCATCTGGCGGACTTGATCGCTCGATCGCTTCCCCTGGGCTCTCGCGTGGTCGATCCGCTCCTTGAGCAGCTGCATCCGCTGGCTGATGGTCATCAACTTGTCAAACAGCGGTTCGATTCGATTGGTGCGAAGATTCATCTCCTCCACCAGTCGGCATGCCTTGCTGCGGCGCCGCACCAGATCACGCCACGCCAGCTTCCGCACCTTCTTGGGCTGGCGTCGATCGATCGCTCGCAAAAAATCGCGATGGTTTCGCGCCAACAGAGCGCGAAGGGTCTTGATGTTGGGGCCGATGCGCCGCATCGTCGCCTTCTTCTCGGCAGCATTGGTGACGCTGACTTCGATCGTCCGGTCCAGACGCAACTTGCCGTCCCGAACCTGCTCTAGCAACTTGGTCGCCCCCTGCAGAATGAAGTCGGTCGACAGCATCCAGTAGCGATACCGGAAACGAGCTCGATCGATCTTCTTGGCCGAATCGAGTTCCTGCTGGCGATTGAGCAGAGGGATTTGGCCCATCTGCATGAGATAGGTGCGAACCGGATCATCTGTCCCTTCCAGTTCTTCCTCTTCGAAAATCGCCTCCTCTTCCTCATCGCTCCAAAGCGACTCCTCGGCAGCTTCCTCTTCTTCTTCCTCTTCGTACCGCACAGTGCGTCGGCGACCCAGCGTTCCCTCTCGACCTTCCCCTTCCAGTTCCAGATCAAACGGCGTCTCTTCCAGATCCATGTCCATGGCACGGCCGTTGGTTATGCGTCGAGATGCCTTCATCAAAACGATCTTTCTGCGATGGGGCTGGGGCGGGGAACCGACGAAAGACCGCCGCGACGGCTTTCCTCGCCATGCAGGAGGTTGCAGAAAGTGTGCCGCTTGAGCAATTTGTGACGCGCAGGAAAAGATTCCGGCCTTTCGTTAGGGCCCGAGCGACCGACCATGACGGTTGAAGCGATTGGCGTGGCCTACCGCTACCTGGAAGCCTCGGCTGTTGGAGCCGCCGGTGCCTGCGGGGGGTCGCATCCATCAGACAGGGCGATCGGTTGCCTGTCGCCTTTTCGCAGCGCCGCGACGCCGGCGCGTTGCCCAAGAGCGACACCTGCAGCGCGATCGGCCCGCTCCGGAAAAGCTGGAAGACTTCCGCGGCTTGCTCGCCAGTCGGCAACCTGGCAGCCAGTCGGCAACCTGTCAGCCGTTGGGCGGCGAAGGTGCGGGATACTTCCTTCGATTCCGCTCCATCTTCGACTCCAGGGCCGCAGCCAGATCGACCTCCAGAACCGTCGCCAGGGACAGCAGGTAGGCCAGCACATCGGCCATTTCCTGAGCGATCGGGCTATCGAGGGGCTGCCCGCGAAGCGCCAACGACTCCTCGGGCGTCAACCACTGAAAATGCTCCATCAGCTCGGCTGTCTCAATGGCGATCGAGGAAGCGAGGTTCTTTGGGGTATGGAATCGCTCCCAATCACGCTCGCGAACGAACTGAGCCACCAAGTTGCGAAGCTGAAGAATCGTCGTCTCCCGTTCGTGCATCGCTTGTCCTTTGAATCGTATCGCCCAAGCCGGAGGCCCCAAGTCCAGAAACGCCATCCGCCCCGGTGCGCCCACGTTCGATCGATCACGCACCGCGGATGACGGCGACTCCAGCCACTTTCCCATTCTTGACAAATCGGGACAATAAAGGGCTGTACCCGAGTGCAAAAAGATGATCGAAGCCCCCGAAGGGTGGGTCGTGGGTAGCCGCCCAGCGCACCGGGATGAATTCACCTGATTTTTCCTATCAAGGAGTCTCTCATGGCTGTATTGGTTCAAAAGCCCGCTCCCGACTTCAAGGCCCAGGCGGTGTTGCCGGATGGAACCTTCAAGGAATTGTCGCTGGGGCAGTACCGAGGCAAGTACGTCCTGCTGTTCTTCTATCCACTCGATTTCACCTTCGTCTGCCCCACCGAGATCATCGCTTTTTCCGATCGGGAATCGGAATTTCAGGCGCTCAACACGCAGATCATCGGCGTCAGCGTCGACAGCCACTACTCCCACCTGGCGTGGCGGAATACGCCACGAACCGAGGGGGGAATCGGCCAAGTCACCTATCCCCTGGTGGCGGACCTCAGCAAGCAGATCGCACGCGATTACGACTGCTTGGTCGGGGAGGCGGTGGCGCTGCGAGGTCTGTTCCTGATCGACAAGGATGGCGTCGTTCGTCACCAAGTGATCAACGACTTGCCTCTGGGCCGCAGTGTCGATGAAGCGCTGCGGATGGTTCAGGCGCTTCAGTACTTCGAAAAGAATGGCGAAGTCTGCCCAGCCGACTGGAAGCAGGGCAAAAACACGATCAAGCCGACTGTGTCAGGCAGCAAGGAATTCTTCAACAAAGAATACAAGTCCTAAGCCCTTCGGACACCGCCTGTCGATCGATGTTCGGCGGCAATCGCCCCTTCGTCAGGGAATCTCTTGAGCCTCTTCTTCGGAAGAGGCTTTTTTTGGTCCACCTGGGATTCTTGCTGGTCACGATCGCTTCACGGCCGCGACTTGAAAAATTGCCGGTGGCCACAGCACCCAGTCAGTCTGCCTCCGGGAGGGTTGCTGAGGAGGAATGACGAAGCGGGGAGGGGAACACAGGATCATTCGGACGGAATGGCCCGCGATGGATGGAGCTGAGAGAGAGGGCCCTCCCCGCTCGTGCCTCGCGACCCTCCCAAGGGGAGGGTGAGGTCGATCGCAAACCTTGCATCCGTATCCCTTGCCGCTACGACTCGATCCCGCCTACTCCGGTCGGCCGATGGACAAGACTCTCGGAATTCACGGAGCGACCTTTTTTGGTCCACCTGGGATTCCTTCGGCCGGTTCCCTGCGCGACTCCAGTTGTCGATCCGAGTGGCAGCTGAAGGTGGCAGCCGAAAGAAGCAGTCGAATGCTTACGCACACTGGAATCGCAAACAGCACTGGGCTCTCGATGGCTTGGTGCCTTCGCGGCATCGCGCGAACCAAGAAGTAAGTTACAGACCAAGGGGCTCACCGAATGTCGGAATCGGTCTATTGCTAGGCAGCTTCTCAACCGTTCCGATCAAGCATCTGGACGCTTGCGATACTTGGCGATCACTCCCCGTAACTCCCCAACCGTAATCGTGCCGCGCCACGCTTCTCGGACAATCCCCTCAGGATCGATCACAAAGGTCGATGGATAGGCAAACCCACCGCTGCCCAGTCGATTGGCTAGCTGGACGCGAGTGAAAGCAGTCGGATCGCAGTAGATTGGAAATCGATTGCCGATCTGGCTGTCCTGAAAAAACTGCTCGGTCGCCGACCGCAGTTCCTTCAAATCCTTTTCGACGCCGGGCGAGCAGGAAACGTTGAGAAACAAAATGTCCGAGTCATCGAGATACTCTTCCATGCAGCGACTGACTTCGGGATACTCCATGCGGCATGGGGGACACCAAGTTCCCCAGAAATGCAGGATCACCAGTTTCCCCTGGAGCGATGCTGGATCGAGCCTACTGCTTTCGGAGACCGGCCCGCGTGCGATCAGAGCCTGGAGGTCATAATCCTGGAAATGGCTCCCCAGGATCGTCGCTCGATCCCGCCCCAGCCAGACCAGAAAAAGAACACCAAACAGCATCGGAATCGCAAAACCCAGGAGGGGGCCCAGCGACAGCAGCTTCCGCGATCCACTCGGTTCTCGCCAATGGTCGGGAGAAGGCTCTTGAGGTGGATTCGCATTCCCTGCTGCAGTGGTTTCGCCGGTTTCCACGATTGTCTCTACCTGTTACTGCTTGCGAAGAAAGATTCGACCATCATGAGCCACCCATCCGATTCATCCTATCCGCATTCGAGCTGTTGGGAAGTCGAGCAGAAGTATGCGGTCGATGGCCCAGAGCAGGATGGGGTCGAATGGGTGGAGCGGTGGATGGAGCGGCTGAGGGGGCTGGATGCGAAGGAGCTGGCGGTACAAAGGCAGGTCGATACCTACTGGCGGCATCCGTGCCGGGACTTTCGCGCGACGGACGAGGCGTTTCGCATTCGCCAGATCGATCAAGCTGCCGTTGTCACCTACAAAGGGGCTCGATTGCCAGGAGGGATGAAGACGCGGCCGGAGGTGGAACTGCCGCTGGCGCCGGGTACGGTTGAGGGATGGCAGGCGATCCTCACGTCCCTTGGCTTCGAGGTTGCTAGGCAAGTCAGCAAGACCCGAAGGACATGGCAGGTGGTGCACAACAGCCAGACCTTCACGCTAGCGCGGGATCAGGTCGACCAGTTGGGTTGTTTTGTGGAGATCGAACTGCTGGTCCATTCACTGGAAGATCGCCCTCGGGCCGAACAGCAGATCGCTTCCCTGGCCAGCTGGCTTGGGCTGGATCAACCGGTCGCGCGCAGCTACCTGGGGATGCTGCTAGATCGCGATGCCCAAGCTGGTCGTTAGAGCCATCAGGCGCCTTGCGATCGCTTGCTCAAATCTCAGGCGTTTGCCGAAGATCGTTGGATTTCTTGTCAGCAGGCCGATGCTGGAGGTAGGCGACGACTACACCGGCCACCGCCCCCAGCAAATGCCCTTCCCAGGAGACGTGCGAACGAAGGGAGGGGATCATTCCAAAGAGCAGGGTGCCACCGTAGAGAAACAGTACCAGGAGGCTGACCGCCATCAGCAGCATCTTGCGTTCCAGGAACCCTGAGACGATCAGGTAGGAGATCAGACCGTAGACCAGGAGGCTGGCGCCGATGTGAGTCGAGGGGCGGCCAAATAGCCAAAGGAGAGCTCCCCCCAGCAATGCGATCGCCACCGCCGTCACTTCACCATGGGAGCGCGATCCGGCCAAGAGCACCAGCAACACCGCCAGCGGGATCGTGTTGCTGATCAGATGCAGGATTCCCTGGTGCAGGAAAGGGGAAAGCAGAATCCCCGGTAGTCCACCGATCGTTCTTGGGGTGATGCCCCAGTCGTTGAAGCTACCTGGCAGCAGCAAGTCGACCAGCCAGACACCCCAAAGGCAGGCGATGAACCCGAGGATGACAGAGATTTCTTTTTTCAGGGGAGTGTTCGACATGGTCCTCTGCATCGGTGGTAGACCTCCCTGCGGTTCTGGCGATCCACAGAGGATCGACGCGACCGATCAGGCCATCAACAGTTTTGGCTCCAGATGATTTTCTGAGTGTATCAACCCCAACACCCAGCGGGGACCAATCCTGCGAGAAATCGGCCAAGGCGGCTTTCCTCACCCCCTTTCCGGTCGAAGGCTACCGTTCGATCGGGACCAACCCTATTCGCGGTGGGCTTGATCGCCCCAGGGAGTAGATCGATTTCGCGGGGGTGCGACGAATGCGGCCAGCGACGGGTGGGTTAGAATGAGAAGTGTGAGGGATCTGTCGCCGTGGTGAGCGATCTGGAGATGCATCGGGAGACGCAACCGGAAGGGGATGACCCCGATCCGAAAGTGTCCTCGACTCCATCGGCGATGGGGATGGTGACCTAGCGTTCGATCACGGTACGACCAACGAATCTGGCAGAGAAGCGATGAAGCAGTTTTTGCGCAGCGTCTGCGCGCTCGATTGCCCAGACACCTGTTCGCTAAAGATCACTGTCGATCAGGGCAGGGTGATTGATCTCGAGGGGGATCCCGAGCATCCCATGACGCGAGGCTTTGCCTGCGTGAAGACGGCGCGCTATCCAGAGCGTCAGGAGCATCCCGACCGCTTGCAGGTTCCGATGCGTCGGGTGGGGCGCAAGGGGGAAGGTCATTTCGTTCCCGCCACCTGGGAGGAAGCGCTCGATGCGATCGCCGATCGGACCAGGCAGATCCTCGATCGCCATGGTGGCCAGTCGATTCTTCCCTACCATTACGCCGGCACGATGGGGTTGCTGGAGGGATCCTATCCTCTCACCTTTTTTCGCGCGATCGGTGCTCTGGAGCTCGATCAGACGATCTGCGCATCGACCGGGGGCGCCGCCTGGGAAGCCAATTATGGCCCAGCCAAGGTCGGTCCGCCGCCGGAGGATCTGGTGGAGGCGCGGTGCATCATCCTGTGGGGGATTCATCTGCTGCGTAGCAACTCCCATCTGGCGCCGATCCTCAAAGAAGCTCGCCGTCGCGGGGCTCGAATCCTCCACATCGACCCCTATCAGAACGAAACCAGTCGCTTTGCTGATGAGCATTGGTCGGTGCGGGTGGGGACCGACGCTGCGCTGGCGCTCGGTTGGGCCAATGCCCTGATCGAACAAGGGCTGGTCGACCAGACGTACATCGATCGATACGCAGAAGGCTGGGACGAATTCCGTGAAGCCTGCAGCGCCTGGCCGCTGGATCGAACCGCTCGCTACTGCCATATCCCGATCGATTCGCTTAGGCGTTGGATTGAACTCTATGGGAAATCTGCCTGCAGTTTCATCAAGGTCGGCTATGGCATGACGCGCAACGAAGGGGGAGGCAATGCGCTGCGGGCGATCACCCTCCTGCCGGCGATCACCGGCGCCTGGAAGAAGCGTGGGGGAGGTGCGGTGCTATCCACCAGTGGCGCCTTTGCGCTCCATCGCCACCAAGCGACCGGCCTCCATCTGCGTCGCCCTGAAGTGCGGCACGTCAACATGAATTGCCTAGCCAGTGAATTGCTGGCCGATCCGGTGACCATCCGCGGGCTATTCATCTTCAATAGCAACCCCGCTGCCGTCGCGCCCGACTCCTCCCGTGTCCGAAAGGGGCTGGGTCGTGAGGACCTTTTCACGGTGGTGTTGGAGCATTTTCAAACCGATTCGGCCGACTACGCCGACTGGCTACTGCCCGCGACTACCTTCCTCGAACATCCCGACCTCTACACGTCCTATGGGCACTACTATCTGCAATGGGCCGATCCCGTGGTCCCGGCTCGTGGACAAGCCCGTCCCAACAGCTGGTTCTTTCAACAGCTAGCGCAGCGTCTGGGGCTGACCGATCCCGTCTTCTCCTGGACGCCCCGCCAGATCGCCGACAGCTTACTCGCCAGCGATCACCCATTTCTTGAAGGGATCACCTTGGAGCGGCTGGAGCGGGAGGGAAGCGTCCGGCTGAATCTGCCTGATCCGTATCTGCCCTATGCCGAAGGAAGCCACTACCCCGACCGAAAAATCCGATTCGCTCCACCGCCAAAGCAGTTGGATTTCGAGGTCCAGCCAGATGCCAATTACCCGCTCCGATTGATTTCGCCACCGGGGGACTTCCTGGTCAACACGACGATGGGGAACGTCGAGAGCATTCTTCGGATGGCCGGGGGTCAGCCGCGCGTGCTGCTCCATCCCGACGACGCCCGACCGCTGGGGGTGGAGCATCTGCAGATGGTCGAGATTCGATCGCCGCATGGAAGCATTCTTCGGCAGGCGCTAGTGCAGCCAGCAGGTCAGCCCGGAACCTTGATCGCGCTGGGGCAGTGGTGGCCCAAGCTGGCGCCGGATCGAAAGAGCCTCAACGATCTGACCAGTGAGCGGCTGACGGACCTAGGGGGAGGCAGCACCTTCGGAAATCCTGTCGTGTCGGTCCGGCCCGCGACAGACGCTATGATGAAGCGTTTGCAGATGGCGGCCGGGAGCCCTGCGGGTGCCATGCAGTCCCAGGCTGTTGGCGACTGATCTGGGCTCGACTGATCTGGGCTGCAGTCTCCCTCAACGCCGCTTGTTTCTTTTGTCTGTCATGCAGGAAGCCAATCGATGGTTCGAAGATACCTTCATTCCCCTCAGGCCAGCGCGATGCCGGCCATCGCATCGTTCGTGATCGGCTGGATCCTGGCCGAAGGATTGCTGGCCCAACAGCCCTCCTTATCCGACTCCCCTTCGACCCGTTCCACCCCTCGATGGATCACCACCGTGCGCGAAAACCCATTCCTCAAGCCCAGTGCGCTGCCACTGGAAACCCCCGATTTCGCCAACGTTCTACCAGACGATTATCTGCCGGCCTTCGAAGCGGGGATGGCAGAGCAGCTGGAGCAGATGGAGGCGATCGCCAATGATCCGGCGGAGCCGACGATGGACAACACGCTGGTGGCGATGGAGAAATCGGGGGCGATCCTCAAGCGGGTTGGCGCCGTCTTCTTCAATCTCACCTCCTCGAACACCGATCCGAAACTGCAGGAGATCGAGGAGCAGATCGCGCCACGTCTGGCCGCTCACTCCGACAACATCCTGCTCAATCGCAAGCTATTCGACCGGGTCCGCAGGCTTTGGGAAACGCGAGAGGATCTCGACCTGGCCGAGGAACCTGCCCGGCTATTGAAGGAGCAGTACGAAGCGTTCGTGCGCGCCGGGGCGCCTCTGGATGGAGCGGCCCAGAAGAAGATCCGGGCGATCAACGAGGAGCTCTCTTCGCTGGCCACCGAGTTTCAGAACAAACTGCTGGCGCTCACCAAAGAACGTTCGGTGGTTGTCGACAGCCTGGACGAGCTGCAGGGGCTTGGCGAAGGTGAGATCGCTGCCGCCAAAGCCGCTGCCCAAGAACGGGGGCTCGACGACAAGTACCTGCTGGCGATCACCAACACCACTCGGCAACCGGTCTTGATCTCGTTGAAGAATCGAGCCTTGCGGCAGCGCGTTTGGGAAGCCTCTGCCCGACGCGGGATGGGGGAACAGGGAGGAATCGATACCCGGCCTCTGGTCCTGAAGATGGCAGCTCTTCGTGCACAGCGAGCCCAGTTGCTGGGCTATCCCAGCCATGCCGCCTACGCGCTGGAAAATCAGATGGCCAAGAAGCCTGAGGCCGCCTTCCAGATGCTCCGCGATCTGGTGCCTCAGGTGGTTGCCAAAACAAAGCAGGAGGCTTCCCAGATCGAAGCGGTGATGCGCGAGGAAGGGGCCAACCATCCCCTGATGCCCTGGGACTGGGAGCACTACGCAGAAAAGGTCCGGCAGAAGAAGTACCAGGTCGACGACAACCAACTGAAAGCCTACTTCGAGCTAGATCGCGTGCTCATCGATGGCGTCTTTTCGACCATGCAGCGACTGTATGGCGTCACCTTCCGGGAGCGCAAGGACCTTCCGGTCTACCACCCGACAGTGCGCGTCTTCGATGTGCTCGATGCCGATGCCAAGCCGATCGGACTGTTCTATACCGACTACCTGCAGCGCGATTCCAAGCGGGGTGGTGCCTGGATGGATTCGTTTGTCCCCCAGTCCCGACTGCTCGACCAAAAACCAGTCGTCGTCAACGTGATGAATATCCCACGACCAGCTCCAGGTCAGCCGACTCTTCTAAGCCTCGATCATGTGACCACGATGTTTCATGAGCTGGGACATGGCGTACATGGACTCTTCTCTCAAGTCGAGTACCCCACCTTGTCTGGGACCAGCGTGCCGCGAGACTACGTCGAATTCCCTTCGACCTTCCACGAGGACTGGGCCATCGACCCCTCGGTGCTGCAGCGCTATGCGAAGCACTATCAGACCGGGGAGCCGATCCCCAGGGATCTGCTCGATAAGGCGATCCAGGCCAATCAGTTCAACAAGGGATTTGACACGCTGGAGTATTTGTCGGCAGCGCTGCTGGATCTCGCTTGGCACTCGCTGGCCCCCGATCAGATTCCCACCGATGTCGAGGCGTTTGAAAAGAAGGTGCTGGCCGAGTATGGAGTCGACTTTGGGCCGGTGCCGCCGCGCTACCGAAGTCCTTACTTCGCGCACGTATGGTCTGGTGGTTATTCGGCAGGCTACTACGCCTATCTCTGGAGCGAAGTGCTGGCCGCAGATGCTTTCGCCTACATGGGCCAACGCGGTGGACTGACTCGCGAAAACGGCGATGCATTCCGACGGCTGATCCTGTCGCGCGGTGGGTCGCGCGAGGTGATGGATCAGTACATCGACTTCCGCAACCAAAAGCCAACCGTCGATGCACTGCTGATCCGACGCGGCTTGAAGGAAAAGCCAAGCCGCTAACTGAGGGAACCTCGACTTCCTGCCAGTTCCGATTCCTGCCAACTCCGATAGGAAACCCGTCCCGATGATATCCAGGACTGCGATGCACCTTTGGTCGGGATCGATCCCTCTGGCGATCGTCCTGTTCAGCTTCCTCGGCTCCAGCGTCTGGTCCCAACGCCCCCCCAACGTCGTCCTGATCATGGCCGACGACTTGGGAGTCGGGGAGCTGGGATGCTATGGCCAGACGATCATCCGCACCCCGAGGATCGATCAGCTGGCGCGCGAAGGGTTGCAGATGAAGCAGTTCTATGCAGGGCACAATGTCTGCGCCCCCAGTCGCTGCGCGCTGATGACTGGGTACTCTTCAGGCCATGGTGTGATCCGAGACAATCGCAACCCCACCCCCGTGGAGTACACGGCATTGCGAGACGAGTTCGAGTGGGAGTTTCCGGGACAGACCCCGATCCCCGATGCCACCTTCACGCTGGCCGAGTTCTTGAAGCCGCTGGGGTATGCTACGGCGGCCTTCGGCAAGTGGGGACTAGGGCATGTTGGAACCAGCGGCGATCCAAGGAATCAGGGATTCGATCTGTTTTATGGCTACTACTGCCAGGTCCACGCACACAACCATTTCCCGAAGTTCCTCTGGCGCAATCGCGACAAGGAGTTGCTGGAAGGAAATCGAGCCGAAGCAACTGGGATGGTCTATTCGCAAGATCGCTTCATCCAGGAGGCGATGGAGTTTATCGAGTTGCATCAGAATGAACCTTTCTTCGTCTATCTGCCGCTGACCGTGCCCCATCTATCGATCCAGGTGCCGGACGAAGAGCTGGATCGGTATGCGGATCTGCCGGAGGCACCGTACGAGCACAAGGGGTATCTCCAACACCCCAGGCCCAGGGCAGGGTATGCCGGTATGGTCAGCCGGATGGATCGCGGCATCGGAATGATCGTCGACCTGCTGGAGGAAAAGGGGCTCTCGGAAAACACCCTGGTCATTTTCACCAGCGACAATGGGCCGACCTACGATCGACTTGGAGGCGCCGATTCCGACTTCTTCAACTCGGCCGCCGGGCTTCGCGGGCGCAAAGGGAGCATGTACGAGGGCGGGATTCGTGCCCCCTGCATCATGCGATGGAAGGGGGTGATCCCCGAAGGCAGGCAGTCCGAATGGATCGGAGCGTCCTGGGATCTTTTTCCGACCATCGCCGAAGCGATCGGCCAGCCGATCGATCTTCCCATCGATGGACAGAGCTTTTGGAAAGAGTGTCTGGGCAACCACGCCGACACGCCACAACGGACGCTCTACTGGGAGTCGACTGGATACGGCGGCCAGCAAGCGCTGCGCCACGGGCGATGGAAGGCGGTCCGCACCCGGTTGCAACAGGCGCATCGCAGGGGCGAAGTCGCGCCGATCGAACTCTACGATCTCCAGGAGGATCCGAACGAGCAGCACGATGTGGCCAGCGAGCATCCCGAGGTGGTCGAACCGATGCGCCGACGGTTGGCCGAGTCCCGCTGCATCAGCGTTTCATTTCCCTTCCCAGCACTCGATGCACCACAAGATGCACCACCGTCGCAAGTGATGGTGGGGGCCGGCAACGACCCGTCGGCCAGCCGACTGGATCAGTATCAGTCGATCGAGCCATTTGCGATCGCAATCGATTCGCGCGGAGTGCAGTATGTGGCCGAGATGACGCAGCATCGCGTCGTGGCGATCGACCCACTGGGCAATGTCCGCGTGGTGGTCGGTACCGGTGAGAAAGGATTCTCCGGTGATGGAGGCCCCGGCGAAAACGCTACGCTGAATGGCCCCCACCACATCCTACTGGATGCGGAAGAGCGATTGCTGATCGCCGACACCTTCAACGGAGCCGTCCGGCGGTGGGATCCGAAAACAGGGAGGATCGAAACGATTGCCGGAACCGGAAAGCTAGGTGATGGTGGCGATGAAGGGGTAGCCAGTCAGACGGCGATGGCGGGAGCCTATTCATTAGCGCTCACCCCCGACCGGAAAGAGCTTTGGGTGGTCGATCTAGAGAATCGCAAGGTGCGTTCGATCGATCTGACCAGCGGCAGGCTGAAAACGGTCGCAGGGAATGGTCAGAAAGGGATACCGGTCGATGGACAGCCGGCGATCGAACAGCCCCTGGTCGATCCCCGTGCCATCGCGATCGGCGCCGATGGGGTCGCTTACCTGATCGAACGCGGTGGCCATGCCGTGCGACGGATCGATCGCGAGGGCAGGATCACGACCGTGGCAGGAAGCGGCAAAAAGGGATTCTCTGGAGATGGTGGAGATCCGCTGGCCGCAACCTTCGATGGTCCCAAGCACGCCGAAGTCGATGCGCAAAATCGACTGCTGGTTGTCGATACCGAGAACCACGCCGTGCGCCGCATCGACTGGAAGGAAGGTCGAATCGAAACCGTAGCGGGAACCGGGCGCAAAGGTGCCCAGGGGATCGGAGGTCCAGCCAACCTGCTGGAACTGAACCGACCCCACGGAGTCTGGGTCGATCCCAGTGGATGGCTCTGGATCAGCGACAGCTCCAACAACCGCGTCGTGCGGGTGCGCCCATGAGCCATCCGCAGGGGAACCAAACGGCGCGGCGGCTGTTGGTGATGCGGCACGCCAAGAGCGATTGGAATGACCCTTCGCTCTCAGACTTCCAACGTCCATTGAACCGGCGCGGACAACAAGCCGTCCCCATGATGGCCAAGTGGCTAGAGCAGCAAGGGGAGAAGGTCGACGCGATCCTGGCCAGCGAAGCGACCCGCGCCAGACAAACTGTCGAAGGGATGATCGAAAATCTTGGATGGAGGGGTGCGGTATTTTGGCGCCGGGAACTGTACCTGGCACCACCCGCGACACTGATCGCCGAGATCATCCAGATCCCCAATCCGATTCAATCCCTTCTCCTGGTTGCCCATAACCCCGGCTTGGAACAATTGGTGACCCATTGGAGTGGGAAGTGGCAGCCCTTCCCGACAGCCGCCATCGCCATCTTCGAATTTCAGGGCGACTCGTGGGAGGAGGCGATCGGTAGAATGCCGCTGTGCGTAGCGATCGGCAAACCAAAAGAACTGTAATGTCTTGGGCGCAATCATGCGAACCTTCTTCGGCACCAGACGATGGACTCTCTGGCAAGGCAATCCACTGGAGCGATCCACCACGCGGATTGCGACTCTGGGGATCGAATCGCTTGAGTCGCGGAGGCTTCTGACGGCGGAGGGAAGTCCCTGGCCCATCGATCAATCGCTCGATGTCTCCGCCCTGATCGGAACCCCATCGGCGATTGCCAAATGGGGCGATGGAACCCAAAGCAGCCTTTCGATCGCCGCTCAGCCTGCGGCCGGTTCGATTCGAATACGCTTCGATTACACCTACGATACCGGCAACTTCTTCGATACCCAGCTCAAAAAAGACCTGCTGCAACTGGCAGGAGACCTCCTGGTCAGTCGCTTCTCCGATTCGCTTTCCGCCATCACGCCCTCGGGATCCAACTCCTGGAGCCTTTCGTTCACTCATCCGGCCACCGGCAACCTGGTGTCGATCAGCAATGCGTCGATCGCCGCCAATGAACTGCTGGTCTTTGTCGGTTCCCGCGACCTCCCGGCGCCAGGGATCGCCGAAGGAGGGTTCGGAGGTTATGCCGGATCGGGGAGCCCCTCGTGGCTGCAGACCGTTCAGGCTCGTGGCCAAAGCGGCGCTTTGGCTAGTCCTCCTACCGATTTTGGCCCTTGGGGGGGCAATTTGGCGTTTGATCCAACCGTGCCATGGCACTTTGGCACCACCACCGAGGGACTGGATTCAACCGAGAATGACTTCCTCTCGGTCGCCGCTCACGAGATCGCTCACCTACTGGGTTTCGGCGTCGCCAGCAGCTGGCAAACCTATGTTTCAGGATCGACGTTCATCGGACCGCAGTCGATCTTGGCCCACGATGCAGGTGGTGCCATTCCGTTGGCCGCCAGCGGGGCGCACTGGGTCAACGGAACGACCGATGGTGGCAAAGAAACCTTGATGGACCCCAGCCTGACCAAGGGTACCCGGAAGCTGCCGACGCGTCTGGACTTGGCTGGACTGGATGATCTGGGCTGGCAGGTGATCGAACCGACCATGCGTGTGCAGGGGACGCACATCTATGGCGACAACGGGACGTTTCCAGTGGAGATCGAACTGAAAGGCAGTCGCATCGGACTGGAGAAAGGCAATGCGTCCGCTGCCATCACCAATGCTCCACCTGTTTTCTCCGCTCGTGCCCCCCTTAGCGGGACAGCGCAGGTACCACTGAATGTGGTGAATCTGGGATCCTTCACCGATGCGGGGTTCGGCATCGCGACGCTACAGCCTCCCCGAACCGAAACGTTTAGGTACCGGATCGACTGGGGAGATGGTTCCTCGATCGATCAAGGAGATGCAACGATCGATCGTCTGGGGAGCGCCGGGGTGCTGACCACCGGTTCCTTCGACGGCAATCACACCTATCTCAATCCTGGCAGCTACACGATTTCGCTGACCGTCACCGATGACGACGGTGGCACAGCCACGCAGTCGGTCCCAGTCGAAATCAGCGGCGTCCCCAAACTGAACCTTCGGCTGACGCCGACATCGATCTCCGAAAATGCCGGCAATGGAGCCATTCAGTTGACGATCGAGCGATCGGGGTTCCCGGTGGCTCAAAGCCTCACCGTCCAACTCTCCTCCAGCGATACCAGCGAACTGGTTGTCCCCGCGACCGTCATCATCCCTGCCAACCAGACTCAGGTGGTCGTCCCGCTGGATGTGATCGACGACACCTTGCTGGATGGAACCCAGTCGGTCATCGTCTCCGCCCAGGCCGGTACCGTCGTCGCACCCTCAGTGACGCTGCAGGTGGTCGATCACGAAACGCTTTCGGTATCCCTGACACCCGCAAGCATCCGCGAGAACGCGGGGCCAGGCGCGGCGCTATGGACCGTGACCCGATCGAATACCGATCGAGCCCAAGCGTTGATCGTGACACTCAGCAGTAGCGACATCAGCGAAGCAACTGTGCCGACGACCCTGATCCTCCCGGCCTTCGCTGCCTCCGCCTCCACGCTGGTGGATGCCGTTGACGATGATCTGCTGGATGGAACACAGACCGTGTTGCTGCAGGCCCAAGCATCCGGCTACGTTTCCGGTTCGGTATCCCTCGCCGTGGAAGACTATGAAGCGATCCAACTGGACATCACCCCCGGCAATTACTCGGAAGCCCCTGGCGCCAATCAGGGTTCGATCACCCTGGGCGTCCCCTTCCTGGCACCCTCTGGCGGGATGGTGATCCAGCTGTCCGCGTCCCCGACAGCGCAGATTCAGCTCCCCAGCCAAGTCACCATTCCTGCAGGGAGTCGGTCGGTGCTTTTCCCCTTCCAGATCGTCCAAGACTATCTCGTCGAAGGGACTCAGTCGGTTCGCATCCAGGCTCAGGCCAGTGGATTGCAATCGGCCGCCGTCGATCTGGTCTTCGCTGATGATGACCTTCCGATCTGGCAGAACCCCCTGCTGTCGACCGATATCGATGGCGATGGCCGAGTCACCCCACGCGATGCCCTTCTGGTGATCAATCAGTTGAACCTGCGCGGTCAGGGCCCTTTGGTTCCAGGAGTCGACCCGACGGCGCCTCCTTACCTGGATGCCAGTGGCAATGGCCTCCTGGAACCGCTCGATGCCCTCCTGGTCATCAATTACTTAAATCTTCAAGGGTAGCCCGTCTGTTGACGAAGCCCTAGCAGCGACTGGATGGGACAGAAGCGATCCCAAAACCAAGGAAAATAGCCAATTTTCGCGGTCCCCACACAGCGCCAACAGATAGCTTTTCCAAGCTGCAACCGGTCCGAACCGTCTTTTCTGCGAACCCCCGCTCACCCCCTGCAATAGCGGTGCAACGAGAAATTCTCTTGCGACTGGTGTAGAATTGTGGCATCAATTGCGGGTGACCTTCTACGCAATCCAAGCCATAGGGGCGCTTTTTGTCCCCCTGTGGTGATGCGGAAACGGGTCGGTGCCGATTCCACTAGAGCACCGCAGTTGCCTGCCTGATTCCCACCCACCTCGACGACGGGAACGATGCCATGCTTTCGATCTTCGGGCAAAAAAGTCGCCTGTGTGGCGGACTATCGCGTCGGCAGTTTCTGACGATTGGCGGGCTATCTTTTGGCGCTGGTGGTTTTGGCTTGGCGGATCTTCTGCGTGCCGAATCGACCAGCGGGAAAAGCACTCACAAGGGTCTGATCAACATTTTCCTTGGGGGTGGTCCACCCCACCAGGACATGTGGGAAATCAAGACCGACGCGCCCAGTGAGATTCGGGGTGAGTTTCGTCCTATCGCCACCAACGTCCCGGGGATTCAGATCTGCGAGGTGTTTCCCGAGCTAGCCAAGCGGATGGACAAATCGGTGGTGATCCGTTCGGTGGTCGGTTGCAAGGATCGCCATGAGGCGTATCAGTGCATGACCGGATGGTTTCCCGATGACCTGCGGGCCGTAGGGGGGAGGCCTTCGATCGGATCGGCGGTCTCGCGACTCTATGGGCCGACCGATCCCTCGGTGCCTCCTTATGTGGGACTGGCCAATCGAACCCAGCATGTTCCCTGGTCGGATCCTGGAAATCCGGGATTCCTAGGTGCCGCATTTACCCCTTTCAAACCAGATGGTCCTGGGATGGAGAACATGAAGCTCCAGGGGATCGGCCTGGACCGGCTTCAGGACCGCAAGGCCCTCCTTGGCCAGCTGGACACTCTTCGGCGGGAGATCGACCAATCCGGCTCGATGACCGGGATGGATGCCTTCAGCCAGCGGGCGCTCGATGTGCTGACTAGTAGCCGCCTGCTGGACGCACTGGACCTCTCCAAGGAAGATCCGAAGATTGTTGCCCGCTATGGGGATGGCAAGCCATACCAGTACCAGTACGACGGAGCTCCCACCTGCAACGACCACCTCCTTCTCGCTCGTCGACTGATCGAAGCAGGGGTGCGTGTGGTGAGCCTCAGCTACGGCCGATGGGACAGTCACGGAGACAATTTCAAGCTGGTGCGCGACCACGGATCGAAACTCGATCAGTGCCTGAGCGCCCTGATGGATGACCTCGAACAGCGGGGCATGCTGCAGGATGTTAGCGTGGTGGTGTGGGGCGAATTCGGACGCACCCCGAAGATCAACAATGGGGCAGGTCGCGACCACTGGGCTCAGGTCAGCTGCGCCTGGATGGCCGGTGGTGGAATCCGCGCTGGCCAAGCGATCGGGGCCACCAATCGGCTTGGAGAGTACGCCACCGAACGACCAGTGCACATGCAAGAAATCATCGCGACCTTGTATCACAACCTCGGGGTCGATGTGTCGTCGACCACCCTGGCCGATCCGACCGGCCGCCCCCAGTTCCTCGTCGATCATGGTCCCATCCAGGAATTGATTTGATCGGCAGGAACTGGCCGCCAGAAGGCACTGTCCAGACAGAAAATCCCATTCCTCCACCAAGCTAGCTCCCACCCACCCCGTTCCCCCGCCTTCCATACTGCCAACCGAACGCCGACCAGAACCGTTTGGACTAGAATCGAAGGGGACCATCCGGCCAGGGAATCGACTTCCCTGGCTGGGCTCCCGCCGTCTGCTTGATCCCGTCCCACTCGCGAGTGTTGCCCCATGCGTCTTCGAATTCGACGAACGGAAGCGTTTGCCGGGTCCAGCATCCAGGAACCCCGTATGGCTCTTACCAGACTGCTGATTTGCCTCGCTGGGACATTCGCGATTGGATCGATTCCAGCCGTATCGGCAGACGATTCGGTCGCGACCTGCCTGTCGCAAGAGGGTGAGATCTTGGAGGGGACGGGCTTTCGCTTTCTGGAGCGACAGTTGGACGGTCAGCCAGTGGCCAACCAGCTTCGTGGACGCGATAGCCGTTGGCAGTTGCAGGTGGTCGGTCAGTTGCCATCGGGCAAGTCGTTTGACGCGACCCATCGCTTGACCTACCAGGTGCAACCTCCCTCGGTGGCTCGCGTCGATGCCATCGGCGTCATCGAGCCGCTGGCCAACGGAACGGCGACCGTCGAGGCACTTTGGAAAGGTACGGTTGTTGCCAGCGCGCCGCTGGAGGTTGTTGGTTTTGATTCCTTGCAGCCGGTCGATTTCGGCCAGCAGGTGGTGCCGTTATTCACCAAGTTCGGGTGCAATGGAGGAGGCTGCCACGGCAAACTGTCGGGGCAGAACGGCTTCAAGCTGTCGCTGCTGGGCTTTGATGCCGGGGAAGACTACGAGCATTTGGTGAAGGAAGGCCGTGGCCGTCGGCTGTTTCCTTCGGCGCCCGATCGTAGCCTTTTGTTGATGAAGGCGGTCAACGCATCACCTCATGGTGGTGGCCAGCGGATGGAGGTCGATTCGCACGAGTACCGATTGATGCGTCGCTGGATCGAACAGGCGATGCCGCGTGGGTCCGCCAACCCGCCGCAACTGGTTGCGATTGAAGTCTATCCCAACGCTCTGAAGATGCTTCGCAAAGGCTCCCAGCAGCTTTCGGTCCTCGCGCGCTATTCCGATGGACTGATCGAAGACATCACGCAAACCGCGCAGTACGATTCAAACAACCTCGACATGGCTGAGGTCGATCCCAAGGGACGCGTGCGAACGCATGAACTGGCGGGGGATGTCGCCATCATGGCCAGGTACCAAGGGAAGGTGGGAGTCTTTCGCGCCAGCATCCCGCTATCCGATCAGCCCCCAAGCTATCCCGAAGCGAACAGCCCGATCGACCTGGCGGTCTTTGCCAAACTCAAGTCGCTCGGGATTCCCGCTGCAGCTCCCTGCGATGACAGCACTTTCCTCCGCCGTGTGACGCTCGATATCGCAGGCCGCCTTCCGACGGTTGCGGAGACCCAGTCGTTCCTTGCCGACAGCGACCCGCAGAAGCGATCCCGCTGGATCGATCAATTGCTGGCCAGCGGCGATTACGCCGACTACTTTGCGTCCAAGTGGAGCGCCATCTTGCGCAATCGCCGCGCGGGGGTAGAAACCCAGTTCGGTTCCTATGCCTTCCATGAGTGGATCCGACAGTCCCTGTACGAAAACATTCCCTACGATCGCTGGGTGCGCCAATTGATGACTGCCTCCGGTGCGGTCGAAGCCAATCCGGCCGTGGTGTGGTGGCGTGAGGTGAACAACACCGAGTCGCGGGTGGAAGATGCAGCGCAGCTGTTCCTGGGTCAACGGATCCAGTGCGCGCGGTGCCATCATCATCCCTTTGAGAAGTGGAGTCAGGATGATTACTACCAGTTGTCGGCTTTCTTCTCGACGGTCGAACGCAAGGAGGGCCGGTTGCCTCAAGAGCCGATGTTTGTGTCGCGCGTCGGCAAGGCTGAGGCGAGGCATCCCAAGACGGGCAAGCCATTGAACGCTGCTGGTCTGGAAGCGACGGCGATCGACCTGGATCCGACCATCGACCCACGCACTGCGCTGGCCGACTGGATGGTGGCTCCCAGCAACCCCTTCTTCGCCAAATCGCTCGCCAACCGCTATTGGAAACACTTCTTTGGGCGTGGCCTGGTCGATCCTGAGGACGACATGCGAGCCACCAACCCACCGACCAACCCGGAACTGCTCGATGCGCTCGCGCAGGGCCTAGTCGACTCGGGCTACGATCTGAAGCAACTGGTTCGATCGATCTGCAATTCCCAGGTCTATCAGTTTTCCGCTCAGGCCGAAGGCGAGGTGCTGAAGGATACCACCAGTCATGCCCGGTTCTATCCGCGTCGGATGACGGCCGAGGTGCTGCTGGACGCCATCGATGTGGTCTGCCAAACCAAGACAGGCTTCGATGGCATGCCGGCCGGGACGCGTGCCGTCAGCTTGCCAGACACCCAGTTCAACTCCTATTTCCTGACCGTCTTTGGCCGGCCCGAATCGTCGACCGCCTGCGAATGCGAACGCGCTCAGGGAGCCAATCTGGCCCAGAGCCTCCATCTGCTCAACTCAAAAGATATCCAGGCGAAACTCTCGGCCGACCAGGGACTGGCGGCGGTGATGGCAGGCGATACCAGCCGTGGCAACGAACAGAAAATCAACGAACTTTACCTCCGGGCTTTCTCCAGGCAGCCCAATCCGCAGGAAATCAAAACCGCTCTCGACTATCTTGAAAAGAAGAAGGACAAGCCCAAAGAGGCGATGGAAGACCTCATCTGGGCGATCCTCAACAGCAAGGAGTTCCTCTTCAATCATTGAGGAGGCTCCTCCCACCGATCCTACCTCGCCGATTGAGTTGCCATGAGCCTGCGTGCTTTCGTCTTTGCGCTGGCCCTACTGCTGGCTCGTCCAGCTGCAGGCCAACTTCCTGTCATCGAGCTGCGTTCCTTGGTCCCGATGGTGGTGCAGTCTGGGGCGACGATCCCCATGCGTGCCGACGCGGCATCGGGCGAAGAGATCGATCGGTTGGTTTTCTCTCGAGCTGCCATCGAGGCAACGCTGGTGACCAGCGACCCACGGCCTCTGACCGATCAGCGTGTCGCTCAGCATGGCCAGTTCCAGGTTGCTTTTCCCGCCGATCTGCCGATCGGTTTGGTGGAGGCGCGCGCGGCAGGCCGTTTTGGCGTCTCCAATCCCCGGCCTCTGTTGATCACACCACTACCCGTTCAGGAAGCACCTGCCGATCGCGGAACCCCGGAGGCACCGGTGGAGCTGCCTCCCAATGTCTGGTGGCACACTCAGGCCGGAGGAGCTCAGAAGTCCTATCTCAAGCTGACCGCTCCCGCCGGACAGCTCTGTTCGCTCTGGATTTTCGCTCCTCCCACTCACACGCGCGCCCTCCCGGCAGTGGTCATTCGCGATGCGGCAGGGAGGGAGATTCTTCGCAGCCGCGTGCAGGGTGGGGCTCCCTGGAGCTGGTCGCAGACGCCGGATGCCGACACGCAGTACATCGTCGAGCTTCGCGATTTTCTTTATCGTGGCGGCGATGAGATGCGGTACTGCATCCTGCATGGCCAGGGGCAGTTGCCATGGCAGTCGCTGGAACCCCTTCCCGAATCTCTGGCGGCTTTCTCCGCCTCCAGTCTGGGTTATGCCCGCTGGTTCGACCCCGCGATCCCCGTGACCGCACTGGCCGAGACACCGGAGTCCAAACCGCTTTCGGTAGCGGTCCCGGCACTGGTGGAAGGGGCGATCGAAGCAGATTTCGATCGCGATGCAATCGAGTTCCCTGTCGTCGCCAATCGCCCCTTGGTGATCGAAGTGCTTTCCGATCGCATGGCGCAATGGACCGATCTTCGGCTGGTGCTCGACAAAGTCGACCGATCGGCGGAGGGAGTCGAGAAGCTGGAGCGGATCGCCGTGATCGATGACCTGGGAGCCGTGGGGGCCCCGGCGATGTCGCTTGGTACTCGCGATCCGGCCCATCTTTTGAACCTGCCAGCCGACGGCACCGTCCGCGCGACCTTGATGGATCTTCAGACCGGCCGGCGGGCTCCAAGATCGGCCTATCGATGTCTGATTCGCGAAGCCAAACCCAACCTGGAGGCGATCGCTTACTGGCCATTTCCCACCAACAATGCGGCGACGGGAAGGCCAGCTGGCGTCCATCTACTGCGCGGAGGCAACCAGTCGCTGCGCGTGGTGGTGCAACGGCTGGATGGCTGGAGCGGTCCGGTGCGGCTGAAGATCGATCCGCTGCCACCTGGAATCCAATGCCCGGAGATCGTTCTGTCACCGGAACAAAACGAAGGGGAGCTGGTCCTCAGCGCGGCAGAGGATGCACCTGCCTTTCTTGGTCCGGTGCAGGTCCTTGCATCGGCGAGGATCGGTGAGACCGATGTCGTCAAACAGACTGCCTACGGCACGCTCGCTCAACCAGCCACCGGGGATCGAGGTGGTATCCAGTCGAGGCAGTGCGACAGCTTGTGGCTGGCCGTCAGCGATCGCGATCTCCATCCTTTGCAGGTGCGTGCTGGAGCCGACCCGGTTCCGGAGATTGTGCAGGGTGCCAAATGGGCGATACCGATCCAGGTCGCTAGGCGGCCCGGTGGGGACCAGAACTGCGTGCTTCGTCCACAGAATCTACCGCCCAAGGCAGGGCTGGGGGAATTGACCATCGAAGCCGCCAAGGCGGATGCGGCTCCCGAAATCCAGATCGCAGCCGACACACCTCCCGGGGACTACACCTTCTGGTTCCAGGTCGAATCGAAAGTGAAAATGAAGACCAATCCGCAGGCGCTGGAGCGGGAGCGAGCCGCGAGGATGCACTGGCAAGCGATTGTCGACGACCCCAATCGAGCGGCCGATCACGAGGCCGCCAAGAAGGAGTTGGCTGGCTGCGACCAGCGCATCGAACAGCTGAAGCCTCATGAGAGCGACCGCGAATTCACTGTTTTCTTCCCTTCGACTCCGGTGCGAATCAAGGTGGTCCCTCCACCCCCTGCTTCGTGAAATAGCGAATCGGAAATCGACCGATCTCCAATGGCTGGTAGTGAACGATGAGCAACATTTCGATCGAGAAACGTCCCATGAATCGCAACCGACGGTTGTTCCAAAGCGTGCTGGCCGGGTGGCTCGCCTGCTCCCTGATGTTCGTCGCGGCAACGGCTGCACAGGGGGCCGAGCCGGTGGATTTCACCAAACAGATCTTGCCACTGCTTCGCAAGCACTGCGTCGCCTGCCACAACACCAAGACCGCCGAAGGCGGATTGATCTTGGAGAACCACCAGGCATTGATGCGAGGTGGCGACAGTGGAGCGACGATCAGCACCGATGCGGCGACCACCAGCCTGCTGGTCGATCGGATCACCGGGGCCATCGAGCCGATCATGCCGCCCGAAGGCAATTCGGTTGGCGCCAAGCCATGGACAGCCGAGGAGGTGCAGCTTCTCAAGCAGTGGATCGCTGAGGGTGCCCATCCTGGAAGCGGCGAGGCGAGCGCATCGTGGAATTGGCAGCCATTGCCCGGCCAGTTGCAGCCGATCTACGCCGCTGCTGCCACTGCCGATGGGCAGTATGCCGCGGTGGGCCGCGGCAACCGCCTGACGATCTATCGCTGGCCTGCAATCCATGGAGCCGAAGGGGCTCAGGCATTGATCGATCCGGCGGTCAAACAGCAACTCGGAGATCAGGCTCCAGATGCTTCGCACCTCGATCTGATCCAGTCGATCGCCTTCAGCCCGGATGGCCAGTGGCTGGCATCGGGAGGATTCCGTGAAGTCAAACTCTGGAAGCGCAAGGTAGAACCTCTAGCCACCTCTCCTTGGCGCATCGAAGGCGCTGCCGCCACGCTGGCCGCCACACCCGATGGCGGCCGCATCGCCCTGGCCCTAGCCGATCACAGTGTCGTGCTGGGCAAAGGGGAAGCCCGACTGGCGATTCTTCCCGCGCGATCGGCGGCCGTTCGACATTTGGCGCTCTCCCCGTCGGGACAGCGACTGCTGGTCGGTTTGGTCGATGGTCGATGGGAATGGTGGAATCTGGAAGGAATCCCCGACGATGGCAGCGCCGCCGCTCAGCCCCTGGGCGACGAACGTCGCTTGGGAGAAAAACCCGATGGCGGCTCGATGAAGCAGATGATCCTGCTGGATAACGATCGACTGGCGACTTTGGACGATGCAGGCGCGGTCGGCCTATGGGAGATCGCACCTCCCGCCGATCCCAATGCGCCTGCGGCTGGGGTTCGCAGCATCACCGCTTCGGCGATCGCTGCGCCGCTGGCGGCGGCCAATGCGATCGCGAGGCTGGAGTCTCCTGCAGCAGCGCCCTATCCCTCGCCCCGCATCGCCTTGGCGGCGGAAGATGGTTCGGTGCGGATTGCAGAACTGCCAACCGGTAACGTGCTGGCCACCCTGACCCACGGGGCTCCCGTTCGATCCGTTGCCTCCTCTCCAGATGGCCAGTTGATCGCCACGGCGGCCACCGATGCCAGCATCAAGTTCTGGAAAGTGGCCGATGGACAGATGGCCTCGGAAGTGCGCGGCACTCAGAATTCGCAGCGTCTGCTCCGCCAAACCCAGCGACAGCTGGCGCGGCAAAACGGTCGCATCGAACGCCTAGCAGCTCGCATCCCCGAGATGGAAAAGGGAGTCGCCGCCGAAACGGAGGCACGCACCAAGCAGCAGGCGGTGCGCGATA
The DNA here is from genome assembly GCA_044371425.1 of Pirellulaceae bacterium. GTDB lineage: Bacteria > Planctomycetota > Planctomycetia > Pirellulales > Pirellulaceae > JBEISR01. Next base: position 24,291 of record JBILTR010000001.1, on the reverse strand, counting down.
AAGCGGCCGAGATGGTCGCTGCAAAGGTCAAGGAAATGGAAACGGCAACCGCTGCCATGACCGCCGCGCAGCAGGCTGTCGAACAAGCGATGAAAGACCTGGAAGCCAAGAAACAGGAAGTCGCCAAGGCGGAAGCTGCCAAAAAGCAGGCGGAGACGGAGCTTGCCACGCAGGACCAGACGCTCAAAGCCGCCGATGAGGCGATTGAGCGAGCCAAGCAGGCGATTCCGACTCAGCAGATGCTGATTGAAAAGGAAAAACAGATCCTGGCTCAGCACCAGCAGGCGGTCGATCAGGCCACCGCCGCAGGTTCCCAGATCGCTCCGATTCGCCAAGTCACCTTCTCGGCCGATGGCCGTTCGGCCATCGCGCTGCACGACGACCAGACTCTGCAGGTCATCCGAGTCGATCGCGCCAAACCCGAGGCGCTGCTGGCGCAGGCACCGACCGATATCCAGCGGCTCGTCTGCAGTCAGTCCGGACAGTTGCTGGCGGCTCATCCCGGCGGAACCACCCTTTGGGATCTGCGCCTGCCCTGGGAACTGGTCCGAAGTGTCGGCAATCACCAAGAGTCGCCCATCAGCGATCGCGTCACCGCTCTCGATTTCCATCCCAATGGTCAGTTGCTGGCGGTGGGATCGGGCCCGGCAAGCCGCGTGGGTCAGATCGCGATCCTTTCGCTCGCCGATGGCTCGGTCGTCAAGGACATGCCAGAGGTCCACAGCGATACCGTCGTCTCCCTTCGCTTCTCACCCGATGGAACGCTGCTGGCCAGTGGTGGAGCCGACAAGATCATCCGGCTTTTCGATGCCAACTCCTGGCAGTTCCTGAGGACGATGGAAGGGCACACCCACCATGTCTTGGGATTGGCCTGGCAGGACGACGGGCAAACGCTCGCTTCGGCAAGTGCCGACAACACGATCAAGATTTGGGACTCCTCCAGCGGCCAGCAGCTTCGCACCATCGGAGGATTCGGCAAGGAGGTAACGGCTGTGGGCTACCTAGGACAGACGCAGCAGCTCTACAGCGCCTCGGCCGACCAACAGGCCCGCCTGCACGAAGGGAGCAACGGGCAGGGAATTCGGTCCTTCGGGGGGGCCGCCGACGCTCTCTATGCTGCGGCGGTGGCCGAGGAAGGGCCATGGATCTTGGCGGGCGGTCAGGATGGAAAACTATGGATTTGGCAACTCGACAATGGCCAGGCTTTGCAGCAGATCCAGTGATTCGGACTACCGGGGAGCGGTTGGAAACGACATTTTTAGCCAAACGCATCCTCGGGATGCGAACGCGCCCAGGGGGAGGATCATCCAAGGTTTCGGTCTCGGACTAAAACGCTGGCTTTCATTTCGCCCTTAGCCCCGCTGAACGGTCGAAATTGACCCGCGAGAACCGGACCGTTATTCTGAGACGGGATTTCGTTCGCACCTCGCTTGGCCCGACGAGGGGTGTATTCATCAAGGGTCACCAATGGAGGCAAGGATTATGAAACGTCGGAATCGGGGTGCATTTACCCTGGTGGAACTGTTGGTGGTGATCGCCATCATCGGCGTCCTAGTGGGTTTGCTTTTGCCGGCGGTCCAGGCAGCGCGAGAAGCGGCTCGCCGTATGCAATGCTCGAACAATCTCAAGCAGATTGGTCTGGCGTTCATGAACTACGAATCGACTTACAAGACGTTCCCGGCCGCTTACTACATCGGGATGGCGACGCCGAGCACCTACAACATTCAGCCCTTGGGTCCTGCGCTGCTACCATTTCTGGAGCAGACCAACTTGGCCAACGGCTACGACTCGCGCGTGACGCCTGCAGACCAGTTTGGACCGATCGGCCAAGCGAACGTCTTGATCATCTCGACCCCTTTGGCGATGTTCACCTGTCCGTCGGCACCCGGGTCCGCCACCGAGCGGATTTACAACGGGGTCATCCCTGCCGGCACGCTTCCTGGTCTACCGAATCTGACCTACAAGGCAGCGCCATCGGACTATTGCGTCACCACGGGGGTGCTTGGGTTTTACGCGAACTTGGCATATGCCAACCAAGGGGGAGCTGGTGGAGACCGTCACGGCGCGCTGCGTGTGGCCACCTTCCAGGGGCCGGAGCGCAACCGAATTGCCGACATCCTCGACGGCACCACCAACACCTTCCTGATGGGTGAGCGGACTGGCGGGAACACCTTCTACTCAGGGATTCGTAAAATCTTAGGGATTCCAGCTCCCTTCAATGGGCTCAATGGGGGCGGTTGGGGCGACCCGCTCAATGGCGAGCATTGGTTGGGGGGTTCGGTGCGAAATCCTTCGTTCCCAGCTGCTCCAGGGCCATGCGCCATCAATTGCACCAACATCCGCGGTGCTGGATTCCATTCGCTGCACGCCGGAGGCAGTCAATTCGTGATGTGCGATGGTTCGGTGCAGTTCGTCGGTTCGGGAGTCGATCCCTTCTCGATGGCTTCCCGCATCACTCGTCAGAAGGCCGAAGTGGCTCCCACCGACGATCTGTGATCGCGTGATCGATCAGGTATGTTGGCAGAAAGCTCAGGGAACTTGCCGATCGCAAGTTCCCTTTTTCATTTGCGGGTAGCGTTCGATCTATCCGCAACGAAGCAACGATCGACCGATACAATAAGAGACGGCAGGGGACGTTTTTGGGTTCCCCTCTCCTAAGATCCCAGCCAAGCCCAACGGGAGGAATTCATGATGCAATCACGATCGTCGTTTATCGCCCTGTGCGCGATCCTGCTGACTTCGTTAGTCGGTTGTGGACCTTCCAAGTTTGCTGGCGAAAAGGACGCGCGTCCTGTCAAAGGGATCGTCAAGGTGGATGGCCAGCCGGCCAACGCCCTGCAGGTCACCATGCAACCACTCAATGCTGATCCCAGCAATCCAACGATCTCCACCGCGTTGTGTGGAGCCGATGGTGCCTTTGCGATATCGACCTATGAGTCGGGGGATGGAGCTCCTGATGGGGACTATGTGCTGACATTTCTTTGGGGATCGATCAACCCCATGACCATGGCCTACGGCGACCCCGACAAACTCAATGGACGCTACACCGACCCGAAGAAATCGACTCACAAGGTGACGGTCGCCGGAAAGCCAGTCGATCTGGGGACGATCGAACTGAGCTCCAAGTAGGCACTGATCCGAAACCGCACGGGAACCAGATCATAGGGGAGATCGGATGGATCGGCGCCAAGCATGTACGGCGATGGTGGGAGCGGCAGGGGCGTGGCTAGCAGGGAATCCCTGGTCGCAACTGCTCAGCCAGGATCAGGTTCCCTTCGCATCGACTGCTCTCCGCGATTACGTCGCCGCGGAGGATGCCAGCTACCGTTGGACCTGTCAGCAATCGGGAAAGATCGACTCCGTATCGTGGTCGCGACTGCATGTTGTTTCGCAGACCTGGCGAGGCGTCCCCTGGCGGCATGTGGTCTGGATCTTCCTTCCCGAAGGCTCGACCGGCCCTGCAGCTGAGCGGGCCATGCTGCATATCAGCGGAGGGGTTTGGGAACCGAAGTGGCCTGAAGAAGGTCCAGTCGATCTGGCACCTGGACCTTCCGCAGCGCGATGGCTCAATCTGGCCAAGGCGACAGGGAGCCCCGTGGTGGTGGCCGAGCAGATTCCTTTTCAGCCGATGTTCGATGGCCTGGTAGAAGACCAGATCATCTCGATGACCTTCCTGCAGTACGTCAAGACTGGGGATCAATCGTGGCCCCTTCTGTTTCCAATGGTCAAGGCAGCGGTGCGAGCGATGGATGCCGCGCAAGCGCATTGCCAGCAGCAACACCATTGGAAGATCGATCACTTCACCGCCTTCGGCAGTTCGAAACGCGGATGGACGACGTGGCTGGTAGCAGCCGTAGATCGACGCATCGACGCGATGGCTCCGACGGTGATTGATGTGCTCAACATGGAAGCCCAGATGGTGCATCAAAAAAGAACCTGGGGGAAGTACTCCGAGCAGATCGCGGACTACAGCGACAAAGGACTTCCCGATCTGGTCGCCACCCCCAAGGGGAAAGAGCTGGTGCAGATGGTCGACCCATTTGCATTCCGACATGCCATCTCGCAACCCAAACTGCTGATCTTCGGAACCAACGATCGGTACTGGCCGGTCGACGCCTGCTCCCTTTACTGGGACCAGTTGGTCGGGGACAAATACCTGCTCTACACCCCAAATCAGGGCCATGGGATTCGCGATCTCCAGCGCATGGACGGCAGCCTTGCGGCGTTGCATCGCAGCCGATGTGGCGGCCCGCCACTGCCAAAGCTTCAGTGGCACTTCGAGGACCAGCAGACTCGTTCGATCGAACTATCGATGGGCTGCGATCCCGCTCCCAAATCGCTTCAGGCATGGGTCGCTCGATCGGAAACCCGCGACTTTCGCGATGCGAAATGGGAACCGATGCCGGTGGCAGCAAGCGACGGGAAGATGGGGCGATTTCAGATCGACCGCGAGAAACGCTTTGTCGCCGTCTTTGGCGAATACGTTTTTGATCACGACCCCATCGATGCCTATTTTTCGACCAACTTGCGGATCTATGAACCACTGCGTCCATGACGCCAGCTGGCGATTCCCGGCCCGGTCCCTCTAGGCTTCCCCTAGCGACTGCAGGGGTTAGCGAACGATTCCTTTGCCTGCTCTTGGACAAGACCCTAGGAGACACCGTTCGATGGCTCACCAAGTCACTTTGATCCTTGGCGATGGGACCGGCCCCGAGCTAGCGGAAGCAGCGCGCAGGTGTATCGATGCGACGGGAGTCAAGATCCACTGGGATGTTCAGGAAGCGGGGGTCGACGTGATGGCGCGTCTGGGCACTCCCATCCCGGACAGCACGCTGGCCAGCATCCGCAGGACCCGATGCGCGTTGAAAGCACCGATCACCACACCCGTCGGAACCGGCTTTCGCAGCATCAACGTCTACCTCCGACAGGAGCTGGGACTTTACGCCTGCATCCGCCCCTGCAAACTCTATCCGGGCGTGCGGTCCTTTTTCAAGGACGTCGGTGTCGATCTGGTCCTCGTACGGGAGAACACCGAGGACCTTTATGCCGGTGTGGAGTTCGAGGCAGGCAAACCGGAGACCATCGCGCTGATCGATTCCATCAACGCCCTTCCCAGCGATAAAAAGATCAAGACCAAGGGGGAGGAAACCGGCATTTCGATCAAGCCGATCAGCGTTACCGGAACGCGAAACATCGTCCGCTGCGCCTTCGACTACGCTCGGAAGAATCGACGCAGAAAGGTGACTGCCGTCCACAAGGCCAACATCATGAAGTTCAGTGATGGGCTCTTTCTGAAAACCGCTTCCGAGGTAGCCAAAGACTATCCAGAAATTGAGTTTGAGGAACGGATCGTCGACAACATGTGCATGCAACTGACGCAGAAACCAGAGCTCTATGATGTCCTGGTGCTGCCCAACCTCTATGGCGATATCGTCAGCGATCTGGGGGCGGGACTGATCGGCGGGCTGGGGATGGCGCCGGGAGCGAACATCGGTCCTGAAGGCGCTGTGTTCGAGGCGACTCACGGCAGCGCACCGAAGTACAAGGGGCTCAATAAAGTCAATCCGACCGCTCTGATCCTCTCGGGCATGCTGATGCTGGAACATCTGGGAGAGGCCGAGGCCGCACGGCGACTGGAACATGCCGTCGCCTCGGTCATCGCCGAAGGTCAAGCCGTCACCTATGATCTAAAGGCAGATCGCAATGACCCGACTGCCGTTGGTACCCGAGAAATGGCTCAAGCCATCTGCGATCGACTTTGACCAGCCAACCGCACCGCTGAAGACCTAGTAGGCCCTGTCCATGGATGGGCGAGGAACCGGCACGATGCATCGATTGCTGAAAATCCTTCGAGGAGAAACAAACGGCCTACTAGCCAGCCTGCTGCGCGGCCTGCTGTGGATTGCCAGTTTTCCTTACGCCTTGGCCATGCGCTTGCGAAACCTCGCCTACGACCGTGGCTGGAAGAACTCCTGGAAGGCACCCTGTCCGGTGATTTCCGTTGGCAACCTCACCGCCGGCGGCACAGGAAAGACCCCCACCGTCGCGATGCTTGCCCACTGGTTTCGAGCTCGCGGCGTCCGCGTTGCCATCGTCAGCCGAGGGTACCGAGCCGGGGAGGATGGAAGGAACGACGAGGCGAGGGAATGGGAGAGTCGTTTGCCGGATGTGCCACACGTCCAGCATGCCGACCGGCGCGTGGGGATCCGCATCTGCCGCGAAGAACTCGACTGCCAACTGATCCTGCTGGATGACGCCTTCCAGCACCGCCAGGTCGGCCGCGATCTGGAAATCGTCCTCATCGATTCGCTCGATCCCTTCGGAGGCGGCTACCTGCTTCCAAGAGGCTTGCTGCGGGAAGGTCTCCGATCGCTGCGTCGAGCCGATGTGGTTGTGGCAACTCGCACCGACCTGGTCTCGGCCAGCCGTCTGGCGGAAATTCGAACGACAGTCCTTCGCTGGGCACCGAAAGCCGCGTGGGTGGAAAGCGCCCATGCACCCATCGGCATCCGCAATGCCTCCGGTCAAACACTTCCTCTCCACCATCTGGACCACCAACGCTGGCTCCCCTTCTGCGGCCTGGGCAATCCGGAAGGTTTTCTCCAGACGCTCCAGCGGCTGCCGATCGAACTGACCGAACCGAGGTGGTTTGCCGACCACCACCACTACACCGCCGACGACCTGCAGTCGCTGATCCAGCAGGCAAAGCCGAGGGATGCCAACCCGCGCCCGGTCGATGGCTTCCTCTGCACCGGAAAAGACCTCCCCAAGATCGGCGTCGACTCGCTGGGCGGCCTTCCCCTCTGGGCGGTGGAGATTCAACTGGCGGTCCGCAGTGGATGGGAGGGGCTGGAGGATCGCCTGCAACCTCTGGCCCAGTCCGCCCTGAAGCTGGATCTGCACGATCCTCCGCCGCTGGAAGAGGACTGATCGGACTCCTTGACCGATTCAACTTGCCGGACTGGCGGTTTTGTCCTAGCCTGAAAGGGAAGAGAAGCAGCGATCGCTGGCCGATCCCCCCTTCCTAGCCTCCCATCGCACCCACCTCAGGAGCCCTGTATGCCTCGCGACGTTTTCGGCCGCTGCCCCACGACGGCGACGATCGCCATGGCCCTTCTGGCTGCCATCGCTTCCCTGCCCCCGAACCTTTCGCCAATCGCCCCCCGCCTGCTAGCTCAGCAATCCCCCACCAAGGAAGCTCCCAGTCGTGACGAGGGGCTGCGCAGCGGGGCGAAAGCGGAGGGGAAAAAACCAGAGGACCCAAAGAGTCCTGCGGAACAAAAGGAAGCGCAGCGGAAGGAAGCCGAGGAAAAAGCTCAGCGAGATGCGGCGCGCAAGCGAGGCGAGTACACCTTTGACGATCTGAAATTCGAGATCGAACGGGGGGGGGCATTCAAGGAAGAAATGCTGACCGACGCGATCCGGTCGCTCAATAAAAAAACGATGCGCATTCGCGGCTACATCCTCCCAACCTCCGTTTTTCAGCAGAAGGGAATCAAGCAGTTTGTTCTGGTGCGGGACAACCAGGAATGCTGCTTCGGGCCAGGTGCGATGATCTACGACTGCATCATTGTCGAAATGCAGGAGGGCAAAACCGCCGATTTCGCTACGCGACCGGTGACCGTGCAGGGCCGCTTTGAAATCGATTCCAGCAGCTACCGGTACTCCCCAGATGGCGACCACTATGCGATCTTCCGCATCAAAGCCACAGAGGTCAAATAGCACCCACCCCCGCCATCTGGCTCAGCGATTCGAAGCTCGATCTCGCGATCGCAGAAACATCAGGACGTAATAGCCCAGCGTCAAAATCGCTTGGAGTGTCGCAGCGACATACGTGAGGGCTGCGGCGTTGAGCACTTTGCTGACCGAACGCATCTGCCGCGGGTCGATGATGCCCTGTTCCACCAACTGCCGCTTGGCGCGGTTGGATGCATCGAACTCCACCGGCAGATTGACCAGTTGGAAGAAAACGGTCCCTGCGAAACCGACAATCCCCGCCAGAAAAAGATTGCTGGCCAGGGCATTGTTGGCGGAACCCATCAGCATCAGTCCTCCCAGCATCATCCAGGAACCGATGTTGGACCCCACGTTGGCGACAGGGACGGCCAGATTGCGGATCACCATCGGGGTGTATTGATCGGCATCCTGGATGGCATGCCCTGCTTCATGAGCCGCGATGCCAACTGCGGCCATCGACGTGCCGCGATAGACTTCCGAACTCAGCCGCAAAACTTTTGTCCGCGGATCGTAATGATCGGTCAGCCGTCCTGGAACCTGTTCGACCTGAACGTCGTGAAGCCCCGAAGCATCCAAAAGCTGCCTGGCCGCCTGCGCCCCGCTGACACCAGCGGGTACCTGCGACATTTCGGCGTACGACTGACTGACCCGCCACTGCGCAAAAAATGCCAGCAGTAGGGCAGGGGAGAGCATCAGCAAAAACACCGGATCGTAGATAAACATTCTCTCGCTAGCCCTTGTTGCTTTAGTTCGACCGATCGATCTGCCAGCTGCGTCTGCCGCAGCACCGCCGAAATCCCATCGACATTGTATCTGGCCGACCTGGGAGCCTCTCGGATTTCACCCCGCCGGCTCTCCTTTTCCAATGTCCAGCCACCCACCGGGTGGTCGATCATCCAGGGTGCAATCATCGTGCCGAAAAAATGGCAGCCGGCGCCATCCTCTAGAGCGTCACCACCCGGAAGATGGCCGTCACCCAGGCTGGGCTTCTTCCCGCATCGCATGGCAACTCGCGACCCAGCCCCTTGGTTCCTGTCGGTCCCAGAATTTTCGCACTAGGCCGGCCAGTCGACCGGTGGACCATTCCCTGGATCGATCGCCAGATTGAAACGGCTCCTCCCATGCCGGGGGCCACCAAGCCGCCAGGGCCGGCTCCAGCATCTCTCCGGCCGGTCCTGACAGCTCCAATCTTTCGCCCGCCTCAAGCACCAAAGGCACCATGGCGGCGGCCAGCAGATGGAGCCAATCACGGGTCCGGCGCGGGTCCTGAAGGGGCTGCGATTGGGACACGCATGGTACCCCCTGACGCCAGAGCGACGGTTGAATCCCCAGCCACAGCAACCGCAGCAACTCCGGGAGCTTCGGGTCGGAATTGGTCAGCATCGCTTCCCAGGCGATCCGATCGGCCAGATGGGGCTGATCGATGCCGGTCCAATGGGACGCCACCGAAGCCCATCCTCCGCCGCCGGTGTGGGGCATCAGCAGCCAGACTTGCACCGGTCGATCCCCCACGGGGCAACCGGTCTGTCGTTCCACCTGCCGCACCAGAGCACGACCATATCCATCCCAGAACTCCCGGATGGGCCGCGATCGCAACTCCAAAAGTCGCTCGATCGCCTGGTGGTCCTTTCGATCCCAATGCTGTTCGATTCGCTGGATCAGCGACTGGGAGTCGATGGAGGGATGGATCCAGCGGGACCAGGAAGCCGGGGAGAGTTCAGCTGCCCTCCGCGTCCCCCCTTCGGCGATCCAGTCGCTCCACCATGCCTCACGCGCTTCCTCCGGCACCGATCGATCGATCTCCTCGAAACAGCTCCGATCCTCAGCTGCCACTTGGTCCGGGAGTCGAGATCGGCCGCGCGCCAGCTGCCAAGCGCCATACCACCGGGTTGGTTCGGACGATACCTCCCAGATCCACTGCATCGTTGCCTCGGTATCCAATCAGAAAATGTCTCAATCGATCGGACAGGCTGCTAGCGTCGCGGCTGCATCTGCTCACCAATCCACGCCTCCAATTCCTCCCAATCGACCGGGGGCAATTTGGAGAGGTCGGGCCGGAGCGACATCGCATCATGGATGTAGACGTGATGGATGGCATGCTGCGGCAACGACGTGTTCCAATGGACCAGAATCCGCACACACCGCGGCAACGACCCAGGGACCTCCAGTTCGTAGCCGCAAAGGAGCGGCACTTCCAGCCAGCCCATCTGCCTGGCAGCGAGCGCAGGAAACTCGGCATTCAGATCTTTTGTCAGCGTGAAGATCGCGCTGCAGACATCCTCCGATCGGATTTCATTGCGGCGGATCATCAGGGCCAAAAGCTGCCGGGTCGCTTTGAGTATCGACTCTTTGGAATTCTCTTCTACCGTGGTCGCGCCTCGAACCCCTCGGCAAACCGTAGTCATGATGCTCGCGTCTTTCATCCTGAGTCTTTTTTGGTGCTGACCCCTGCTGACGGCCAGCCGGCGGATGCCCCCGCTTCGACCCCTCGGAGACTCCCTGCCCGATGGACTATCATAACAACTATTGGAGGATCTGATCACGCGACCCCTCGTTCCAGAGCGACGGACCGATCGGAGACCCCCTGCAAACTATCGTCCGGTATGGAATCGCTTGGCACTGGGAGGCAATCGATGAGCGACGGGGACAAATCCAGCTCGTCCGATCTGGCAGATGCAAAAAACTATTCCCTGCTGATCGTCGACAACGACCCAGCCCACGCCCGCGCGATGACCGAGAGCCTGGAACGAGTGGGGTATCGCTGCACGGTGGCCACCAGCGGACCGGAAGGCCGGCAGCGACTCGATCAGAACGCCTACGATATTCTGATCACCGACCTGGTGATGAACGATGTCGACGGCATGCAGATGCTCGACCACTGCCGAAGGCTGCTCCCTGAATGCGAAGTCATCATGGTCACAGGACATGCCACCGTGCCCAAGGCGGTGGAGGCGATGCAGCAGGGGGCTTTTACTTTTCTCGAAAAGCCGATCACACCCAATCGCCTGCGCGCGGTGGTGGCCAAGGCGATCGAGGCGGTGCGGCTGAAACAGACCAACACAGAACTGCGCCAGCGGCTGGATGAGAAATTCGGCTACGAAGGAATCATCTTCCAAAGCCAGAGCATGCAGACGGTGATCGACCGGATCAAACGTATCGCTCCGACCGATGCCACCGTGCTGATCACCGGCGAGAGCGGCACTGGAAAAGAATTGATCGCTCGAGCCATCCACCAGAATTCGCCACGCAAGGCCAAGCGCCTGGTCGCCCTGAATGTCCGAGCCGTCTCGGAGAACCTTGTCGAAAGCGAGCTGTTCGGGCACGTCCGAGGCGCCTACACCGATGCCATCCATGATCGCGAAGGGGCCTTCGAGTATGCCAACGGTGGGACGCTGTTCCTCGATGAGGTCGGCGACATGCCAATGAGCACCCAGATCAAACTGCTCCGCGTCCTGGAGGAGCAGAAGATCACGCGAGTCGGCGACAACAAGTCGGTCAAGGTCAACGTTCGACTGCTCTCGGCCACCAATCGGCCCCTGGAAGAGATGATCGCCTCCGGCCAATTCCGAAACGACCTCTTCTATCGGCTCAAAGTGGTCACCGTCCACCTCCCACCGCTGCGGGAACGCCGCGATGACATCATTCCATTGATGGAACATTTCCGCAAAATGTTCGTGCGACGCCATGGCAAACCAGCTGGTTCCTTCTCTCAGGCGGTCACTCGACTGTTCTATGCCTACCCGTGGCCCGGCAACATCCGTCAGTTGAGGAATTTCGTCGAGACAATGGTGGTGCTCGATGCCGACAGCCTGCTGGATACCGACGACCTGCCCCCCGAGCTGATCGAACTGGGCGCCCAATCGGGTGAAATGCCAGCGATTCCCTCGCCCCCATCCCAACTACCCCAGGAAGGCCCCGAATCGCTCATCGGACAGCCCCTGGACACCATCGAACGATGGGCCATCCTCGAGACGCTCAAACGGACTAACGACAACCGCGAAGAAGCGGCTCGCGTCCTCGGGATTGGAGCCCGGACGCTCTATCGAAAGCTCGATCGCTACCGTCAGGAAGGCTCCACCGACGGAACGCCCATCCAGGACAGCGCTCTGGACCCAGAGGATCCAAACGACTGATGCGGGGGCCGATGGGTTGCCTCCCGCGACGATCGGGCGACAATTCCTTGTTCCTCACCTAGCGAGGCTCCTGACCGATCGAGTCCACCCGAGAACTGCTTCATGCCCACCATCCAGCGGCTGCCACACAGCCTGATCAACAAGATCGCGGCCGGCGAGGTGATCGAAAGACCCGCCAGTGTTGTCAAGGAGCTTCTGGAAAACTGCATCGATGCCGGGGCGACACGGATTGAATTGACGCTGGAGCAGGGGGGGCTGGAACTGATTCGGATCACCGACGATGGTTGTGGTATCGCCACCGACCAGCTGCCGCTGGCGATCGCTCCCCACGCCACCAGCAAATTGCAGTCGGCCGATGACCTGTTCGATGTCCGCACGCTGGGGTTTCGCGGGGAGGCGCTGGCGTCGATCGCCGAAATCAGCCACCTAGTGATTCGCAGCCGCACGGCCGAACAGACGGAAGGATCCGAACTGACTGTTCGAGGCGGGGAGTGCGAACCGATCCGCCCCTGCGCTGCGCCGGTGGGGACGACGATGGAAGTGCGGCATCTGTTCTTCAATACGCCGGTGCGAAGGAAGTTTCTCAAGAGCAGCGCAACCGAAACCAGCCATATCACCGAAGCCTTCACCCGCATGGCGCTCGCCTACCCAACGATCCACTGGCGACTGGTCTCCTCGGGAAGAAACCTCTTCGATCTCCCCCAGTCCCAACGCTGGTCCGAACGGATTCGGGTCTTTTTTGGCGATGAAGTCGCCGACAGCCTGATCCCGATCGACCATCAGGAAGGAGAGTTTCACTGGCGAGGCTATGTCTGCGATCCCAGCGTCTCCCGCAGCAACAACCGCCTGCAGTACCTGTTCCTCAACGGCCGCCCCATCCGCGACCGATCCCTGCAGCATGCCTTGAGCGAAGCGTATCGTGGGCTGCTGATGGTCGGCCGCTTCCCGTGCTGCTTCCTGAGACTTCAGATGCCCGCCACCGAAGTCGACGTCAATGTCCATCCGACGAAGGCCGAGGTGCGGTTTCTCGATGGAGGCAAACTCTACAGCCAATTGCTTCATGCCATTCGGCAAAAGTTCCTCAGCTCCGATCTGACCGCTCGAGGGAGCGCCGCCGAGGAGTCATCGAGCGACCTGATGGGAAGTGCAGGGGGTTCGGTGGCGTCTTCGAGCGGCCAGGCGGCATCCACACCCGACGCGCGATCGGCGCTCTGGCCTCACCCCGCAGCTTCACCGCAGACAGGCTCCTTCCCAGCCGCCTCCGGCACCCAAGCCCATCTCCCTGCGGGTCCCGCATCCCCAGGCTCCTGGTCTGGCTCAACCTTTCCCTCCAGCCCCGCATGGCCCTCCAGCTCTGCAGCGATTGGATCCCCCGCCCCGCCATTCCGCCCATTCCCCGACCCGTTCTCCCCGATGCATCCGGCCCACACCTCCTCAGCGACAGATCACGCAGCGCCAGGCGTCCAGAGCACGCGTCCTCTGGCTGCTCCTCTAGCACCACTTCCGGAAAATGCGATTCCGTGGAGCCCCGATGGGGTGGCCGGGGAGCCTGATGCATCGCGGTTAGCGCCCAGGGTGCGGCCTCGGGGCTTTCAAATCCATCAGCGCTACATCGTCACCCAGGATGAACGAGGCATGATCGTGATCGATCAGCATGCCTTGCACGAACGGATCCTCTACCAGCAACTCCGCTCGCGTGTCGACTCCGGGCGACTCGATCGACAAAAACTGCTAGTCCCTCTTCCCGTCACCCTCACGGCGGCCGAAGCGACACTGGCGTGTGAGTCGAAGGAAGTGCTGGCTGAGGTGGGACTGGAGATCGAGTCGATCGGGAGCCAGACGGTGCTGGTTTCGGCTTACCCAGCGATGCTGACCCGCGTCAGTCCGGCCGAGGCGTTGCGGCTGGCTCTCGAGCCGCTGGTGGCGGGCGGGCGAGCTCCGTTGGCTCGCGACCTGCTGGATGCCATGCTGCATCAATGGGCATGCAAAGCGGCCATCAAGGCAGGCGACCCGCTGACCGATGAAGAGATCTCCGATCTGCTGGCTCAGCAGCACGCCTACCAAGACACCCACCACTGCCCCCATGGACGCCCGACGGCGCTGGTCTTTTCCTGCGACCAGATCGACCGCATGTTCAAGCGAACGTAGATCGCTAATCGTTCCGAATAGGATCAAGCGGAGGGAGAGGGCCCTAGGCCCAGTGCGCCGGCGATTGGCCGGAGCGAATCGATGCAGTTGGCGATGTGCTCTTCGAGCTCCACCCCGAACTCCTCCGCACCTCGCACGATATCGTCGCGATTGACCGCTGCAGCGAATCCTTTGGTCTTCATTTTCTTCAGCACACCCGCCACCTGCATCCCCTCCAGCCGTTCCGGGCGCACCCAGGCGCAGGCAACCAGGAACCCGCACAGTTCATCGCAGGCGTAGAGGCCGCGGTCCAAGAGCGACCGTCGCGGATAGCGATCGGCAAGATAATCGGCATGCGACAGGATCGCGTAGATCACCTCCTCCGGATAGCCCCGATCGCGCAGAATCCCACTGCCTTGCAGCGGGTGATCGGGAGCCGTCGGCCAACGCTCGTAGTCGAAGTCATGTAGCAAACCGACCTGCCCCCATCGCTCGACATCCTCCCCCAGCTTCGTCGCGTAAAACCGCATCGCCTGCTCCACCGCCAGCATGTGGCGACGCAAAGAGACGTTCTCCACCATCGACTCCATCAAAGCCAAATCCTCGGCGCGCCCCACCTGCACGATCTCCTTTCCAGCCCCTGCTGACTTCGGCCTTCCGTGATCCCTACCACCCAGCACCGTCCGCTCGCGATCACTGAGTGCCGGCCGCCGGCCCGGGCAACCGCAATCGTATCGGTCCCTTGGCCGTCTCCACGTCCACCAACTCCCCGCGCTGCGTCGCCTCCAACTCCCCGTCGATCACCATCTGCGCAACCACCGAACGGATCAACTCCATCTTCTCCCGCCACCGAGGAAAAAGCTCCCGAGCCGCCTCCGAAGGACAGATGCTCGATCCCCTCCCCAGTTCCATCAGCTGCCTCAGGATCTCCCCGCGGATCTCCCGCTCATCCGGCTCCGCCCCCTCGCCTCGTCCCGCTCGCATCCGTCACCTCCCTAACCCGGATCCAAATTCCGCTGCGGCGTCAGTGTATCATGTGTCTCCCGGTATCATGAGCCTCCCATGCGACGCACCAGAACCCCCCAAAGGAATGGATATCTTGGATCGAGCCTTCCGGTTTTTGCCGTTGCCAGGGAGGCGGGAATGTTTACAATTCGACCCGTGAAGCAAGTGGAAGAAATGTTTTGAGCAGAAGGTGGTTGGTCGATCATGGTAGTGAGCAACGAGCGGAAAAGTGAACTCGTGAAGCAGTATGCGACCCATGAAGGAGACAATGGGTCTCCTCAGGTGCAGATTGCGTTGCTCACCGAGCGGATCAACAATCTGACGGAACACATGCGTTCCAATACGAAGGACTATGCAAGTCGTCGTGGTTTGTTGCAGATGGTGAGCCGTCGTCGACGGCTGTTGGATTATGTCCGCCATCATGAACCGCAGCGGTACTTGGACATCATCAGTCAGTTGGGCATCCGGAAGTAACGATTCCGGCATCGTTTCAGAGAAACGTTTCTTCGAAAGAGCGTTCGTGTTCTGCTTTGGAAAGCTGGGTTGCTTTCCAAGGTCGCAGACACGAGGGCTTCTTGCTTTCCGCTCGGCCTTGCCCCAATCAGGCAATGCCGTTGGCTGATTCGGTCCATCCTTCCATCGTATCGGGAGGAGCTGTCCGCATCAGCCGCTGATTCGGCCTTTTTGCCTCTTACCACCGATTCCGTCGAACTCCCAGGGAGCCGTCGTCGGGGAACGCGGAAGTGGCGGGCCGCAATCGCAGGCTGCGCTTCCTTCGCAGGGACTTTTCGTGAGCCGTTGCGAGGGGGCCAACCAGTTGGCGCGGAATCGTTCTGGCACCGGCGACGGCGTGTCGCAGGAGGATGTGGCCAGACGTCCGAGCTGGATCGGGGGGCAATGGCCCGATGGTTGCCTTTGCCCTGCTGAAGAATCGCAAAAGAAAAAGAGAAGAGAGAAGCGATGAAGATTCGAGTTGAAAAGCAGATTGGCGCCTCCACCCTGTCGTTCGAGTCGGGGGAATTAGGCAAGCAGGCAGCCGCCACCGTCTTGGTGCAGTATGCCGAGACCACCGTCCTTTGCGCCGTGGCCAGTGGCCCCAGCCGACCCGGGACCGATTTTTTCCCTTTAACCTGTGATTACCGAGAAAGACTTGCCGCGGGTGGCAAGTTCCCAGGTGGCTTTCTCAAGCGAGAAGGCCGACCCACCACCAAAGAAACGCTCACCAGCCGATTGATGGATCGCCCGATTCGCCCCTTGTTCCCCAAGGGATACATCGACGAGGTGCAGATCCAAGCCATGGTCCTCAGCAGCGACCTCCAGAACGATGCGGATGTGCTGGCCATGAACGGCGCCGCGGTGGCGCTCTTGGTCAGTCCACTCCCCTTCCAGGGTCCGATCGCATCGGTCCGGGTGGGCCGGGTCGAAGGCCAATGGATCGCTTTCCCAACTCAGGCTCAGTTGGAAGAAAGCGAACTGGATCTGATCGTCTCGGGGAACCCCCGAGAGGTTGTCATGATCGAAGGTTTTGCTCAGGAGATGCCCGAGCAGGAGATGCTGGAAGCGATCCAGTTTGCTCAATCGACCATCCGCGAGATTCTGGCCCTTCAGCAGGAGTTCCTGCAGAAGATCCAGCCCGTCAAGAAGCCTTTCAATGCCATCGACGATTCGGCTCTCTATGCCCGCGTCAAGGCAGCTTACTACGATCGACTGCGATCGGCCAACCAAGTGGTCGGAAAGCAGGATCGCGCCGATGCCAAGAAACAGGTCAAAGCAGCAGCTCATGCCGAGCTGACGGGTGAGTCGGCGGGTGCTGATGCGGCCTGCCCAGCCGCGCTCGATCGAGTCCTCGGCGAACTGCAGGAAGTGGTGGTGCGTGATCTGATCCTCTCGGGGACCCGCCCCGATGGTCGAGACCATACCTCGCTGCGTCCGATCACCTGCCAGGCCGATATCCTCCCTCGCGTCCATGGATCGGCTCTCTTTCAACGGGGTGAAACCCAGGCGCTGATCACCGTGGCGCTCGGCACGGGACGCGATGAACAGCGAGTCGATGGACTGCTGGAAGAATACAGCAAGAAGTTCATGCTCGACTACAACTTCCCCTCCTTCTCGGTCGGCGAGTGCCGCCCGATCCGCGGCCCAGGACGTCGCGAAATCGGACACGGTGCGTTGGCCGAGCGGAGTTTGGAACCGGTGCTGCCGGATCCCGATGATTTCCCTTACACCATCCGGGTCATCAGCGACATCCTCGAAAGCAATGGCTCTTCTTCGATGGCGTCGGTCTGCGGTGGTTGCTTGGGGCTGATGGCCGCAGGCGTTCCCATCACCAATCCAGTCGCGGGGATCTCGATCGGACTAGTGCGTCAACGCCAACCGGAAGATCGCTTTGTGCTCCTGACCGACATCATCGGTGACGAAGATCACTATGGCGACATGGACTTCAAGATCGCCGGAACCCAAAACGGGATCACCGGCATCCAGCTCGATCTGAAAATCGACGGCATCAGCGAAGAGATCATCCGCGGAACCCTCAAGCAGGCTCGCGAAGCCCGCATCGAGATCCTCCGCAAGATGCTCACCTGCATCCCCAGGCCTCGAAGCGAAACCAGTCGCTACGCACCGCGTCTGCTTCGCACCAAGATCGATCCCGACAAGATTGGCGCGCTGATCGGTCCGGGTGGAAAGAACATCCGAGCGATCCAGGAACAGACGGGTGCCACCATCGATGTCGAAGATGATGGAACCGTCACCGTCGCCGCAGCGGACCTCGATAAGGCGAAGTCCGCCATGTCGCGGGTCGAGGCATGCACCGCCACCGTTCAGATCGGCAAGATCTACGAAGGGGTTGTCACCAGCATCCGTGATTTCGGCGCCTTTGTCGAAGTCATCCCTGGACGCGACGGCCTGGTCCATGTCAGCGAACTGACCAACGGCTACGTCTCCAATGTCAACAGCATCTGCAAAGTTGGCGATTCGATGCAGGTTCTGGTGATCGATATCGACGATCATGACCGCGTCCGGCTCAGCCGACGACGCGCCCTGGAGGAACTGGGGATCGAAGACGAGTTCGCCAACCGCACCGAAGGGGATGAACCGCCCGAAGAGGAAGGTGGCGAAGGCCGACGCGATTTCGGCGACCGACCACCCCGCGAGGGAGGCGGATACTCTGACCGTCCACCCCGTAGCGGTGGTGGCGGTGGACGCGATCGCCGAGGTGGCGGTGGTGGCGGCGGGCGAGATCGTCGCGGCGGCGGTGGAGGCGGTGGACGCGACCGCCGCTAACATCCAACCCAGAACCGAGAATTCACTCTCGCGAGGAGGTCGCTGTGCAACCAGCACCTCCTCGCGTCGTTTCCGCTCCCTACCTTCGCATCGGCAGGCAGTTCTAGCATGCTAGCTCTTCATGAAGGAACCCTGCGCGTTGCGCTCCTAGGGGATATCGTCGGAGTCCCTGGGATGCAGATCGCTTCCCAAGCCATCCCCTGGCTCAAGCAAACCGCCTCTTGCCACCTAGTGGTCGCCAACGCCGAAAATGCCGCCGATGGGACGGGACTGCGCGTCGCACAGTACAAGAAGCTGATCGCTGCAGGTGCCGATGCGATCACCATGGGAGATCACATCTATCGCAAACGCGAATTGATCCCACTGCTTCAGCAGGCGACCAATATCGTCAAACCCGCCAACTTCCCACCCGAAGCGCCGGGGCTCACCTGGTGCCAAGTCCCCACCCCTTTCGGCCACCCACTGATCGTCTTCAGCCTCCTGGGCCGACTCTACATGCGACCGGTCGATTGCCCTCTGCATGCCGCCAGGCGCGTCCTCCAGGAGGTGGCTTCGATCTCGCCGCTTCGATTGATCGACTGCCATGCAGAGGCGACCAGCGAGAAACAGTCGATCGCGCGGTTCCTGGATGGCGATGTCTCCGCCGTCCTTGGCACCCACACCCATGTTCCCACCGCCGACCTGCAGATTCTCCCCAAGGGAACTGGCTTTCAGTGCGATGTCGGCATGACGGGTGCCTACGAAAGCATCCTGGGCAGATCGATCGAACGCGTCCTGGCCGCCAGCTTCTCCTTCGATCCCTCGACGCTCGAAATCGCTACCGAAGATCTCCGCTGCTCAACCACTCTGGTCGATCTCGATCCGCAGTCAGGAAGATGCCTTCAGATTCAGCGACTGGAACTCACTGCCGCAACACTTCACGACCGACCTTCATGACTTGGCGCTGGGAGCCAGACTGTCGATAGATCGATCTTAAGCCCTCAGAAAAATTTTCCGGCGATAGAGCCAATAAAGGAGCAGCCACATCGCGGCAAGACTGCCTGCCTGAATCACTACTCCTTGCCAGGGGCCCGACCAACTGGCAATGCCTCCCAGAAAGTACTTCGAGATCTTGGTGAAGTCGATGATTTCTCGAATCATGTAGATCAGGATGGCATTGGAACCAATCACCACCCAAAACCACGCCCACCAGCGCCACTGCATCCAGTCCAACAGCGCGTAGAACAGCGACAAAAGCAGCAGGCTGTAGCCACCGGCCACCAGCACAAAAGAGCTGGTCCAGAGATTCTTGATCACCGGAAAAAACTGACCCCAGATCGTCCCCACCACTAGCAACACCCCACCCGCCGCCGCCAGCCCAAAACACTTTTCTGCAGGACCACGCTGACTGCGAAGCCACTCGCCTGCAAAAACCCCTAGCAGCCCCGTGACGATCGCCGGGATGGTGGAGAGAATCCCTTCGTTGTCTCCGAATCCGTAATAGTCCTTGAGGATCCGGCCGGGCAGGTAGGTGCGGTCGATATAGCCCGATAGATTCCCCGCTGGCGAAAGATCGCCAGCCACTCCTCCCGGCACCGGGACCCAGACCATCATGGCCCAGTAACCTAGTAGGATCGCCACCGCCGCCAGGACGCGACCGCGCAAAGGGACGAACAGATAGAGCAGGCTGCAGATCCCGTAACAGATCGCCAATCGCTGCAGCACCCCCGCATAGCGCATCGTCGAAAATTGGAATTGGAGGATATCGTTGTAGAGCAGAGCAAGGATCAGCAGCATCCCAGTCCGTTTGAGAACCCTTCCCACGGCCTGAGTGGGGTTGCCATGAAACTTCTCCAGAGAGAACGGGATGACGCACCCAAGCAGGAAGAGAAAAAGCGGAAAGATCAAATCATAAAAGCGGAATCCCTCCCAGGCCACATGCTCGAACTGCTCCTTGAGCCGCCCTGCATGCTCCCAGTTGCTTTGCGACAGTAGCTTGATCGCCAGCGCATCGCCACCGATGATCCAGAACATGTCAAAACCGCGCAAGGCATCGATCGAGATGAGTCGATCCCCTTGCTTGACCGGCTTTCTGTTTTCTTCCACCATGATTTCCTGCCCCTTGGATGATGCGGTCAGCTCAGCCAGCGCTGTTTTGCCTTTGAGTTTATCATCGACGCTCGCTGTGTTGTGCCATCGAAATCGCATCCATCGACTTCGCGGTTTCTCGAGAATCCTTCGACCCCGAGGCGCCAAGCACCACACCACCCTAACGAAACCACGTCGACCATGACGCTTGAAACTGCATTCCGCGTGGCGATAGCGCTATCGGCCCTGGCCGCGGCTGTGATGTCCGCAGTCCTTCGCTCGCCTGCCGTGCAATCGCGGCTGCAGCGGGAACTCGAATCGAGCGAACCACCGTCCGATCGAAGAACAAGGTGGCTGCTGGCATGGATCGCAGCGGGCTTAGGTGGCTTGGTGGTTGGCGTGGTCATCGTCCCGCAGTGGATGGCTCCCTGGCGCATCGGGCTTTCCAGTGTTTGGCGGGGGGTGGGTATCCCGGTGGTCCTCGTCGGACTCCGCCTCTTCCACCAGTCGCTGAAGGCTCTCGGAAAATCCTGGGCTAATTCGGATCACCCCCATGCCAACAGCCAACTGGTCACCGATGGCCCTTACCGATGGGTGCGTCATCCCTACTACAGCGCCACCTTCCTGCTGCTGGCTGGTATCTCGCTGATGGCCGATCAGTGGCCGATCGCAGTCGGTTCGACCATCCTATCGATCCTGCTTGGGCTCCGGGCTGGCCGCGAGGAAATCCACTTGGCGGAACGATTTGGCGTGCCCTATCTCGACTACCAAAGTCGAACGGGCATGTTCTTCCCAAAAGCGATTCGATGGAAACGATCCTGAGTCGCTAGCAGCGAGTCCCAAGTGCCGATCGACACTGGGTCGCTCTGGCTGTCCGCGTCGCTTCCATGATGGAGTGCTCCACGGCACCTGCGTGCTGCCAGCAAGGCAAGGTCGCCGGATCCCAGAATCTCGCTCAAGAAGCCCCTGACGAATTTTGGCAGAGGTTCTCTCGCAACAACCGATCGACCAAATCGCGATCGTCTCCAACAACGAGCAACTCGACCCCGCGTCTTTGACCGGAGATCTTCAGTTGGAGCTTGCGATCTTCTAGCCACTGATAGGATTTGAGCTTCTTCCAAGGGATCAGCATCCACTCCAGCCAGAGCCCATTTTCGCAGAGATGATTATCACCGATCGCTGGAAGCGTGCCGAAGACCGACATTACCAGCGCGAATAGAGCCATACGCCAATCTTCTTCCATTGCGGAGAAAGCTGCTACGAACCAAAGCACTGCACTGGATGCAAGAGCGATACGGCGCTGGACTCGCCTAGACGGATCCGGCTCGAAGATAGCAAGGATCTTTCCTCGCCTAGCCATTCCCGCAAAGAAATGAAACAGCATCCAGAGGGCGCCGAAAGCTCCAATCGCCAGCCCCAGGTTGCCGATGACGATTCGAATCTCTTTTCCCGTCTCCATGTGTGGATTCCTTTTTCTTCATTTCTCATAGCGACTGACACCCACTGGTGGACCATTCGGCTGCCTAAGCACCCCACAAAGAGGATCGCATACTCGGAGACGTCCTCTGAATGTCCCACTGTTCCATGCTTTCCCGTCGCTTCTCGCGCCTGCTCCCTCCAACCTGTGTGGATCCCACGCGATGAACCGACGACCGATCGATGGATCGGCGAATCAGACCGGGGATGACTCGATTGGAGCATTGCGCACGCCATTCCCAGGGAGTTCGTTTCAATCCGCCCTCTTTCTGACTTCCGAGGGTGATGGTCGTATCAGCGGTTTGCCGGAGTCCAATACTTCTTTCGCCCGTTTCATATTCTCCAGCAAGTCGGCCTTGCGCACTTTGGCCAACCTTCGCGATTCGCTCCCTGAAATACCTAACCAACCGAACCAGGTTCCAAGGGCAATCAGCCCGAAAGCGATTCGCCTACCCCACCGCCGGGATACGCCGTGGGATGTATTCCCCTGGATGACCGCAAGCAGCCACAAAAGGCCAGCGATCGCCATCAGCAAACCGCCGATTTCTGGATAGAGGTCGGGAGGCAACGAAAGATCGTACGTAAAGAACCGGGGCACCAACGCCATCCCAAGTCCTACGATCGATACTGCCGCTGCGATGGCGGAAGGCACGTTGCTTCTTCCCGATTGCGGCACGGGCGTCGCCAAGTATCGAACCAACCGCACCTCTCCCTGGTAGTCGCTTTGCGCGACCTGCTCTGCGATGATTGCCTGAATGGTCGCCGGATCTCCGCCGCCCGACCCTGTGACCGGCTCGAATTTTCTGTACCACTCGCTATGAAGGTAACAATTGGGTAACGGGTGAGGTCGGTGGCACACGCGTGTGGTGCTGGAGCGTAGGCGCAGCCGAAGCGGAAGTGGAATTCCCCACAAAAAGTTGACAGTGAATCGGTTTTGGGGATCGGTTAATTTTTGCCTTGCTGCAGGTGCTCTCTCGGAATTCACCAACAAAGGCGGCTGATGAAATCTTCGCCTTCTCTGTCACCATTCATGGTCGCCATGCGCTCCGCTTCGCTGCGCCGAGGTGAGCGACCGACGAATGGCTCCGACGAAGGCGGATTTCAGACAACGGTTCTATTCCTTGCGACTCGTCGCTCGTACTCATTCGGACTGAAATATCCCAACGCGGAATGCAACCGTTGTCGGTTGTAAAAACGGTCGATGTAGTCGGCCACCGCGCGGGTCGCTTCTTCATGGGTCTGGTAGGTTTTCCGGTACACCTCCTCCGACTTGAAACTCTTGAAAAAACTCTCCATCGGTGCGTTGTCGTAGCAGTTGCCCTTGCGGCTCATGCTCTGCAGGAATCGATTGCTCGACAATCGACCGCGATAGGCCTGACTGGCGAACTGGGAACCTCGATCGCTGTGAACGATTAGACCAGCAGCGGGTTGGCGCAGCGCAATCGCCTGGTTGAGTGCTTGAATCGCCAGGGCACTGTCTACTTTGCGACTTGTTGACCAACCGACGATCCTTCTGGAGAAGAGGTCTTGTATGGTGCAAAGGTAAGTGAATCCCTCTCTGATCGGGATGTAGGTGAAATCGGTCAACCACACACGATTTGGTTTTTTCGCAGTAAAATCCTGTTCCAAACGGTTGGGTGCAATTGGATCGGCGTGCTTTGAGTCGGTAGTCATTGGCTTGAACTTCATCGCTGTGGCCGCTCGGATTCTGACCTTTCTCATCAGTTTTGCGACCGTGTTTTCACAACACTTCCAACCGAATTTGACCAACTCTTTGTGCACCCGCGGGCTGCCGTAGGTGCTGAGCCTGGGTATTGCGTGGATGCGACGGATTTCAGCCACAATGCTTCTTTGCTGACTACCGGTCTTAGGTTCGCTTCGCTTGAGCGACTTGTAGAAGGCAGCCCGCGTCACCCTGAGGACGCGGCACTGCGTTTCGACAGGCCAGACCGAGCGATGCTCCTGAATGAACCGGATTCTCAGCTGCTTTCTTTGGCGAAGAAGGCCGTCGCTTTTTTTAAAATGTCCCGCTCCATTTTGAGCTGACGGTTCTCCTCTCTGAGACGCTTCAGTTCAGCGTCGACAGTGGCTGAACCTTGGGTTTCCTGTTGAAGCGTTCCATCGACTTGGAAGACACGCTTCCAGTTGTGCAGCAAGGTGCTGCGAATCCCAAGATCCCGAGCGACTTCAGTCGCCGAGAGCCCCTGTTCCACGATCTTTTTGACCGCTGCCAGCTTGTATTCACGGCTGAAAATGCGTCGTTGCTTCATGAGTCAGTCTCCTGTCGCATATCATGACATAAGGTGACTCACTGTCTACCAACCGTGGGGAAGCCCAAAGCAACACACGCGGCTGCGAAAGCCGCTGGGGTCCGATAGGCCAAGCTGCTGTGTGGACGGCAGCTGTTGTAGTCTTCCTTCCAGGCCCAAGTGAGCCTTTTTGCGGCCCCCAGGGTTTCGAATTC